>NZ_JALKAP010000015.1:0-85482 GCF_023016045.1 Marinobacter sp. S6332 | reverse complement strand
CTGGCAGCAGGACAAACAGGTCGAACAAGGAAAGTACCGATCGTTACGAACACTGCAGAGGTCTTAGCGTACGATTTTTTCCGTTTCGTGAGCTGACCCCTTTTACTCAAACTTACCTGCCCTTCCATTGGTTGAGAAAGCTCACCAAGTTTTTCGACACATCGCACACCCATTGAATCTATCTGATAATCATTTACAATCGCGCTCTAATTTTATCAGGAGAAAGTGACAATGGCTGCCCGATACACCGTTTCTCGAACCCTTTTATCTTTGGCCATAGCTGCGCCATTTGCAGTGCATGCCTCGTCAACGTCTTTAGATGAACTGGTTGTGGTTGGCAGCCGCGCGCCAGCTCAAATAAGCCAGATTCCCGGTTCTGTTTGGGTTCTTGAGGGTGAAGAATTGGAAGAGCAGTTCCACGCTGGTCAGGACCTGAAAACGGTCATCGGTAAATTGGTGCCCAGCATGGATTTGGCACCCGAGACCCGAACCAACTATGGCCAGAATATGCGTGGTCGAAGTGTGCTGGTAATGATTGATGGCGTGTCTCTCAATGGCTCCCGCGGGCTAAGCCGGCAATTCGACTCTATCGACCCATTCAACGTCGAGCGCATTGAAGTGCTTTCCGGTGCCACGGCAGTATACGGTGGCGGTAGCACAGGTGGCATCGTAAATATCATTACCAAGAAAGGTCGGGAGGGAGAAGCGCGGTTCAGTACAGAAGTAGGTGCTTCTAGTGGTTTCAATAATACTGAGGATCGGCAGTTTCGCTTCGGCCAATCCATTTCCGGAGGCAACGACACTCTCAAGGGCCGGCTCGCCTTTGCAACAAAAGACAATGGAGCAATGTACGATGGGAATGGCGATGCCATCATGCCAGATATTTCCCAGACAGATTTGCAGTACAACCGCAGCCTCGACGTAATGGGCAGCACCCAAATTCGCATCAATGAGAACCAGAAACTTGACCTGACAGCCCAGCTTTATAACTCCGGCTACCAAGGAGATCAGGGTGTTTGGTTGGGGCCCTATCTTGCCGAGATAAACAATCCTGAAATCCGTAAAGGTTTCTCCAGTGACCGGGATCCCCAAACCGACCGGTACATGTTCAATTTAGCTTGGCAACATCTAGACTTTCTGGGTCATACGGCCTATCTACAGGCTTCAATGCGGAATGAAGAGTCCAGCTTTCACCCCTACCCTTATCAGCGCGCAACCCTACCCCAAAGCTACTTCGGCGCCTCGCAGCAGAACACCCGGCAATACCTGATAAAAGGGCTTTTGGCTAAAGACATTGGCGCCGTTCGGCTTAACTACGGTATAGATCTTGATCGCGAAGACTTCTCCGCCAACCAAATGATCTTCGACAACGCAACCGCGTTTCCCAGCGGCGGCATGACGTTTGATGAAGAATTCACTATCGATCGCTATCCGGACTATCGTGTGGAAGGTATCGCAGCCTATTTTCAGGCTGAATGGCAGGCTACCAAACGGCTACAACTGAATGCCGGTATTCGCCAAAGGCATGCACGACTTGAGATGGAAGACTTTGTCGGCACCCAACAAGCTGTCGAGGTTGAGCGTGGATTGGTAACGGGTGCCGATACAATTCCGGGCGGCGAGAACGATTACGATGTCACCCTGTTAAACGCCGGTGCTATCTATAACTTAAATGACGATCAACAAGTTTGGGCCAATGTGAGCCAGGGTTTCGAGATCCCGGATCCCGGCAAGGTAGCTGGTCGCGGGAACTATAGCCTCAGTGAGGGCCGC
The DNA here is from genome assembly GCF_023016045.1 of Marinobacter sp. S6332. GTDB lineage: Bacteria > Pseudomonadota > Gammaproteobacteria > Pseudomonadales > Oleiphilaceae > Marinobacter. Next base: position 83,709 of record NZ_JALKAP010000015.1, on the reverse strand, counting down.
TACGTGCTAACCGACTCTCTGAATATTGATGACAACACGGTTCCGGGGTTAAAAACCAATCAGGTTGAGCTTGGCTGGCGCACCTATCAGTTGCAATGGGATGTGCAGGTAGCTGCCTACTACACCTGGTCGGATAAAGAAGCAGTAACAAACCGAACTACGCTTACAGTGGATGTAGTTGATAACAAAACCCGAGATTACGGCCTGGAAGGGGCCCTCACCTGGCGAGCAAACCAGCAATGGTCATTGGGCGGAACCGCTCACTATGTTCGCTCTGAAGTTGAAGATGCGAATGGCGACTGGCAAAAGAATCTTGTAACTGCCGCAAGCTTGCCCAATGCAACCGCTTTTGTTCAGTGGAGAAACAGCCAAAACTCTGCTCGCCTCCAAGGCTCCCATGCATTCGGTATTGAAGACGATGCTGGCGATGAAGTCGACGGGTTTACAACGTTTGATCTGCTAGCTGCTCATGAGCTTCCTTTGGGTCGTGTCAATTTTTCCATAACCAACTTGCTGGACAAACAATACGACACTGTGTGGGGCCAGCGAGCGCAGCTGTTCTACGGCTTTGAAGATCTCTTTGATTTCAAGGGGCAAGGCCGAACTTATACGCTGTCTTATTCCGTGGACTATTAATGGCATGTTGGTTAGTAAACGCTCAGGGCTCGTGCTACGAGCTCTTGCTTTTATGCTGCTAAGCTTCACTGCCAGTGCGGATGGCCTAGAGCTACACAATGTCGGCGATCAGAAACCGAGCGCCGCGCCCAAGCGAATTGTGGCTTTGAATTGGTGGTTGGCAGAGCATTTGCTGGCGCTTGGCGTTACACCCGTAGGCGTGGCAGAAATCGAGCGCTACCGGCAATGGGTGGTAGAGCCGCAGGCCCCGGAATCTATAAAGTCTGTGGGTCGGCGTCAGGCCCCAAACCTAGAGGCTATTCGATCTCTCAAACCGGACCTGATCTTGGTGACCGGCCACTTAGAAGCAGCGGTGCCTGCTTTGCGAGCCATAGCACCAACATTGGTGCAAACCACCTACGAACCCGATTCGAATCCCTGGGTTAAGGCTCGCGAACACCTTCTTGCGTTAGGAAAAATACTTGACCTTGAAGATAAGGCTCAAGCTGTTATTGCGCAGGCGGAGCAGGACCTTGCAGCCACCCGGGAGCAGCTTTTAGAGGCTGGATTAGCAGGAAATACAGCTTTTATTGTCCGTTTTCTAGACGACCGGCGTGTGCGTGTTCACGGTGCCAACTCCATGTTAAACCAAGCTCTGGAACAAGCTGGCCTCACCAATGCGTGGGACCGACCTACCAATCTATGGGGTTTCACTCCGGGAACCATTGCTGACTTGGGCGGCGAGCCCGATGCTTGGTTAATCTATATACGGCCATGGCCAGAGGCAGACAGGGAGCGCCTGCAGGCAAGCGGCCTCTGGCCTTATCTGCCTATGGCCCGCAGTGGTCGAATAATTGGTGTCGGGCCGGTTTGGACGTTCGGCGGTGTGGTGAGCGTCCCCCGTATGGCTCGCATGCTTGCGGATCAATTGCTGCAAGGTGCTCAGGAGCAAAAACCATGAAGCAACTTGTTGTACAGCGCCAGCCTCAGCTTTGGCTGGCGTTTTTAGTGATGGTATCGCTATTGGCGGGTGTGTTCTTATCTCCTGCCACAAGCTTTGAAAACTTGTTGCGCTTGCCCGACGCTCTTGTACTTAGCCAGTCTGCAACTTTCGAACAAGCCGTGCTGCATTACACCCTACTACCGAGGTTAACCATCGCCTTGCTAACCGGTGCTGCCCTTGGCTTTGCGGGCACACTTGTGCAGCAAGTCTTGCGCAACCCCTTGGCAGCTCCGACCACATTAGGTGTTGCCGCTGGTGCTCAGCTAACGTTGGGGCTAATCATGCTGATGGCGCCTTCGCTCCTAGTTTGGCGGGAAATATGGGCCATGGTTGGCGGGCTCGCGGCCCTTGGTCTGGTTTTGTTGATGGGGGCTCGGCGCGGATTCGATCCGCTAACGCTTACCCTTTGCGGGCTGATTGTAAGCCTTTATCTAGGGGCCATAAACACGGTGATCTTGTTGTTCAATCAGGAACAACTTGCCGGTTTATTCATTTGGGGAGCCGGGGAACTCAGCCAAAACGATTGGCACAGCACTCTTGCATTGCTGCCCCGTTTGCTAATTGCGGCTGGGTTGGCACTGGCTCTCCTGCGCCCTCTGCAAGCGCTGGACCTAGGAACCGAGGGAGCAAAATCGCTAGGATTGTCGCCAAACACCATCCGCATTCTAGCGTTGACTCTGGCAGTCTATCTTACAGCTCTTACCGTAAGCCATGTGGGCGTGATTGGGTTCATTGGTTTGGCGGCACCCGCTATTACTCGCTTACTGGGCGCAAGAACGCTTCGCCAACGCATGTTCACCAGCGCCCTTACCGGCGCGCTAATTTGTTTGATCGCCGATGGTATTGCCCAACAACTAACGTTTGCGTTCGGACATATGTTGTTCCCCACCGGCGCCGCCACAGCATTAATAGGCGGGCCAGTATTGTTATGGGTATTAACCCGCAATCGGTTAATGTCCGCTCGGCCATCCCAGCCTGCATCTCTGGCCACAACCCGGCGTGAGTTCTCGAAAACCGGCTTGCTATTGTTATGCTTAATTACTCTGGGCAGTTTGGCAGTTACATTGTCGCTCGGCCCCACATGGGAAGGCTGGCGCTGGACCAGCTTCAACGGAGAGACAGCGCTCCTAGCCATGCGCCTACCGCGAATGACCACAGCGCTGATGGCCGGCGGACTACTTGCCGGTGCTGGCGTCATTGTTCAAAGGTTGACCCGAAACCCCATGGCTAGTCCAGAGCTACTAGGTATTAGCACAGGTGCGGCGTTAGGCATGGTGCTATTAATTCTTACAGTTGGCACAGGTAGCCGTACTCTGCAGATTCTTGCTGGAGGTGCAGGCGGGACTTTGGTTCTGCTGATGCTGCTCATACTGAGCCGGCGAAGCGGCTTTTCTCCGCAGCGCTTGCTCTTGGGTGGTATCGCTCTTTCAGCTCTTTTAGATGCAGGTATTCGCATGATTTTGGCCATGGGCGACGCCCAATCGATCATGCTCCTAAACTGGCTGGCGGGCTCTACTTGGCTTTCTGGACAATCCGACGCTTGGACCCTTGTTTTTGCAACACCTATCCTCGCACTGATGGCTGTTCTCGCAAGTCGATGGCTAGACCTTCTGCCTTTGGGTGACACTGCTGCCAGTTCGCTGGGCTTGCCCATGGCACCCGCTCGACTGTTGCTTCTATTGCTTGCGGCGCTCATGACCGCCGCTGCAACTCTGGTTGTTGGTCCCTTGTCGTTTGTGGGTTTGATGGCTCCGCATTTGGCGCGGCTTCTAGGTTACCAACGCGCCTTACCACAAATTCTAAGTGCTTTTGTTATTGGCAGTTTGCTTATGCTTTGGGCTGATTGGCTGGCGCGTTCACTAGTGTATCCCCATGAGTTGCCCGCGGGCTTGGTAGCCACTCTGATTGGCGGTGGCTATTTTCTGGTACGGATGTATCGAATGCCAAGTCGGCACTAACGCCAATACTTTGATCCTGTCCCCTCGACACTACAAAGAGAGATCGAGCCATGTTCGCACTGAGTGCTACCAGCTTTAGCTTGGCAGAGAAAACACTGCTTCACCCTATCGATCTTAAGGTTGCCCCCGGCCAGATGGTGGGGCTGATTGGCCACAACGGATCCGGAAAATCGACATTATTGAAACTGCTGGCTCGCCAGCTAAAACCTACCTCAGGCCAGATCACGCTGGAGGGCAAGGAACTGCATCGTTGGGGTGATCGTTCTCTCGCCCAGAAGGTCGCTTATCTTCCGCAATAACCACCCGCCACCGATGGTTTGACGGTTAAAGAGTTGGTTCGTTTTGGACGTTATCCGTGGCATGGCGCATTAGGCCGTTTCTCACATGAAGACGCAAAACAGGTTGAGAAGGCGTTAGCACTGACCGACACTGAAAGCTTTACTGACCGTAGCGTCGATGAACTGTCTGGTGGAGAACGCCAGCGAGTTTGGCTGGCAATGTTGCTAGCACAGAATGCTCGTTTCCTACTGTTAGATGAACCTACCTCTGCTTTGGACGTGGCGCACCAAATTGAAGTGCTTTCTCTTGTACGTAAATTGGGAAAGGAATTGGATATAGGCGTGGTAGTAGTGCTACATGACATCAACATGGCAGCCGGATTTTGTGACCATTTGGTGGCTTTGCACGGCGGGAGGCTGTTAACGGAAGGTTCACCTGATGAGTTAATGAACCAACAAACCCTGAAAGACATCTACGGAGTAACTATGTCCATACTACCGCACCCTCACCGAGAAGGTGCTCGCATCGCGGTAGCATAGTGCTCCAGCGATCTGCCGAATTTTAGCCTGGTAACAGCGCACCCTTCGGAGGACGCCCTATCAGTGGGCAGTTCTGGCACAGTGGCAGTTCCGGCAACCGGTAGCGTAGGCAGCACTGTTGTCGCAGGCGTTGTGGTTCTATCCCCTCTCCTCGTTCTACATAACGAACTGGATTTGCCATGGGGTTCGAGAGCCCATTCGGCCGCTTTCGCAGCTTAACCAGTTGTTGGCCATCCAACAGAAGACTATCGGGTAGACCTGCAGCCTCCAAAGTGCGTATAAGCCACTCGAAATAATTAGCCGCGTTGTTCCACAGCACACGGCGTGAAATCTTTATGTGGGTACACCAGCCTTCAATAAGAGGCGCGAAATTTAGATCCAACAAGGCCCTGAAACGCTCAAAGGAATCCAAAGGAGTTGTTTGAAAAGGTCCTCCTTCGTGCGGTAGGCGGAATGCTTCGGGCAACCCGCTTTCATCTAAAATCACTTCTACCTGATCAAGAGAAACCGGCAAATCATGCCCAGACATTAAATTGGCGACCACCACAGGCACAGTGAGTTTTGCGAAATAGTGCTTGGACCATAATGAGATAAGCGCACGCTGGTCTTCACCCGATTGCGACTCTCGAAACCGCGAAAGCAGCCGAGCCAGCCCCTCTTCTGAAGCCAAATCACTGGCAGGTACACCCACTCGTTGATCCTGACCCTTCATAACTAGCGCATCTCGGTAGCGCTCCAAATTACCGGTAAACAAATGATTGAGAGCAGGAATGGCCATGGCGTATCTACGTCATCCTTTGGCGTTACCTCTTTAAGAGGCAAGGTGATCTGGCAAATAATGATAATACGAATGTTTATCATTATACACGCAAAGGAGGTGTTGACGAACTCAGTAAAAGTGCCGAATGCAACGCATCCGAGCATGCACGGTGACTAGCTTCCTAACCTTTGGCCCCTGGCATCTCCATAGGAATAATTGCTTGTAGGATTTTTCCTATAGGACCCCCGCTATCAAACAAAGTGGTTTCCACCAAACCAACACCGGAATCCTGCATACGGCTGCAAGCGTCCAATCCTAACCACTCGCCAACGGGCTTTCGATGAAGGTATAAGCTAACGTCCGCGTTAATACAGCCTACGTTGCTGCTTAGGCTGAGTTGCGCAACACCATTACCAAAATCACTAAGTGTCGCTGCCATAACTGTTGGGCTGGTTTGGATTCCTTGAACAACCGGCACGGGTAACTTCATCCAGGCAATTCCATGTCCCTCGGCGTTCACGCCCTCAACAACCTCTGCTTTAGCTGTGCTGTGCAACCCTACCGGGCTGTAAAGATTCTGCCACCCGGCAGCTTCGGAAATATTTGCGTCTACTGAGCCGACAGGTGGGTCAAACTCTCCCTTCGGGAATCGACCGTGCTCCGGAACCGATGTTGTTCTATTTTCTAAAAAAAGTGCGCTTGCGCGAGCAACCTCATTAGTACCGTCGAATAACGAGGCCTCTAAAACCTGCAATCGCGCTCCGCCCCGAACCAACCTAGTAGACACCGTAAGCGGTGAATAAGGGACTGGTCGCAACAAGTCCACCGTAAGCCTAGACAAATTTAAACTTGTATTGCCGGACGCCTGCTCCACAGCATGAGCCATCAACCCCACTACCGGCCCACCGTGCAAATGATTAGGACTCCAAGGGCTACAACTTGCCGGCGTTGGTACATACAATTCGTTATCACGCTGAAAAAGTGCTCCAGTCATTGTTTTCCCTTCTTTTTATGATAAAACCAATGGTGTTCATTGGGTGAGTCAGGTACCCATCCTAGCATTCAGTAGAAATGTATCATTTTGAATTCAGCATCACGCAATAATTGAGTAGTGCCTTATACTTAGGAGGGAATGATTAACGCCTGATTTACCAGCAAGCACTATGTCGTGGGCATTAGCATTTTGCCGAGTCCGTGCAGAATTCTAACGGCACAAAATAAGAGAAGATCGCTCACTTTTATTGTGAGCGATCGTTTAAAAGAAGTTCGTTACAATGAGCAAGACAAGGCCAGCCACGGCAGCAGTCGCTATAAAGGCAATAGCGGCTGTTTTAATATCGGTGCCGGACACCTTCGCCGGGCTGCCAGACTCAACCATAGGTTCCGGCTGTTGCTCACCTTCCGGCAGCATAAAGGCACACTCCACACTGCCAAAGCAAACAATATCACCACTGGATAGATAGCCTGTTAGACACTTTTTACCGTTGGCGTATGTGCCATTAGCCGACATTAGGTCCACGACTTTCCAGCGACCTGCGTCGTTGATGATCTGTGCATGGGCGCCGGATACGCTCTCATGGTTCAGCATCACATCTGAATTCGGTGAACGGCCGATCTCCCATTGGTTTTTACCCTCCCCTATGAGCTGAAAGCGCAATCCCACAACCGGATCGCTCGTGCCGATCAGTGTGGGCTCTTCCACTGCTTGTTGAGGGATCTTTTTGTCATCGCTGTTAGGCTGTAACCCCGGCAACGAATCCTTGGAAAAGAATGCGGTGCCATCAACGCTTTGCTGGTTGTTAAGCACCCAAGAAGGCGGCGCTTTGGAGTCACCTGCTTCCCGCTTAGAGTCATCAACGGGCTCTTCTTTGGGGAGAGGCGTTTCATCGGGTGCTTGGGCTTCTCCCTTATCCAAATCACCATGCAGTAAAGTAGCATCGGGATCGGCGCTGGCACCGTACAGCAAGGTCGCATCTGGATCTTGTTCCACCACGGGGGCTTTGATGACGAGCGTGAATACCGATTGGCCAACCTGCAGCTGGTCACCCTCTTTGAGCAAGCAAGCCTGCTCAATGCGCTCACCATTCACAAATGTGCCGTTGGTGGACCCGCTATCCTCAACCCAAACCCCTTCTGAGTCTGGAGTTAAAACGGCATGCTGGCGGGATGCACCTCCTTGGTCCAACACGATATCGCACTCAGCGCTGCGCCCCATTTTCAGCTCCTTAGCAACCGGTAGCTGTTGCTCACCGTTCACGGAGCGGAGAAGAAATAACAGGCTATTTTGTTGTGTTGTCATGGCTCGCCTAACTCACTGACTATAAGAAAGAAGTTGTTGGTTACTCTCTACTCTACCCGCTAAAATGCCAGAGTAAGCCAATCGTTAACACTAAAACAGCAGCGCCTGCTCCTAATAGAATGGGCAATAAGGAATGCCGTTGTGCCGCAGCTGTTGTCACAACCTTTGGCTTATCAAGCATATCATCCGCCACATACCGGTTCTCTGCTATCAACACTGTAACGTTATCCTTGCCGCCTGCCTCAAGCGCTTCAGCAATCAGTTCATCCACTGCCACCGCACTGAAATCGTCAGCGCTAAGAGCTTGATTCAGCGTATTTTCAATAGAGCGGTCATCCAGCTCATCTGTCAATCCGTCTGAACATAGCAGCAAACTATCCCCCGCTTTCCATGCCACTGTGGTCAGTTCCGGCTGCGGAGCGCTAAGCCCCAAACACTGGGTAACCAAGTTGCGTTTGGGATGGTTGCGGGCTTCATCTTCAGTAATCTTGCCTTGAGAAAACAGCCAGTGTACGTAGGAGTGATCTCTGGAAACCCGCCTAAGGCCAGTTTCGCGGTTGAACAAATAAGCTCTTGAGTCGCCAGCCCAGCAAACGCTCAACTGTTTGGGCTCCAATTTGGCCACAACAACCGCTGCACCCATACCCTTGCTCTCCGGGTGAGCTTTGGAGTGCTGCAGAATGCGTGCGTGGCATTCCATTAAGGCGGCCACAAGTCCTCCAGAAGCGGGGTTCAGCTCACCCAGAGATTCCACAATAATAGCGCTGGCCACTTCGCCCGCAGCGTAACCTCCCATACCGTCAACCACAGCCGCCAACCCAGTTGAGTCATTGCTGTAAAATGCATCTTCGTTCTGCTCACGCACAGCCCCCGGATGTGTTTTACCCAATAATCGAAACATGGCTATGGTCTCTTATGGTCTTTTATGGTGTTCAAGCAGGCTGCTAAGGCAAAACCCTCGCTAATGCAGCGCAGGCCGTGGCAAAACTCTTCGGCTTAAACTCGGTTTCGTCACCCAAACTGGCAAACACTTTATCCAATTGAGCTGTTATCTTTTTCCGATCTCCTAAGGAGTAGGACAATGATTCCAAGGCGAGAAATGCTTGTTCCGCGCTACTGTAATCAGCGTAACGGCCCCGTGCGCTGTTATCGGCAATACTCTGGCGCAGCGCCTTTATGGTCTCGGGGCTTGGTGGTTTGCGTTTAAGATTAGCGGCCAACTCAACGAGTTGTGCGCGCAACTTTTCTGTTGCGATGCCAACAGCGTTGGGTGTGTTGTGCGCTTTGTGCAAATCCCGCACCGAACTGGCGTATTTTTCGTAGCTAGCCGGTGCCGTAGCTTTAATAATTACGGCCACCATATCGAAGCTGTGATCCATTAACCGCAGGCTTCCCATAGGCAGCCGGGAGCTGAAATCATCAGGCCTGCCACGGCGGGGGCTCATACCTTGATGGCAACTATGGCAGTCGTATATGGACAGCTCTATCATGCCTCTACTCAAGCTTTTGCCAAGGTTATGAGTATCGATTAGGGCGAGTTGCCGTTTGGCCATTTCCACTTGCCCTACAGCCCATAAATAGCCCACCGGGTGATCGCCTTTGCGGGCAATATAGTCCTCGTCTACTTGATAATGTGCTGGCTGATTAGCTGTGAACGTATCCAGCTCGAAGCTTAGGCGAGGATGACCAGCCGCCATAATGGCATGGGTGGCGAACTTGTCTTTGGTGCCCATGTGGCAGGATAGGCACAAGTCTGCGCGGGCTGCCGGGTCCGACAAAGGGTAAAGCCCATTATCAAGATTATCTTGATGCGTAACATTCGGTTCGGTGTGGCTCCTTAGCCAGTCTTCCGCACCTCCGTGACAGCCTTCGCAGCCAACGCCATCGGTTAGCTGAAATTTGGGGCCACGCCTACCGCTAGGTACGTGGTCTGTGTGGCAATCGAGGCAGATAGTCGCATTCTGGGCGTTGGTTAACCCCAATGCTTTCGCCATGGCCTTGGATTCGGGATTGCTCAGCACACGGTAGGCTCGTGAGTGAAAATCCGTGGTAGACCAGAGTCGGTACTCATTAAGTTGCACATTGCCGTCTGCCTGAGCGGACGTTTTACCGTGGCAAATAGAGGATGCACAGGTTGCGACGCCCATATGTTTGTAGTCGTCGTTCTGAGGCAATGGCGCGGCCGTTGCCGACGCCGCACCCAGCATCGCGCCCATGATCAACGACATCAAAATTCTTGTTATTCGAATAAACCCGGCCATTGTTTGCTCTCAGTGGCGATAAAACGGCGAACGCAAAGTAAGGAGCCCTGCCCTAATCCTTCACGAACCACGGTTCTCCATTTTCATCGAGATAAAGCTTTTCCATCTCTTCCTTATTCAAGGGCCTTGAGCCTTTACGGCCAAACACCGCAATCTGGCCACCGGTTTCATCCACACCCCTATCCCGATCAAGGCCGCGCGATAAACTCAGGGCTGGCGACGCTGTGGGGTAGCTGGCGATAAACTTCGGCACAGGCTCAGGGCTGAAGCCATAGAAATTCGGCTGCAGCTCGGGCGAAGTGAGCTGAACAATCTGCAAACCATTTTTGCCATCGGCAACATAGGCAAACAGTGAAGCATTGGTGGCGCCTACAACCACGTCGCGGCTATCGCTCAAACGCCCGCCTGCATCAAACTGCACGTGCAGCTTGGGCTCCTCGGTGGATTCAATATCCACAATTAACAAACCTTCTTTGCCAGCGGCAATGTAGGCGTAGGTGCGGGACAGGTAGAGTTTTTGAGCATCTTTGATCGCAAGCCTTGCTTCAGAAACGAGTTTTGGCCTATCCGGATGGGTTACATCAATTACCTGCAAACCTTCCGCATTGGTGACAAACAGGTAGCGGAACTGCAAGGCACTGGCACGCGCATCTTGCATGGGTACCACGGCGGCAACTGTGGGTTTGAGCGGATCAGACAAATCCAGTATCACCATCCCTGCATCTGCGGCCACATAAACATAGTTTCCGCCAATGGTGAGATGTTTTGCGCCTTTGAGCACATCGTCTTCATTCCACGTAAGTGCGCGCTTTAGCTGATTATTGGTGGGCTCTCCATCCATGAGCGTGTCTATATCCACCAGAATCAGACCTTCTTCTGTATCGGTGATCAGCGCGTAATTATAAATAGGCGCGAAAGGCTGCTCCTGGTTTGTCTTACGCATTAGCTCGCCAGTGTTTAACGAGGGGCGAATGGGTTGATTGCTCGGCAGAGCCACGCAGCTCGCATTGGTACTGGAGATGTGGGTGTCGTGACCCAGAGGACTAGCCGGTGCGGTAATAATGCGCTGGGAGACACCTTTGTTGGCGATAGAAGCAATATCGTAAACACGGAAGCCGCTCGTGCCTTCGGCAACATAGAGATACTCGCCTCGCATTTGCACGCACTGGGCCTTGCCGGAGCTGTGGGTATAGGCTGTTTTTAGGCGCTCATTATTGTCTTGGTGATCCTTAAACCAGTCCGGGTAGGCATAGCGGTGCAGATAGCTTCCAATCACCGCTTGCGGCTCATCCCATTCAGTGACTTCTACACCGGTAACATTCGATTCAGTGCCAAGCCAAGCGTAATAGCCAATAAAGTTAATGGAGTTAGTACCCATCACCAGCAGTTGCGACATGATGGCATTGTTGTCGTTGGCCTCAGCCAAATGGCAATTCGAGCAGGTTTTGGTCTCCGTTTTGCGTGTGGTGTGGGGGAAATGAGGGTTAAATGCCTGTGAGCTGAAACCACTTGCCGCAATAGGTGGCTGCTGTATATAAATTTTTTCACGGTTGGCGTTTTCGGATGAAAGCACAAGGGCTGAAGATGAGCGAACGGGTGCGTACTTTCCGCCTTTGCCCGGAGAGTGCTTGCCCAACAAAAACATTTGGTCGCCAGCGACTTGCGGGTTATAGCTGGCAAAGTTGCGTGTTTCGCCGCCCTCGTAATGGTGCCGCTCGGTCTTTTCGTTGGCTTTTATGGGTAGGTGGCAGCCGCCGCAGGTGTTGGTCCACGAGGTATGGCAGGCAAAACATTCCATCTTGTCGTTGGAATGGGCCAGATCTTCCATGGGCACGTCAACGCCGAAGTGCTGCACGGTTACGTCGTTACTCATGAGCTTGGCCCGAGCAGCCTTCTCATTGTAGTCGGCGCTGGTTTTGCTAACGCTCTTCTTCACCAGACTAACTTTCCACTCCTTGTCTGGGTACATGATTGAGCGTTGGTACAGGTCGTTATTGATCCACTCAAACCGTCGCCGACCATCGGGTGTTCGCATCAACGACATATCGGTACCACCTTCGAGCGCGGCTGGCCCCGAGGTAAACAGATTGGGGAGTTCCTGTGCAGTTCCGTGACAGTCTTTGCACCCGACTTCTACAGCCATAGCCACTTCACCATATAGGTAGCCGTTACCATGGTTGTCCTGTGAGAAGTGGCAGTCCGCGCAATGCATACCCGCGTCTAAGTGCGTAGACGTTAGATGAACCGCCTTTTTGAATTTTTCCGGGTCGTCATTGGTAACGATCTCACCGTTTTCATCCAGCAAGTGCCCTTTGCGATCACGCTTGAATACAGCTCGGAAGTTCCAGCCATGGCCGTGGTAATCGGCAAACTGGGTATCCTGATATTGGTCATTGTTTTCCCAAACCTTCTTTAGGAAATCCAGATCCGCCCACTTGCCTCTTGGCGCTGCACCTTCGGGGTTGCGCTCCAGCACTTTTCTACGTTCTTCAGCCGTTGGATATTGCTGCTTTTCCGGCCACATAAAGGGTGCGTCAGACTCGTAGTCCCACATGGTGTAGCCCAAAAAGGTGTTCATAAACATATTGGGCTGATGCATGTGGCAACTCATACACTGACTGCTGGGTACTGCCCGGGTAAATTTGTGTTCCAAGGGATGGCCAGACTCCGCTTTGTTGATGGTGGGGTCTTTAGTGGCAGGTTTGCCATCGTGCCCGAACTGCGCGTACGGCCCCGAGTGAGCAACTTCACGATCGTTGGCATACACCACGTGGCATGATGCGCACCCGGAGTGACGGTAGTCACCTGGCTGGTCATTCGTACCAATGAACCAGGTAAGTGGATCATTCAAGCGGGTCTTGGTGATGTTCAGCAAAGGCACAGCAATCCTCTGCCCTGTTCCCGGCCCGCGGTTAGACTGTTTGAAATCTGGGCGGCCGGGCTCTTCCAAGCGTTGAATCAATCCAGGCACATTGGGTAACCCTGTTTCGGGAAACAGGGTTCCGATATTACGACCGCCATCCTCGAACACCCTGAAGATGTCGCCCGGTTTAACCGTTTCCCATGCAGCCAGTGGTAGTAATTGCGGCACAATTCCCATAGCTGCCGCTTCATCTTCCAGATCCTTGGGTATCTTTGGACCTTTCAGAACCGTTCCTACACCGTCACGGTTATAGGACTCACCCATAATGGGGTCTTTGTAGGGCAGAATACCGTTATTGTAGGAAGCCGCCGCCCAGAACATCGCTGTCGTGCTGTGCAAACTGCGGGTTGATGCTTCAACAATCTCCTGGTGGCAGGCTCCACAGGATTCATTCGCAACACGCAAATCCGAAGGGTTAATGAAGCGCACAAATTCCGGGCTTTCTTTGTTCAAGAGCGTGTAAGTGCGCTCGGGATTTCTGCTGGTGGGCCAAGCATCCGGATAGCGAGGTAAAACGTGGGCTTTTTGCATCGTGGATTTGTAGGTCAGGTTGCTCAGGTTGGCACCCTGAACTCCTGAGAATGTGACTTCTGGATTGCCTCCGTGGCAATCAACGCAGCCTAGCTTGACCGACTCGCTAACATGCATGTTTTTGGCATCGGAGTCTGTATGGCAACTTACGCACCCAGCACTTTTAAGCTCCACATCACTATCACTTTGGGTAGCCGGAGCATGGGGGGCAGTAACGTATTTCCGATCGACCTTTTCATATTGGCTTGAACCATAAACCTGAGCACTCGCAGCTCCCAGCCCGAGCAGCACTGCGCCCATTACGAGAATGTTGCGAACAGCATCTAATCGCCAGAATCCATTTTGCATAAGAGCCGCCATTATTTTAGTTATTTGGTTCAATAGGTTAAAACCAGATTAAAAAGGAAGTAGTCAGGGCTTTCGTCCTCAAACAAAGACTTGAAGCCATCACCCGGTAGCAAACGGGAGTAAGAGCCTCGCAGAATAATGTTCTGACTATTGAGTGGCCGGTAAATTGCCGACAGTGAAATGTCCTGCCCCAATGTCCGGTCAATCCCGCCCTGATTGCGGGCCGTTTCCAAAACAGTGGTATCGTCAAACTGCAAGAGGTTCCAATTGCCGCTAACGCGCAGCGTCGGTAGAACATCCGCATCAAAACCTAGCCCTGCCATACGCAAACCCGGGTTCGCAAAGTTGGCCTGACCCTGCTCTTTAGATGAGCGCAGTGAGGGTAAAATGCCGTTGCGCCCGGATAGAGCCACACGCCCACCACCAATCAAGGGAACGGCTTGGCGAATCCAATAGCTGGTGTCTGCTCCGGCAATCAACGGGTTCTCGAATACAGCATCAAAGCCCGTTGACTTGTCATCGAAGGGGTCGCTGTCGCCGGAGGCATAAACAAAGGATGATCTCAGCCGAAACCAGTCGAAATCGATTGAAGGCTCCATTGCGAAAAAGAAAGCTTGGATATCTGTGCTGGCATCGCGAAAGGTGCCTACAGATTCTTCGCCAAAGGCATAATAGGCTTGGGCCGACAAGTTAAGCCTGCCGATATGCCCATCAACCGCGTAGCCCAAATAAGTCACCTGATAACTGCGTGGTTTTTCCAAACCTATAGACGCGGGGCGGGCTACAAAGTCGTTATTGTCGTAATAAAAGGTATCTTCATTGTTTCGGTTGTGCAGCACACTGAACTGGGAAATCAGGCCTTTCTTGAACAAATCCTGCCAATAGAGATTGGCAACGAAGATATCGTCATCCCGCAAGGATTGGCCAACATCGTTCAGGCCGCTGTTCGTGTCTTTTTCCAGACGTCGGAACCAGCCTAGGTTGTATTGGAAAATGTTATTACTTCGGGTTCCAAAGAGGCGGATACCCACAGGGCTGTCGTTGAATAGAAAACCGCGGAAATCGTTGGTGAAGGGCTGAATACCCACCCGCACGCTGTCAAAATCATAGTTTGCCGACACGTTCCGCAAATGGTAATCCACGAAAGCACCCTGAATGCCAATGTGGCTGTCGCTGCGTGTTGTACCGTCGTTGGGATTTGCATTGACCCCCTGCACTTCTTGCAGTTCCAGACGGTTGTAGTTAATAACAGGAAGGAATCGAAATTCTAAATTGGGCGGCTTAAACGTCGTGTTGCCTTTGTAATAGACGAACTCCATCAGCAGGTTCTGATTAAAGAACTGCTGCTCGCCGTCGCCGATCAAATCCAGCTTGCCGCCGTCTCCGGTACTGCTGCTACCTACAGGGGTTGGAACAGTGCGGCTTTCGTAAACCGTGTCCCAAATTCCTGTGAAGCTGAAAAACCAATCATCGTATAGAGGCTTATCACCCTTAAGCAGGTTGCGGTTGTATGGGTCCCACCAGTGCTCTTCATATAAGGAATCGACGATACGCCAACGATCGGGTACTGGAACCGAGGCTTGATAATCGCTTAACTGGGGGCGTGGAATGGGTGAAACCGGATTGGTGCGACGTTGCTGAGCTTGCCTGCGGATGATTTGGTCTTGTTGGCCAGTGGAAGTTGGGGTTTTGCCAGCTCCGGTCTGCTGGGAGTTAACACTCGGTGAGTCGACTGCAGGAAGGCACTCTATTGCAGCCTGCCCAGGCCGCCGTCGACGCCCGTCATTTTCTTCACAGTTCTGCGCGGCAGCCAGATCTGAAACCAGCATCAGCGTACCCAGCACGGTTAACGAAGCGAAAAGCGAGTTAGGCTTCATGATCATTTACCTTTGCAGGGCTGTTGTTCGTCACTGCCCAGAAAAGGGGCCTGCGGACACTGGATGTAACGCAGCCGTGTTCCCTGCGGTGTGAGCGTATCGGCACGCATGTGCTCGGGCGCATTGTTTATTGGGTTTACACCCAACCGCGCATTGGCACGGTCGATGGCTAAAAACGCGATCATATCGTCTTGTTCTATGCCATCTCCGCTGACCCCTATGCCTCCTACGAGTACATTGCCGCGATAAATCGGAGCACTACCTGGGAAGATTTGAATGCCATTGCCCAACCGTTTGTGGGTGAAGCCAACCGTAGAAAAGGTACCCAAACTTGCATGAGTGACGCCTCCACAGCTTTGCGGGGTGTCTGTAACAATGGCGCCAGCAGCAAAGAGCACATGCTGGATGACGCCATTAATGACCAGATCTAACTGTAAACCCGTGGAAAACGGGCTCCATTTACCCGAAGGTTTGCTGAACGGGCCGGGGTCGGTGGTATCTATGCCATCCGGAAAGAAGGGGCGAGACAGATTACCGCCAGCCCGATCGGAAAACGCCACGGCGCCATCCGTCAGGGCTGTAGGTAAACCAAGAAAGCTCTGCACGGAGGTAACGTAATCGCCTAGGTCGATGGTGTCGACCGTATTCAGCCCGCCAACCAAACTGATATATCGGGCGTCCATACCGGTTGTGGCAAGCGTGCTAGCAGCGGCACTGGAAGAAAACAGAGCTGCTGTACGGGCTTTTTGGAGAGATACATCGGAACCAAATACAGGCGCATCCCGGCTTCGCAGCATGCCCAATATATTGCCGTCAGTATCTACCACGCTGATGGTGACCCGCGCTTGGCTGCCATGAGGCCGACGTATTTGGGCGCGGGCTTGATTGGCCACCCGCAACGCCTCCTGCATTAACACTTCCACCTCGTTCGCCAGAAGTCTGTCGGCGACTGGCTGCACGCCCGCGGTTGCCGGATAACGATTATTATTGGCGGCATCTACAAACACATAACCGTCGTCACCCACATAAGGCGCCTCATCCGATTTGGCACTGTCTGCGGCGCGAATGCCGGACGCGGGTGAACCAAACACCAAGCCGGGTTGAATGGTGGCGCCGGTGTAGCCTGTTACCGCAACTAACTGCCCGTTGGCTGGTGGAAAGGCGGGAGCGCTACCGGGGTTGCTCTGCAATTCGCTGGAATCACCATCAAGGAATCGGAGGGTCTTTCCCTCAATAGCAATCCGGTTGGCCCGCCGTTCAACGGGCGCAACAAAGCCAAAACTCGCGGCCAGAGCAATCAGTTCGTCAACATTGGCGTTTTGATTGCTTCGATCGTTATCAATCACATTGCGATCGAGGCCGTAAAGATCATCAGCGATCACGCCAACTCCGCCAATGACCGTTCCGTTTTTATAAAGGGGAAGACCACCGGGATCTGCAGACAACCCAAGTGGCGAACGATGAGGGCCGATGGAGGGGCCGGAATTATTGAACCGCT
This sequence comes from Marinobacter sp. S6332, assembly GCF_023016045.1. Classification (GTDB taxonomy): domain Bacteria; phylum Pseudomonadota; class Gammaproteobacteria; order Pseudomonadales; family Oleiphilaceae; genus Marinobacter. The sequence continues at coordinate 66,818 of NZ_JALKAP010000015.1, read as the reverse complement.
GACTAAAGTCCGAGCAAGCAAGCTGGCTGAACTGCACACCAAATAGTGGGCCTGCAGGTTGAAAGAACTCGCCGGGGTTAAAGTGCTCTTGAACAATTTGGCTGGCAGTGCGGGTAGAGAAGGCATTGCCTTCGGACGACAAATAGGCGCCAGTGATGGCTTTGGCAATGGCTGCAAGACCATCTATTCCAGCCTCGATTCCTTCCAGTCCGCCCATGATCTCGGAGCCGCCAGATCCATCCGGAGAACTGGCAATCAATACGTCACGCGGCATTCCGGTAGTGCCAGTGCGCCAAACCCCTAGAACGTTGCCAACACGATCAACCACCGCCAAAGTAGCATCGATGCCGCGCGCGTCGGCTTCAGCTACGCCCTGAGCGATCACAGTTTCCACGTCGTTAATAGTTAGGCGGACATTGTCGGGGTTACCACCTTGCTCGGTGTTAACGCAGGATCCGTCGCAACCACCAAGCGGCACAGCCCCTGCTGCCGGATCCAGTTCACCGGAGCCACCGCCACATGCGGTAAGCAGGAAGGACAGTAAAACACTTAAGCGCTTAAGGCTGGTCATGAATTGCTCCTTGCATTAATTCACCTATGCCTTCTGTACCCTCAGGGGCACTGTGTCTGTGGTAAGCGTGGCACGAAATACAGGTTAGCGCCACTCGACCTGCCTGAGCGCGGCTATCATGACAGTCGACGCACTGCTCTATGTTGGGCATCAGGACATCGCTGCTCTGCGCGGAGGTAGTCGCATTGTGACAACTTGAGCAAACTGCATCGCCAGTCTGATCCCATTGCGTTAAATGGCTTTGATGATCAAAGCGTGCATCGGCATACCAATCGTGGTTGATTTTCACTGGCAACACCTCCCAACGCTCGGAGCCTTCAGCGTTTTCTTGCTCGGAGACTTCATGGCAAGTAACGCAGCCACGTTGAGAGAACTGCCTACCGGTTTCACGCAGGGCCTGCTGCTTGGCACATTGGTAATCCTGATCGCAGTCCTCTTCCGTAAATGTACGCCCGGGAATCCGTCTCCGTTCGAATCCAACGAGTGTATCCGGGCTAAATGCAAGCTTTACGAAATGCGCCTCCAGCGCATCGTATACCTCCTCGGGCGCACCGTGGGGCAGCTGTTTTTGGGGAGTACGTGGATCAAAGCTCAAATCGTGGCAGCTGGCGCAACTTGCTTCCATGCTGATTGGTTCAAAGTGCTCCCGGTCCGAACTCAGCCTGTGGCAATCCAGGCACTGCAGAGCATCGCCGCGGCGAGCGTGTTTCACTGCCTCCACATCCAGATGGGTATCATGGGGGAACTTCAGATGACTTGTTTCGTTAACGTCTGCCACCTGGAATCTAGAGCCGTCACTCGCCTGAGGTCTCAATTTCTCAAGCTGCCAATCAATAGCCAGAAGACCGTTTTGACGTGTCACTTCAGGGCGTAAAAGACTAAGGGCAAACTCCGGATGAGAATCCTGACTGAAGCCTTTCACTGCAGGTTTCATCTGTTGATGACAGTCCAGACACAAACCTTCATTGCGGGCCACTAAGCTTGCTGGCTCGTTGTGCTCTTTGTGGCAATTTTGGCAAGCAAACTCATCGAGGGCGGCCACCCATCCAGCGATCTCAGCCGAATGCTCTGCGGGCATCACATGATCCCCCAACTCAACATGGCATTGCTGACAAGCGTTGTCTTTTACTTGAACAAAAGGCTTTTGGTGGCATGCGGTGCAGTTGTTGCCGGTAGTCAGCTCATGCGCCGACAATAACGGCCCCGATAGCCATAGTTTATGTAAAGCCATGTTTTCGTTAGCCAGCTCATCGGCTGTTTGAGTGGCGAGTTTATCCGTCTGCCAAATATCGCTTGACAATGGCGACAGCCCCACCAACAACACCAGCACAAACAATACCCAGGATGCTATACGCGGGCTAAATCCGAGTTGTGATACGGAGGTGCGATAAGCTTCGGAAAGCGCCCCCTCTGGCATTTCAACAAACTGCCACTCCAACGCAAGATCAAATCCTGTTGGGGCTTCAGCGCAGACAAATGTCTGCGCACCAATACAAATTTCATCCCCTGACTTTAACTCGGCCTGTTTCTGGATTTTACCGTTAACGATGAAGGACTGGCCTTTTGATGCCACTAGGCGCAACTTATCGCCGCTTTTGGTTAAGCAAGCGTGTTCGGGCGCAATCCCTTTGTCCAATAGCTGAATGTCGCTCTTTTGCGAGCGACCAATCACGATGTTGTCCCGCGTCAGTTCGCTATCGGCGTACTCTGGCAAGCCGCTGCTATCGTAGGTGATTTGTCTCAGAAGCAGTTGCATGGGGTTACCAGTAATAGAAAACAGACAGAATGTGGATGGTCAACGCAGCAAGCAGTGCAATGGTGAACGGAACATGAACCCATAGCCAAACCTTTAGACAGGCGTTGAATTTGATATCTTGCCGCAATTGCCGGGTTACGGTCTGCCGCCGGCAAACCACTTCCAGCAAGCTTTGTATATTTGCGGCTTCACCCTGCTTGCGTGCACGAGGAATGCATTTGGCGACGTAACCGATAATGGTTTGTTGGTCGCGATTAGATACCGGCCTGCGCTGAACGCCGCCTTTTTTATCTTTTTCGATCAACACGACGGTTGAGCCATCGCGGCCCAATAGCTGGTCCAGCAAGCCACCACCTATGGCAGTTCGGTCAATAGCAGTATCAACGGCGCTGGCCAAATTTGGATGGCAACGCTTGGCCAATGCCCGGCCTTTTTGATTCAAGTCGTTGAGCTCTGAAAAGAGTTGGCGCTGCGACAGGTTACGACGGTTTCTTGCCATAAGGTGCGGGTAACGCCGATAGAAATATAAGCCTACAAAGCCCGAAAAAATCACAACACACATCAACACATAGGCAAGGCTATGAACGTTCAAACCAATCTGCAGTGCCGAATGCAAACTCACAACAATCAGCAAAGACGCGCCCAGATAAACATGGGCAGAGGTCCATGCCTGCACGTTACTTTTTCCGTAGCGCCGCTTAACAATGCCCAGCGTGGTTAACCAGACAATCAACGCCAACCCAATACTCCCCAATATATACCCTTGCCAGGTACCTCCATTGGGGGGCTGGAAATCGTTATGCGAGCCAAAGAGCACGATCGCACCAAGAATTAGCAGTAGCGCCCACCAGCCATACCGCCCTTTGCGATATTCAAGGATGGATTGATGCAGCTTCATTGTTTTGCCACCAGTTTAACCAGATGCTCTGGAGCCAGACGCGCTGCCGCACCAGTGGGACACGCATTGACACAAGCAGGGCCGTTGGCAAAGTTCATGCAGGCATCGCACTTCACCGCTTTTTTGCCTGCACCTGAAGCCCCCTGATCTGCGTCCTCCCGCCCAATACTCAGCTTGTCGGGCGCCCCCTTGAGTAGCCAACTAAATAGGGATTGTCTGGGCTGGGGTGTATGGGCAAGCTGAATAGCATCATAGGGGCAATGGGTGACGCAGTTGCCACAACCAATACAACTGTCATCAATAAATACCTCACCGGATTCAGCCCGGTGAATGGCATCCGGTGGGCAATCCTTCATGCAGTGGGGGTGCTCACAGTGTCGACAGGAAATGGCAAGGTGCATCTGCGCAAACGATGGCCCTTCCGAGCGGTTCAAGCGGGAAATGCCGTCATGGGTGTCGGCGCAGGCCTTCTCGCAATGGTCGCAGCCGATGCAAAGGCTCTCATCAATGACCATAGCGTTGGTGGCTTCCCCCATGCCCTCGCCCATCATGAATCCGATTAACGAGCCCTTATCTGCCTGAGCTTGCATGGTGGTGTAGGTTCTAGCGTGCTTGCTGGCGCGCGCTTGTAATTGGGAAATACTGCTGGAATCAAGGTTGACCAGCTTCATAAAACTGTCGCGATGCAGCACGATGGTTTCTGTCAACACAGACGCTTTTGCCGTGTGCCTGCGCACGGGCTCGCCCATCAGGGCCATCTCCCCTACCAGCTCATCAGCCTGAAGCTGTGCAACTACCAGATCACCCTCTTCACTGCTGCGCTGAAGCGTTACGGCGCCCCGGCGAATAACATGCAAGCAGTCGCCTTCTTGGTCTTGGCGAAACAGCGGCTCGCCCGCTTGGTAGGTGTTCAATTGAGTGGTTTGGGCGATCTCCCGCAACTCACCAGGGGAAAGCTCCGGGGCAAAATGTTTCTGCAGCGCACGTACGGTGAAAATCCAATCAATGCCGCGGCGTACTTGGTCGTTGCTGTTCAGCAACTTGATCATGGTTCGGCGCGGGGTTTCCACCAACACGCAATCACTGCCAGCAACCGCGGTGTATTCCCGGGGGCGACCGGATACAAGGCTGTCTTCACCAAAAAATTGGCCGCGCTCCAAACGTACCGGCTTCGCACTTTGCTCATGGCGCTCTAGAATGACTTCGCCATCAACAATCATAAAGAAAGTGTTGGTGTAGTCACCGCGCTGAAAGATGGATTCTCCCGCGCGTATGAGCTTACCCGTTTTTGGTGATGGTTGACGCTGCGCCGCGGCTTCAGCCAGCTCCGCGGCCTGTTTTTTGGTGTTCTCGAATGATGGCCCTTCAAGCGCCACCCATATACTGCTTTCTATAACCAATTGGCGAAATACCAATACGTTCAACTGACTGAACATAGGAATTCGTTGCTGAAACAGGTGCAACAACTCGTCAGGTGGGCGGCGGTATGGCAAAAGGCCAAATTGAAATTCCAGCAATTCGTGATCGGCGGGCTTTATATCGTTGCCGTGGATGTACTCCACCACATCGTAGCCCTGATTCATGGCCTGCTTGATCAGCGGGTAACCAGCCAGAGAACCAACCACATAAATGCCGGGTACAGACGACTCATACTGTCCATTTAGAATTGGCGCAGCGTCAATCGCCTCACTGCTGAACTCAATACCTATGCTTTCAATAAATTTACGCGGCGGGAAACCACCTAAGCGGGCAATAATGCGATCACAGGAGAGAACTTTACGCCCCGTTGGTGTTTCCACTGCGAAATTTATACCGTCGTCGTCAGCTTCCAGAGCTGCCGGGTTGGTTTCGTAAAGGCAGTCCAGAGTAGTGCGTCGGTCATTTATCGCTTGAAGGATAGCGTTCAGGTTTGCTTCTTTGGCCCGGGAAAACTCAGCGCGGCGGTTTATAACCGTGACATGATTTTTTTTGCTCAGTGCCAAAGCATTTTCCAATGCCGAATCTCCAGCACCCACTACCACAATTCGCTCGCCGTTGAATTCCTCAGGATCATCCAACGTGTATTGAACGCGATCGGCTAGAGCGGAATCGCCCTCGCCTGCTATGTTGAGCTTGCGTGGATTACCTTCCAAGCCGATGGCTAGGATAACAACTTCTGCTGTAACGACATCTCCATTGGCCAACGCCAGACTGAAGTTACCCCGCTCACCGGTAATGGCCTGCACTTCGGCCTGATACCTTACCTTGATACCGTTACGTGCTATGTCCTCTTGCCACTGCTCCAGAATTGCTTCGCGTGAGCCTGCGCCAAATTCGCAATCGCTACGCAGGTGCAAAAAACCCGGTTCGGCCATTACAAACTTGCCTTTCTGGTAACGCTGAATAGTTTTTGCGGGCTGACTAAAACTTTCCAGCAAGATATGGGTCGGCTCGGAGATTTCTCCGGCTTCCATTCGAGCACGGTCGCGCTGAGCGGCCCGCGCAGCAGCACTCAAGCCCGCTGGTCCCGAACCAATAATGGCTATATGAACATGTAGCGTCATCGCGCATGTCCTCGTTAGTTGTTATTATTTTCCAATACTTCGTTGCCTAAACGGTCAAGCTCATCCCGCAATGCGCGAAACTGGGCGTTGTCAGGAAAAGCGTCCAAGCCTGCTTTCAGATGAGCGTTGAGCGTTTTGAAATCCTTTTGGCGATAGTAAGACTGCGCTTGCTTTTCAAGCTTATCCTCCATCTTACGCAGCCCTGCCCGAGCCCGCGGATTACCCGGGTCCAACTCGAATACCGTGTTGTAGACATAATAGGCACTGCTACCTGACGGGAAAATCAGCCTGTTCGCGCTTTCGTGCATGTTGGCAACCCTAAGTAGCTTTTCCACTTTTTCCTGTGTTGCAGGCGAGACATCATTGGCAAAAGGCTGAACGTTTTCCAGTTGGGCGGGCTCCGCTTCGTCCTTGCCGGAGAGGGTGTAAAAGCCAATACCGCCAGTAAGCAAAAGGGCCGCCACAACCCCGCTTAAGAGCGCCATAGACGGTCGGCCCTTCCCTTTTGCGTATAGCTTCGGGTCCTTGCCGCTTAGTTCCGGTTGCGTAACCAGAAGGGTTTCTTCACCAGAGGCCACCTCACTCCCTTGAGATGCATTCTTGCTTCCCTGTTTGAACGGTTCCAAAGCCCGCGCGAATTCGGCAGCACTTTGAAACCGATCGTCAGGTGACTTGGCTAGGGCCTTTGCCATTACGGCATCTAAAGATTTAGGCAAGGAGGGATTGAATACAGAAGGCGGTTCAGGATTGCTCTGAACCAGCTTCATCATGGTGGCATGGACGCTGTTGGCGCTAAAGGCTTTTTCGCCCGTCAACAATTCATAAAGCACCACAGCAATCGAAAACAAATCGCTGCGAGAATCCATAACCTGCCCGGAACACTGCTCGGGTGACATGTAATTTGGTGTACCCATTACAGCACCGGTTTGTGTCAGGCTACTGTTATCGACTCTGGCAATACCGAAGTCAGCAATCTTTATGCGCCCGTCTTCGGTTAAAAATATATTGGCGGGTTTAACATCTCGATGAATAATGCCGAGTTTATGTGTGTACTCGAACGCATCCAGAACCTGACAAGCGATATCGATGGTTTTGGTCAGCGGGAAACGTGTTCCACCCGTCAGATACGCTTGTAAGTCTTGCCCATCGACAAACTCCATCACAAAATAGGGTTCGATTGCACCGTTGGCACCCTGTGCTTCGTCGGTGTCGAAAATTCCTACAATGTTGGGGTGGCTAAGCTTGCCAACCGCGCGAATTTCGCGGCTAAAGCGCTGCCGCAACTCTTCACCTTCAGCGCCTTGCAGCAAGTGTGCGTGAATGGTTTTGATCGCCACCCTGCGGCCGATGGCGGAGTCGTAACAAGCGTATACAACGCCCATTGCTCCCTCGCCTAAAACCTCTTCAACTTTATACTTAGCGAAGCTTTCTCGCACTTGTGTCATAACAGAAAGACCGATTAGATGGAGTCAACTGGCTTTAGAAAAAACTCACCACCTTCATGGCCTGCATGTTTAATGGGTGCGTATTCCGGCACCTGGGCCTGATTGATACGCGCCATGGAAACCCGCATCTGGCGCATTACCTGCCGGTATAGGCTATGCCCCTCAAGCAAAGTACTGTTCTCGTTCAATACCGATAAAAAGGCCTTGGCAAACACCGAATGTTCGCCTCCACCAATATCCAACACCGGCCGCACCCCACCGGAAGTTAGCACTGTACGTGCGTTTACTTCACTCATAGCAGACACCCACTCCGCACTGGGCTGGGCTTGTCCCTCAACGCCGCCCGCGGCTAGATTGGTCTGCCCTAGAGTTCCCGAGTAGCAAGAGTCTGCAATTACCATGATATGACGCGCAGGGATGGCGTTAATGATATCCGTAATGGCAATGTTGGAAATCCAGTTGGTGCGGCGCTCTGGATCAGCATCAACAGGCAGCCAATAGCCACGATCATTCACCCTGTCGATCTCGCCATGACCTGCGTAGTAAATCAGCAAATTGTCATTGGCCGTCATGGTTCGACGCATTTCATCAAGGCTGCTCAAAATCTCGTAACGGTTAGCATTGAGTAGCACGGTGGTTTCGAAACCATAGCGTTCGCGCAAAACTCTGTCCGTTGCTTGGGCATCGGCTACGGCAGTGCTTAGGCTCGGAATGCCTTGATAGCTATTGTTGCCAATGATTAGCGCCCTGTAGCGGCCCAGTTCCAGCTCAGTACTTTGGTTGAGCGCTGCTTTCTTGTTAGGCGTTTGGTCGGAAAATATCGTGAACGAATAGTCTACTTTCTGCCCCAGCTTATCGGTGGCAACGATATCTACGGGCGTAATACTGCCCTGAAGCGGAACATTGGCCCAAAACATACTAAATTCGTCCAGCTCGTGGAGCGAACTATTGATAAGCAGTTCTTCAAGACCTCCCGGCACATTGATTTTGCCAAAGATTTCCTTCTCTTTTACGGACTCCTCAACCACCGCCCCACGCACACCGCGGGTAATGCTCATGGGCGGATCGATGAGCTGAATACTCATGCGGCCCTGATTCAGCTCCGCAGAGGCGAGTTGCATGGTGTTAGCTTCAATTTCTTTTTCGAGACTTTGCTCCTTCGACTGAAAGTCTCGCAAAGCCTTTTCTCCAGCTGAAAGCTGTTGCTCGTAGTCTGTGATCTCCGCTTGCAGTTGTTGCTCCATGGACGGATCCACGCCATCGCTTTGCTCGGATTTGGCTAAACGCAGCTCCAGTTCTTTGCTGCGCTTTTGGGCACGTGCCAGTGCCAACTCTTGATCAAGGTTATTCATTTGGTCACGAACCGAGACCATTTCCTGTTGTAAGCGCAGGTTTTTCTGCTGTTCGGCTTCAAGTTGGCGTTGCAGTTTGGCGAGCTGATCCTGAGAGACACGAGCCACTTCAATGGTTGAAGCAAATTCCAAGTTATCGTTCTCAATTCCAGAAGCTTGGCGATATAGATTCAGCGCCTTGGCCGAATCCTGTGCCACTCCCAAGCCTTTCTCATACAAATAGCCTAGGTTAATTTGCGCCTCTGAGAAGCCCTGCGCGGCGGACTTCTCATACCAATAGGCCGCCGTTTGGAAATCTTCTTTAAGACCCAAGCCTTTTTCATAAATCTGGCCAACATAGTTCTGCGCCTCGGGATCGCCAGCTTCGGCCTGAGGCAACCACACTTTGAGTGCTGTTCGGTAGTCAGCCCTATCGTAGGCTACGTATTCGCCACCACGGATTTCGCAGTCTGCGGCACTGGTTTTTACTGGGCGTCGTGCAGCAGCATAGGCAAAGCTGGTTCCTAATTTGCGAACTTGAGGGGGTAGAAGACAATCGACAATCAGCAGCTTGTCGGCATCGTCTGGCACTGCGACAGTTTGATCCACATGTGCACAAGAGCTGAGGAGTATGGCGCTAGTGATACTTGCAACCATTGCTGTGACAGGCATTTTTTTGTTGATAGGCATTCTAGTCTCCGTTATCCCTAACTTGGCCCCAACACAGTGCATATACACTGAGTTGGAATGCTGATAGTGGTGTCGTGAAGCTTTTTCCCACTTTCACATTGCCGGTTCAACTAACTGGCATTTATTTGGCTCGTTTTTAGTATAGTCACCAAATGCATTTACGACACTTCCTCACTATAACCTGCTTGTGCTCCATGCTTGTTGGCTGCACGTCCTTCACTTACGAGCGCTTGCTGCGTGAGGAAAAAATTACCGGCCTTAGCATTCACTCCGATCATTTTGAGCACCGCGTATTTAAGTCTACGTTATTAATTCAAGAAAGTTTCAAAACTCCCCTATACCTTTATATAGGCGGCGACGGGCGACCGTGGCGAACATCCAGAGAAGTGGCTAGAAATCCCACATCTGAGCACTCAATTGTGCTTAAAAGCATGTTGCAGGCGGAGCCCAACTCTATGTATATCGGCCGCCCCTGTTACTACCAAGTGACGGATGCGCGGTGTCAGGGGACTTGGTGGACACATGACCGATACCACCCGGATGTAGTGAATAGCTTGCTGAAGGTAGTCGAGCAGGTGTCAGAAAGCCACAAAGAACTTTGGCTTATCGGCTACAGCGGGGGCGGCACCCTAGCCGTTTTGGTGGGCCGCAGGCTGAAACGACCAGTGAACGTGGTTACAGTGAACGCAAATTTGGATCATCAAGCTTGGACCAATCACCATCAATACTCTCCCCTTACTGGCTCGCTCAATCCCATTCGCGATCTAAAACGCAATCCAGAGATGCGAGAACTGCATTGGCATGCAAACCAAGATCGAACCGTTTTACCGGAATGGATAGTCGCTTATTGCGAGAAGACCCAAACCCGCTGCTTGCCTTTCGAGGGCAGCCATACGAGCTGGACTTCTCTATGGCCATCGATGCTGCACTGCAGTCAGAACGTTTTCAGGCAAAGTGGGAACAAAACTCACGCTTTGCCAGTCCCAGAGAATTGCTTCAGGCCTTAGCCTGCTTCAGCAGCCAGCCGAGCAGACCAACGTGATGCCCGCTGAGACAACACGGCCTGAACTGCACCAGACACGATAATTAACGCACAGCCAGACAGTTGCATGACGTTCAAACTTTGACCAAACAGAACCCATCCCAATGCAACAACCGTAATGGGCTCCAAATAAGCCAGAGTGCCATAGGTGGCTGCCGGAAGAGCCTTCAACGCAACTACTGCAAGCATTATGGCGAGAAACCCGGGAACAATGCCTGCGGTAACCAGCCAGCCCCACTGGGCCCCAGCAATACTGTCATTTTGTTGCAGCATGAAAGGCAGCATACATAGGGCGCCCACTAACATTTGAAAACCACTACGAGTCAATACATGTACCCGCTCATGAATTAAACGGTTCGTCAGTATGAATGCTGCGTAGCAAAGCATTGCACACAGCGCGTAAAAGAGGCCGACAACCTCCTCCCCGCGCCCTGAAAGATTAAAGTTGAACTCCATCATCATGGCGAAACCAAATAAGGCTGCGCCTATGAGGGCCGCGCTGCTTCCTGACAGTCGCTCCCCCATAAAAAAGTGGGCAACAATAGAGGCGGTTACAGGCGCCAAATACAGCAACATTACAGCGTTCGCCATGCTGGTATAGTTCATGGCGACGATATAAAAAACTACGAATCCAGCTAAGAATGCGCCGGTCACCAAAACCTTTACTCCGGGCCAGACAAATATTTTTGCCTTTTGGCCTGTCGCGAGAAGGAAGCCGCCCATTAAAACCGCCCCTATGAAAAGGCGATAAAAGGTTACTGTTTCAGCACTAACATCGGCGTAGATAGAAATTGCACCGATAGTGCCCATGAAAACAGCTGCAAAAATGGCAGCCAGTACATGTAAATTCATTCGTTCAAAAGTCCTTATGCTGTGTGCTAACCAGATGCTAACAAGCTCGACAACAGTGCACGCAAACGATTGGGTTTCACCGGCTTATTGAGAATGGGCAGTTCCTGAAGCCGCATCAGTTGTCGCGTTTCTGCGCTGTGGTCGGCGGTGATTAAAGCTGCGGGTATTTTCTGCCCCAACATGTTGCGGATGGCGTGAATTGCATCAGAGCCAAGTTGCTCATGATCAAGATGATAATCAGCCAGAATGGCTACCGGATTCTCGTTTGTGGTCTCCAAATATGCAATAGCAGCGTCGCTACTCGGAGCTGTAACAACCGAGCAACCCCAACGCTTAAGTAACAGCTTCATGCTTTCCATAACCGAAAGATCATTATCGATAACCAGAATTTTTGCACCAGAGAACCCTTTGGCAAAGATTTGGGCCGTATTAATAGTCGGTTTCGACACTTGTGGCTCTCGATTCCCTTCCATCGGAAGCGTCACCGCAAATCGAGAACCTTGCCCTGAGCGGGAAACCACATCCATTTCGCATTCAAGCACTCGAACCATTCGATCCACTATGGCCAGCCCAAGCCCTGCGCCCTGCCGGCCACCGGTACCCTGTGGTATAAGCTGGTGAAATTCAGTAAAAATCTCTTCCAGCTTGCTTTCCTCGATGCCCACTCCGGTATCCCACACCTCAATCCGAAGGGCGTTGGGCCTTGATCTCAGTGCAAGCAAAATCCGACCTCTCGGCGTATACCGAAAGGCATTGCTGAGCAGATTTCTTAACACTCTGGTTAGCATTCTCTGATCGGTTTTCACCATGGCTGGTATTGTACGAATGCGAAAATCTAACCCGGCATTGGCTGCAATTGCTTCGAATTCCTCCCCTAGTCCTTCAACCAAAGCCGCAACGTCGGTCATAACCCAATCTGGCACCATAGCTTGCTGATCAAGCTTCGATATATCCAGCAGGTCTGCCAGCAAATCCTCTGCGCCTTCGAGGGCGCGGTGAACCTGCTGAACCATTCGGCTTTCTTCAGCTGGCAACTGGCTTTCCTGTAGCGCTGAGATCATAAGGCGGGCAGCATTCAGCGGCTGCAGCAAATCATGGCTAGCTGCGGCCAGATACTTGTCTTTGCTGCGGTTCGCATCCTGGGCAGCCTTTACTGCAATCACCAGTCCGCGCTCTGCTTTCTCTCGTTCTTCAATTTGATAGTGCAATCCCGCGTTGGCCTGTTGCAGGGCTGCTGTGCGCTCATCCACTCTGCGCTCAAGGTCTGCATTCAACTGCACCAGTTTTTCGCGGGACTGTACTCGCTCACTGATATCGGCAACAAAGGCTTCAACCACTTCTGGTCCTAAGTCAGGCCGCCGAAGTAATGTAATTGCCACATGCACGGGGGTTGAATCCGCTCGCCTAAGGCGGGTCTCGCGCGCACTCAGGCTGCCATGGTCAAGCAACTCCTGACGGAGGGAGTCGAACTCGCTGGCGCTGCAGAAAAGCTGTTCCCTAAGGCGAATTACGCGCTGCTGAAGATCCTCCGGGTTTTCGTAGCCACAAATCTTTGCCATAGCTGGATTACAGGCCAGAAACCCTGCTCTCAAGTTGCCCTGAAACACACCATGCAAGGCGTTTTCAAATAACCACTTATACCGGTTTCGCTCTTGCTCAAGCTCTTCAATGCGATCCTGAAGCGCCGGGTAATAGTTCTTTCTGACGGATTGGCTGCCAAACCCCAGCAACTCCCCAATGCCGTATCCGCCAGCTTGAGCTTGCTCGTCAGAGGGCTTCTTCATATACAACCTGAACGTCTCTCAACGATGACTTGCGGGGGTTGGTTAGTATGCAAGGGTCCTGAAGAGCAAACCCGGATAGGTAAGGTATATCAGATACGCTAACACCGAAATCAGCCAGACTTTCATGTAGGCCAACTTTGCGTTTGAGCTGGATAATGCGATTCATCAGGTGTTTCTGGATTTCCGGCTTGCCCATTCCTCGGGTATCAATATCCATAGCCTCGGCGACACGCTTGAATCTGTCTTCCGCAGATCGATAGTTGTAAGCCACCACGTGTTCAAGCAGCAACGCATTGCAAAGGCCGTGGGGCAAATCAAGAAAGCCACCCAGACTGTGAGACATGGCGTGAACAGCGCCGAGTATTGCGTTGGAAAACGCCAGCCCTGCTTGCATAGATGCCAGCATAATCTGCTCACGTAGGAACGGATCTGCTGTGTTCTCGACCAAGGGCTCAAGGTTGCGGTTGATCAACCGAATAGCTTCCAGTGCATGGGAGTCTGTTAAAGGGCCGCTTCCCGTCGAAACAAATGCTTCAATCGCGTGAACCAGTGCATCCACACCTGTGCAGGCTGTCAGGTACCCGTTCATGGTTTCAGTGACTTCCGGGTCGATCAAAGAAACATCCGGCACCACGGCTTTACTGATTATCGAGAATTTGAAGCGGCGGTTAGGGTCAGAAATGATGGCAAACTGAGATACATCAGCTGATGTGCCTGCAGTCGTCGGAATAAGGATTAGCGGCGGAGGCGGGTTAGAAATAGTGTCTACGCCCTCAAAATCGAGAATATGCCCACCGTTGCTGACAATAATCCCGATTCCTTTGGCGCAATCCATTGGACTGCCGCCGCCGATGGCAACGATAACATCACAGTCGGAAGATTTATAAAGCTCGGCACCGGCCATCACCTCGTCTACCCGAGGGTTGGCAGACACCCCAGTAAACACCTTTGTTCGCAAGCCTGCATCGGTTAGTAAAGTGACAATTTCACCCACCCAACCTGCACCCGCAACACCGGTATCTGAAACAAGAAATACGTGCTTTGCCCCAAGATTGCTTGCAAAGTTCGCAACAGACTTACGCGCCCCTGCGCCGAACACAATTTCAGGCGAAACGAATTTTCTCAAAACAGATATGTCGTGACTCATAGGGTTCGCTCAACATTATGTTTTTTTTATTGAAGTGAGCGAGAGTTTAACCCAGTTTGCCTATGGCTTCATGGGCTTTGAGTGAGCCTCTTGCACGCTGTAACTTTACCGGCTGAGAAAAATAAAAAAGGGCCCTATAAAGGGCCAAAAGTGCAGAACACAACAGTGAACAGCTTCAGAGAAAACCGCGGAGGGATTGCAGTCGCCCCTCGTGGCAACAAGGGGCGACTCGTTTAGCTATATGTCAGAAAAAGCCCAACGGATTGACGTCGTAACTTGTCAGCATGCACTTGGTTTGCTGGTAGTGATCCAGAGCCAGTTTGTGGGTTTCTCGGCCAATGCCGGATTTCTTGTAGCCACCAAAAGCAGCATGGGCAGGGTAAGCGTGGTAGCAGTTCATCCACACCCGGCCGGCTTGAATGCTGCGGCCCATACGGTAGGCTCGGTTAGTGTCTCGTGTCCAAACGCCGGCACCCAGACCAAACTCTGTATCGTTGGCAATCGCAAGAGCTTCCTCTTCGGTTTTGAAGGTTGTAACACCGACAACCGGGCCAAAGATTTCTTCCTGGAACACCCGCATGCTGTTATCACCCTTGAAAAGGGTGGGCTGAATGTAGAATCCGTTATTGAACTCGCCTTCCATGTTCTCACGATCACCGCCTGTGAGAACAACAGCACCCTCCTGCTTACCTATCTCAAGGTAAGACATGATTTTGTCGAACTGCTCTTTACTGGCTTGCGCACCAACCTGAACGTCAGTATCCAGAGGATTACCGCGCTTGATCGCTTTGGTGCGCTCCACAACCTTCTGCATGAATTCTTCATACATGTCTTCCTGAACCAAAGCACGCGATGGACAAGTGCAGATTTCACCCTGATTGAAGAAAGCCAGAACCAGACCTTCAACACACTTATCGACAAACTCAGGCTCCGCATTCATTACATCCGAGAAGTAGATGTTGGGAGACTTGCCACCAAGCTCAACCGTTGAGGGGATGATGTTCTCGGCAGCGCACTTCAGAATGTGGGAGCCAACCGGAGTTGATCCGGTGAACGCTATCTTGGCAATTCGGGTGCTGGTAGCCAGAGCTTGCCCGGCCTCAATACCGTAGCCATTGACGATGTTCAGCACACCCGGTGGCAACAGATCACCAATGACTTCCATCAGCACCAGAATGCTCACTGGCGTTTGCTCTGCTGGCTTGAGTACGGTGCAGTTACCTGCAGCCAGACAAGGCCCTAACTTCCAGGCTGCCATCAAAATCGGGAAGTTCCAGGGAATTATCTGGCCCACAACGCCCAAAGGCTCATGAAAATGATAGGCCACGGTATTTTGGTCTATTTCACCCATGTGCCCTTCTTGAGCCCGGATGCAGCCTGCAAAATAGCGGAAGTGGTCAGCCGCCAGCGGAATATCCGCATTTAGGGTTTCGCGAACGGCTTTGCCGTTATCCCAGGTTTCTGCAACTGCCAGTTTTTCGAGATTGGCTTCAATGCGATCTGCAATTTTCAGTAGAATGTTAGAACGCTCTGCTGCAGAGGTTTTACCCCAAGCCGGTGCAGCCTTATGGGCTGCATCAAGTGCCAGATCAATATCTTCGGCAGTCGACCGAGGAACCTCACAGATCACCTCACCAGTTACCGGCGTAGTGTTTTCAAAATACTGCCCTTTAACCGGGGCAACCCACTCACCGCCAATATAATTTCCGTAGCGTGATTTAAAAGAAACAACGGAGCCTTCTTGTCCTGGTTGTGCGTAGATCATGGTATGAACCTCTTGTTGTGTTTTTGCTGAACAACGCTGTTTTTGCGCTTACGTATCTAATCTAAGTTCACAGAAGGGCTAACAAAATGAGTCGTTCGAGGCGAATAACTCCTCCCTTAGTACTAGTGTCTTCTCAGAGCATGCTTTTCGTAATCTGAATACAGATGGCTAACGGTACGAACCAGTTCGTATCTCGCCCCTTCCACTTCTTCAAAACGTTCAGGAATTGCGCTTTCAATCACCTCTGAAGCGCTCAATCCCCGCGCAGCAGATCCAACCAGAACATCATCCAGCCAGGTCAAGTAATCGATCATTTGTAGAAATGCCCGGTCATCTCGAATAACCGGCCCGTGACCTGGCACCACAACGGAGAACGGCAGCTGCGCAAGCTGGCGAATTTCGGAGCGCCATAGGGCTAACCCAGGTGTTTGAGGTGTGGTTAATGCCCTGTTGAAAAACACCATGTCTGAAGCAAACAACACCCCGGAGGTTTCATCCAGCACAACCAAATCCGCACCGGTATGCCCCTGCATGGAGATCAAACGTAGCTGCCGAGTCCCCAGACTGAGCAAGCCTGGCTGCACCCTGTTCATAGGAACAGTTACCTCGGTGCCACGCATCCAGTCGCCGATCATGCGATACATGTTGTCTGAAAAAGCTTCACCATCCTGCTCAAGCAGTCTGGCCGATTCATCAAGCATGTAGAGTGTGTCCGGTTCAAAAGCCTGACTTCCAAAGGCGTGGTCGGGGTGATGATGGGTGATTAGCACTTTCACGATTGGCTCACTGGTGTGACTCTCAATCAGCGCACGAAATTCTTCGCCGTACCTGCGGGAAGGCCCCGTATCAATCACAACAACGCCCTCACCTGTTTCAATAAAGCCGGTATTGAGAATGTTGCCGCCATTGGTTTTCGAGAAGTTGTCTGTAGTTCCGGCAACCACCCAAACACCGTCCGCAACCAGAGTCGCTTCTAGGTCATAAGACTTGGTGCTTGCACCGGCGCCCGACGAATAAGCAAAAACCCAAAGCATCGCGGCAACCAGCCATGCGATATTTCCTTGGAAGGAACGGAGCCTGCTCATTTCGCAGCCTCCCCAATGGCAGATTCAAATTGGTAGCCATTGTTGTCTTTCATGTGGATAGATAGATGAGGGACGCCGCCTTCGAATTCAAAAACAAACATCGGGTTCTCAGCGGCGGACTCGGCCAGAGTCATTGTCAGCAGCAGGTTATCCGAGGCCTCATTCCGAACTTCAACATCACCTACAAAAAAGGCCGGTATATTCCCAACCATTCCGGAGTCCATGGGGTGCAACAAACTGGCCTTGATGCGCGTATTACCACGATCAGAAAATAAGCCGGTTTTCAGGGTGCCGAACTCACTCTCCCAGTCCGAGTTGCTTAAGACCTCCCGGGGTGCAGTACACCCGCCGCCAGCTGCATCGACATAGCCGCTATCAATGTGCCAAACACCGCGTTCATCTAGCACAGCTGCTCGAACACTGCTGGCCTGCTGCACTCGAAAGTTAAGGGACACCAGTTCGAGCTGCCCGTCAGTGCTATTAGCCGTGAACAGGTGGGGAACGGGATTCATATCCACCCATGTCACCACCTTATTCACCTTGTGTGGAAATTCACGCAAGTTAACGGCCAATGGAACCTGAGTACTGTCCTCAGCAAAGTCAGGAACCGACAAGCCGACCCGCTCGTCCACTACTACCGTTACATCTTGCCCCAGATAGCGCTCAATGTTGTAGGCCCATAAAGGCGAGCCCAGCGGGTCAGACGGAAGATCCGCCCATGAAGCGCTCGCAAACAGAGTAAATGCACATAGCCAATATCGCCTCATACCTCACCTCCTGGTCAGGATTTCGAGTATTTATGCGAAAGCTGTTACTGCCCGGATACCGATTCCACATAGGTTCGTATTGACCAGATGGCTGTTTGCCCGAGATTGCTTTTAAAGGAAGGCATACCCCGGTCAGTTCCATTCATTACCCGCCCGATAAAGTACTCATCGTCCCATTCTGTAAGCTCACGTAAATCCGGCGTTAAACCACCGGATTGGGCCTCAATTCCGTGGCAACCGGCGCAATTTCCGGCATAAGCACTCATACCGACTTCAACGGCTTCTGAATTCAATTTGCTTAGCTCATTTCCGTCGCGAAACGGGTTTTCGTTCAGAGCTTCACGGCCCAGGTCCGGCAGGTCACCGGTATCAACTGGCTGTGGCGTCACGTTACCGTGCCCGCTGGCGGCTGCAGCCCATACTAAGGCCCCAGCACAAAGAATCTTTTGAATCGACTTGGAGTACGACATAACCTCATACCTCTTTTTGTTTTGTCTGCCATTATTTTCCCAAGTAGCCGTGCGGCGTATCGGGCTGTCTCCAAGTCTAAGAAATGCCTTACTTGCCGGTGTACTCCACTTTGGCTGCTGCGCCTTAGATCTTTGGTAGTAGACCCTTCGACCAGAGGCCAAAGCACGAGCCTCTGCCCCGAGAAACGGAAAATCCGAACAATCAGCGTGTTGCGCATCTGTCAGGAATATTTCCCGGGTTGTACTGGCCTGAATCCCGATCACCTCGTGGTTTTCTCCGTCGCCTGGTGGTGCACTCCATGCCAATACTCAAGGCGTCAACGCACAAAACGAATGCGTTTGTCACAACAACAATTAAGGGGAAAGTCATGAAAACAATGTTTACCAAGCGCCCGCTGATGCGCAGTATCAGTCTGGCGCTAACCATCGGCGCAGCTGGATTAGCAACTCAGGCACATGCTGCGGGCGTTACATGGAATGACATCGTTAACGATGCTGAAACCACTCAGGACGTTCTCGGGTACGGAATTGGCCCCAAAGCCCAACGCTACAGCCCAATGACCATGATCAACAAAGACAACGTTGAGCGAATGGTTCCGGCCTGGTCGTTTTCGTTCGGGGATGAAAAGCAGCGAGGTCAGGAATCTCAGGCGCTGGTACACGATGGCATTATCTATGTGACCGGTTCCTATTCACGTTTGTACGCTCTGGATGCAAAAAGTGGTAAGCGGCTTTGGGAATACAGCCATCGTTTGCCGGAAGGCATTCGCCCCTGCTGTGATGTGGTAAACCGGGGTGCAGCGATTTTCGGCGACAAGGTTTTCTTTGGCACCCTCGATGCGGGCATAGTTGCTCTCAACAAAAAAACCGGAAAAGTCGCATGGCGCGTAAAATTTGGTGATCACGAAGCGGGTTACACCATGACCGGCGCTCCAACACTGATCAAGGATCAGAAAACCGGCAAGGTTATGCTTATCCACGGTTCATCGGGTGATGAATTTGGCGTTGTCGGCAAGCTTTACGCTCGGGATCCCGAGACAGGTAAAGAAATCTGGATGCGCCCGTTTGTTGAAGGGCATTACGGCCGTTTAAATGGTGAGAAGAGCACACCCTCTGGCGACCCAAGTGCCCCTAGCTGGCCAGATGACCCCAATACAGAGACCGGAAAAGTTGAAGCCTGGAGCCAAGGTGGTGGAGCCCCGTGGCAAAGCGCAAGCTTTGATGTTGAAACCAACACCATCATTGTTGGCGCCGGCAATCCTGCCCCCTGGAATACCTGGAAGCGCACAGCTCCCGGTGGTGATCCGGCAGACTACGACAACCTATATACCTCTGGACAGGTAGCGGTGGACCCCACAACCGGTGAGGTGAAATGGTTCTATCAGCACACGCCAAACGATGCTTGGGATTTCTCCGGCAACAACGAGTTGGTTCTTTTTGAATACACCAAAGACGGCAAAAACGTAAAAGCGACCGCTCACGCTGATAGAAACGGCTATTTCTATCTGGTTGATCGCACCAATGGTGAGTTCCAGAATGCCTTCCCGTTCGTGGATAATATCACCTGGGCCACCAGCATTGGTTCCGACGGCCGCCCCGTGGAAGGCAAAGGCCAGCGTCCACCACCGGTTCCCGAGGGAAAAACCCGTGGCGAGTCCATCGAAGTCTCACCGCCTTTCCTTGGTGGTAAAAACTGGAACCCCATGGCTTACAGTCAGGATACCGGGTTGTTCTACATCCCAGCTAACCACTGGAAAGAAGACTACTGGACAGAAGAAGTCACCTACAAAAAAGGTGCGGCTTATCTTGGTCAGGGCTTCCGTATCAAGCGCATGTACGACGACCACGTTGGCATACTGCGGGCGATGGACCCACTTAGTGGCAAGGTGAAGTGGGAGCATAAAGAGCCCATGCCTCTATGGGCTGGCGTGCTGGCCACTAAAGGTGGCTTGGTATTCACCGGTACAGGCGATGGCTACTTCAAGGCATTTGACGCAGATACTGGCGAAGAGCTTTGGAAGTTCCAGACAGGCTCGGGAATTATTTCCCCACCCATCACCTGGGAAATGGACGGCGAACAATACGTGGGTGTTACCTCGGGCTATGGCGGGGCAGTGCCTCTCTGGGGTGGCGATATGGCTGAACTGACCAAGCCGATTTCTCAAGGTGGGTCTTTCTGGGTATTCAAAATTCCCTCTTGGGCAACAGCGGCCAAGTGATCCATTAACCTAGTCCATCAACGAAAGGAGCCGCCGATACAGGGCGGCTCCCGACTTGTTCGGGAGTACACCATGAAGACAATAATAAAGCTGGCTCTACTCACCTTGACTACGCCTGCTTTAGCAGAGGACTATCTGGCGGACGTGCGCCCACCAGAATTTAATGGCTGCATACTGGAGCAACACTCTGTGTGTTCTGGTGCTGACCTTCGGGGTGCAGACATGTCAAACCTGGACTTGAAGTCTGTGGACTTCAGCGGCGCCGATCTGACCGGAGCTATTCTAAATCATACCAGTTTGAGGGGCGCCAATCTCAAAGGGGCCAAGTTGGACAAGGTAACTGCCTATCGCGTCAACTTGTATAGAGCCGATGTGCGCGGAGCGAGCATTCGCGAGGCGGAACTTCAGGGCGCTACCGGGCAATACCTGTTCGCTCAGGGCGCGGATTTTACTGGCACCAACATGGCTGGCGCAAACTTCGATTTTGCAAGGTTCTCTGGCGCAACGCTTATAGAAACCGACCTGACCTTTGCAAGCCTTGAGATAGCCTGGCTACCAAAAGTCGATCTGGCTGATGCCAACCTGTTTGGAGCCAACCTGCAAGAAGCAAAATTCGGAAGTGCCAATCTTGCAGGCGCCGATTTACGAAGCACCCGCATCCACTACGCAACGTTTGTAGGCACCTTTATGGACGAGTGCACAGGCTGCCCGGTAGATTGGTGAGTTTGATTGTGCTTTAAGGGTAAAGGGAAAGGATGCCCTGCAGGATTCAGCTAAAGCAGGCAGGGCTTTCACTCCTCGCAGTTCCAAGCTGGACCAGTCCGGAATCCACAGCAAAATGTAACAGGCCAAGCGAGGATGAAATTTCCAGCTTGTTTTTGAGGACTGACAGGTGGTTGGCAACGGTCTTCACACTTATATTCAAGCGCTCGGCAATGGTTTTATTGGGGACTCCGCGTGCGGTAAGAATCAGTACCTCCAGTTCGCGCTGCGTCATCTCTGTTAGCTTGTTGCCAGCAGTGTTTTTAAGACAATTACGACCCGACTGCACCATAGCCATCTGGGTAGCCAAGTCGTGCTCAAGGTACACTTCCCCGCCCGCGGACTTCTCTATGGCTTTGGTCAGTTCAATAGAGCTACAGTTCTTCGATATATAACCCTGGGCCCCGAGCCCAAGAGCTTGCTTAACAAGGCCGGCGTCTTCCATGGAGGACAAAAACAGAACATTGGCCCTGCGCCATCTTTGGTGGATGCGCCTGCACAGCTCCAGACCGGAATAATCGGGAAGCAACATCTCCGTAATAAGAATATCTGGCGCATGATCAGCGTACTCATTGATTGCTTGCGCTCCATTTTCGGCAGTTATAACGATAATGCCCGGCATTGTACTCCTGAGCAGGCAGGCTGTGGCATCCCTTACCAACCGTTGACCATCCACAAGTACAACTTTCATGGGGCATTACCTCTAAACGCCCGGCCTAATTCAGACCCGGCTTAAGAAAAGATGCCTTTATCCTACCCCGCCCCCGCTCAGGCTAAATGGTTCTTTAGTACTGTCTACTTAGTACGGTTCATTTACGACTTTTCGAATATTTACCCTCTTTTGAGGCTCACGTAATTTGGCACATACACTTCGTGAAGCTACTGGAACACCAAGATGAAAGCTCTGTGTTTACTCATGCTTGTTTTTGCCCTGCCTGTGCTGGCATCCACCTCTCTTTTTTCTTCGGATGGCTACCGGATAGACCGTTACCGAAGCCCCACGCCGGACACTGCGCTCGGCGCCGAAACAATCAATACGAAAGAGCTTCAAGCGCTACTAAAATCAAGCCCGCACCCAGTAGTGATTGATGTTATCAACTCCGAATACAGAGCCGGGCTATTCATCGAGACAAAACCTCATACATCCGTGCCTGGTGCCTTCTGGCTGCCGAATACCGGGCGCGGCGAGCTAAGCCAGCTCTGGCAGAACTACCTTGTTGAAAATGCACTCAAACTTACAACCAACAACCTGGACCATCCTGTTGTAGTGATGTGTAAATCCGACTGCTGGCTCTCCTGGAACGCAACCCGGCGCTTGCACCTGGCTGGTTTCACCAACCTGTACTGGTTTAAAGACGGCATAGATTCCTGGGAGAATTCTGATCTCCCTGTTCAGGTAATTACCCCTGTCCCACCGGAGTTCTGAAGATTCATCTCTGACAAAAGTCAAAAATAGTACTTTAGTCTCTAATTTTTGATGCAATGGTCGCATTCAACTCCTAGCGACAGTGGCGTGTAATGGCACAACTACAACAAAAATCAGGGGCCTCGCCATGCTTAACCAAGCCAGCACCGCATTTGCAGACGAAACCAGTTATCATAATTCGAAAACTACTTCCGCCACTGACGACCAACGGGCAGGCACTTTAATGGAGCCGACTTATAAAATTCTAATCGCTGACGACCACCCTCTTTTCCGCGAGGCTATAAGCAGCGTTATTGTGTCTGGCGTTGAAGGTAGCGAGGTTCTGCAAACCGATGATCTGGACAGCGCCCTTTCCCTGACTCGCGAAAACGATGATCTTGACCTGATTCTTCTGGATTTGAATATGCCAGGCATGAACGGGCTGAACGGGTTAATGACTTTACGAAACGAAGCACCAACCATTCCAGTGGTTATTGTCTCGGCAGAGGAAGATAAGCAGGTGGTTTTGCAGGCCATCACTTATGGTGCTGTGGGCTTTATTACCAAGTCTTCGCCGCGGCAGGAGATGACTAAAGCGATTCAGCAGATTCTCAACGGTAATGTTTATTTACCATCAGATATCATTCGCACTGGCAAAGAAAGCAACAGCAACCGGCGCACCCGCAATGATGACAACCCGGTTTCTGCAGAAATGTTGAACTCCCTCACGCGGCGCCAATTACTGGTGCTCGAGCGTATGGCGAAAGGCGAATCCAACAAGCAAATTGCCTACAACCTCAATATTGCTGAGACAACGGTTAAAGCCCACGTATCTGCAATTCTGCGAAAGCTGGGTGTACACAACCGAGTGCAGGCCATTCTTTCGGCAGGCGATGTCGATTTCAGCCACTATCTGAAACGCTAGTAGCTGCACTCACAGCTCAGCCGCTTCGTAGTATGTGATTCAAAGCGCTGCGAAGCTTGAGTGGCTTCACGGGCTTATTCATCAACACATAACCCAACTCACGGATGTGCTGCTTCAGTTCATTGGTGTAGTTCGCGGTGATCATCACAACCGGCACCGGCGTGCGCCGACTCCCATTGATAGCGGCGACTGTATCGACACCGTTCTCATCGTTATCCAAATGATAGTCTGCCAGTATTACATCCACTGGCTCTTCTGATGGATCCAGTTGGCGCTCCAAGTCTGCCATAGACACTGCGGTAATAACCTCGCAACCCCACGTCTCCAGCACCACCTTCATGCCGTTGCAAATGGCAGAATCATTATCGACAACCCATAACCTGCACCCATCCAGTTCTTGGCCAATATGGGTTATTGCATCCCGCTTAACGAGTGCTGGATTGGGCTTATGTGTGGCTAAAGGTACACGAACACTGAAAACAGAGCCCTTACCTTCCTCCGAAGACACACAGACCTCGTGGTTCATTATTCGAGAGATTTTATCGACTATCGCCAAGCCCAACCCAAGCCCTTTATCCGTCTGGGAATTCATTGGATGCACACGCTTAAATTCCTGAAATATCTCAACCAACTTATTCTGTGGAATGCCCGGGCCTGTATCCCAAACCTGCAACACCACGGAACCGGCTTCCCTGCGAGAGCCAAGCAACACTCGGCCTTCGCCCGTGTAGCGGATTGCATTAGTAAGGAAGTTACGAAGAATCCGTGCCAGTAACTGGGAATCCGACTCAACTATGGCGGAGCTTCCTACGAAGTCGAACTGCAGTCCTTCTGCATTCGCCAACTGCCTAAATTCCCGCGCGATATTAATGAGAAGATCCCGCAGATCAAATGCAGTCACATCTGGCTTGATAACCCCCGCATCCAGCTTGGATATGTCGACCAGGGTGCCTAGCAGACCCTCGACATCATCCAGGGATGCACTAACCGAGTGAACCAGATCTTCGGCTCTTGGACCGAAGGAGTGCGCCTGTAATGCGCTGGTGAATAACCTTGCAGCATTCAGCGGTTGCAACAGGTCGTGGCTCACGGCCGCCAGGAATTTTGTCTTGGAAAGGTTGGCACGTTCAGCCTCCAGTTTCGCATCCCGCAAACGCGCTTCTGCTGCATTGCGCTCTGCGATCTCTTGCCGCAATTGGGTGTTTGCGTCTGTCAGCGCCAGGGTGCGTTCTGTTACCCTGGCTTCCAGTTCATCATAGGCTCGCTCAAGGGCCTCCGCAGCTTTGCGCCGATCGCTGATATCCCTGATGAGAACAAAAAAACCGGCAATCTCACCCTGCTCGCCAAAATTAGGCACGTATGAGCGAAGCATATAGCGTTCCTGGCCTTGCTCGCCGAACTCTTCAAATTCAAAAGTGACGCTGTTTCCAGACATTACACTTTCTATGTACGGTTTCAGCCGCTCATACAAATGCGGATGATGGATATCGCTCAAGCGTTTGCCCAAAGGCGATTCGCCACCGCGTCCGTACCAAGCGGCATAAACCTGATTACAAAACTGAATGCTGTTGTCTGCACCTACATAGGCGATCAGCGCCGGCACATGGTCGGTCACAACCCTAATCCAGCGCTCGCTTTCCTCCAGTGCACTCAAACGGCGCGCCATTTCGCTGTTTTTTACGTCGGTAATATCTGAGTAAAGCACAACCAAACCGCCCTCACGGGTGGGGCGTTCGGTCATTTGCACCCAGCGCTCATTGCTGAGTAAAAACACTTCACCCTCAGAGCCTGGTTCGCTGTGTTCCTCGAGGATCATTCCGGAGTTCATGGCAAGTGCGCGAACATCATTGATATGGGTGCCGGGCGAAGGCATGGCCACTCCTGCCTGACGCCAATAACTTCGAAAACGGCTGTTGCTTTGAATCAAACGGTGGTCATGATCAAAAAGCACAAAGCCATCAGCAATACTCTCGATAGCATCACTTAGGCGTTGGCGAGTAGTCTCCGCCTCCTCGCGGGCATGGGTCAGGGCTTCGGTGCGTTCACGCACCTGTTCCGCCAGCACAACAGAGTGCTCAAACGCCGCGTAGGGCTCAGGCTTGTATACAGATCCCGATTCAACCCGAACGATCAGGGCGTCCCTGATTTTTCGCAAACGTTCATTGTCGGCCTCTAAATGTGCAACTTTTTGCTGCAGGGCCTCTGTCGCCAGACAGGCTTCCTTGCTTGAAGCTACAAACAAGTGTTCGTTGGCACTAGCGATCGGGTTGACCAATGACCACCCCCGTAAATGTCTGGTTGATGTGCATTCCGTTGTACTGCTCACCGTAAGTATTGAATCCAACCACTTTATGGCGGCTTAAAAAGCCTGAAACTGCCTCTGATTGACCAGTCAGCTCTGACTCCAATCTGCGCAAAAAGCAATCACATCCGATAGTCACCAAGGGTTTACCGACAACCCGCTCGGAGTCTTCCAGCTGATCCCGCACGGCTCCGAGCAGCGAGCCTTGCGCCATGGCCGTCATCACAATTCCCGTTTCCACGGCGCAGTAAAAAGTCAGGCTTTTATCAGGGTTAACCCGTTGGATTGAGCGTACAAAGTAATTACTTCCAATCTTTACGCCCAGGGGCTGTAGTGCAAAAACCTCCCGGCTCAACGCATCGACTGTTACGCCAACCGCACGGGCGTAGGCTTCTGCGGCGGGCTCGGCGTTGAGTTCGTATACAGTGCGGGTATCTGAACTCGCATGGGTTACAACAAGCTTTTCGCTACCTTCAACCAAGTGATGGGTAGTAAACACCCGGAAATCCAAAGGCGTATTAATCAACAATACGGTTGCTGCTCCGGCATGAAAGCGCCCCTGGTGGAAGACATAGGTGTCTGCCAAGTGTTCATCATCACCCGCTGAACCGCCAAATTGGGGAATGCTGCCAAGCACAGAGTTCAAGGCTGCCAGCACTAACTCCTCACGGCTTGAGAGCCCATCCAATAGCGTTAATGCAAAGGTGTTTCCCTTTATCGGGGCAAGCTTCCGGTCTCGGCATCCAGAAAGCAGGTCATCAATCACACTCTGGGCATCCCTCAAGGTAAATCGATCCATTTCCCCGATCAATGCACTCTCAAGCGCGAAATATCGGCGATCGAAACCGATGGCTGTAATGCTGCCACGGTCGTATCCCTGTGCGGTGATCTCACCTGCTGACGTACATCCTGATAGTCCGACGCCTGCAAACTCACGCTCAAGAGCCAAGCCGAGCTGGGCAAGGTCATACTCCGCAGAGCAAAAGAACAACACATGGCCCAAGTGTTCGTGCAGAAGTTGGCTGGCTAGATCCCGTGCGGCTAAGCTCGGGGCTCGGATACCGGAACTTGCAACTTGTACTGCAGGCGGGGTTGATACTGACGTCATAGAGGTTGGTTCCACTGGGAATAGCTGTCTCTAAATTTTACGGTATCCAGATAACACGCCAATGCGACTTCAGTGCTTTTGATTGACTCAAAGCAATCACTATAACCTTATGTTTAATAAGGCATTAAAACGAACCCGTAAGACACGATGGCTTGGCATGAGCAAAAGCCAGTACTTTGGTATTAGCAGCCTTGATAAGCGGGCGGCACACACGCTGTTGTGCCGCCCGCTTAATCAGCCGCAATCGCATAAAATCAAAAGTTAACAATAGCGCCAATAGCAATTGTGTCTGTGTCGGTGCTTATCACGCCAGATGCTCGGTTTTTATCCTCGTACATGTTGTACTCGGCCACCAACTTGAAGTTGCTGTTCACATCGTGGAAGAAGCCAAACGTGTTGCTTTCGGTTTTTAGATTCAGGATTTCTGCGTCGGTTTTTCCATGGGACAACACAATCTTGTTTGGACCAAAAGCGTAAGAAGTCTGAATCAAATAACCGTCTGAACGGTCTTCCGTTAGCGCTTCATTCACAACCAGTACCGGGCTATTGCCTTTCGAATCGAACCCCGAGGCAGCAAGTGTAAAACCGGCAACTGAGCCTTTTACGCCATAACCGACGCCGGAACTATCAATGGTGGTGTTTCCGTTGGTTGAGGACTGATACCGGCCATTCAGCCAGCCGGTTAGCACAACACCATCAAGATCAACTGTATAGGTAATCTCTGATTCCATCCGCGGTGCAGAGTTCTCATCACCTGCTCCCGTTACCGTGTCAGCTGGGTCCAGAGCACCTACGGCAATCTGGAACCCACTTAGGTCTGGAGAACGATAGGTTATCTGGGCGGAAGGCGTTGGGTACGGGTAGCCTGCTCGAATATTGCCAAAGGACACGCCACCCGCCGCGCCCGGAGAGCCAAACCCCATCAAGATTTCATCAATGAAGATATTCGAGCGAGCGAAAAGGCCGAAATCTTTACCCATCAGCACCTGGCCAAATGCCCCATCCACAGTCGCGTAAAATTGGCGAACATCAATTGCCGTATCGGTTGGGGAATCAAGACTATCGTTTATGGTTGTCCAGAATGACGATCGACCACCCAACACCAGGTCGCCCATTTCCTTGGTGAAGTTAAAGCCAATAGTATTTGGCAGGAAGCCCATTTTGATTCGGGTATCACGTGTGTCTGGAACTTCATCCTCACGGGTTACGTAAAACGCGTTGAAGTAGCCATCTACAGAAAAGGACGTACCATCTTCGTTATACAAATCGACGGAAGCGCTGGCACCCATGCTTGTGCCCAGAGCAGACGTTATTGCCAAAACCATGGCTGACTTTTTCAAATTGTTATTGTTCATAAATCCCCCAGTCCATTTTAAATTCCTGCACGGTTGGTTAGCAGGTGTAACCTCATGCTGTGCTATCAAAGCAATGGGAGAAATCGGCCAAGGGGGCTGGTTTAATGATCATTTAGAAGGCAGGACAAACAGAACTTTGGGACTAAGACCTACTTTGGCTGTACTCCTTTGGTCGCTTCATTTCGAAGAATTACGACCAGAAAGGCCCATTGAGGCCGAAGGGTGATCACTGAAAGTATGTATCCCGGTACTACTACAACAGTCGATACGGGTTAACGACTCCTTGAGGCCAGCGTAATGAAAAACACTAACTCTGCCATTGTCTGCTTGATTGGGCTTACAGCCATCCCCTTTGCGGCTCATGCCGAATCTGGTGCAGTCATCACCGTTACAGCACCGGTAATAGAGCGAGAGCTATACGAAACGCCCGTATCCATGTCGGTTATAAGGTCTGAAGCCATTAAAAATGGCCAACCCATGTTGAAACTCGATGAAACCTTGAGTCAGGTGCCAGGTATTTATCTGCAGAATCAGGAAAACTATGCTCAGGGAGAGCGAGTAGCAATACGGGGCTTTGGTTCCCGCGCACCTTTTGGCGTTCGGGGTGTAATGATTGTAGTAGATGGGATTCCCTACACCTTGCCTGACGGGCAGGCACAGTTAGACGCTATCGATCTGGACAGCGCTGAGCGCATAGAGGTTATTCGAGGCCCTGCTTCGGTTTTGTACGGAAATGCTGCAGGCGGTGTAATCAGCGTGGCCACGACAGACGGGCAAAGGAACCCGGACCAGACCTCAGTTCGCGCTACGGGTGGAAGCAACCGCTTCGGCAAACTTTCCCTCAGCAACAGTGGCAGCGCTGGGAACTGGTCACACAATGTGAACCTCTCGGCCTTGAACTACGAAGGCTACCGCGATCAGGCAGAAGTCGAAAAATACCTGTTCAATTCAAAGCTACGTTGGCAAATGGACAGCGATCGTTCCATCACGACCATCATCAACTTGCTTGATAACCCACGCTCACAAGATCCGGGCGCCCTTACCGCAGAACAGGTCGCTGAAGACAGAACCCAAGCTGGGCGTTTCACCGAGGAATATGACACAGGGCAAACCGTAGACCAGCAGGTAATTGGCCTGCAATACCAGGATCTTTCAGCTGGCGCTGGGGAACTGCGTGGGAAGGTTTACTACCTGCGGCGCAACTTCGAACAGCAGCTTCCTTTTCCTGGTCCCAGCCGTATTGACTACAACAGAGACTACTTCGGGGCGAGCACAGACTATCGCCAGTCATTCAAGGTTGCAGGTTTGCCGTTTCGATATGTAGCTGGAGTGGAAGCCCGGGAACAACGGGACGACCGCATTCGAACACAAATGAGTTTCGGTGGTGATTTGCAGGGATTAACCGCAGATGAGCTTCAAACTGCCACCTCCTTGAGCACCTTCGCTCAGGGCGACTTGAACTTAACGGACCAGCTGATTCTATCCATTGGCGGTCGATTCGATCGAATTCAGATGGACGTTTCCGACGAGTATCTTTTCGATGGAGACCAAAGTGGGGATCGCACCTTCAGGGAATGGAGCGGTTCTGCAGGGTTAAGCTATCGCTACCTGCCTAACCACCAAATTTTTACCAATATCAGTACCGCCTTTGAGACCCCAACCTTCTCGGAATTCGCCAACCCATCCGGCGTAGGCGGGCTAAACCCTGATACTCAACCGCAAAAATCCCTCAATCATGAACTGGGACTGCGTGGTGCCTTTGATTACGGAATGGATTACGACCTCACATTGTTTTGGGTAGATGTTCGCGATGAGCTAATTCCCTACCAGCTACCCGGGCCTGATGACAGAACCTTCTACCGCAATGCCGGAGACACAACGAGAAAAGGCATAGAAGCCACGGCGGGCTGGCTGCTTAACCAAAGTTGGCGGCTTGAAACTGCCCTCACCTTGGCGGACTACACATTTGATGAGTACACATCAGGCGGCAACGATTATCGTGGAAACCGGCTGCCGGGACTGCCAGAACAACTCTGGTCCAACCGACTACAGTGGCAGGGCTTGGGTGGCACCTTTGTAACGTTAGAAACCCGCTATGTCGGAAGCACGTTTGCGGATGATGCGAACAGCGTGAAAGTTGAGGACTACTGGTTGGCCAACCTGCGTGGCGGGAACACGTTTTACGTAGGAAGAAAGCTTCTCCTCAAAGGTTTTGCAGGCGTTCGCAACCTGACGGACAGAAATCATTTTGCCAACGTTCGAATCAACGCCAGCAATGACCGCTATTATGAGCCGGCTGCCGGCCGTACTTGGTATGCAGGGTTGGAGTTGAGCTTCTAACATAGTTAGCTCTGTCCAACGACCGCTGGTTTTCCATAGATAGCTTAACGCTGCTTGGCGTCAGCCCGTCGACAAGCAGCTGCGGTAAATAATACATCAGTAGATGAGTTCAGCGCTGTCTCCATAGAATCTTGGACCACGCTAATCACAAAACCAATCGCAACCGCTTGCATGGCTACTTCCGTTGGAATTCCGAACAAACTGGTTGCCAGGGGGATCAGCAGAAGCGACCCACCAGCAACGCCAGACACACCACAGGCTGCCAATGCCGAGACGACGCAAAGTAGGAGCGCCGTTCCAAAATCCACCGGGATTCCAAGCGTATGCGCCGTAGCGAGGGTAATCACAGAAATGGTAATCGCCGCGCCAGCCATGTTTACCGTGGCACCGAGAGGGATAGAAATCGAGTAGGTGTCGGGATCCAGTTTCAGGCGCTCCGACAGCTCCAGATTAACGGGGATATTAGCTGCAGAACTGCGCGTAAAAAAGGCCGTAATCGCACTGCCCCGCAAGCACTCAAACACCAACGGATAGGGATTGCTGCGAATCTGCCAGAAAACAATGAGTGGATTCGTAACCAGAGCCACGAACAATCCCGGAGATGGCGTCAGACAAGTCTTGAAGGCCTTGCTGAGTGGTATCGCTGGCTGTACGGAGCATAAACCCGAAACCAACCGCCCAGACAAGTATGGCAATAAAATTGGACTCCATAAGTGCTCGAACCGGATTGCTTACCGCGCTGAGCACTAGATTATGAAGGATTTCGCCGATGTTCGACGGCGGATTACCACTGACGCCGGTCAAATCGAGCGATAGCTGAGTTGGAACCAGAAAGCTGGCGACCACAGCAACCACGGCTGCCGCAAGTGTTCCTAATATGTAAAGCAGCAACACTCCACGTATGTGGGTGGGCTGCCCCTGAGTGTGGCCGGCAATGGCCGCCGCCACCAACACAAAAACCAACACCGGGGCGACCGCTTTCAATGCCTTCACAAACAGCTGACCAAGCAGCGCCACCGAGCTAGCAGCATCAGGTGATACAACCACCAGTAAAACACCGGCGACAATGCCAAGAGCAATCTGAGAAACAAGCCCCAAACGCATGATCGGTCGAAATAAGTTGGTCAGTGCAGAAAACATGGAAACCTCGCGCGGCTCTTTCAATGGAGTGGATGCTTGGTGGGCGCTTATGGTGCCGCATCGAGATCCCCTCGTTAATTCCACGAGGCGCAAGCGCCACTGTGCTCCCCCCTTTTTTGCCCAAACCCATAGAATCAACGGCGAACCTTACTGGCGCATTTGTGTACATTTGGAACCCCGCATCAACGCGGTTGTTCGTATGAGTTCTGTCGAGTGCGCCTAAATAGCCCCACACGTAGAGCAAAACTTACTCGTGATACAGGTTATCGCAAGGGGTAAGGTGATGGGCGTCGTACGGGGCATATAGCAAGCGCTACAAGACATACTTTTGGGTTCAGTATGTACAATAATGAATTATATTCCCTATAGATTTCATATGACTTATCAACATCCAAATCAATCTTTTCCATAATCTTGCAATGCATAAATTAATATGCCGAGATGCACAGGTAAAAATAAAATATCGACCGCTAATGCCGGGATAGCACCTATCGCCCTAACCCATGGCGCCCAAGGTTCACTGTAAACTCTGTAACCATCATAAATGATAACCTTTTTATTAGATGGATTATAAATCGAGAAAGCAAATGACGACGAATTTCGAGATGGATGGACAAACACAGCAATATTCTCTGGAGAGTATTTTCTTTCAATAAATCTTGCATCTCCACTGGCTGAGTTAATCAAGAGCACCTCTTCTTCTGAATCATACCAATTAGGTAAGTCATCAATAATCTCATGCCTGCTTGACTTTATATCTATCAAAACATATTTTTCAGATCGCGATATCTCTTTACGGTAACTTTCTTTTCCTAAAGATGAGACGTATTTTATAATATACTCGTCACCACGATTTTTCACTACCGCGTTTCTGTCACGTATATTCTCAACTTTTTTACCTGCTGAACGAACTGCGCTAGTGGCAACACAACCACTTATCGCATTAAATGAGAATATTGCCATTAAAAACCAACATGCTATTTTGCGCACTTTTTTTACCTGAAGATTAAAAAATAAAAAGTAAATAAAGGCCTCTCATACCGAAGACCTTCCTTGCGAGCTTGCCAATCGCGCGTCGGAGCATATGAACTCAGAGTTGACGGGCTACCGGAAAAATGATTAAAATTTGTTTAGTTTGAAGTAAGCATGGATTGCTGAAGCTATCTTACAGGGAAATTTGCCTACGTATTGCGCTAACTGCTCGCCATCGCTACCTCAGATTTCACAACCTAAATCTCTCTCATCGGGCAACCGTTTTAGCTTAACGGGAAGCCTGAAAATTTTATATGGGTAGTAAAAATGATTAGAAATTGGCTAATGAAAATATCCTTTTATGCCATCATTGGTGGTATTCTTATTTCTGGTTGGGGTTTGTATCAGACCTATCTAAAACGCAACGTTGGTTCAGAGATTACTGCACTCACCACAAAACAACTCGACACTCTTGAGCAAGAATTCATCTACGCAGAAGTTACCGGTGGCGTTCCGGATTTCAACAATTCGTATAAGATTAGCCTCACAAGAAAGGGAAAGCGAGAGCTTTCGTCCTACATTTTTACGCCCATACTCAACCCCAGCACGGGAAAGCTCTCATACATTCATAAATCCAATGATGGACTTGATCCAAGCGCTGTCGTACAAGGTGCAATCGATCAGAAAGGGCTTCTGGAGCCCGCAAGTGAAGTTGATTCAAAGCTCGTGGAAGCACTGCAAGAGTCCTATCCGGAAATCTCGAAGACCTTTGTACTTGACACGAACTACAATCCCAAAACAGGCACCAGCGATCTCGCTAAAGCCGGTATTGGGGCGCTGATGCTGCTACTCGGCATGGGGGGGCGTTTTGGTTTGCGGCGCAAAAGCAGCAATGGTCCAGTCATTCAAAGTGACAACTCAATGGTGTAATTTTTAAACCAATGCCAAAGGCGCTTCCGAAGCGTTGCGCCCAAGGTTCTGAGGAATAGTACCCGGCAATGAATCGCCACACTGATCCAGAATAAAGAAACCATCAAAACACGGAGCCTGAGTGGCGAAAAGAAAGGCTAGTGTCGTCTGGCGCAGTCCAAGCCGGTGGTCAGCGACTTCTTCCACGAGGCATGTAGCCATTCATCATTATGATGTTCGGTTGTCTGCTGATTGTTTACTTCTTCCTTATTGTCGCGCTTAACTTGCCCTTATACCTATATCGAGGGCAAATCAGGTGATAGGCTGATTTTCAAATCACGTACGACAGAATGTCGTACTACAGGCACAAACATCGTCATCGAAGTAGGTCATGAAGACAATAAAGTACGCTGTCGCACTCTTTCTGGTTATGGTATTCACCCAAGCCCACGCCGCTGATGGCCTGATTTCGGTTAAGAGCCCTTACAGCGCTCAGGAAACCATGAACAAGTTCGAAGACGTTGTGAAAAGCAAAGGCTTGAACGTGTTTGCGCGCATAGACCATGCAGCAGGTGCTGAAAAAGCAGGTACGGTTCTTAGACCTACCGAGTTGCTGATTTTTGGAAATCCACAGGGCGGAACCCCATTCATGAAGTGCGCACAAACTGTCGGGATAGACCTGCCACTTAAGGCCTTGGTTTGGGAGGACGAATCAGGACAGGCATGGCTTGGTTACAACGACCCGACATATTTGGCCAAGCGCCATAAGATTCCAGAATGTGCGGTAGCTGAGAAGCTTGGCGGTGCACTGGCAAGTTTTGTAAAGGCGGCATTGGCGCCTTAGTAAGGCCTAGCCCGTAAAGTATTCTGATCGCTCCGCATCCCGTCAATCAGTATGACCGTAGGCTTGCCGTTGTGCACCTTATCCATACCCTTCCCGTTTTTATTGTAGGTTGGTATTAGGCCGTAGCGGCTTGCTGAAGATCTGACTCCCGGGAGGGTGTGGAAGCTGCAGCTTTAAACAGCAGGTTCCCATCATCCACAGGGTCTTTAACTAGCATTTTTTTATCCTTACCGTAATGCATGGTTATCCTCCATGGGTCGGCCTTTCCCTGCCGGGGCATTTTGTCGATTGCCCGCATGATGTAGCCAGGTGCAAACCCTTCCAGCACACTGGCATCGGTCGCGTTATTCCCTGTGTCTACTGCTGTGGCGACTCGCATTCCGGCTTTGTCCATGTGGGCAAGCAGTCGACATAAATAGCGCCCACCAATATCGCATTTGAGGGTCCAGGG
The DNA here is from genome assembly GCF_023016045.1 of Marinobacter sp. S6332. Lineage (GTDB taxonomy): Bacteria > Pseudomonadota > Gammaproteobacteria > Pseudomonadales > Oleiphilaceae > Marinobacter. The sequence continues at coordinate 31,940 of NZ_JALKAP010000015.1, read as the reverse complement.
CGCGTTGGTATAGCCAAAAATCCACCCGTAATTGGGTACGTCTTGAATCATAATGCCCTTGTACGCCATTTTTCCGGGCAGGTTCACTTCTTCATTGTCGATGCTGAGTGTCGACCCACCCATCAACTGAACCTCCAACCCTGTCGCAGCCACAACAATATCTGCGGCAATATGCTGGCCTGTTTTCAACACAATGCCGGTTTCATCAAAGCGGTCGATATGGTCGGTTACGATAGTCGCCTTCCCCGAGCGCAAGCTTTCAAAAAAGTCTCCATCAGGCGCAGCACACAGGCGCTGATCCCACGGCATGTACTCAGGTGTAAGATGACGTTTATCAATGTTTGGCGCATGTTTGTACATATGCGACAAAAACATCTTTCGCATCGTGTTAGGCCAACGTTGGCAAGCTAAGTAAAGAGCACGCTGGAAAAGAATGTTGCGCCTGCGGGCCAGTTTGAACACCCAAGCCCTTGGTAATACTTTGTTCAACACCATCGACATCTTGTCGGTGTTCGGTAGGGACATAATGTAAGTAGGTGAGCGTTGCAGCATGGTAACTTTTGCAGCTTTTTTCGCCATGGCTGGCACCAGCGTTACTGCAGTAGCACCACTACCGATGACCACCACTTTCTTTCCGCTATAATCGAAATCTTTAGGCAAGCTCTGGGGGTGAACAATATCCCCTTTAAAAACGTCTTCCTTGGGGAAGCTTGGGCGATAGCCCTGATCGAAGTTGTAATATCCGGCACAGTTAACCAGGAAGTTGCAGCTAAGCACTGCCTCCTCACCCGTTGCTTCCTGTACAGAAGAAACTATCCACTTTTGTTCTTTGGTCGACCAATTAGAGTTCTTGAGCTTCAGGCCAAATTTGATCTTCTCGTACAATCCGAATTCTTCTGCCGTTTCGCGCACATACTCACGTATATCGTCGCCTTGGGCTAATACGTTTTCGGAATACCAAGGCTTGAAGTTAAACCCGAAGCTGGCCATGTCGGAATCCGAGCGTATGCCGGGATAACGAAACAGATCCCAAGTGCCTCCCACGTTTTCACGGCGCTCCAGTATCGCAAGAGATTTTTCAGGGTGTTCCCGTGCAATGTGACATGCCGTTCCAATGCCGGAGAGCCCGGCACCAATAATGATGATGTCGTAGTGTTTTATGGCCACCTGAGTTTCCTTGTTGTTGTTTTCTAACCAATGTTAACGTTGATTTTCGCAAAGGCTGCCGAGACAATATCGATAGAATAAGACATTTTTTTGATATAACACGCCATTCCAACCTCTTGCACACACAAGTGTACCGATAAGCATCGCTCGAAAGTTGGGTTCGGAGATAGCCCCTGCAGCCTGCCAGAATGACCCTCTACTCGTTTACCCAGAGGTATTCAGAGCCTGTTTCGGTGCGTTCAAAATACTGTAAGCACCCTTCTCGGCAATCATCACAGTCGGTGCATGAATATTGCTGCCGGTAATAGTCGGCATCACAGACGAATCGACAACTCGCAACCTCTTCACTCCATGAACCCGCAACTCTGCATCCACCACAGCCATGGCATCTACTCCCATGACGCAAGTGCCGGCCGTGTGATAGACCGTCTCAACATTTTTTCGTATCCACTGGCGCAATTGGTCATCGTTCTGAACCATTGGCCCCGGGCTCTCCTCACCGCCGTGGAAGCGTTCCATGGCTGGCTGGGCGAGAATCTCACGGCCCAGACGAATACCCCGCACCAGAGCATCAAGCTCTTTTTTCCGGCCAAAGTAGTTGGCATGAATAACCGGATGCACAAACGGATCAGCACTGCGTAGCCTTATACTGCCGCGACTCTCTGGGCGGAGATGGCAGATATGAAGCACGAATCCCGCTCGCAGTGATGTGAACAAGCCACGGCCATGGGGCTGCATCCGGATGGCGGCAAACTGCAGTTGCAGATCTGGGATAGACTCATCTGGGTGCGAGCGTACAAAACCACCACAATCCGTGGGCGTAAACACGAAGTTTTTCTGCCTCAGCATCCGCACGCAAAAAGCCATGCTGTTACGGGTCGGAGCGACCGCCAGCGAGGTACCGGTCTTGTCCCGGCAGCGAATGATGACATCGGGATGATCCTGCAAGTTTTCACCAACGCCCGGCAAATCATGGACCAATGGAATGCCATGGGCCGTCAGCTCAGCGGCCGGGCCCACACCAGAGAGCTTCAGTAGTTGCGGTGAATTGATAACACCGGCACTGAGGATAACTTCTCTAGTGGCCGCCAGAATGTCACGCTTACCCCGCTGCCCGTTCCGAGCAAATTCCACCCCGGTGGCAACCCTACCATCAAAACAAATTCGGGTGACATGCACGCCCGTTAGAACGGTAAGATTGGGCCGAACCAAGGCTTCGTCCAAAAATGAGTAAGCGCTGTTTGCCCGTTGACCTAAAGGTGTCTGGGTTACCTGAAAAAAACCACAACCTTCCTGTTCTCCATCATTGAAGTCTTTTCTAATGGTTTCGCCAGCTTCACCGCAGGCATCCACAAAAGCCTCACTGACAGGAAAATGGTAGTTGGTATCCACAACATCCATGGTGCCTTGATTGCCATGACAACCATCAGCACCGCGTTCCTGCCGTTCCGAGTGACGGAACCAGGGCAGCACACTCTGGTAATCCCAGCCGGGGTTGCCCAGTGAGGCCCAGTGGTCGAAATCCTGCGGGTGGCCACGGGTGTAAATCATGGCATTGATGGAGCTAGACCCTCCCAACGCTCGGCCCCGAGGCCAGAAAAACGGGCGATTGCCGGTGTATTCATCCGGCTCGGTATGATAGCGCCAGTTGTATGTACGGCTGTTCATCAACATCAACATATTCAACGGGTTGCAGTTGCGTATCCAGTGTGTGCGATCACTGGGACCAGCCTCTAGCAGGCAAACCCGGTTACCCGGATCTTCCGACAGTCGGTTGGCCAACACACAGCCGGCAGATCCAGCCCCGATGATGATGTAGTCGTACATGGCGGCTCCTGTTTTGCTGATCTTTTTGGCATCAGGGCAACCGGCCAGAGGTTGCCCGTTGACCGGTCAGGGCGCGATCTTGTTTTTCAGGGTACGGGTGACCGACAAAGGCAAGCTCGGTAACGAACGCAGCACCCAAGGCAGGATTTTGCGTTTCAATCCGTTGAGGGATTCCGGCACCATGGCTTCGATCAAGTGTGGGCCCGGCTGTGACAACGCATATTCAAGTGCGTGATTGAAGGCTTCAGCGGTGTCTACCCGAACGCCATGAACCCCCATGCCCTGCGCCAACTGGGCAAAGTTCAGCACCGGCCCGTTCAGGTCCAACTGAGATTTGGCCTTGTCTCCGACATCTTCTGCACCCACTCGCTCCAGCTCTATGTTCAGCACCGAGTAAGAAGCGTTGTTGAATATAATGGTGGTGACATTCAACTGCTCACGGGCCATGGTCCAAAGGGCTTGAATGGTGTACATGGCGGTGCCATCGCCGATCAGTGCAATCACTGGCCGTTCCGGGCAAGCAATAGCCGCGCCGACTGCGTTGGGCAGGCCCTGGCCAATGGCACCTCCGGTCAAGGCAATCATGTCATGACGGGGCGAGCCTGCGGTCATGGCATTCAGCATCAGCCCTGAAGTAATGGCCTCGTCGATAATAATGGCATTCTCTGGCAGGTAGTGGCCTACGGCCTTGCAGACTTTGGGTGCTGAGAGGCGACCACGAGGTGCCGATGGGCGCTGCAGTTTTTGAGTCTTGGGCTGAGCTTTGTCGGCTCCCAATGCCGCGACCAGTTTTTCAAGGCTGGCCAGAGCGTCCTGTTCTGGACGGGACAAGGTGTGAACCGTGCAAGTATCCGGCACCAGATAGCTCTTTTTGCCAGGGTAGGCAAAGAAGGAAACGGGCGCCTTGCTGTCTACCAAAATAAGGTGATCAATGTCGGCCAGTTGAACGCCTGCCAGTTCCGCCAAATAGGCTACACGCTCAACCGGCGGCAGGCCTTCACCACGTTCCATACGAGTCGGAAAGGTTTCTGCAAGCAGCGTCACACCGTTTGCAGCGGCAACCTTAGCGGCCGCCATCAATGCCCGCTCTCGCAAAGCCCGGCCCCCAAGTAGCAGTGCTGTCTTTTTGCCGGAGCGAATGGCGTCCACCACAGCGCGAACGGCACCATCATCGGCAGCCGGGGGCGCTACCTGCGCCGGAAGCGCGCATGGGCTACCCCCCTCTCCCCAAGAGACATCGGCGGGCAGGATCAACGTGGCCACTTGGCCGGGCAGGCCGCGGGCGGTTGTGATGGCTTCTACCGCGTCTTTACACAATTCAGCGGTAGTTTGTGACGTACGGACAAAACCCGGTGACACATTGCGAGCTACAGTTTCAATATCAGACTGCAACTGCGCATCGTATTTCACGTGGGCAACAGCGTGGTCCCCTACAATGTTTACCACCGGCACCTTGCCTTTGCGAGCATTGTGCAGGTTTGCCAAACCATTACCGAGCCCGCAACCTAGGTGCAGCAGAGTGGCGGCAGGTTTGTCGGCCATTCTGGCGTAACCATCTGCCGCACCGGTTGCCACCCCTTCAAACAACGCCAGCACGGCGCGCATTTTCGGTTCATCATCAAGCGCCGCTACAAAGTGCATTTCGCTGGTTCCGGGATTGCTGAAACAAACTTCGATACCAGCATCCACCAGGGTTTTCATCAAGGCTTGTGCGCCGTTCATGGGAAATCTCCTTATTTTTGTCTTGTCACGGTTAGTACCGCGTATGCAAGCTTGATCATTGTTGTACTGCTCTCAACTAGGCTCTGGCTAAAATGGACCTTGCTGCTGCCCGGGCGGTCATAATGCAACCCGGTAAAAACGTGCCTTCGAGAGATCGTTTGCCATTACAGCCGCCCCCACCAAAACCAGCAGCTTCACCCACACAGTAAAGCCCGGGTATGGGCTTATTGTCGGCTCCAAGCGCACGGGACATAAGATCGGTACGCAAGCCTCCGAGGCTTTTGCGTGTAATCAGTTGCATGCGCACAGCGATAAATGGCCCGGTGCCTTTCTTTTGCAGCGGCGCAGGCTTGCTGGTGCGCAGCTTATCCGGCCCCCATTGGCGGGCATGCATTATGCGGCGGATTTGATCATCGTTTTCCAGCTTGCTGCCAGCCGAAAAGTTTGCATCGAACGCATCAGCCGTAGCCTGCAACGTGGCTGGGTCAACATCGTGGGAGCGGGTCAGCGCATTCATTTTCTCTGCTAACTCAACGAGCGTGTCTGCAACGAGGAAATCATCGCTTTCACGAGCCATCTGTTTGACCAGATTGTGGTTGCCGGTCAAGGTTTCGAACACAAAACGAACCAACTGTTTGTCGCGTATACGCTGGTTGTGCTCCGCGCCGGAGATGGCAAATTCTTTGGCTGCAATGCGCCAGTTCAGCAGGTGCCAGGTCCATGGCTGCTCCTGCTCGGCAACACGCTGGCATAGCCAGTGGGTATCAAAGCCGGTTACCAGTGGCTCCGGGCCAATCCGCCTGCCTTTATGGTCGAGCCACAGGGCAGATTTGCAAGGGATGGTTGATAGGCCGTGGCCTTTAAAGTGCGGATAAGGATGGGGGAAGCCAGCGGCGTAGTTCCACATTTCCCCAGCGTTAACGATATTGCCACCGAATTTGTCGACCACTTCGTGATGGAGTTTCCCATCGGCGTAAGGATGGGCACCATTCAACATGGCTTTTGGCATGGGTCGATCTTTTGGCCAGTTGGCACGGGTTTGTTGATGGTTCCCGTTGATTCCACCAGTCGCTACCACCACCGTCTGGGCCGTTAAGTGGATCGGTTCACCCGTTCTATCATTGGTGCCAATGGCACCGGTAACGCGACCATCACGGCTCTCCAATGAACTAATGCTGTGCTGATGCAATACTGTGAGGCGATTGCCTATTCCGGCATCCCGCATGGCCGCAATCAGAGTGCGGGTAAGCTCCCGGGAGGTTCCAAACACTATGTGATAGCGCGGCACACTGTTCCCTTCACCTAACCGCCCCCGCTCAACCCAGTTCACCGCAGGCAAAAACTTTATACCTTCGGCTTTCAGCCAGTCATACACCTCACTGCAAGAATTCTGCACATAGTAACGGGCCCAAGCGAGGGAGTGCTCGTCTTCAGTATCTAGCTCACCGAAGCTGACCCAGTCTTTCAAGGCGCGCTCGGGGTTATCCGGAATACCCATTTTGCGTTGCAGCGGAGTATCAACCAAAGCCATACCGCCAAACGCCCACAATGCTAGCCCTCCCAGACGCTCAGGTGTATCCCGGTCTACCAACGTAACGGTTTTGCCCGCCCGAAGAAGTTCCAGCGTCGTAACTATGCCAGCGATACCGCCGCCAATAACCAGTGTGTCTGAGGTAATCTGATTGGCCATATAGAAACTCCTTGGGGCTAGTAGGACATCAAGCTGGGTTGGCCGTAAGGATAACCAGAATAATGCAGATCAACTTTAATTACTTGACCAAACACGAACCAGAATTTGATAATACACGAACCGAAGTCATTTTCAGGACAGGCGTCATGCAATATTTTGCACGCAGTGGGGCGTTAGTGGGCTTTCCCGAAATGGTACGTGGCTACGGCGAGCATCCTTACCGGTTAATGCGCGAGGTCGGCCTTAGCCCCGCCCTCTTGAAAGATACCGACCTGTATATTCCTTACACAAGTCTCGCGGAATTGCTAGCTTTGGCTGCGGAGCGCTGTGGTGCACCGGAATTTGGCGCCCGGTTGGGGTATCGACAGGGATTGGAAGCGGTGGGTGCCCTGGGGTCTTTGATGTGTATGCAATCTACGATTGCAGATGCCGTCCGTATTTTGTTGCGCAACTTGGCCTTCCATGCCCATGGCGTCCAGATTGATGTGGATGTTAATGGGTCTGCGATGGAGATGCGGATGGCGTTCGCGTTCGAAGCCCGCACGGACTGCCGGCAACTGATCGCTCTGAGCTTGGCGCTACTTGTAAGCGGCACAAAGCAGCTGAACGCGGGGGCACCGCAGCCCGAAGAGGTGGAACTGGCCCTAGCCGACAACGGAAACTTCGAGGCGTATCGGGCTTTCCTAGGCCCAAACCTGCAATTTGGCGGGTTAGAGAACCGAGTGCAGTACCCTACTTCACTCCTGAACTTACCCGTTCTGGCAACAAACGATGTGCGCCAGCGCATCAGCCAGCAATGGCAGAGGAACCAAACACAGATCAAGGTGCCTAGCCTGCGATCCCGAGTAGACCGAAGCATCACAGCTCTACTGCCTACTGGCGAATGCAATCTGGATACCGTCGCTAGGGTGTTAGGCAGCCATCCGCGGAGCTTGCAAAACCGCCTAAAATCCGAGAACACCAGCTTTGGTGAGCGCTTGCGAATAAACCGCCAACGTCTCGCCTGTCAGTATTTGAAAAACACCGATATGGATTTGGCCCAGCTGGCTCTGAATTTAGGCTACGCCGACCTAGCACCTTTTAGCAGGGCCTTCAAAACATGGAAAGGATGCTCGCCTCGGGTCTGGCGCAAACAAACTCGAACAGAGCCACGCCTTTAACGTGCGGGAATAAACGAACCGTAGCCCATCTCGCGTCCAAACTCCGGCAAAAACTCTTCCTCATCTACCGCCAGCTTTCCATTGACCATTACAGTTTTCACGATACCCGGATTCCGGTTAACAAGTCTTTGCAGATCAAAGTTTTCCATTTCTCCCCAAGAAACCTCTTCAAGGTTCTGGTTAAAGCCTGATGGATCGAGCACCACAATATCGGCGCGATCGCCCTCCCGAATTTTGCCCGCTTCGATACCAAACCAATCGGCCTGGTCACCGGTCAAACGATGAACTGCCTGTTCCATAGTCATCACCGCATCGCCCTCGTCGATGGATTCCTGAACCAACTTCAACATACGTAGCGGCAAGTTGTAGAAAGCCATATTGCGGATGTGAGCACCGGCATCGCTGAAAGTAATGAGTGTGGTTGGGTCTTTTACTAGTCGTTTCAGAACCTGCTTACGGTGGTTTCCAACCGTGGTGTACCAACGTATTTTTTTGCCGAACTGCACTACCAGATCGAGAAACAAATCCACCACATGGATACCGCGCGCCTTCGCGACCTCCTCAAAGTTTTTACCGATTAGTGATTCATCGGGACAGTCGATGATCATGGCGTCACCAAAATCCCGCTGCCAAACCCGAGGGCTCAGTTTTTCACCGTAGAATTTGCGGAAATTACGGCGGTATTCCTCACTTTGCAGGAGATCGTTTCGTTCAACTGCATCTTTCAAATCCAGAGCCATTTCACCTGCCCCAAATTCCTCAAAGAACACAACATCAATACCGTCTGCGTATACAGTAAAAGGTGTAGGCAGAACCTGCCATCGGAAGTCTCCCCGCAAGGCATTGGTAAACAAAGAGGTTAGCTTGGTAAGGGTTGTTAACGCGGCGCTGCCCTTTAAGTCCATCTGGCTAATCAAAGTCGTTTTCAAGGGTCGCCGCAATAGCCCAACGCACTCGCGAACATACTGAAGAATCTGCAAAGGCGTAGCGGCATTCGGCGCACCTTGATGCACCCGGCCATACTGGCGCACAAGCTTATTCAATCGCGCGATCTCACCCCACTTGGCGTAAGTGCTCGGCAAGCTCTTGGACCATTCGCGATCACCATCCACCTTGTCCCACTTCAGGCACATGGTCGACAGGCCGAGGAAGCCTTCATCAAGCGCCTCTTTCAGCAAACCCTCCATGGTCTGCAATTCTTCTTCGGTGGGCTGGATGGACAAATCTGTGGCTCGGCTTAATCCCATCACCCCAACCCGCATGTCGCTGTGGCCTAGAAAACTGACAACATTAGGTCCAAGGGGCACCTTTTTGATGTGCTCGACCCACTGTTTTGGAGTCGACCAGGTTTTGTGTCCCTTCAGAATCGGCAGTACCCGCTCTCTCGGCACGGTTTCAACGCGGGTAAAAATGTCTGATGCATCCTCATAATCACTGCAGATCATGCTTAAAGAGCAACTACCCACCAATACAGTAGTCACACCATGACGAACCGATTCAGAAAGGCTCGGGCTCACCAATAACTCGGCATCGTAATGGGTATGAGTATCCAGAAATCCCGGCGTGACCCATTTACCAGCGGCGTCGATTACACGGTTGGCCTGATCATGAGGAATAGGATCTGCAGTAACTTTCGCAATGCGACCGTCTTTGACCGCGAGATTACGAATAGATGATGGTGCGCCAGTGCCGTCGAAGTAACGGCCGCCTTCTATGATGAAGTCGTACGGAGTGGTCATCTCGTTTTCTCTTTTTCGATCTTGTTATTGTAGGTATTCGATCATATCAGGATAACTGGGATTATTACTCTGTAACTCCTTCAAACATTCTCCGGCGAGCATTCTCCAAGTGTTGGCGCATGCTCTCCCCTGCCTTATGTTCATCCTTTTCTGCGATGGCATTTACTATAGCCAGATGCTCGTCCTGAACTATTCTCAAACGCTTCTCTGGCGCAAGCAACGACAGGCCACGCGTAATATTCATGCCTTCCTTGATGCTTTCGTGGAGGGACTTGAGAACAGTAGCGTAATAGTGATTGCTCGATGCCTCAGTAATCGCCAGATGAAGTTCGAAGTCTTCGTTCGTTGCCAGATCATGCTTGCTATTTGCCTGGTTGATCGCTTCGTACTTTTCCCATATGCGTTTCAGTTGCTCATCCGTTCTTCTAATTGCAGCCAGCGATGCCGCACTGGACTCTACGTTGGTGCGAAATTCAAAACACCGCTGTATATCTGCAATGCTGGCGATGCGGGCAAACTCTAACACTGCACTATCAGGGCGATTAATTACAAAGCTGCCCGACCCGCGACGAGATATAACCAGATTATCCTCACGCAAGCGTGCGAGCGCCTCCCTCAGTATGGGGCGAGAAACGTTATAGGCTTCACACAAGTCGGCTTCTGTCGGTAACTTCTGATTAACCGGATATTCACCATCGATAATGGAAGACAAAATCTTCTCATACACAACCGATGATAAAGAATGCTTTTCAGTTTTAACTCTCATTCGCTATGAGCCTTAATTGCGCATTCTCTAATCCACGAATGCACTTATGAAAATACGCTAAAAGTGACGGTACTCTATATAACAGTACTTCAGTGGCTGTGAATATTGGCCTCAAACCTAGGAGTCTGCCATGCAGGTTTCTCTACACTTGACGGTTTTAGATTCACGAAGAGGCCGTGACAACTGCCTGTCAGGTATTTTGGTATAGGCGAGCATAACGATTCCGCTAACCACAATAAAGCTGCCAACAACTTGAATCCCACCTAAAACCTGATCAAGAATCAGCCACCCAAATATCAGCCCAGCCACGGGCTCGACGTTCATTACCGGTGCATTGCGAGCAATGTCCAGCCGTGTCACGAGAGTGAATAATACTGAGAAAGCCGCTCCATACAAAATGGCCAAACTGCTTAATGCAACCCAACCCATTGAAGCACTAGGCAGGCTCATTCCATCTGGAACCAGCCCGGCAGCGCCTGCGATAGCGGTCGAGGCAAACACAACCATAATAGTAAGCATACTGCGCACCAACCCCGGCATATTCCCCAGCCGATGATCTGTAATCCATAGAGCACAAGCAAATACTGCCGCAGCAGTGAGACCAAATAGCAAACCCTCTACAAACTTGATATCGATTTCGCCGGAATCCGAAAAACGAGAGGGCAAGTCCAGTGCCAGCGCCAACCCAAACAAGATGAAAAGCATCAATAGGCTCGCCGTGCGCGATGGGCGTGCACCGCCCAACGCCCAAGTGAGCAATGCAAGCATGATAGGCGCAAGATTAACAACCAAAAGCGCCAACGCAATCGGGATTCGCGCCACTGCGGAATAGATGCTGAAGCTTTGGATGGCGATAAGCAGCCCCATCACCAACTGCCAACCCCAGGCTTGTGGTTTGAATCGCAGCGATTCACGGCGCCAAATTACCAATAATATAAGGCCCACCATGGCCACCCCGGAGCGGAAGAGTATGGCTACCAACAATCCGGCGTCGTGATCGAATGCAATACGGGCGGCAACATGGTTGCCAGCGAATGAACAAGCTAGTATTACAAGAATCAAAACCGCAAATTGGCGGGGTAATTGAGCAGACGACGTCATGGCAGCAGCTTCCACTTCAGATAGGTTTACTCGTCAACAACAGAATGGTTTATGTCCGAATTTACTGTGCGGCAGGCCACCCGATGCAGGTGACCTACCGTTCAGATCAGCACATACTCAGGCCTTGTTAACGACTTTCCATGTAGCGCTTGTATTCGGCCTGAGCGTCTTCGCTGGGTGGGTATAGCCCGATGACGGGGGTTCCAGTACGGACTTTCTCAAGTACGTAGTCTTCAAACGCCTCCATTTTTACGGCTTCTTCAGCCACCTCATCTGCCAGTTCCAACGGAATGACGATAATTCCGTCGTCATCACCTACCAATACATCGCCCGGGAAAACAGCCACCCCGCCGCAACCAATGGGTACCTGAATATCAACCCCGTGATGCTTGGTCAGGTTCGTTGGTGCGCTGGCCTTGGCGCAAAAGATCGGCATATTCATGGCTGCTGCATCTTTAGAATCACGAATACCCGCGTCCGATACAAATCCCGCGCAGTTACGGTATTCAAGCCGATTCAGCAAAATGCTTCCTGCGCTTGCGGCGGAGGCATCCTGACGACAGTCGGATACCAGCACCATACCTTCCGGAACAGATTCTACGGCAACCCGCTGCGGGTGCTTTGGATCCCTGAATGCGGCAACTGTGTCGATATCTTCCCGTGCGGGAATATAGCGCAGAGTGAAGGCTTGGCCGACCATTTTGACCGAACCGCTATTTATTTTGCCGACGCCTTGAATGTACGTATTACGGAGGCCTCGCTTAAACAGAATCGTGTGTAGCGATGCGGTAGATGCGCGCATCAGGCCTGCTTTAGCTGTGCTGGATAGGGTTTGCTTTGGAGCGCCTTCAGAAATACCCATGTCATATTCTCTTTTTGGTATGTAGTGGATAGAGCGCCCGCTGGTTTTGAATCGCGGCGCGCCTTGCTTACAAATTGACGGCCTTACTCCCGAGCGCCATCGACCAAACGTGAAACCGCCAAGGGGTTTCCATCTCTAAGCGCATCAGGTAGTAGTGCTTGCGGTATCCCTTGATAACAAACCGGGCGCAGGAAGCGCTGAATAGCCGCGGTGCCAACAGACGTGCTCCGGCTATCAGAAGTGGCCGGCCATGGGCCACCGTGAACCATTGCCTCACACACTTCGACACCAGTGGGCCACGCATTTGCAAGAATTCTTCCGGCTTTACGCTCCAGGGTCGGCAGCAGCGCCTCAACCATGGAGTAATCGGCCTCGGCCATGTGAACCGTGGCTGTCAACTGGCCTTCCAAATGCTCCAGTACCTCTTGAAGTTGAGCCATGTCCGAGCATTCGATAATCAACGAGCAGGAGCCAAACACTTCGGCGTGCAAACGCTCATCCTTGATAAAGTCAGCCGCACTCGCTGCGAACAAAGTGCTGTGGCATGGACTGTGTGAATCACTATCGAGCTTACTTGTGGCGACCTCTTTAGCCTTGCCAGTCTCCCGCAACTGCGTCAGCCCGGCGCTATAGGCTGAATGTATACCCGGTGTCAGCATGGTCTGCGGCGCACTTTTACTCACTTCCGCTGCCGCAGCATCCTTGAAGCGATCCAGCCCCGCACTCTTCACAGCGAGGATCAAACCAGGGTTAGTGCAAAACTGCCCTGCGCCCATGTTGAGTGACGCTACAAACGCTTGCCCCAGTGTTTCGGGCGTTTCTTCCAGAGCGGCTGGCATGAGTACCACAGGGTTAATACTGCTCATTTCAGCATATACGGGTATCGGCTGCGGGCGGTTGTTTGCAGCTTTCATCAGAGCCGTTCCGCCACTCCGTGAGCCGGTGAAACCAACTGCCTGAATACGGGGGTCGGTAACCAGTGCCTGGCCCAGCTCTTTGCCAGCGCCATAAAGCAATGAAAACACACCGGATGGAAGCTCACAGATAGCCACTGCTTTTTGCACGGCACGCCCGACCAGCTCAGATGTCCCTGGGTGAGCAGAGTGAGCTTTAACCACAACCGGGCAACCCGCCGCCAGAGCTGATGCCGTATCACCACCGGCAACCGAAAAAGCTAAAGGAAAGTTACTGGCACCGAATACAGCTACCGGGCCAATGGCGATGTGCCGCTGCCGTAGATCGGTGCGCGGCAGAGGGCTGCGATCAGGCAATGCAGGATCGACGCGCACATCGAGCCACTCGCCTGCACGAATGACTTTCGAAAAAAGCCGCAACTGGCCGCACGTTCGACCGCGCTCACCTTCCAGCCTGGCACGAGGCAAGCCGGTTTCCTGCATGGCGCGCTCAATCAGCACATCCCCAACTGCTTCAATTTGATCAGCAATTGTTTCGAGAAATTCCGCTCTGCGTGTCAACGATGTCTCGCGATACAGGTCAAATACTGACCATGCCAACTGGGTTGCTTGCTCGACCTCTTCCTGGCCGCAACTGCCGTAGCCGGGTTCAATAGGTTGGCCGCTAGCCGGATTGATTGCGTAGATCGGCTTACCCGTCGCTGCAATGGATTCTTGCCCGATGAGCTGGTGTCCTTTGAGGTGCATAAAAGAATACCCTGAGATAGATAGGAAGTGGGCGCCCCGCTGAGTTAACAGGGCGCTATAACATGCGAAGCTGTTAGCGGATGAGCGCCATTAAGGGCACATCTGGCCTCCGTTAACGTCAATTACTTGCCCGGTGATATAGCCACTTGCCTGGTGTGAGGCCAAGAATAGGTAGGCGGGAGCACACTCCTCCGATGTACCGAAGCGGCCCATGGGGATTGAATTGCGGATTTTTTCTTTCAGTTCAGGGCTTTTGTCATCGTGAAAAGCGGTATCGATTGTGCCCGGCGCCACAACGTTGAACCTAATATTGCTGGCAGTCAGTTCCTTTACCCAGGTTCTGTGTAAGTTGTGAATAACTGCTTTGGAACCGCCATAGAGGCTCGCGCCAGGACCGCCACCCTCACGCCCCGCTATGGAGCCTGTGCTGATAACAGCCGCTGTGGTGGCACTTTTGGCCGCCGACTCTTTAAGGTGGGGCACTGCGTATTTAGTGGTCATGACAACAGACCGAATATTCAGATCGAAAACCAAGTCATAAGCCGCGTCGTCCAGATTCTCCAAGCCCTCACGTACACCTAAACCGCCCGCATTGTTCACCAACACATCCAACCCGCCAAATTTTTCGACAAACTCGCTAATCAGCGCCGCGCACTCTTCGCTGCGGCTCAGGTCATGCTGGAAGTAGGCGAAGTTGGCACCAATACTTTCGAATTGTGCAATAGCATCCTTTGCTGAAGCGTCTTCAACGTGGCTGTTAATTCCCACAACTGCACCCTGTTTGGCGAACTCCAGTGCCGCCGCAAGCCCAATACCCTTGGTTGAGCCAGTAACTAGAACCTTCTTATTTTTCAGATCATTAAACATGTCAGTTCCTTGTGTCTCTTGAATAAGCTTTAGGTGATGCGAACGGGGCTAGCATTGACCCATCGCAACTGCCAGACACTTACAATATAGCCGAGACTTAGGAGGCAATCAAACAAATTTTTACAACTTGAAATTCTTACAGCAATCAATCAACGAAAACCCTTCATCACGACATAAAACGAATAAAAAGGAATTGTTGAGAAAGAAAACAAAAACACGTAATCGTTCTATAACAACAGCTTATAGAACTCATCAGGAAAACCAAACGGGCAGAGAGACTAAAAAAAGAGTCACCCAAACCGAGGAGTTTGAGCTGAGACAGCCAAATAAAGCCGCAATAATTCATGCATTGAAATAATTGTTGTAAATACTTGCAAATTTTTTTATCCCCAATGATACTCCTTCAAGCAAACGGACTCCTGGGAGCTCCTGTCTGCCATTGGCTTCAAATGGGCGCAGCAGCACACAACCTCGTTTTGTCGTGCTCGCACCCCGCCAATCGTTAAACCATCTAAAAATAATGAGGTTTGTAATGAGCACGCTATCCAAAATTCTATACGCCACCGCACTCACTCTCGCAGCAAGCACCGCGTTCGCTGCCACCCCGTATCCCGTAAAGCCGATTACGCTGATTGTTCCCTGGTCTGCTGGAGGCGGATCAGACGCTGTTGGTCGACAACTGGCAATGGGGCTACAGGAAGAGCTTGGACAACCAGTAAACGTTGTAAACAAAACAGGTGGAGCGGGCGTGATTGGGCACATGACCATGAAAATGGCAAGACCAGACGGTTACACTCTGGGGCTCGGCACGGCTGAAATTGCAACGTACAAGCACATTGGCACGGCAGACATTTCGTACACAGACTTCACACCAATCTCACTACTAAACGTTGATTACGCCACATTTACTGTTAACGCAGAGTCGCCCTGGAAAGATCTAAGCGACGCACTGAGCGATCTAAGAAGCAATCCCAACACATACACCGTTTCAGGCTCAGCTCCAGGTGCCGCATATCACCTATCATTTGCCGGTTTTATCGACCAACAAGGCATCGACCCTCAGACAATCAATCTGGTTCCAAGCGAAGGTGCTGCTCCAGGGCTGCAGGAGCTGGCAGCAAACGGAGTGGATATTGTTTTCAACTCACTCCCGGAAACCGTGTCTATGAATAGGTCTGGCCGCACTCGCACACTGGCCGTGCTGTCGAACGACCGTCTGGAGAGATTTCCCGATGTGCCCTCTGCCAAAGAGGTGACTGGCGACGAGTGGACTCAAGGTTCATGGCGCGGCTTAGTTGGCCCCGCAAACTTGCCTGAAGATGTCACCAAACGCCTTGCTGTGGCTGCAAAGAAGGTATTCAACTCTGAATCATTTCAGGAGTTTATGGAGGGACGTGGATTCGGCGCGGTATGGGCTGACGCTGAAGGGTTCAAAGCCTACATGAAGGAACAAGACGAAAAGAATGCCGTAACAATTGATAAGCTTGGCCTGGCCAACTAAGCCGGCACCACCCAGAGGGCAGCCATATGCGCAGTAATGACAAAATCACAGGGCTGGTGACAGTAACATTCGGGGTGTTGGTAATAACCAACTCCAGAGGGCTGGCAAACCTACCGCAGCAGGATTATGGGGCGGGAACCTTCCCCATGGTCATTGGAGGGCTTTTGATCGCGTTTGGAGGACTGTTGACTCTGAGGGGATTGCGCAGCAGCGCTCCCCTGATGGTCTGGGTTAACGACGTCCCGATCAAACGCTTCTACCTGACCTTGCTGGCAATTATCGCAGCAATAGTCGCGTACATATTGCTGGTACCGGTTGTTGGATTTCCTATTGTCTCTACTGTTCTGTTGAGCCTTCTACTGTATGGCTTTTATCGTCAAAACTGGACGCTAGCGGCCTGTACAGCAGTAGCTTCAACGGCTGTCATCTGGGTTGTTTTCGGCCGCCTTCTTCAGGTGCCGCTCGAACTGGGTATTCTGGAAAAGGTGGTCTACTAATGGATAGTTTTCTGGCAGCGACAGCGCTCGTGTTCACCTGGGATGTGATGCTTATCGTTCTTTCGGCATCCGTTTTCGGATTATTTATGGGTGCGATTCCGGGACTTACGGCTACGATGGCAACAGCGCTATTGGTACCGGTCACTTTTTTTATGGAACCGCTACCTGCAATTGCAGCAATTGTTTCAGCGACAGCCATGGCTATCGTCGCTGGCGATCTACCCGGCGCCCTGCTGCGCATGCCCGGCACACCGGCATCTGCAGTTTACACTGATGAAGCCTACCTCATGGGCAAGCAAGGCAAGATTGGTGTCGCGCTTGGCCTTAATATTGTTTGCTCAATGCTTGGCGGCATCATTGGCGTAGTGTGCCTGGCAATGCTTGCACCACTTATTGCTGATTTTGCAATCAAGTTTACAAGCGATGAGTACTTTTGGCTTGCACTACTGGGGTTGTCCTGCGCTATTTTGGTTTCAGGCGGGGACCGGCTAAAAGGCGTGATTTCTATGCTTGCCGGCTTGGCTATCTCAATGGTTGGCATGGACAGCGTCTCTGGACAAGCTCGCTTCACCATGGGTAGCTATGACCTGCTTGCTGGCATCTCCATTTTGCCAGTGCTGATCGGCTTGTTCGCGATCTCAGAGCTCATTCGCCGCATGCCCGAAAGTCATAACCCGCAACAAGAGATACAAACACGGGTCAAAAAGCCCTTCGCCGGTGTCGGCCCCCTACTTTGGAAATACAAGTTCGGCGTAGCACGAGGCGGCGTGCTGGGAACCTTAATAGGTGCACTTCCTGGCGCAGGTGCAGATATCGCCTCGTGGATTAGCTATGCCATCGCCCGCAAGTTTTCGCGTTCGCCCGAGAAATTCGGCACGGGCCACCCGGAAGGGCTGATCTCTGCAAGCTCAGCCAACAACGCATCACTATCCGGAGCGTATATCCCTGCACTGGTATTCGGCATCCCCGGCGACGCTATCACCGCGATCATCATCGGCGTTTTAATGACGAAAGGTATTACACCAGGGCCAGATGTTTTTGTTAGCGAAGCCCCGCTGGTTAACGCGATTCTGCTGGTTTTTATTATCGCCAATTTGCTCTTGCTTCCCCTTGGATTCCTGGCCATCAAAGGGGCAAGACACATACTCTCAATACCCTCTGGAGTGCTCTTTCCCCTAATTCTCATATTCTGCATGGTGGGCGCTTTCGCTGCGAACAACACGATGTTCGATGTTTGGATTATGCTGGCCTTCGGACTACTTGGTTACGTAATGGCAGAAAATGATTTCCCGGTCGGTCCTTTAATACTGGCCGTGATCCTCGGCCCGATCATTGAGAGTAACTTCATGCGCTCAATCATTAAGGCCAACGGGGATCTAACAGCATTTGTCGATCGCCCCATCGCAATAACACTAGCGGTCGCAGCTGCACTAATCTGGGGGATGATCATGGTTAACGGTATTGCCTCTAACCGAACGAAAAACAAGCTTTCATTCAACCATTAAGCCGCGCTTCCTCCGAAATACCAATCCCACACCGCGCCAAACCATATCAGGCTTGGCGCGGTTAAGTTCAGGCTTTACGCATTGACCCCACCGTATCCAGTACTACATTATTTTCCGAATTTCAGCGTTTTGAGTATGTCCTGATACTATACTATCCAACAAAATCATTTTAATGGATTGAGATCATGGGGTCGTCACGAGTGCCAAGGATTGCCATAACGCCGATGCTCTCGCTCTCTTTTTTTCTGATTATCATTTGGTTGGCCAGCAGCCCTGTACAAGCAGCTCCGGTAGTGGATGTAGGTGGCGCCGAAGTTGAGTTAACTGATTTTCAGGTTGGGTATTTCACCGGCGATGCGCGACTGCTGGATTACGAGGCGGTTCGTGAACAAACGTTTGAAGCATCAGGAAACATAGCCCCGGTGGGCACTGGCCTACAGGCAACCTGGTATCGAATCGCCCTGCACAACTCAGGCACCGACGAAAAACAGCTTTACCTCCACCTGCCTCAAGCGTATCAGATTCGCTCAATAGAAGTTTTTGAAGAGCGTGCTGATAAGCTGATTGGCCAGACACACGTTGATCTTAACGACGCCAGCAATCACCCACTGATGCATTTGGGAACGGTCATCTATCCATTCTCGGTGCCTGTCGGAGAAACAACGGTTTTCTATGTGTACAGTCAACTGTACTCCCATCATTACTTTGCAGCGGAAGTTTTCGATCTCAAACATTCACGCGAGGCTGTCAGCAGAGGGGGGCTAGACATCGCTGTGCTGGCAGGAATGCTATTGGCACTGGTGTTCTATAACTGCTTGCTTTTCCTAGCCTCTCGCAAGCAAGAAAACATCCTTTATTCTCTTTATCTGGTTTCAGGCCTCATCTGGATCTCCCTTTCCTACGGGCTGATTTCCAGAGTGTTCAACGCATATGGCGATTCCGTTTTTATACTTAATCTGTCGGGATTTACCATACTGATTTTCTTGCTTTTGTTCATGATGGCCATTTTTGAAACCCGACGTTTTTATCCAACGGAACATCGCTTTTTACAGGGCATGCTGGCCGTGATTGTTGCGGGCTTCTGTTATGGCTTGATCGATCTCATCGCGATGCTTGAGGTTATTAGCAGCCTTGTGGCATTGACGATGGTAGTGACAAGTTTAGTCAGCGTTTCACTGCTTTTAAAAGGCAACCCGTTAATCAAATTCTTTCTTATCGGTCACTTATTCTTCGTACTATTCAATGGCCTTGCCATGATGTACTACAAGGGAATCGCTGAACCCAATTATTTTAATAGCCATGGAGTTGTACTCGGTATAGTGCTTGAAGCTCTCATGCTCGCGTTTATTATCTCGTACCGCATCAGGGTGCTGGAAAAAATTCGGTCCCAGCAGGCTGAACTAAAACGGCAAGCCGCTACCGACCCGCTTACCGCTGTGTTTAATCGACGCTACTTTATGGTTGAAGGTGAGCAAATGGCAAGACAAGCAGCCTCAAAAGGCGAACCGACTTCTGTCATCGCTGTGGATATCGATAATTTCAAAACAGTCAACGACACCTATGGCCACCAAGCCGGTGACCGTGTATTGATTGAGGTAGCTGAAATTTTCCGTAAGATCAGTAGGGATCAGGATTTAATTTCACGGTTCGGCGGCGAAGAATTTATGATTCTTTTACCCGGTACGGACAAATCAGAGGCTCAAGACTACGCAGAGCGCATTCGTGGGAGTGTTGAACAACATGTTACTGCGGCCGGAAATGGTGTCTCCGTTCGGGTAACGGTCAGTGCGGGTATTGCGGAAATGATAGCCGCGTCAGAGTCTCTAGAAAAAGCTCTCAGCCGGGCCGACAACGCCCTATACGAAGCCAAGGCGGCGGGCAGGAATCAGGTACGCTGTGCGCCTTAACGAATTCAGTCAGGCCAAAACATGAATTTGGGAAACCCAGCATTAGTTTTGTTGCTCGGCATTCTAACTCTACCCATAGCCGGTTGCGGAGGTGGCAGCTCCGGAGATAGTGCAACGGCTACCCCTGGAGCAACCGAAAATACCCTATTCCCCGAGCGCCCAGCACTCGAAAGCAGCTATCTTTCCATCGACGAAGAGTCGGAAGTGTTTCTTGCTGTAGATCTCAACGGATCCTCTTTTCAAGACTTCGAGAATGAAAACGGTACCTCTTTAAACATTGTCATCGTAGCGGGCGACGAGGGAGTTTATGTCCACACTCCAAGCATTGACTCCCCGAAAACTGTTGAACTATTTTTGACGTTCACTAATGAGAACTCGACATTCAGCGAGCCTATATCTGTTCACGTACGAAACACTTCAGCTGAAACCTTGGAAAAACGTACCCGACAAACTATCGACGATAGCGCCTCCTTTCTAGGCCTTGAGCAGGACTTGGCGCTGTATCACTTTGCCGTCGATACCGCCTATTTGAACGGCGTGATTAAACATTCAGAGAAAAACCGGTTAATGGAAGACTTCGTTCCCAAGCTTTCACTTGCCTATAGCTCGCTCGACTCTGCACTTTCAGAACTTGGAGCGAGCTATTCAGGTTATAGACAGGGACGCGTAACAGACGTTGAGCTGGAACAGCTAATACAACAGATCGATGTGCTTGCTAGAGATCACGGAGCCTATGGGGTTGAGAAACTCAGGAGTATTTCTCACTTCAGTGAGATTTTCGCTCCCACGCTGACGGCTGGCACCTTATCATTCTCCGAACAAGCAGGTTTTTTTTCCCGTTTTGTCGGCCATCCTGTTTACGGCGACTGGCACGGACAAACATTTCAGCTAAAGCCACCTTACAACATGATCACTAGCCTTCTTCGAACCAGCTTGTCTCAGGATGTTCTCTGCGATGCGATCTGATAGAACACTATGTTTAGTGATCTCACTCATGTTTTCCATGGTCGTTGAGGCTGGCGAAATACCTCGCCAGCTCGCGCATACTCCTGCCAAACAACAAAAAAACGAGGTGGCATTTGTTGTCAGTTATCGAACAGATGAACTATCCGCACAAAGTTCCGGGGGGGTTAGACGCGCCGAAGTCGTATATGTAAATACAAAAGATGCAGATGGGTATGCGGCTTATCTAAAGCAAAAACCCGGGGTAATCGCCGTCGAACCGAATTATCCAGTTTCAAACCCCAGAATGCCCAAGGCCCCAATAGTTCTGGCTCCTAGCTCTGTAAGATCACAGTCAATAAGCAGCACACCAAATGATCCTGCTTTCTCTGATCAATGGGCCTGGCAGGCACCTACACAAGAGTACCCCGGTGTACATGACATCCTCGCTGCCGCCAAAAAATCTGTTCAGAAGCGAAAGCTGCGCATAGGCGTAGCTGATTCAGGATTCCACCAAATTAGTGATTTGGAATATACAAAAGGATATAACTTCTCCACCGTTGATGGCCCTGGTGCTGATTTCTATACCTCTCAAATTAATCCATCCTGCACAGATAACCACGGCACAGCTGTGGCAGGCATCATTGCGGCAACCACAAACAACTTTGAGGGCGTTGCAGGAATTGTGGATACAGAACTTTATGCCGCCCGCGTGATGAGCTGCGGGTATGGTGCCTTGAACGATGTCGCCACAGGAATTTATTGGCTTGCAGGCCAACCCACTGACGCCGCCCCTACCCTCACTAAACCCGTAGATATTATAAATGCTTCTCTTGGGTCATCCGCATCTGAGTGCCCAACTTATCTCCAAGAAGCTATAGATTTTGCGGTATCAAAAGGTATTCTCGTTGTTGTCGCTGCTGGCAATGATGGAATAGATGTTAGCGGCTATTCGCCTGCAAACTGCAACAACGTTATCACCGTGGGTTCTGTGGATCGCAGAGGCAAACCTTCTGACTTTTCAAATCGCGGCACCGGGATCGACATTGCGGCACTGGGTGAGCTAGTTCGCACTTTAAATGGTGAGGGTGAGGCTAGTCTGTGGTTCGGAACTTCGTTTGCGGCGCCAAGCATTACTGGCATTGCAGGGCTACTGAAACAATATGCGCCGGCCCTGCCCCTTGAACGGCTAGCCCTTCGAGTAAAGGAAGCCAGCCGCTATCCGCAGGATTACGACACGAACGTGTTCGCAGGGGGTATTGCAGATGCAAACAGGATGATCACAAAATTTGATGAGGACTTGTCCGATATACGACCAAGTTTCAAACCGGCGCTGGCTGATACCGCAAGATGTCACCGAAATGCATACCTAAACACTTCGGTAGACCCATCGCAGCTAGAGACGCTTTATGAAATAGACAGCAGCAACCTGGGCACCCTTGCTACCGATGAACACTATACGGTTTTTGCTCTCCCGAAAAATCAGCCCACAAGCGAAGCTACGATTATAGCTGCAAGCCAAGAATCCAAATTCCTAGCCCCGAACATTGATCTCACAGAAAACGAGTATCTGTTCGATATCTGCAAACGTGACGGCACTGGCTGCCGCTATGGGAGAACACTGAGCCTCCTTGTCAGCGAGCAGGTTGTGGGCGTTAGATCCTGTTCTGGGGGTTGAATTGTTGTGGACTAATAATTCCGGACATCAACTCGGATGAAGGGAACTGGAGAAAACGTGAATCGATGTCGCCATTTTGTCGTCACCAATACTCTGGCTCAGGCGAAAAAAGATAAGCGATTGATCAAAAGGAAAATAATGGAGGCGCGGGTTGGAATCGGACCGGCGTACGCGGAGTTGCAGGCTTGGCATTAATTAGAACAACTAACCCTTATTATCAGATACTTATAGCGCTTTATTAAAGTGTATTATTAGTTAAAAACGCCTTATTTCGCCTATATAAATCAGTTAGTTACCGTCGTTTTGTCGCCATGAATTTTACCTTTTTGGGCTACTGGAGGTGTGATATCAAGAGGCAGTGACACCACCCATTTTCGTACCCTGTCACTCGGTTAGCCAAAGCTAATTGGTGGGCAACTTGACGAAAACGGATCTAATGAACCTTTTGAAACAGAGCGTCGCGAAAACTTGAGACAGGCCACGCCATAGAAACACGTCCTCACTTCGACATCGAGCATTTGAGGCAGTCAGGCCGGGTAAGGACGAATCTCTTTCTCAACCTGAGCCGCCTTGCTTATCTGTACTTGGCGCAACTCATACTCTGTGTGCAAATTTAGCCAAAAACGCTCACTTGTACCGAAGTATCGAGCCAGACGTAAAGCAGTATCTGCGCTAACACCCCGGTTCTCACGAACGATTTCATTCATTCGAGTAGCCGGAACATGTAACGCCTTGGAAAGTGCGTTCACACTCATTGCCAACGGCTCCAAATACTCTTCCCGAAGAATTTCCCCCGGATGAATGGGGCGCATACCATTACGAGTCATTGCGCGACCTCCTCAGTGATAATCAACAATTTCAACATCTTCAGGACCGTCCTCTGTCCATCGAAAGCACACCCGCCATTGTTTGTTTATGCGGATACTATGCTGGTGCGTATTCCGGCGAACGTGAACACTCATTCCGGCTGACCGTAAACACCCTTTTTCTTAACGCATTCCCCACCGAGGTTTGTACCCCAGGTGTTCACGTTCAGTTAATTTCCTGAGTCGTTTTCTCATGGATTCTCCATTCAGAGCCCAGCGATGGGCGTTGTGCATCAGTCGATCCAGAATAGCGTCATCGGTGACGCTGTAATCTGCTATTGCGCCACCCTATATCGACTTACGCCGGTCAGGGACTATCGACGGACCCTTAAATTGCTCTGTAGTGGTTAACTAACCAAGGTCTTTTTCGGAGATGATTAACCCCTCATGGCGAAATACCTTGGCGACTTCAAGCACAAAATCACGATCTTTCTGTTTGTCTGATTCGCTGAGCGCCTCATATGGCACCATGTTTGGATGGACCTTCTTTCTATCATCTCTTTGCTGTCCATAAGTCCATCCATTCAGTGCACGATCAGCCCACCAACGGTTGTGCTCCATCTCCGCGAGCATTTCCAAGTCCTCGGATGTAATTACAGCTTCATTTCCTGCGTTTCTTGGAACGAGGTGACAGCCAAGGGCTCTGACCTTGACCTCGAAATGGTCCGCGACACGTCGGTTTGAATCTCGGACATTCTCTTTGAGATCCTCCCAAGACTTCACGTTTGGCAATAACGGTTCTCCCCGCTGCTCTGCTTTGGACTGTTCTTTGGCGACATAAGCTTCATGGAGAAGTCTCGCGCGTCGATCTACTTCTTCACTGATCAAAGTTTTATCGACTGAATCGCTCTGCTCCGGCGTCATATTTGCTAAAGAGTACGAATGGAACTTCCCGTTATGACGGCCGTGCACCCAAAAATCTGAGAGCACCGTCCCTCCTGGCGGGTCAATAGCGACCACATCAAGGCTTTCACTGAGATCAGCCTCTGCATCCAAACTATAATCGACCAACGTTTTGGAGAGGCGTAAATTGACAACCTCATTAATGTGACAAACGTAGGCTCTAATCATTCCTCGAAGCTCTTCCTCCTCAATCCGGAAGTCACTTTTCTCTGAGCACTCATGCAGTCGAATTTCAAGCCAGTCCTCGATATTTGGAAACGCTTGCAACAGCATTTGCCACTGCTCCTTGAGGTCCTTCGCGAAAATCGAGACGATCGCTTTCTTTCCACTTCTGTAGTGGCCAACTCGTGCAAACTGTTCAACAATAGCTTGTCCGATCTCTCCAAACCCGAACAACCCAATATGCACAGCCGCCTCCTCGAGTGGTGCGATGTTCTGGTCTGGTGGGAAGCTTCGCAACAGGTCACGCGCGATCATTTGAGACTCATTAAAGGACCTGAACCGCACCAAAGTCTCGGCGTCGTAATAAAACTCGGGATTAAATCTGCGCATCTCGCTCTGAGTTGGAATCTGGCAGTAAAGTTTCAACGACGGCTCGGAGAATTCTGGAGCTAGTGCCACCCGACAAATTGCGATGTTCTCGTCCAACTCAGAACGCATAGCCACTAACTTCTTCGCTCGCTTTGTACCTGCATCCCTAAGCAAGCTTGGAATATTTTTCTGGTAGTCGAGAACTTTCACGCCCGCACTCCACAGCCGTGCTCGCGTATCATCCGAGACGCTGGGGGCAACGAACACAACTCCGGAACGTTTGGACATATTCAGGGCAAGGTCGAACGCAAGATAGAAATTATTACGTCCAATCTGCGAGGTTGGGAAATCAACAATATTGCTCTCAGCAATAATAATCACATGGTCACGAGAGAATCTGCGCGCTGAAAAACGGTCGAATGACAAGCCCGCTGAGGCCACATAGATCCGAATCACCGCCCATGCTAGCGTTACTTTAATCAAAAACGCCAGATAAAGGCCGTATCCATCTTCAGATTCGCTCAATGTAAATTCCAAGACGGCTGCGCGCCAGAGCGACATGGTTTCGTCCAAAATCATTTTTTCTCGGATAGTGAGAACGAACAGGATGCAGACTCCGATGATCAAGCCGATTATTATTTTATTTTCAAAGAAAGAAATGAGGCGGTTCAATATTATTCTCCGATTCAGCCAACTCACGACGAGCAATTTTATTAGTTTATTTTATCTGCAATTGAGACGCGCAAAACTCTTGGCCCATCATAACTGTCCGAGTTTGCTGTTAGTTTTAAGATAGTTCTTAGTCGCTCCGAAGCAGATTGCAGTCTAGCCTCAATGGCACGCAAATTGAAAAATCGATGGTATGCAAACATGAATAAAAAAATTTCCTCGGCTCAACGCGCTGTAAGGGTTTTTCTATCCTCAACCTTTCGTGACTTTACGAAAGAGCGTGATCTTCTTGTAAGACAAGTGTTCCCCACTTTGAGAGCAAGACTGGCAGAACGCTTCGTGGATCTCGTCGACGTCGATCTTCGATGGGGCATCACTGAACAAGAAGCAGAGCGTGGTGATGTCTTACCGATCTGTTTGGCCGAGATCGATCGATCTCGGCCCTTTTTTATTGGGCTTCTCGGTGAACGATACGGCTGGGTGCCGCCCTCAGAAGCATACCCTGCCGAGATTCTGGAAACGCATCCATGGCTGGAAGAGCATCAAGGTGGAAAGAGCGTCACCGAGCTCGAGATTCTGCACGGTGTGCTCAACAACCCGGACATGGCTGGCAGAGCGATGTTTTATTTCCGCAGCCCAGAATATTCACAAAATCAGGGTGGCGACTATTTACCCATGTCCGCGGAAGACCAGACCAGGCAGGACGCTCTTAAAAACCGCATCCGCGAAAGCGACTTCCCGTTCGTGGAGAATTATGAAAATCCACAGGCCGTCGCCAACCAGATATTAGAGGATCTTTGGGCAGCACTCGATGGTGCATTTCCGGCCACTGATGTGCCCGATGCCTTTACCCGCGAGCTCCTGCAGCACGAGGCCTATGCGGCACCCCGGCGACGTATCTACATCGGCGGCTCGTCCTATCTAGATGCACTGGATCAAGCTCTCAATAGCCAAATGCAGTGGATCTTGCTTGAGGGTGAGTCCGGGAGCGGTAAAAGTGCCCTGCTCGCAAACTGGATTGATCGACTCACAGATCAGGACAATCTTATCGTCCACGCTCACTACATCGGGGCGAACCCCAGCGCGGCTGACCCAGTGGCGCTCGTCCGTCGCCTTGTTGAGCGGATTCGTCTTGAAACCGAGACAGAAGACGAAGCTGAATCTGACCCAGAGGCTTTGCTGCAGGCTTTTCCCGAGTGGCTTGGAATCGCTAGCGCGTGGGCCGAGCAAAACAATAAGCGGTTTCTATTTGCACTGGACTCACTCAACGGCCTCACGGACCGGCGTGAGCTCCGCTGGCTCCCAAACCGGCTCCCAAACAACATACATTTAGTGGTCTCCACACTACCGGGAGAGGTCCGCGAACACCTCACTCAAAAAGCAGAATGGCGGCACATTGAGGTCAAGCCTCTTGACCATGAAACTTCGCGTCAGGTGTTTACCGCTTATCTGAGACTGTATAACAAAACTTTGCCGGAACCGATGATCGAGCAGGTGATGACTCACCCTCTGGTGACCAATCCACTGTTTCTGCTCACCCTTGCCGAAGAATTGAGACTCTTTGGGGAGCACGAACGACTCAGTGAGCAAATTGACTACTACAAGGAAAGTGAGACGGTTGATGACCTCTTTGAGCGTGTGCTCGCAAGGATCGAAGAAGATCATGGGGCTGCCATCATGCGGCAGATCATGACGGCCCTCTGGGCCGCCCGCAGTGGTCTTCGAGAAGAGGAGCTTCTCGCCTACACAGGGATTCCCCTGATGAAGTGGGCACACATCCGCCATGCCCTGGGCCCTGCGCTCATAGAAAACACCGGGCGCTACGTTTTTTCTCATGATTACCTTAGCATTGCTGTTTCCGATCGCTATATGGCAGGCAACAATTGTCTTGAGGATGAGGGACAAAGCGATAGTGCCCTTTCGCTGCGTCGTGAGGCTCATCGAAAACTAGCAGAATGGTTTGAAGTGAATGCCTTCAAAGATGGTAATCTGATAAGTGATACCCGTGCTTCTGAGGAAATTCCCTATCAGTGGCAAAAAGCCAACCGATGGGACCGCCTCTCGGCATCACTAACTAACAGTAACCTCTTTCAGTCAATCACTACCAATCGAGATAAGTCTGAGCTACTCGGCTATTGGCTCGCTGTTGAGAAAAATCTCAATCTCAAGCTGGAGGATGCCTACAAAGACGTCTGGTTGCGATGGAAACTTGACGGAAGCGCTGAATCCACTGGCGACCTTGCGGCCAATGTTTCAAAATTGCTGACATATGCGGGCCGATACACGGACTTTGCCATTGAAATGGCAGAGTTTGCCCTTCAAGTGGCCTCAAAAATTCAAGGCGAATACAGCCCAGAGGCTGGGGAGAAACTGAACGAACTCGGTCTTCTCCAAAAACTTAGCGGTAATGTCGGTCCGGCTTATAATCTTTTTCAGAAAGCGGTGAAAGTGAACGAGCGTGCACTCGGCCCAGAACATCCCAACACCGCAGCCACCATCGCTAACCTCGCCATCCTTCTGGATGGAATGGGCGATCCCTTTGATTCAGCTGAACAACTCTTTAGAAGGGCGGTTGAAATCAACGAGCGCGCATTTGGTCCCGAACACTCCAGCACCATAAGTTCAATCAATAACCTCGTCTCATTCCTAAGCGAGCACAATGACTTCTATACAGCGGAACCACTTTTTCGAAAAGCACTGGAGATCACAGAGCGCATATTCGGATCCGACCACCCCAGTACCGCCAATTTAATCAACAACTTCGCCGATTTGCTCTATAAACACGGTGATCTAGATGCGGCGGAACAATTTTCCAGAAGAGCGCTGGCGATTACTGAGCGAGCACTCGGTCCCGATCATCCCTGCACGGGTGACAGAATCAATAGTCTTGCTCGTGTCGTTGGCGAGCGCGGAGATCTTGATGCAGAGGAACTGCTTCTTCGAAGGGCGCTGGAGATCAACCAGCGCGCACGTGGCCCAGAGGACATAGACACCATGTTCCGCCTAGAAAATCTGGGCAACCTTTTCCGAAAACGCGATGATCTTGATGCGGCTGAACCATTTTTTAGAAGATCGTTGGAAATCAGCGAGCGCATATTCGGCTCTGAGGATTGTGCCTTCGTAGTGAATCTTCAGTTTTACGGGGTGCTGCTGAGGTCGATGGGACGCTACGATGAGGCGCATAAACATTTATTGGGGGCCCTAAAACTTAATGAGAATAACGAGGGTGAAAACAGCGAGGATGTCGCAAGCAGTCTGAGCGCCTTAGGTAAACTTTACGAACTTAAAGGGGCCTACAATGAATCCCGAGGCGCATATAACCGCGCTATTGGAATCCGCGAGTCCCTGCTTGGACCTAAACATCCAAAAACGGCACGCCTTTACTACAGACTCGGAGAATTGGAGTTGGCCTGTGGACAAAAGGCATCGGCTAAGATCGCTTTCGGGAAGGCTTTGGAGGCATACGACTCAGCCTTTGGCCAAGACGGCAAGGACACACAGGCAGCCAGATTAGCCCTTGAAGGTTGTTAAAGCCTGCGTGGGAAACTCCAACGAAATTTTCTGACAATAAGCGATACGGATACGGGGTCTGATTCACCATCATGAAAATAGAAACTAAAACCTACAAAGCAATTGACATCGTCGAGCTTCTTGAGCGCGGCCCCCTCATTGGCCACCTCCCCATCTCCAGATTCTCCGTAAAACCAATAAAGAATTCTGTGGAAATCGGTGGAGGCGGAATTTACGGGATCCTCATCGATGATAAACTCAAATACATAGGAAAATACCAAGGTAAAAAACACAACTGGAAGAAGGGTTCCGTTCTAAGTGACAGATGGATAAAACATATTGGAACACTCACCTTACTTGATCGCACTCTGTCGTTTTCGAAAAGAGCTTTCGGCAAGATTGTTTCCGACGCGCAAGAACTAACACCAACAAATCAGTTTGCGCGCGAATTAGTCAACGGACTTATTCAAGGGAACGACGAACTGTTAACCACGGATCGAGGTTGCAGTAGCACCTTTGAACGTTATGCTGCCAGCAAGCTTTTCTGGCCAGAACTTAGTGAGGTGTCTCCTGATTGGAAAGCTATTCTTAATAGAGTGACCTTGGTTTACGTCAAATTAACAGGTAATTTCACGACAGAGACCGTCAGACACCTCATTAGTCTTACAGAATCACAACTCGTCGAGCAAATCGAGCCATCGGTCAACTACATCGCTAAAAGACAGAATAAAGATATCGAAGCCCTCTCGTTAGATCGGACCATAGGCCTCTTTATCGACTCACTTCGGAGAAATCAGAAACACCATGGGGTAGTCTCAAAAACTCAAGATACCGTGTGCGATGGCATAGAGAAAACAATGCCAACGGGGAACGAAACACTGAAACAACCGTCCGATGATTTTGAAAACCCCAAGTTTATGGAGAACCTTGAGCAAGCTCCAGCTTGGGCTAAAAAGTTTATAAGTAACATTCAAGACGCAGTTGAACTTCGCAATGACGCGTTTATAGAATATACGAACACCAATAACGGCGATCTTCGTTTACGAAAGATTCAGAATACAAGCCGCGGATTTTTAAACGTTTTGACCATTTGCTGGAGGCCTCGCCTTGAAGCGCTCGCCATCAATACAGCACTTGCGAATTCTGCCATTGTGAGAATGGGGCTAAAAGTTTCTAGGCAAACAAAAGATAGATTAAATCAACAGATATTGATCACGTCGGACACAGAAGATGTGCACGATCTTTCAAAGTTAACTCAATATATGATAACTGAGGCGTTAGAGACTAACTGATGCCAAGACGATCTTTTTAATCGTACGCCCAGCTTTTCGCAAAATTGCTCTTCACATCTAAAAAATATTAGTAAAGGAGCTTCAGGCATTACTTTCGTTTTCGTTTATTCGTTTTCATTTATTTGTTTTCGCCCGTTTCCCGCCATCTTGGCGAAATTCAGGCGAAAAGCTTGTGCGCCAGCAGGTATTTTTGCCCATCAGCAAATTATAGAAAAAGGTAAGGATTCCACGACAGAGTGCCATCTTCTTCTCGCATATATATTCTAGCCTCTCCACTGCCGCCCTGAAAGTTTAGGCCTAGGTCAAGGTCTTTACCTTTATATGAAACTTTATGGATTTCGAGTTCACATAGAGATCCGATTAAACCTTCGCCATATGTCAGTTCCTGCAATTCGCCTTCGCCATCGACACTGAGCAACTGAATCTTAAAGTCTTTCATATCAAGATCTTGAAGATTTACATCATCTTCAACCTCAAACCAACCCACAAGCTGACCACTCATATAATTGATAATTTCTAGCATCACACTTTGTTTTTTGGACGGATCATCAGACTTGGTTAGATATATCTGATTATCAACATCAACTGCAATTATTGCTTTTGATTCCTGAAGATCATGGTCTGCTATCATCTCTTCGAAAGATTCATATTCGCCGTCAAAATAAGAAATTAGGTTAACACTGAGTGTTTCATCGCCGTCGGAAATAGTACACGTGATATTTTCATCATCAACAAACATACCATTGGATACACAAACTCCATCGCCATCTCGATACTCTCTAATAGACTCAACGATTTCGTCCTCTTCGTATGCTCCGCTAGAAATCATGTCTTTAATCGTTTCTTGTGTCTCGGCGCTAAAGTAGTGAGCATCTACCTGTGCGCTTTCTATTATTTCGAAACTTATTTTCATTTGCTTGGGCATTTGAATAACTCCTTGTGTGATATGCTTACTTCCAAATTTGCAAAAATTTACTTTTAAATCTTAATGAGCGCATGTTCGACTTGGAGATCTGTGTAGTGGTCAACTAATCCCGGACAACATTTTAGGATCTGGCTCAGTGCGCAGGCGAATCAACGTCACAAATCACGTGACCTTATTAGTCACAGTTTGTGTAGCCCAACCCTCTTTCTATCTGACCTCGTCAATTGATTTGAGCTAAACATCAGCATCTGCTCTCCAAGCCTGCATAATCATCACCATGGCGAGCGTGTCGAGTTCACAATACTGGCGTAGGCTCCTCTCAGTCGCCCTTCTGATGTCAGGATCCATCCTGCCGGATTGAGCGCGCGTGTACGCCATCATCGCCCCACCTCCGTCTTTTATCGCTTTAAATTGTTGGTTGCTCGCAAAATCTGTGATGCTCGAGAGCTCAGGGACAGTTGTTCCCTCTAGCATTGCATAGGGGTCTTTTGGCTTGCCCTCATTGCCAGCCTCAGGAACCCACCAGGTTTTATTTGAAAAATTCTTACTCGGCATCTGCCCCCTCTGTCAGCCTAGTTGTCCAGTTGGCGATTTCGCCTGAATTTAACCAATCAGGGGCGGCATGGGAGCATTCATGCCACGTTATTCCGAA
>NZ_JALKAP010000014.1 GCF_023016045.1 Marinobacter sp. S6332 | reverse complement strand
GTCCGTCCGCTGTGCGTGGCCAGCATTGGTACCTGTACCTGATTATGGACATATACAGTCGCAAGATCGTTGCTTGGGAAATCCATGAAATGGAATCCGGTGAACTAGCCAGGAAACTGGTCGAGCGTGCATTGCTGCGCGAGAGCTGCTGGCACAACCCGCCGGTGTTGCATGCCGATAATGGAGCGCCAATGACGTCTTATACGCTCAAGGCCCGGCTGGCCGATCTGGGCATGCTGATGTCGCACAGTCGTCCGAGAGTGAGCAACGATAATCCATACTCGGAATCGTTGTTCCGCACGGTCAAATACTGCCCGGAGTGGCCCTCAAAAGGCTTTAAATCGCTCACGGCTGTGCGTGAATGGATGCTGGCGTTCGAGTGCGCCTACAACGAAAGACATCTGCACAGTGGTATCAACTTCGTAACACCGGCAGATCGGCATCGTGGCGTTGATCACCAGCGCCTGGCGCATCGGAAAATGGTTTATGAAAGAGCAAAGCGCAGGAATCCACAGCGCTGGTCTGGCAATACCCGGAACTGGGAAGTCACCGGTCCGGTATCGCTCAATCCTGGCAAATTGCAGGAGGTTGAGCTTAATAGATTAGCTGCTTAGGTGCAGCTATTTGGACAACTGGGTTGAAAATCGCCGTCAATATGCGTTGGCGGGAACAGGTTCCTTTATTTTTTGTCGGCAACCTGACCGGCGCCCTAACCGCACTCCCCCTGTTCGTGCTTTATTTTTACGTTAAATCCTCTGGCTGGAAACGCTTAAGATCTACGCTTGTCGATGAGGTACTGAAGCCTGACAAACTAACGGCATTCCTTATCATTATCTCACTCTCTTTCCTCGTGGTGTCTTTGGGTAAGTTTAGTGAAAACTACTCAAGTTACTATTATTTAATTCTGGTCCCCATTATCTGGACCTCCGTTAAATGGGGGCTGGGCATCGGGCTAATGTATGCGTTTATTGGCAACCTGTTAACGCTTTCATTTTATGTAATGTTTGGATACTCACACCATGGAATGCTAGAGGTTCAACTGATCTTCGCTATGTCGATCATATCGACTGTGCTCATAGGGTTGGTGCATGAGCAAAAGAATATCTTCTATCAGGAATCCATTTACGATGAGCTAACAGGGCTCGCAAATATGCGACTTTTCAGGAAGTTAAGTGAAGCCATGATTGCCAGCGCCCAACGAAATGAAGAGAATGTCGCTCTTCTGTTCATCGATATTGATGGATTTAAAGCCCTCAAC
Source organism: Marinobacter sp. S6332 (assembly GCF_023016045.1). Lineage (GTDB taxonomy): Bacteria > Pseudomonadota > Gammaproteobacteria > Pseudomonadales > Oleiphilaceae > Marinobacter. The sequence continues at coordinate 125,474 of NZ_JALKAP010000014.1, read as the reverse complement.
GACACTTTCGGCCACAAAGCTGGCGACCAAGCCCTTGAGATGATTGGCGAGCGTCTGGAGAATAGTCTTAGAGATGCGGATTTTGTTGCTCGCTATGGCGGTGATGAGTTCATAATTCAATTAAACGGCGGGATATCTGAAGAAGATGCCGGAGCCGTTGCCGCAAGCATCATCGAAAATATGTCTCAACCCTTCCAGTTAGATAGCGGCATAGCCACTATAGGTGCGAGCATTGGCATTTCTATCTATCCCAACGATGGAGCCGACGTAGACACCTTGATCAGTAAGGCAGACCAAGCAATGTATTCTGCCAAAAAGATGGGGAAAAACTGCTTCCGGCTGTATAGACAACAGCCGCGTCATTAACCAAGGAGCCCCTGAGAATCACGACACCAAAGCTAAATACCACCCCCGATACCACCACCAAAGACCCGGAACGCTGGCGCGTTCTTATGGTGCTACTCATGGCGATTTTTATGTCGTTGATGAGTGTGAGTGTGATTAACGTAGCCCTTGCATCGATTCAGGAAGGGCTAAACGCCAGCCAATCCGATATCCAATGGGTGCTCTCCGGTTACGCACTCACTTTCGGCGTGGTGCTGGTGAGTGCGGGCCGTGCCGGGGATCTTATGGGGCGCGGCGGATTTTTCATTTTGGGGGTTTCCATATTCACCCTCGCCTCAGTTGCCGCTGGACTAGCGCCGGATGCGGATTGGCTTAATGCGGCCCGTTTTGTTCAGGGTGTCGGGTCTGGGTTTCTGAACCCTCAGGGCATTGGCATGATTCAGCAATATTTTCAGGGCCCAGATCGTGGCCGCGCCTTTGGCTTTTTTGGCACCACGGTGGGTGTTTCCGTTGCTATTGGGCCTGTACTTGGTGGGTTGCTGATTCAACTGGGAGGCCCGGAGATTGGTTGGCGCCTCACTTTTCTTATTAATGTTCCCATAGGCCTGTTAACCATAGCGTTGGCGCTCCTTTGGTTTCCTCGCCCATTGATACACAAGCCCAAGTCTCTGGCAAACAAAGGCCTGAGATCGCTCGACCCGGTAGGCGCTCTGCTGGTGGGTTTGGGTGTATTGGCGGTTCTCTATCCATTTGTTGAATCACGTTCATCCCGGTTGATATGGCTACTGCTACCCACTGGGCTTCTACTATTTTACCTTTGGGTGCTGTGGGAGCGTTGGTATAAACGGCGGGGCTACAGCCCCATGGTGGATCTGAAAATATTTTCCACGTCCAGCTACCGTAATGGCAGTGTCATTATGCTGCTGTATTTTTTGGGCATGACCAGTGTCTGGGTGCTAATTCCCCTTTACGCTCAGCAAGGTGTCGGCTTTTCAGCATTTGAAGCCGGCATGATCGGCATCCCTTCGGCTTTGCTATCTGCCTGGTCGTCCAACTGGGCGGGCAAGCGGGTCAATCATTACGGGCGTAAGGTTGTTATTGGGGGGTTGGTTTTTGCGGTTTTCGGATTGCTGTCCAGTATTGCTGTGGTGCTGCTGCATGCATATATGGGCGTGAGTGTCTGGTGGCTTCTGCTGTCTCTAGCTTTTTTTGGTCTGGGTCAAGGCTCGGTGATAAGCCCCAACCAAACGCTTACCCTTGCTGAAGTGCCGCTAACCTATGCAGGCAGCTCCGGGGCCATCATGCAAACCGGGCAACGTATTGGTACTTCGGTGGGTATTGCGGTTATCACGGCCATTGTGTTCGCGGCGCGCCCTTACAGTTCATGGCACAGCGCAGTGAGTATCGGGCTGCTGGCGATTACGCTGATCGTTCTGTTAGCACTAGCCATGGCATTTAAAGATTTGCGCGACCGAAGCGCGGCTTAACGTCTCACGCCCTACTTTCTTTGATGTTCTGGGTACTGAGCTATACTGAGAACATACCAAAGAGGGCTAGAACAATGCTTACGGGGCTGGCAGGAACGCGTTTGGCGGTCGGGGTTATTTGCCTAACACTTTTAGGCTGTAGCGATGCTGAATCAACCAACTCAAGGGGATTTGCACCCTCGGCCGAAGCCTCCTCCGGGCCCAACAATCGGGTGGTGATGCGTGAACACGCCATACGCGACCCTGAAATGAACAATATGGTCGCAAGCACTGTACTGGTGCCGGAGGGTTGGACCCTTGAAGGCGGCATTACGCGTATGCCAAGCCAACTGTACAACATCCCGCTAATCAGCGATGTGACAATCAGCGCACCCGATGGCAGAGCAGTTCGCTTCTTCCCAAGTCTTTCTTTCGAGTTTAGTCGCTTATCTCAGAGTCAGGTCATGCAGCCAACTCCGGGCGGGGTTTTTTATCTGCCATTGCCTGAGTCTCCCGGCCAGTGGCTGATGCAAATGGTTCAGCGTAATCCCGACCCTGACGTCACCAACCTTCGGCTCGTCTCTGAAGAAGTTGTGCCGGAGCTGACCCAGAAGCTTCGCCAGCAAAACACCCAAATTTTTCAGATGGTCGATCAAAGTAATATGACAACCACACCGATGGGTTACGGGCAACAGTTTGATACACAGGCCACCAAGCTTGTGCTTTCCTATAACAAGGATGGTTTGGCCCTTGAGGAAACTGTCCTAGTCATCTGGCAGTATTTCGTTTTGATTCAACAAGGCCAGATGAGCGCTGGCAGCTGGTCTATCAACCGTATGCGCAGCTTCCGTGGCCCAGAGGGCAGCAATTATTTGGAAGACGCGGTGCTTGCAGCCATTGTTCAGTCAACCCGCACCAACCCAGCATGGGACGCGGAAATGCAGCGATATTGGCAGAAGATTAGGGGCATTCAGCAGAAAGGTGCCAACGACCGCCGCGCCAACCAGCAAGATCACAACCGTAAGATGCAGCAAATCAACAGTGATATAAACAATATTATTGTTGGGGGGTATAAGGAGCGCTCTGCAGCCAGTGACCGCATGCAACAGCAGCATGTGGACGCAATACGAGAAGAAACGCCATACGCCACACCCTCAGGCGAAACGATCAAGCTTCCCAGCTTCTACGATCACGTTTATACCGATGGCAATGGCACCTACATCCTAAACAACGATGGGTTCTACAACCCTAATAAAGATTCAACGGTCAACAATGTTGATTGGAGCCGCATTGAAGCAAAAAGGTAACACTGAAAGCGTTTTCAACTCGAATAAATCCGCGCGATATAAAGATTGCTAAATAATTTTGAGGCCTGTCGTGACACCATCTTTTGATGATGATTTTATTGCAGTAACCACCCCGGAGGCGGCGGTTGATCGTCTTGCGGCGCTTTATGAGCAAGCCACCGGTGCGCTGCGTGCAGCGCTGAAGCAGTATCTTACTGACCGTCAGCTGCCACAGCCGTCCCATTGTGCCTTTCGTTATCCCGAATTGCGCCTGACCTATCAGGCTCAGGGCGAGGTTCCCAGCAGCATACGAGCCTATGCACGGCTTCAGGTGCCGGGTGTATACACCATTACGGTAACCCAACCGGAGGCTTTCCGGCGTTATCTGGAAAACCAGCTGGAGCATATCATGGGGGATTTCACCGTTCTGGTAGAGGTAGGCTGGAGCCGGGTTAAAATCCCTTACCCCTATGTTGTTGAACAGGGCGATGAGCTGGGCGCTTCGGGCGTTACCGCCAGCGAGCTGGCTCGGATTTTCCCCAGCACCGATCTATCTGCAACCGATGACGGCACAGCCGATGGCCTGCGCGACTGGCAGGATCTTGAAGAACTACCGCTAGCCCTGTTCGATGCCTCTCGCACGGATTTTTCCTTGCGGCGTTTGGTGCATTACACCGGCAGTGACTGGCAACACGTGCAGCGTTGGATATTGCTGACCAACTACCATCGCTATGTCGACCAATTCATTCGCCATGGGCTCGACATGCTATTGGGAAGTTCACGCTTTCAGAGCATGGTTCTACCCGGGAATGTGGTGATTGAACGGGGTATGCGCGAAGAGGAAATGCAGGCGCTTGTAGACTCTGTAGTCTGGCACAGGTTCCAGATGCCCGCCTATCACCTGAAAGCAAAGGAACCGGGTCAGGGCATTACGTTGGTTAACATTGGCGTGGGGCCTTCCAATGCCAAAAACATCACCGACCACCTCGCCGTAATACGCCCGCACTGTTGGCTGATGATTGGCCATTGCGGTGGGCTGCGGCAGTCGCAGGTGATTGGGGACTATGTACTGGCCCATGCTTATATGCGCCGGGACGGCATTCTTGATCGAGTACTACCGCCAAACATTCCCTTACCAGCGTTGGCCGAGGTGCAGCAAGTGCTCCAGCAGGCTGCGGCGGAGATTACCGGCGACGAGGGCGACACGCTCCGGCGACGACTGCGCACCGGCACGGTGTTAACCTACGATGACCGAAACTGGGAACTGCGCTGGGCGCAGGAGCGCTCGCAAATTAATCTTGCCCGCGCCATCGCAGTTGATATGGAAAGCGGCACCATCGCCGCGCAGGGGTATAGGTTTCGCGTACCCTATGGCACCTTGCTATGCGTGAGCGACAAACCACTGCACAGTGAGATCAAACTACCCGGCGCCGCAAGTGCTTTTTACGAGAGTGCGGTTACCCAGCATTTGCATATCGGCATCCGCGCTCTGGAACTGATGCGCAGTGAGCGGTATACGCTGCATTCTCGCAAGCTGCGCAGCTTTGATGAGCCGCCATTTCGCTAAATGGAGCCTCGCTCTCACCATCTACCTTGCAAGGTCGCCACAACCCGGCGCCCGCTGGCTTGGTCCCGGTGTTCGCAAAGATAGATACCTTGCCAGGTTCCAAGGGCTAACTGCCCATGGTGTACGGGCAGAGTGAGTGACGGGCCTATGAGGATATTTTTGATATGGGCTGGCATATCATCCGGCCCTTCCATCACATGCTCATAGTGTGGTGCCCGTTCGGGCACCATCACGTTGAAGTGACGTTCAAGGTCACCGCGCACGTCTGGGTCTGCATTTTCGTTGACTGCCAGTGAGGCTGAGGTGTGCTGAATAAATAGGTGCAACAGCCCTACTTCGCAGTTGGTCATATCCGGCGCCTGCGCGAGGATTTCATTAGTTACCAAATGAAATCCTCGCGCCAGAGGTGCCAGGTCAACGAATGTCTGATCCCAAATCATGGCGGCTCCTATGGTTTATTTCTGCAACTCATCCCAAGGGTGCATGGGCACAACAGCTTCACTTACTTCCGTCTCAAACGAGCTTCGGAAGTAATCCATGGCTTTCTCTGCCTCGTTAAGCTCGTCAAATCGGGCTATGTGATAAATGGCTTCGCCTTCATTAACCAGCGGCAAATTATTCACACAGATAACAATGCCCGAACAAGGTGAGACAATCGCCGTTTCGGACTCACCAAACGGATCGGCCACCATGGCCAGCTTCTGGCCTTTGCGTACTTTCTGCCCAAGCTTTGCAACCGGCCGCATGATGCCATCGATTTCCGCCCTCACCCATTGAGAGCTGGCTGCAATTTCCGAGCGTTTTTTCACTGTTGTGCGCCCCTTCCGTGGCGGAACCATTTCCAGTTCACGCATCACTCGCATCACACCTTTTACACCACTACCGATAACGACATCGTCAAAGCGCAAGGCTTCGCCACCTTCGTAGGTAATAACGGGGATATCCAGCGAGTCGGCGTAGGCACGCAAACTGCCTTCCCGCAAGCCTGCATCAATAATAACCGGCGCCGCGAAAGCTTCTGCCATTCGCGCAGTTTCTGGGTTCTTCAGTTCAGCCCGCACCTGCGGCAGGTTAAAGCGGTGAATGGCGCCCGTGTGCAAATCGATGATGTGCGTTACATGTTCCATAATTTGGGTACGCAGCAAATAGGCGATACGGCCACCTAGGGAGCCTCTTTCGCTACCAGGGAAACAGCGGTTGAGGTCGCGCCTGTCTGGCAGATAACGGGTGCGATGAACAAATCCAAAAATGTTCACGATAGGCACCGCTATCAAAGTACCGCGCAGATTGCGAAGCGCTGAATTGGTGAGCACACGGCGCACAATTTCCACACCGGCAATTTCATCACCGTGTATGGCTCCACACACCATCAGTACCGGGCCATCGCGCCGCCCGTGTACAATTTCCACCGGAATGTGTAGGGGTGTATGGGTGTACAGTTTCGCAATTTGGATTTCTACGGTCTGCCGGGTGCCAGGCTTTACCTGCACTCCGGCCATTTCAAAGGGCGCTCGCGCCATCGATTATCCTCTGCCTTTGGTTTTTGTGCGCCAGGGCGCTTGGTTTTTTTCAATCCAGTTCACGATCATGCCCGCTACGTTTTTGCCGGTAGCGTTTTCGATGCCTTCCAGCCCGGGTGAGGAGTTAACCTCCATCACCAACGGCCCACGGCTTGAGCGCAACAAATCCACACCGGCCACATTCAGGCCCATGGCTTTTGCAGCTGTAATGGCTGTTTTGCGCTCTTCCGGTGTAATTCGGACCAGAGACGCACTGCCCCCACGGTGCAAATTCGACCGAAACTCTCCTTCGGCACCTTGGCGCTTCATAGCAGCGATAACTTTATCGCCAATCACGAAGCAGCGAATATCTGCACCGCCCGCTTCTTTGATGAATTCTTGCACCAGTATGTCGGCTTTAAGGCCCATAAAGGCTTCAATCACGCTTTCTGCTGCGGTACGGGTTTCCGCCAGCACCACACCAATGCCCTGCGTACCCTGCAATAGCTTGATCACCACCGGCGCGCCGCCGACCATCTTCAGCAGTTCAGGCACGTTGTCCGGCTTGTTGGCAAAACCGGTTACAGGCATGCCTACGCCTTTTCTGGCAAGCAATTGCAGGGAGCGTAGTTTGTCCCTTGAACGGGTGATGGCAACAGACTCGTTCACCGGAAAGGTTCCCATCATTTCAAACTGGCGCAAAACCGCTGTGCCATAGAAGGTAACGGACGCCCCGATACGGGGAATAATCACGTCAAAATTCTCAAGAACTTCTTCGTGGTAATGAATTTTCGGGTTGGCGGACGTGATGTTCATGGAACAGTGCAGGCAATCAATCACCTTCACTTCATGGCCACGATTAATCCCCTCTTCTACCAAACGGCGAGTAGAGTACAAATGCCGGTTACGGGATAGAACTGCAATTTTCATTTTTCAGGCCTTAAAGCCGGTTCACCGGCGAGATAGGAGGCTTCGGGATAAATCGTAGTGCGGCCCGCCATTGCGGTGCGCCCTAGCAGCATACGGAATCGCATGGTATCCCGGTTTGTTAGCGTCATTTCAATGGGCCAGCTTTCGCCACCAACAATCAGAGTGGTCTCAATCACCAGCCGTAATTCTTTATGCCCACCAGAATCCGACACATCACGCTCATCAAGAACGCGAGCATCACACTCCACAACTTGGTGCATATCATTCTGTACCGGGTGAACCCAAAACCTAACCCGGCGCTCACCATCCTGCGTATAAGGCTCTGTGCGAAATGTATGCAGACAGGAGGTGCGGGCGCCGGTATCCACCTTGGCTTTGATACGGTTTATATCCAGCTCTGGCAGAGCCACCCATTCCCTCCAGCCTAGGCTGATTTTGTTGTCCGCAGGTGTCGCCTCAATGGTGTTGAGGGCTTCAACTGTCTTTTTCGACATCCAACAGTTCCTTTTCAATGGGTTTTTCCGGCGCCAGCAACTGCACTTTGAAGGGCTCGGAATGGCTACCAGCGTAGATGCTGGTGTGTGGAAAGGGTATTTCTATGCCTGCCCTATCCAGAGTTTTCTTTATGGCAACGAGCATACCGCTTTTGCCCTCAAGCACCTTGTCTTTAGGCACCCAGAAGGAAAACTGCAAATCTACCGAAGAAGGGCCAAACGCTGTAACCAACACAAACGCTTTGGGCTCTTCCAAACAAGCCGGGTTCTTTTCTGCCAGTTCCAATAGCAGCTCTTCCACCTTCTCAGCATCTTCAGCATAGGCAATCCCCACCTGAAGGTCGATTCTGCGAATGGGAAAACGTGAACGGTTAACAACCGGCGTCTTGATCAAGGTTTCATTGGGTATGCGAACGTAGACGTTATCTCTGGTGCGCAGCTTTACACTGAGCATGTCGATACCTACAACTTCGCCCATGATGGCTTCTACTTCAATGAAGTCACCGATTTCAAAGGGTTTTTCAACAAGCAAAAACAACCCGCTGATCATATTGGATGCCGAGGTTTGCGATGCAAAACCGATAGCCACGGTAAGAATACCTGCTGCGCCCAGCACCACATCCAGCGAGAAACCTGCCTCTCTGAGCGCCGCCACACCAAACAGTAAAAAGATAATGTAGAACACCAGCCGCCGAACCATAACGGTATGGTGCCGTGAACTGCGTTTTACCATCACCTTTGAAACGCTTCGGGCCGCTAATGATGCCAGAACAATGCCAAGCACCAGCAAAAAGCCGGAGCTGAGCCACTGCCCCCAAGCTATGTCTGTAAACACATTCAGCGCTCCCGTTTTAAGATCTTCAGTCACAAGGATTACTCAGTAGAATGCGCATTAGCCAAACACCCTATCGATAGCACGCACCAGGCGCCCTCTCGCGGCTTTTTCCCGCGCTGGCGCCACTTGTTTGCACTGACCCGCCGCAGTAAGCAGGCTTTCATCCACATGCAGGCTTGCAGAACTCATATCTGTTGCAACCTCTACAACCACGCCCGGTGTCCATAATTGCCCGCGCTCATTCTGATGCAACGAGAGTAAAGGTGTGGGCAGGCTGAAGCGCTCCAACAACAAAGGCTCCGTTCTGCGGTTAATAATCGTAACCGGAGTGGTTGCCCGCCATGCACGCTTGGGTAATGCGTCGAGCACCAAACGGCCAAAACTTGACGATGAATAACACAGCTCGCCTTCCATAGTATTTCTGCCCACCCAAGTAAGTGAAGGCACGGCTAGGGGAACCTCGGTTAAAAGGGTTTGATTAGGCCCCGCGCAGATTTTCATCCAAACCACCGTGCCCACATAGATGGTGCATCGGGTGCCGCCGGGAATAGTCAGCGGGTGATAGGGCCGAATCACCGTTGGACGGTTCGCCACCGCAGGTATAAAGGTTATCGTTGAGGACTTGCCCTCGCGGATAAATCGCTGCAAAGACACGCTTATGTGCGGAAGCTGGTGGCCTATGGATTCTGTCCAGCCCACTGGGTCAGTCTCGGGCTCTCGGGTTTCGGAGCGCACCTGCCACTCTTGGTCCAGAAGAGTGACCCACAGCCGAACATGCCCAAGTTTGTGGTGCTGGGTTTGACCAGAGGCTAGCTCATACGGTTGAGCCCAAACTCCGTCACGCCGGCTTTCGGTTTCAGTATCCATAAACGCTGTCTATCTCCCACGAATACGGCTGGTAAAGTTGCGACAACTATAATCCAATCAGTGACCCCGGGCGAATATCCAACTATGTGATTTTATTGCCACAGTGCGATGTAATTACCCTTACATTCAACGCCGGAAACCGACACGGAATTACCCATGACACAATTGGTTTGGTTTAGAAACGACCTAAGAATCGCCGACAATCCCGCCCTTACCGCTGCCTGCAAAGAATCCGGCGAAACAGAGGGCCATGCACAGGTTCGTGCCTGTTTTATCCTCACACCAGCTCAATGGCAGGAGCACGACTGGTCGCCAGCGCGAGTGCAGTTTGTTGTTGCCCACGCAAACGCACTCGCCGAAGAATTGGCAAAACTCGGCATACCCTTGTCTTTTATAGAGGCCGAACACTTCAGTGATAGCGCCACAGCGCTTGAAAGCCATTGCCGTGAACATGGCATTCGCCAACTACACTTTAATGAAGAGTATGGCATCAACGAGCGTAAGCGCGACAAAACCGTAAAACATCGCTTTGACGAACTAGAGATAAAAACCCGCAAGTACCGCGACCAAACCGTCGCGCCGGTAGGTGAGATACTAACGGGTCAGGGCGAGCCCTATTCCGTGTTCACCCCCTTTTCACGACGCTGGCGTAACTGGATTGATGAGACCCAGCCAGCTCTCTATCCGATTCCTCAAGCACAAGGCGAAGCCATAGAGCCAGAACGCATAACAAGCATTCCTGAAGGCTTCGAAGATGCGCCACCAGCATTGGTAGAGACCGGCGAAGACGCAGCGCATTCGCAGCTTGATTGCTTTCTCAGCGAACACGGCGGAGCCTACAAGGAACAAAGAGACTTCCCCGCTCTTGATGGCACCAGCCAGCTTTCTCCTTACCTAGCCAACGGCGTACTATCCGGCCGCCAGTGTTTGATGGCGGCGCGGCAGGCGCAAAGTATGGGCGGCAATCAAGAAGGCTTTCTGACATGGATAAACGAAATCGCATGGCGGGATTTCTATATCCATACGTTGTACCACTGCCCGAGGGTGAGTATGCACCGTGCCTTCAAGCCGGAAACCGAAGCATTGCAATGGAACGAGCCCGGCGAGCACTTCGAGGCGTGGAAAACCGGCAACACCGGCATTCCTTTGGTAGACGCAGCCATGCGCCAGCTCAACCAAACCGGCTGGATGCACAACCGCTTGCGCATGGTTACAGCGATGTTCCTGACCAAAAACCTGTTTATCGACTGGCGGCTGGGCGAGGCGTATTTCATGTCAAAACTGGTGGATGGCTTTCTGGCATCCAACAATGGCGGTTGGCAGTGGAGCGCATCAACGGGCACCGATGCTGCGCCTTACTTCCGGGTATTCAACCCGGTGACTCAGAGTGAGCGTTTTGATCCGAAGGGTGAGTTCATTCGCAAGTGGGTGCCTGAGCTGGCAAAGCTGGATAACAAGCGCATTCACGATCCGTCTAAAGGCGGTGTTATTCCGGGTGGATACCCAAGGCCTATTGTTGATTTGAAGGAGAGTAGAAAGGAAGCGATAGCGAAGTTTCAGGCACTAAAAGACTAGGAAGGGCGCACGATATAGAAGCAGGCGTGGGAGGGGCTCTCCAAAACCGTGCGGAGCCATGGATGGCGGAGCCGAGCTTACAGGGATGTATTCACAGCGTGTTTTGGAGAGCCCCTCCCACGCCTGCTTCGGCCAGACACGACTTACCGAGAGCCGCAAACAGGGCAGTCGGGATCTTTCGAGAGCTTCATTTCACGCCACTGCATTTCCCACGCATCCAGAATCAGCAGCCGGCCAACAAGCGGAGCTCCTACGCCAGAAAGCACCTTAATGGCCTCCATAGCCTGAACCGAACCAATCATCCCCACCAACGGCGCAATCACCCCAGCCTCAGAACACGTCAAATCCTCATTACCCTGCTCAGGATACAAACAGTGGTAACAGGGAGAGTCCGGATTCCGGCTGTCATACACACTAACCTGCCCCTCACCCCGAATAGCCGCACCGGAAACAAGCGGAACACCCGCCGCCACACAGGCACGATTCAGCGCAAACCGCGTAGCAAAATTATCCGAACCATCCAGAGCCAGGCTTGCCCCGGCCACTTCCTGCGCAAACCCATCCTGATCAAGACGACGATTCACCACAGAAATCGACACTGCCGGATTAATACTGCGCACACGGGCGGCCAAAGTCTCTGCCTTAGGCTTTCCAATTTGCTCAGTCTCAAACGCTATCTGGCGCTGCAGATTAGCCAACTCAATAACGTCATCATCAATCAGTGTTAAGTGGCCAACCCCTGCCGCACCCAAGTAAAGCGCAATTGGGCAACCCAGCCCTCCAGCGCCTGTAATAACAACCCGCGCATTCTTCAAAGCCTGCTGGCCAGCAATATCAAAACGCGGCATCAATATCTGGCGACTGAATCTCAGGAGTTCTTCATCAGTGAGCATGGAGGGCTCCTTGTTGGGGCCATTGGCCCAGAGTCATGCGGTCGTTGCCGCCATAGTCTTTCCGGCTTTCCACCTTAGTAAACCCTCGGGTGGAGAGTAGCTTTTGAACAGCGTTTGCTTGATCAAATCCGTGCTCAAGAAGCAGCCAGCCTTCAGCCTTTAGCCATTCAGGCGCTTCATTCACGATCAAACGGATATCATCCAGACCATCAGCGCCTGATACCAGTGCAGAGGCGGGTTCAAATCGAACATCGCCTTCACCAAGATGGTGATCGCCAGACGCAACATACGGTGGGTTCGACACAATCAGGTCGAAACGGCCTGCGGGCAACCCGGCAAACCATCGGCTGTGAAAAATCTCTACGGGCAGCTTCAGCTGACTGGCGTTTTCCTTTGCCAATGTTACTGCGTCTTCCATAAGGTCGCAGGCGCTGACCTGCCACTCGGGACGTTCGCTCGCCAGCGCCAAAGCGATGGCTCCCGTTCCGGTGCCAAGGTCAACAACTCGAGCGTTGTTTGGTAGCGGCAATTCTAACGCCTGTTCTACAAGGCATTCGGTGTCCGGACGCGGGATAAGCGTGCTCTTGCTAACTTTGAACGGGAGTGACCAGAACTCTTGCTGGCCTAACAGGTAGGCAATCGGTACGCCCTCAATACGCTTCGCCACTAGTGCTTCGAATTCTGTTGCTAGTTGCGCTTCTACTTCACGCTCAGGAATCGCCCGAAAGCCAGGGCGGCTAAGGCCGGTTATATGGGCAAGAAGCAATTCGGCATCAAGCCGCGAGGTGTCACTGGCGATTTGGCGCGCAGCTTGTTCTAACAGTGCCTCGCAGGTTGGTAAGGGCTTACTCGTCATCAGAAAGCGTAGCCAGAAGCTCCGCCTGATGCTCTTGCTGGAGCGGCACAACCACGGAATCCAAATCTCCAGCAATCACATCATCAAGCTTGTACAGCGTGAGGTTAATACGATGATCCGTTACCCGGCCCTGAGGAAAGTTGTAAGTGCGGATACGCTCAGAGCGATCGCCACTACCAACCAGGCTTTTGCGGGTTTCTGCCATGGATTTTTGCTGTCGCTCAGTTTCGACGTTCTGCAGCCTTGATGCCAGAAAGCTCATGGCCTTGGCACGATTTTTATGCTGCGAACGTTCTTCCTGACACTCCACCACAATGCCGCTTGGCAGGTGGGTTATCCGGATGGCGGAATCGGTTTTGTTAACATGCTGGCCGCCCGCGCCCGAGGATCGGAAGGTGTCCACACGCAGGTCGGCTTTGTTGATCTCAATAGCCTCAGCCTCATCGGCCTCAGGCATAACGGCAACGGTGCAGGCAGATGTGTGAATACGGCCTTGAGATTCGGTTTCCGGCACTCGCTGTACCCGGTGCGCGCCAGACTCGAACTTCAGTGCACCATACACGGCATCTCCGGCTACCCGTGCGATAATTTCCTTGTAGCCGCCGTGTTCGCCTTCGTTCTCGCTCAGCACTTCTATCTGCCAGCGCCTGCCTTCAGCGTAACGGCTGTACATACGGAACAAGTCACCGGCAAAAATGGCGGCCTCGTCGCCGCCAGTTCCCGCGCGAATTTCGAGAAACACGTTTTTGCCATCGTTCGGATCTTTCGGCAGCATCAAACGCTGCAGTTCTTCATCTAAGGCTTCGGTTTTTTGCTCGGCAATTTCAAGTTCTTCTGCGGCCATCTCGCGCATGTCCGCGTCGCCGTCTTTCGCCAGTTCTTTGGCCTCTTCAATATCTTCAAGTGACTGCTTCCAAGCCTGAAAGCACTGAACCACAGGCTCGATTTCGGAAAACTCCCGAGATAGTTCCCGAAACTTGTCCTGTTTGGCGATGGTTGCGGGGTCGCTGAGCAAAGCACTCACTTCCTCGAAGCGTTCAACAAGCTGCTCGAGGCGGGACTGAATGGATGGTTTCATATTTTTTCCGGAGTGGTCGTCGCGTCTGCGTCCAACGTATCAAGCTGATGCAACTCTCTTAGCCATTCGGTCACCTCGGTGCGCCCTTCGGTGGTGGCCTTGCGAACCTGTATGGATGGTTCGTGCAGGAGTTTGTTTGTAAGGCCTCGCGCTAAGCTGCGCAACGCGGTTTCGGGGTCGCCACCATTGCGCAGGGCGCGCAGGGCTTTTTCCGTTTCTATATCGCGTAGCACTTCCGCACGCTGCCGGAACTGTTTAAGTGTGGAGACTGCGTCCAAGGCCCGGAGCTGGCTAAGGAACTCTTGCACACCATTGGCAATGAGGTTTTCCGCTTCGCGGGCGGCGCCTTCACGGGTCCGGATATTTTCTTCGATGACTTGGCGCAGGTCGTCAACGGTATAAAGGTACACATCCGCCAAAGAGGCAACTTCCGGTTCGATATCTCTGGGTACGGCAATATCGACCATAAAAAAGGGTCGGTGTTTACGTTTCTTCAAAGAGCGCTCTACGGCACCTTTACCAAGAATTGGCAGAGGGCTGGCAGTGGACGAGATGATGATATCAACGTCGGCCAAATAGTCCGGTATTTCGGAGAGCAGGATGCCCTTCCCGCCTCGGGACTCTGCTAACGCCTGAGCCCGCTCAAGCGTGCGGTTGGCAACGATAAAGTTCTTCACGCCGGCATCAGCAAGGTGTCGGGCAACCAACTCGATGGTTTTACCGGCACCAATCAGCAACGCCTTGTTCTTCGACATGTCGGCAAAAATGCGGTGCGCCATGCTCACGGCGGCATAGGCGACAGACACGGGGTTCTCACCAATGGCAGTCTGGGTGCGCACTCGCTTGGCAACGGAGAAAGTTTGCTCAAACATGCGAGAAAGGAATGACCCACTGCCGCCATGTTCCCGCGCCAGCGCGTACGCATCTTTTAACTGGCCGAAAATTTGCGGCTCACCTAAAACCATGGAGTCCAAACCGGCCGCAACACGCATCACGTGGCGAACGGCATCTGCGTCTCGGTGCACATAAAGGACTTCTTCCAGCTCGGCCGCGTCCAAATCATGGAACCCGGCCAGCCAACGCAAGACCAGAGGTGCGCAGTCGTCATCGCCCGCCAGATAGAGCTCAGTGCGGTTGCAGGTAGAAAGAATGGCAGCCTCACTGGCGCCAGACGCCGCCCGCAACTCTGCAAACGCCTCTGACATACGCTCAGGCGTAAACGCGACACGCTCCCTTAACTCAACAGGCGCGGTGCGATGATTGATTCCCAGCGTTAGCAGTGCCATTTCTTGGTTCTACAATCCTCTACCGATGAACTGAGTACATAAACACCATTATGCAGGCATTTTAGCGGCCAGAGCCCTTAGCTGCCACCCATAACCGCTTAAGCTTCGGGAAGTGCGGACAGGTTGGGCAAGAACCAGAGCTTATGCCATTATAGGGAATCGGCGCATACCGCAGCCCGACTCAGCTCAAAATAATGATGGGTTGTGGGCTACTCAGGGTGCGTAGTCAATAAATCACGGGAAGTTGCATGCACAAATCCGCACCGCTTTTGGTTACCTGTCTGTTTGGCCTCGCACTCACAGGCTGCGCTAGTTTAACCGGTTCCGAGCAAGCGTCTGATGTTGATGAGACAACCGCTTCAGATACCAAAGACATCAACAGCGCGCCCCCCATAGAGTACGCGGACTTTGAACCGGAAACACTGTATCTGCTGCTTGCAGCAGAAATTGCAGCGCAGCGGGGCCGTTTCGACGTCACTCTGGTGAATTACCTGAAAGCCGCCCAACAATCCCGAGATAAAAACGTTATCGAACGTGCCATGCGCATTGCCCAATCGCTCAATGGCGACAACGCCCAGAAGCAATTGGCAGAATTATGGTTGGATGTAGACCCAAACAACCTGCAAGCTTTAAGGGTGTCTGCTATTCAGGCAGTCAAGCGCAATCAGCTTGAAACTGCTATGGGGTACATGGAAAAGATTCTGGATCAGGGCGAAGATGCAGATTTTGACAGCCTCGCCGCCATGGCCGCAAACCTGCCGCCGGAACAACAAAAAGAGTTGATGGCGCTTTACACCGAGATGGCCGAACGCCACCCCCGCATGCCGGAATTGGAATACAGCATCGCTCTGCTGTTAAAAATCACCGGCAACCCACAGGCGGCCCTTAGCCGACTCAACCCTCTGCTAAACGATCAGCCCAACTTTCAGCCAGCTATTATCCTGAAGGGTGACCTGCTTTACCAGAGCGGTGAGGTAACGAAAGCGCTTGAACACCTGATGGTGAATACACGCCGCTTTCCGGCCAACCGTCAAATGGGCACCTTGTATGGGCGCATGTTGATCAGTGAAGGGGAACTGCAGGCTGCTCAAGATGAGTTTAACCGGTTAGTACAACGCTACCCGGACAACCCTGGCTTGCGGCTCTCGCACGCGCTGGTTGCCCTGGAGAACAAGCAACTGGAACTGGCCAAAGAAGAGCTTACCCAACTAACCGAACAAGGTCACCACACTAACGAAGCTAGCTATTACCTTGGCAGAATTGAGGATGAAGCTGGCAATACAGAGCAGGCTATTGGCTATTACCAAAGCGTGAGCGAGGGCAATTACTATTTTCCCTCCCTTGCCCGCGCCAGCGCTCTTCTAACTAAAGAGGGTAAGCTCGACGAAGCACTGGAAGACATCCGCTCCCTACGCAGTGCGAACCCCAATCAAGCCGAGAACTTCTGGCTGCTTGAAGTTAACCTGCTGCTTGACCAAAACCTGCGTGACGAAGCGCTAGAAGCCGCCACCAACGCCATCACAGACTATCCGGGCAACCTTCAGATTCGCTACGCACGGGCCATGCTGTTCGATAATCTGGACCAACCAGCCAAAGCCGAAGAAGATCTCAAACAGATCGTTGAAAATAACCCTGAAAACGCCGTTGCACTGAACGCCCTTGGGTACATCCTCACTACTCGCACGGATCGCTTAGGCGAAGCCCGCAGCTACATTGAACAAGCTTTAACTTTAGACCCGGAAAACCCGGCCATTCTCGACAGTATGGGGTGGGTTCTGTTTCAGGAAGGGCAGATCCAGCCCGCACTAGATTATCTTTCCCGAGCATGGGCCGCGTTCCCCGACCCAGAGGTTGCCGCCCATTATGGAGAGGCCTTGTGGGTAAACGGTGCTGAAGAGCAAGCGCAAATCATCTGGGAGGAAGGCCTTGAACAGGATCCCGACCATGATGTGCTCCTGGAAACCATTGAGCGACTAACCGTCACCGGTGAACAGTGATGCTATCGTTTATCCGCCGATGGGCCGCTGTACTGCTCATAATGGGGTTAAGCGCCTGTACTACGATCCAGTTAGAGCCGTTACCGGAAGGCATGACAGACCAACCGCCCGCCGATTGGCAGGACCGCGCCGCTAAACTCGGGCAGTTTGATCACTGGCAGCTGTCGGGGAAACTGGCCGTACGCCAGCCCTCGGACAGTGGCACTGCGATCATTAACCACTGGACACAAGAGGGCGAGGCCTACGATTTGGCTTTGTCTTCCTCATTTCTGGGAATGGGCAGCACAAAGCTGAAAGGTGTTCCGGGGTTTATTGAGCTCACGCTCTCCAACGGGGAAGTTTACCGATCCGGAGATCCAGACGCCCTGATGGAAGCGGCGACGGGCTGGCAACTGCCTCTAGAAAGCCTAACCTGGTGGATACGCGGCCTGCCAGCACCAGCGGGTGACTTCCGGCTACTCTTTGACGACCGGGGCGAATTGGCGATGATCCGTCAGGACGGCTGGGAGATCCGCTATGATCGCTGGCACGAACTGCAAGGCAACACACCGGCCCTGCCAGCCAGAATCACCGCACTGAAAGAGAAAAAACGGGTGCGCGTTGTTGTAAGCAACTGGCAGGATCTAAATCCATGACACGCTCTATCACTCTCCCCTCTCCAGCCAAGTTAAATCTTTTCCTGCACATCGTCGGTCAGCGCCCGGACGGTTACCATGAACTGCAGACGCTATTTCAGCTTCTGGATTACGGCGATGAGATTACGCTGAGCCTAACCCCGGCGCAGCCCGGAGTTCGCCTTGAGAACTCCCTTCCCGGGGTGTCCGATGAAGACAACTTGATCATCCGGGCCGCCAAAGCCATTGCAAACAAAACACCTGACGAACTACCAGGTGTGAGCATTCGCATTCATAAACGTCTACCCATGGGTGGCGGGCTCGGAGGCGGCAGCTCCAATGCGGCCACAACACTGCTGGGGTTGAACCATCTTTGGGGCCTCAAGCTTGGGCTCGACGAGCTCGCAGAAATTGGTTTATCTTTAGGTGCCGACGTACCCGTATTTGTGCGCGGCCACGCGGCTTTCGGTGAAGGTATCGGCGAAAAGTTAACTCCGGCATTCCCGCCGGAAGACTGGTTTGTCGTGCTAAAACCAGCCTGCAACATCAACACCGGAAAGATATTTTCAGCCAAAGGGTTGACAAGGGATACCGCGAGAATCACAATAGCGCCCGCTTTTGAGGGAGACGCCTCGAGGTACCGAAATGACTGTGAAGATGTAGTTTTAAAGCTATATCCTGAGGTCAAACAGAGCATGGATTGGCTCACACAATTCGGACCTGCAAGATTAACCGGAACCGGGGCTTGCATATTTGGACGTTTCCCTACAGAATCCGCAGCCCGGATTATCTGGGAAAGCAAACCCTCCGGCATCACCGGGTTCGTAGCTAAAGGGGTGAACGTATCACCTCTTCACCAAAAGCTGACAGAGCTGGAATGATGCCAAAAAAGCACGATACTGGGGTGTCGCCAAGTGGTAAGGCAACGGGTTTTGATCCCGTCATGCGCAGGTTCGAATCCTGCCACCCCAGCCACCTTTCTCCCGCTTCTTCTGACTCAACCTCCGAAAACGAGAAGGATGCCGTCGTGTCCAAATTGATGATTTTCTCCGGCAACGCCAACCCTGAACTTGCCCACGCCATCGCAAAAAAACTCCACATCCCTATGGGAGAAGCCACAGTAGGCTGCTTCAGCGATGGAGAAACGACCGTCGAAATCAACGAAAACGTTCGCGGTCACGATGTATTCATTATTCAGCCCACCTGCTACCCGACGAATGACAATCTGATGGAACTGATCATGATGGCCGACGCTTTGCGCCGCGCCTCTGCATCACGCATCACGGCAGTTATTCCTTACTACGGGTATGCACGTCAGGACCGCCGAGTGCGCTCCAGCCGTGTCGCCATCAGCGCAAAAGTTGTTGCAGACATGATTTCCAGCATCGGCGTTGATCGCGTACTAACAGTAGACCTGCACGCCGACCAGATTCAGGGCTTTTTTGATGTACCGGTAGATAACATCTACGCGACACCCGTTCTGCTTGATGACATCGAAAAGCAGCGGTTCGAGAATTTTGTTGTGGTTTCTCCAGATGTTGGTGGCGTTGTACGCGCCCGGGCCATTGCCAAGCTACTTGATGATGCCGATCTGGCCATTATTGATAAGCGCCGTCCCAAGGCCAACGTTTCTCAGGTAATGCACATCATCGGTGATGTTGCAGACAAAACCTGTATCCTTGTGGATGACATAGTCGATACCGCTGGCACTTTGTGCAAGGCTGCAAATGCATTGAAAGAGCGCGGAGCAACCCGTGTGGTCGCCTATATCACCCACCCTGTCCTCTCCGGCCCCGCTATCGAAAATATCAGCGCGTCCGAAATTGACGAAGTTGTCGTATGCGACACCATCCCGCTGGGTGACAAAGCAAGGAACTGTGATAGAATCCGCCCCCTCAGCATGGCTGGACTACTCGCGGAGTCCATTCGCCGCGTTAGCAACGAAGAGTCCATCAGCGCCCTGTTTGAGAATGTCTGAGTAGACGGCGCGCCGTAATACTCAATAAAACAGCAAGTTAATAACAGCTGTTTGAAAGATACCGAGTCGGGAGCCCTATCAGGCTCCCGACTCTTTTAGTCAGCCGGAAAACCCGGCTTTTTGAAACCATCACCTGTCCCAACGCCTGGTCGCGGGCAGTTCAGGTGACGATTGAGGTACAAACCATGTCTCAGGACTTTGTTATTGAAGCATTTCCTCGTGACGACAAGGGGAGAGGTGCGAGCCGCCGCCTGCGTCGCGAAGAGCGTAAAATTCCAGCCATCATCTACGGTGCTGGCAAAGAAGCTACTCCGATTTCCATTTGGCACAACGAGCTGAAAAAAGCTCTGGAAAACGAAGCCTTCTTCTCTCACATTCTGACCATTGAACTGAATGGCAAGAAAGAAAGTGTGATCATGAAGGATCTTCAGCGTCACCCGTACAAGCTGCTACTTACTCACGCCGATTTCCAGCGCGTTGAGAAAGATCAGGAAATCCTTGTTCACGTTCCGCTGCACCTGCTGAACGAAGACACAGCTCCGGCGATCAAGACATTTGGTGGCGTTGCTTTCCGTCTGATGACCGAGGTTGAAGTAGCTTGTCTGCCAGCCAACTTGCCAGAGTTCATCGAAATCGACATGACTGACGTCGAGATGGATCAGGTTGTGCACATGAGCGACCTGAAACTGCCAGAAGGCGTTCGTATTCCAGCCCTGCAACACGGCGTAGAACACGATCAGGCCGTTGTGTCTGTTAGCAAGCCGAAAGGCGTAAAGGCTGACGACGCAGAAGATAATGCAGAAGGCGAAGACGGCGAAGAAGGCGAAAGCAAGGAGTAATTACTCCGGAGGCGTTGGCAGATGGCACAGGATATTGTCATGGTGGTTGGGCTGGGTAACCCCGGTGCCGACTATGAGAATACCCGCCATAATGCCGGCGCCCTCTTCGTTGAAGCACTGGCCCGCGATGCGGGTCAGTCGCTACGACCTGAAAAAAAGTACCACGGGCACTATGCCCGTATTCAGTGGCAAGGCATTGAGCTCCACCTACTGAACCCCGCCACTTTTATGAACCGCAGCGGCCTTTCTGTAAAAGCCCTCGCGGACTTTTTCAAGATACCCCCCTCTCAGATTTTGATCGCTCACGATGAGCTAGACCTTCCCCCGGGCACCGCAAAGCTTAAAAAAGGCGGAGGACATGGCGGACATAATGGACTGAGAGACACCATTGCACACCTTGGCACGAATGAATTCCAGAGGCTGCGCATAGGCATTGGGCACCCGGGTGACAGCCGCAAAGTGACCGGTTATGTGTTGGGCCGCCTAGGCAAGCGTGAGACAGAAGACCTAGGTGCAATATTTGACGAAATCATGCGGGTACTACCCGATGCAGCCACGGGCAATCTTGCTGCTGCCATGAACCGTTTGCACAGCGTAAAGCCAGCCACCGCCTAAACCTGTCCGAAAGTAGTTTTGAGCAATATCCACACCTGATATCCCTTACTCGCACCCACAGCCGGACACCGGTATAATCCGGCCAAATTTCCCCGTACCAGCAGAGGCATTCCATGGGTTTTAACTGCGGCATCGTCGGCCTACCAAACGTCGGCAAATCCACCCTGTTCAACGCGTTGACCAAAGCAGGCATTGGCGCGGAAAATTTCCCGTTCTGCACCATCGAACCGAACGCGGGCGTGGTCGCAATGCCAGACCCACGCCTCAACAAGCTCGCAGAGATCGTAAAGCCTGAGCGAGTTGTACCCACCACCATGGAGTTTGTGGACATTGCAGGCCTTGTAGCTGGCGCATCCAAAGGCGAAGGCTTAGGCAACCAGTTCCTTGCCAACATCCGGCAGACTGAAGCCATCGCCCACGTCGTTCGTTGCTTCGACGACCCCAACGTTATCCACGTTGCCAACAAAATCGATCCTGCAGCGGATATTGAGATCATCAATACCGAGCTTGCACTGGCGGACATGGATACGGTTGAAAAGGCCATCAAGCGTGTTCAGCGGATCGCCAAAAGCGGTGACAAAGAAGCGAAAGCCCAGATTGCGATTTTTGAGCGCCTATTGCCAGTGTTGAACGAAGGCAAACCCGTGCGCGGGATGGGTCTGGATAAAGACGAACTGCTACTCATCCGCGAACTTTGCCTGCTTACTATCAAGCCAACCATGTACATAGCCAATGTGGCGGAGGACGGCTTCGAGAATAACCCATACTTGGACACAGTGCGCGAGATTGCGGCTGAAGAAAATGCGGTGGTAGTGCCCATTTGCAACAAAATTGAAGCGGAAATCTCGGAACTCGAAGACGACGAGAAAAGTATGTTTCTGGGCGAAATGGGCATGGAAGAACCCGGCCTCGACCGTGTTATTCGCGCAGGCTATAGCCTGCTAGGGCTACAGACGTATTTCACCGCCGGTGTGAAGGAAGTACGTGCGTGGACAGTCAAGATCGGCGCAACAGCACCGCAAGCCGCTGCAGTCATCCATACAGACTTTGAGCGCGGTTTTATCCGGGCCGAGGTCATCGGATATGACGACTTTGTAGAATATAACGGCGAAGCTGGCGCCAAGGAAGCTGGCAAGTGGCGCCTGGAAGGCAAGGAATACATTGTTAAGGATGGCGACGTGATCCACTTCAGGTTTAACGTTTAAGCCTCCCGCTTTGGCTAGAGGGCTGCCAGACAGGCGTTTGGCAGCCCTACCTTTCCTAGCTGGTCTATTGTTTCTAGTGTCCCGTCTAGCTCTTCTGCGGTAAGCAGCCTGCTTTCCCCCACTTCAAGACCCGCCAAGGTTATATTCCCGACAGAAACCCGGTGAAGCGCCAGCACTTGGTTCTGAAAATAACCGAACATTCGCTTAACTTGGTGGTATTTGCCCTCAACCAGCGTAAGCCTGACGGTGTAGTCAGAAAGCACCTCTAAGCAAGCGGGCCGCGTTGTGATATTTTCATACGCAAAATAGATTCCTTTGCGAAACACTTCCGCATATTCATCGCCCACCGGCTTAGCCAATGCCACCTCATAGGTTTTTGCCAGTTTTGTCTCAGGCAAGCTTATCTTGCGAGACCAAGCTCCATCGTTAGTAAGCAGAATCAACCCGGTTGTATTGAAGTCCAAGCGTCCAGCAATGTGAAGCTGGTTCTTTTGGGGGTGCTCAATAAGGTTAAAAACAGTGGGATGCTTATTATCTTTAGTTGCACTAACAACGCCCCGGGGCTTGTTCAGCACCATATAAACGGGGGCATTGTCATTTAAGCACTGGCCGTCCAATACAACGTGGGTAAATTCTGTCACTTTTTGTTGAATTGATTGCGCCACGCGCCCATCCAGAAAAATCCGTTTTTGCGCAATCAAAAGGCGGGTATCTGAGATCGAAAAAGCACTGTTCTGACTTATAAAGCGATCTAATCGATAGGTCTTGGATTTCAAACAGCACCTTGTTTTCAGGATACCGCTGAAGGCAGGTTGCCACCCAGCATATTCTCCACCACAGCGGCGTTATAAAAGGCTTCAACCGTATGAATTTTGTCGCCACGAACCCGAAACCAGACCGCAAGCCGAACATCCCCAATGGGTTCAAAATGAGTTTGATAGTCCAGAATTGCAAACACGTGTTCCCCATCTGCACTGAGCTGACGAACGATTAAGCTCTTTTGGATGGCAACCATTCCGAACAGGTAGGACAACAGGTCATCACGACTGAGGAAGCGCATGTTTGGCCCCACATACTCAAAATCTTCCACAGCTAGCAAGTTCTTTGCTTCATCCGGCCGCTGGGCGTGAATATCAGCGATGAACTGCGCCACTATTTCTTTCGGTTGCATAGTTAAATTCCACTTCTGAGATGAGAACGACCGACAATGGCGTAATGATACACGTTATTATGCAAATTCACCCGAGACCCTGCCCCACTGACAATATTCAGACAGTTTTCTCTCTATCCGAGAAGACCTTCAACTTATTGTTTAAAAGCACCTAATGCGCGGGCACTGCCAAACCCGGTGCAATTTCGGGAACCGATTTTTCGGCCACCCCTTGACACTTACACGCTCCGTACATAATATACGCGCCGCTTCCATTGGTGAAGTGATGGCAAGGTAGCTCAGTTGGTTAGAGCACAGCACTCATAATGCTGGGGTCGGCGGTTCAACTCCGCCCCTTGCTACCAGTATTCGAAAAAGGCCGCGATTCACGTCGCGGCCTTTTTTTATTTCTGGGCAACAAAAGTGCGCAATGCCCTGCTTCTGCGGAGATTTCTAATGAGAACGACCGGCGACAGAATCCGGCAAGCAGTTTCCTTTGAAGTTATCGGGTTACTCATATCCGTTCCCCTCGCTGCCTTTGCCTTCGGCTACTCTCTTGAAAAAACCGGTGTGCTCGGATTGATAGGCGCCACGCTGGCCACTGTGTGGAATTACATTTTCAACTTAGGTTTTGATCACGCTCTAAAGCGCTTTACAGGCTCAACCCGAAAATCCATTAAACTCCGCTTTCTACACGCATTCAGCTTTGAGCTCGGTCTGCTAATGGCCTTCCTTCCAATTATTGCTTGGTGGATGGAGATTGAACTGCTGGAAGCGCTTCTAGTGGACATTTCTTTTGCGCTGTTTTATCTGGTGTATGCCTTTGTGTTCACCTGGTGTTACGACACCGTTTTCCCAGACCCGGATTCCGTCACTCCGCGCAAGCAATAGCAGTCTATTGCCACCCCATATTATTTTCTGGCATGTCAGGATTGCATTCCGTTATAAACCCCGCCAAATCTATATGGCATACTGACGCCCGAAACCAATAATGCCAACTTTCCACTTGCAAGGAAGTTACTATGAAATTTGAGACGCTTGCCCTCCACGCCGGCTTCAAAGGCGATCCGACCACCAAGGCGGCCACCACTCCAATTTACCAAACTACGTCCTACACGTTTGACGATACCCAACACGGTGCAGACCTATTCAATCTGAAGGTTGCGGGCAACATATATACCCGCATCATGAACCCGACCAACTCTGTGCTTGAAGAGCGCATGACAGCTCTTGAAGGCGGCGTAGGCGCTCTCGCAGTTGCATCTGGCATGTCTGCCATTACCTATGCTCTGCAAACCATTTGCCGAGTTGGCAACAACATTGTCAGCACCAGCCAACTTTATGGCGGCACCTACAACCTGTTTGCCCACTCTCTTCCCAATCAGGGCATTGAGTGCCGCATGGTTCGGCACGATGATTTCGAAGCAATCGAGAAAGCCATCGACGATCAGACCCGCGCATTGTTCTGCGAGTCCATTGGCAACCCTGCCGGCAACGTAGTCGACATTGCTCGCTGGGCCGAAGTCGCGCACAAGCATGGTATACCACTGATTGTGGATAACACCGTCGCCACACCTTATATATGCCGCCCGTTTGAGCACGGCGCAGATATCGTGATCCACTCCCTCACCAAATACATTGGTGGCCACGGCACCACCGTAGCCGGTTGCGTTGTAGACTCAGGCAACTTTGACTGGAAAGCTAACGGCGCTAAATTCCCGATGATGAACGAGCCGGATCCTTCCTATCACGGCGTGGTTTACACCGAGGCTCTGGGCGCTGCCGCCTTTATAGGCCGCTGCCGCGTTGTGCCGCTTCGCAACACGGGTTCTGCCCTCTCCCCATTCAATTCGTTTTTAATTATGCAGGGCCTAGAAACTCTTGGCCTGCGAATGGAGCGCCACTGCGAGAATGCCGAAAAAGTTGCCAACTTCCTGCAGGATCACCCGGCGGTGGAATGGGTTAACTATGCGGCACTGGCTAACAGCCCCTTCAAAGCTACTTGCGACAAGATTTGTGGCGGCAAGGCCTCTGGCATAGTGAGCTTTGGCATCAAAGGCGGCCGCGAAGCAGGGGCCAAGTTTATTGATGCTCTAGACCTGATCTACCGCTTGGTGAACATTGGCGATGCCAAGTCATTGGCCTGCCACCCAGCCACCACTACCCATCGCCAGTTAAACGCGGAAGAACTCGAAAACGCGGGTGTAAGTGAAGACCTGGTGCGTTTGTCTATCGGCATTGAACATGTGGATGACATTCTTGCAGACATTACTCAGGCACTGGAAAAAGCTCAGGCTTGATTAAGCACAACCGGGTACGACTAAAGTCGTGCCCGGTATACTGCTTTACACCTCGTGATTGCCCTTACCTACCTTGTAACTACCCCGCCAGCCTATTATTCTCTAAAGCTCCTCCAGCTTTAATGAGAGTCCGGTTGCAATGAGCGAAAGCGCAAAGCCCCGCGTCACCAGTGGTTCCAAATTCCGCAATGAGCATGGCTTCTCAGCTATCAAGGATGGCGTAAAGCGCTCGGCAAACCAGGAACCCGTATCGGTTGAGCGCAAGCCCAAATGGCTGAGAGCAAAGATGCCCGGCGGCGAGCGTTTTGAAGCCGTGCGTAAAAACGTCACTGAAAACCGGGTCAGCACCGTATGTCAGGAATCCCACTGCCCCAACATTGGTGAGTGCTGGACAGCTGGTACGGCAACGATCATGGTGATGGGATCTGTATGCACCCGCGCCTGCCGCTTCTGTGCAGTTGATACTGGCAACCCTAATGGCTGGTTAGACAAAGACGAACCGGAAAACACCGCCAAATCGGTCGAGCTTATGGGGCTACGTTATATCGTACTTACCTCTGTCGATCGAGATGATTTGGATGACGGGGGTGCCGCACATTACGCCGCCTGCGTGTCAGCCATCAAACAACGCACACCGCACGTTGCTGTAGAAGCGCTGACGCCAGACTTTGATGCTGTTATGGCCAATGTGGAGAAGGTGGTAGATTCAGGCCTCGAAGTATTTGCACAGAATGTGGAGACCGTGGAGCGGCTAACGCAACGCGTTCGCGACCCGCGTGCTGGATACCAGAAGACACTCAGTGTGCTCGCCCACGCCAAGCAGTATCGGCCCGACATACTGACCAAAACCAGCTTGATGTTAGGCTTAGGCGAAACCCATGAAGAAATCCTTGCCACCATGGACGACCTCCGCGACATTGGCGTGGACATTCTAACACTTGGCCAATACCTGCGCCCGACCCCGAACCACCTGCCTGTAGAGCGCTATGTGACACCAGAAGAGTTTAACCAATACCGTGAGATAGGCTTAGAGAAAGGGTTTATGGAAGTACCCTCAGGCCCCATGGTGCGCTCAAGCTACCGGGCAGACCGAGTGTTCGACAAAAACAATCTGGGGCTTGCAGTGCCAGATGTGCCTGCTGCCTCGAGTGCAATGCAGATTCCGGTAAAAACTTTGGACTGAATTCTCCAGCAGCTCTTTGTTCGACACAAAAAAACCCGCGTTCACTTTATGAAGGCGGGTTTTTGATCAGGGTGTTGCTTAGAAGAAGTAAGTCACACCGCCGAACAGACCAAAGTCACCATCCTGAAGATCAACTTCGCCAGTCAGGCTCAGATTTTCCTGAAGCTTGAAGCGACCTTGACCGGTAAGGCCCAGATAATCGAAATCTCCAGTTACATAACGTGCACTTGCACCGACTTCAATTTTATCATTGAGTTGATGACGAATGCCGCCTCGCAAGGCTGGCGCCGTATCATCAGCAGACGCGCTAGAACAACCAAAGAATCCGGCGCAAAACTCTGCTTCAACCTCTTGGTAATCTAGGCTAGCTCCACCCCAAACATCTGTTTTAGCATCTAGTGCATGGCGATAACCGCCGCCCAGATGCCAGTTTGTGTAGTCAATATCATCCGACAGCATGCGAAAGCCGCCAAATGCAAAAATATTCTCGTTAACCAAGTATGAGCCGCGAAGATCAAACCCTACATAGGTCTGGTCGCCATCGGCGCTCAGCATAGCAAGGCCAGCTTCTGCATATGTATAGCCCAGCTCAGCTGCGGCCGAACCAGAAACCAAAACACCTGCCAGAATTAATCCCTTAAATCCCTGTTTGATCATAATATCCACTCAACATTTCAATTGCGTTAAAAGAAATACATCCACACACTGATTCTAAGGGATAGGGTACCATTTGCAACTATTTTGGCTTGCTTTGAGCAGCTACCCACAGGCTGACTAACCACCACTTGGCCTAGCATTTGCCCACCAGGCCAAGCATTAGTACATTCTTTACTGCCCTTGCTGCATCATCTGGCGCTGTTGCTGCATTTGCTGGCGCATCTGTTGCATCTTCTTATCCAACTCGTCCCGCTGCTCTTGGGTGAACACGCTATCCACCTTGGCCTGCATGAGCGCTGACAGCACGGCAATCTCGCCGGTCACGTCCCCAAGGTCTTCCCCGTGTTCGCGAATGGCGCCTTCATCGTAATCCGCTTTGATCTCAGCCTGCATTTGCTCCTGCAAGGCACGGGCCTCTTCACGTAACGTACCGATTTCACCCTGCATTTCGTCAAGAATGCCGCGAATCTCTTTTTGCTGATCTTCAGAAAGCCCAACCATCTGAGCCAATTGATCCACCTGATCCGGCTGCCCTGCGGGTGCTTGCTGGGCCAACGTGGGTGCCGAAAGGCTCAAAGCAACAAGAGCAGTACCGAACAGTTTTGTGAGCGTCATAAAATCTCCATTAACAATTTGGTTTAAATGGCTAGCTGGCTCATACCCTAATGCATCCCACCTCCTTTTTTCACCCCGATATCCCTTCTTTTTGTACAGGTTGTGAGCCAAGCCCTCCCGAAACCCGCCACACGAGCGCATTGAAACAAGTGTGAAAGTTTAGTCATTCCCCTTCATAATGGCTCGATTCATCCACTTTCGGAGCGTAACAAATGGCTATCAACTGGTTTCCCGGGCACATGCATAAGGCCCGCAAGGAGATCAAAAAGATCATGCCTCAGATGGATCTCATTATTGAGGTGCTAGATGCACGCATTCCTTTCAGCAGTGAAAACCCACTGGTGCCAGCGTTGCGCGGCGACACCCCACTGATCAGGGTTCTCAATAAGCGCGATCTGGCTGATCCCGAAGTCACAGCACGCTGGCAAACCTGGCTGGAAAAAGAGCGCGGTGTAAGAACTATTACGCTCACCCACAACCAACGCGGTGAAGCTCTGGATATTCTCCGTCTGGCCGGTGAGATGACACCTAACCACGATCGCCAGAAGAGCGCTCTTCGGGTAATGATTCTGGGTATTCCCAACGTTGGCAAATCCACGCTTATCAACACCCTTGCCGGGCGCCCGGCCGCTAAAACCGGAAATGAGCCGGCAGTGACTAAAGCACAGCAAACTATAAAACTGCCGGACAACATTCTGCTTTACGATACACCCGGGTTCCTTTGGCCCAAACTCTCGCCGGAAGCCTGCGGGTATCGGCTTGCGATTACTGGCGCCATACGAAGTTCTGTATTGGATTTTGAAGACATTGCCATGTTTGAGGCCGATTACCTGCTGGAAGCCTATCCCGATCTGGTGAAAGCTCGTTACGGTTTCAATGAGCTGCCTGCAGACGGCTTAGCCCTTATGGACGGCATTGCAGCAAAGCGGCGCTTTCTAGGGCGCGGCGGCGTACCAGACCTGAACAAAGTCTCCGAGGTGCTGCTCAATGAGTTCCGGGCTGGCACTCTGGGTAAAATCTCGCTGGAGACCCCCGAGATGGTGGAACGCGAAATTGAGCAAACCGCACTGGCCGAGGCAGAGAAAGAAACAAAGCTAAATGAGAAGAAGGCTGCATCCAAAGCATCTCGTTCTGGTCGCCGACACTAACTGTCGGTGTCTTTCCTTACGTTTAATCATTGGCAAACCGACTCCTGCGTATTAGAGTAGCAATTTGATTTGCATCAATTTGGATGGTTTATCCCCAATGGCTCAACCAATTAGATTTCGCCAAGCTGCCTCTCCCCTTAAAGCGTCCTGTCAACAGTGCAGCCTTAGCAACCTGTGCTTACCGCTTGCTATTGAGGAGAACGATTTAGGCAGGCTGGAAGAGATCGTTCAGCAGGGTCGAATTTATAATCGCGGCGAACATATTTTTGACCAGAGCACGCCGTTTCGTTCCTGCTTTGCCGTCAAAAGCGGTTCGGTGAAAACGTCGATTATTACTGAGGGTGGTGAAGAGCAGGTCACAGGCTTTTTTATGCCCGGTGAACTGGTTGGTCTGGATAGTATGAGCGGTGAATCCTACGCTTGCACTGCCAAAGCCCTTGAGCGCACTAGCGTGTGCGAGTTTCCAATCGACAAGCTCGAGGAACTTACTGGTAAGCTGCCGGATTTGCAGCACCACATGTTTCGCCTAATGGGCCAAGAAATCCAGAACAGCCACCAGTTGGCCTTGCTACTTAGCAAAAATACAGCAGAAGAACGCATTGCGTCGTTACTTTTGTCTTTATCCAGCCGCTTCCAGCGTCGTCGCATGTCACCAACCAACTTCAGCCTGCCTATGGCTAGAAATGACATCGCCAACTTTTTAGGGCTTGCCGTTGAGACAGTCAGCCGAGTTTTTACCCGGTTCCAGAATCAAGGCATTATTCATGCGAGGGGCCGTGAGGTAGAGCTGCTGGATGTTGAAGCTCTGCAGTTAGTAACCCGGGAGTTCTCCCGCCAGAGCTGTCAGCAGTAAACAACTCTTTGCCGCAACCGGCTGAAGTTACTCAGCCAGGCTTGCTGGCTTCCAAGCGCGCTGCATTTTCTTTCAACAGCACCAATTCGTTTACAAGCCCGGAGCGCCAAGGAAACTGTTTGATACCAAAGGTGTTTCGGATTTTGGTGCAAATCAGTGTTGTGTTTTGCGGCTCTAGCGCACCCCAAGACGGCATGTCATCCACTATGTGAAGGTCTTCAGGAATACCCGGCAAGCCAGCGATTGCTAGACCCAACTCATATAAACTGATCTCCTCGGCACCTGCATATTGGTAAGTACCCCACACCTCCGCCCCACAGTCCAGTTGCTGGATGATAGCGGTCACTACTCTGGCAAGGTCTACCACAGATACAGGCTGGCCCACACACTTGTCTGGCAGAGTCAGGGCTTCGTTGGCAGCCGCTGTACTCCTCTGAACCTTGCGTATAAAACGACTAAGGCTCCAACCAGTGCGCAAGATAATATGTCTTGGCAAAAGCGTGCGTAGCGCTTGTTCACTCTCCCACTGCCAGCTACCTAATTCATTCACTGGCTGGCCGGGATTGGATGCCAGATAACCAGTTTGCTTGCGCCCGTCAAACACATAGCAAGAGGACAATTGGAACAACGCAATGCCCCGCTCTCGGGCATATTCTGCGATGGCCACCGGCAAAGAAAAAGCGACCTTGTGTGTACCCTCGGGATCCCGCTCTGCGGCCTCGGGGTCTGCCAACCACAGCGCATTAACCACTAGGTCTGTATCTTCCGGAATCCACTGCGCCAAAGCACTAAGATCGGCGCTGTTCGGATTACTGACCAGCAAAGGGCTCACATGCAAAGACGTCTCCCTAAGCCGCTCGAGAAGCACCTTCCCCAAAGGACCATAATCATGAACAACAAGTACATGCACTAGAACTCAATGCCTCCGGATATAACTAATATGACGGTTTTAAAACTCCGTCTGGCCAATGGCTTGCCACCATCAATTTATACAATGCCTTTCGAAACAGGATGCAGTCATAACCACTTGGGCAGCATCACTTTTATTAACGTTATCAGAAGCATACAAAATTAGGTATCGCCATGCTGAAACAGCAAAGCCACATTGTTGCACCCATTCCCGATGAGCTGCGCACCCGTGCACTCTATACCGTTGAAGAATTGCGCGGGCGCGGTAAAGCCGATAAAGAAGCAATCGACCAGCTCTACAATTTAATCATAGATATGACCGATGCAGGCCTGGACTTCTTTTTCATCGAACCTTTACGGCGCCTAAAAGCCAGCAAAATGATGCTAAGCATGGCCAAAGTAGGCATCAGCAGCATGCTAAAAGGCAGCAAAATGGTCGTTCACAAAGTACTCAAAAAGTTGGACGACCGAAGCTTGGCCTCGATTCTCGATTTCCTCGAGGAAATTATTCATCAACCGGAAGATGCCTGACCAGTCAGGCTACCGACATATACGAGGAACTCTGCGGGTAATTCCCGTAAGCAACTCGTAAGAGATGGTGCCAGCGCAGCTGGCAACCTCATCAACACCAACGGTGTGTCCCCATAGCTCAACAAGATCCCCTTCGCGGGCCTCAGGCGCATTGCTCAGATCCACAGCCAACATATCCATCGACACCCGACCGATCAGCCGAATACGGCGCCCACCAATAGCAGCAGGGGTATCGGTGCCAGCATGACGGGGATAACCATCCCCGTAGCCGATGGCTACCATCCCCATCCGGGTGTCGCGTTGCGCAACCCAACCAGCGCCGTAGCCCACACTTTCGCCCGCCTTAACAACACGGGTAGTAATGAGCGGCGCTTCGAGCGTCATGACAGGCTCAAGGCCCAACTCGGGGCCGGTCTTACCGATGATCGGTGATCCGCCATAAAGCATTATGCCGGGGCGGCTCCAGTCAAATAATGGTTGTCCGGCAGTAAAGTGCGCAGCAGAGTTACCCACGCTCCTCATAAACGAGGGCCAAGGAGCGGTTGCCTTCTCAAAGGTGGCTGTTTGGGACGCTGTCATTGCGCTGCTCTCGTCGTCAGCACAGGCAAAATGGCTAACAAAGCCTTGCAATCCACCAAGGGCGCTTATCTTTTCCAGCCTTGCCATAACCGCAGGCAAGTCGTCAGGCCGAAAACCCAAGCGATTCATTCCGGTATTAACCTTTAACCAGAACTCGGGTATAGCGCTACCCTGCTCCAACCATTCCAGCTGATGCCCACCGTGCAGCACTGGCTCAAATTGATTGTGCACACACTCCGCCAAATCGCCTTCGGCATGGACGCCCTGAAGCAAGACTATTGATTGAACGAGGCCTGCTGTGCGAATAGCAAAGGCCTCTTCAATACAGGCAACCGCGTATTTGGGCGCAACATCCGCCAGAGCAGAGGCAACCTGTGCAATGCCGTGGCCGTATCCGTCAGCCTTCACAACCGCCATGGCCTTTGCACTGCCCGCTCGTTCACAGGCTATGCGATAGTTATTGCGCAGCGCGTCCAAATCAATCCGAGCAGTTGTATTACGCGGCATCAGTATTCACCACCATAATCGCCGTAGTCGCCGTGGGCCAAATCTTCAAACTTTGTATATTTGCCGATGAAGGCAAGACGAATAGTGCCAATAGGCCCATTACGCTGCTTACCGATGATGATCTCAGCAATGCCTTTATCCGGCGTGTCTTCGTTGTACACCTCATCACGATAGACGAACATGATGACATCCGCATCCTGCTCTATCGCACCTGACTCCCTCAAGTCAGAGTTGATCGGGCGCTTGTTCGGCCGCTGCTCAAGGCTCCGGTTGAGCTGAGAAAGCGCAACTACAGGGCAACTGAGCTCTTTGGCGATACCTTTCAACGACCGGGAAATTTCCGAGATCTCCGCCGTTCGGCCTTCGGTGTTGCCGGGCACACGCATCAACTGCAGGTAATCCACCATGATCAAGCCAATTTTGCCGTCGTTCTCTCGGGCAATTCTACGGGCACGAGAACGCAGTTCGGTAGGGCTTAGGCCTGGCGTGTCGTCAATATACAAAGGCTTCTCTTTCAGCAAGCTAACAGCCGAGGTCAAGCGAGGCCAGTCGTCTTCTTCAAGCTTGCCGGCGCGGACCTTACTTTGGTCGATACGGCCCAAAGACGAAAGCATACGCATAGCCAGTGCATCGGCTGGCATTTCCATGCTGAACACCAGAACCGGAGTGCCCGTGCTAATCAGCGCATTCTCGACAATGTTCATTGCGAAGGTGGTTTTACCCATCGAGGGGCGACCCGCAACAATGATGAGATCGGCTGGCTGCATACCGGATGTTTGCTCATCCAGATCCCTGAAACCCGTGGTCAGGCCAGTTGTCTGCTCACCAGACTCAAACAACTCTTCAATGCGGGTTAAGGTTTTGGCAAGAATGGGAGTGATAGACTGTGGGCCAGAGCCTTCTTTGACTCGGGACTCCGCAATCTGAAATACATTTCGTTCAGCTTCATCCAGAATTTCATTACTGTTTCGCCCTTGCGGGTTAAACGCAGAATCTGAAATCTTGCCGGAAACCTCTACAAGCTGCCGAAGTATAGATCGCTCACGAACGATTTCGGCATAGGCGCGAATATTTGCAGCGCCCGGCGTTTTCTCCGCAAGTTCGGCTAGGTACGACAACCCGCCAGCGTCTTCAATATCACCGGCCCGCTCCAGAAACTCTGCCAAAGTAACCACGTCGAGCGGTTCGTTCTCGCTGGCCAAACGCTCAACCGCACCGAAAATCAACCGGTGATCCTGACGGTAGAAATCTACGGCAGAAATAATCTCGGTGATTTCATCAAACCGGCGGTTATCCAGCATAAGACCACCAAGCACCGCCTGCTCCGCTTCTGCGGAATGGGGGGGTACTTTGATGCGGCTGGTTTCCGGATCGGTGATTGCAGGTTTTAGAGTAGGCTTGGCCATGAATACATCTTTAGTTGAGCAGCCTTACTACGACACCGGAAATGGATGGTCGTAATAATGGAGGAGGTTTGAGCGTTACAGCATACCAGAAAGCAACAGGCCCGAAAGCCGTATTAAACGGTTCGGGCCTGATGGGTTGGCTGTTAGCGAATTCCGAGAAGTTCGCTAACAGCCACCAGCGTGTTACAGAGACCGGGGTTCGCCCGACACTGCTTCCGGAGAAGACAGCTTACTCGGCAACAACCGCCAGCTTTACAGTTACTTCAACATCAGAGTGCAGGTGAAGCTCGATTTCGTACTCGCCAGTTGCCCGCAGCGGGCCTTCTGGTAGGCGAACTTCGCTCTTCTCAACGTCAGTACCTGCAGCTGTGATCACATCGGCAATATCACGCACACCGATAGAGCCAAACAGCTTGCCTTCATCACCTGCTTTAGAGGTTACTGTGAAGGATGCACCTTCCAGAGCCTCAGCGCGGGACTGAGCAGCTGACAGCTTCTCGGCTGCAGCTTTCTCAAGCTCGGCACGGCGCTCTTCAAACGCCTTCAGGTTTGCTTCGGTAGCAGGCGCAGCCTTGCCATACGGAAGCAGGAAATTACGGCCGTAACCGGACTTAACTTTTACTTTGTCACCCAAGGTGCCAAGGTTTGCAACTTTCTCGAGCAGAATAACTTCCATCTCGTTAACCTCTTCGTGCTTTATTCAGCTGGCCCGGCAGGCTTTATTCGCCTCCGAATGTCCAACCAGCTATCCACAAAAGCCAGAACCACTAACAGAATCATCAGGCTTGGGCCCAGAAGAACCAGCGCAACGTAAAACATTGCAAGCCACTGACTACTTAGGTTCTTACGCCCGACAATGCCATGAATAAGCGCCAGCCCCGCCAAAAACATAGGCGTTCCAGCTACCCAAACCAGCAACATGGCATTCAACCCTAGAAACGGGCCAAAAACCATGGTGGCGGCAAGAACAACAGTAACCGCGGGTGACAGCTTGAGACTGTGGAATTCCTTGCGGAATCCGCCAGGGTTGTACAACCCCGACTGCCACGATCTTGCCAGCATTGTCATGCCCACGCCGACTGCCAGATAACTACCGGCCATACTGGCGTTCATGGTGTCCCGTATAACCGTTTCGAGATCGCTCCCAAGCGAACGGGCCACTTCAGCATTGTACTGCTCGTAAAAACCAACCCCGGCACGAACGAGCTCGTCCATCAGACCGGGGTACGCCATGGGCAAGACAAGCCCCATAACGATCGCCAGAAAGCTCCCTCCTAAAAGGGCTCTCTCCCAGGACAGCGTTGTTCTCAGCATGGATGCCATCAGCATCACTTGCAGCAGCACCGCCAAAGCCGTCGGATCGCCTCCAAACACACTCCAGCCAAGCGCTGGAAGCAGTGCCCAAAGACCGATGTTGAGCCCCTGACTGATGCCGAGTCTGAGAATAACCAGACCAACAACCGCTGCGCCTATCCAGAACAGCAAAGGTACTGCAGTTGTTACTGCCGCTACCCCGCTGGCCTGCAGGGGACCGCGCATTACAAATTGTGCCAGTGCACGCATGGTCCCAAGTCCTGTTTATCTGTTACTTAGTTATCGTGGCTGTCCGAGTACGGCAGCAGTGCCAAGTAGCGGGCGCGCTTGATAGCGGTAGCCAGCTGACGCTGATAACGTGCTTTTGTGCCGGTAATACGGCTAGGCACGATTTTGCCGGTTTCTGTGACATAACCTTTCAAGGTGTCCAGATCTTTGTAATCGATCTCTTTAACACCTTCTGCCGTGAAGCGGCAGAATTTACGACGTCTGAAAAAACGAGCCATAACGTAACTCCTCAACTCCGGTTAATTACTCTTCTTCGTCCTGAGACTCAGCTGTCTGATTCTCGTCTTGGCGCTCGCCGTGACTATCATCAGAAGATTCAGCTGAACGACGCGGACGATCATCTCCGCCGGAACGACGGTCCTCACGGGACTCAGCGGCTTTCATCGGAGACATATCAGTAACGGCTTCATCGCGACGTAGAATCAAGTCACGGATAATGGCGTCGTTGAACCGGAAGTTGTGAGTCAGCTCGTCCATAGCTGCCTGTGAACATTCAACGTTCATCAGCACATAGTGAGCCTTGTGAATCTTGTTGATCGGGTAAGCCATGTGACGACGGCCCCAATCTTCCAAACGATCTACCTTGCCGCCATCTTCAGTGATGAGGCTGGTATAACGCTCGATCATCGCGGGCACTTGCTCGCTCTGATCCGGGTGTACCATAAATACAATTTCGTAGTGACGCATGAGTTCTCCCTACGGTTTAAACAGCTTTCTCTAATTCTCGGACTGGCCGGGAAGCATGAAAGCAAGGAGGTGGCAGCCGAAGCCGCCGGTTTTTTTGCTCTATCAATAAGGCTTTACGAGAAAGGCTTGATCAAAAGCGAAGCCTTGTACGCCCGATTAAAGACAATACAAAACCTTCCCCTGAAAAAAGGGGTCACGT
Source organism: Marinobacter sp. S6332 (assembly GCF_023016045.1). Classification (GTDB taxonomy): domain Bacteria; phylum Pseudomonadota; class Gammaproteobacteria; order Pseudomonadales; family Oleiphilaceae; genus Marinobacter. Next base: position 88,923 of record NZ_JALKAP010000014.1, on the reverse strand, counting down.
ATTCTAGGCGCACACGGCCTTCTGTGCAAGAGTTAACCAAGACGCTGGCGCAAAGCCTCGTACAAGCAAACACCAGTAGCTACGGAAACATTCAGGCTATCCACGTGGCCAAGCATGGGGATGTTAATCAGTTGATCGCAGTGTTCCCTAGTGAGCCGACGCATTCCTTTGCCTTCGGCACCCATCACGAGCGCAATCGGGCCTTTGAAATCTGCCTGATACAAGGTTGCTTTCGCTTCGCCAGCGGTACCGACCAACCAGACCCCCTGATTCTGCAACGTGCGCAGAAAGCGCGCCAAGTTCGTAACTCGCACAAACGGCACAGTCTCCGCCGCACCGCAGGCGACTTTGCGAGCAACCGGAGTCAATGGCGCAGATTTATCTTTGGGCACAATAACCGCTTGCACACCAACCGCGTCGCAGGTGCGCATGCACGCACCAAGATTATGAGGATCAGTTACGCCATCCAGCACCAATAAGAATGGAGGCTTGTCACTCGCTGCGAGCTGGGCCAGAAGATCGTCTTCAGTCCACTCCCGGCTTTCGCTGACCGCAGCAACAACACCTTGATGAACCCCACCAACGCGCTCATCAAGCTCACGTCGATGAACAACTGCCCATCGAACACCCAGCTCTTCTAGTGTATCCGTGATGGTCTTTACGCGCTTATCCTGCCGGCCAGTCTGAATCCAGACTTGCTGCAGCCTTTCTGGCTCACGCTTGAGGACAGCCTCAACCGCGTGCCAGCCAAATACAAATTCTTCAGACACTGATTCGGCTTCCTATTACTTATCTGCCTTGCGTGGCTTCCGCGGCCTGCTGGGGCCTGCGGGCTTGCCCGACGCTTTTTTTGGCTTCTTACCGGCCTCGTTAGCTGCATCCGCCACCAGCTGCGCCTTCGCACTGCGAGGCTTGCCCGCACGAGCAGGCGCACCTCCGCGACCACGGCCTTTCTCGGAACGCTTTCCATCTTTGCCACGCGGCTCACGCTTGGCAACGCTCAAAGCGTCTCGATCCGCACGCCGACGCTTCGGTTCGCTGACCAATTCCAAATCAATCTTGCGATCCTCCATGCCCACGCGAACTACACGAACGCGCAACTCGTCACCCAAGCGGAAACTGATAGCCGTACGCTCGCCAATCAAGCGATGCTTAGCGGAGTCATGGTGAAAGTAATCACCACTGAGGGTAGAGACGTGCACCAAACCTTCGATATACACGCCAGAGAGCTGAACAAAGAACCCGAACGGCACAACCGCTGCGATTACCCCGTCATACTCTTCGCCAACGTGGTCGCTGAGGAATTCGCACTTAAGCCACGCCATTACATCACGGGTAGCGTCATCAGCGCGGCGCTCCGTCATGGAAACGTGCTCGCCCAACTGCTCCATTTTGGCGTAATCGTAGGGGTACTCCACCAGCGTCGAATCAAATACCGCTGGCGACACTACATCCTTTGTGACTTCGGGATTGTGGATACGAGACTTAATTGCCCGATGCACAATAAGGTCAGGGTAACGGCGAATGGGCGAGGTAAAGTGGGCGTAGCTTGGGAAACCTAGACCAAAGTGACCACTCTCATCCGGACTGTAAACAGCCTGACTCAATGAGCGCAACATAACCGTTTGGATAACGTTGGCGTCCGGCCGATCAACGATCTGGGACAGCAAGGCCTGATAATCGGCTGACGTAGGCTTATCGCCACCGCCCAACTGCAGACCAAGCTCACCTAAAAACAGACGCACCGAATTGAGCCGCTCTTCCGAGGGGCCATCATGCACTCGGTAAAGCGCTGGCATTTTATGCTTTTTAAGGAATCGCGCCGCCGCTACGTTTGCGCACAGCATGCACTCTTCCACAATTTTATGAGCGTCGTTACGGTGTACCGGCACAATCTCTTCGATTTTGCGCTGCGCATCAAACACAATGCGGGTTTCCGTAGTTTCAAAATCTATAGCGCCGCGCTCGGTTCGAGCTTTGCGCAGCAGCTTATAAAGATCGTACAAATGATGCAGGTGTGGAAGTACGTCGGCGTACTGATCTGACAAGCGATACCCGGGCTCGGAATCCGGCCGCTCCAACATATCGCTAACTTTGTTGTAAGTAAGCCGCGCATGGCTGCGCATAACCGCCTGATAGAAAGTGTAACCACTGATGTTGCCAGCTGCGCTGATGGTCATATCTGCCACCATGCAGAGGCGATCCACATCGGGATTCAACGAACATAAACCGTTGGACAGTTTCTCCGGGAGCATAGGCACCACGTGATCCGGAAAGTACACAGAGTTACCCCGGCGCAAAGCCTCTTCATCGAGCGGTGAACCTGTACGCACATAGTGAGATACGTCGGCTATCGCCACCACCAAGCGATACGCGCCCCGCCCCCTGGGCTCGCAGTATATTGCATCATCAAAATCCCGGGCCGTCTCATCATCGATGGTAACCAGCCGCATGTTACGGATATCTACCCGGTTCTTTTTATCCTTTTCCTCCACCTCGGCAGCAATAGCCGCCGCCTGCTCGCCCACTTCCGTTGGCCAACTATGGGGAATGTCGTAAGAGCGGATAGCCACATCAATCTCCATCCCAGGGGCCATGTGCTCTCCCAAAACCTCGACTATTTTGCCCGTGGGTTGGGTGCGAACCGTAGGCTGGCGCACAATATCTACAACAACATATTGCCCCGGGTAGGCGTCGCCTACATGCTCATCAGGTATCAGCACTTCGTGGTTAATTCGGGCATTTTCTGGCACTACAAACGCAATACCACTTTCTTTAAAGAAGCGCCCAACTGTTTGGTGAGTGCGATGCTCAATAACATCAACAATAACACCTTCACGTCGACCCTTTTCATCTACCCGATCTACTCGGGCGGCAACACGGTCGTCGTGGAAAACTTGGCGCATTTGCCGCGCGGTGAGAAACAGATCCGACCCGCCGTCGTCTGGCACTAAAAACCCGAAACCGTCTTTGTGCCCGATAACACGACCGCTGACCAGATCGGCCTCTTCAATGGGCAGATACGCGTCACGGCGATTACAAATAAGCTGGCCATCCCGGCACATGGCAATAAGCCGACGCCTGAGCGCCTCGATACCTTCCGGGCCTGCCTGACCAAGCTCGGAGCACAAGGTTTCGTGCGTTGCGGGCGCGCCCCGCTCTTTAAGATGTGCAAGTATGAATTCCCGACTCTGTATCGGGTTATCGTAATTTTGAGCCTCACGACTGGCGTGAGGGTCTTTACGCTTTTTATTTCTGGAAACCATTAAAATCCTTGCTCAATGCGGCGCCACAGCGGCGCTGTTCATATTCATTTGCAGCATAGTATACGTTGGTACAGGCAACCTGCCTAACAACCCACCTTTTATAGGCACAAATACCTGCCGCCCACATAAGGAAAAAATGTTTGACAGCTTAAGCGGGAATTACTAAAGTACGCGCCATCAGATGAGTCAGCATTTTCATCTTTGGCAGAACTGTCCGGTTTTCAACAATCTAAGGGCAACTCTGCAAATCACCTGCCGAGGTGGTGAAATTGGTAGACACGCTAGCTTCAGGTGCTAGTGCTCGCAAGGGCGTGGAGGTTCAAGTCCTCTCCTCGGCACCATTTCTCTCTCCGAGAAATGAGAATTCCCATATTGATCAATTATCGTCGACAGACCATATCAGGCATCACTGCATGCTTTTTGGGGTGTTTTTATCTATGCACAAGGTAAGATTCCTAGCCCCGCGAGGCTGCTGGTCATTCCAGCAGCTCGACAAGGTATTCCGATAGGTTTTGATAACGGTAGGCTACCCGTGCAAATACGCCGGAGGGCACCTTCTCAAACTCGCGACCACAAGCACGACCGCCGCCATAAGTCTTAAGGAACGCCTCCTGAATTAGATTGGGAGTGCCGCCACGAGGGGTTTCGCTGGTTCTTGCGGGATAGTACAGCGCCCACTCAAAACCATTCTCAGCATCTACGTTGCTAAGCTGTGACGTTCGTGGCGCGAGGAATCCGTAACTTAGAGGCCGATTAAGGCCGTCTCGGGTATCAAACTCCAAAGAAAGCCCAACAAACCCAACTGGCTGGGGCTCGTACCCAGAAAATGCGTATTCGTGGAACCCTGTAACTACCTGCGCAGCGTTCTCTGCATCCACTTTCTCATCAATCGTGCAGCTTTGGAGCCCGCCGCTGTAGATCACAGATTCCAGCTCAACACCGTCTTCCTTCAGCTGGTAACCGGGAAAGCCAGCAGGTGCATTGGAAAGCTCGGGGGCCAAGGTTCGAGTTGAAGCGCCACCTTGTGACGAGACCTGCGCAACCAATTCTCGCAGCTTGCCATTATCAAAGCTCCAACTGTAGGTTACCTCCGGGTTCCCTCCCAACTCTGTCGACCCGGGCACTATGCCTTCATTCTGGTAGCAGGTGGTGACGGTTTCGAAACTGGCCGAGCGGTTAGCCCAATCAAATACCAAGCGCTCATCAACGCCGGGGTTGTCATAGGCAATTTTGCTTTGGGGCGATAAAGATGCAGAAGGCAACCACTGCGTGCTTAGTTGTGCCATATATCCATTAACGCTGACCAACCTTGCAATTTCTTGTATGGAGGGCGCAAGACACCCTTCTGAAGATATTGATTGCAAGCGTCCGTCTTCGCTGTATTCAAATTCCAGCTCGGCAGAAATCAGTAAGTCTGAACGGTTGGCCGGTAACTTATCTGAACGGTCTGGCTGGGCGTAGATTTGTTGGCTTGTCAGCAGCAGCGGATCACTCAATTCCAGCGGCACTTGGGGCAAGTCAATCAGGTCAACATCCACGTTGGCATAATTACCCTGAGCCGCTGCATCGACAGCAGCAATCACATCACCCGCGTTCTGCACCATAGATACGCCCAACAAAAACGCCGCAGGGCGAGTAAGCAGGCGCTCGGTGCCATCGCTATCAGGCTTCGCCAGTAGATCGTTATAGGCATCTGGAAATTGGCTAGCCATAAAGCGCGCCATAGCTCGCGCGTAAGCATGGGCTTGATCGTCCTCGGCAAGCACATAGTCTCGCAATAGGTTGATGCCTGCCAAACTGGCCAACGACGAATCTGCCGCCCCAAACAAGGACTCCAAGGCTATAAGTCGGCGGAATCGCGCAAGGGCTGTAAGCGGCGTAATATTGCGCACACCCGGCTCTGCCGAGAGCATAAACGCACGGGGAACAGCAACATCTCCGTTACGAGTTTGCTCTAGTGTTTTACCGGGAAGTGCCAGAGCATGGAGGGGAAATGCGCGCGGATCTATATTAGGCCCAATCTCAGGCTCGATCACGAGCTCTGATGTATCCAGCGTAAACTGACCGCCTTCGCCACTCATGGCTGTTGGTTCTCCGGATGCCAAGACAATCTTGCGACCGGATGCCAGCTCATACTCCATGGGTCCAGGTGTGTACTGACTGTCGCCGTCCATATCCAGCCATACGCGAGCATTTTTCAGGTAGCCGTCTATCACCCTGCCGGTATAGGGTGCCGGATCGCTGTATTGCACACCGTCAAAGTCGCGCCCGTCTTCCGGCAGCTCATCGGACTCCTTGCCGCAACCGGCAATGGCGAGAAAAAGTACAGAAACAGGCAGGAATATAAGGGGTCTCATCACGGCAACCGTTTATCCTTGTTAGAGGTTGTGCCGATACTTTAGGGGATGTGGCGGCCAGAGACCTTGATAGGTTTGGCAATCTGTAAAGTTTGGTAACAAGAAAACCCCGGAAATGACCCCGGGGTTTCGTTTAGAGCAGCTTAAAACGCCCGCGCAACGATCTCTTTCATAATCTCGTTGGTTCCGCCATAAATACGCTGAACCCGCGCATCGGCCCAGGCACGGGCAATCGGATATTCCCACATGTAACCGTAACCACCGTGCAGTTGGACACACTCATCCATCACCTTGCACTGCAAGTCTGTTGTGTATTGCTTCAGCATTGCTGCAGTCGGGATATCCAGTTTCTTTTCTAGATGCAGCTCCAGACAACGGTCGGTAAATACCCGTGCAGCAGTGATATCTGCCTTCATTTCGGCCATTTTGAAACGCGTGTTCTGGAACTTGATCACCGGCTTACCAAATGCTTTGCGATCTTGCACATAATCCAGCGTCCACTTCCAGGCTGCTTCTGCTGCGGCAATGGCAGTCAAGCCAATTTGCAAGCGCTCGGCAGGCAACTCCTGCATCAATTGAATGAAGCCTTGCCCTTCTCTGCTGCCCAGCAGATGAGTAGCCGGAATTTTTACATCCTGAAAGAAAAGCTCAGATGTGTCCTGCGCTTTCATGCCTACTTTATTCAGGTTCTGGCCTTTCTCAAAACCGTCCCAGGCGCTCTCAACCAGAAACAGACTGGTACCTTTGGCGCCTTCTTTCGGGTCGGTTTTCGCCACAACAACCACCAGGTCCGCCATTTGGCCGTTGGTGATAAACGTTTTAGAGCCATTCAAAATGTAATTATCGCCATCCTTGAGTGCCGAGGTTTTCAAGCCCTGCAAATCAGAACCAGCACCCGGCTCGGTCATCGCGATAGCGCCGATCATTTCGCCGGAGGCCAACTTGGGTAGGTAGTGTTTTTTCTGCTCTTCCGAACCGTGGTTCAATATGTAGGGAGCAACGATGTCGGAATGCAAAGTCCAGCCAATGCCGGAGAGCCCCTGCTTTGCAACTTCTTCCATCACAACGGCACTGTAGCGGAAATCAACGCCAGCACCACCGTACTCTTCAGGCATGGTGGGGCACAGAAAACCCAACTCACCAGCTTTCTGCCACAACTCACGGCTAACATGGCCGTCTTTCTCCCACTGTTCATGGTGAGGCGCAGCCTCCTGTTCCAAAAACTTCCGTACTGAATCGCGGAAGCCTTCAAGGTCTGCGTCAAAGAGCGTGCGTGGAATCATGGTGAACCTCAGTCAGTAAACAAAGTTAACGTATGCGTACGCCAAGTCTCTGCTGACAGGCCGACTTGCTCAATGGTGAAAACCATCAATCCTGCTGGCCAAAACCATCGTTACGATCCACTTTGGAATTAATCCGAGCCTCGCCCCAACGGGGCATTAAGTCCTGAGGTAAATCCAGATGATCAAGAATACGGGCGACAATAAAGTCCACGAGATCCTCCACAGATTCCGGCCTATGATAAAATCCTGGACTGGCTGGCATGATGACAGCACCCATCTGGGTAAGCCTCAGCATGTTTTCCAGATGCACTTGCGAGTAAGGAGATTCGCGGGTCACTAGAATAAGTTGGCGCCGCTCTTTAAGAGCCACATCACCGGCACGCTCGACCAGATTGTTGCTAGCCCCTGTGGCCAGTGCCGATAGGGTTCCGGTGCTGCAGGGGCAGACTACCAAAGGCGCCTTTTCGCCAGACCCGGAAGCAGGGGGCGAAAACCAGTCTTCGCGCCCAAACACCAACACTTGCCCGGGCTGGGCAGATGCGTATTCCGATAACACTTTTTGCATAGCTGACGGACTTCCCGGCAGCTTTAGTTCCGTTTCAGTCGCAATAACGATCTGTGCTGCTTTGCTCACCATCACGTGAACCCGGCAGCCTGCTGCCACCAGACATTGGAGCAGGCGCAGCCCATACTGGGCACCGGAAGCTCCGGTGAACGCCAGATTTATAGTGCGGGCTTTCGACTGACTATCAGTCATGTTTTGAGTCAACGATATAACTCCTTGTGAGCCGGTTTAGCCATGGATACGCTCAAGCTCGTCTATAAGCTTACCGTGAATGCCACCAAAACCACCGTTGCTCATGATAACTATGTGGCAGGGGCTCGGCAGATCGGCCATTACACGTTCAATCAGCCCTTGTACACTAGTCTCTACAAGGTGCTTTCCGGAGTCCGGGTTATCGGCCTGCCATGCGGAGACCAACTCCGGTAGCCAGTCCATATTATTCAGGTTGGCCCAACAAACTTTATCTGCCAACCTGGCACTCGGCAGCAAGGTATGCTGGTGAACACCCTGTTTCATCGTGTTGGAGCGGGGCTCGATAAGAGCAATAACTGTTTCCTCTCCCACCTGATTGCGCAATCCATCCAGCGTTGTTTCTATGGCCGTTGGGTGATGAGCAAAGTCGTCGTAGACCTTCACGCCGCCAACGTCTGCAAGCAGTTCCATACGACGCTTCACACCAGAAAAACGGCACAGCGCCGCCACCGCATGATCCGGCGTTACGCCCACATGCTTTGCCGCCGCAATAGCCGCGAGAGCGTTGCGAACATTATGCAGGCCCGTTTGGCTCCACTTCACCACGGCAACGGGCTGCTCATGGTGAACAACCATAAACCGACTGCCATCCTCGGATAACAGCTCCGCACGCCAATCAACCGAAGCGGCCATTTCACTACCGACGGCCATATCCTGCACCGGGCTCCAGCACCCCATAGCAAGTGCTTTGTCCAGGTGTTCATCCAAACTCGGGCGAATAATCAATCCTTGGGAAGGAACCGTACGAACCAGATGATGGAACTGGCGCTCAATCGCTTCAACATTGTCGAAAATATCAGCGTGATCAAACTCAAGGTTATTCAGGATAAGAGTATGGGGGCGGTAATGGACAAACTTGGAACGCTTGTCAAAAAAGGCGCTGTCATATTCATCCGCTTCGATAACAAAAAAGTCGCTATCACCGAGGCTGGCCGAAACCGGAAAATCCTTGGGCACACCGCCCACTAAATACCCCGGAGCAAGCCCTGCCTGATCTAAAATCCAGAGCAGCATGGCGGTGGTGGTGGTTTTTCCGTGGGTACCGGCAACGGCCATAACCCAACGATGCCGAAGCACTTCGCGGGCCAGCCACTCAGGGCCAGACATGTAATCAATGTTTCGGTTGAGCACGGCTTCCACTTCGGGGTTGCCCCGGGCCATCGCGTTGCCAATCAGCACCAAATCAGGCTTTGGCTTCAAATGCTCAGCACTAAAGCCGTCCATCAAGCTGATACCCTGCGCTTCTAACTGGGTACTCATGGGCGGATAAACGCCTTGATCAGAACCGGTAACCCTGTGGCCAAGCTCCCTCGCCAGAACAGCCAAGCTGCCCATAAATGTGCCACAAATCCCCAGTATATGAATATGCATTCGCCGTCTGTCCTCTGCGTTGAAACCCGACAAGCCTCCAGTATCCGCCCCATCCCGTCAAGAGCATAGCTATCCGCATTTCCAGCCATGAAAATCGTCAGCATTTGACGTATCATCTGCGCCATTGTCGAACCAGCAGGAGGCTCCATCCCGAGATGGCCATCAAGAACGCATTCTACGCTCAGTCTGGCGGTGTTACCGCCGTCATCAACGCCAGTGCCTGCGGGGTTATCCAGACCGCGCGCAAGCATTCGGACAAAATCGGCAAAGTGTATGCCGGGCGCAACGGCATTCTGGGCGCGCTTTACGAGGAGCTGATTGATACCAGCCTCGAGAGTGACGAGGCCATTCAAGAGCTGATTCACACCCCCGGCGGCGCTTTCGGGTCCTGCCGCCACAAGTTGAAAAACTTCTCGGAAAATCGCCGCGAGTACGAGCGTCTTATTGAAGTATTCCGCGCCCACGATATTGGCTACTTCTTCTATAACGGTGGTGGTGACTCTCAGGATACGGCCTACAAAGTCTCTCAGATGGGCGAAAAAATGGGTTACCCCATTACCTGCATCGGCGTACCCAAAACCGTTGACAACGACCTACCGTTTACCGACTGCTGCCCGGGCTTTGGCTCCGTCGCCAAGTACATTGCGACCTCCACTTTGGAAGCCAGCCTGGATATCAAATCCATGTGTGAGACCTCCACAAAGGTGTTCATTCTTGAAGTGATGGGCCGTCACGCGGGCTGGATTGCGGCCTCTGGCGGGCTTGCGGGTCAGGGCGAAGGTGAGCCGCCCCACATTATTTTGTTCCCGGAGATTCCATTTAACCGTGAAGCGTTTCTAGAACGGGTCGATTTCTGCGTGAAGGAGTATGGCTACTGCGTGGTAGTAGCGTCTGAAGGCGCCCAGTACGAAGATGGCCGCTTTCTGGCCGATGCCGGCGCCAAAGACGCGTTCGGACACACCCAGCTTGGTGGCGTAGCTCCCGCTTTGGCGAATATGGTTCGGCAGGCACTTGGGCACAAATACCACTGGGCCGTTGCAGACTACCTGCAACGCAGCGCAAGGCACATTGCCTCAGCCACCGACGTTGAGCAGGCATACGCAGTTGGCAAGGCCGCCGTTGAAATGGCATTGGCAGGAAAGCAAGCGATCATGCCCACTATTGTTCGCGAAAAAACAAAGCCTTACGTCTGGTCAATTGGTGAAGCCCCGCTAAGCGAAGTGGCAAATCAGGAAAAGAAAATGCCAATTCACTACATCACAGATGACGGCTTTGGCATTACAGAAGAGTGCAGGGACTATCTCGAGCCGCTCATTGCTGGCGAGAACTTCCCGCCATTTGAGAACGGCTTGCCGAAGGTTGCAAAGCTCAAGAACACGCTGACAGAAAAGAAGCTAAAAACCAATTTTCAGCTCTGATTAAACTCGATTTACGCTGCAAACCAAAAGGCCTTGTAAGTATTTACAAGGCCTTTTGTATTTATTCCAAGGTGAGACTTACCCCGCCTCCAGATCACGCACATAACTAGAAAACTCGTCGTAGCCACCTATGTACCTGTCGCCCACCAGAATCTGGGGGACCGTATATACCGGGCGGCCGATTTTGTCAGCAATGTCTTCTTTGGTCATGTCATGCTCGATCATATCGACCCAGGTGTACGGCATGTTGCGAGACTCGCACAAACTTCTTGCACGCACGCAAAACCCGCAGCTTAAACGACCATAGATTGTTACCTGCTCCATAAAACTCTCCGGAATACTTAACCCGAGACACATCTTGGGCTATAAAAAAGGGTGTTAAAATTCTTAAAATCATGATGACATGATTGAGCAAAATTGAAAATTGAAGCTTTGAATGCCCACTATAGTATCGGAACATACGTAGAGGGCTTCAGCTGAAAAAAGGAGGAACACCCCATCACCGCTAGGAGAACTCTGTGGTTTACCTGACATTATTTCTGACCTCGTTTGCGGCGGCCACATTGCTGCCAGCCTATTCGGAAATACTGACAGGCACACTGGTTGTTCAGGGGTACCCTATGCTGTGGCTATGGGTTTGGGCCACGCTTGGCAACACCTTGGGGTCCGTGGTTAACGGTATTATTGGCAGGCAAATTGACCGTCTAAAGCACAAACGCTGGTTTCCGATTAGTGAGACCCAACTCCACAAAGCAAGAAACAGCTTTAACCGCTACGGCCAATGGTCTTTGCTTTTAGGCTGGCTGCCCATAGGCGGCGACGCGCTAACACTGGTCGGCGGCGTAATGCGCGTGCCTTGGCTCAACTTTATTGTGCTAGTGGGCATTGGTAAGGGGATACGTTACGCCTTTGTGATTTGGCTGGTTGCCGAAGCATCGGGCTTATCATCTCCCTCGCCGTAAAGGTATTTGCGTAACAAGGGCTCGCCATTGAACTCTGAGTGCAATACGGCAATAAAGGTATACACCCCGATGAGTTTACGGTTTAGGAATACAAACTCACTGGGTGGCACTCGAAAGTAACGGCTTATGGCTGACCGTGCTGCCTGACGGGCAACCCTCGACGGCAGATCGCTCTGCTTCCAGCGGTATTGGCCTTTGCTGTTAACGGCGTAATCTGGCCAACTTTTGTGATCACTGGACAGCGGCTCCAGAACCGACATACACACCTGACCAAACTTCTCCAGCACCTCTGTAGGCCACTCGGTGCTCATGAAGCGCAACTTTACGCCACCATCGATCACTGCCTCTAAATCGTTTTCGTATGAGGCACGGATCATCTGGATAACGGGGTCGAGAAACTCTCGCGAATACGACTGTACCGCACCAAAATCCAACAGCACTATGCGGTCGTGCTCCACGCCTTTGCCTTCCTCTCCGGCAATGCGAATTCGGTAATTGCCGAAGTTAGGATCCGTTTGGATTTCGCCCCAATCAAACAGCTCACGGAAGAAGAGCTCCAGCGCAGCTTTTCCTAGTGCGCTTCTGCGCTCTATCGATAATTCCCGAACCACGTCAGCGCTGACGGAATGGCCATGCTCGTAGGTGGACGCAATCACCTGCCCGCTAGAATACTCGGGCAACACCCGGGGTACCACAAACCGTGGGTCATCCTTTAGCATCTGCCGGAATTTCTCGGTGGTGCGGGCTTCAAGGCGGTAGTCTACTTCCCGGTGCATCATCTGCCGCACCTCTTCTAACCAATCCTCAAATTCAGGCCCAAAGCTGACCAAGCGAGCCACTCTAAGTAGCTGGGCTACCGAGTTTAAATCGCTGTCTACGGCATCAGCAACGCCAGGGTACTGAACTTTCAGCACCAACTCCAGACCATCGCTACGTCTTTTTGCCCGGTGCACTTGCCCCAACGAAGCAGCACCAATGGGTTCGGGGTCTATATTCAGTTCGGCAAGTTGCTCGCTGCCGATTTCGGCTTTGAGCACACGCTCAATGGCCGACCACTCCAGCGAGGTCGTCTGGTCTTCCAGAGTATGTAAGGCTTCGGTGACCTCTTCGGGCAAGAAATGCTCACCATATAACGCCATCACCTGACCGATTTTAACCACACTGCCTTTTAATTTGCCCAGTTCATCAACCAAAAGGTGGGCCTGCCTGGATAGCATGGCGCGGTGGCGTTCATCGCGTTTATCTTTGCTACTGAACCAATTGGTCGCCATGTGCGATGCTACGCGCGTACCGGCAAAGAGTCCCGCGCGGGTAAGGCTCAGCCGGCGTTCGAAGCTGCCTGTTTTGATGCGGGAGACTGAATTACCTGAGCGTTTGGATGACATGTATGACCTGTCCGAATCTGAGAGTTTAAAAAAACCTGACTTTATCTCTGATTTGATCTTTTAACGTAACAGCTGCGGGTGACCACTGTCATTATACGGATACAACAGCCAACTAACCTCTCCAATTCGACTCAGGTACTGCGGCGTGGCGGCCATTGTTCGCCGAGGCCCGCCGGTTTATACCTGTTGGACTGACCACAAGCCTGACTCGCAAACCAGATCATTTGCTAGCATTTGGCAGGTTTTAACCCATGCCTTTACGTTTTGACACAACACTTGAGTTGAATAGGGTCTATTATTCAGAGCGTAGCCAACAACACTGATTATTATCAAAAGAACTAGCCCATTTTATGCCAGACATTGCACCTAAGGTTCCAGCTAAGAAGCTGTCTCAGTATCGGGTGACCGGCGAAATACCGGTCCCGGTTCTGATCAACTGGCTGAGCATTGCCGCCGTACCCTTGCTGGCGTTCTTTGCTTTTCGCTCTCTGGGCCGAGGTGATTTTATTACATCTGCCCCGCTCATACTTTTTGCCGCGCTAATGATTGGCAATCTATTTATCTACATAGTGTTTCGCCATACAACCTTTCAACGCAGGGCGTTTATCGCTCTCTCAACCATACTGTTTACCTATTTGGCACTACACCCCGTGGAGGGCGGCACGGCAATCATCTGGTTTTTTGCCTACCCGCCTATCGTGTTTTACATCAGCGACGCAAGGGTTGGCGTTGGTACCTGTTTAGTAGGCTTTTTAGGGGTTGCGCTGCTCTTTTTCAGCCCCCCGGCAAAACAGCTACTCGATTTGCCTTACAGCACCAGCTTCCGGATAACCATGACCGCGGTTCTGGCCTTTGAGATGGTCACCTGTTACATCCTTGACCGGAGCCGGCGACGCAGCAAGCTCGGCCTTATGGCAATGGCCAAGGAGTTCGAATATGCAGCCAAGCATGACGCGCTTACCGGGCTTGCAAACCGACGTGAAGCTTTGGACCAACTGGATGCAGAGTATGAGCGCTATCTGCGTAGTGATAGGCCATTCTCTGTACTATTGGCAGATATTGATCTGTTCAAGAGTGTAAATGACACTTACGGACACCACGTGGGCGATGAGCTAATTGTTTTGGTAGCGGATACATTGCGCGAACAGTGCCGCAAGATAGACACTATTGCTCGCTGGGGCGGTGAGGAATATCTGGTGCTACTCCCGGAAACCGAAGAAGATGAAGCTGTGCAGATTGCCAATCGAATCCGTGAAGCGATTGCTAAAAAGGCAATAATAGTTGAACAACATACTGTGCACTGCACAGCGAGTATCGGAGTAGCAAGCATCAAAGACGCTGAGTCTATCGATAAAGTCCTTCAGCGTTCAGACGAAGCCCTCTACCGTGCCAAGACTCTAGGGCGCAACCGTGTTTGCGCCCATCAAGATGAAAAAACGGCCTAATTTTCTCTGATACTACGGTAACTTACCGCCGAATCGCCCAACCCTGAAACCAGCTGAGCGACCAGCCGCTTTTCAATATCATCCATACTTGCAGGCGCAACAAAATCGCGGATTTGGCACATAGCCAGTCCTGCGTAACCGCAGGGGTTGATACGCCGAAACGGCTCCATATTCATATCAACATTCAAAGCCAAACCATGGAAGGAGCAGCCACGACGAACTCGTAACCCTAGCGAGGCGATTTTTGCGTCACCTACATAAACACCCGGCGCATCCGGTCGAGGCCTTGCTGTGATGCCAAGTTCTGCAAGTGTGCGTACCAAACCCTGCTCAATGATATCAACCAGACCTCTTACGCCTATCTTGCGACGAGTGAGGCCAATCATGAGGTAAACCACCAGCTGGCCTGGGCCGTGGTAGGTTACCTGACCTCCACGGTCCACTTGAATCACAGGAATATCGCCCGGTGCCAATATGTGCTCTGCTTTGCCTGCCTGACCCTGAGTGTAGACTTGAGGATGCTCCAGACACCAGAGTTCGTCGCTGGTATGCTCGTCTCTTTGCGCCGTGAAGCTTTTCATAGCCTCCCAGGTTTCCAGATAGGGCTGTCGCCCCAATGACCTGACAATCAATTCAGGCATTGCGTTTAAAGCACCATGTGTACACGGCCACTGGCCTTGAGCTCTTCAAACAAAGCCTTCAGTTGAGGCTCGCCGGTGGCCATAATGTTCAGCCGAACCGAGCAGAAGCGGCCTTCCCTACTGTCTTTAACGGAGACATCTTCGTCTTTTATTCCAGGAGCGTGCCGCTCGACAACCGTCACCACAAACTCTTTAAAGTCTGGTGCAGCATCGCCAATAACCTTGATGCCGTAATCGCAGGGAAATTCGATTTTTGGTGCTTTCGGCTCACTCATAGTTTTTCTCCCGGGCTCAACTCGCCCTTATTGGAACAGCTGAACAAAAAACAGCTTGATGGAATCCCAAATGCGCTTGAACAGACCGCCCTCGGGCACTTCGGTCAGTGCGAGTACCGGCTGATCAATCAGCACCTCACCATTAAACGAAACCTTTACCCGCCCGAGTTCGTCGCCAGCGCGCACAGGTGCTTTGATCACCGAATCGAGATCCACACTGGATTCAAGACTGTCACGAGACCCGCGGGGAATCGTTACGTAGGCATCTTCAAGCATGCCCACAGAAAGCTTATCGGACTGACCACCCCACACCTTGGCTTCAATCAGTTCCTGGCCGGCGCGGAACAAGCGTTCACTCTCATAGTAGCGGAAGCCATAATTGAGCATTTTCTGGATTTCTTGAGACCGAGCCTGAGAGCTGCTGGTTCCCATAACGGTAGCAATAAACCGGGTATCATTACGCTTTGCTGAAGCCACCAGACAGTATCCTGCCTCCTCGGTATGGCCCGTTTTGAGTCCATCGACACTGTCATCACGCCACAGCAAGCTGTTGCGATTTGGTTGACGAATATTGTTGTAGGTAAAGTGCTTCTCTGCGTAGATCGGGTAATTCTCGGGGTAATCATTAATGATCGCACGTGCCAGAACAGCCAGATCGTAGGCGGTGGAGAAGTGGTCGGGGGCAGGTAAGCCCGTAGCATTTTCAAAATGCGTATCCTTCATGCCCAGCAATTGAGCCTGCTGGTTCATAATATCTACAAAAGCGCCCTCGCTGCCCGCAATAAACTCCGCCAGCGCGACAGATGCATCGTTACCCGACTGGATGATCACTCCTTTCAGAAGATCCTCGACCGACACGCTGGTTCCCTCTTTAATAAACGTGCGGGATCCTTCTGTTTTCCAAGCTTTCACACTAATGGGGACCATGTCAGACATACTGATTCGGCCTTCATCGAGCTCCCGCTCAACAATATACGCTGTCATCATCTTGGTCAGACTGGCGGGTGGCAGGCGCTCATTGCTGTTGCTCTCCATGATGATGCGGCCACTTTTCGGGTCCATAAGCACATAAGAGCTACCAGCGATCTGTGGTGGAGAAGGAATCAGCACTGTCTGGGAAATTGCCTTGCCTGACACTGAGACCATCAGCACGAAAGCGAGAAATGCTGAAATAGAAGAGAGTGAGCGGAAAACTGATTTTAATGCCATGGGTCCATTCATTCGTCGTTAAGTGTGTTTTTATGTGCGATCTAACATCTAGTGGGAGTCGGTCAGCACAATTGATTGTGAAAATCCTTGGGCTTCCAGAAGACTCTGCGTTTCTCGCGCACTCGCTTCATTCTGAAAAGGGCCAACTTGCACCCGGTGAAATCGCCCCGACGCAGTATCTACAGAGCGCACCCGCACGGGTTCACTAAGCACGCCTCTAGCGCGATCCTGCAGTTTCTCTGCGGGGGAGCGGCTACCGAACGAGCCAAGCTGAACAAACAGCCCACCACGCTGGTCACCATATACTGCAACGTTATTTTGCTTTGGCCGTTTTGTTGGCTGGCCTTCAATAGTAAAAGGCTGACCAGCAAGGAACATGCTGCCGTCTGGCTTCACCGTAATGGCTGCCACTTCTACTCTGGCCGTTCCGTGTGACTGATAACCCAGCTTCTTGGCCGCTGCGTAGGACAAATCGATCAGTCGATCTCCGTGAAACGGCCCTCTATCGTTAACCCGAACAATCACAGATTGGCCATTGTCCAGATTGGTGACCTTTGCATAACTCGGTATTCGTAACGACTTATGGGCAGCAGACATCTGATACATATCGAAGGTTTCGCCATTCGATGTTTTGTGGCCGTGGAATTTTTCGCCGTACCAACTTGCCACACCGCGAGCGACATATCCGTCATTGCTATCCATTACCGAGTAGCGCTTACCCAAAACCCTATAAGGGGACTTATTCCCCGCCCTAACCTGAGCTTGATACATCGGTACAGCGTCTGACAACCCGGACACATCGAAGTTTCCGGTGGGCGCCCTATCCTGAGAAATCGTATAGCGTGCCGAGTGGTCAGTTTCGACAGGGCCCGGCGCCGAGGCGCAGCCAGCCAGCACCAGTACCGCCAATAATACCAGCCATAAGCCTGAGCGATTTACTATCACCGTTTGAATGTCCTTTAAGATGCCTTGCCGCAGAATAAACACAAATGCGGCTCTACCTGCCATTGTAACGGGTTACCGACCTCTATCACCATTACCGGCCTGACATCAGGCGGTGATCATCCTGCGATGGGTGTGTATGGACATCAAAATGCCAAACGCCGCCATGAGTGTCACGGTTGAAGTGCCGCCATAGGAAATTAGCGGTAGGGGTACCCCTACCACCGGCAGCAAACCACTTACCATGCCGACATTGACAAACACATAGATGAAAAAGGTCATAGTCAGCGCCCCCGCTACGAGTCGGCTGAAAGAATCTTGGGCGGTCACCGAGATAAAGAGGCAACGCAGAATAATCAGGAAATACACGCTGAGCAGAATCAAAACCCCTATAAACCCGAACTCCTCGGCCAGCACCGCGACAATGAAGTCTGTGTGACTTTCCGGCAGGAACTCAAGATGCGACTGGGTGCCTTGCAGCCAACCCTTACCATCGACACCGCCCGAGCCAATGGCGGTTTTGGATTGGATAATATTCCAGCCCGCGCCTAAGGGGTCACTCTGGGGGTCTAACAGCGTCAGCACCCTCTGTTTCTGATACTCACGCATTCCGAAAAACCACATCAACGGCGCCGCTACGGACACCATAACCGAAAACGCACTGATCAGTTTCCAGCTCATGCCAGCGAAAAACACCACGAAGAGTCCGGCCATGCCCACAAGGAGCGAGGTTCCAAGATCGGGTTGCTTCACGATCAGCACCATGGGGAGCAGCACAATGACCAACCCTACGCCGATGCGAGAAAGTTTTGGTGGCAAAAAATGCCGAGACAGGTACCAAGCCGCCATCATGGGCACCACCAGTTTCATCAGCTCCGATGGCTGGAAACGAGGCAAGCCAGGCAAGGCTAACCAACGCTGCGCGCCTTTAGCCCCAACGCCTACAAACAACACGGCAACCAAACCGGCAAGACCAACAATATAAAGCCAAGGCGCCCAGCGCCGAAATACTGATGGATCAAGTTGCGCGAAAACCAACATCACAACAAACGCGATTCCGAAACGAATACCCTGAGCCTTTACCACGTCAAGGTTACGATCGGCGCCGCTATATAGCACAAACAAACCGCCGGAAACCAAGGCAACAAGCAGTACCAGCAGAATAGGGTCTAGATGCAGTGCTGACCATACCCCTCTAGGGCGACCAAGAGGGTTGCTGGCCGTTGAACTGAACACTTCCCGAGTAGCCATTACGGAGCCTCACTCGTAGGGTCGGCTTTACTGATTGACGGGCCATCTGCAACAGCCGAAAACTCAAGTAGCCAGGCATCAAACAGTTCGCGAGCCACAGGGGCTGCGGTACTACTGCCCCCACCACCGTTTTCTACAATAACGGCAACGGCTATCTGTGGATTTTTCAAAGGTGCGAAACCGACAAAGAGGGCATGGTCGCGCAACCGCTCCCTAACTTCTTCGGCGTCGTACTCTTCATCTTCTGCCAGACTGAACACTTGGGCGGTACCGGTTTTTCCAGCCATTCGGTACGGGGCACCCCGCCCCGCGCCTCGGGCTGTACCCTTAACGCCGTGCATCACCTCTGCCATGGCATCCGCTATATACTCCCAATTGTCGGGATCTTTTAGCTTTAAAGGCTCGTGGGTTTCGCTAGGAAGGAATTCATCTGGCGTGCGGTCGCCCTGAATGTCTTTGAGCAGGCGCGGCTCAACCCACTCCCCTCGATTAGCGATAAGCGCGGTGGCAGTAGCAAGCTGTAAAGGCGTAGAAAGCATAAAGCCCTGACCGATACCTAAATTAACCGTGTCCCCCGGATACCAAGGCTCATTTCGAGTTGCACGCTTCCAGTCCGGCGACGGTAAAAGGCCACTCAAGGCTCCGGATACATCCAACGTGGCATCCTCACCAAAACCGAAGTGGGACAAATAGCTGACCATGGTGTCGACACCCATTTCCACAGCTGCTTCATAGAAGTACACATCACAGGATTGTGCCATTGCGTAGGTGAGATCAACCCAGCCATGGCCGCCCCGTTTCCAGTCCCGCCAACGACGGCCCGCAGAATTAATCTGGAAAAACCCCGGATCCCAAATAGTGTGATCTCGTGTTACAGCACCGCTATCAAGGGCCGCAATGGCCAACATAGGCTTGAGCGTGGAACCCGGAGGGTATTGGCCTCGAAGAGCGCGGTTAAACAAGGGTTTATCTTTGCTGTCACTCAACTCACGATAATCCGGAACACTGATACCGGTTACAAACTTGTTAGCGTCAAAGCCGGGCACGCTGGCAAGGGCGAGTATGCCACCCGTCGCAGGCTCAATAGCAACGATGGCACCTCGACGGCCATCGAGTAGTTCGTGGGCGCGATTCTGCAAACGCAGGTCCAGATGCAGCTGAAGGTCTTCGCCAGGCACGGGGTTTTCCCGATCTAGAACCCGGAGGGTGCGCCCTCGGGCATTGGTTTCCACATGTTGGTAGCCAACTTTTCCGTGCAGCAACTCTTCGTAAAACCGCTCTACTCCAGACTTTCCGATGTAGTTAGTACCTGCGTAGTTAACAGAATCGATGCGCTGCAGCTCTTCGCGATTAATCCTGCCAACAAATCCAAGAGCGTGGGCAGTCAGTTCACTGTGGGGGTAATACCTCACCAGTTCTGCCTCTACTTCCACTCCTGGCAACTCATGCCTGAGCACCGCCAAGCGTGCAATTTCGTCTTCTGTTAGGTCGTATCGCAGCGGTATTTCCTGAAACGGACGACGAGGCTCGCGCAAGCGGCGTTGAAACCGCTCCAAATCCTCATCAGACACATCGAGAATAGTTACAAGCTGCTGGAGCGTTGCATCTATGTCACCAACCCGCTCTGGCACAAGGGTTACGCTAAAGACGGGACGATTTTCCGCCAATAAAACCTGATTGCGATCGTAAACAAGCCCTCGGGGAGGCGGCACAGACTGAACTTGTACTCGGTTTCTATCGGAGAGAGTGGTGTAAATATCGTGCTCGACCACCTGTAGCTGGTACATGCGAGCCACGAGCCCTGCCAGAAGTAAGAACACGAACACCAGCATAACGGTGGCACGGCGCTGGAACAGCCTCCGCTCAGCTGCAGTATCCTTGAATTCACCCCACGGCATGGATGCTTCCTAAGCCCGGTGATACGGGTGGTTACGGGTAATCGACCAGGCTCTGTAAAGCTGCTCTGCCAGCAGTATCCGAACCAGAGGGTGGGGCAAGGTAAGTGGGGAAAGCGACCATTGCTGATCTGCACGCTGGCGACAGGGTTCTGCCAATCCGTCGGGGCCACCCACAAGGAAGCTTACATCCCGCCCGTCTTGCTGCCAGCTTTCCAACTGGCTTGCCAGCTTTTCTGTAGACCAAGGGCGGCCAGTCACTTCCAGCGCGACAACCCTGTCTTTGGCGCCAGTTGCCGCCAGTATCGCGTCACTTTCGCGCTGCATTAACCGCGCAATATCGGGATTTTTGCCACGATGGGGCATGGCAATTTCTACCAGCTCAATAGGCATTTCCGGAGGCATGCGACGCGCGTAATCGTCATAGCCCCTGCTGACCCAGTCGGGCATCTTCTGCCCCACACAGATCAGGCGCAACCGCATGATTACTCGCTGCCCGCAGCACCGACATCCGGTGCGTCACGCCAGAAGCGCTCCAGATCATAAAACTCTCGAGTGGCGGGTAACATTACGTGCACAATAACGTCGCCCATATCCACCAGAATCCAGTCGCTACCGCCGCCACCTTCTACGCTGCTGACACGAACGCCTTTCTCTTTGGCGTCTACGACAACCGAATCCGCAAGGGATTTAACGTGGCGGTTGGATGTTCCAGATGCCAGAACCATGAAGTCGGTGACGCTAGTGCGATCCCGTACATCAATAACGCTGATATCCTGTGCTTTCACATCTTCTAGTGCATTCACTATCAGATCTTTGAGTTGCTCTGCCTGCATAATTACCCTGTTGTCCGGGTGCCGGCCGGAATGGCCACCCGAAAAGTCATTTTCGATCGCGATTGTAACACTAAAAGCTATCCGCAGGGCATGCCCCATAAAGCCCCATGTGTTGAATCTCCGCCAGAACCGAATCGGGGGCTAGATAACGGGGCGATTGACCAACGCTGATTCGATCACGAATACCGGTGGCAGAGATATCGAGCCAGGGTGGGTTGAGCTCTAGAACGCGTCCCGCCGCGCAGCCGTGAAGTGCGCTAGCACTATCAACAGCTCTCTTTGCTAACAACCTAGCTGGCTCACCTTCGGGGTTGAGTATGATGCCGGGACGCTGCACCACAATGATATGGGCCAGCTCCGGAATTTGTTGCCACTCCTTCCAACGGTCAAGGCCCGCGAAGGCATCGGTACCCAAAACTATCGCCAGCGGCACATTACACCCTAGCTCACTGCGCAGCTGGCGCAAGGTATCCGCAGTATAGGACGCACCTCCGCGCCGAAGCTCGCGATCATCAATGCGCAGGTCAGGCTCACCGGCAATCGCCAGCTCCAGCAAACGCAGCCGCTGCTCAGCCGTTGCGCCTGTCTCACCACGATGAGGGGGAATGTGGCATGGCATCAGGCTGACCGGCACATTGCCAAGGCACTCGCTGACTTCCAGCGCAAGACGCAGATGGCCATGGTGCACTGGGTCAAAGGTGCCGCCATAAATTACGTGCATCAGCATCAATTCCGGATGTGGCCGTCGCCAAACACCACGTATTTTTGCGACGTTAACCCCTCAAGCCCCACCGGCCCGCGAGCGTGTATTTTGTCGGTGGAGATACCAATTTCAGCACCAAGGCCATACTCGAAGCCATCAGCAAAACGGGTAGAGGCATTCACCATTACCGAGCTCGAATCCACCTCGGTAATAAAGCGCCGGGCACGGGTGTAGTTCTCGGTGATAATGCTGTCGGTATGTTGGGAGCTGTATCGATTGATATGGGCGATAGCACCATCTAACCCGCCCACCACACGAATAGCCAAAACCGGCGCCAAGTACTCCTCACTCCAGTCTGCTTCCGTGGCAGCTGTTATATTCGTAAGAATTGCTTGAGTCTGCTCGCATCCGCGTAGCTCAACACCTTTTTTGGCAAAAGCATCACCAAGCAACGGCAGGATATCCGCCGCAATTTCTGCGTCTACCAACAAGGTCTCCATGGTATTACAGGTACCGTACCTATGGGTTTTTGCATTCACCGCAACGTTTAACGCTTTTTCCGGATCGGCATGGCTATCAATGTAAACATGGCATACGCCGTCAAGATGCTTGATAACCGGCACACTAGCATCTCTACTAATGCGCTCGATCAGACCCTTTCCACCTCTGGGCACAATGACATCCACATAGTCCGGCATGGTAATCAATTCGCCAACCGCAGCTCGGTCGGTGGTTTTAATCACTTGTACCGCCGATTCCGGCAGCCCGGCCTCTGCAAGACCCCGGGCGAGACACAAAGCAATGGCCTGATTGGAGTGAATGGACTCAGAACCACCCCGCAAAATCGTTGCATTGCCGGATTTGAGGCAGAGACTGGCAGCCTCAACCGTCACATTCGGACGAGACTCATAGATAATGCCAATAACACCCAAAGGCACACGCATTTTGCCCACTTGAATGCCGGAGGGACGGTAGGTCATATCCGTAATTACGCCGATAGGGTCCGGCAAAGACGCAACCTGACGCAACCCCTCAATCATCGCGTCCACCCGTGCGGGCGTCAGCTCAAGCCGGTCCAGCATGGCAACATCCAGACCGTTTGCCTGCCCGCTGGCAAGATCACGGGCATTGGCCTCTGCCAGTTCACGGCGTGCGGCGTCCAAGGCTTCGGCCGTTGCCAGTAGCGCTCGGTTTCGCACGTCTGTTGTAGAGCGGGCAATGAGTGTCGCCGCTGCCCGGGCCTGCTGACCGACTTCGGCCATGTAAGCTGCAATATCCATCCCTTTACCTTATGTATTTTCTGCCAGAATTCAGGAATAAGGCCCTAACTTTACCTTTCCCGTTTCAAGTACGCACCCCAAACAGATATTATACTGCTGTGGTACAACGGGAACTCCGGAAAAGGACGAATACCATGGCCCATACGGCCGACAAGTTTTTGCTGAACCGGTTATCACGCGCCAGCCTCGCTATTCTTGTGGGCATCGCAGCCCTGTGCGCCGTGCTGGGTGAACCCCTCACCGCGGCAACCGCCGCAGCGGCTGCTGGTGTAATTGTCAGCGGGCGTAGCTTCCACCCGGGGCGAGAGCTACGCCCTTGGCCCGTGGTTCAAAAATTATTTCTCGTAGCATTGATACTACTCCTAATAACCAGTTTCTGGACCGGCCCTTGGGCCCTTAGCCACTGGCTATACGGTTTGGCATTAGTAGTGTTTGCTCTCATACCCCGGGGCCTTGCGACGCTGATAACTGTAGTGATTGTCGTTCTTGCCATGGCGGCAGCCCATTGGGCCGAAGGTATAGCCGACCGGCATCAGATGATCAGCGCACTGCTGCTTACCATACTGCTTTCTGCAGTACTCATCTTCCTACGCGATTACAAAACCCGCCAGCTTGCACCCCTGAGACGCACCGACGAACTCACTCAAGCGGCCAGCCGGGAATACCTGTCTGCCGACTTACACAAGGAAATCCAGCGCAGCGAGCGCGAGGGCACGGACATGTCCGTAATCATGATAGGCCTTGACGCCCATGCCAGTGACAACGACCCGGATGAAGATATACGCTCCATTCTTCCGCGCATCGGGCGTTTTCTACATTCTCAGCTCCGGGACTTCGATACCTACTACCGGGCGGCAGATCTGCAGTTTCTGGTAATACTGCCGGGAATCGCTACGCAAGAAGCCGTCGCCCGAGCCGAAACAATCCGCAAGGGGCTTGGCACCTTGCTCGAAACCCACGGCATGAACCTAACGGTTAGCACCGGTATCGCTGGGCTGAACATTGGTGACGACGCCGACAGCCTGCAGCAAAGCGCCGCTAACGCATTGCGCCGCGCACAGCAGCAGGGCGGAAACCGAACTCAAGCCTATAGCACTTGGGCGCCTGTTACGCCGCCCAAACAAAGTGTGGAGGGGTCTGCGCCATGACAGAAACCCGCCTGAGAACCTGGACTCACAGCGTTGGCTATGGCCTTGCGACCTTGTTTATTTTTACACTGGCGCTACAAAACCTCCGCTATGGTTTCTATGAACTTTTCTACCTTGCGGCAGGCATGGCCACGCTGACGCTTGGCGGCCTTGCTTATACGTTCCTTAGCCGCAGGCACCAGCTTTCAGCGCCCGGCCACCTGATCATTCTAGCTGGCCTGAACAGTGGTCTTCTGGCGGCCATGCTGACCATGGATGCTACAGGCATTACCCATTGGGCCATGCCGCTGTTAGTACTTAACCTGCTCATACTGCCACTGCGCCACGCACTGATGCTCTCATTGCTTCTGCTCACTCCTATGGCAATTCTGCTTTTTGTAAAGCAGTCGCCAACCGATGCCCTCACTGCTATAAGCGGACTTTTCATCGTGCTAACCGTTGCGGCACTCTATATATGGCAGTACGACCATATGGCGCAGTCGGCTGAAGACCTTGCCATTACCGATCCGGTTACGGGCGCCCACAATGCCCGCTTTCTTGACGAAACACTGCAAAAAGAAATCAGCCGGGCCATTGCCACGGGCCACAGCCTATCAGTCATTAACCTTACCATCGATTATGCCGACGAAGCCGCAGATCTCCATGGGGAGTCTGGTATGCAGGCGCTATTTCGTGACATGACCCAGCACTTATTTGGACTGATTCGCGCCGGGGACACCCTTTACACCCTGAACGACTCTGAGTTCTTCCTTATCCTGCCTTTCACTCCGGAGGAGGGCGTACGGGTGATTTCAGAGCGAATCAGGCGCACCATATCCGAAAATCACTGGCCATTGATTGGTAAGGCAACTGTAAGCCTTGGTTGTACCACGAGAGGCACCAGCGACACACGCACAGACACCCTGCGCAAGCGCGCGCATCAAGCTATGTTGGAAGCCCGCAGACGAGGCGCTGATTCGGCCTGGTTCAGCCCGGGAGAAACTCTGCGGACATGAGCAGCGCTTGGCTTACAGAGCTAACTGCATGGCTGAGTGCCAACCCCGGCTGGTTGTCTCTTGCGCTATTCAGCACCGCCTTTATAGAGTCTCTGGCAATTGCTGGCATTATTGTGCCCGGCGTTGCCTTCCTTTTCGCCATTGCTGTACTGGCTGCACAAATTGGAATGCCGCTAATGGCCGTATTGATATGGGCCGGTATGGGAGCTATAGCTGGGGACACCCTGAGCTTTGCGATCGGCAGGCTTTTCCAAGGCAGACTGAACAGCGTGTGGCCCCTGAGCCGATATCCCAAGCTGATCGTCAAAGGTGAGCGTTTTTTCCATAGGCACGGCGGCAAGAGCATCATCATTGGTCGCTTCGTGGGGCCGGTCCGGCCAGTAATACCGTTGATTGCTGGGGCCTTAATGATGCCCTGGCGGCGCTTTCTGGCCTTTAATATCGGCTCAGCCATTGCCTGGGCGCCCGCCTACATTTTGCCGGGCTTTCTGGTGGGCAGCGCACTATCGAGTAAAGTTCAGCTTCCGGCCCACGCCTATCTGGTAACTGCTGTCAGCATCGCAACTCTGGCGGCGATTTACCTTGTTATGTTTCGCTTTCAACTTGGCCTTGGCGATAACAGCCGCATATACATTTGGCTGCAACAGCGCATGGCGCAGTATGAAACCACCCATCGTTTCTGGCGCTTGTATTCCAACGAACGCCCTGCACAAGCGAGTGAATTTCCACTTGCCTCGCTAATGCTTGCCCTTGGTACGCTGGCGCTGTTTATTCTTTGGGGCCAACTGGCAACCATGACCGACGTTATCGAACCTTTTGATCAACTGGTGATGCAGTGGTTCAGTGACTTACGCCAGCCCTTGCTTGACGCACCTGCCATTGTCGCAACACTTCTTGGCGACCCGCCCGTGTTGACAGCCGCCGCGCTGCTGGCTTGTCTCGCTCTGGCTTTTCGTGGCCATTATGCGGCCGCCATTCACATTCTGCTGGCAGCGGTTATAACAGCTGCGCTGGTAACGATCCTAAAAGCCGCTTTTGGCATTGATCGTCCCGATCAGGTGGTCAACCCGCCATCATCGGGCTCGTTCCCCAGCGGCCACACCGCAGGCATTACTGTATTCGTGACTCTGGTAGCCAGCTTTGTGGCAGCTGAAACCCGTAACAGCAAACGCTGGCAAACTTACATGCTGGTCTCGTTACCCCTAATCCCCGTTGCTGTTAGCCGACTGTATCTGGGCGTGCACTGGTTTAGCGATATCGTGGGAGGGTTATTGCTGGGATTGGCAATCACCGGAGCAACAAGAGCCAGCTTCAGCCGTTTTGACCGGATGCCCATAGCGCCGGATATTCTGACTGTTTCCGCCGCTCTAATCTGGCTGACTTTCTGTGGTGGCTACGTCTGGGCTATGTGGCCAGAGGCCATTCAACATTACGCCCAGACGCCGTAGCGGGCTCAACCTTCTTCGAGGGCCTCAAGCAGTTCTTGCAGACGGCTGAGGCGGGCCACTGGGTCCTGCATTTCCAAAAGCTGCTGCTTCTCCAGCTTGTCCAAAGGTAATAGTTCAGTCAGCCGCCAACCAATATCGCGGGCATCCTCGTAATCGACAGCCATGCCCAGCTCATCGATCACCGGATGCCGAAATAGAGCGCGCACCACAGAAGGCAGCTCGTGGAATACGGCGGGGATGTCCGCCCGTTGTTCGACGGGCAAAAACTCCACCTCGCCCATATTCAACCCGTCATCCTGCTGCCAGCTTTGGGTGATACAGACCTTGGCATCGCCCTCTACCGTAATTCCCAGCAACCCGTTGTCCAGCTGCTGAAAATCTATGATGCGCACATAGGTGCCCACCTCGTGGAACGATGCCACGCGGCCTGCTTCCGAACCATTCTGAAGCAGGGTGATCACAAACCCCTGATCCTCCTTCATGCAGCGGGTCAGCATATCTAGGTAACGCGGCTCGAATAGCTGTAGCGGCACTCTCCCCCGTGGTAACACAACCGAGTTGAGAGGAAAAACAGGAACGTTCATCGAATCGACAACAGCTTTTGTACTTCGTCTACACGAGCCCGCGCCTCGGTAAGAACCTCAAGGCTGCGTGATGCATTCAGCTCAAGATTTCCAAGTCTACGGTAGGCCGGTACCTCGTCGAACGACGGCAAGCCCTCATTCTGGTTAGAGCCAATCATGGCGTGCAGTTGCGCCACAATAACGACATCAACCAGCTGGGGTTCTGCTTCCCGGCTTTCGTGACTCCAATCTTCCGCATGGCGCACAGCCTCAACAAAGGGCTTAGGAAACGACCAACTTCCCAGAACGGCAGCACCTACATCAGCTCGCAACTCTTTGATAGCATTTTGTAAGTTAGTATCGTCAGCAAACAAATTTACGTGGTGCTCTGCCTGCACCAAAACCGGAACCACACCGATATCGTGAAGCAAACCTGCTAGAAGCGCCTCTTCGGGGTTCAGGCGGGTTGCATGGTCTGCCAACACCCAGCAAAGCGCTGCTACCTCTCTGGAGTGCCGCCAGAGGTTTTCCATCTCTTTTTGCAAGGAGGGGTGCCGGCTTTTGAATACCTCCCGCATTGAAAATACGGT
Source organism: Marinobacter sp. S6332 (assembly GCF_023016045.1). GTDB lineage: Bacteria > Pseudomonadota > Gammaproteobacteria > Pseudomonadales > Oleiphilaceae > Marinobacter. Next base: position 60,843 of record NZ_JALKAP010000014.1, on the reverse strand, counting down.
TACCAATTGGCGAGTCGTGCGCATACCAAGTCGCACAACCGTCTCGCGAACATTACGCACATCGCTGAAGCCCCGGTATAACGGGCTGTTGCAGGCTCGTACCAGTTTGGCTGCCATAGCGGGGTCAGCCGACACTGCGCTGGCCACCTGTTCTGCGGTGGTGTCGTCTTTATCAACCAAACGCCTAACTTTCCACGCCACGTCGGGAACGCTGGGTAACTTCAGCTGGTTGGAGCGCAACTCCGCATAAAACTCCATCAAGAGGTGGTGTTCCTCGCTTTCACCTCCCGTCTGACTTTCCCCGGCGTCCATCTCTACCTGAGCAACCGGAGCGGAGCGCAGGAGCTGGTTGAGCACATCCTGCTCTACCACGAGAAACTCGCAGGGTTTTACCGCAGTAACGTCGTACATTCTTGGCTGCAGTCTGGCGATGGGGTTCAACGCCTGTTCGGTTTCCGCTTCAATGACCGATTTGCGACCATCCACCGATTCCAATTCAACCTTTCCGGTTACCAGAAAATAATCCAGACCGTCACGCACGCCGCGCTCTAACACGCGCTGTCCCGGCCCATGGGTCCGGCGCTCTGCACGGCTGGCCAGCACCACCAGTTGCTCGTCGGTCAGCCGGTTCAGCGGTTGAAACTCTTTCAGGCGGCGTAGCGGCAGGCTTTCCTGGCTAGCCATAGGCAATCTCCTTAGTTGTATCAAAGCAAAGCATTGATTTATCGCATCTGTTAACTATTGTAACCACGGCACAGCAAAACAGCCATGCGCTTGATGTCTAATCTGGTAGACTTTGTCTCTTCATTAGCAATCACCAAGTATCCATAACCAGTACCTTTACCCAGCACCTTTACAGAGAGACAGAACACCATGCCTCAGTATCGTTCGCGGACTTCCACCGCAGGCCGTAACATGGCTGGCGCCCGCGCCCTCTGGCGCGCCACCGGCATGAAAGACGATGATTTCGGCAAGCCGATTATCGCGGTTGCCAACTCCTTCACACAGTTTGTGCCCGGGCACGTTCACCTCAAAGATCTCGGGCAACTTGTTTGTCGCGAGATCGAAGCTGCTGGCGGCGTGGCCAAAGAGTTCAATACCATTGCGGTAGACGATGGCATCGCCATGGGCCACGACGGTATGCTTTATTCCCTGCCCTCCCGTGAAATCATCGCCGACTCTGTAGAGTACATGGCCAACGCCCACTGTGCCGACGCTCTGGTGTGCATCTCGAACTGCGACAAAATCACACCGGGCATGCTGATGGCAGCCATGCGCCTGAACATCCCCGCCATTTTCGTATCCGGCGGCCCTATGGAGGCTGGCAAAACCAAATTATCCGAGCACAAGCTGGACTTGGTAGATGCCATGGTCATTGCCGCAGACCCAACTGCAGACGATGAAATGGTTGCGGAATATGAGCGCAGCGCCTGCCCTACCTGCGGATCTTGTTCCGGCATGTTCACCGCCAACTCAATGAACTGTTTGGCGGAGGCCATTGGCCTTGCCCTGCCCGGCAATGGCTCTATGCTGGCTACCCACGCCGACCGCGAGCAACTGTTCCTAAAAGCTGGCCGCCAAATTGTGGAGAATGCGAAGCGGTATTACGAACAAAACGACGCCAGTGTGTTGCCGCGGAGCATCGCTTCCATGGCTGCCTTCGAGAACGCCATGGTTATGGATATCGCCATGGGCGGCTCCACCAACACCATTTTGCACCTTCTGGCGGCTGCACAAGAAGGCGGAGTTCCGTTCACCCTGAACGAGATCGATCAGCTTTCCCGCAAGGTTCCGCAACTTTGCAAAGTCGCGCCGAATTCGCCGAAATACCACATGGAAGACGTACACCGCGCCGGTGGTATTATGGGCATTCTTGGTGAGCTTGAACGTGGCGGACTGATCAATACAGACCTGCCAACTGTGCACAGTAAAACCATGAAAGAAGCCCTTCAAACTTGGGATATTATGCGCTCCCCGCCCCCCGAGGTTGTGGAGTTTTATAAAGCCGGGCCAGCCGGCATTCCTACCCAGACAGCGTTCAGCCAAAGTACGCGCTGGCCCAGTCTAGACGGTGACCGCGAAGCTGGTTGCATCCGTTCAGTCGAACACGCATACAGTTCCGAGGGCGGGCTTGCTGTTCTCTATGGCAATATCGCCGTTGACGGTTGCGTGGTAAAGACTGCTGGCGTGGATGAGAGCATCTTTGTTTTTGAGGGCAAAGCTAAGGTATTTGAAAGTCAGGATGCTGCGGTTGCGGGCATCCTGGACGATCAAGTCAAGCCTGGCGATGTTGTCATCATCCGTTACGAAGGCCCCAAGGGCGGCCCCGGCATGCAGGAAATGCTCTACCCCACAAGCTATCTGAAATCCAAAGGGCTAGGTAAAGACTGCGCACTGTTGACCGACGGACGCTTCTCCGGCGGCACTTCCGGGCTTTCCATCGGTCACGCGTCACCCGAGGCTGCTGCTGGCGGGGCAATCGGACTGATCGAAAATGGCGATACTATTTTGATCGACATCCCCCAGCGCTCGATTAATGTGCAATTGGACCAAAAAGAACTGGACCGCCGTCGCGAAGCTCGGGACGCCAAAGGCTGGAAGCCTGAGCAACCAAGAGCGCGCGCCGTATCAGCTGCTCTAAAGGCTTACGCATTGCTAGCCACCAGTGCCGATAAAGGCGCGGTAAGGGACTTGGAAAAGCTCGGCTAGTTTTTGGGCTCTTAACGAAAAACCCCGCACAGATGAAGTCTGTGCGGGGTTTTCTGTTACAAGGTGCTGGCTTTAGAAGAAAGACCAACCACCATCGTCCTCTTCCTCTTCAATCGCCTCTTCTTCAACTGGCTCCGGCTTTTCAGGCGCGCCAGCTTGCGTTTTTGCAGGGCTAGCACTGGTTGTGGCGGCAGCCATATCGACACGAATCAAACCGAGTGCGTTTTTGGTGGCCTCATCGAGAATACCGTTTGCCTGCAGACCATTATCCTTCTGGAAACGGGTCAATTCCGACCGAGTGGCAGGGTCCATGCCGGGGTTCACGTTGCTAATGTCGTAACCTGCACCGTACAGGGCATTCTTAAGCGCCACAATTTCATCCGCGAAAGCGGCGGGTGCGAAACCTAGCAGTGCGGCAGCGCCAAATGCGAGCGCTATGTGCCTCAAACGGGCAATAGTGTTTTTCATAATACTCACCTGTTTTACTCCTGATACCTTTTCGATATCCGCTTCTTTCTTGTTATGTGGTGCCAATCTCCACAGGCTGAGGCGTCTTTCAGAAAAGCCTAACATACTTTTGTCTCATGTCGCCTTAATCGACATCACCCTCCGACAATCCGGCCCTTTGAGACTCTTCACTGAACTCTCGTATAAAAATTCCCCAGAACGCCATGAACAAAGCCGCAACAAGGGGGCCCATCACAAAGCCGTTAATACCGAACATGGCCAAGCCACCCAACGTTGATAGCAGCACAATGTAATCCGGTAGTTTCGTATCTCTACCTACCATAATCGGCCGCAAAATATTATCCGCCAGCCCTATCACAATTACGCCAAATATCGTTAATACCACTGCCTGAACAATGTCGCCCACAGCGGCAAGATAAATTGCGGCGGGCACCCACACCAGCGCAGCACCTACAGCGGGAAGCAAGGAAAAAATGGCCATAACCACACCCCAAAGCAGGGCCCCCGTAATGCCGAGTATCCAGAAAATGATGCCACCCAGAGCACCCTGAATAATAGCGATCAACAAGTTACCCTTTACCGTCGCACGGGTTACTTCGGCGAACTTTGCAAACAACAGCCGCTCACGCTCATCCCCCAGAGGTAGCGCCCGGATCATCAGGTCAATCAGTTTGCTGCCATCACGCAAAAGAAAGAATGCCAGATAAACCATAAGCGCCAACCCGAGGAAAAACTGGAAGGTATTTTGGCCTATGCCCAACGCCTGCTTGGCTAGAAACTGACTACCACCTACAAACAGACTGACAACCCGATCACGAATTTCGCTAAAGTTAATATCAAATTGCGCAAGGAATGCCTGTATTGCCGGGAAAGATTGGTTCACCTGATCGATATATTCTCCGGGTTTTATCTCTCCTTCCTGAATTTTCTGATAAATACCCAACCCTTCTGCCACCAGAGACGTAACCAGAACCAGCACAGGAATTACTACAATCAACATGCATATTGTGAGCGTGATCAACGCATTCACGTTGGGCCGATCACCAAACTTGCGCACCAGAAAAACCTGCAGCGGATGAAAAATCACGGCAATAGCGACGGCCCAGAAAATAGGGCCGATAAAAGGCTTCATAAGAAGCACGAAAGCCAGAGATACCCCTACCAGCATGGCAAGAAAGGTCCGCGTCTCAAGTTTTGCGTACATAATTTTGCTTTGTCCCTGTCAAATTCAGTGGCGCAATAGCCTACCACGACCTCATGGCCACTCGTGCATGCTTCAGGTTATAGTGAAAAGTTGTTGATTAACTATTAAACAGGTCACGGCATTGGAACTGGAAACTTTTAACACGGAAACTGCTCTGGAGGCCGCTGCGGAGTTGCGTCGGGTTTTGGCAGCCAGAACCCATCGAAAAAAAGTTTTGGGTCAAGAAGTGCTGGTGCCGGGCCAACTGGGGGAGGCCTTGCAACTGCCGCGAATTATTAGCCGCCTTCAGAGTAAGCAACAAAGGATGCGCGATCAGGGACTGGATGATTTCCAAGAGCTCTGGCCAACCCTTTCTGCCGCAACCCGTGAAAAAGTGCTCAACGCCATAGGATGGTACGACCCCAAAGATCTAAGCTGGGAAGATAAGCGCTCGAACCGGCGGCCGATAGTCGACCCGAACGATTCCTGATTCAAAGCAGCAACGCTCTGTTACGCAACTCAAACACACCAGCCTTCGAACTGATTTATCCTATTGGTTGAAGATTGTTGCACCGGCTTCGAAAGAGAGAACCCGCAGCAATCACGCAACCAATCAGTTAGGACAGTCGATGGCATGCGTATTCTGAGAACCGACGAAGACCGCTTCGCAGACCTTCCGGATTACCCGTTTACTCCCCATTATCTGGATGTCGAGCCCGGCCTCCGAATGCACTATGTTGATGAGGGCCCAACTGGCGCATCGGCCGTTCTTATGCTGCATGGAGAGCCATCCTGGTCATACCTTTACCGCCACATGATCCCAATCGTTGCTTCGGCAGGCCACCGCGTATTGGCGCCAGATCTGGTGGGTTTTGGCAAATCAGACAAGCCTGCATCCGTAAACGACTACAGTTACGATCGCCATCTGGCATGGCTCACCCACTGGCTCGAAGCTCTGGATCTTCGGAATATCACTCTGGTCTGCCAAAACTGGGGTTCACTACTCGGATTAAGGCTTGCGACTGAGCTACCGGACCGGTTCCAGCGCATCATTGTTGGCAACGGCATGCTACCGACAGGTGAAGTGCGTGCGCCTGCAACATTCAGCGTATGGAAAGCCTTTGCTACTCACAGCCCATGGTTTCCGGTTAGCAGGATTGTACAGCTAGGCACTGAACGCACGCTGAACAAATACGAATTAGCAGCCTACGAAGCGCCCTTCCCTTCCACCGAGTACAAAGCCGGTGCGCGCGCATTCCCTAAGCTGGTGCCCATATCACCTGAAGATCCGTCAAGCAGCGCAAATAAAGCCGCCTGGAAAGTTCTGGAAAAATGGCGCAAGCCCTTTATTACCTGTTTTAGCAGCGGCGACCCTATAACCCGTGGCGGAGACCGATACATGCAGCGCCGCATTCCCGGCGCACTCGGGCAGCCTCACATCACCTTGCGCGGCGGGCATTTTCTACAGGAAGACTCTCCAGAGGACTTTGCGCGCATCATTATCGACGCACTCAAAGCTGAAATAGCGGCCTGAGCCGCCATTTAGCCATAGAGAAACAGCGCCATTTAACCAAAGACTGTGACCGTCTGGCGGCTGACTGCCAACAACTCTCCGCGCGGGGTCCATACCCGGGCGTTGAAATGGCAGTAGCCATCTCCCGCCTGTTCAATGCTCGCCTTGTACAACAGCCAATCGTCGGCCTTCAAAACTGGTCTCGGGTGAATGATATCCAAAGCCCAGGACAATGAACTGGCTGGCACAGCAGATTTAAAGTGCTGCAGAACAGGCGCAGGCCAAGCGTCGACCAGCGCCACTATGTGGGCATCGGCAAGTGTTTTTGGCACTTCCCGGAACCGCATCCAGCCCCCCATTTCCCGACCGCTCCCACCGGTAAATGGCATGCTACCGTAGGCCCAACGCATTTCTATATAACCTATGAAACCGGGGGTTACACCTTCAATAAATGGCAAGCTCTGGCATTGATCCACCGGTTTTGCATCGGGAGCGGGTTCTCCGTCAACCTGTACTATGGACTCCCTGTCACCCGCAAAGGCACCAATACAGATCAATCGGGGCTCTCCGTTCTGGATAATCCGGCCCTCGACTTGGCTCACGGACCTACCTTCGCGCAGAATTTGCACTTCAAATAAGGCTGGCACACCCGCTTCTACCGGCGCCACAAATGAGACATTCATGGACCGCATAGGCCTACTATCGGCTACCGCTCGCTCCATTCGGTCAAATAGCAAGCCGGTTGCCAGACCGCCGAAGGTTGCGCGCCCCTGCGACCAAGTTGCAGGCATCACCAACTCATTGCTGGCACGGCCAGCAGTCATCAATTCATCAAAGGTCATAGTGCTTTCCTGTTAGCAACCTATCGGTGGAGGTCTAAAGACTGCCCAAAACGCGATTGCAATGCAATGACAGCGCCCCGGCAACTACCTACAGGTTGCCAAAGATTTTACGTATTAAATCCGGCAAAAAGCGGTTATAATATCGCCACATAATGCATTGCCCGGCAATGCTCTACCTCCCGAATACCGAGTAAATCAATGTCTGAATTGTCCTTTGCCGAACTGGGGCTGGATCCAGCCGTACTTGAAGCTGTATCCGCTATTGGTTACGAAACCCCAACGCCCATCCAGGCCCAGTGCATGCCCGCACTGCTCGCTGGCAAACACTTACTGGGCGTTGCCCAGACCGGCACGGGTAAAACCGCTGCCTTCGCATTACCGCTGCTAAGCCGAATTGATGCCTCAATAAGCGAACCTCAAATTCTGGTTTTGGCCCCCACAAGGGAGCTGGCCATTCAGGTTGCAGAAGCCTTTACTTCTTACGCCGCTAAATACCGCAACTTTCACGTGTTGCCGATTTACGGCGGTCAGGATTTTTATCCTCAAATTAAAGGTCTCAAACGCGGTGCACAGGTTATTGTCGGTACGCCTGGCCGTATGCTCGACCATCTTCGCAAAGGCACCTTGAGACTGGGCAATCTAAAAGCCGTGGTTCTCGATGAAGCCGATGAAATGCTGCGCATGGGCTTCATTGATGATGTAGAAGCCATTCTTGCCAAGACACCGGAAAACTGTCAGCGCGCACTGTTCTCCGCCACTATGCCACCGCAAATTAAGAAGGTCGCCCAGACTTATCTTAGCGATGCGGTTGAAGTGAAAATCGAAAGTGAAACTCGTACCGTAGAGCGCATTTCCCAGTTTGTTCTTCCCGTGTATGCAGAGCGTAAGCTGGATGCACTAACTCGTATTCTTGAAGTCGAGCCTATTGAGGCTGCGATTATCTTTGTACGGACTAAAGCAGAAACCACGCTTTTGGCTGAAAAGCTCAGTGCCCGCGGGCACGCAGTGGCGCCGTTGAATGGCGACCTGAACCAGCGCCAGCGCGAACAGACGGTTGAAGACCTGAAACGCGGTAAGAAAGACATCATTGTCGCTACCGATGTAGCCGCCCGTGGTTTGGACGTTCCCAGAATCACTCACGTTATCAACTATGATGTGCCCTACGATACGGAAGCCTATATCCACCGGGTTGGCCGCACAGGGCGCGCCGGGCGTACTGGCAAGGCGATTTTGCTGGTAACTCCCCGTGAGCGGAGCTGGCTGCGCACTCTTGAGCGTGCCACCAACTCGCCCATGGTGGCTTATGAGCTGCCTTCGCCGGTTGAACTGAAGAAAATGCGCGAAGAGCAGTTCGAGAGCCAACTACTGGGCTTTGCCGAGGATAAAAAGCTCGCAAAATCCATGGCTTTGCTGGATGAAATCGCCGAGCGCAACGAAATGGACATTGCCATGGTAGCGGGCGCTTTGGCCTGCTGGATGGAAGCTATGCAGCCTGGTTCGTTGCCGCTGGAGCAGCCAGAGGCGCTGCCGGTAGTCTCTGCGTCTGCACCCGCACGCCGTGACCGTAAGGGTGGCGGTCGTTCAGGAGAGTTTCGCAAGGGGCCGCCAAAAGGTGGCTACAAAGGCCGCGGCGGCCCTGGTGGCGCTGGTGCTCGTGGCAAGCCACCTGGCAAAGGCGGCAAGCCTGCGGGCAAGCGGCCTCCTCGTCAGTCAGACGCCAAGCGCTGATAGACGACAAAGCTGTAGTCGTAAGGGTTATTATCGGACGCGGAGAAATCCTCCCGTCCGATTTCTTCCCACTCATCCCAGTTCACTTCAGGAAAATACGCATCGCCATCCACTTCGGCGTGCACCTGCGTAATATAGATGCGGTCTACCATGGGTAGCGCTTCTGTGTAGATTTGCCCTCCCCCGATTATCATTACCTCATCGATACCGTCCAACTCGGCCTGTGCTTCGGCTTTTATCAGGGCTTCGTCCAGTGATTTTGCGCTCGTGGTTCCTGCGGGTGCTTCCCGGTCTGCGTTTCTCGAAATAACTACGTTCATTCGGCCGGGCAGCGGTCTGCCTATAGAGTCCCAGGTTTTACGGCCCATGATGATGGGCTTGCCCATGGTGGCTTGCTTGAAGTACTTCAGGTCGCCCGGCAAATACCAAGGCAGATTGTTATTTTTACCAATAACGCGGTTTCGGGACATGGCTACTATGAGTGCCTTGCGCATAATGTTCCTCAGAGTTGAGTGGCGGCAAGGGTGCGGGAAGAGCTGTCCAAAAAACGCTGTGAATACGTCCGTGTACGCTTGGCTCCGCCCTTTAGCGCTTACTGCTCCTGCGTCGCGCTAAAGGTCCGGGGCAAGCCTTCCATGGCTTGCCCGTGAAGTGCTTCGCACTCCACCCATGGCTCGGCACATTTTTGGACAGCCCTTCCCGCACCCTTGCGATCGAGCTTTGGATTAATCCTGCCGGTTTTATATTGCTATAGGAGCTTTTATGCCGGGGTAAGGGTCGTAGCCTTCAAACTCGAAATCTTCCAGTTCATAGGCAAAGATTGAGTTCGGCTTACGCTTAATAACTAGCTTAGGGAGCGCCTTTGGCTCGCGTTTTAGTTGCTCAAATACAATGTTGTCTGTCAGATGGTTTTGATACAGGTGACAGTCACCAAAGGTATGAACGAACTCACCAACGCCCAGATCACATTGTTGAGCGATCATGTGGGTCAGGAGCGCATAGGATGCAATATTGAACGGCACCCCCAGAAACAGGTCGGCACTGCGTTGGTAAAGCTGGCAGGAGAGCTTGCCGTCGAGCACGTAGAACTGGAACAGGCAATGGCAAGGAGCCAACGCCATAAGGCCTTTCTCAGCATTTTCCTGAGGACCAATCGATTCATCCGGAAGCTCTGCCGGGTTCCACGCAGACACGATCAGACGTCGGGAATTTGGTTTGTTGCGAATCTGGTCGATGACTGCGCTAATCTGATCCACTACCCGGCCATCCGGGCACTCCCAGCTGCGCCACTGTTTGCCGTAAATGGGGCCGAGGTCGCCGTTTTCCAACGCCCACTCGTTCCAGATGGAGACTTTACGTTCTTTCAGCCAGTTGTTGTCTGTGGAGCCTTTCAGGAACCAGAGCAGTTCATAGATTATGCTGCGCAGGTGCACCTTTTTGGTGGTTACCAGCGGAAAACCATCCTGGAGGTTAAAACGAATCTGGCGTCCGAAAACTGAGCGCGTACCAACGCCGGTGCGATCGCCTTTGTCGTAACCGTTATCGACCACATCGCGCATAAGATCAAGATAGGCTTTCATTCTGCGTTTCTCCGGTAAGCAATGGACATCAGAGCCACGCCAGCCAAAATCATCGGGAAGGAAAGCACCTGCCCCATGGTGAGCCAGTCGAATGCCAAATAGCCCAACTGAGCGTCAGGTTGGCGCACGAACTCCACCATAAAACGGAAGATTCCGTAGCAAATCAAGAACAGGCCAGACACTGCCATTTTGGGGCGTGGTTTGGATGAGAACCACCAGAGGATAATGAAAAACACCACGCCCTCGAGTGCAAACTGGTAGAGCTGAGATGGGTGGCGAGCTAAGGCGTCAGGCGCTTGGCGAAACACCATGCCCCAGGGCACATCCGTAGGTTTGCCCCAGAGTTCGCCGTTGATGAAATTGCCAATTCGCCCCGCCCCAAGACCAACGGGCACCAGAGGTGCAACAAAGTCAGCGAGGCGCCAGAAGCCGGTTCCAACTTTGCGACCGTACCACCACATGGCAAACATAACCCCTAGTAAGCCGCCGTGGAAGGACATGCCGCCCTCCCATACCCGCAGTAGCCATAGGGGGTCGGCCAGAAAGCTGTCGAAGTTGTAGAAGATCACATAACCGAAGCGGCCGCCAAGAATGACCCCAAGGGCAAGGTAAAACAAAAGGTCGCCCATTTGCTCTTCAGTGATTGGAGCCCAAGGCTTACGTGTGCGCAGCCTGCCCAGCCACCAGCCCGCGAGAAAACCGACTAGATAGGTAAGCCCGTACCAGTGAATTTTTAAGGGACCTATAGCGATGGCAACCGGATCTATCTGTGGATGCTGAAGCATCAATAACCTCTTAGCTCAGTAAAAAACGAAGGCCAACCAGCAGAAGCAGGATGGCAAACACGCGTTTCAAAACTTTGGCGTTAAGCCGGTGGGCCAAATTCGCTCCAACACGTGCAAACAGCACGCTGGTAAGAATAATCCCGATCAATGCCGGTAAATAGATATAACCAAAGCTATATTCAGGCAGGGCTGGTTCGCTCCACCCTGTCCAGACATTGCCCACAGCACCCGCAACCGCAATCGGCAACCCGCAGGCTGCGGAGGTGCCTACCGCCTGCTGCATGCGAACATTGCTCCAGCTCAAATAGGGCACTGTAAGCGTTCCGCCGCCTATCCCGAAAATAGCTGAGGCCCATCCAATGCCTGCACCGGCCCCTGCAAGGCCTGCTTTACCTGCAACATTTCTGCCAGGCGAAGGGTTTACCTCGAACAGCATTTTCAGCCCGACGAGAATGACAAACACACCGATAATAAGTTCCAGCATGGCTCCGCTTAACAGCGCCGCTGTCCAGGCCCCTATAAGCGCGCCCGCTATAATGCCAAAAGCCATTGGCCGAAATACATCCCAGCGAATAGCCCCGTGACCGTGGTGCGAGCGAATGGAGCTGAGGGAGGTGAACACGATGGTCGCAAGCGAGGTTCCAACGGCCATGTGTGCCGCAATTTCCAGACTAAAGCCCTGAGCCCCGAAACTGAAAATCAGCACCGGCACAATAATAAGACCACCACCAATCCCGAAAAGGCCTGCAAGTGTGCCGGCGAACGCACCGAGCACCATATAGATGGCAAATACGGCTAACAGGGACATAAACTCTCACACATCCGGGAAAACAAGGCTGGTATGATACACATGAGCAACAATTTCAGCATTAACGAATGCCCATTGCCTTCAGAGAGCAGCTTCCCATGTGCCTAATTGCATTTTCTCTTGGCCAGAGTGCCCGTTTCCCTTTGGTGGTTGCCGCTAATAGAGATGAGTTTTTTCGCCGACCTACAGCACCGTTAGACTGGTGGACAACCGAAGCGGGTAACCGGGTGCTCTCTGGAAGGGATCTGAAATCCGGCGGCACTTGGCTGGGGGTGTCCCCTGAAGGCTCAATAAGCGCGGTTACCAACGTTCGCGAAGGCTCACCAGAAGCTGGCGATATCAGTCGTGGCGAGCTTCCACTGCGGGCTCTCGCGGAACCGGAGGAACAGCTGCAAGAAAGTCTGGCAGCTACCTCCACACGCTACGCAGGTTTCAATCTTGTTCGCCTCGGCAATACCGAGGGTTGGTGCTCTGGCTGGTACTACAGCAACCGCGACGCACACCCCGGACGTAGCATTTACCGAGGGGTCTATGGCCTGAGCAATCACCTGCTCCAAACGCCTTGGCCAAAACTACTGCGCTTGAGAGAAGCGGTTGGTCACACTGTAAAGTCCGACTGGGAGAATGCAGAAGCTTTGCACAAAGACCTTACCCGGCTCTTACAAGACACTACGCCAGCGCCAGACCACTTGCTCCCTAACACCGGTGTACACCGCGACACCGAGCGCTTTCTTTCATCACCGTTTATAACCGGCACCGAGTACGGCACCCGCGCTACGACTATAGTCAGCGTATCGAACTCCGGCGAGATTTATGTTACCGAACAGAGCTGGGCGCCTGAAGGGCAGCCGGAGGAATACCGTGAGTTCCACTGGCAGCGATAGCGCTCAGCCTCTGATATAATCCACAAAATTCGTCCACCCAATCGGAGGGCCACCGATGGCCGGTCAACAAGACGCTACATCTATTGCCGACTTTGAAAAGTCCCTTGATGAGCTGGAAACACTGGTTCGCAATCTTGAGCAGGGGGAGCTGTCTCTTGAGCAGTCCCTGACGGCCTTCGAACGCGGTGTAAAACTAACTCGCACGTGCCAGCAGGCCTTAAAAAGCGCCGAACAGCGGGTTGAACAACTGGTACAAAACGACGATGGCAGCCTTGAAACCCGGCCCTTCTCTCCGGATGACGCCGACTGATGCACAACGGAACTCTGTCTACCATGGAATACCTGGAAACCTGTCGCAGCCGTGTGGATGCAGAGCTGGATCGCCGTATTGCGTCTGGCTCCACCTCTGAGCGGCTTCAGGCAGCTATGCGATACAGTGTTTTGGGCGGCGGGAAACGAATTCGGCCTGCACTAAGCTTGGCCGCTGCAAGCGCTTTGGGGCAAGCTATGGACGCCGCTTTGGTACCCGCCTGTGCGGTCGAACTGATCCATGCCTATTCACTTGTGCATGACGATCTTCCAGCCATGGATAACGACGAACTACGCCGGGGGCGGCCCACTGCCCATATCGCCTTTGATGAAGCCACCGCGATTCTTGCGGGTGATGCCCTGCAGGCTTTGGCCTTTGAATGGCTGGCGGAGGCTCCCGAAATAGAGGCGCCTGCGCGTCTGGCAATGATTCGGGAGTTGGCTCGCGCAAGTGGTCACAGTGGTATGGTTGGCGGTCAGGCCATTGACTTGGAGTCGGTAGGAAAAAACCTGACTCTGGCACAGCTCGAGAGTATGCACAGACACAAAACCGGTGCGCTGATTGAAGCCAGCGTTCGCATTGGCGCACTGACAGCACCCGGGGTCACCAAACAATCTCTGGATGCACTGACGGCTTATGCCAAGGCCCTTGGTCTAGCTTTTCAAGTTCAGGATGACCTTCTGGACATCGAAGGCGATACAGAAACCATAGGGAAACCCCAAGGCTCAGACATCGCCCGTGCAAAGCCCACCTACCCCGCTCTTCTGGGGTTGGCAGGCGCACGGGAACACCTTTCATCATTGCTCAGCAGCGCGCTTGAGAGCTTGCAGGATTTCGGACCGGAGGCCGACCCTCTCAGAGCCATGGCGGACTATGTGGTGGCAAGAACCCATTAAGCCTTCTGTTGGCCAAGTACAATTTCGTAACATAAGGCACAGGGTGTGAAATAGCTGCCACTGTTCCCCTATAATGCCAGCCAGTTACCGAACATTCCGGAAAAGACCCGATTAAATGCAGGATACTTATATATTCAAGGAAATCCCGTCCCAGCGACCTAATACGCCGCTGCTAGACCGGATTGAGGTACCCGCCCAACTACGGGAGGTGCCGCCTGACCAGCTTGTTCAATTTGCCAGAGAACTACGGGCATTCTTGCTGTGGTCTGTTGGGCAGACTGGTGGTCATTTCGGGGCAGGACTTGGTGTACTCGAACTCACCGTGGCGCTGCACTACGTTTTCAATACACCGAAAGACCGTCTGGTATGGGATGTGGGCCATCAGGCTTACCCGCATAAAATTCTCACAGGCCGTCGTGACCGCATGGGCAGCATTCGTCGCAAAGACGGTCTGGCAGGCTTCCCCAAGCGCGCTGAAAGCGAGTACGACACCTTTGGCGTGGGCCACTCCAGCACCTCTATTAGTGCCGCTCTAGGCATGGCGATAGCCGCTCGGCAGCAGGAAACTGGCCGCAAGAGTATTGCTGTTATCGGCGATGGCGCCATGACAGCCGGAATGGCTTTTGAGGCACTGAACCACGCAGGTCACTTGCGCGCAGACATGCTAGTCATTCTGAACGATAACGACATGTCGATTTCACGCAATGTTGGCGGTCTGTCCAATTATTTCGCCAAACTGCTATCAAGTCGCACCTACAATCAGGTTCGCGATAGCAGCAAAAAGGTTCTTCAGGGCGCACCACAGCTGATGGCGCTGGCAAAGAAAACCGAAGAGCACTTCAAAGGCATGATTGTGCCGGGCACCCTGTTTGAAGAACTGGGGTTCAATTACATTGGCCCCATTGATGGGCACGACCTGCCGTTGCTCATTGAAACGCTGGAAAACATCCGTGAACTCGACGGACCTCAGTTCCTCCATGTGGTGACCACAAAAGGCAAGGGATTCGCTCCGGCTGAAGCCGATCCCATTGGCTACCACGCCATCAACAAGATTGAACCTGTACCCGCCAGCAAGCCCGAGCCGGTCAAGCCTGTTGCGACGAAGCAAAAGTACGCGAACGTATTCGGCCAGTGGTTGTGTGACGCTGCTGAACTGGATGATCGTGTGAGTGGCATCACCCCCGCCATGTGCGAAGGCTCGGATTTGCTGGCATTTTCTGAGCGCTTCCCGGATCGTTATTTCGATGTAGCCATTGCGGAACAGCACGCCGTGACGCTTGCAGCGGGCATGGCATGTGATGGAGCCAAGCCGGTAGTTGCTATCTACTCGACATTTTTACAGCGCGGTTACGATCAGCTGATTCACGACGTAGCCATCCAGAACTTGGATGTGCTTTTCGCTATCGACCGAGCGGGACTGGTTGGCGAAGACGGCCCCACCCACGCAGGCGCTTTCGATATCAGTTACCTGCGCTGCATCCCGAATATGGTATTAATGACGCCATCAGATGAAAATGAAACCCGCCAACTACTTCATACTGGCCTAATGTTTGAAGGGCCCGCAGCGGTGCGCTATCCACGTGGAACCGGGCCGGGTGCGGACATTCAAAAAGAACTGACCCCAGTGGCAATCGGCAAAGGGCGCAAGATTCGTGAAGGCAGCGGCATCGCCATTCTCAATTTTGGCACCTTGCTCACACCAGCGCTGGAAGCCGCTGAAAAGCTTGGGGCAACGGTAGCCGACATGCGCTTCGTTAAACCTCTGGACGACGCACTGGTTCTGGAGCTCGCAGAACAGCACGACCTGCTGGTAACGCTAGAAGAGAACACCGTTGCAGGTGGCGCAGGAAGCGCCGTCACGGAATTCCTGAACAGACAAGAAGTTTCCATGCCCGTACTGCAACTTGGGTTGCCGGATACCTTCATTGATCATGGCAAACACGAAGAGTTACTCAAAGACTGCGGGCTAGATGCTCAGGGGCTATTCGCAGCTATCAACGCCAGAATGGAACGCCTGCAGCACCAGCGTCTGAAAGCTGTCAAATATGGCGCCTCTCAAGCGTAATCTAGTGACTCATAAGCAAAAAGCCCGCTCAGTTCAAATCCTGAGGCGGGCTTTTTTATATCTGCATACACGTTCAAGACTGAGGTTATCGCTGGGGGTCATCATCCTGATGGGTTTCTAACCAGTGCCCGAGCTTGCTCTGCTTGGTATCGAGATATTGCTCATTGTGCGGGTTGCGGCCTACATGCAGCGGCACTCTCTCGGTTATTTCGATGCCATAAGAAGTCAAGGCTTTAACCTTACGAGGGTTGTTTGTCATCAGGCGCAAGCTTTTGATTCCCAGATGCGCAAGCATATCCTTACACATGCTGTAATCACGCAAATCTGCAGCAAACCCCAAGCGCTCGTTGGCTTCAACTGTGTCCGCCCCCTGATCTTGCAGGTGGTAGGCACGGATTTTGTTGAGCAGTCCAATACCCCGGCCTTCCTGACGCAGATACATCAAAATGCCACGGCCTTCGCGGGCTATGCTGCGCAAAGCCTCTTCCAACTGGTAACCACAATCACAACGCATGCTATAAAGCGCGTCGCCAGTAAGGCACTCGGAGTGGGTGCGGGCCAACATGGGTTCGTCACCGTCCAACGACCCCAGAGTTAGAGCAATATGCTCCTTTCCCGTGTCCGGTTCCTCAAAGCCATGCATATCGAACACCCCGAAAGGGGTCGGCAACCGGCAGGTCTCGATGTAACGAACAGCCACAGTCTTTCCTCGTGGTTCAATAAAACGGGGCGCGTATTCTATCACGGGCGCGCTCATCAGGCATCAGCGGTCGCCGGCAACCCAATGCCCGCTGCGACCGCCTTTCTTCTCGAGCAGGCGCACATTGCCAATCTCCATACCCTTATCAACGGCCTTGCACATATCGTAAAGCGTCAATGCCGCAATACTGGCCGCTGTCAAAGCTTCCATTTCAACACCGGTTTGCCCGGAAAGTTTGCAGCGGGTAAGTACATGCACCGACGCACCGTCTGCACCCGCTGTAAGCTCCACCTTCACCGAGGTGAGGTTCAAAGCATGGCACAATGGAATCAGGTCGTGGGTTCGCTTGGCCGCCATTATTCCGGCAATACGAGCGACGGCCAGCACATCACCCTTGGGGTGCTCGCCATCTATGATCATCCTAAGAGTTTCCTCTGCCATGTGGATCGTGGCTTCAGCGCGCGCCTCGCGTTCCGTTACGGCTTTCTCCGTAACATCCACCATGCGGGCTTCACCCTTGTCGTCAAGATGGGTTAATTTACTCACGGCGTCTCCCGAGGATCAGAATCAATGAATTATTGATACGTTACTTTATGAAAAAGGATCAAGCGGGCCGAGCATATCAGAGATAGTCTTCTATGCGGTGAATTCGGGTCAGCTTTCGGGCCACCAATAACGGATACCGGCCACGCCCTGACCACCCGCCTGCCACACTGCGTCGAGATCAGCCACGTCCAGCCCGCCGAGCGCGAAAACCGGTATGGGAGAGTGCGCTACCAGATCATGAAATTTCGCCCACCCCAAAGAAGGAGCCCCGGGGTGCGTCGCCGTCGGTTTTACTGGACCCAAGGTTACATAATCAGCACCGATGACCACAGCATGCTCTATTTCATCAGCGTCATGGCATGAAACGCCAAGCCACACCCCATCAGGTACTGGCCTAGCACTGAGTTGTTCGGCTTCTCGCCAGGGCATATGCAACCCGGCTGCATCAGGGTTGTCATCAAACACTTCAACCGACCCATGCAGCACAAGGCCAACGCCCGCTGCATCGCACAGTTCCATAGCTTTCTCAGCTAGGCATTCATAGTCCTGCGCGGTCATATCCGACGCACGCAGTACGACCAGTGCTGAAGGGTCTTGCTTTGGCAGCCCTGAAAGCGCGCGCTGAAAATGCTGGGCACTCTCATCGCCGGAACGGATATCACCAACTATCGCCAACAGAGAAGGCAACTTCAGAGCCCGTATAATCGGCCGATTGGCAGCAGGAAAATCGTCATCCCTTAAGTTTTTAGGACTCACCCAGTCTATGGATTGCCCTTCGCGGCCAAGGGCTTCACCCTGCGCCTGCTCCGTTCTCCAGACATCCAAAAAAACACGCTTGTCGCCATAATCGTGACGAATGCCAATCAAAGGGCGCAGAGCCTCCAGCGGGATCTCTAATCCGGTCTCTTCGGCAATCTCACGCACCAAGGCTGCCTGCACCGATTCCCCCGGCTCAACCTTTCCACCGGGAAACTCCAACAAGCCACCCTGATGAACATGATCCGGGCGGCGGGCAATAAGCACGCGCCCCTCGCGGACGATAACGCCGACCGCGACATGAACCTCCTGTACATCGTGTTCTGCTCTAGCCATGTTTAACTACGGTAGTCAGCGTTGATAGTGACATATTCGTGAGAGAAGTCGCAGGTCCAAACGGTCTCACTCACCTCGCCCCGTTTAAGATCAATGGCGATCGTGATCTCTTCCTGATCCATAACCGCTTGTCCTCGCGCCTCGGAATAATCTTCAGCACGACCTCCATCTCTCACCAGACATACGTCTCCGAGGTGGATTTCCAGAGCGCTCACATCCAAATCTACAACGCCGGCCCGACCAACTGCCGCCAGAATCCGGCCCCAGTTAGGGTCTGATGCAAACAGGGCTGTCTTCACCAGAGGCGAGTGGGCTACGGTATAAGCCACATCCAATGCTTCTTGCTGGGCTGAAGCACCACTAACGTGAATGGTAATAAACTTGGTTGCGCCTTCACCGTCGCGCACTATGGCGTGAGCCAGATCTAGATAGACCTGTTTTAAAGCATTGCGCAATGCGGGGAGTTGCGGGCTGTCGAGAGTGATTTCCGGGCCGCTATATTGGCCACTGGCAATCAGCGTGCAGGCATCGTTAGTGGACGTATCACCATCAATCGTAATTCGGTTAAATGACTGCTCACCCAATTCCGATGCCAGAGTCTGGAGCGCATCTGGCGCAATACGAGCGTCGGTGGCGATAAAGCCGAGCATGGTGGCCATGTTGGGGCGAATCATGCCAGCGCCCTTACTGATCCCGGAAACAGTGACTGTGTGGCCACCTAGATCAACTTGAACCGATGCACCCTTGGGCCGGGTATCTGTAGTCATTATGCCGCTCGCAGCCTCTGCCCAGCGGTTATCCGCAATGCTAGTTAGAGCTTCAGGCAATGCACCCACAATTTTCTGAACAGGCAAAGGCTCGCCAATAACTCCTGTTGAATATGGCAGCACCTCAGCGACACTAACTCCGGCTTGCTGTGCCAGAGCTTGGCAACAGGCAAGTGCATCATCCATACCACGCTTGCCTGTTCCTGCGTTCGCGTTTCCCGTGTTAATCAGAAGATAACGCGGCGTTTTCTCAGCCAGATGCTTGCGGCTGAGGGTAACCGGCGCAGCGCAGAACTGGTTGCGAGTGAACAGACCAGCAACGCGACTTCCCGGCGCCAGCTCAAACACCACTATGTCCTTGCGCCCCGGCTTTTTAATGCCAGCGCTCGCAATGCCCAGCTTGACACCTGCTACCGGGAAAAACTCGGGTAAGGTTCCTGGTCCAACTGCCATCCTGTCGCTCCTCTTGTTGTCTTGCTAATTTCAATATTAATGAATCGAGTCGGGCTAAAAACGAAAAACCCGCAGTCTTCCAGTCAACTGGTCGATTGCGGGCTCCGTTCTTTACACTTAATGTCAGTGCGGTATGGTCAGCTCACCTTGCCACAACACTGCTTGAACTTTTTGCCGGATCCGCATGGGCAGGGTTCGTTACGGCCCACTTTGCGATCCTGTCGCACGAAGGTTTCAGGTGCTGCTTGGCCTTCACCCCCTAGCTCACCTTCGCCCTGCGCAGTCGCGCTGGTTTCGTCGTGGCGCAGACGCGCTTTGGCAAGTTCTTGCTCCAGTTCTTCTTTACGACGGCGCTCAACCTCTTCCATCTCTTCCCGGCTTTGAACCCGAACATGACAGAGAACGCGCGTTACATCACGCTTCATGGTTTCAAGCATGGTTTCAAACAGGTTAAACGCTTCACGCTTGTACTCCTGCTTCGGGTTCTTTTGGGCGTAGCCGCGCAAATGGATACCACGACGTAGGTGGTCCATGTTGGAAAGGTGCTCTTTCCACAAAGTATCAAGAACCTGCAGGAATACCTGCTTTTCAAATTTACGCATGGACTCAGCACCAGCCACCTCTTCCTTGGCCCGATACGCCGCCACAATTTCATCAAGAATTTTCTGGCGTAAACTATCTTCGTATAGCTTTTTGTCCTCTTCCAACCAGGACTGAACTGGCAGGTCGATGGCCATTTCTGATTGCAGTTGCGATTCCAAACCAGCCACATCCCACTGCTCAGGCATGCTCTGAGGTGGGATGTGTTCGCTAACAAGCGTATCAACAACATCCTCACGTATGGTATCGACCATCTCGGAGACGTCTTCAGAAGACATTACTTCATTTCGCTGATCGTAAATAACCGTTCGCTGGTCATTGGCTACGTCATCATATTCAAGCAGCGTTTTACGCATGTCGAAGTTGCGGCCCTCGACCTTGCGTTGGGATTTTTCAATGGCGTTGGTGACCATCCGGTGCTCGATCGCCTCGCCCTTCTTCATTCCCATGGCCTGCATCAGACTCTTGACCCGGTCCGGTGCGAAGATACGCATCAGGTTATCTTCAAGCGACAAGAAGAAACGGGAAGAGCCCGGATCCCCCTGTCGTCCGGCACGGCCACGCAACTGGTTGTCTATACGACGGGACTCATGGCGCTCGGTACCCACAATGTGCAAACCACCGGCTTCCAGAACCTGATTGTGGCGTTCTGTCCACTCGGCTTTGAGGCGCGCAATTTCTTCTTCTGTGGGGTTTTCCAGCGCAGCAGCTTCGTGCTCCCAGTTGCCACCGAGTACAATATCTGTACCCCGGCCAGCCATGTTAGTGGCGATAGTAACTGCTCCGGGACGACCGGCCTGAGCGATAATTTGTGCTTCAGACTCGTGCTGTTTAGCGTTAAGAATCTTGTGCTCGATGCGTGCTTTTTTCAGGAGCATAGACAGCAACTCGGAGGCCTCGATAGAAGCCGTACCCACAAGGATAGGTCGCCCTTCGCCAGTCACATCCTTGATTTCATCAATGATGGCGTGGAACTTCTCTTCCTGTGTCAGATATACAAGGTCGTTGTAATCGATGCGCTGAATCGGCTTGTTGGGCGGTATAACCACTACATCTAGGCCATAAATCTGGCGGAATTCGAAGGCTTCGGTATCCGCCGTACCCGTCATGCCAGCAAGCTTGTCATAAAGCCGGAAATAATTCTGGAAGGTGGTCGACGCCAGCGTTTGGCTTTCGGCTTGAATCTTGAGACCCTCTTTGGCCTCCATAGCTTGGTGCAGCCCCTCACTCCAGCGACGACCAGGCATTGTGCGGCCTGTATGCTCGTCAACAATAACAACCTGACCACCCTGAACAATGTAATCGACATCTTTCTGAAACAAATGGTGGGCGCGGAGTGCTGAGTGGACATGGTGCAGCAAGCTGAGGTTGGCAGCGGAATATAGGCTCTCACCCTCTTCCAGCAACTGACGGCCCAACAGCAACTCTTCAACCCGCTCATGCCCGGCTTCAGTCAATTCTACCTGCCGGGACTTTTCGTCGATGGTGAAATCACCGGAGGATTCACCCTCTTCACTAACCTCTCCCTTTTCTAAGCTGGGAATCAGTTCGTTAATAGCGAGATAGGCTTTGGAGCTGTCTTCAGCAGCGCCAGAAATGATCAGTGGTGTGCGGGCTTCGTCAATAAGAATGGAGTCAACTTCGTCTACAATCGCGTAGTGGAGACCACGCTGCACCTTATCTTCGGTGCTGAATGCCATGTTATCCCGCAGGTAATCAAAGCCGAATTCGTTGTTCGTACCGTAAGTGATATCCGCTTGGTATGCAGCGCGCTTCTCTTCGGCCGGTTGGCCAGATACAACAACACCAACCTGCAATCCTAGGAAGCGATACAGCTTACCCATCCACTCGGCGTCACGGCTTGCTAGGTAGTCATTCACGGTTACTACGTGCACACCCTTGCCTGGCAATGCATTCAAATACACGCCAGCGGTCGCGACCAGCGTTTTACCCTCGCCAGTCTTCATCTCCGCAATCCGACCCTCGTGCAGGGTAATACCGCCAATCAGCTGCACATCGTAATGTCGCATACCCATAACGCGGCGCCCTGCCTCACGAACAGTGGCAAAGGCTTCAGGCAGCAATGCATCCAAGCTCTCGCCTTCGTCGAGCCGGCGACGGAACTCGGCCGTCTTGCCTTGCAACTCAGAATCCGCAAGATTACCAAACTGCTCTTCAAGTTCGTTAACTCGCAAAGCGAGCTTGCGCATTCTCTTGATTTCTCTGGCATTTTTACTGCCAAACATCTTGGTTGCAAACTTTGAGAACATAGACTACAGCTTCTTTGATTGAACGGAGGAAGCCAGCATTCTAACCTTATTTTGCAGGAGTACAAAAGGCAGAGCTCACATACCCGGCGTTAAGGAGCTATCCTATGCAAAATAAGGGGGTTGATACGGCTGGCGGGGCTTAAAGAAGGCCGGATAACATCTACAAAATTAACGGCTGGCTCTTTTAATGTAAGTTTCCGGATTTTCACTTTTTCCGTTACGGATAACTTCAAAGTGCACGTGAGGCCCAGTAGAGCGGCCAGTGCTCCCCATAAGCGCCAGTACTTGCCCCTTCTGGATCACATCACCTACTTGCACTTCAATGGTCTTGCAGTGGGCGTAGCGGGTAACAAGGCCGTCGCCATGGTCTACTTCAACCAGATTTCCATAACCGTTGCGCTCGGAGGCATAGGTAACTACGCCGCCCGCCACTGAAATAATGTCGCTGCCTTCTTTACCCGCGAGGTCAACGCCTGCGTGCCAGGTACGCTTGCCGGTAAATGGGTCGGAACGATAGCCATAGCGCGAGGACAACCACCCCCAAGTGATCGGACGCCCCTCCAAATACAGTTCGTCTTCAAGTTTTTGGCGGGAAGAAACCTGATCCAGAAGGCGCAATTGTTGTTCGCGATCCAGCATCTTTCGCTCTAATTCATCAATCATCCGAGTCAACTCGGGAGCAGAGAAAGAGTCGGCAGGGAGCGAGTCTTCAGGGCCACCCACCGCCGCTGGCTGATTGAAATCGAACTCATCACTGGCAACTAGACCAGACTCAACAAAGCGCTGACCTAAGGCATCTAAGCGCAACAAGCGACCCTGAATCTGGCCAAGACGCAGCGTGAGCGCATCCACCTGATCCTGAACATTCTGCTGAAGACTGGCCAACTCCGTTTTCTGCTTGCCCAACTCATTTTGCCAATGGGCTACCAGCTCGGAATCCGTTGGCTCTTCATGGCCTTTCGTCTGGCCTATTGCAGCGCTATATCCCGCCCAGCTGGCCGCGGCTACCAGCGCAATCAAAACAAAGCAACAGGCAGCAACAGTAACGGCATTGAGCGCCAGCACACGGGACTTGCCGTGGCTTTTGCCAACAAGAATGATATTCATAATGTTGTCTGACTTCATTTAAGAACTGCAACCATCTCCTGTAGTGTCGCAGCCCGGAATGTTCCGAGTGGGTTTGCCATCCTTAGCAACAACTACGTACTAATAAATCGTAGCGCCCGGTAGACATACTTATTTACAACAAGGTAAAACAAGATCAGCTATGGTGCTACGCACGAAACGTGCAGAAGTGTAACCAATCGTTAAGCTAATCGTCGAGAAGAAAACGCCGCATGAAGCGAAAAAGTGAACAAAAACTGACCTTCGACAACCTAGGTAAAACGCCAGGGCTAAGGGAGTTGGTCGCAAAAGCCCGCACCCACAGTAAAGCGGAAGAAGAGGTTATAGCTTCACTACCGCCAGCATTAATGGAAGGCACCCGCTTTGTATGTTGTTTGGAGGGTGAGCTGACCCTCTCTGCGGAAAGCGCCGGAAAGGCAAGTCAAATCCGCTTCCGCCAGCATGAAATCATGGAAAAATTGCGGGAAAACGAACTGTTCCGCTTTGTGTGGAAGCTCAAAGTAAAGGTTGTACCGCCCCGGTTTAGCGAAAAACGACCGGTTAAAAAGTTAGTGCTTAGCAAAGAAAATGCCCGACTCCTCAAAGAAGAAGCCGAGCACACGAAGGACAAAAAATTACGCGAGGTTCTCGAAAAACTCGCAAGCCACGTCCGGGATTAAGGCATCCAGCCTTAAGCTGGCACGGCTAGCACGGGCTTCATGTAAGAGATGGGCGCGGTTTCTTTGTCATCAAAGGTAACCACCTCCCATGCATCCTCTTCTGCCCTGAGCTTGCGCAGTAGCTTATTGTTCAGATCGTGACCGGACTTGATACCACGGAACTCACCAATCAGGCTATTGCCCAACAGGTACAAGTCCCCAATCGCGTCCAGTACTTTGTGTTTGACGAACTCATCCTCGTAACGAAGACCGTCTTCGTTCAGGATTTTGTAGTCGTCTACCACAATGGCGTTGTCTACACTGCCACCCAGCGCCAGATTCATTGCCCGCAGCTTTTCAATATCACGCATAAACCCGAAAGTTCTTGCGCGACTGACTTCCTTCACGAAAGACGTGCTTGAAAAATCTACAGTCGCAGTCTGGGCACGACCTTTGAACACAGGGTGATCAAAGTCGATGCCGAAGCTCACTTTGAAGCCTTCAAACGGCAGGAAGGTAGCCTTCTTGTCGCCTTCTTCAATGGTCACTTCTCGCTTGATGCGAATGAATCGCTTGGCAGCTTCTTGCTCGGCAATGCCAGCAGACTGCAGCAGAAAGACGAACGGGCCGGCGGAGCCGTCCATGATCGGCACTTCAGCAGCGCTCAGTTCCACATAACAGTTATCGATACCGAGACCAGCCATGGCAGACAACAAATGCTCTATTGTCGCCACACGGACACCGTCTTTTACCAGCGTCGTGGACAGCATGGTCTCACCCACATTTTCAGCGCAGGCCAGAATTTCGACCACAGGGTCGAGATCGGTGCGGCGGAAAATGATTCCCGAATCTATCGGCGCGGGCTTGAGGGTAAGGTAAACCTTTTCCCCTGAGTGCAGCCCAACTCCCGTAGCACGGATCGTGTTTTTAAGTGTCCGTTGTCTGATCATCGGTTCGTTATTCCGTAAAAAATTGGCGATATTCTAAACAAAAACTTGCGCGCAGAATATCAAAAAATACGACTGAGTACCATTTACGCGAGTTGATATTGCGTAAACCCTACACAATCAAGCCGTTGGCTGTCAGCCGAACTCGATAATCAGTCAGCCTGTCTGCGAAGGAACGCGGGAATATCGAGATAGTCGACACCCTGCTCTTCGCTTTCTTTGCTCTGATCAATCGCTACATTGCCGTTTGATACCGCACGACGACGCAGGATTGCTGGGCGATCCAGCTGATTGTAATCCGTCTTGCCATCCAGAGTACGGGTGTTATCAACGACTTTGGTCGGCTTTTCGCGATCTCCGCCAAGACCTGTGGCAACAACCGTTACTTTCAACTCTTCAGTCATTTCCGGATCGATTACGGTACCCACAACAACCGTTGCAGAGTCCGATGCAAACTCACGCACAATATCGCCAACCTCGGAGAATTCGCCCAGATTGAGGTCCATACCGGCAGTGATATTGACCAGAATGCCCTTGGCGCCTTGCAAGTTGACGTCTTCCAGCAGCGGGCTGCGAATCGCCGCTTCGGCCGCTTCTCGTGCACGGTTTTCGCCGGTAGCGCGTGCAGTACCCATCATCGCCATACCCATTTCGGACATAACCGTTTTAACATCAGCAAAGTCGACGTTGATCATACCGTTTCGGGTGATCAGATCAGCAATACCTTGAACGGCACCAAGCAGAACGTCATTCGCGGCAGCAAAAGCATCCAGCAGACTGGTCTTTTTACCCAGAACCGCTAGCAACTTCTCGTTGGGAATGGTGATCAACGAATCAACACACTCTTCAAGCTCCCTGAGTCCTTCTTCGGCCAAGCTCATACGCTTGCCGCCTTCAAAGGTGAAAGGCTTGGTCACCACGGCAACGGTCAGGATGCCCATTTCCCGGGCCACTTCAGCAACAACAGGCGCTGCACCAGTGCCCGTACCGCCGCCCATGCCAGCGGTGATGAACACCATGTCTGCGCCTTTGATGGCTTCGGCGATGCGGTCGCGATCTTCAAGAGCAGATTGGCGGCCAATTTCAGGGTTAGCCCCAGCCCCCAAACCTTTGGTGATGTTGCCACCCAATTGGATGATCTGGCGCGCGTCCAAATCGGTCAGCGCCTGAGCATCTGTATTGGCGCAGATAAACTCTACACCCTCAATGTCGCTGTTAAGCATATGACGCACGGCGTTACCACCGCCTCCGCCAACACCGACAACTTTAATGACAGCGTTTTGTTGGACATTATCGACAAGTTCAAACATTCCCCTTCTCCTTCGTGCTGTTTCAGCCTTGTTCCAGGCTGTTTATTCGAGATTGTATTTTCGAGATACCTTCGTTTACTGCTTTCCCGGCACCGTCAGAAATGACCGGTAAACCAGGCTTTCATGCGCTCTAACAGCGAGGGTGCATCTTCACCCTTGAGCACCGGTGCCCGACCAAGATCCATTTGCCGGAAACCGTGTATCAACAACCCGACGCCAGTGGCGTAGATGGGGTTATTAACGACTTCTGTCATACCGGAGACTGCGTGTGGACACGCCAACCGTACCGGCATGTGGAAGATTTCTTCAGCCAATTCCACCACCCCTTCCATGGTTGAGGATCCGCCGGTTATCACGATGCCAGCGGGAATCAGGTCTTCGAATCCTGACCGACGCAACTCTGACTGCACGAGGGTAAACAGCTCCTCGTAGCGCGGCTCAACAACCTCTGCCAGCGCCTGCCGTGAAAGATCACGGGGTGCTCGGTCACCTACACTAGGCACCTTGATGGTTTCATCGGCACCCGCCAACTGCGTCAAAGCACACGCGTATTTGATTTTGATTTCTTCAGCATTCTGCGTAGGGGTGCGTAACGCCATCGCTATGTCGTTAGTAACTTGATCACCTGCAATCGGGATTACAGCTGTGTGGCGTATGGCGCCGCCGGTGAACACAGCGATGTCGGTGGTACCTCCGCCCATGTCCACAACGCAAACACCGAGTTCTTTTTCGTCGTCTGTAAGGATCGCGTGGCTAGAAGCCAGCTGCTCCAAGATAATATCGTCAGCCTCTAGGCCGCAGCGGCCAATACACTTTTCAATATTTTGGGCAGCATTGACGGCACAGGTAACGAGATGCACCTTTGCCTCAAGACGGACACCCGACATACCCATGGGCTCTTTGATGCCTTCTTGGTTATCAATCACGAATTCCTGCGGCAAGATGTGCAGGATTTTTTGATCCGCTGGAATGGCAACTGCCTGCGCCGCATCAATCACCCGGTCGATATCTGCCTGAGTAACTTCCCTATCACGAATGGCGACAATGCCGTGAGAGTTAAGGCTCTTTATATGGCTGCCCGCAATCCCTGCATACACAGAGTGAATACGGCAACCGGCCATCAATTCAGCTTCCTCAACTGCCCGCTGGATTGCCTGAACCGTGGTTTCGATGTTCACCACCACGCCCCGTTTGAGCCCGCGGGACGGATGGGAACCTATACCCACCACCTCAATGGTTCCGTCCATTTTGCGTTTGCCGACGATCGCAACCACTTTCGAGGTTCCGATATCGAGGCCGACAATCATGTTTTCCGTTTCAACCGATGACATGTGTTCCACCAAACCGTAGGTCTGAATTTACTGTTTCTATGTTTTCGGGCCGGAAGCAGCCTGAACCTGCTTCCACTGAACGGCTACACCATTGGTGTAGCGCGCATCTACCCGGCTAACTTCGTCCGACCGAGATATCAGCCGGTTTTCATAAACTGTAATAAAACGCTCAAAGCGCTTTGCAACTTGATCCCGACCGAGCACCACTTCAATTCCGTTTGAGAGGCGAAGCGTCCAAGCTCCACGCTGTTCCAACTCCAGCCCGGAAAAACCCAAACCGTGGGCCACCAGTTTGTCGCTCATAGTGCGGGCCATGCTGATCACATCGCGCACGCGCTCATCCGGCCCTGCGAGTTGCGGCAATCTCCCCGCCACATCGGGGTTGGGTGGCATAAATAGCTCCCCAGTGCGACTGACCAAACGTCCGTCTGTCCAATACGCTAGAGGCTTTTTCTCCCGTATGTTGATCTCCAGACGATCGGGCCATACGCGGCGTACCGCGACCGATTCTATCCATGGCCGCTTTTCAAGGTCGGTCTTGATGTCCGAAAGGTCCGTCGAAAAATAGCTCTTGCCGATCCAGTTTCCGGCTTGGCGTTCAAAAGCAACGCGGCTATCCCCGACAAACTCACCATTCACATCAATGGCCAGAATTTGCTGGTCCATAGCGCCCAGCACTTTCCCGGTTGCCCAGGGTACAAGGCCTGCCGCAAGCAAAATTGCGATACCCATGCCTGCTTGCAGCCAAGGCACTGCGGCCAACACCTGCTTCAACACTCCAAACCGGTCCTTCTCCGGCCCGAGAGTCGTTGCTCCCCGGCGCCGGGGAGGCTCGGACGGTATCGCCCGACTCCGGATCAGCAGTGTTTCAAGCATTAGCACCCTCCAGTGTGTCGAGAAGGATCCGTACAACCAATTCTTCAAAGCTGATACCTGCGGCTTT
Organism: Marinobacter sp. S6332; assembly: GCF_023016045.1. Lineage (GTDB taxonomy): Bacteria > Pseudomonadota > Gammaproteobacteria > Pseudomonadales > Oleiphilaceae > Marinobacter. The sequence goes on along the minus strand of NZ_JALKAP010000014.1, from coordinate 32,350 downwards.
TGCAGACATAGGCACCAAGCTGTGATCGGTCATGCCCGGCACGGTATTCACCTCCAGCAACCAGAACTCGCCCTCCGCATCCTGCATAATGTCAACCCGACCCCAGGTGCGGCAGCCCACGACTCGAAACGCCTCTAAAGCAAGGTTCTGCAGCCTCGCTTCATCCTCGGGCGCTAAGCCACAGGGAATTCGGTAGCGGGTATCGTCCGCGAGATATTTCGCGTCATAGTCATAGAACACATGGTCTGTGCTCAGCCCTATGGCTGGCAAAGCCCGGTCCTGCAACAAACTGACCGTGAATTCCGGCCCTTCTACCCACTCTTCCACCAGCACTGAACTATCCAGTGCGGCCGCTGCCTCGAAGGCTTCAGCTAGCTCAACAGCGTTATGCACTTTGCGAATGCCAATACTGGAACCTTCCCGGGACGGCTTAACACTCAGAGGCGAGCGCAGCTCCTGAACTATTTGTTCCGCTTCATCCGCTGCCGACATGGTTTTAAACTTTGGCGTCGGTAAACCACAGCCAGCAAACACGTACTTGGTGCGCAACTTGTCCATCGCCAAAGACGACGCCATCACTTCGCTTCCGGTGTAAGGAATACCGGCTTGGGACAAAATGGCTTGTAGAGTTCCGTCTTCTCCACCACGGCCGTGCAAGGCAATGAAAACCCGATCGAATTCTGGGTTCTCAACTGTTTTCAACAAACAGCCTTGAACGTCTATGGCAAAGGCGTCTATACCGGCAGACACCAGAGCTGCAAGAACCGCCTTGCCGCTTTTAAGAGACACTTCACGCTCAGCTGAGTCTCCGCCCATAAAAACAGCCACACGCCCCAATGCCCGAACAACTTCTGGCTGGGCTTGGTACGCCGGGACTGCGGGATGCTGCAAATCACTCACCTGAAAACACTCCTTGCTCCGCCAGCCGGATCGCTATGCCACCGATATCCCCGGCACCCTGGGTAATCAAAAGGTCGCCGTCTTGCAGCACGCTGGACAGCAAGCTTTCTATTTCTCGATTGTCTTCCACAAACAAAGGTTCCACTTTGCCGCGCTGCCTTATGCTCCGGCATAGCGCCCTTCCGTCCGCGCCTGGCACGGCAGCTTCACCGGCGGAGTAGACATCCATAAGCAGAAGGCTGTCGACCTCTGATAGAACCCGTACAAAATCTTCATACAAATCACGAGTACGACTAAACCTGTGAGGCTGATACAGCATCACTAATCGGCGACCTGGCCAGGCATCGTGCGCAGCTCGAATGACGGCTTCCACTTCTGTGGGGTGGTGGCCATAGTCATCCACCAGAGTGACGATGCCGTTTGGCGTTTGGTAATCCCCGTAAACCTGAAACCGGCGTCCAACCCCTGCAAAAACAGCTAGCCCGCGACAGATTGCTTCGTCTGCAACACCTTCATCCGTGGCGACGGCAATCACCGCGAGGGCGTTCAAAACATTGTGACGGCCCGGCATTTTTAGTTCGACGTTAAGGTCGCTACGTCCACCCGGTCGCTTAACCACAAAGTGTGTTTTAAGGCCGTCTGTCACTATGCGCTCGGCACGATAATCAGCATCTGGATTGCTAATGCCATAAGTGATGATGGCGCGGGAAATTCGGGGGATGATTTCGTTCACGTAGTCATCATCCACGCACATAACAGCCAGCCCGTAAAACGGCAGGTTGTGGAGAAAATCCACAAACGTCTGCTTAAGCTTTTCTACGTCGCCGTCATAGGTATCCATATGATCGGCTTCGATGTTGGTCACTACCGACACCGTCGGCGTTAGATGCAGGAACGAGGCATCGCTCTCATCCGCCTCGGCAACCAAATATCGGGACCCGCCCAACTTGGCATTGGTGCCTGCACTGTTCAACTTGCCACCGATTACAAATGTCGGATCAAGCCCAGCTTCGCCGAGCACCGACGCAATCAAACTGGTGGTCGTTGTCTTACCGTGGGTTCCAGCAACAGCAATGCCGTGGCGATAACGCATAATTTCGGCCAGCATTTCTGCTCTGGGCACAATGGGCACCCGTCGGCTACGGGCGGATACCATTTCCGGGTTATCCGATGCAACAGCGGAAGACACAACAACCACATCAGCTTTCGCGCTGTTCTCTGCCCTATGACCGATGTGAATTTCAATATCCATGGCTTTAAGTCGGTTAGTAACCACACCTTCTTTCAGGTCTGAACCAGACACATCGTAGCCTTGGTTTTTTAGCACCTCGGCAATACCGCTCATGCCAGCACCACCAATACCCACAAAGTGAATGTGGCGAATCCGGCGCATTTCCGGTACTTGAAACGCGAGCGGCGGATTGGTTGTTTCAGCCATTAGCGGCCTCCAAGCAATAATTTACGACTCGCTCCGTTGCGTCAGGGCGGGCCAAAGTATGTGCAGCCTTGGCCATTTCCAAGACCCGAATTCGATCCTTGGAAAGGTCGCCCAAAGTTTCTGCCAGCACGGTTGGGGTCAGCCGCGACTGAGGTATCAATACAGCGGCTTTCGCATTGACCATTTGCTGGCCGTTTTTCGTTTGATGATCATCCACCGCATGGGGGAACGGCACCAGCACCGCTCCAATACCCGCTGCACAAAGCTCCGAAATTGTCAGCGCACCCGCGCGGCATAGCACGATGTCTGCCCAGCTGTAGGCTTCCGCCATATCCTTAATAAATGGCTCAACATCCGCATCAACCCCATGCTGGTCATAAGAAGCGCGCGCAGCCTCAAGATGTTTTTCACCGCACTGATGCCTTACCTGAGGCCGCTCCTGTTGCGGCAGCATTGCCAAAGCTTCCGGCAACTGCTGATTAAACACTTGCGCGCCAAGACTGCCGCCGACCACCAGAATGCGCAGCGCTTTATTGGTCTCACCGGGTTCGCTTGAACGCTCGGCCAATCTCTGTTCCGGTGCTGGTAGCGCTACTAGATCTTGACGCACTGGATTGCCGGTACACCGGGTGATTACCTCCGACCCAAAGCTTCCGGGGAAAGCTTCCAGTACCGTTTTCGCAAACCGCACCAGAAGGCGGTTGGTCATTCCTGCAATGGCGTTTTGCTCATGGATTACCAAGGGCGTTCGCGTCAGCCAAGCCGCTACACCGCCCGGGCCGGTCACAAATCCACCCATACCAACCACGCAGTCGGGGCGAATGCGTCGCACGATGGTGAAAGCTTCGCCCAGCCCGCGCATTAGCCGAAAGGGTGCCAGTATCAAGGCCAACTTGCCTTTGCCACGAAGCCCGGAGATATGGATCAGAGACAAGGGAATACCCGTATCACTAATCAACCGTTCTTCCATGCCCCCAACGGCGCCTAGCCAGTGCACCTCATGACCCTTCGCCTCAAGTGCGCGGGCAGTGGCTAGCGCGGGGAACACATGCCCTCCGGTACCTCCGGCCATCATTAAAAAGCGGCGCGATTTAGTCATAACGCGCCCCCTTTCTCTTCCGAGGGCTGGTCTTTTCCGAAGCCTGCTTTTCGCTATCTAACCGTTCCATCTCAACTCTGGCGAGAATCCCGATACACACACAGCTAACCATCAGGCTGGAGCCGCCATAACTCACCAGTGGCAGGGTCAACCCTTTGGTGGGCAACAATCCGGTGCTGACTGCCATGTTGATACCCGCCTGCAGGCCGATCAGCAACGTAATGCCATAAGCAAAGCAGGCACCAAACGGCATATCCGCTTTTTCAGCGCGCCTGGCAATCACGAAACCGGTTACAACCAGCAGGGTAAATAGACCAAGCACAATCAATGAACCGAGCAACCCGAACTCTTCCGCAATGATCGCGAAGATAAAATCTGTATGGGCTTCCGGTAAAAAAAACAGCTTTTGAATCGAGTTGCCCAAGCCAACGCCGCCCCATTCGCCACGCCCGAACGCAATCAATGACTGGGTAAGCTGGTAGCCGGTATCGAACTGGTCTTTCCAAGGATCCAGATAGCTCACTACACGCTTCAGGCGATAGGGCTGAGTCAGCACCAGAACGACCCCAGCCGCCGCCATAGCCGCGACGAGCGGAATAAATCTTCCAAGACGAACGCCACTCAAAAAAATCATACCGGTCGCTGCGGTCACCAGAACAACCGTGGCACCAAAATCGGGCTGCAACATTAGCAGAATCGATGCGACAACCAAGATTCCCAGCGGCTTCAAGAAGCCCGGCCAGGTGCCCAACAATGCTTCACGGCGCCGCACGACGTATCCAGCGAAATACGCGATAAGACACAGCTTCGCCACTTCCGATACCTGTACGTTGAACAGACCAAACGGAATCCATCGGGTAGAACCGTTCACCGTGCGCCCTAAGGGTGTAAGAACCAAAATCAGAGCCAAAAAGCCGATACCAAGTAGCAGCCAGCCACTGCGCTCCCACCAAGCCACAGGCACATTGACCGACACCAGCGCGAGCATGCAGCCCATAACCGCGAACAGGAGTTGCCGAATCACATAGTGGTAGCCATTGCCTAGGGTCTCTATTGCCATGTCCATGGAGGCTGAAGAAATCATCACCACGCCGATAAGCAACAAAGCAACCGACGTTATGACCAGCACTGGCAGAGGCTGGATTTCCCCCAACCATTGAGTCCGCACTGGAGTTGCTGACAGTCCTGCTTGCATCAGACCACCTCCCTCAGCGCCTGAACCAGATTGCGGAACTGATCACCTCGGTCGATGTAATCCCGGAACATGTCGAAGCTCGCGCAGGCTGGAGAAAACAGAACTCGATCGTTATCCAGAGCCAACTCCGCAGCCTTCTTCACCGCATCGGCTAAAGATTCTGCGCGATAAATTGGAAGGTCTACGTCTAGAGCGCCCGCAATCCGATCTGCGTCGCGGCCGATTAACACCACAGCGCGGCAGCAGCACCTAACGGGTTCCGCCAGCTCTGAAAACGCTGCACCCTTGCCATCACCACCGGCGATCAACACTAATTTACCGCTACCCTCCGGCACCAAACTTTTTATAGCGGCAACGGTGGCTCCGACATTCGTTCCTTTCGAGTCGTTGATGTACTCCACCCCGGCACGGTTACTCACAAACTCGCAGCGGTGTGGCAACCCGTTGAACTCACGGGCAGCGGCCAGCATGGCGTTCATTGGCAGTCCGGCAGCATGGCCCAAGGCTAACGCCGCCATCACATTGCTGAGGTTGTGCCAGCCCACAAGCCTTAGCTCATTGGCATTCAAAAGATTTTCGAACCCAAAGGTTATCCAGACGCCCTGATCGTCCTCTCGCGTGCTGAACGTTTCCGGGTTAACGCGATTGAACCCGAAACATAAAAACCGCAAGGTATCTCGCGCCATGGGCGTACTCAGTGCGTCATCCAGATTCACAATGGCATTTCGGCAGCCGTTGTATATTCTCTGTTTGGCTTGGAAGTAAGCCATTTTGTCCGGGTAGCGATCCATATGGTCATCACTAACGTTCAGTAACGTCGCTGCCAGCGCATTGAGTTCCGAAGTGGTTTCCAATTGGAAGCTGGAGAGCTCTAACACATACAGCTCCGCACCAAGTCCCAGTAAGTCCAGTGCAGGCGTTCCGATATTCCCGCCAACTTGAACCTTGCGACCAGCGGCCCGAGCCATCTCGCCCAACAAGGTAGTGACTGTGGTTTTCCCATTGGAGCCGGTGATAGCCACAACCGGTGCATCGGCTGCTTCGGCAAACACATCTATATCACCCCGTAGGCGCGCACCTTGCTCCGCTGCATAGGCAATGGCCGGTTCAGCAATGCTGATTCCCGGGCTTACGATCAACTCATTGAACCCTGCAAACAGTTCACGATTGAACGGCCCAAGATAAACCGGGATATCCGGCCACCCGGCACGCAGGTCATCTAGACACGGAGGCGCTTCGCGGCTGTCAGCCACTGCGATGTCCCGCCCCTGAGCAGACAGATAGCGCACACAGGAGAGCCCGGTTTTACCCAGCCCTGCTACCAATGTGCGGCGATCTGACGTGATGACACTCATAATCAGTCCGGTTTCCTATCGCAACTTCAGACTGGCAAGGCCAATCAGAACGAGAATGACTGTAATAACCCAGAACCGCACAATCACTCGCGGCTCCGGCCAGCCCTTAAGCTCAAAGTGGTGATGCAAGGGCGCCATCCGGAAAATCCGACGTCCGGTCAACCGGAATGAAGCCACCTGTAGAATCACCGACACCGTCTCCATTACGAACACGCCGCCCATAATGAAGAGAATAATTTCCTGTCGCACAATCACCGCTACCACACCAAGTGCTGCACCGAGTGCCAATGCACCAACATCGCCCATGAAGACTTGAGCGGGATAGGTGTTGAACCAAAGAAAACCAAGCCCAGCGCCAACCAGCGCCCCGCAGAACACAATAAGCTCGCCGGTGCCGGGCAAGTGCGGTATCAACAAATAATTCGCAAATTGCACGTTGCCGGACACATACGCAAAGATGCCCAGTGCGCCGGCGACCATGACCGTGGGCATAATTGCGAGGCCATCCAAGCCATCGGTCAGATTCACGGCATTGCTGCTGCCGACAATCACGAAATAGGTCAGCAGGATAAAGAGCACAGGGCCAAGAGTCAGCGAGACGTTTTTCAAGAACGGCAGGTAAAGCGATGTTTCCTGGGGCAAAGCAGAGCTGAAATAGAGCACGATGGCTGCGGCAGCGCCGATCAGCGACTGCCAAAAATACTTCCAACGTGCAGGCAAACCGCGTGGGTTGCGCTCGACCACTTTACGGTAATCATCAACCCAGCCAACCGCGCCGAATAGCATGGTGACCAACAAGGTGACCCACACATAACGATTGGAGAGATCAGCCCAGAGCAGCGTGGTGATGCCTATAGATACTAAAATCAGCGCACCACCCATAGTGGGGGTGCCAGCTTTGCTGAGGTGTGTTTGGGGCCCGTCATCGCGAATCGCCTGACCTATCTGGTATTGGCTCAATTTACGAATCATCAAAGGGCCGATAACCAAAGAGATCAGCAGGGCTGTCAAAGTGCCCAGAATCCCGCGCACGGTTAGGTACTGAAACACCGTCAGCGCCGAGAAATATTGTGATAGAACCTCTGTTAACCAGAGCAGCATGCGTTATTCACCTTGTTTTTGATCCCCTCCACCACAAGGTCCATGGCGGAACTTCTGGACCCTTTCACCAGCACCGTCATGGCTGGATGGTTCGTGCTAACTATGGCCTGTATGGCCTCGTCGTGTGTTTGATACATCTCGGTTGAGCCTCCAAATCCTTCCGCATAGCCTTCGCAACCGGCGCCCACCGTCAGCAGACGGTCAATACCGAGCTCGGCAGCATAGGCTCCTACTTCGCTGTGCAATTTGCGCGCAGTTGGCCCCAACTCTCCCATAGCCCCCAAAACCGCTACCTGTTTACCTTCGCGTTTTACAAGGACATTCAAAGCAGCCTTCATAGAGGCTGGATTGGCGTTGTAACTGTCATCAATTACCGTCAACTCTCCGGCCAAGTTGATAACCTGCAAACGTCCGCTCACCGGCTGCATGGCTGCCAACCCTTCGGTGATGGCAACATCTGTTGCGCCCAACTCCCGTGCTGCCGCAATGGCAAGTAGGATGTTGGTTACGTTGTGGTCGCCCTCCAAAGGCTGGGCTATACTGCAGGACCAACCCTCCGGCCCGGTCATAAACACATCAGGCTTGGCGCCTTTCGACTGAACTGCAACTGCTTTGTAGTCCGCATCGGCGTGGCCAATACGGCTGACGCTTACCACTCTGCGTTTGCCCGCACGAGCAAGCCACTGATCAAACGCGGGGTCATCCCGATTCAGGACCACCAACCCGGCATCTGCAACGCCCTCTATAATTTCGCCCTTGGCCTGTACGATATTCTCGTAACTACCAAAGCCCTCCAAGTGCGCTTGACCCGCGTTCGTGAGAATTACAACCTCCGGCTTGGTAATTGCGACTGTGTGGGCAATTTCTCCAAGTCCGCTGGCCCCCAGCTCGATAACACCGTATTGATGTTCCGGATTAAGGCCGAAAAGAGTCAGTGGCACACCAATGTGATTGTTCAGATTGCCTCGGGTCGCAAGCGTTTGGCCCATTTGCATCAGAATGGCGGCCGCAAGCTCTTTCACTGTGGTTTTGCCACTGCTACCGGTAATGGCAATCAGCCTTGCATCACTTTCATTCCGATTGCCTGCCGCCAGCCTCGCCAAGGCATCCACGGTATTGGCAACCACCAACTGTGGTATACCGGAACTGCTATCGACTGCGTCGACCTGAGCATCAACCACGGCACCGCTTGCACCGAGTTTCTGTGCAGCCTGCAAAAATTTATGGCCATCAAAATTCTCACCACGCAGAGCCACAAACAAATCGCCGGATTTTAAGGCGCGTGTATCTGTGGACACTCCAGAGAACTGAACCATTTCCAGTCCGTGGAATGCGCTTGTGGCGCCAGTAAAACGCACCGCTTCGTCGAGAGAGAAGGCGCGTATCATTGACTGCCTCCTTCAAGCTTGAACGCTTGACGCACATGCGCCACATCACTGAAAGGAAACTTTTGGCCAGCAATCTCCTGCCAAGACTCGTGGCCTTTTCCAGCGATAAGAACAAGATCGTCTGGTTTTGCCATGCTAATAGCGAAACGGATTGCCTCAGCACGATCGTGAATAACAGTGGCCGTATCCGGGCGCGAGAAGCCTGCCAGAATATCCTTCATAATGTTTACTGGGCTTTCTGTTCTGGGGTTGTCATCCGTAACAACAATGACATCGGCACTCTGTTCCGCCTCCTTCGCCATTTCTGGCCGCTTACCACTGTCCCGATCGCCGCCGCAACCGAACACGCAGATCAACCTGCCTGTAACGTGAGGCCGCAGTGCGGCTAAAGCATTTGCCAACGCATCCGGGGTATGGGCGTAATCCACTACTGCGCGAGCGCCACTCGTACCAGAGAAACGCTCAAGCCGCCCGGGTGGTGGAGCCAGCAGTTTCACCGCGTGCTGCACCTGCTCAACCGTCGCACCCAACGTCATTGCTGTAGCAATCGCCGCGAGCACGTTGCTGGCGCTGAAGCTCCCCATAAGAGGCGCCGAAAAACCAAAGAGGCCCCACTCACCATCCACTAACGCATCAAAACCGTCGTCTGTGGGGTGAAACTCTTTTAGCCACAGCTCCATTTCGGATTCGTGTAGGCTATAGCGAATGCGATCGCACTTACCTTCAAGCTTTTCGTAGAGCTGACGGCCGAAGGGGTCATCAAAATTGATCACGGAAAAATGCACGTCCTCCCGCTCGAAAAGACGTGCTTTGGCCGCTCCGTAAGACTCCATTGACCCGTGGTAGTCCAGATGATCTCGCGTCAAATTAGTGAACACAGCACCGGTTATCGATAAGCCGTCTACACGCCCTTGATCCAGACCGTGGGACGATACTTCCATTGCAGCCGCACGACCGCCACTGGAGAGAATGCCTGATAAGGCACGATTGATTTGAACGGCATCCGGTGTGGTATGGCTGGCCTCGTGCAATGCACCGGGCATTCCGTAACCCAAGGTTCCGAGAACCCCGCAAGGTGTGCCTGCGTGTTCTAACAGTTGGGCTATGTAATGACTGACAGACGTTTTGCCATTGGTACCTGTAACACCGATCAATCGTAATCGACGCGATGGGTGCTCATAAAAACGGGCAGCAAGCTTCCCCAACGACTTTCGCAGTTGTGCAACAGGTACAATCAGGGCTCCGTGATGCTCTCGACACTCACCACCGTTTTCCGACTCCAGCAACACAACCGTCGCGCCTGCCTTTATCGCGTTATCCACATAATGGTCAGCTGGTGTGCCTGCTCCGGCCATGGCAATAAAGGCCTCACCTGCCCGTATCTTGCGGCTATCCGTCTGCAACCCATGGATTGTCACATCAAAAACTGAAGGCAAAGGGGCAAAACCTTGCAACAAAGTGCTCAGAGACGTTATGCACATAGGCTCACCCCCGCTCCCCGATGCGTACCTGCTGCTGACCCGTCGTGCCAACTTCAAGTTCTGGTTTAACATTTAAAAGGCGAAGCGCATCACTCATCACCCGGGAAAACACGGGCGCAGCTATCTCGCCGCCGTAATACTCGCCAGACTGGGGTGCGTCTACCGCCACAACCGTCACTATTCTGGGGTTATCGATGGGGGCCATGCCGGCAAAAATCGCCTTGTATTGACTGTCCTCGTAACCTTGAGCACCAACCAAATGAACCGTTCCGGTTTTGCCCCCAGCGCTATAAAATCCCGGCTGGGCGCGCTTACCAGACCCTCTGGCAACGACCTCCCCTAGCATGTCTCGAACATCGCTGGCTACCTGCTCGGAAAGCACCCTCTCGCCAATAGGTTTTTCATTTAACTTCATCAGGCTTAGCGGGTACCGCACGCCGCCATTAGCAAGAACCATATAGGCTTGGGCCAACTGCAGCGCATTGACACTCATCCCGTAACCGTATGAAAGAGTTGCCTCTTCGGAAGGGCGCCACTTGGGCCTTGCTGGCAAAACACCAACGGCCTCGCCCGGAAATCCGATCCCGGTCGGCTGGCCAAATCCGAGCCGTGCGTAAAGGTTGCGAATCGTGTCGCCACCCAACTCCGAGGCAATTTTGCTAATGCCTACGTTGCTGGATTTGACGATGATATCGGTGAGGCTAATAACGCCGTAATTCCGGTAGTCGCGAATCGTAAACCGGCCAAATCGCCGGTAGCCGGGCGACGTATCAATAGTTGCGTTCACCGAATACAGCCCAGACTCTAATGCAGCGGCCATTGAAATTGGCTTCATGGTGGAGCCGGGCTCAAACAAGTCAGTGATGGCTTTGTTGCGGAGATTTTCCGATGCGAACTGACTGCGGTCGTTAGGGTTATAAGACCCTTGGTTGACCATTGCCAGAACCTCTCCGGTCTCAACATCCAACATAACGAGGGTGCCACCACGCGCTTTATGGGCGCTGACAACCGCTTTAAGCTCGCGGTACGCGAGATACTGGAGGCGAAGGTCTATGCTGAGCTCAAGGTTATGGCCCGGGGCCGCATCCCGAATCAGCGTTAAATCTTTAATGATCCGTCCGCGATTATCTTTTAGAACACGCTTGCGGCCGGATTCGCCGGACAGCCAGTCGTTATAAGCAAGCTCCATTCCTTCCTGACCGCGCTCATCAATATTGGTAAACCCCACTACATGTGCAGTTACCTCGCCAGCCGGGTAGTAGCGACGGTATTCTTGGCGCGTATAAATCCCAGGAATATCCAAATCCATGGCTTTTGCAGCCAGACCCGGCTGCACCTTTCTACGCAGGTAAATGAACTCTCGCTCTGCGTATGCCGCAAGGCGCTCGCGCAGCCGTGCTTCGCTAATATCCAGCACCCGCGCCAAATTCGCCAGACGCGGCTCGGCGGGATCTGTTTCCGAAGGGTTGGCCCAAAGTGTCTGTACCGGTGTACTAACCGCCAGCGGCTCGCCATAGCGATCGGTAACAACACCACGGTGGGCGTCGATGGTCTCCACACGAATCGTGCGAACATCACCCTGTTTGCGCAGAAAATCGTTATCTACAACGTGTAGGTCAACCAAACGCCAGCCAATCACCAGAACAACGATCAGGAATACACCCAGCACAAAGCCAAAGCGCCAAGCCTTTAAGCCTGCCGCCAACTTTTGGCTTAATGTTCTTACTGATTCCTGACTGGACAATCAGATCTCCCCAAGGTTATTTTCGTAAACTACCGGGACGCCAGCGGTGACATCAAAGGCACCAAGACAATATCTTGACGCCCCGGCGCTACCATGTTGAAACGTTCTGCGGCGAGCTTCTCTACGCGACCGTGGCCACCCATTGCGCTTTGCTCCAAAAGCAACTGACTCCACTCGGCCTGAAAACTGTCCCGCTCCGCCTGTAGTTGAGACAGCGTGTTAAAGAGAGTCCGGTTCTGATGACTACTTACAACTACGCCGATAGCAGAACCGACAAGCAGCACTGCCAGAACCAGAGATATCAGAACTTTTGTCTGCCGCGTTGCATCGAAAACCCGACGCGAGATCCGGACGGCAGCAACAACGCCTTCGCGAACCTTTTCCTTATTTAACTTTGCCGGTTTAACTTCCGGCTCTATAGCTACAGCGCCCATGATCATGCGCTCCCTTTTGGTGATGCTTGTTGATTGTCGATACGCTCCAGAACACGCATAACAGCGCTGCGGGCACGAACGTTCTCACTAACCTCGCCTGCACCGGCCTTACTAGCTTTACCTATCAACCTAAAGTCCGAAGCTTCCTGCGCGGCTGTCACCGGAATACCTTTGGGCAGCCGTGGACCGCGAGCCAGATCTCGCATAAAACGCTTTACTAACCGGTCTTCCAAAGAGTGAAAGCTGATCACAACCAGCCGCCCACCCGGTGCCAATCGGTCAACAGCCCCCTGCAACCCGGCCTCAAGATCTTCCAGTTCGCGATTAATAAAGATGCGAACTGCCTGAAACGTTCGGGTTGCCGGGTGCTTGTGCTTTTCTTTTTTAGGAACTGCTTCACTGATCAACGCCGCCAATTGCAGCGTTGTTTCGATAGGTGCTTCTTTACGGCGTTCGACAATCGAACGTGCAATACGGCGACCGAAGCGTTCCTCGCCATAGCGAAAGATCACATCCGCGATTTCACTCTCATCCGCATACGCCAGCCACTGAGCTGCACTTGGTGATTGCTGCGGATTCATGCGCATATCGAGTGGGCCGTCGCGCATAAAGCTGAAGCCTCTCGACGCATCATCCAACTGGGGTGACGACACACCTAGATCCATCAACACGCCATTGACCTGCTCCCAGCCTGCCTCAGACACCGCGCGACTCAACTCCGCAAAGGATCCGTGGAAGTGGCTGAAACGGGGCTCGGTTGCTGCAAACTCCTTGGCTACGCGTATAGCCTCGGGGTCCTTATCGATGCCGAGTAACTGCCCAGAAGCGCTCAAGCGCCCAAGAATGAGCTGACTATGTCCACCGCGACCAAAAGTTGCGTCTACATACTTACCGGCGGGGTCGCTGACCAGATAGTCGACCGCCGAATCCAGAAGCACCGAGCGATGGGAAAACTCCGCTCCCGCCTCCGGCTTGCGATCAGAGGTCATAGGGAAAGCGCCTCCATCTCTGGCGGCATATCTTCATCGCCTGGCGACTCATCAAGCCAAGCAAACCAGCGCTCCTCACTCCACAACTCTAGCTTCTTACCTTGCCCGATCAGCATTAGCTTTTTCTCAAGATGGGCGTAGCTGCGAAGTGTGGGCGGAACCAGAATGCGACCGGCGGAATCCATCTCCATGGGTGCGGCATTACCCAGCAACAAACGCTGCAAGCGCCGCGCTATCTTATTCATGTTTGGAAGCGCCTCGATTTTGGGGCGAAGAATCTCCCACTCAGGTTCCGGGTAAACCAATAAGCAACGCTCATCTCCGTCATTTGCCGTCAATACAATACGCCCACCGCAAACCTGCGCGAGACCTTCGCGCACCTTGGTGGGGATCGCCAAGCGACCCTTGGCGTCCATATTGATGGCATGACTGCCGAGAAAATTGCTCATCTACACTGTCTCTGGGGACTCGAAAACCACAAATAACCACTACGCACCACTTTTTCCCACTTGTGCACACTATAGAAACACGCAATTCACAATGCAAGCGCCGTAAACGGCGCCACTCTTGCGAAAGTTCCTTTTATGACAATAGGTTACAGCGGTTAACGCGAGCCAGAAATGACATTGCGGAAAAGAAAAGAAGGAAAATCAAACACCTGCAAAAATGTCTGGAGAAAACAAGTGAGGTGTAAGATTTTTTGGCTATAAGAAGCCGATTGTGAGAATAAACACATTTATTCAGTTAGAGAAAATGATGAGCTCGCCGATAAGCCGGGTTCTGTCGTGGACAGTCATTCATCTAGGGCCTACGTCACCATAGGCCTCAAGCAACCTACCCGAGTCCAGCGCGGGCCACGCCATAGGACTCCTATTTGGTCTTGCTCCAGGTGGGGTTTACCATCGCCGTGGACTGTTGCCAGCCACGCGGTGCGCTCTTACCGCACCGTTTCACCCTTACCGGCGTTCGTGAACAAGCCACGAACACTTAGGCGGTCTGCTTTCTGTTGCACTTTCCGTCGGCTCACGCCGCCCAGGCGTTACCTGGCACCTTGCCCTGCGGAGCCCGGACTTTCCTCCCCCGGTAAAAACCGGCGGCGACTGTCTGGCGAGCTCGGGCGTGACAATACTCCTGCACCACGCACCATGCAAGGAAAAGCACAGGCGAGAAAGTCAGCCCTCACTATCTTTTAGCTCCAAGGCGCGCTGATACAACTCATTTTTGCTCAGACCACTCACGCCAGAGGCGATCTTCGCCGCCTTCTTCAGCGGCAACTCTGCCATTAAGAGGCCCAGCAAATGGTCAACATCTAGCTCACCTGACATTAAGCCCGCCTCAGCCTTTTCTGCTCCCTTTACCATGACCACAAACTCGCCACGACTGCCATGAGGGTCTTCTGTTAATGCAGCATGTACATCAGCAGCCTCTCCGGAATAAAAGGTCTCGAAAGTTTTGGTAATCTCCCGGCCCAGCACAACCTCGCGTTGCACTCCCATTACCTCCGAGATATCCAAAACTGTACTCAATATACGGTGGGGAGACTCGTAAAAAACAAGCGTCGCCACCTCCTTCCGAAGCTCTTCCAAAACTGCTCGCCTGCCAGCACGTTTCGCTGGCAGGAAGCCCACAAACAGAAACCGATCTGTGGGAAGGCCAGCTGCGCTCAAAGCGGCAACCAAAGCGCAGGGGCCCGGGATCGGGCTCACTTGAACGCCCGCTGCTCTGGCTTCGCGAACCAACACATAGCCCGGATCGGAAATAAGCGGTGTACCGGCATCCGAAATCAACGCAACATCAGCCCCATCCAGCAACTGCCCCAGTATATTCTGGACCCTATCGCGCTCGTTATGGTCATGGAGCGCAATCATTGGCTTGCTGATACCGAGATGTTCCAAGAGCCGCCCACTGTGCCGCGTATCCTCTGCAGCAATAACAGCCACGCTTGAGAGAACTTTTACCGCGCGCGAGGAAAGATCTTCTAAGTTACCGATAGGTGTGGCTACGATGTAGAGCATTCCTCGCTTACCACCTGACTTTATTACCTGCCTAGCAGGTTGACCCGTTTCGGATTTCAAAATGTGAGCCTCGAATGAAGAGACGGCGCCACCATGACACCTGCGTCATGTGAATTGGCCCGGGAGCTGTTAAACTTGCCACCATCAGATCGGTGCCACAAGCCCAAAACCTCGGAATCTATAGAGCTTGCCATGACCAAGAACCCTAATACCCGTCGTGCTCTGGCCAGTATATTTACGCTGACCCTACTGTTTGCTGGTTGTGCCAGTGTCGACTTGGATTCGCACGTTGCTCAAACACCCTCTCAAGCCCTTGAGCTTGCAGCAAAAGAAAGTAACGCTGAAATCGCCCAGCAATACTTATTGAAAGTCGCAAGCCGATTTCAGGACCGTGGCGAACACCGCGCCGCCCGAACAGTACTGCAGAGCACTCAACTGGCGCAACCCGCACCACCGCTGCAGGCACAAAAGCAACTGCTCGCCATGGCGAGCGCTGTAGCGTTAGAAGATCGCCGATGGGCCAGCAGCATTGTTGCGGAGCTAGCCCCAGACAATTTCACAAGTTATAACTCGGATCTCGTTAACAGGGCCGCCAATCTTCAAGCTGATACCTATGCTCTAATCGGTGACAGGCTATCTGCTGCCATAACATTGATGCTGCTTTCTCAGACCGACGGCACTGTGAACCCACAGCTGGTTCACGACCAAATCTGGACACTCCTAAAGGCCGTCCCAAACCAGAAGCTTTCAGCCGCAAGTGAAAAGTCTATTGGGTTCGAGACCGAGGGTTGGTTTGAGCTAGCCGCGAGTATTCGGGTTCTTGGGCTCGGCATTGACGAACAAGGACGCATAATACGGCGGTGGCAAAATAACTGGCCCGGACACCCAGCCGCACAAATACCGCCATCAGAGCTCCAACTCATTGCCAGCCTTGCCGAAAACCGACCTGACAAAATCGCTCTCGCCCTTCCGCTAAAAGGCCCTTTGGCCAGCGCAGGCAAGGCTATTCGGGACGGGTTTCTGGCGGCCTATTACCAAGATGATTCCGCAGATCGCAGCAAAACCGATATTCGCATCATAGATACATCTGGCCAACCATTTGACGAGCTATACAAAGAGCTCACCGCAGAAGATGTCGACTTGATCATAGGGCCGCTTGAAAAAGATGCTCTGGCAAGCCTCACCAAGATGAAAACGTTACCGGTTCCCGCCCTGGGCCTCAACTACCTCCCGGAGAACGAACGCGCGCCTGACGGCCTATACCAGTTCGGCCTTTCGGCGGAAGACGAGGCTCGACAAATTGCAGACCGGCTTTCAGAGCAAGATATTAATCAGGTCTTGGCATTGATTCCCCAAGGCGAATGGGGCGACCGCGTGGAGGCTGCACTCGCACAGCGCATGCAGGAAAACGGAGCCGTCGCTCTGGATATTGAGCGCTTCTTCCGTGAAGATAACTTGCGCGCAGTCACCGCGGACTTGCT
This sequence comes from Marinobacter sp. S6332, assembly GCF_023016045.1. Classification (GTDB taxonomy): domain Bacteria; phylum Pseudomonadota; class Gammaproteobacteria; order Pseudomonadales; family Oleiphilaceae; genus Marinobacter. The sequence goes on along the minus strand of NZ_JALKAP010000014.1, from coordinate 15,730 downwards.
AGGCATTACCGTATCGCGGGATCGGGCCATTCAAGTAGAGCGCACCATTGGCCTAAACGTAGAGTTCGAACCGCGTCGCCGCCAAGACGCCGAAGCTATCATCATGGTGGCCGAGCCAGCCATTGCGCGCCAATTCAAGCCTCTGTTTGCCTATTATTTTGGGGGCGACCTGCCCGTGTACTCGCCTTCGATTATTTACGAAGGCACACCAGATGCAGGCCGAGATCGCGACCTCAATCAGGTGATATTCACCGATATCCCTTGGGTACTTAACGACAAGAACCCATTACGCAACGAGGCTAGCAGCGTTTTGCCGGGCACCCGTGGCCAACTCGGCAGACTGTTTGCCATGGGGGCTGATGCATGGAAATTGAGCAAACGCCTCCCTCTACTCAAACAAGTCCAGACCGCCTCGGTCGATGGACAAACCGGAGTACTAACCATGACTCCAACGGGTAGCATCCACCGACACCAGCTCTGGGCGCAGTTCCGGAATGGAACACCCAACCTATTGGCAGAGCCCGCCGTTCAGGGCGTCGAACCCGACGAAAGAAACCCTGAGGCACTAACAAACTAATCATCACTTCAGGGAGGAATGCAGAGACATGGAAGGTCGCAAAGCCATAGGTACGCACTTTGAAGGTGTTGCCGCTAGATACCTCGAAGCTCAGGGCGTACAAATCCGAGAGCGCAACGTTTACAATCGCGGTGGTGAAATCGATTTGATAGGGCTACATCACGACATCCTCGTTTTCTTTGAGGTGCGCTATCGCGGCAACGGTAGTCTTGTAGATCCGGCCAGCTCCATTTCCTACCCAAAGCGCCAGAGATTGCTAAAAGCGGCGTCTTTTTATTTACATCGACATCAGCTTTGGAATGCCATCAGCCGGATAGACGTTGTAGCGATCAGCCCAGGCACCGTTAAGAAATACCGGGTACAGTGGATTAAAAATGCAATTCAGGCGGATACATAGATTTTGATGAACGACATGGGCAACCTGATAAACCAACTATTTGCGAGCCATATGGAGCACACTGCTCAGGCAGCCAGTACCGTTGGCCCGGCCATTGAGCAGGCGGCAGACGCCTTTGTGAACGCTCTTCTCAATGACGGAAAAATCGTAACCTGCGCTAATGGTAACGCCAACGTTATAGCCCAATATTTTTGCACAGCATTCCTCAATCGTTTTGAGCAGGACCGGCCAGCTCTCCCCGCTATCAATTTGGGAGCTGACGCCACTACCTACTCGGCCATCTGTCGTGACAACCGCTTTAACGACACCTTTTCGCGACAGGTCAAAGCCATAGGCAAACCCGGCGACCTACTGTTTGTTATCGTGGATGATGGTCACAAAGCCAACCTTATTCAGGCCATTCAGGCCGCCCATGACCGCGAAATGAATGTGGTTGTGCTTAGCGCACGGGAGAAATCTGACATCACATCACTGATGCATGCAGAGGACCACGAAATCGCATTAAACGACCTATCACCAACAGCGGCCACGCCTTTGCTTATGGTTGTGGTCAATGCTCTGTGCTCACTAGTGGACAGCAAACTATTTGGGGGATAAAAAAAAGCTGGCGGATGCCAGCTTTTTTCAACGGTTACTCACAAAACGTCACTTCACAACTTTCAAGGTAGGCCTACCAGAAGGCCGTTCCTCTTGGGCACCATGCCCGGAGCCTTCACGATCATTGGTCCCATCAGGATCCGGTGAGCCCGGCTCGCTACCAAAAACCATGCCCTCTCCATTTTCTTTAGCATAAATCGCCATGACGGCCTGCAACGGAATAAACACCTGCATAGGCACGCCACCGAAACGAGCACTAAACTCCAGTGCGCTATTGCCAACAACGAGTCCACGCACGGCACCAGGGCTAATATTTAGCACGATTTGCCCATTCGCCACATGGGCCGTCGGCACCTGAACACCCTGAATACCCGCATCCACCACTATGTATGGCGTACAGTCGTTATCCAATATCCACTCATTGAATGCACGAACCAGATATGGGCGGCTGGATGTCATAGTGATCTTGTTATCAGGCACGGCTCGCCTCCTATCCCCTAACGCGGAAATCCGTCAAATTAGCTACGGATATCTTCTTCCAGATCGGAAAGGCTCGCCTTGAAACCCTCACGCTCAAAAATACTCTCCATATACTTCTGAAGAGGCTTGGCCTGCTTGTCATTCAGCTCAATACCAAGCGAAGGCAAACGCCAGAGAATGGGCGCAATCGAGCAATCCACAATCGTGAATTCCTCAGAAAGGAAAAATGGCATCTCACCGAAAAGCGGCGCTGTCGCTAGCAAGCTCTCGCGTAACTCTTTACGGGCAACTTCCGAAGCCTTGGCGTTTGGCTGGCTCAGAATTTGATCAACCAGACCACACCAGTCTTTCTGAATCCGATGGATCATCAGACGGCTATTTGCGCGCGCAACTGGATAAACCGGCAGCAACGGCGGGTGAGGGAAGCGCTCATCAAGGTATTCCATCATGATATTCGGCTCGTAGAGAACCAGATCACGATCTACCAAAGTGGGCAGGGCGTTATACGGATTCAAGTCAGCCAACTCTGCTGGCGGATTATCCGGATCAACATTTACGACATCAACGGTAACACCCTTCTCCGCCAACACAATGCGCACTCTGTGGCTATAGTGGCTGGTCGGATCCGAAAAAAATGTCATCGATGACCGCTTGGTCACAACGCCCATAAAACTACCTCACGAGTAAACAAACCAAATTGGCCCCGAGAAACGCAAAAATTCCAGCGGGCCGTTTAATGCCCACTGGAACTCCGGGAGCGGGATTATACCCTATTTATCAGTGCACGTCCTTCCAGTACTCACGATTGAGCAGATAGGCAAATACAAAGAAAATAGCGACAAAAATCAATACAAAGATCCCGAGGCTCTCACGCTCAACCTTGATTGGATCTGCCATGTATGACATGAAGTTAGTCAAGTCATACATGGCGCGGTCAAACTCAGCGCCCGTCATGCTGCCTTCAGTAGCATACTCGGGGCACGCACTGCTGTTATTAATGTTGCCGCTCAGGGGCTCAACACTGGCCTTCTTGCCTATATTAGGCTCGACCGCGCACAGACCCTGAAGATCAACCAACACATGGGGCATACCTACCTTGTCGAACACCACATTGTTTACACCCAGAGGGCGTGAGTCATCTTTATAGAAGCCACGCAGATATGAGTACACCCAAGACTCGCCACGAAGACGGCTTTCCAGCGTAAGATCCGGTGGCGGAGCGCCGAACCAATCCGCCGCCATGTCTTTATTCATGGAGTTCTTCATCAGCTCACCAATCTGGGCACCGGTGAAGATGAGATTTTCTTCAAAGAGATCAACGGGTATCTCAAGATCGTCAGCGACACGCTTGTAGCGAGCATATTCCATGGAGTGACACCCCATGCAATAGTTCGTGAACATAGCCGCACCACGTTGGAGCGAGGCTTTGTCTGTGTGATCCGTCTTGATATGGTCAAGCGGAACGCCCACACCCGCCGCCAAACCGAGGGCTGGCAGGAATGCGATGAAAAGACCAAAAATCAGCTTTCTCATTATCCTGTCACCCTCTCTGGTACTGGTTTGGTTTTTTCCATGCGCGTGTAGAACGGCATGAGAATAAAGTACAGGAAGTAGACCACTGTCAGGACTTGCGCGACGGTAGTACGTCCTTCTGTGGCTGGCACAAGGCCGAGGTATCCGAGAACAACGAAGCTGATTGCAAACAGCGTCAGTGCAATCCGGCTCAGCCAGCCTTTGTAGCGGATGGAGCGAACAGGGCTTCTGTCCAACCAAGGCAGAACAAACAGGATCGCAATTGCGCCACCCATGACCACAACACCCCAGAACTTGGCAGGCAAACCGAAGAGATCAACCGTAACCGCACGCAACATGGCGTAAAAGGGCGTGAAGTACCAGACAGGCGCAATATGCGCAGGCGTTTTCAACGCATTCGCCGGCTCAAAGTTTGGCTTCTCGATAAAGAGCCCGCCCATTTCCGGGAAGAAGAACACCACAATAAAGAAGATAAAGAAGAACACAGCGACGCCCACAAGGTCGTGCACTGAGTAGTAGGGGTGGAACGGAATACCGTCTTTTGGAATGCCGTTTTCATCCTTGTTTTTCTTGATCTCGATGCCGTCCGGGTTGTTGGAACCAACTTCATGCAAAGCAAGAATGTGAAGGACAACCAAACCCAACAAAACAATTGGAAGGGCAACTACGTGCAGCGCAAAGAAGCGATTCAGGGTAATACCGGAAATCAGGTAATCACCTCGGATCCACAACGACAGATCTTCACCGATAACAGGGATAGCACCAAACAGGTTCACGATAACCTGAGCACCCCAGTATGACATCTGACCCCAAGGTAGCAGATAGCCCATGAAGGCTTCTGCCATCAGCACCAGATAGATCAGCATGCCGAACAGCCAGATCAGCTCACGGGGTTTCTGGTAGGACCCATACATCAAGCCACGGAACATGTGGAGGTAAACCACAATAAAGAACGCGGAGGCACCTGTAGAGTGCAGGTAGCGCAAGAGCCAGCCCCATTGAACATCACGCATGATGTATTCAACGGAGGCGAACGCGCCCTCTCCCGTAGGATTGTAGCTCATAGTCAGCCAGATACCGGTTACCAACTGGTTTACCAGCACTAACATCGCCAGAGAACCGAAAAAATACCAGACGTTGAAGTTCTTCGGCGCGTAATACTTTGCCAGGTGCTTGTTCCAGGCATCAACAACTGGCAGACGCTCGTCTACCCAATTAAGTAGCTTCTGCATTACTCTGCCTCCGGATCAAGACCAATCGTGAGAGTCGCATCATCGTCGTAGCGATAAGGCGGCACTTCCAGGTTCAGAGGAGCAGGTTGCGCCTTGTAGACCCTACCAGCCATGTCGTAACGGGTACCGTGACAGGGGCAGAACAAACCACCCAACCACTCGTCACCCAGATCTGCCGGCGCCACTTCCGGACGATAGGACGGGACACAGCCGAGATGAGTACACAAGCCTACCAGAACAGCAAATTCGGGCTTAAGCGACCGCAGGATACCGTTAATGTACGTTGGCTGCTGCGGAGCTTCCGACTGAGGGTCTTTCACCTTGTCGTTCAGCTTCTCTATATTGTCGACCATTTCGTCTGTACGACGGATAATCCAGACTGGCTTGCCCCGCCATTCAACGGTGACCTGCTGGCCCGGTTCAATTTTACTGATATTGACGGTTACCGGCGCACCAGCTGCTTCCGCTTTGGCACTGGGATTCCAGGATGCCACGAAAGGAACTGCCGCACCGACGACGCCGACTCCACCGACCGCAGCCGTAGCACCGATCAGAAACCGGCGTCGACCTTGGCTCACGTCGCCATTATTCATTATGGTTTTCTCCCATCAGGCGATGTCACAGCCCGCCGGAAGGCCGACAGTGTGCATCGAAAAGGACTTCACAATCCAAAAATATAAGCGCTCAAATGGTAATGAAATTACCATGTCCTTACAAGTCGGAAAGCCGCCACCAGAGCCAGTTCTCTGCTCCAGATCAATTTGACCACCATTGACCCTGAAACAAAAAAACCCGACCAAATAGCCGGGTTTTCCTGAGATCTGCTCCAGCGGAACTTAACGCTTGGAGTACTGAGGACGCTTACGCGCCTTACGCAGACCAACTTTCTTACGCTCAACTTCACGAGCATCGCGAGTTACATAACCCGCTTTACGCAACGCTGGACGCAGGGTTTCGTCGTAATCCATCAGAGCGCGGGTCAGGCCATGGCGAATTGCACCTGCCTGACCACTGATACCACCACCTTTAACAGTGATGTTGATATCAAAGCGATCTGAAGACTCGGCAACAACCAGAGGCTGACGCACGATCATGCGCAAAGTCTCACGACCGAAGAAGTCTTCGATAGTGCGACCGTTAATAGAAATATTACCGCTTCCCGGCTTGATAAACACCCGAGCCGTGGACGTTTTGCGGCGACCAGTACCGTAATTTTGTGCTACAGACATATCCGCCTTCCGTTAAATGTCGAGTTCTTTGGGCTGCTGGGCTGTATGAGGGTGCTCAGCGCCGGCATAGATTTTCAGCTTCTTGAACATGGCGCGACCAAGCGGGCCTTTCGGAAGCATGCCTTTGACAGACTTCTGAATTACTTGCTCAGGCGCTTTGTCGACCAACTTTTCGAAGCTGATAGACTTAATCCCACCCGGAAAGCCGGTATGACTGTAGTACATCTTGTCAGATGCCTTGTTGCCGGTAACCCGCACCTGGCCCGCATTGATAACAACAATGTAATCGCCAGTGTCTACATGAGGGGTGTACTCAGGCTTATGCTTGCCCCGCAGACGACGGGCGATTTCGGTTGACAGACGACCCAGCGTCTTGCCGGCTGCGTCTACAACGTACCAGTCACGTTTTACGGTTTCTGGTTTCGCACTCAGAGTCTTCATTGATTCCGCCTTGAACGCTATAAAAAGAAACGTTAAAAACCGCCACCGGAAAGTGTAGTACACCCGGAGGAGGTTCTATACCTGTAATTTAGTTGGCAGTGACACTATTCGGGGCTGAGATAGTGACATCGCCTTGAAAAGCCAGGGCGCGAAGTATACTCGAACGAATATTGAAAACCAACCCTGCACCGAATTGTTTTATTGTTAAGTCGTTACCATAGAGATTGGCCGTAAAGCCGCTCCGTGTTTTCAAACAATACGCCCGCCAATTGGTCAGGCGGCTCGTCCCTTATCTCACAGAGGCTATCAAGAATCCTGCGAAGATAAAGCGGCGAATTGGAGCCAGCATCAATACCCTCCGGCGCCATGTCCGGCGCATCTGTTTCTAGCACAAGGGACTCTAGAGGCAAGCGTGCAATCGCATCACGGGTCTTGCTGGCGCGGGAGTGGGTGATGACACCACCTACGCCGATAAAGCACCCCTGATCAATCAACTTCTTGGCCTGTTGAAAACTACCAGAAAACCCGTGCAGCAAGGCTCGACCGCTCCAGTTCAGACGCCTTAATGTCGCATGAACCTCGTCGTGGGCCCTTACCGAGTGAATGACCAAAGCTAAGCCCAACTCAGACGCCAGCGAAATCTGGGCCTCAAACCAAGGATATTGATCATTCATGTTGCCGCGAAGGCGGTCCAGCCCGCACTCCCCCACCCCCACACAACGCTCTGGCATGGCCCGTAAAGTCTGGCTCAGACATTCGAGATCTTCAGCGGAATGCTCACTAACGAACCACGGGTGTATTCCAAGGCAGTAATAAAGACCAGAGTGCGCCAAAGCGGTATCTCGTACCCGCCCCCAGTCCGGGCGCTTGACACCGGGAATCACCAGCCCAACAAGGCCAACTTGCTTGGCGGCCTCAAGCTCACTGGCACGACAGCGATCGAACCGTGGAAAGTCAAAGTGACAGTGAGCATCCACCAATTTCAAACTGACCTCCGACCAATAAGAGATTAATGCTCCCGGGTTTTATGGAACTCGATATCTGGATAGCGCTCCTGCGCCAGATTTAAGTTAACCATTGTGGGCGCGATGTAAGCCAAACGATCACCACCATCGAGTGCCAAATTGTCGTTATTCTTGCGCTGAAACTCATCCAGTTTACGATCATCCGCGCAGGTGACCCAGCGGGCGGTTGCAACGTTGATAGGCTCATAAACCGCTTCTACTTTGTATTCTGTTTTAAGCCGGCTAACCACAACGTCAAACTGGAGAACACCCACCGCACCGACAATTAGATCGTTATTGCGCAACGGCCGGAAAACCTGCACCGCCCCCTCTTCCGAAAGCTGGATTAACCCTTTCTGCAGCTGCTTCGCCTTGAGTGGATCTTTTAGACGAATGCGGCGGAACAGTTCCGGTGCAAAGTTTGGAATGCCTTTGAACTTCATATCCTCGCCAGCGGTAAAAGTATCCCCCAGCTGGATAGTTCCATGATTGTGCAGCCCAATGATATCACCAGCATAAGCCTCTTCAGCTTGCTCCCTATCACCCGCCATAAAGGTCAGCGCATCGGAAAAGCGTACATCCTTTGCAATCCGCACATGGCGAGCCTTCATACCCTGACTATATTTACCCGAGACTATGCGCATAAACGCAACTCTGTCCCGATGCTGAGGGTCCATGTTTGCCTGAATTTTAAAAACGAAACCGGAGAAACCCTGATCGTCAGGACGCACTAACCGATGGTCCGTCTCGCGCGGTTGAGGCTCTGGAGCCCAGCTCACCAAGCCATCCAACATGTGATCCACACCAAAGTTGCCCAAAGCTGTACCAAAAAATACCGGCGTTAGTTCGCCCGCCAGAAACGCTTCCTGATCGAATTCATGGGAAGCGCCTTTTACCAGTTCAACTTCATCACGCAGATCTTTGGCGTATCCACCAATTGCCGTATCGAGCTCCGGGTTGTCCAGACCACTTATCACTCGAACCTCCTGAATCTCGTGGCCATGCCCGCTCTGGTAGAGAATGACCTCGTCGCGGAGAAGGTGATAGACCCCTTTAAAGCTCTTACCCATGCCAATAGGCCAGGTAATTGGCGCACAGGCGATTTTCAGCACGTCCTCAACTTCATCCATCAGTTCAACAGGATCACGGGTATCTCGATCCAACTTGTTCATGAAGGTGATAATAGGTGTATCCCGGAGCCTGGTAACCTCCATCAGTTTGATCGTGCGCTCCTCAACCCCCTTTGCGCTGTCGATCACCATCAAACAAGAGTCCACAGCGGTGAGGGTTCGATAGGTATCCTCCGAGAAATCCTCGTGGCCTGGCGTATCGAGCAGGTTCACCAACTTCCCGCCATAAGGGAACTGCATAACAGACGTGGTTACGGATATACCCCGCTCTTTTTCCATCTCCATCCAGTCAGACTTCGCATGCTGGCCGGACTTCTTACCCTTGACCGTACCTGCTCTCTGAAGAGCATGTCCGAATAACAGGACCTTCTCGGTAATGGTGGTTTTACCGGCGTCCGGGTGAGAAATAATGGCAAAGGTGCGGCGCTTGGCCACTTCCTGGGAAAGGTGAGACATAGTCGAAGAGCAACCTGCGTCAGATGTTCGGGAAAGGCTGGCATTATAAGGGCTAAGGGGTGATTACGCGAACACAAGCGATAACCTTCATGGAGACAGGAGCAACGACATAACCCGCGCATCTTCTTGCCCTGAGGGCGTAGGGTAATAACGCGGGCGGCGACCTATCTCTTCGAACCCCTGGTTACGGTAAAGCTTGCTGGCAGCCTTGTTACTTAAACGAACCTCAAGGAGAATCTGGTTCATACCTTCACGATTTGCCTCTGTCGTAAGGTGCCGCAAAAGTAGTTTGCCTACGCCAAGACCGCGAGAGCGAGGGTGCACGCAAAGATTCAGGAGATGTGCTTCATCAAGTATATAGGAGACAATCGCGTACCCAACTAGCGACCCTTCGAGAGCCGCCCCCCATAGGCGGTAACTCGACTTGAAACAGTCTAAAAAAATGCCTTCGGACCATGGGTAGGAGTAACTTTGGCGTTCTATCTCAAGCACACCTGGCAATTCTTCCGGCCTTAAAGGCCGGAGAACAATCTCACCCTCATCATGAGGCCCGCTTGAAGCTTGGTCGCTGTGCGTCACTTTGCAACCAAGAGCTTAAGCTGATGCCACAACGAGCGCTTCAAACCGTGGTTACTAGCGAGCTCGGTTAGTGAGTGGTCGAACGTTAAATCAGGTGACCGTTCGAGCGCTTTATTTACCCAACCATTTTCCGCACCAGCCTCACCAACAAACGGACTCTGACCGCCAAGAACAACTATCTTTCGGTCGCCTGCGTCACGCAGCACATGACGCAGTACAGCAACAAAACCCGCTGCTGAATTACCCGGCACAAGGGGATTATTAAATACGGGCCAGCGAACCCAGTCTAAGGGCCTTGGCTGCACCTCCCCGAGACTCTTCAATATGTTGATCGCAAGGGTTTCCTGTAACCTTAGACTCGCTTCTTTGGACACATACGCAACAAGAACATAATTGGCCCCAGAAAATACTCCTAGGCTCAGGTTCAGCACCTGAGCTGCTTGCACCTCGACCGCTGACCCTGTTTGGCCAGTGTCATCCGGCACATTGACCGGGGCACCTGAGACTGCTGGAGAAGCCTGTTCTTTTAAACTTGCGTGCTTGGACGTTGCACTACCCCCCACTAACGCTTGAAGGCTTGCTATCCGCTGCGCACCCTTCTTATCTTCTCTAGGCGAGGGCGTTTGCCTTTTGGGCAAATGATGCTTTAAAAGAGCTGGTGTTGACGAGTCCACCGACTCGTCCAGCTCAGGGAATCGAAACTCCGGGCTAGGTGCGGCACCCGGCAACGGCTCGCGGGCATACCACAGGCGAATACCTGCGGCACTAAGGTAAAACTGCCGCTGGACCTCGGTCTGAATCATTTAAACATCCGCAACCTGCGGGTGCTGCCGAATCCCGCCACGACTGATTAGATTAAGTGCCTCAATGTAGGCCTTCGCCGAAGCGATAATAATGTCTGTATCGGCACCTATGCCGTTTACGATTCGCCCACCACGCTCTAAACGGACAGTAACCTCACCCTGAGAGTCAGTACCACTGGTGATGTTGTTTACGGAGTAAAGTTGCAGGTTACAGCCAGAATCAACCAATGACTCTATAGCTTTAAAGGTAGCATCTACCGGACCACTGCCTTCGGCCTCAACTTTGTGCTCCTTTCCATCCATTGTTAACGTGAGCGTAGCACTCGGTACGACGCCTGTTTCAGAGCAAACTCGTAGGCACACCAAGCCATAGCGCCCCTCTTCGTCTTTCTGCCGAGTATCACTGGCAATCGCCTGAAGATCTTCGTCGAAAATCTCATGTTTCAGATCGGCCAAGGCTTTGAAACGGGTAAACGCTTCGTTGAGTTCTGTCTCGGTCTCAAACTGTATACCCAACTCCAGCAGCCGGGTACGGAAAGCATTACGGCCTGAGTGCTTACCCAGTACAAGACTATTTGTGTGCCAACCTACATCTTCTGCACGCATGATTTCATAAGTTTCGCGGTGCTTGAGCACGCCATCCTGATGAATGCCAGACTCATGTGCAAAGGCATTTGCGCCTACGATCGCCTTATTGGGCTGAACTGGGAAACCAGTGATTGTAGAGACTAGGCGCGAAGCAGGAACAATATGACGAGCGTCTACTTGGGTGTCTATATTAAACAAATCTTGACGAGTGCGAACGGCCATCACAATTTCTTCTAGTGATGCATTGCCAGCTCTCTCACCCAAACCGTTAATTGTGCACTCCACCTGACGGGCCCCTCGTGTTACTGCGGCGAGCGAGTTGGCAACCGCAAGCCCAAGGTCGTTGTGGCAGTGCACAGAGAAAATTGCCTTATCAGCGTTGGGGATTCGGTTAAGCAACTGGTGGATAGTTTCGGCAAATTGCTCAGGAATTGCGTAGCCAACCGTATCAGGAATATTGATTGTGTTAGCACCTGCATCTATGGCCGCCTCGATAATTCGGCATAGAAAATCTAACTCCGAGCGCCCGGCATCCTCACAGGAAAACTCAACATCATCAACATGGCTGCGCGCGCGCTTTACAGCGCGAACAGCCTGCTCAACAACCTCGCTAGGCTGCATTTGCAGTTTGTGTTGCATATGAATAGGGGATGTAGCGATAAATGTATGTATACGCCCCCTTTCCGCTGGGCGAATCGCCTCTGCTGCTCGATCAATGTCTTTGTCCAAGGCTCTTGCAAGACTGCAAACCGTTGAGTCTTTTATGGTCTCGGCAATAGACTTAACAGCCTCAAAATCACCCTGGCTTGCGATTGCAAACCCTGCCTCAATGACATCCACACGAAGCTTCTCAAGCGCCTTCGCGATACGGAGCTTTTCTGTTTTGTTCATGGTCGCGCCGGGGCTTTGCTCGCCATCCCGGAGAGTTGTATCGAATATGACCAGATGATCGTTGCCAGACATTGAGTTACCCCGCATCGCATTTGATTTTGTAAACACAGTATATCACCGGGGTCTTTAAGGGGCAGTGTATTGGTTGCGTGCTGCGCCAAATTCTAGGCATAAAAAAACCCCCACCGAGTTATCGGAGGGGGTTTTTGGTATTAAGAGTCTGACGATGACCTACATTGCTCAGGCCTGTCGGCCTTCGGCCCTTCCGGCCCGCCGTCGCTGCGCTCCCGCGTCCTGCGCACGCCTGCGGCGCGCTGGTCACATGGGGGCTTTGTAGTGGCAGAATGCCCTCGTATCTAAAATAAAAAAGCCCCGGCAGCAGAGCTGTCGGGGCTGTTTTATTTAAGAGTCTGACGATGACCTACTCTCACATGGGCAAGTGCCACACTACCATCGGCGCAGGCTTGTTTCACTTCTGAGTTCGAGATGGGATCAGGTGGTTCCAAGCCGCTATGGTCGTCAGACAAAACGGTTGATCACTGGGGGACGAGATAGAGGTTGTTCAATGTGTTTTGATTTTTTCGTTTGTTCTAGCGTTATCCAAGCAATTGTCTTGGGTGTTATATAGTCAAGCCGCACGAGCAATTAGTATCGGTTAGCTCAACGCCTCGCAGCGCTTACACACCCGACCTATCAACGTCCTGGTCTTGAACGGCTCTTTAGGGGCCTCGAGGGCCCGGGGAGATCTCATCTTGGAAGGGGCTTCCCGCTTAGATGCTTTCAGCGGTTATCCTGTCCGAACATAGCTACCCAGCAGTGCCTCTGGCGAGACAACTGGAACACCAGCGGTTCGTCCACTCCGGTCCTCTCGTACTAGGAGCAGCTTTCCTCAAATCTCCAACGTCCACGGCAGATAGGGACCGAACTGTCTCACGACGTTCTAAACCCAGCTCGCGTACCACTTTAAATGGCGAACAGCCATACCCTTGGGACCGGCTTCAGCCCCAGGATGTGATGAGCCGACATCGAGGTGCCAAACACCGCCGTCGATGTGAACTCTTGGGCGGTATCAGCCTGTTATCCCCGGAGTACCTTTTATCCGTTGAGCGATGGCCCTTCCATACAGAACCACCGGATCACTATGACCTACTTTCGTACCTGCTCGACGTGTCAGTCTCGCAGTTAAGCGGGCTTGTGCCATTACACTAACCGTACGATGTCCGACCGTACTTAGCCCACCTTTGTGCTCCTCCGTTACGCTTTAGGAGGAGACCGCCCCAGTCAAACTACCCACCACACAGTGTCCTCGATCCCGATAAGGGACCAGAGTTAGAACCTCAAACATGCCAGGCTGGTATTTCAAGGTTGGCTCCACGCAAACTGGCGTTCACGCTTCAAAGCCTCCCAGCTATCCTACACAAACATGTTCAAAGTTCACTGTGAAGCTATAGTAAAGGTTCACGGGGTCTTTCCGTCTAGCCGCGGATACACCGCATCTTCACGGCGATTTCAATTTCACTGAGTCTCGGGTAGAGACAGCGCCCCCATCGTTACGCCATTCGTGCAGGTCGGAACTTACCCGACAAGGAATTTCGCTACCTTAGGACCGTTATAGTTACGGCCGCCGTTTACCGGGGCTTCGATCAAGAGCTTCGCACGAATGCTAACCCCATCAATTAACCTTCCGGCACCGGGCAGGCGTCACACCGTATACGTCCACTTTCGTGTTTGCACAGTGCTGTGTTTTTAATAAACAGTCGCAGGGGCCTGGTATCTTCGACTGGCTTCTGCTCAACCCGCGAAGGGCGTCACATACCACCAGCGTGCCTTCTCCCGAAGTTACGGCACCATTTTGCCTAGTTCCTTTACCCGAGTTCTCTCAAGCGCCTTGGTATTCTCTACCTGACCACCTGTGTCGGTTTGGGGTACGGTCTCGAATAGCCTGAAGCTTAGAAGATTTTCCTGGAAGCAGGGCATCAATGACTTCGCTCCCGTAAAAGGGTGCTCGTCGTCACGTCTCAGGATTGTGGATCCGGATTTGCCTAAACCCACTCCCTACACGCTTAAACCGGGACAACCGTCGCCCGGCTCACCTAGCCTTCTCCGTCTCTCCATCGCAGCTATCCAAGGTACGGAAATATTAATCCGTTTCCCATCGACTACACCTTTCGGTCTCGCCTTAGGGGCCGACTCACCCTGCGCCGATTAGCGTTGCGCAGGAACCCTTGGTCTTCCGGCGTGCGGGTTTTTCACCCGCATTGTCGTTACTCATGTCAGCATTCGCACTTCTGATACCTCCAGCATGCTTCTCAACACACCTTCGCAGGCTTACAGAACGCTCCCCTACCCCGCATACAAAGTATGCAGCCGCAGCTTCGGTGACCAGTTTGAGCCCCGTTACATCTTCCGCGCAGGCCGACTCGACTAGTGAGCTATTACGCTTTCTTTAAAGGATGGCTGCTTCTAAGCCAACCTCCTAGCTGTCTGAGCCTTCCCACATCGTTTCCCACTTAACTGGTACTTTGGGACCTTAGCTGGCGGTCTGGGTTGTTTCCCTCTTCACGATGGACGTTAGCACCCACCGTGTGTCTCCCGGATAGTACTCACAGGTATTCGGAGTTTGCATCGGGTTGGTAAGTCGGGATGACCCCCTAGCCGAAACAGTGCTCTACCCCCTGTGGTATTCGTCCGAGGCGCTACCTAAATAGCTTTCGGGGAGAACCAGCTATCTCCGGGCTTGATTAGCCTTTCACTCCGATCCACAAGTCATCCCCTGGCTTTTCAACGACAGTGGGTTCGGTCCTCCAGTTGATGTTACTCAACCTTCAACCTGCTCATGGATAGATCGCCCGGTTTCGGGTCTATGCCCAGCGACTAAATCGCCCTATTCAGACTCGGTTTCCCTACGGCTCCCCTAAACGGTTAACCTCGCCACTGAACATAAGTCGCTGACCCATTATACAAAAGGTACGCCGTCACAGAACAAGTCTGCTCCGACTGCTTGTACGCATACGGTTTCAGGATCTATTTCACTCCCCTCACAGGGGTTCTTTTCGCCTTTCCCTCACGGTACTGGTTCACTATCGGTCAGTCAGGAGTATTTAGCCTTGGAGGATGGTCCCCCCATATTCAGACAGGATACCACGTGTCCCGTCCTACTCGATTTCACTAGACTCAGGTTTCGGATACGGGGCTATCACCCACTATGGCGGCACTTTCCAGAGCCTTCTCCTACCAGTTGTCTAGCTTAAGGGCTAGTCCCCGTTCGCTCGCCGCTACTTAGGGAATCTCGGTTGATTTCTTTTCCTCGGGGTACTTAGATGTTTCAGTTCCCCCGGTTCGCCTCTTACACCTATGTATTCAGTGCAAGATACCCGACCGAAATCGGGTGGGTTTCCCCATTCAGAAATGTCCGGATCACAGCTTGTTTGCCAGCTCCCCGAACCTTATCGCAGGCTTCCACGTCTTTCATCGCCTCTGACTGCCAAGGCATCCACCGTATGCGCTTAGTTGCTTGACTATATAACCCCAAGACAACTGATCGCTGGCACACCCACATTTGCTTTCAACGTTTCCCGAAGGAAACACCAAAAGACCCTGTTTTTGTACTCAGAGATAAGCCACTTGAAGCTATAAACAACCACTTCAACGACAACACCGGATAACGCTTGAAAAAATCGCTATCACATTGAACACATTTTCTCGGAGATAATGAGAAAATGTCTTCGTGTTCTATCTCGTCCAATTTGTTAAAGAGCAAATCTGACCCAGTGATCAGAAAGAAGAACTTCGA
>NZ_JALKAP010000013.1 GCF_023016045.1 Marinobacter sp. S6332 | reverse complement strand
TGGGGCACCTGCACCACGCGTTTTCATTGGGCCAGTCACTGAGTCGTTATGCTCATGAACAAGGATTGAGCTTCGCCGATCTGATGGTCTGGCGGCAGCGACTGATGATCCAGAAGATTGTTGTTCCCGACATGCACCGCCCCAATCGCTTTGTCAGTGTGGCGGTGGTCTCATGATGCGTCCAGAACTGACGATGTCGGTTTACCTATGCCGGGAGCCGGTCGACATGCGTAAATCCATCGACGGGCTATCGCTGCTGGTTCAGGAGGCGATGGAACTGAATCCCTTCGATGAAGCGGTCTTCGTATTCTGCAATCGCCAACGCGACAAGGTCAAGATTCTGGCTTGGGAGCGGAATGGCTTTGTACTCTGGTATAAGCGTCTGGAACGGGAACGATTTAAGTGGCCCGACACAGTGGGTGACGATGTTATGACCCTGTCAGGCCAACAACTGAACTGGCTTCTGGACGGTTACGACATTGCCCAGATGCAGCCTCATAAACCCTTATTTTTTGACGCCGCTGGTTGATTTCAAGGTGCTGATTTGTAGGCGTTTTGATACAATAGTTTCATGCCAAGCGCCGCTTCCGACTCACAGAAAATCATCGCTGAACTGGAGCAAAAGCTCCGTGTTCAAGCGGCGGATATTACTCGCCTAAAAAAACAAAGCCGGTCGCTGGAACGCGAGAATGAGTCTCTGGAACGCAAGGCTCAATCTCTGGAAGCCGCGAAGCGGGAACTGTTCGAACAACTGCGCCTGCTGATTGAAAACCGCTTTGGGCCTTCCACCGAGAAGTACAACATCCCTCAGGAAGACTTGTTCTTCGACGAAGCCGAAGCGCTGGTAGAGAGCGAACCGGCGTCAGACAGTGACGACGTTCCAGAAGACATCGCGGACACACCGACCAAGCCAGACTCTGCCAAGTCCCGCACTCGCGGTGGCCGTCTGGCGCTGCCACCGGAACTGCCGCGAGTGGATATTGTCCACGACGTGACGGACGGTCAGAAGCACTGCCATAACGACGGAACCGAATTGGTCTGCATCGGTGAAGAGATCAGCGAGCAGCTCGACATCATTCCCGCCAAGATCCAAGTGATCCGTCACATTCGACGCAAGTATGCCTGCAAGACCTGCGAAGACGGTGTCGTCACCGCACCCATGCCGTCGCAACCCTTACCCAAGAGCAATGCCAGCCCCAACCTCTTGGCTTATTCTGTCATCGCCAAATACGTGGACGCCTTGCCGCTTTACCGGCAGGAACGGGCGTTCAAGCGGTTGGGCATTGATCTGCCCAGAAATACCTTGGCTCGCTGGATGATCCAGACCAGTGAATTGATCGAGCCCCTCATTGAACAGTGCCGACAGCATCTGCACGCGAGTGCAGTCATCCACATGGATGAAACTACGCTGCAAGTGAATACCGAACCGGATCGCAAGGCCAGCAGTCCTTCGTACATGTGGGTACAACGAGGTGGGCCGCCCGGGCAACAAGTAGTGCTCTACGATTACGACGCCAGCCGTTCCGGTCAGGTACCAACGCGACTGCTGGAAAACTATCAGGGCATTCTGGTGACCGATGGTTATGAAGGGTACGCCCAAGTGGTTCGGATCAATCAGCTGACCCATGTGGGTTGCTGGGCGCATGCCCGCCGCAAGTTCGTGGAGGCCCAGAAAGTACAACCTAAAGGCAAGGTCGGCCGTGCCGATCAGGCCTTGAGTCTGATCCGCAGCCTGTATGCCGTAGAGCAAAAGGCCAAAACGATGAGCGCGGAGGAAAGGCTGGCCTTGCGAGACACTCAAAGCCGTGCACTCATCGAAAAACTGGAAGTCTGGCTAACGAAATCCTTGAATCAAGTGCCGCCGAAAACGGCCATTGGCAAAGCGCTGATCTACCTGAACCGACAGTGGCCCAAGCTAACCGTCTTCCTGACGGATGGTCGGATCCCGCTGGATAATAACCCGGCGGAAAATGCCATACGCCCGTTCGTCATTGGTCGAAAAAACTGGCTCTTCAGCCAGACACCAAAGGGTGCGCATGCCAGCGCCAGACTCTACAGCCTGATCGAAACCGCCCGAGCCAATGGCATTGAGCCCTATACTTATATGGTAGAAGTGCTTACCAAACTGCCATCATTGACGACCGACGATGAACTCGACCGGTTACTGCCTTGGAATCAGGGGGAAACCATTCCGGTGTAGTTCGTGGAGCGCTTACGTATGAAAAGCAAATTCGAGAAGAATATCAGTGGGTACCGGAGATAATTTATAAAGAGGGGCGGTCAAAGGTACTGCAGGCTTTTCTCGATCAGCCTGCAATTTACCACACCGAAGTTTTCTTTCGCGAGCGAGAGACACTAGCTCGGCGAAACCTTGAGCGAGTATTTGCAGGACTTGATGGCGGCAAATTCTGAGCCGACTGATAACCGGCTCTCAGCTTTGCCCAATACCTCACTCCAACTCCATCATCGTACTGGCCATCATGCTAATAAATGACACCAGCAGCGTCACTTTGGCCAGGTACAGCACAAAAGCAAAAGTAACGGGCCATACCAACCAACAAAGTACCGTGATGTAGATGCTGAAATAACCGATCAGGCAGTACTTGGTCTGCCGAGCCGACTGATTATGAAGCCTGTTAAAGGACACCGCGCCCAGAATGATCACGAGGGGAATCAGAATATCACTTGAAAACATCACGAGAGGACGCGGGCTTCCTTGCAGTTGCAAGTAGTAGCTGAACCCCGTCCCGATTAACGCCACCATCACAGCCACCAACACCAATTTCCAGTTGAAACGGCTGTTTCTCAGGTCTTCTCGAATGTCTGCCGGTCGTTGGTCACGGTTCGCGAGTGCGTGTCGCCAATTACGCCGTCGCCGAAACCCGCCCAGCCCACGGGTTGTCCAGACGTGGTGGGTAGCGCTGTCGATGAGGGTGCCGCAAATAAATACCCGGTCTTTCCGATTAAAGAGAAGCTTAAGGTCGCGAAGCGTCGCACGGGCGGCAGGGGTGTCTATATGGTCCCCCACCTGAATCAGCTCAAAAATAATCGCGATAGGTTGGTTCTTTTTCTTTTTGGCTTTGCGGTTTGAGTTGGTGTCATTCTCCAGCAGGCTTGCGACCTCGTCGTCCGCAGCCACTTTTTCCAGATCTTCCCTAAACGATTTCCCGGCAAGGATCAATTGCTCACGGGTCAACCCGGGTGATACGGGGCCGTCGATAAACAAGCCAACCTTGATACCCAACCCGCTCATCTTAGTCACTATTCGGGAACAAAAAGGTTTCAAAGTGCGCAAAGAGGGCACCACAAGACCAACCATGATGGGCTCTCCATCCACCTCCACAATGTCCGAAAAATCCGGTAAAGGCCCTCCTATTAGCGGAGCTGTATTGAAGTGGCGTGCATGCGCGTCAAGATACTGCAACAATAATTCATCACTGGCTTCGTCATCGGTTTCGGCTTCAATCTGCGCCAGTAACGCCTCTTCGTTTGGGAGCGAAGGTACTTCATCCGTATCGAGCACGACATCCCAGAACTGCTCGACTATAGATCGCTGAACAAGGCGATCGATTAAATGAGACATTGTTACATTCCTTTGTGGGTACTTGCTGCGCCCCTGAAACCCTGCATTACAGCCCGGCCTCTTATTTGGTCAAGGAGGTTACCGACAACGGCTCTCTCACCTCTGACAGCTGCCCCAAAGTGCTGCACTTATTACTTGAATTCAGGTTTCGAGTTAGTAATTGGCTCCCAAAGCACTCTTTCAACAAACTCCTTCGCCTCTTCTTCTGTGTCGAAATCAAGAACCTCATAATCATCATTTAAAAGCATTTCTTTCCATGATATGTCTTTATCAGAAAATGCCTCTGTCAACTCTTGCTTTATATCACCTAACTTGCCACTTGACTGAAGGCTTTCCTTATAAAGACTTATCGCCATATCCTCTGGAAAACCTAAATCAACCACGAATATATTCTTCAACACATATATAATATTTTGATACTTTTCCATATAATATTGCCCTATGGCTTTGGTGCTGGGAATATTGAAATCGTCTCCCAAACATTCGTATTTTGATTTAGCATATAAAAACCTTCGACGCTGTTAAGGTTATCAACTCGAGCAGGAGCGCCAACCATATTGGCATTTCCTTTTTTATTTCCCGTAGGGTAAAGTCTCTCAAATCCTCTTCCCAGATCTACACCTAAATCACCAACATCATCAACCGTAACTCGTATTGCTGTTTGTCCTGGGTTTCTCGATATTGCCGCTTTAAGTCCACCATTATTTCTAACAGCCTGATCTGCAAAGATTAGAGCCTCATCACTATGGAATGCTGTGGATATTTTGGGAATACCCCCAACATCTCCATTTGGCTTCACACCTGTTTGCGCTCTATGAATCAACTGTGCGTCCGTTACTGACCCGCCATGAACACTCATCGCATGAGCATTAGGGTGACTCGTTACTAAATCAAGATGCTGTGAATTAATCTTGTTTGGAATATCAGTCTTACGAAGAGCCCCAAAAGCACCCTTAGCTTTGCTAACCAATGCCCCCCCAGCCTTCCTCGCTGCTCCACCCACTATACCAGCAGCAGGCCCTGCCGCCATTCCCAAAGCCGCATCCTGAGCGACCATTTTATACCCTTCAGCCCGGTATTCACGCGTTTTCTCAGCTTGCCGAAGCGCGTCATTAAATGCCTCAACTGCTTGATTATCAACGCCGGGTAGTTGGTTGCCTTCAGGATCGTAGACTTTGCCATACATGGCGCCAATAGTTTCGCCATGGCCGTTAGGCCCAACAACAACCGTATCCAGCCCCACCGTCTCGCGAAGGTGCCTTTGTGATAACTGACTTTCCGCAACGGGAATTTCTTGCACAGGTTCCAGATTATCCAGAATCGGTGCATCTTCCCCCGTTTCAGCATTCTCTGACGTAATAACAGCTTTGAACTCTAGCCCCAACGGGTCCACAAAATCTAACGGGTTTTTGGTATAGCGGTATGCATTGATTCCGCCTTGTAAACCCAAAGGATCCGGCGTCAGATACCGTCCAGTAGCCGGGTCATAATCCCGAAACCGATTCTGAACGATCCCCGTCAGCTCATCCTCAAACTGCCCCGGCAATCTCAAGGGCTGGTGGATGCTGCAATTGAGTGTTTCTGGCTGGCACTTACCCCACGCATCCGCATGACCTTCCCAGACCTTTTGGCCGCTCTGGTCCCACAACCGAACCGGCATCATTCGGTGGTCCAGTTCGTAGTAGTAGGGCTGGCCCTGGGTCAGAGTGATTAACGGCTCATCGGTTTGTGGGTCACGGAGGTACCACTGCCAATCGCCTTTCGGGCTCTGCTCTCCCAGCAACACATCGTTGTGCCACAGGTAGGTGGTGGTGCCTGCGGCGGTTTTGCGCCACGCCCGTCTGCCCAGTGCGTCGTAGCCGTAGGTGATGTGCAGGCTGGGGCGTTTGAGTTCGATGAGCTGGCCTTCGGCGTCGAAGGTGCGGTGTTCGGTGGTTTGGCCGGTGATGCGGATTTCCGCGCCGAGTGCATCGTAATCCCGTTTGTCGGTGGCGGTGGTGAGCAGGCGGTCTTGCTGGAGCTGGCCGCCTTCCGGGACGCGATTGCCACCCAGATCGTAGTGGTATTCGGTGTCGTTCTCTTGAGTTAGCTGGCCTTGGCTGTCCCGTTGGTAGTGGGTACTGCCGGTCAGGCTGTCTTCGGTGGCTTCCAGACGGTTTTCGGCGTCCCAGCGGTAGCGTCTTGTGGCACTTTGTTGGCCTTGCCATTTGCGTTTGATCAGGCAGCCGTAGCGGTCGTGCAGCTGGCTTTGGGTATTGCTGCCCGCTGTGCGGGTGGTTTCCCGGTTCTGGCTGTCGAAAGTGCGTTCGACCAGGGTGTCGCCGTTCACGCTCAGGGTGTGCCAACGGCCTTGTGGGTCGTAGTGGTAATGGGCGGTGGTGCCGTCGGGCAGGTGGATCGTTTCTATCCGGCCACCGGGGCCGTAGCCGTAGGTGGTGCGGTGGCGGTCCTGATGGTGTTTGGTGATCTGGCCGAGGGTGTTATAGACCCAGTGTAGTTTGCGGTCGGCGCAACTGGCGTGGGTGCGGCGGCCAAAGGCGTCGTAACGGTATTGGCGGGTGACCGCTTTACGGTCTTTACCTTGGCTGGTTTGGGTCAGCACCCGGCCGGCGGGATCTCGCTCTGTGCGTTGTGCCCAGAAGCCGGGGTGTTCACGGTGGGTGATGTGCCCGGCGGCGTTGTACTGAAAACGGATATCGCGGCCGTCGGGGGCGGCGCAACGGTCGATGTGGCCTTGTGCGTTCCAGCCCAGTTGCCACTGCTGGCCATCGGCGCGGGTGATGGCCGTCAGGCGTTCGCTGAGATCGTACTGGTATTGGACCTTGTGACCATCGGGTCGGCGGTACGCCAATGGGCGCATCAGCGGGCCGTATTCGTAGCTGTGTTGGTCACCTTGGGCCGTGGTGTAGTCGGTCAGGCGGCCAGCTTTGTCGTAGTGGTACTGGCGGCTGCGTTTTTGTTCCGGTGCTTGTTCGGGGTATTGGTGCACGGCCAGTAGGCGCTGGCCTTGATAGTCGTATTGGGTGACCAAGCCCTGTTCCAGCTTGCCAGCCACGCGGCCATCCAGATGGAAGGCAAAACGCTGAAGCTGGCCGTTGCGGTTGCTCGCCAGAAGGTGGCCTGTGTCGGCACAGCCCAATTCGGTGGTTTCTCCGGTGGTGCTGGTGGCGCGTACGGGCCATCCGTCAGCATCGTACTGATAGTGCCACTGGCTACCATCGGGGCGGTCTTCGCTGAGCAGGCGGCCGGCCAGATCAACGCGGCGTTTGTGAACGCGGCCATCCGGGAGTGATTCAGCGGTGCAGAAGCCCAGCTCGTTGTAATGCCACCGGTGGCTGCGGCCGTCGGGTTCAATGGTTTCAGCTTTTCGGCCGTGATGATCGTAACGGTGTTGGGTTTGCGCACCATCGGGCCGGGTTTCTTGCACCAAGCGCCCCAGGCCATCGTAGGCCCACTGCCAAAGCGCACCATCAGGGTCTTGCCGGGCGAGGATGCGGCCGTTGTCGTCGTAATGAAATACCTGAACCTTGCCGTGAGCATCACGTACCTGTGTCAGGTAGCGCTCGGGCTGGTAGTCGAACTGGAAGTCGTGGTGGCCCTGTTCACCCCGGCTGCGGAGGCAACGCGCACGCTCACCGTGACCTTGCCATTCGAAGTGGAAGGTGTACCCGGTGGGTAATTCGCGGTGGGTGAGCAAGCGCCCCTGATACTGGTACTGTTCGGTGCCATGATCGCTTTCTGCGCGCAGCAGGTTGCCCTGATCATCGTAGCTGTAAAGTGCCAAGAGGCGACGCTGGTCACCGTTTTCCAAGTGTATGGCGTGCACCCGCTCCGGGTGATGCTTGTTGTAGCTGAACACCACGGCGGTATGGGCATTCAGCCGCAGATGGGACAGCCTGAATTCAGCGTCGTATTGGAAACGCCACTGCTGGCCTGTCAGGTTTTGCACACTCACAGGCAACCAGGTTTTGTTGTCTTGTGTGGCCAATATCCAGGCCATCCCGTTGGCTTCGGTCAACACTATTTGGTTGTCTTGGCGCCGCTCCACCCTCAGGCCAGTATGAACCTGCCAAGTTATCTCACCCGGTGCGAGTGTTTTAAGGCGCAGGGATCGGCTGTCTTTATCGAGTATCCAGAGGTGGTCGCCATCAAGATGTATCTGCCGTAAGCACGTAATGGCCCAGCCTGCTCCGAAGCCCAACTGTCTCTCGCAGTATCCCGAGCGGTAGCGGCGCGTCCACGTCAGGGGCATGGGGCCTTCTATAACGAAGTCCTCAATATCGAGGATTTCTTCACCCGTTACAGGCGCTACCGGATCACCTTGGCACTGCATGTCAGCGGTGTTGGCTCCGGGGTCGTCGGTATCGGCTTGCTTTGCTTTCGAGCTGCCTGCAGGGGCAGACGATGCGGCACTTGCCGGGGCGTTACCCGTGCGGGCAGTGCTGCTGCCTCCCCCACCACCGCCACTGCCTTCACTTGGCGGCAGGCTGTGCAAAGGCACTTTGTAGATAGCCAGCTGCCGTTCTCGAAGCATCTGAGCAACATGCCGGAATAGCAGGTCGCTATTACTCGCTACGTGGAGTGAAACACCATGGCTTTGGAGCACACTCAGCCATTGGGTGCTTTCATTGGCGAACCCGGGGCTAAAGCGGTTGCGCAGCCACTGGCTCCAGTCTTCATTGCCCTCAGCGTTCTCTGGACCTTGAGGGCCATCGTAAGTGTCTGGCCGCACAACAATATACTTGTAGCCATCTGCGCCGTTAAATTCGATATGACTGGCCATACTTGTGCAATCCTTGCTTAATGCGTCCGGTGTAACATCTGGCCAGCTTGGCCTTTCCGGTGTTGGTATTCATCACCGGCACACTAAATGTCCGAAGTTCTCTTTATGAGAAACGGGCAACGTGCAAAACACACTCTGCTCCCCCGCCGCCGTCCGGCGGATGTATTCCACCTCAAAAGTAAAGGCACTGTGCTCTCGGCTAAACTCGATAACCGAGAAACCCGTGTAAGCGGTCTCTCTAAAGTCGAGTGTGGCATCATCCTGAAGCGTGATGTCGCACACATCCTGCCGCTCTAGCACACGCCAGCCTTGGTCGGGGTGAATCGCCTCAAACCTCAAACACGGGTAATCGCTCTCGGTGCTAAAACGGGCGTAGCGCCATAGGGTGTCTTGGTGGCGAACGACCCCCACGTCCATCACTCTGGCGTCAACCACCGGAGAAGCGACGCCTCCTGCCTCCGCTGGCACAGGTAATATCAGTAAAACCGGCAGCCATCTCCAATAAAAACTCATTCTCACGGCTTGTCTCCGTTTTGCCCGGTGCGCAAACTCCATAAGCCTCACGCCAAGTACCGAACGCGCCTCTGGAACCGGTCGGCTGGTACGTTTGTCCACAGTGACCCATCACCTATGATCTTTCGGAAAGCAACTAGATCATTCGCAACAACCGGAGGCTGAACCTGACGACGCGTGGTACCTGTGTAGTCTCCACGAAACCGAAGGTCTACCAACGAGTCCTTGATCCGGGAATCAAGCGCATTCCAATCCGTCACGCCATAGCGCTCCTTCACATCACGCTTGTTACAGATCCGAATAACGTCCTGCTCCATCTCTCGGTATACCTTTTCGAACAACTGCAACTGCACAGCGGCGCTGATCTCAAAATCCAGCAAATCACTGTCAATAATGAACTGTTCTGCTGTAGCGCCAGATAAACGGGCTGCACCAGCAATCTTCGAGGCATAGCCTGCACTCAGGCCAGCTGCCGCTAGTTGTTGCGTTACCTCTGCTCTCGAACGCTCTTTCAAATCATAACCACGACCAACCGTTAAGCCGGATGAGGCCGACGGTACGTGCAGAATCCGGCTGTGATACCGCCCGCCTTCCTGTCCTTCTGCGGCCCATGTCAGCGCACCCACAGACGGAGGAACAATAGCCACCCGAGTTCGGCTATTTGCTAACGTCTCTTTCAGCCAGCTCCAAGTCTGACTGCCTTTGCCAACAAGGCCAGAGGCGACATTTACACCTCGATCATTCTGAAAGCGGGCAATGGCCGTATCTAAGTCAGCCCCAGGGCTGGCATCTACGGCCAGTGGTACAAGAGACTGTTGGCGCCGATGCACGTTTAACAGCGCCCGGATGAGTTTTATATCGCTGCTCCGATTCTCACCACCTCGACCAACACTGCCGCCCAATTGCAAGTTCATGCACTCTCCGTTCTGTATTGTTCAAGGCTTTTGATGACTGGCCGAGGCGCCACACCGGCCATACTCGT
Organism: Marinobacter sp. S6332; assembly: GCF_023016045.1. Classification (GTDB taxonomy): domain Bacteria; phylum Pseudomonadota; class Gammaproteobacteria; order Pseudomonadales; family Oleiphilaceae; genus Marinobacter. The sequence goes on along the minus strand of NZ_JALKAP010000013.1, from coordinate 128,444 downwards.
TTCACTACAACTAACTGCAATCACTCCCGCCAAAGGGCTAATCGCATCCAACAACAGCAGTGCGCCCGGTTGTTGCCAATCGCCTACTCTGTAGCCATCCAACAGCCAATAAAGCCCCCAAAGAGCGCCTAAAACACCGGGAGCACCCAACACCAGCTCAGGAAATTCCCAACGTAAAGCGGGTCGATTCCAACGTGAAAGGCTGGCCAAAAAAGGCATGATCCTCTCAAAGCTACATTCCTGCGGAGTGCCCGGGCATACCAGCACTTCTATTTCCGGCACAGCCGCCTGCGCATTAGTCAGCAGAGTCGCCAAATCGTTAGTGCCCTCCAGCCTTCCATCCAGAGCACTAAAGTGCACACAAGGACCAGACCCCGGGCTCAAAACCATTGCGAGAACCTGAAGCTCTGGCTCGAGGTCCGCAGCCAGTATCTGCGCAGCAACCCCGGCACGATCCACAGCCCGAACAGCTAAAGCCAACCCGGCCCGCCCAAAACCAATCTCCACAGACTGGTCAGTAAATGCCGCCAGCCACTGCTCTCTACGTTGATGCTCTGCAGCTGGAAGTATTAACCATCCAGAGCAGTTAGGATCTAAATACGAGCGCAGCCGCTCGGGCGTTAACAGCCCGTCGTTCGCCTCCCGCGACTCAGAATCATCTGCGGGAACAAACCCGCTCCGAAACCAGTCATCCAGACCTCGGCCAGCAATCTCTCCAATTAGGGCGCTGACTTGCCAGCCTCCGGTGCGTTCGCTTGCAGCCATCACCAACAACCTCCGAACAGCGACCACGGAGCACCCTGAACACGCAACCAACTTGCCCACCATTGGCGGTACCGCTGGCCAAGGTCTTGGTTATGAGCTTTCCTCCGTTGCAAAGCCTCGCTCGCTACCTCTCCTGGCTCGCCCCCATGGGAAGCAACCTCTGCAAGCAACGGCAAAAAGCGATCACTTCCCGAAATGCCCATAGCTTCAATCACCGAAGCATCACTCACTCTTCCAGCCAAATCATTAATCATGGCTGGATGCAGTTGTTCTGGCGCAGCCAATAGCAGCGGGAAAAACCACTCTCGCCAAAATGGATTCCCTGCGGGCCACAACTCTGACAACAAACTCTTAACAGCGGGCTCGCTCACCAGCATCGCGCCGGTCTGCATGCTAACGCAGGCTTGCCAACAAGCGTCTACTTTGGCTTCTTGCCCTCTGCGACTGGCCGCCATAGCTGCCCAGAGCTGTTGTTGCGGAGGTTCCGGCCATTCCCTAGGAAGCTCCATTCCGGAATGACAGGCCAGCATTTGCCAGTAGCTTCCCTCCTCGTATTCACTGTCCGCTTCGCTCTGCACCTGCTCAAAACTCTCGTCACGTGCGCAAGCACGCAAACGCATTGCCAATTCCGACCTCAGTGCTCCCGACCAGAAAGCTGGGGCATCACCTTGTGCCTTTCGCCAACTATCCAATGCCAAGTCTTGCGGATGCTGTTCACTCCAAAGCACTAAACGTCTATCGAGCTGTCGCAACAACTGCAAAGGTGATTGCGCATTGTCTAGCAGCGCTTGCCGCTGCTTAAGCAAGTCTTCAAGCATTAACGGGCACTCCGGCGCAAAGCCTTTGATTAGTTGAGGCTAATCTTCGCGGCTTTCATATCAATGGTGACACCTTGCACGCTAATGCTGGTGCCCTTAATCGATATCGCACCGGAAGCCTCCATCGTTAAACTTGCAGCACCCGTTTTTAAGGTGATGCTCTGGCCAGCATCAATCGTTATGGTTCTGCCCGCAGTGGTAGCCTGAGCACCGGTGATATCAACCGTTTGGTTGTTTTTGACCGTCAAGGTGTCGTTATTTCCTACGGTCGTGGTGCGGTTATTCTTAATGTCATCCGTCTGGTCGTTCTTGACGGTTAGCGTGTCATCGTTGCCAATTGTGGTGGTGCGATCGTTCTCAACTTCATCCGTCTGATCGTGCTCGACCGTCAACGTGTGATCTTTTTCGGCATGCATCAGCAAAAGCTCTTTGCCAATGGTGTCGTCGAAACTGATTTCGTTGTAGTTGGCACCGCTGCCTTTCGTAGTAGACCGGCTTTTGAGCCCTGAAATATTCTTCTTGGACAAAGGCTCATACGGCATTTTGTTTTTGCCGTTATAAACGGAGCCGGTAATCAGCGGCAGGTCTGGGTCGCCACTGAGGAACTCAACAAGCACTTCTTGGCCTTCGCGGGGAATAAACTGTGCGCCCCAATTTTCGCCCGCCCAAGATTGAGCTACACGAATCCAGCAGGAACTCTTTTGGTCATACTTGCCTTCGCGGTCCCAGTGGAACTGAACCTTAATGCGGCCATGTTCATCCACATAGATTTCTTCACCGGGTGCGCAGGTAACGGTTGCCGTTTGCAAACCGGGCACCATTGGCTTTGGCAGTTTACGGGGCACAAAGGGCGCTTTGGTTGGTATGCAGCGGAAGCTGTTGGTATAAAAAAAGTTACCCATTGATGGTTGGTTATCCGCGTTCAGCGGCACCGAAGCCTCTATCGCCACTTCCGTGATCACGAATTCATTATGCGGAGGAATTTCGTCTTCATGCTCTTTGAAGGAGAAAGTTAGGCCAACACCAAAAGAGCGGTAATCGGATACAGCCCTGTAGCTTTCTGATTCCTGAGCAATGCCTTTCAGGTGCAAAGCGGCAAGGTTGGCACCATCCTTGATGGGACGATCTTCACCGAAGTACCCAAACAACTCGCGAGAACCAAACGGACCGCCAGGCACCTGTTCGCTACTGGTTGCCTTAACCTTCTGCTTGGGCGTTTCGAAATCGAAGCCATGCTCAATGATGGAGTTAGCTGTTGCCTTAAAACCGGCATACCAGCTCGAAATATGTGCCACACCGGTTGGTCTGGAACAGAATACAACGGAACCCTCAACAGCCTTAGGCCAAGCCTTTTCATGATCGGTAATGACCATCGTGTGAGAGCCACTAGAATGCTCGAAATGGAAACACAGACCTTCGTGAGCCAGTAGCCGGCAAACGAAATCCCAGTCGGTTTCATTGTACTGAACACAATAACGGTAGGTATAAAGTCCTTTTTTCAGCTTCCAGCTGAACGCAACTCCATGCTCCCCCAAAATTGTCTCAACAATCTTTTTAACGGTTTTATCTTGGAAAATTCGGCAGTTGGTGCGATTAGCTGCAGACCAGGCTTTCGGTACGATAATGGCCTCATAGCGCTGGCCATCGCTATTGTGAAGCGGCTTTCCCAATTCCCACATACTAAGAAAGTGGCCATGGAAGTGCTTTTCGCCACCACCATCTTTTGACCCTACTTTCAGGGTAACGGTTACACCCTCGCCAATGTGCTTTTTCATATCAGCGATACGTTGATTGGCGGTAAACCCAACCCGCACCTCAAACAGGCGTGACATGCCCTCACGCACTTTCAGCCGCTCTAATACCAGAGCGTCTTTACCGAGAGAGCTGTGAATCTGAAGAAAATGATGCTGCTTTTCCTTGCCCATGAATCGCCGCGCCTTCCTGGTTTCGGTGAACAAAAAGAGCAGAGGAAACCCAAAGGGCTTCCCCTACTAGTTCGGAGCCTGCTATTAGAACTGCTGACCTTTAACACCGCTGTAGCCGTATACTTTCGGCCCAGTGATGCTGTTTTTGTCATCAGTCGGAGTAACAGTCATCATCATTTCAGTGTAAGAAATGGTAATGGACTCAACCGGACGGTCACCGGAAACGGAAACCGCGTAGTTGGAAATCATGGCGTCAGTCAGTTCGATCTTCATGATCTCTTCAACTGCGTCACCCTGCTTGGTCACGTAGAAGGTTGCTTTTTTACCCTTGCCAACAGTGGCTTCTTTGAACAGGTCAGTAGAAGCATTGTCCTGCAGTTTAGTGATTGTAATATCACCAAGACGGGTAGAAGAGGCTTCACGGTCCATAGCGGTACCGGTGTAAGAAGAAATCTCCCGATGAACGTTAAAGTCCATGGTCAGAACAGTAATCATATCCTTGAACTGTTCTGCGGTGGTTTCACCCTTAATACCTTCGTAGTCCAGGTAGGTATTCGCTTGCATGTGTATCTCCTTGCTTTTTAAGTTACGTCCTGTAACGAGGACATGGTTACCCTAGTCCTGACACTTAGCCAGAACCTCGGATTCTTGGGTTTGTGTCCAGCTTTTAGATAGCAATACAAAGAGAGAGGAACAGCAGCATAGTTACAAGCTCTGTTACTATGCACGTCGTTTAGGGCACACAGCTGCGCCCGTAAATTCCGACGGCAAACTGAGGTAATCAACTGAAACATAAGCCAGCTTCCAGCTTCCCTGCTCCCTTCCAAACTCCATCTTTATAACAGCTGGTCGATCAAATCGATCAAAACCATTGAGCGTTAAGCAACCGAAGTTACCATCCCGCAATTCAAAATGTTCCTTTTTCTTAACCAGTATATTCGGTAAATCTGACAATATCGGAAAATAATCAGGAAAATCTGATGATCTTTTAATACCTCGATCACCCATGGATTGAGTGATCAAATTATCTAATATATAAGCGTAGTCCCGAGCCTCTACTCTATATGTATATTCGGTATACGTATCATATAGAGTGACTGGTTTCCCATGGGACGCACACCCGTTTAGAAATAGTAACAGGAGTAGCAGAATTTTAAACGGTGTAACTAACAAAAGTCGAAATTCTTTTTTCAACCACACCGTTATTTTCATGTTTCTTCTCCTGCCCACCCGTTAACTGCCAATATTGAACTGGTTATCGTCGAGTGTTATTCGAAGCTCTTTCAGAGGTTTGTCATTTGCTATCGCATTGAGCAAAACATCTGACAGCCTTGTTAGCACCTCGCGTTGTATAACTTGCTGTATATTCCGTGCGCCAGTACTGGCCTGATGACCGCTATCTGCAATACGCTCGACAACGTCGTCGCTATACTCAAGCGCAATGCCGTGCTGCCTCTGAACACGTTTGCACACTCTTTCTAGTTGCATTCGAGTGATCGTTCGTAATTGCTCCTCACCAAGGGGCCGATAAGGCAAGACCACCGTGCGCCCCAAAAAGGCTGGCTTGAAGATGGCAAGTAGATCGCTCCAGATAGCATCTTTCAGCGCCTCCGGTTCTGGTGCGGTAAGCTCATCTACATACAGATCGGAGATGTGTTCCGAGGCTGCGTTTGAGGTCATCAACAGCACAGTGTTCCGGAAATCGACGTCGCGCCCTTCGCCATCCCGCAGCGACCCCTTATCAAACACCTGGTAAAAAATGTCCTGAACACCAGGGTGTGCTTTTTCCATCTCATCGAGCAATATCACGCTGTAGGGTTTGCGGCGGACTGCCTCGGTTAACACGCCACCTTCGCCGTAACCCACATAACCCGGAGGTGAGCCAACCAACTGGGATACTTTGTGCTCTTCTTTAAACTCCGACATGTTGATGACGGTCATGTTGGATTCACTACCATAGACCTGCTCAGCCAGAGCCATGGCGGTCTCTGTTTTACCCACACCACTGGGGCCAACCAGCAGAAATACACCCAAGGGCTTCTTTTCGTCAGCGAGTTCAGCTCGAGCAACTTGTATAGTGCGAGCTATGTCATCCAAGGCATGGTCCTGGCCGGTTACTCTGGTTTTGAGCGTTGTAGCCAAGTTCAATATGCCCGCCACTTCATCTGACTGCATGCGGCCAAAGGGAATGCCGGTCCAGTCAGACAGTACTTCTGAAACCAGCTGCGTATCCACTTGCCAATGCACCATAACCTGTTCGCGCTCACCAAGACTGGCGCGAATTTCGTTTAGCCGCTGTTTGCCTTCATCGGTTTCATCTTCCAGCAGCGTCTTGCTGATGGCAGCCGCCTCTTGAACCAGCGCCTTTTCATCTGCCCATTCAGCTTCTAATTGAGCTAAAGATTCACCCGCTATATGAAGCTGGGTTTGAAGCGCATCTTGCCGGTCGCCATGATTAACGCCTAACCGAGACTCGCGGGACAGGAGTGCTAACTCTTGCTCCATCCCCGTTACCTCAGCCCTTGCCCGCTCCACAGAAGCCGGCACACTCGCCTGACTCATGGCCACCCGAGCACAGGCCGTGTCGAGCAAGGCTACAGCTTTATCCGGCAGTTGGCGGCTTGCCAAAAAGCGAGTTGAAAGCACCACGGCTGTTTTCAGCGCGTCATCTGCAATCGCAACCCCGTGGTGGGCTTCTAGCGTAGGCACCAACCCACGAAGAATTTGAATAGCCGTTGTCTCATCCGGCTCATCCACTTTCACGACTTGGAAGCGTCGCGTAAGAGCCGCGTCTTTTTCAAAAAACTTTCGATACTCCGCCCAGGTTGTAGCAGCAATGGTGCGCAATTCACCGCGTGCCAGTGCTGGCTTGAGCAAATTGGCGGCATCATTCTGCCCAGCTTGGCCACCTGCGCCTACCATGTTATGCGCTTCATCAATGAACAGAATGACTGGCCGCTCAGAGCTTTTAACTTCTTCGATAACACCTTTCAGGCGATTTTCAAACTCCCCTTTTACACCCGCGCCTGCCTGCAGCAACGCAAGATCAAGAGTTAAAAGGCGCGCAGGCTTCAGCACGTCCGGTACATTTCCCTCAGCAATGCGTCTGGCTAGTCCCTCAACAACTGCGGTTTTCCCAACCCCGGCCTCACCCGTAAGAATCGGATTGTTCTGGCGTCGACGGGTTAGAATATCAATCACTTGACGGATTTCATCGTCCCGACCAATAACCGGGTCTAGCTCCCCTGCGTTCGCCTGAGCTGTAAGGTCGATGGTGTATTTGGCAAGATGCTGCTCTTTACCTGCCCGTGCGGTGGCTGGTTTCGCGGACGTGGTCGCTTCCTGCGCAAGCGTTGCATGAATATCCGACCATTCGGCAAGCAATCGCGCCGGGTCGATACCATTGAGCTCGCCCGCGTGCCTTGTAACCAACGCCGCCATAGCGGGGTCGCTCAACATGCTGTAAAGCATGGTGGCCCCTCGCATAGTTGGCTCGTTAAACTCGATTGATGTATCCAGCCAGCACTGACGAAATAGATCCACCAATCTTGGGGCGAGACTCGGTGTAGCACCGCTGCCTGTTCTGAACGTTTCCAACCCGCTATCCAGCTGCGCGTCTAGACGGGTGATATCCAAGTTGAAATACCGCAGCACCCCTTTCAGATCAGAGTCGTCATTGCGAATCATGCTTTTTAGAAGGTGCTCTGGCTCAACCGTATGGTGTGTCCGCTGGAAGCAAAGGCCTACAGCTGTTTCCAACGATTCTTTGCCCGAGTCATTAAGTTTCTCGACGAGGGATTTGAGTGTCATTGCAGACATGAATTCAGTCCTTTCCTTGGCTTGGTTTAAAACTGACCTCGACCATCTTCATTGACTCTGGCCGAGCTCCAATAAAACTGTCAGCCCCAAGCCGACCATGACGCCCCAACACAGTGTGGGTCAGGTGTGCAGCGCGGGCTGACAAACGATAATGAACACGCATTTGGCCGCTAACCAGCTGTTGCGCTACGTGTGAAACGGTCTTGCTATAGGTGCCGCCGGGCAAAACAGAAACAAGCTGCTCCCGGGATTTCGGGCGAAAAACAACATCCACCCCTTTGTCTGCCATCCATACCCGGCTCCCCAGCATAACGCCGCCAAGCCGAGCATATTGGCCCTTAGGCTGTTTTCTACTCGGCAGACTTGATTGATCTTCCAGAGCCAAGGGCGCCCACTCCCCCCTTAACGTTCTAACCTCCACACTCATGCCCACGATATCTTCCAGAACAGACCGTAACGTACTGGCAGAGCGCGAGCGGCGGGTGAAGGCAGCGCCGTAGTAAAGTTGCCAACTCTGCTCACAGCCGGTCAGAGACTTTAAGATTCGCGAGAAAACATCCTCCTCGGACCGCTCCTGATGCACGGCTGGCTGCGTTTTCTCCCAGCTCCGATAGAAGAGCGAAATAAGACGATGATTGAACAGGTCGAGGAAGTCCCGGGTAGCAGGTGATCTATCCCTTACCTGTTCAAGCACCCGCTCGGTATAACAGGCGGGCAATGCGCCCCGCGCTCCCGTTAACCCCATGAGATCTGTCATCATTTCATGCAGTACTGCGCCATCGTCTTCACGATGGGTTTTAAGGCGGACCAGGTCTTGACCCGCAAACCCAAGGTTTTGGCTGGAGCGAAAGCGCACTACCTCCTTATTGGGCCAGCCATCATGGCCAACTCGGTGGTAGCCAGCGTGGTTATTGATTAACTGGCGTTCTGCTTTCCAGACCGCTTTGAACAAGGTGGTGGAAGTTGCCATTACAACAACTCCCGCTCGCCAGCTCTTGCAGGCCAAAGATAATAATCACGATGATGCCCCTCCAACCGAATCCGCACACGAGTAAAGGTATTGATCTGGGCAAACTGCGCAAAAAAGCGGTCAAGAATGGCCGAGAACAAATAAATGCTGGTGCCCGCATAGTTTGACCGGGAAAAGGTAATACAAATCTCGGTGCCCTGACATACACCGCTGTGGACGCCTTTGCCAATACGGGCGGCAATTCGACGAGTTTTTACCTGCTCGATGCCCTCAATCAACGCTTCGGTTTCTGGGGTATGCCTAAAATCATGTAATCGCAGCACCGCCTTGAGACGACTCAGAGCTTCGCTGCCGGTGAAGTGCTCAAGGTTCAACTGCTGAACAAACTCCCAACGTGCTCCGTCTGAGAGATCTGCCCGGGTTGTGGGTGTTGGCGGCACCAGCGCTACGGCTTCCTCCACAAGAGGCTCACCTATCGCCCGAAAACGGGGTTCTCCACCGCCGAAGGGCAGCCGCTCGGGAATGTTCCGGTTGCAGCACCAAGCATTCACCATCAAGATCTCGCCTTGAGGCAAATCCTCAAGTACGCGACGATTGAAACGGCGATCAACCAGCGTTAAACAGGTTTCAAACCCTGGCTCATATTGCCCGCCAGCCCAGCCTGCTTCCCGTCTTTCCAGATGCCAAAATACGTCAAGGCCTGACTGCCAGCGAGGGTGACCGATACCATAGAAAGGCGCCATCTCACGAACGTTTTCGTTCTCCACCAAACTGGCAGACTCCACACTGACAACCTCATAGGTGTCTGCGCCGCGGAATCGGGAAACTAACCGGTGTTCATGATTGGAATCGTCGTTGCTAACCGGTTCCAGAGCCTCGTCGAACAGGTTTACGGTTGGCACGCACCAAAGCCGCATATGCTCAGGCACAAAACTCTTTTCTTGTTCGCCAGAAGCCTCGCCTAGATAGACAAACAGGTCGACCTCTTCATGTTCGGGCCAAAACCCTTCAAGCCCCGAAAATTCGGCAAACAAAAATTTCTCTTGGAATAGAAAAAACTCGGTCAACAAACGAAAGCCATCGAAACTGCGCTTACTGTAGGGGACTAAAGCATCATCAGCCTCAAATCCTGCTGGCTTGATGTTTTGGGCACTGAAGAACCGCAGTTGTCGGGTGTCTGTTGTTGGGGTAATCGCAAAGCCAATGCCGGAGCGGTGGATAAGATCATAGAGTTCGTTGCTCAGATGAGTCTGGCCATGCAGGTAGAATCTCAACGATGGCAGGTTGATCTCATTGAACGGCAAAGGTGATTTAAGCCTAAGCTTGATCACGCTGCGTGCGCCCTCCGAACCTGTGGGCCTTGGCGCATCAAAGGGTGCATTCTCAAACGCTGCGGTTACAACCTCGACGGGCGCTAAGTGGTGGCTTGCCGGTGACCGAAACTCACAAGGCGGCAAACCTTCCACAGTTGTTTCGTAACGCTGCTGCTTGTCCAGCGCCGCACAATGGGTCTGTGATGCACCGGCTTTTAGCTGGATGACCGTCATGGAAGGAATCGGGGCCAGATAATCCGGAAACAGGTTGCCCATCAAGATATCTGTGAGTTCCGGAAAGTGGTTATCCAGACGCCGACGAATCTGGGCGGTCATAAATGCGACACCCTCAAGCAACCGTGAGACGTGGGGATCTTCTACGGACTCATCACTGACGCGCAAATTTCCCGCTACCTTGGGGTAAGCTTTGGCAAACTCCGCCCCCTGTCGTCTTAGGTAGGCAAGTTCACGGTTGTAGTACTGAAGGAGTTCATCACTCATCACGCGCACTCCTGAAGCGTCATGGAGAGATTTACGGGCTCAAGGTCGGAGCGAAAGGCCACTGGCTCGGGTACCGGATCAACCAACAAAATGGCATCAATCCGCAGCCTCATGGTGCGATCAAGGGGCGTATCACCCTCTTCAGCAATCACTTCAATGCGCGTCAGCCTTGGCTCAAAGCGCACAATGGTCTGGCGCACTTCCTCACACAACCATTGCCGTGCTTCTTCTGTTCCCAAATCCATCACCGTAAAGTCCGGCAAGCCGTAGCCAAGCACCGACTGTTTGAGCTCCCGCAGCTCAGGCGGAAGTACCAGCCAGGACCGTCTGGTATTTAAAAGCGCCTCGAGATCCCGACGAACAGACTGGCGAATGGTCGTAACCGTCGCTTTAGCGTTGTGATCCGCTGCCAATCGGTCCAAGAGGTTCATCTGCAGGCGCACATTGCGTTCAGTCTGCATAAACTGCCGCTACTCGCTCTACTCGCTTCACATCCGCAAGCCCTACAGCATCGTCACCCACAAGATACTGTTTGAGGCCTATGCCAGTTACTAACCCGTCAGAATGTGCGCGCCACTCTGTCACACGCCCCAAGCGCTCATGATCGGTGTCGCTAGCGGCGTACACGAGGGGAACAAACACCTCTCCCTGTTTACCGGATGCCAGCTCAACATCGGCTCGACGCCATACCAGCTCGACTGGCGAGGTTGGTGGATGAAAATCGATAGACTCGATATCCGACCAGCGCCATAGATAGAACTTGCCTTCTGCACTTAACGCTTCCAAAAAGTCACACAAGCTATCGTCACAGTCGCGTATATCCCCGCTTACCTCACCAAGCTGGAACTCAGTTGCTGGTCTTTGCTGCTCCAAACTGATGGCCGCCGCTTCGGCAGCAGTGAAGTCCTGTTCATTCAGAGCGGCCCTCAGGGCTAGGATGGTCTGAAGGTTTTCGGCCTCGCAAACCACTGCATCCTCCGCCAGTTTACCTTGGTGAAACTCCAGCCGGGCCTGTTGCGCACGGATGAGTTGGCGCAGGTTCGCTGCACCGGCCAGCCACTCAGGATGGTGACGGGCGAGAGACCCCAGCATGTCGTCGGCGCGCTCTAGGTGGCCCGCCACACACAGGAGCTCAATCAAGGAAGCCCTTAGTTCTGCCGCAGCAGGCTGCGCCTTTACCTGTAGCTGAACCTCTTCGATAGCTTGCGCCAGATTGCCGCTCGCCAAATGCTGTTTAATGACATCCATTTCTTACTCCTCCGTTCGAATATAAAGCTGGGTGTCCGGCTCAGTGTCCGTCCACGGGTGTCAGTTCAGTAACCAGCCGTAAACCACTCACCAGCTGATCAAGCTGGAAGTGAGGCTGGAGGTGTATGATTGAGTAATATTTCCCCGGCTCTCCGGCTCGAGCTTTTACCGTCACACGTGCATCACGTAACGGGAACTTCGTGCGCAGGCCATCGGAGGCATTCTCGGTCGACATGGTGTAACCGTGAATCCAACGTTGTAATTGGGCCTCGCACTCTTCCGGTGTCCGGTATCCGCCTATCCGGTCTCGCCCCATTACCTTCAAATAGTGCGCAAACCTTGAAACGCACAGTATGTAATGCAGCATGGAGGAGAGCCGCGCGCTGACATCTGCCGCAGTTGTCTCATGCCGTTCTGGCTGCTGTATCGAAGGAACGGAATGGAATACAAGCATGGGTGTGTTCGGCAAAGGTACTAAAGGTAGGAAACCCTCCTCCGACAACGCCTTTTCCATACGATCACTAATCTGCCAATCCACGGCCTGACGGGTTGGAAACAGCACACCCGACGGATTGATTTCTGCAATGTCAGGCATGTTATCAACCGTGCCATGGGCTACACGACCGGGCCGAAAACCACGAATTTGGGAGAACCAACCCGATTCGCAAAACGCACGTATCGCGACGGTCCCAAAAGCAAAGCAGGCAGGACCCCAAAGATAGTCCCTATCGGTTATTTTGCGATGCTCCAGAAAACCAAACGCTTCGGCTCCCTCACCTAACTCCCGGTGGGGCGGGCGCATTAACATTCTTGGCACGGCTAACCCGAGAAAACGGGAGTCTTCGGTGTCCCGCAGGGAGCGCCAGGCACTGAGTTCCACTTGGGAAAAGTGGCTCTCCAGATCTCGCACACCCGTTAGTTCTGCGTAGTGGTCTACGCCAAAAAAGCTTGGTGCGGCATTGAGGATTAATGGCGCAAAGGCGGCCGCCGCCACCTGCGACAGCTCCCGAAGCGTCTCCAAATTTGCTGCGCCACCCTGAGTTCGGTGGCTGATGCTGTAGGTGCCGAGAAGCAAGCCGAAAGGCTCTCCTCCCGGGCTGCCAAACTCTTCCGAGTAGACTTTGGCAAACAGCTTAGACTGATCAAACTCGATAGATCTGGCAAAGTCTGCAGAGACAACATCCCACGACGCATCCAGAACCTTTATCTTGACCTGATCCTGCTGCGCATCTTGTGCTGCCTGATCAACCAAAAGGCTGACCCCGCGCCAATGAGCCTCAAGGTCTTTAAGATCCTGATGGTGGAGTATGGCATTGAGCTGAGCATTAATTAGCCGATCTAGACGCAAAATGCGATCAGCCAATACCGCCCGAATCTGATCCCGTGTCCATCTGGTTCGGCCGGGGTAGTGACTCAGAAACAGCATCAGTGCTTGCTGGTCATCAGCCTCGGCAATCAGCCGCTCAGACAGGCCTCTGCCCCACGCAGGTGCAGAGGTTCTGTCAGAAGCCTGACGGCGGGTGATGTAATCCTGCTCGACAAACGACAATGCTGAGCTCATGCCAACTCCAAGCACTCCCGGAGCTTCCCCGGGAGGCTCCATCAGTTACCGATTTCCGGAATCTTGGCGACGAGGCGCAAAGACGTAGTCAACTCTTCCATCTGCAACCATGGACGCAGCCAGGCAATAGCGTTGTATGAACCCGGGCTACCCGGAATCTCACGCACCTGAACCTTTGCATCTGCCAAGGGGAATTTTGCACGGATTTCCTGACCACCGCCCTCAGATGCATTGACGTAACCCATAATCCAGCGGTTCAACCAGTTTTCAACGTCATCCGCTTCCATGAACGAGCCGATCTTGTCGCGCGCCATCACTTTCAGGTAGTGGGCGAAACGTGAAGTTGCCATCATGTAAGGCAGACGCGCGGATATTGCGGCGTTTGCAGTTGCATCCGGATTATCGTAGATCTTTGGCTTCTGACAGCTTTGAGCGCCAAAGAAAACCGCATAGTCCGTGTTCTTGTAGTGACACAGCGGCAAGAAGCCCAGTTTGCTCAGCTCAGCCTCACGCCGATCGGTGATGCCGATTTCGGTTGGACACTTGAGGTCGGGGTCGCCATCATCGCTACGGAAGATATGAGCTGGCAGGCCTTCTACCTTACCGCCACCTTCGGCACCACGAATCGCCGTGCAGAAGCCGTATTTGGAAAACGCATTCGTCATGCGGCTGCCAAGTACGTAAGAAGCGTTCATCCAGCAGTAGTCATCGTGATCTGGCGTCACAGCCATGCCGGTTTCGGCATCCAGTTCCAGCTCTTCAAATCCAAACTCTTCGACCGGCTTGGTCGCCTTGCCATAAGGCAGACGCGCGAGAACCCGAGGCATCGTGAGGGTAACAAAGCGGGAGTCTTCACTATCGCGGAACGAGCGCCACTTAGTGTACTCGAGCGATTCGAATACTTTTTCAAGGTCGCGAGGTTTGGAGAGCTCAGTCCAGTCATCAAAGCCAAACATGCCTGAAGACCCAGCCGACACAAATGGGCAGAAGCCCGCCGCTGCTACGTTCGACATCAGGCTCAAGGTCTCAATGTCATTCGGGTGGCTATTAAATTCGTAATCGCCAATCATCATGCCGTAAGGCTCACCACCTGGCGTGCCAAACTCAGACTCGTAAATCTTCTTGAAAATCTGGCTCTGGTCAAACTCAACCGCCTTCGACAAATCCTTGTGCAAATCCTGCTTGCTGAGGTTAAGGACACGGATCTTCAACATAGCGCTGGTTTCGGAGTTCATCACCAAATGGTGCATACCACGCCATGAACCTTCCAGCTTTTGGAATTCTTCCTGATGCAGAATTTCAGCAAGCTGGCCAGAAATCATCTGGTCGAGACGCGAAATAGCCTGATTGAATGTGATGGCCAGATTTTTGTTCCAGGTCACCGTGCCTTTCATGGCCTCTTCAGTCAGCGTTCGAATTAGCTCCTCGGCGCGACTGCTTTCAGTTTGCTTTGTTGCGCCAATGGCTTGCTCCAGCAAGCTGACCGACCCTGCCTCATGCTCTAGTACCGCGTCTTCGGTGCGTGTTTCAAGACTCATCCCTTGTCCTCCTCTGTGCTGCTCAGATCTGAGCTCAGTGCCTGAAGATCGTCTGCGTTGTTAAGCACTCGCTCCAGCAATTCTTCAAGCTCTTCGGAACGATCGACCTTGGTTAACAAATCACGTAGCTTGTTGCGTGTTTCCATCAGGTGCCGCAAAGGCTCGACCTGATTAACGATCGCTGCTGGCTGAAAATCTTCCATCGAATTGAAGCCCAGCTCCACCGAGATCTGGGAGCCGTCATTTGACAACTTGTTGTCAACTTTAAGCCGCAGGCTCGGGCTCATCCGACGCATAACTTCATCAAAGTTGTCGCGATCAATCTGAATAAAGCGGCGGTCCTTCAATGGTTTAACGTCGGCATTATTGTTGCCCGAAAAGTCCCCCATCACGCCAACTACAAAAGGCAGCTCTTTTTTTACCAGGGCTCCCTCTGTTTCCACATCGTAGGTTATGTGTACCCGGGGCTTGCGAACCCGGGACAATTTGTTGTGGATGCTTTCCATATTGCTGTCTCCTTTTGAGCGTCACTGTTGGTTTGCCAGTGGTCATTCCTGCTGCTCGGGGGCAGGCACACCGGTTAATTTAAAGAACCCGTCCCGGGCTCCACTGTCGGATATCAGTTCGTCCATAAGTTCAGGCAATGACAGCTCGCTCCATCGAACTGCCCGTAAAATCGCGTAAGAAACCGGAGAGTGAGGTTCCGTCTTGAGAAAAAAATCTGACAGCCTACGTAACTGCTCCAGTGCCTCTTTCCGGCTCTCAATAGCAACTCTAACCGTGTCTATACCGGCAGGCTTCGCGGTCGTATTCGGTGAGCCATCCTCATGCGATGTATCTGGATCCGCACTGACATCCAGCTCCTGCTGTTGCGTTTCCAAGTGCCGATCAATACGTTCACCGGCATTGTGATTAAGCATGATCAAACAGCGATCAAGAGCCTTTGAAATATTGGTCGTCGGCTGAGGGTCACCGCCCATGGCTCGATCCATGGCATCTGACAGAGCGCGAAACTCAGAATGCGCACGTTCTAGCGCATGTCGGGTTTGCACCAAATGCTCGGTCGGTGTTTCTTGCACAGCGGTTGCCAAGAGGTCGGGCGACATAGCACCGCTGCGGATTCTCGATTCGGCTTTGGATTCATCCAGGCGAGCTACTTCAGTAGCCTGCTCAGCGTGCCAGGCTGCGTAGCAGGTAACCCCATCACCATCGAAGAACAAGGGCACTGAAATGATTGGCTTAATAAGAGTGCCTTCGCCGTCCGTTCCATTTAGGCCAACCAACGGCGCTATCCGAGTATCTAGGCCTTCTTCGTCAGGCTGCGGATAGAGGTTCTCCCAATGCAGATCGATCAGCTCACGGGCAAGCTCAAAACCCTCAGCTAGGCCTTCAAATCCTTTTTCCCTGCATAAGGCCTCAATCAGCCAGGCGACATACTCAAGATCTTTGGATCGGCTTTCCAATACGGCCGGAATCTCATCAAGAAGCTGGCGCCACTGCGGCGTTTGCGGTGGTTCCTCACCAATAAGCACTTGGCGTTCTATCGCTCTGGCCTGGTTCCTAAGATCCTTAAGCGTAAAATAAGGAGAAACCGGCGAGCTATCCTCGCGAGTGTCATCCCCACAGGGTAATTCTGGCGATATATCCGCCAGCAGAGACTCAAGCGGAAACAGTCGATTGGCTTCATGTGTCATTGGCGTCTCCACCTGTTAAAGGTTCCACTGGCCCAGCGGAAGTGTCGAATCTCTGGCGCTGTCTGCTAAACCGGCCAACCCAACAGGTGGTTCAACCTGTACGATAATTGAAGTGATATTGTCCCGGCACCCCTTCACCAAAGCCGCATGGCGGAGGGCCTGATTGATATCCTCAATAGGCTCTTCCATAAGAAACTGTTCCAATTCCTCGCGCTCAAACTCGCGGCTAATACCATCCGTGCATAAAAGAAAACGATCTCCGGGCATCACTTTGCCCTCTACACTGTCAATCAAAGGCTCTGCCTCTACACCCAAGGCACGTGTGATCACGTTGGCGAGTGGATGTGATTCTGCCTCCTCTTCTGAGAGAACCCCCTGCTCTACAAGGTCTGCGACTTGGCTATGATCTTTTGACAACCGCTTTAGCTTGCTCTCCCTCAGTAGGTAAGCCCGGCTGTCGCCAATCCAGAGAATTTTATATCGGTCATCGGTGATCTTTAGTGCCACCATCGTTGAGCCCAAAGTGGCCCCGGGTAGCTGCTCATCGCCATATTTTCGTATACGTTGATTGGCGAGATGTATCGCCTTTTCCAACTCATTCGCGCTCATGGAACTGCCGCTTCGCTGCCGTTCTAAACTCACGGTATCGCATATCAACTGACTGGCTACTTCACCCGCCTGATGCCCACCCATACCATCAGCGACAACCCAAAGCCCGTCCTCAGGAAACGACAGATAAGCGTCTTCGTTATGATCCCGAACGGCGCCGGTGTGTGTGAACTGAGCCGAGGAATAACGCATCTCAGGCACCCTGCCCTATAAATTCAGCTTCCAGCCAGCCGTGGTTGTGCCATTGGCCGACCATCATCGAAGCAAACTGGCCAATCTTTGGTAGGCCATCGGTAAGCAGTGTTACTGGCTCTACAAAGGCTGAACCCTGAGTCCACCAGATGGTTGTTCTTCGATCTTTTCGCAACATGGCCTCTAACCAGTCGGTTTCGCTGCCGGATGAGGCGAATACCAAATTGCCCGCCCCCGTTGGCCACTGCATTCTTGCGCTTGTGGGCTCCGGCGGCTCAATAGCAGACAGTTGTTGACGCCAAACTTCTTCATGCCAGCCGTCCTCCAAAACATCGAGAATGCAGTTTTCCATAGACGATGCCCATTCCGGCTGGCGCCAACCATCAAGCACCTGGCCCGCAAACTCGCGAACCACCAGAAACGGAAAGTGACGACCCACGCGATCAACCGACGGAATAACCGTGCCCAACAAGCCGGAATCAAGCATACCTCCGGGGGCAGAGCAAAAATGCCAGATCGGTGACGTGAGGTAGGCATCCATCCATTGCCCTTCCAGTTGATCCCTGCTCACAGCAAGCGAGGTCTGACACCACTCGAAGAAGAGATCTCTTACATCCGGGCGTACATCCACGGTGATGAAATCTCCTCGCGCTGGCACCTTGCCCATATATCCCCACATGCTTTCGCTCCCTGACCTACAAACGTGCTGGCAATGTAAAGTTTTCAATCAGCCCGTCGGCGAAGGGATGCCTTACCGAGGCCGGCTCAATTCTCAATCGAGCCAAATAGTCACTGAGCATGATTTCCAGCGTAAGATCTCGGCCCTCACCTCCAACTCCACCGTAAGCAGCGAGTAGCCGGAAAAGCCCCCATTCACCTTGAAACTTCCGCTGAACAACCGCGTCAGATGTCGATCCAGGGTTGACTGCAATCCGCACTGCATCGCCACTGGTGCCCGGCCACTCAAAGTGATGTTTTCTGGCTGGCCCATGGCGGTAAACCATCTGATCTCCGCCCGCCTCAATCGAGAACTGGGTTACGCGACTGTCCAAGTAAACTGGCTGAACGGCATAGGGCACTTTCAGGTTTTTAGTTCCATCTTCAAAGAACGCATTGCGGATGCGGTTCGCCCTTTGAAAAAAGCGCAGACTGTCTCTCCGAATGTTGAGGTCTGTTGATAGCCGCCAAGGGTTTGACGAAGTGTCCACATGATCAGCGAGGTATTTATTAAAGAATTCGTCGATAGTGCCGCCATGGCCAAAGAACTGGCTGAAATCCGCCAGACTCACCTCATCTGATGCATTCGGTTCTAGCGGATAGAGCCCGGCGATGGCCGATTTGAACTCCCGATACACCTGATTGCGCCAAAGACCGTTGATCTTTTGCGTTGCAGAGCTTCGTACCAAACCTCTGGATTCACGCGCAAAATCCGAGACAATCGATTTAAGGTGCGTGGACTGAGTGTTTCCAACGGTGGCGTAGAAACCAGTCACAGCGGAATTGAAATCAGCACGAGAAACTGTCTGAAATCTATTAGCACCATCTGACTGTTCAGAAAAATACTGGGACATTGTGCGGGTTTTGCTTTGTAGCGTTTGGAAGGTTTCTTCCTTGATGCTATGCAAAACCTTAAAGGTGTCGTCCACCAGAGTGGTCTGGGGCTGTTCTTTACCTGTGAGGGGGAGAATTCGATTCAACCGATCAAGCGCACGGCTTTTTCGACCAGCCTCACGCATGGCCTGACCTTTTGCAGCATCTGCGGCTGATGCACCTTCCGCTTCTGTGGCGGCCAGCTGTGTGTTGTAGTTGACGGCAGACACTAATCGATTCAACGGCGCATCCGGACCACTGAGCAAGCCCGTCAAATAGCGACCCTGCTCAGGACTGCTGAACGAACGAATTTTAAGATCAGACATCAGGGAGTCCCATGCATGGATGTAATCCCTGAAGTAATGATCCTCAACGAGCGCCTTAATTCTGTCCTCGTCTAGGTTGCGGTAGGCAGCTGAATCATCTCCATATACCCAGGAATCCTCGAGTAGATGGCTGACAATCTGATCCCGCTCCGGCTCAAAAACGCCGCGGTATCCTGCCTTGGTATATAGCGCCGGTATACCCGTATGTAAGCTTTCACCCGAGCGCCGCTCAAAAACCTCTGCAGCAACTGTGCCCAACACCATTGGCAACCGGAATTCAGGAAGACCTGCGGCCTGAGCATCCAATCGAATACGCTGATATGCCCGTTCCGAAAGCGGCACGGAGGTCAGTTCATTCCGCGCGACCTCCACAAGACCTTGTGATACGCGCAGAGGCTGCTCAAGATCCAAATAAGCTTCAAAGTGCTCCAACACCGCTTCTCGATGAGGGCGATTAATCTCTCCGGGCAAATGGTTTCCCATCAAATAGGCCAACCACAACGAAACCTGATCCCGATTGAAGCGACTACGATCTCCGAGCATCAGGTAGCTTTTCAGTGCCTCATACAAATACTCAGGGTTATCCAGATGCAACTGAATATCTTCTTCCAGAGCATCCTTCAGCGTTTTGGCAAGCCGGTATTGAAGAACCCGGCCGTACACACCTGTGGCACCCTGATACAGGGCTTGGATCTGAAAATGGCCAAGAGACGATAGACCGTGGGTCTCTGGAATCTCATTGCCACCCGACAGCGCCGCTGATTCATTAAGTACGGTTTCGAGCATCAACCACTGGGCATCGTCCGGAACCGAATTTAACGTATCCGCTAACCCGTCGGTTCGCTCTGCAAAACCCGCAATGGCGTCCCTCGACCGGGCATAGTCAACATACCAAGTTGCGGCAAGCCCAACCGTCAGAACAGCCATTGCTGCAAAGGCGATGCGGCGAACAAACATTCGCTGCCGAGCTTTACCGCTATCAGTCACCGCAAGCCCATGCTCGGAGAAGATCACCTGATCGAACAGTTTCCGCTGGAAATAGCCGCCACTAGGTTGAGCGCTGTGATTTTTCCCCACCTTCGATGACTTGAGCCGGAACTGTTGATCGACAATGCCAGACACTTTATCGAAACCGGACTGGCCCTGTTCCGAAGACACCATGTAAACGCCCCTCAATAACGGCACTTCTTCGTAAGCCGAGGGGAAAAACACATCTTTGACCAGATTCCACAAAGGTGTTCTGAGCAGCGCTACTTGCTTGGGGAACTCGTAAATTCGGCTGCGGGTGTCAGGCGCCCGCTCTTGCTTCAGCCGGTGCAGTAAAAACCCGCTAAGGCGATTCAGCAGTTGATCAAATTCGTGTTCGAAGGCCGCCGGCAACTTCTCAGGATCGGTCACCGCCCCCAAATCAAATGTGACACCAAGAACATCCTCTCTTTCCTGATCAGAGAGCATCCCGAAGGTATCTACAAAACCTTCCAAAAGATCAAACTTGGTAAGCATCACGTAGACCGGGAAAACAACGCCTAGACGATTCCGCAGCTCCTGAACTCTTTGTTTTATCGCCCTTGCGTGAATGGCCTGTTCCGTAGGCGTCTGTTCCAGCATATCGGCAACACTAACGGCAACAATCACCCCATTGATTGGTTGGCGGGGCCGATACTTCTTCAGTAGCCCTAGAAATGCATTCCAGCCTTTTGAGTCTCGTTTATCACCTGATTCCTGAGTGGTATAGCGGCCTGCTGTATCAATGATCACGGCACGGTTAGTGAACCACCAATCGCAATAACGGGTACCACCAACACCTTTAACCGAATCCAACCCCATTTCACTTTTTAGCGGAAACTCCAAGCCCGAGTTGAGCAATGCAGTGGATTTGCCAGAACCAGGCGCGCCTACAATCATGTACCAGGGCAGCTGATAGACAGAACTAAAGCGCCCAGACTTCCATTTGCGCACAAGCGCAAGGGCCTTGCGCATGTTATTGCGCTGGGTTTCCAGCTCTTCCTGAAGCAGCTCATCACCCTGATCGGTAGCCATCATTTCTTCTACAACGCGTTCGTTGTCACGACGCTCACGTCGAGAGCGCCACAACTGAACACCGAGGTAAAGAACAACGAGCGTCAATAGAAAGCTAATTCGAGCCAACTTGCTTGCAAATGGCTTCCAGTCCGCGATGGCCAGCAACGGGCCACCAAACCATACCAATACCGTAAGTGCGACAAACCCAAGAACAATAAAGATTGTTCTTGGGGTTATCCGGGACCAAATTCGGCGAATCCATGCCATGGGGTTACCTCACGTAATCAATCATTCAGGGCTTCAGGAACCAGGCTGATTTCAACGCGCCGATTACGGGCACGATCCTCAGAGGTAGCATTGTCAAAACGGGGTTCCGTATCACCACGGCCCTCAGGCCACAATCTGCCTTGCAGGTTTGCCGAGCCTGCAAGCTCGTCAGAAACCGCTGTCGCTCTGGCGAGTGACAGGTGCCAGTTAGAGGGGTATTGGCTTGTTGCGATAGGCTGGTTATCGGTGTGTCCGGTTACCATGACGGTTCCCTCTGTCGATTCCAGCGCACGGGCAATCTTATTCATGAGTGGCAGCACATCTTCTCGCAGAACAGCGGCACCAGATTCAAACAGCGATTCATTCCCGATACTCAGCGTAATCTTGCCGCCATCGCTGTCGTTGAGCGTGACCAGCTCCCTGTCGATTTCGGTTTGGAGCACTCGTCTGAGGTAGTCACCCTGTCCCGGCCCTACCTGACCCGTGGGCACTCTTACTTCAGGGACTGCCAGTGTTGCCATATTCGCCAATACCGGCTCTGCGATAGAATCGAGTCGCTGCGAAAAAGCCATATAGAAAACCAGCAATATCATTGCAGCGACTGCGGCACCGACCCATACAGGGACGCCTAGCGTAACGCCGGGACCGCTGAGAACTTTCTGCTCCCAGGCCTTCTCGAATGGAGTACCTAAGGAACCACGGGCAGAACATATTTCGTGATATAGGCAATCTCTGAGCGTATCCAGCTCCTCTTGCCCGCGTGACTCAACGCGATATTTGCCTTTAAAGCCCAGCGACAAGCACAGGTACTGAAGCATCAGAACATCTGTATTTGCCGTGCGCCTTGCGGCCGCAACCAGGTCAAAGAAATAGGCGCCCGACCAAGTTTGAGAGTGAAACTCTGACAGCAGTGAATGCGCTGCCCAGTGCCCGTTTTCGCCCCAACTGCTGTTGAGCACGATTTCATCAATAAGTGCACACACACAATACGACGCTGTTTCGACGGTTTCTGCTGTGAGGCCGTCCGTTTGAAGGCTGGCCTGATACTCACGAACCAGTTCCACACACCGCCTACGAAGCTCTGCAACATCATCAACCAATTCTGCGGTGGGCAACCGAACAGCCAGAGAAAGCAGCTTAGATGCGTGATCACAAACGGGCCCCAAACGAGTCTGGGGCAACTTGAACCGACTAAAACCAGAAGCACTTTTTGCGGGCGTAGCTATAACAGTTTCGTCTGCCGGGCGGGGAGCAGCATGTGGTGCTGGGCCGGGTGCCTGTCGGGCGCCTGGTCGAGGTTTGAGGACGGTGCTGTCGTTCATGTAGCAATCCCTGCTTGAGTGTGTGTCGGCTACTGCCGGACGGCCCAGAGTTCGAGTTCAAGCCCCGGATAATTACCGGACACGTGAACCGCCAATCCGCCGCTCTGCTTGAGGTGCTGCCAACGCTCACTTTTTCCATCCAGCAAAAAGTAGTGATAGCCGGCGTGGTAAGGAATCTGTCTTGGCGCCACGGGGAGCGCACTTACCGGTATACCCGGCAAGTGGTTGTTAACGAGGTCACGAATATGCTCTACAGCGCCGAGCTTGATCTGCGCTGGCAAGCGACGGCGGATGTCTTCCGTTGGCAAGTCTGCTTTAACCGCAAGTACAAATTGAGCGGTTTCAAGAAGGCTGCCGTCAGGCAAAGGCGCAACTCGGATTCCGTACTGAGCATTTTCCAGCTTCAGTGCAATCGCAGTTTGCTCAAGAACGGTACTCAGTGATTGGCTCAGCAACGCAGCCAAATCGCCAAAGGTTTCCGTCAATTGTTCATGCCGGTACGGGGGTAATGACGGCACCATTTTGTCTGCGCGTGCAAAGAGTGCCAGCTCGCCGGTCAAGGTAATTGCCAACTCGTAGAAGCGCTCCGGGTGCACTTGCGGTGCGCCTTTCAGGTGCTCTAGCATAGGTTGCCAACGATTCAGCGTTTGCAGCATCAACACATCAAACAGCGTTGATGATTGCTCAGCGCCTTTTTGCATTCGTACCGCTAGCGCCTTGGCCCTTTGCTTAACCATGCCAAGGATTTCACGTAGGAATGACGCCAAGGGGGCAACGGCTGCCACATCCAATGTCGGCGGAATAAAGCTCCGATCAAGCTTCACTTCTTTCTCGTTCACCACCTCAACAATGCGAGCGACAGAAAGGCACGCAAACCCTGCCAAATCATCGCGCCCGAGCTTGAGGCGAGGATTAAGGTGCGCCAAGCCCAAAAGCTCTTCCTCACCATCTTCTGCAGAATCATCTAGCAAGCGATTTTCTTCAAAACGGTATCGAGCTCCCTGAGTGGAGCTGTCTGCGGCAATATTGGTGCCCGATAGTTTTTCCATGGGCAGCACCAGATACACCAGTTCATCTCTGGCATCTGGCGGAACTTCTAATACAAGCTCATCGGTTTGATCGAAGGCGAAAGGCATGCCGTCCGGCAGAATTCCTACCGCCCTAACCAGTGACACCTGACCAAGCGCGAGAGCCTGAGAATCCATCTCCAGTTCTGAAATGCCGTATCCGTGCACAGCGGTACGAGCATGTCGGCTTCGCGCCGACTGGTACAAAAAACGATCCTGCTGTTGAAAATGCTGTGGCCGAAGCAGCATACCCTCAGACCAAGCGACCTTAGCTATTCGTTCCATGATATCTAAAACCCATTGCTATTCATTCTGAACTGACCGCACACGTAGTGTGTTAGCGGTCCTCCCGGGCAATCGCACGGCTGTCTATGCTGATTCTTCGATTGTCATAACCACGAGGATCTGCTGCGAGCGTCAACTTCCACTCAGCAATCTCAATATCCCTAAAAGCGGCCACGATTCCGATGTGCGTAGTATCTTTATGCAATCGCATTTCGTGAACATGCCCCCGAGCTGGCCGAATAATAATCTCAACGTCGCTTAGCAAATCTTCACCGAGCAGGGCTTCCGCATCATCGTAAATCTCGAAGAAGCCCGCATCTTTGAACTTAGCTGCAGACTTGAGCTCATAAACTCTTACCACCAGTGGTGAGGATCGCCCGCTCGCATCCGGATTGATGTTTCCGTGGGAGGCGAAGTGTAAGTCGGTATAGGGCGTCACTATGGCGTTTGCAACAACACAGCCCGTTAAAGCTATTGCGGCCACCAAGACCGTCACCCAGCGCATGGCGTATATCATGTTTTGGCAATCCCCTCATTCTGGCCGACGGCCTGCTCGTAGGCTTCGACAAATACGTCGCTCCTGAGCATGCTGTCGGTGCTACCGTAAACGTCCCGCTGCCAGGCACGATGACGGGTAATTGTTTCCAAGGCTTTACGGCGAGCAAACAGCCCCGTTGTTTTTTTTGTGCCCGTCACATTCGGCGTATCCGCTAGAAGATCCTGAACTACAGACTCCACACCTTTGAGCAGTGCCTGCTCATGGGAGAAAAGATCATCAAACGCTTTGTTTACAGCATCCACCGGCCCTAAGTTGGCAGCATGGGGCCGAATAAGAAGGCTATCCAGCGCATCCTGAGGTGTAGCGGAGAACTTCAGGGGGTTATTTTCACTCCGCTGGAACAGTGTCTGAGCCACACGCAATTGCTGCTTCTGACGGGCGCGCATGTGGATCATATCCAGCAGGCGATCTAAAAGTACCCGGGTGAGACCTCCGAGGTCCCTGTATACAGCTGGCCCGGCACCTTCTAGCTTTTCTAAGGGGAGCCCAAGGCCTTCAGCTAGGGCTGCTAGCGCATCAGGCTGCTGGCTCGGGGTAGCAGTGGCATGGTCTCTTGGCGCTGGAGACGAGACGGGCATACCCTGCGCTGTCGCAGCGCCTTGGGACTGCTCACCTCCCTGCCCCCAATGCCACTCGCCGGGAATCGCGGGCTCTTGCATTGGCACATGACTATCCGCCATAACCCTTTCGCCCAAGCCCGCAGCAAGAAAATCTCCGAAAGCACCTGCTGCTGCAGGGCTGTCGCCTACAACATGGTTGCTATTCAGAGGCAACTCAGAGCTTTCGGCTTGAACTTGAATGGGGGGCGACTGTTCTGGGTGGTTTTCCAGTGGCTTCTTTTCTAATGGTTTTTTTTCTAATGACTTCGAAAAATCGGACTCAAGCTGCTCTGTCGACGCTGCAACGACAGAAGCTACAACTTCAAAGTCACCAAGACGCAGGCAATCTCCAGATTTGATCGCCACAGTGTTACCACGACCAATGGCCGAGGCTTCGCCGTTCAGAAACACGCCGTTAGTGGACGTATCCGTAACCATGTAGCCGCCATCGGAAAAACGAATCTCGGCGTGCCGGGAGGAGAGTACTTTTAGCGGATCGGGTAAATGCCAGTCACAATCGGTGGCTCGCCCAATAACAACAACATCGTTGGGCTCAACCGTCTTTTGGCCGGTAACTGAGGGCGACAGCCTTTGATAGCTGGTAACTTTGAGCTCTAACAACATCACTCGCTCTTCCCTTGGAGCTAAAACCTAGAAAGCAGTGTCATAACGACACGGGTTTCTGCACCTTCCTTGGACCAATTTTGTAAGAACGTCGGAACGGATTACATTCAATTCAACAACCGCCAGTGCGGCTTGACTGATGGATACTATTCTAGCCTCTTGGAACTGTCAATTCCTGTTAAACACGGACTTCACAAATGTAGGCAAAGATCACACAAGGGGGTTGACCTACCTTTTCGGATCGCCGAACATCACGCTCTGTAAAACCAATGGACGGATTTATTTCAGGGACGTATTGCTCATGAGCAAGCCGACTGCTTTTCTTGGAGCTTTTCATATCTGCCCCGCCACAACCGGCCCCGTGCCGCACGTTGGTGGCCCCACCCTCGCAGCATCTCCAAACGTTTTTGTTGGCGGCCTACCTATTGCAAGGCTTTCAGACAAG
Source organism: Marinobacter sp. S6332 (assembly GCF_023016045.1). GTDB lineage: Bacteria > Pseudomonadota > Gammaproteobacteria > Pseudomonadales > Oleiphilaceae > Marinobacter. The sequence goes on along the minus strand of NZ_JALKAP010000013.1, from coordinate 102,385 downwards.
CTCATTTGCGTTGGCCCGCCCGATGTTGTCGTTGAGGGCTCCGGAACGGTTTTCGCAAACGGTCTGCCGGTAGCGCGCTTAGGCGACGCCACCGTTCATGGCGGGAAGATTGTCGTCGGAAACCCTACGGTTCTAACGGGAGGGTGAGCACGGTGGAAAGCAAGGGCAATAAACATAAGTGGCTTGATAAAACACTAAACCAGCGTTATCGAATTGAAGCTCTCATTGCCTCAGGCGGTATGAGTGACGTGTATCGGGCGGTGGATTTGCAGCTAGAGCAAGCAGGGGCCGCCGATTGCAAAGTCGCGCTCAAAATCCTCAAGCACGACATGCTGACCCAAGACGGCGTACTTGGCGTGCTCGCCCGAGAAACCGCCAAAACCAAAAGCCTAAGCCATCCCAATATTATCCGGGTGCAAGACCTGCAACAGGATGGTGATACCTGCTTTATGGTCATGGAGCTGCTTGAAGGTGAGCCACTTACACGCATGATCCAGCGCTCGCGGCCCAGCGGTTTGAAGTGGAAAGGGGTGAAAGAAATTGTCGCGCAGATTGTGTCTGCACTGAAATACGCTCACGCTAACAACGTTGTGCATGCAGACCTAAAGCCCTCAAATATTTTCTTTACGCGTAACGGCCAGATCAAACTCCTCGACTTCGGCGTATCCCGGGTACTGAGCGATCCGCTTCAAGAGGACTTTCTGAACCCCGGTCTCGACGAGACATCTATTTACGGGTACACGCCAGCTTACACACTGCCCGAAATAGCGAAGGGTGAGCAGCCTACCGGCGAGGGCGATATATACGCCCTCGCCTGCATATGTTACGAGCTTTTGAGCTCCAAGCATCCCTTCAATCGACAATCGCCATCACAGAAAGAGCGGCAATCGGCCAAATTAAAGCGGCCCGGCAACCTACCTTTGAAAACATGGCGAACTCTGAAGCAGCAACTGCTCGGAACCCCGCAGCAGCTTTCTATCCAGAAAACAGAAAGCGCCCTGAAGCCAACCCCTTGGCTGTCGGTCGGGCAAACGGTGGTCACCACCGCCGCGATCACTGCGGGTATTGCTGCTTGGCAGATAGGCACAGCCGAGTCTGCCAAAGCAAGGCTTACCGCAGAGGCTCTGACAGAACAGAGACAACATAATCTGGCACTAAAAGACCTCCCTGCGGAGCAGCTTTTGCAACAGTTACCGGGAATGTCTGAGCTCGATCAAGCGGGGCTTCTCAAGCTCCAACAAACACCTTTGGTCAACCACTTCCTATCACGTATTGATAAGGCGCTTGAGCCCAATGAGGAGAACGGTTTACCAAACATAGTGCAGGCGCTTTCAGTGCTTGAGAATGCGACCACCCTCTTCCCAAGGGACGGGGAGCTTTTGAGTGTTCAAAACCGAATCGAGAATAGGCAAAAGACCCTGCAAAGTGCCATTGCCAATGAAATCCAATCCACTCTGGAGCAGGGAAACTATAAAGGAGCCGAAAGCGCTGACGCCTTGGTAAAACTAGGCTCTAATCTTGAGTTTTTGGGGGATACGCCGCCTAGCCCATCGCCAGCAGCCGTTAAAGAATATCTCTCTCAAGTGGATTCGGCCTTTAAGGCATTTGATGCTCCAAAACAAGCACAACTGCTAACCATCGGGAATCGCTTCTTCGCACAGTCGCCGGAAACGAAAGAACAGCGCCTTGCTCTCGAAAAGCTTGGAGAGGCTGCCAAAGAGTTGGCTCAGTACCAAGACAATCAAGCCGCCGAAGGTGATCAGGTGTTCCCCAGTAGTGCGGCACTTGTGTTCTATTCTCAGAAATTTGAGACATGGCCGGTTACCATCAAGAACGCTCGCTCAAGTCGTCAGCTAGATGCGGTTTATGAGGACATACAAGCCTTAAAAAAGGTTGTTCCTGAGGACTTCGAAAAGATCGTAACAGCAGAGAAACGCTTGGCCGAGGCCTACCTTTCTCAAGCAGATATTCTACTGGCCAGAAACCAGACTAGCCGTGCTCAGCCATTGGTAAAACGCGCCACGACACTGATGCGCTAAGCGCATCGAGCCGTGGCGGGCCTTAATTCGCTGAAACAATGGCTAGACCAACTAGACACGCAAGAGGCAGTTCGATTTTAATTTAGTTATTTGTGGCCCTATAAAGGCCTTTCGGCTACTTTTTCAAGCGAAGCACTTTACTAAGTGGCAAGTAATTCTGCGCGACGATATCAACATCATCAGGATTCACACACCTCTCTTGGCACATTTTTTCAAACGCCTCAGATAAGCGCTTTTGCTTTTCTTCAGGCTTGCTTGGGTCACCAAGATGGCGGAAAAGGTTGTTGATGTTTTCCGGGTTTTCTTGCCCTAAGCCGGACAACTGTTCAACCATCTGGGCACTCATGGCAACCGAAAAAAACCGATCTGCCACTTTCGCGTAGTGCTGAAAATCTTCATAGCCTATTTTTTGACTAACGCCATCAAGCAACAGGTTATCGGGCTTGTCCTCCATCATGTCTGCCATGGTGGTGTAGGGACGCATCTTCATCAGAGATGCCTGAAATCGTTTCTTTTCTTGCTTACTCAGCCGCTGGTCCACGGAGGCAATAACGGTAAAAACAGCCGGTGTTTTGGCGATAAACCGGTCTACATCACTTTGTTGCAGGCTATCGGCAAACACTGGCAGCGACCATGCAGCCATAGCCAATATCAGTGCTCTTGAGATGTTCTTCATATATCTTTCCTCATCGTTCATTTTTAATACGGCGCGCAGCAAAGAGACCTAACCCACCCGGCTTTAATACTCGTCTTTAAGCCGAGCAACGGCTTCCTCATTGAATTCATTATCCACCATCACGACGCTCCAGAGATCGATATCGCCATGCAGCACAATAAGCGCAATGGCGCGGATCATCAGAGTGGGCGATTCCAGAGCCTGTTCATAAAGCCCTTTCACCGCTGGGTCGCCTCGGCGATCTTGCAGCATGTAGGCCACGTCGACTTTCAAAAGAGGGCGCAGATCTTATCTTTTGCGGGGTGATGCGAATGTAAGCCGGTTCGTAGGGTGGTGTAGGAGATTGGCTATTGCAGACGCTCTTCGTGTTCAGGGTGCTATTCACTGAGCAATGTCATCGCAGACATCACTAGGCAACTTCGTAACGCTGCCATCCATCAGATCGTTATATTTAATATAATGCCGCGTTCTGTTTCGAGTATTTGCTGTATAACCTTGGAGTTTGCGGTTTGCTTGACTACCTGCGACTGAGCTTTCATATGTGAGCATCACACAACCAGTACCTCTAACTAATTTATCAGAGATTTCTCTCAACTCCCTGTCATCATTCAAGTTTGCCGCCTGCACCGACTGGAATGCCCGAGCACTCTGAATGAGCGCCAGCTTCTCCTCCTTACTGGTCTCTATCGTCAGCAGATAACGATCAATGTCGTCTCGAATGCCATTATTGTCGGTATCTGGCCCCGTTAAGCTGTCGCTTCTGTCCAGCTCAGGCATTTCGCCGGAACTCTGCATTATCGATTGAAAGGAGCTGGGTGAAGTGCAGCCGCTGAGAGCCATGAAGCACAACAAAGACAACCACAGCAGCGCTGTTGTTGGCGTATTGCTTCCTTGTGGCCTATCTCCAAGATTAAGAATTTTGAGTCTCCCGTTTCAAATACTCGTCTTTGAGGCGAGCAACCGCTTCCTCATTGAATTCGTTATCCACCATCACCGTATCCCAGAGATCGATATCGCCATGCAGTACAATAAGCGCAATGGCTCGTATCATCAGGGTGGGCGATTCCAGAGCCTGTTCATAAAGCCCTTTCACCGCTGGGTCGCCTCGGCGGTCTTGCAGCATGTAGGCCAATGCATCGCGCACTTTCCAGTCGTCGGATGTTTCGAAGGCGTGGATCAAATCCGGCAGCCACTCGCTGTGGTCTATCTCGCGGTAGGCTTCCAGCTCGTCGTAGTCGTCCCGTAGTACTGCTTGTTTGACCTGCACGGGGGTGTTTTTGAACACCGCTGTGCCGCTGGGAGCGGGCTTGACCTCGGTTAATGCTGTAAACCGATCGGCGGTTACGACCCAGTCTGGGATGTATTCATTTTCAACCCGAACCCGGTAGCCTTTGTGGTCATAGGCCATGACGGCAAGAGCCGTGAGGGGCACAGACACCAGCCCTTCTTCTGTTATATCTGAAACCTTAACCCAGTATTCCTGATGCAGGCGCAGAGCTTCTTCCATGTGGTCATTGAAGGCATCCTCCTGATCTCCAGCGAAGATGGTTCGAATAATCGAATCAATGGGCAGCAGGATGCGGCTCACATAGAAAAACCGGCTATCGTGAAGCTCGTCGGGGTCAAAGGCTGCTTTTGAATCCAGCAGCAACTGAGCCAGATTCGCTTCGGGGTTGTAGACGCCTTTGAGCAAGGCTATGAGCGCCAGTTCGTACTTTGTGGGCGGTCTCTTCTCAGCTTGCATAAATACGCTTTCGTCCACCTGACTGAGCACCTCCACAGCCTCACGACTGCGTGCTATCACACCGAAAAAAAACATTTTGGACCAGACATCAAAATGCGTATGGCTTCCCGAATATTTTCCGGTAATAGGTAGCTGCCGATCCTCAAAGCGCAGCTGCAATTCCTTGCCATCGTTCGACACAGACCGAAAGTGGCCGGTTCCCAGTTGCTCGGCTAAAAACAAGGCTTGCCAAGCCAGATCGGAGCCGGGATGGACCGAAGCTTCTGTGGCAAAAAACTCGCGACCAGTGTCAAAAAAACCAGGCAGTGCCGAATCAGGATTTTCCTGAATCATAGCCGGAGCCTTCCCCAGTCTCCTTTTATACCACCTAGCCGAATAGTCATAGGACGATGCGTTCGGCGTATAGTGCCGCTTAATCATACTGTCTTCTCCGTATCACTCGTGTTGGTCATCAGATATCGAATAGCCATGCGCATCCTTGGCTAGGCGCCAGCGTCAACGTTCAAAAGAGGACGCAGATCCTATCCTTAGCGGGATGATACGAATGTAAGCCGGTTCGTAGGGTGGTGCAGGAGATTGGCTATTGCAGGCGTTCTTTGCATTCAGGAGCTTGCTCACTGAGCAACCCTGTCACACGAAACCCCAACCTTTGGCAGCTTAAATATAGTTCCATCGCGTAATTGGTTATATTTAATGTAGTGCCTTGTTCTGTTCCGCGTGTTCGCCGTGTAGCCTTGCAGCTTTCGACTCTCTCTATCGGCATCAACCGCGCTCTCATAAGTTTCCATTACACAGGCACTAGCCTTAAGTGTTACATCATCCAACTCTCTCAACTTGTTTTCACTGCTGAGATCTGACGCTTGCACGGCCTGAAAACCCCGAGCAACTTGAACCAAAGCCAACATCTCCGCCTCACTGGCCTCTACCGTCAGCAGATAACGATCAATATCATCTCGAATGCCATTATTGTCAGTATCTGGCCCCGTCAAGCTGTCGCTTCTATCCAGCTCAGGCATTTCGCCGGAACTCTGCATTATCGAGCGAAAGGAGCTGGGTGAAGCGCAGCCGCTGAGCGTCATTAAGCACAGCAGAAGCAGCCACAACAGCGCTGTTGTGTGTGCGTTACTTCCTTGAGGCCTTTCTCCAAGATTAAGAATTTTGAGTCTCCCGTTTCAAATACTCGCCTTTAAGCCGAGCAACGGCTTCCTCATTGAATTCGTTATCCACCATCACCGTATCCCAAAGGTCGATATCGCCATGCAGCACAATAAGTGCAATGGCGCGGATCATCAGGGTGGGCGATTCCAGAGCCTGTTCATAAAGCCCTTTCATCGCTGGGTCGCCTCGGCGGTCTTGCAGCAGGTAGGCCAATGCATCGCGCACGTTCCAATCGTCGGATGTTTCGAAGGCGTGGATCAAATCCGGTAGCCACTCGCTGTGGTCTATCTCGCGGTAGGCTTCCAGCTCGTCGTAGTCGTCCCGTAGTACTGCTTGTTTGACCTGCACGGGGGTGTTTTTGAACACCGCTGTGCCGCTGGGAGCGGGCTTGACCTCGGTTAATGCTGTAAACCGATCGGCGGTTACGACCCAGTCTGGGATGTATTCATTTTCAACCCGAACCCGGTAGCCTTTGTGGTCATAGGCCATGACGGCAAGAGCCGTGAGGGGCACAGACACCAGCCCTTCTTCTGTTATATCTGAAACCTTAACCCAGTATTCCTGATGCAGGCGCAGAGCTTCTTCCATGTGGTCATTGAAGGCATCCTCCTGATCTCCAGCGAAGATGGTTCGAATAATCGAATCAATGGGCAGCAGGATGCGGCTCACATAGAAAAACCGGCTATCGTGAAGCTCGACGGGGTCAAAGGCTGCTTTTGAATCCAGCAGCAACTGGGCTAGATTCGCTTCGGGGTTGTAGACGCCTTTGAGCAAGGCGGTGAGCGCTAGTTCGTACTTTGTAGCGGGCGCTTTCTCAGCCTGCAGCAACATGTCCTCACCCACCTGATTGAGAACCTTCAGCGCTTCACCACTGCGCGTCATCACCCCAAAACAAAACACCTTCAACCAGACACCAATATCCGTATTGTTTGCCGTATATTTGCCGGTAATGGGTAACTGCCGATCCTCAAAGCGCAGCTGCAATTCTTGACCATCGTTCAACACAGACCGAAAGTGGCCGGTTCCCAGTTGCTCGGCTAGACACAGGGCGTGCCAAGCCAGATCGGAGCCGGGATGGACCGAAGCTTCTGTGGCAAAAAACTCGCGACAGGAGTTGAAAAAGGCGGGTAAAGCAGAGCGAGGGGTTTGCTGAATAACAGCTGGAGCTCTCACCAGCATTTTTTTATACCTTTCGAGACAATACTCATAGGAAGCGATATTTGGCGTGTGGTGGCGCTTAATCATACAGCGTTCTCCGTATCTCTAATTCCGGTTATCAGATATCGAATAGCCATGTGCATCCTTGGCTAGGCGCCAGCGTCGACTTTCAAAAGAGGACGCAGATCCTATCCTTAGCTGGATGATACGAATGTAAGCAGGTTCGTAGAGTGGTGTGGGAGATTGGCTATTGCAGGCGTTCTTTGCAATCAGGGAGTGTGCTGGAGACGCTTTAGGGCACGACGTAAGAACGCACACTCCCATTCACTTTAAAGCCATTTGCACCGCATCGATCAGGCGTAAAACATCAACGGCACAAAAGCCACCAGCACCAGCGAAATACCCATAGCGATCAGCGGCATAATGATGCGCTCGTGGCGTTCGTAGAAGGTGCCGGTTTCCTGCTGGGCAGCTAGAACCTCGGCTTCACCCACTACCTGTCGCGTTAACAGGTGGTTGAGCGCGACCGGTGGGCTCAGGTAACCCAACTCAAAAGCCACCAGCGTAACCATCCAGAAGTGAATAGGGTGAATGCCGCTGGAATAAGCGATGGTCGCTACTGTTGCGGTCACAAGGATGACGGCACCGAAGGCGTCCATAATCATCCCGAGAATCACCAGAATAACCACCATTAACAACATGGCAGACCATGCGCTGTCGAATGCCTGAGGAAATGCCTGCATGATCTCAGAGCGCTCAATCACACCACCGATGCTAACCGACAGGCCTAACAATAATAGCAAGGCACCAATTTCCGCTGTGGTGTCATTGGTGGCACCACGCACACTGCGCTCTAACCCTTGATGGTTAATCTCGCCGGAGGCGCTGCCCTTGTTGTTCTTAAAGCTAATGTGCTCATACAGCAGTATGGACAACATAATCACCGGCAGTAGGCGCGGTGCCGAAAACTCGTCCATACGCACATCTAAAGCAAAACGGTAGAGCAAAACAACGCCCACAATCACCAGTACATAAGGAACCAGCGACCGCAACGCTTGAAGTGTCGCGGGCATGGCCTCAGCCGCTGGCGCCAGATTAAATTTACTCTGGCGGTTTACCGTGAGCGCAACCGTGCTAAACATGACCGCGGTCAACACGAACACCCATATCCCCCACCCGAACAGGTCGTCTGTGGTCACTTCACGGTTGAGGTAGGCAATAACGACAACCAGCAAACAAGGGCGCAACACCACACCCAAAGAGCCCGACATGGCTGTGGCCGCAAGCGCAAGCTGACGACGCGCACCGGCAGCGCGTAATTCGCTGTAAATCACTGCGCCTGCAGCAATTACAAAAATCCCGGAGGCGCCGGTATAGGCGGTAGGAACGGCGGCCACAAGCACCGCAACAACAGCGAGCATTTCCGGCGGCATACGCCAGGGCCGGAATAGGTTAAACACCAGCGTCGCCAGACGTGTTTGTTTAAGCATCATGCCTACCCAAACATAGAGCCCCACATTAAGGAACATGTCTGCCAACTCCATCATTTTACCGAGATAGATACCAATGCCCGAGGCATGGCCAATCAATGCGAAGTAGGTTCCCGATATGAGACACATCACGGTATACAGCGGCACCGCAAGAAACGCTTTGTTCAACTGCCCACCCGGGGCAAGACCTGAGGGTGCGCGGATCAGCCTATAGAGGCTGGCCAATGTGAGGCAGGCAAACCCCACAACCCAAAAATTATGCAGTAGCAGATCTTCGGAAGATATCGATACGTCTGAGCCCACACTGGACTGGCGGAATATCAGGCTGGACCCCAACAGCATTGCGTTGGCAACGGTTTGAAGCGTTAGAGAAACCGTATAGTCCAAACGGGTTTCCATGGCGCGCATAGCAATATGGTGGCGTGTGAGCGTTGCTGTGGCAGCACACAGCATAACCAAGATCACCAAAATGTAGCGTTGAGAGACGAGCCCAAAGGCAATGAGATCGGCAATAAACAGCTCTATCGCACGATACGCTTTTACACCGGGAGTAAGCTGGCCTTGAAGGCTCTCGTAACTTTGGAACGCGGCCTTGCACTCGGCTACAGAGCGCTCAATCGCGAGGCGAACATCGGCAGGGTCTTTGTCTTGGGCGCCCAAGAGAGCTGCCATGGGGTCGTCAGCTGCTGGTTTTTGAGCCAGCTCATGGGCCACCGCAGCTTCAATATCCCGATTTGGATTACAGGTTGGTGCAGCCGGGTCCATGCGTAGCTTGTAGTAGCCGCTCCAAAGCTGCTCACCACCACGCAGCATCTGGTTGTGAATATCGCTGCTTGTGGAAAAAAGCACCACAGACAGCAATAGCAGGCAAGCAGGCAGTGATGAGAACCACTCCAGCCCGTTACGACGAAAACTACCCTTAGACATGACTCTACACTCTGGAACGTTAACGGGTTACAGCAGACCATCCAAGTCCATGGTCTCAACCTCTGCCTTCTGGTCATCCCAGAAGGTGCCAAGCTGGCCTAGCGGCGTACGATGACCGGTATTCTCCACCCATAGGCGGTCGGAGATTGCGATAATCATGTTGGTCGCCATAGCATCGACAAACGCCCACTCATCATTGGAAGGCTGCTCTTTGAGGGACTCGGCGTGTTGGCGAACCACCGACTTCACCATTGCTTCATCGCCCTTGTTTGTGGCGGCAATTGCGTGGAATACATGGCTAAGGCGCACGCCTGCCCCTTCACCCTGACGATCAGTCATGGCGAGGCGCTCAAAGGCATCCTCACCTTCTGGTTGCGCACCGGGAATCATTGCCCAAACGGTCGCTTTCAAGGCCATCGGGGCGCCCCACCACTTCTCACTTTCAAGACAGCCGGTGGCCCGGGCTACAATAGAGCCTACGTTCTTGGGAACACCGATGGAGGAGGTTGATTGGATCTCTGAGTTAAGCGCCTGCAAACCTGCGAGCAAACCTGCAAAGTAGATAAACTCATCCATATCATCGTCAAAGTCCGGGCACTCTCCGGTGCCGGGCTCACCGTAATAGGTGTTGTGATGCTGCCAACCCTTCAAATAACGCTTGGCGGCCAGAGAATAAGCCCGCTTTTGGCGGATGATGGCGTCCTCTGCTGCATTACCTTTTCTTTCGTACATGGCAGCCAGTGCCGCTAGCTCGTGCTCACGACCTTCTTCTTCGGCACAACCACCAGCCGAAAGATAGAGCATAACAGCCAGCTGATCTGGTTCATTAGTTACCCTGCCGAAAGACATTAACAATGGAGCGGTAGCCTCGCTCATGGCACAACCCATAGCCAGATCACCGCTAGCCATCAGATAGGGAATCGTGTGGTCGCGAGAAAAACCCTGCATTACATCGCCGGTGGTTTTATAAATCATGTGATTCACAACACCACATCCCGACAGCAGCGACCCGAGGGTAAGAGCGACTGCAACCCCTTTGAGACGAGAGGCCGAATGCTTCAACCTTTGCCCGAAAGACGACGAGCGTGAACAGTCCCGGACGGACGTCTCTGAATATGAAATGCCGGTGGTTTGCATCATGGTTTCTGAACCTTTTGAACGTTTTGCATTGTTATTCTGAATCCGCTGTCAGCCGCGCATTATGGCCTACAGCGTTCGCGCTTTTTGAGACTGGCGCCGCAAATGACGCTTATGCACACAGTTTTAACCCACACGCCGATTTGCACAAAGAGCCGCAAGCCGCTATAGATTCAAGCAACCGTAGGCCGGTTGGGCGACGGTTCCGACGAACAAAAACAAAAGGGATACTCGATGCGCAAACCCGAACTCGCGGCAGCTATCGCTGAACGCACTGGCCTAACAAGAGAAAAAGCCGCCGAAGTAATTACCGCTTTTGCTGACCAGATTTCAGCTGCCGCTAGCAGAGGAGAGGACACAACCCTGATCGGCTTCGGCACATTCAATATCCGCACCCGTGAAGCTCGCGAGGGTAGAAATCCCCAAACCGGGGCCTCCATCCATATTCCCGCCAGTAAAACTGTCGGCTTCAAAGCAGGCAAAGCTTTTAAAGACGCACTCCGCTCAGCCTAGTGCGCACCCAATAATCTGCCTGAATAGCCCCTCCCACTTTGTTGAAGAGGGGCGGTTCAGTGGCAATAAATTATCAGGAAGCGCACTCTGACCGGGTGGCATCCACGCGGCAGCGAATGGCTTTCATCAGTTTAATTGCGCGTTCGTCGTACACGCCATCTTCAAGCAGCGACAGGCGCACATTACGCAGCATCTTGTCGTACTCGGCAGTCACTTCCTGCGGCAGAGTCATCCATACGTTTTCAGGCATCTCGGCTTCCGCCTGAGCAATAATTTCGTAGGCTTCGTCTAGGCGCTTGATCGCCTCATCCTGCACCATCTGGCCCACTGAGTCAGGGAAGCGATCGCTGTGGATAATGACTTGGAAGTTCATGTATGCCAGTGCGTACTTCAGCACTCCACCGTTTGGCTCAACGCCCTTGTACAATTCTAACGGAGAATAGGCTACGGCTGGCGCGTAGGCGACATCCACACTGCCGTTATTGAACTTGCCCGCAAAGTTGGCGGAGTTGGAGCCGACCACTGACGCACCTACATGGCGAACCATGCGAACTGACGCCTCATCGAAGTCCAATGTTGCTACGCGCTTACCTTGCAGCTTTTCAACAGAGTTAATGGAGCGATCACGAAGGTGAAGGTAAATAGCACCAGCCGGGAACACACCGGCCACTTCATAAGGCCCCTCTTTCAGCAGAGGGCGAGCGTTGGGTTGGCTAAGCGTATTGTAAAGCAGCCGCATCTCCTCTTCGCCCGGTACGGCGCCCATAGCTTCCAAACTGCCGGTGAACTTATTGAATTCACGAGCGCGAGTACCAGTAAGCAACACCACATCACACTGACCAGCTTTAAAGTCTTCAGCAGCAACTTTTTCGTCAGTGTAAGCGCTCAGGTTTAGCTTGATACCGTTTTTAAGGGCAACGGGCTGAAAGGTCTTGGTGATTGCGAATAGCGGTCCATTGGCCCCGACTGGATCAAACACACAGAAGCTTCTTTCGAGAACATCGCCACTGTTATTCGCGTTTGTCTGGGCGTGTCCAAGTGAAGGCAGGATGAGGCTAGCGCACAGAGTGGCTGCCAAGGCCACCCGCTTCGGGAAGGTTACTGATTTCAAGGGATAACTCCTGAGCTATTATTGTTTGGCCAGAGTGCGTGTCGCTGTATAAGCAAGGCCGCATCTATTGAGCCAACAGTATGCTGGCAAGCGCAAGAATACGTTGGCACAGGTGCCCTCCCTCAAGGGCTTTTTGAGCAAAACTTTGGATTATGTGATGGTGTCGACAGAGGTTAGCCAACCCCTGCCGCATTTCTATGCGGGCTGTATGGTTTTTAAGCTCCGCCCCACGCCTCTCGGCCCTCGGCCAACGTAAGCCTAACCACTCCGGGCAACGGTTGGCCAAGTACAGGCGCATGATGCCCCGCCGAGACTAAAGACTGGCTACTTGGCGTCCAATTAGCGTCTGGATCGAATACACACAGGTCGGCTATCTCATCTTGGCTGATCGAGGCAGGTAAGCCGATGACCGATGCCGGGCCGGATGTTAGCCCGCGAACCAGCTCAGCAAGAGTTAACTCGCCCCGCTTAACAAGCCCAAGGCCCAACGACAATACGCTTTCGATGCTGGAAAGGCCTGGCTCTGTGTCTGGTAATGGCGCCTGTTTGGCAGCACTCTCATGGGGCAGGTGCTGGCTTACAATGGCATCAATTACCCCTTCGCGAACCCCTGCTACCAATGCCTTTCGGTCGGCCTCTGAACGCAGAGGCGGGCGCAAATGAAAGCGGCTGTCAAAACCTGCCAAGGCGTCTTCTGTAAACACAAGCTGGTGCATGGCCACGTCTGCGGTTACGGCAATCCCCCGGCGTCGCGCGTCGGCAACCATTTCTACACTGCGCCCGCAGGAAAGCTGGCTCAGATGTAATTTCACACCGGTTTCTTCCGCAAGCAGCAGCATTTCCATCACGGATGCGGTTTCTGCCACTTCCGGAATACCCAGCAAGCCAAGACGAGCCGTTACCAGACCATCGTGGGCATAGCCGTCTGCGGCCAAGGACTGGTTTTCCGGGCGCAGCATCACGGTCAGTCCAAACGTTTGGGCGTAGGCCATACAACGGCGAAGCACTCGGGCATTGCGTACGCCACGGGAGCCATTGCCTAAGGCAATACAGCCAGCCGCGGTTAGGCCAGCCATGTCGCTGAGCATCTCGCCCTCCAAGCCTCGAGTTAACGCACCTACGGGCAAAACACGGATAGGAGAGCCAGCATCGGCACCATCTTGGATCAAGTGGGTAACGGCCCGGGAGTCATTAACGGGAGAGGTTTCTGGCGACGCACAGACGGTAGTAAAGCCACCTCGGGCAGCTGCCCGGGTTTCTGAAACTATATTGCCCTTTTGGCCGTTACCCGGCTCGCGCAGGTTGCAATACAAATCAACAAATCCCGGAGTAATCACGCAGCCCTTGGCATCAAACGTTTGGTCAGCGCCGGCTGCTTCAGCCGCCTCCCCGGTAGCGGCAATGCGTCCGTTTCGTATCAACAAAGCGCGATTCGGGGTTTCACTACGATGGCCATCAAGTAATCGGCCACCGGTAATTTTAAGACTGGCGCTGGAGGATATTGTGTTGCCGCTCATGCCAGACCTCTCTCATTCAACTCGTTCAATTCGTTCAATTTTTGCTGGCGCTCGGCGACCTGCCCACCCATCGCCATGGACATCACCGCCATGCGGATAGCTATGCCATTAGTTACTTGATTCAAAATAACCGATTGCGGGCCATCCGCGACCGCTGATTCAATCTCTACACCTCGGTTGATCGGCCCTGGGTGCATCACAATGCATTCTGGGTGCGCCAGCGCCAACTTGTCTTGGCTCAAACCATAAAGCCGGTAAAACTCCCGCTCGCTAGGCAGTAGCGCCCCCTCCATGCGCTCCTTTTGCAGGCGCAGCATGATAACGACATCCAGATCCTTCATACCCTTGGCCATATCGTATTCCACGGTGCAGCCGAGGCTTTCGACATCTCTTGGCAGGAGGGTTCCGGGCGCAATAACTCGTATTTGCTCGGCGCCCAGTTCATTCAGGGCGCGTATCTGGGAGCGAGCCACCCGAGAGTGTAAAATATCCCCCACTATGGCGACTTTTAAGCCTTCAAAGCCGCCTTTGTGTTGCCGGATGGTCAACATATCCAGCATGGCCTGAGTGGGGTGTGCATGGCGACCATCGCCCGCGTTGATAATGGCGACCCCGGGGGTCACACTTTGGGCAATAAAGTGCGGGGCTCCGCTTTGGGCATGGCGCACTACGAACATGTCGCTAGCCATGGCCTCAAGGTTGAGAAGCGTGTCTGAAAGCGATTCGCCTTTAGAGGTGGCCGAGGTATTAATGTCGAGGTTGAGTACGTCTGCCGAGAGCCGCTTGGCAGCAAGCTCAAATGTGCTGCGCGTGCGGGTGCTGGCCTCAAAGAACAAGTTGACCACTGTACGGCCTCGTAGAAGAGGCACCTTCTTGATGCTTCGCTCGCCAACTTCGATAAAAGAGTCGGCGGTATCGAGTATGTCGGTCAGCAGCTCCCTGTTCAAACCGTCCAGAGTCAGGAAATGCCGCAATTGGCCATCCCGGGTTAGCTGTAAGTGATTAGGGGAAGCTGCATTTGCGGTCATGATTTGCCTGCTATCGAGTTCGGGGGTTTACTGCTCGGTTTCCTGAAGCTCTATCCGGAGCGGGTCTGGGCCACGCAGCTTCACACGCTGCTGCATACCCAAGGTCAGTGACTGCCCGGCCACATCAGGCTGAATAGGCAGTTCACGGGCACCTAGATCGATCAAAGTGGCGAGTATGATACTGGCTGGGCGACCATAATCGAACAGCTCATTCATCGCAGCCCTTATAGTGCGGCCGCTCATGATGACATCGTCAACTAGAATAATGTCCCGGCCTTCGGTATCGAAAGGCAGGCTTGAGGGCGTCACTTTCGGGTTCAAGCCAATTCGGCTGAAATCATCCCGATAGAAGGAAATATCCAACTCGCCGAACGGTTCTTCTATTCCCAAGCGCTTACCAATAATGTCCGCGACCCAGACACCACCCGTGCGAATACCAATAAGCACCGGTGACTCAATACCTCGCTCATTAAGCAGGCCACGCAGCCCCGCTTCCAACTTATCCATCAGCTGGTCTACATCAAGCAATGCGCTCATTCCATCCTCACTGTGTTATTCACTTTGCAGCCGACACCAGGTTTCCAGTATCAGCACTGCTGCGCGGTCGTCCACTCCGTGGCGACCATAATCCCGGCTACCACCGGCAGCCATCACTTGGCCTTTGGCCTCGTAGCTGGTCAGGCGCTCGTCTACCATTTCTACTGGAACGTGAAAGCGGCCGTGCAGGCGCTTACCAAACTTGCGGGCACGACCGCACATGTCGTTCTCGGTGTCGTCCATATTCAGGGGCAAGCCCACCAACACCAGATCCGGCCGCCACTCCACCAGCAGCTTCTCAAGCTGGCTCCAATCAGGGGTTCCGTTATCGGCAGGAATCATGGCTAGAGGCTGACCTGTACCAAGCAGTTCTTGCCCGGTAGCCACACCAATGCGGCGCAGGCCGAAGTCGAATGCCATTACACTGCGTTGGCCGACCTTAGGCATGCCCCACCGTTTCGCTAAGCTGGTTAAGGTCGATGCCAATCAGGTCCAGAACCGCTTTGTAACGATCAGCCCAAGGCGTTCGAAACAAAATCTCGGTGTTTGCCGGGCAAACCAACCAGGCATTGCTGCCCAGCTCTTCTTCCAACTGCCCTTCTCCCCAACCGGAATACCCCAGCGCCATCAAAAACTCTTGCGGGCCTTCGTTTCGTCCAATACCTGCAAGTATATCGCGGGATGTGGTCAGCATAACGTCGTTGGCCACCTCGGCCGTGCTCTGCCAACTGGCGCCCGGTGGGTGCAGAACAAAACCCCGCTCTTGCTCAACCGGGCCACCGCTAAACACCGGTAGATCGAGCTCGCCACCTTGAAGGTCAAGCTGCTCCAGAATTTCCCCCAAGTGAATATCCAGAGGCTGGTTGATCATTAAACCAAGCGCGCCATCATCTGAATGTTCGCACAGGTAAACAACCGCCCCATGAAATCGGGGGTCGGCGAGATAGGGCGAGGCCACCAGAAAGTGGTGTTTAAGGCTGTGTGGAGAGTGTTTTGATGCCGTCATCCGGATGAGAGTCCCCGTTGCTGGAAAGACCAAGTACGTATGATTTCCAGTTCGTCCACGTCTTTTTTCATGTCGTCAGGAAAGGGTGCGAAGGGTGCCGCCATCCTGACAATCCGAATCGCCGCATCGTCGAGCAGAGTGCTTCCTGACGATTGCAGAATAGCTACTTCCTTGATGGAGCCATCTTTCTGCATGGAGACTAGCATGCGCAAGGTGCCATAAACTCCCGCACGGCGAGCTTCAGTGGGATAGTTTATATTGCCAACCCGCGTCACCTTACTCACCCAGTTCTGCACATACCATGCATTGGTGGACTTTAAGGTGGAGGCGGCCGTTACCCGCATAACCCTGGGTTTTCGGGCGTAGGCTTGTTGCTGTGCATCAAAGCGGGCCTCAAGACTGGCGATCTCCAGACTACGATCCATCAAGCTTTTCTTTTCCCTTACCGGCAGAGGCTCATCTTCCGGTTCGGCGGACTGTTCGGGTTGCTGAACCTGTCGGCTTGAACGACTCTCGGTCTGCACAACCGCCCGCTCCTGACGGCGTACTGGCTCAACCTGTGCCCTTGGTTCCGGTTGCACTTGCGCAACCTCAGGCTGGCTGATCTCAGAGGGTTGCGGCGTGGTCATCTCCAGCGCCTCTTCTTCCGTGCCACTACCCTGCTGATTGGTCTGCGCCAGAAAGTCGGCCTTCTCCGGTGCCTGTTCGTCATCAAACTGCGACAGGGTAATCTCCATGGTCTGGGCAGATGAGCGCGGCGATTCAGGCGCAAAGGTAATTCCCAGCACCACAACCGCATGCACCACTAGCGCCATAAACAACGTGAAGGAAAACCTATCGAATTCGCTTACCTGCACCGCCATCAGTGCGCCCGTCTCTGTCGTTGGCCCTGTTCCATGGTATTCCCGTCAGTTCTGGTTAAGACGCTTCTCAACGGCGTCCATCAACATGCTCCCGATGTCTGTTCCAAAAGTATCGTCCAACTCCCGGATACAGGTCGGACTGGTCACGTTAATTTCGGTCAGATAATCGCCAATCACGTCCAGCCCAACAAACATCAAACCTTTCTCCTTGATAACCGGCGCTACCCGCGTACAGATCTCGCGGTCGCGGTCTGTCAGCTCACGACCTTCACCCCGGCCACCGGCCGCAAGATTGCCGCGATTTTCGCCTTGCGAAGGAATTCGCGCAAGGGAATAAGGCACTGCCTCGCCCTCAATCATCAAAATCCGTTTGTCACCGTCGCTGATTTCCGGAATGAACTTCTGGGCCATGGCCTGATACTCACCATTGTTGGTGAGGGTTTCAATAATCACACCCAAATTGAAGTCATTCTCCTTGACGCGAAAAATGGACTGACCACCCATGCCGTCCACTGGCTTCATAATAATGTCGCCATGCTTCGCGTAAAACTCCCGGAAACGCTTCGATGAGCGGCTTACCAGCAAAGGTGGGGTCAAATCCTCGAACTGCGTAGCAAACAGCTTCTCGTTGCAGTCTCGCAGCGTGGCCGCCGGGTTGACTACCAACGCGCCTTGTTGCTCAGCAGACTCAAGAATATAGGTGGCAATCAAAAATTCACGATCTACGGGCGGATCCTTGCGCATCAAGATAACATCGAGATCGCCGAGCGCGCGGTCTCTGTCAGCACCAAAGCTGTACCAGTCCTCTGGGTCCTTTCGAACCGTTAAACTGCGCGTGTAGGCCATGGCCTTGCCGCCTTCCATGTAGAGATCCGGCAACTCCATGTATTCGATTTCCCAGCCACGGTTTTGCGCTGCCAGTAGCATCGCCAAAGAGCTGTCTTTTTTGAAGTGGATATCCTGAATCGGATCCATCACTATCCCGAGTCGAACTGTCATAGTGCCCTTGAGCTCCTGAGGAGTGAAAAAACAGAACCGGTCTGCAGAGCGAACCGGACAATAAGTGCTATGCTAGGAAATCAGATGGTATTGTACCCGAGCCGTGAATGCATCCCGAGAAATCTCTAGTAAATTACGTGATGCTGCAGGCAAAAGTACATTTGGTCACAAAGTAATACTTTTTATCAGGCCATCAATAATCTATAAATGGACGGGGTTTACAGAAGAACCTTAAGGTTTATGTTAAAACCCTCGTTTGAAAACAATGACAGTCGCTGAGCGCAAGGCACCTGGACAATGGATGACAACTTCGAGAACTTGAAGATCATGGTGATCGACGATAGCAAAACCATCCGTCGCACCGCAGAAACCCTCCTAAAAAAGGTTGGCTGTGAGGTTATCACCGCGACAGACGGTTTTGATGCTCTGGCAAAGATTGCCGATTCGCAGCCGGACATCATATTTGTGGATATCATGATGCCCCGCCTGGACGGCTACCAAACCTGTGCGCTCATCAAGAACAATTCCTCATTTAAAAAGACGCCCGTTATCATGCTGTCCAGTAAGGACGGACTGTTCGATAAGGCCAAAGGCCGCATCGTCGGCTCTGACCAGTACCTGACCAAACCGTTCAGCAAGGATGAGCTGCTCAATACGATTCGTCACTACATACCCGTGACGCCACAGTAAACCCTGCTGACACCAAAGAACCATCGAGGAACCAATGGCTCGCATTCTGATTGTTGACGACTCTCCTACCGAGGTTAAGAAAATCTCCACCATTCTGGAAAAGCACAAACATGAAGTGCTTACAGCCGACAACGGCGCAGATGGTGTTGCCAAGGCCCGCGCTGAGACTCCAGATCTGGTGCTCATGGACGTGGTTATGCCCGGCCTTAACGGCTTTCAGGCGACCCGCCAGCTAACCCGGGCTCCGGAAACGGCTTCCATTCCGGTGATTATTGTCACCACCAAGGATCAGGAAACCGACCGTGTTTGGGGCACCCGTCAAGGCGCCAAAGGGTATCTGGTTAAGCCGGTAAACGAAGACGACCTGATCAAAACAATCAACAGTCTGATTGGCTGATCCCCAACTGTGGAGTAAGCATGTCCGCACAGGCCGCCCCTTTTACCGTTCTGACGGATATCGCCCGGCGTAGTCGATCCATGGCCGCTGGCCTACCCGAACAGGAAGAAGCCGTTGAACTTTGGAACGGCATCGGCTTTGTTCTCGCAGGCGAGCGCTATGTGGCCCCCATGGGTGAGGTCACTGAGATACTGCACGTACCTCGGTTTACGCACATTCCGGGAGTACGGCCGTTTCTCATGGGGGCTGCCAACGTTCGCGGGCGCCTCCTCCCTCTGGTCGATCTCGCCAGCTTCTTTGACATTCCCCGCTCTTCCCGTAACCAAAGGGAACGGCGGGTTCTTGTTATTGAGCAGGGGGATATTTTCAGCGGGTTAGTCGTCGATTCCGTACTGGGTATGCAGTACTTTGCAACCGACAGTTTCAAGGCAGCACCTACTGGTGTGCCTGAAAACGTTCAGCCGTTTGTCGCAGGCGGTTATGAACGAAATGAAGAAGTCTGGAAAGTGTTCTCCGCCGTCGACCTGCTCGAAGACGAACGCTTTCTTGACGTCGCACAGTGGTAAGGGTGATGACAGTGGCAGGAAAAACACCCTGACTGCCTGAAACCTAATTAAAAACAACTTGCCAAATTCCAGATAGAGGCCGGGAGCCAGAAAATGAAAAACAGAGCCGGAAGAATCGGTATGGGTCAGGGGGGCAACAAGCTTGTTGCTGGCCTGATTACCTCACTGATCGCACTCACCGTCCTGCTCGTTGTGGTCCTGTTTATCATTAACAGGGATAGCCAGAACGATCAGGAATATATCGCCAACGCCGCTGAACTCAGGGTGCTGTCACAGGAAATCGCGAAAAACGCGACTGAAGCTGCTGGCGGTACCGCCGAGGCGTTTAACCAGTTGCGTCGTTCCCGCGATGAGTTCCAGCAGCTCTGGTCCAACGTGACTGAAGGCAACCCGGAAACCGGCCTGCCAGCCAGTGAAATAGCCCGCGGAAGCGGCGTTCAACAGCACTGGAATACGGTACGCGAGAACGCCGATAGCATTCTGTCCACTCGGGACGCAGTGCTGGGCTTGCACGAAGTAGCGCGCACCCTGAACGAAACCATCCCCCAGCTTCAGGTGGAGTACGACGATATCGTACAAATCCTGCTGGATAGTGGCGCTCCGGCGGAACAGATTGCTCTGGCCCAACGCCAATCACTGCTTGCAGAGCGTATTGTGCGCTCGGTAAACAACGTACTCTCCGGTGATGAGGATGCCGTCATTGCTGCTGACCGCTTCGGCCGTGACGCCAGCCTGTTTGGCCGGGTACTCGAAGGCCAGCTGACCGGAAATCCCAACATGGGCATTTCCAAGGTTGATGATGAAGACGCCATTTATGGTCTTGAAGCGGTTGATGAGCTTTTCGAGTTCATTTCCCAAAACGTAGACGCCATCCTTGAAGCCTCTCCCGACCTCTTCAAGGTACGTACTGCGGCCAGCGACATTTTCCAGAACTCAGAAATTCTGCTTTCAGAGCTGTCTGTTCTTGCCGAGAGTTTCCGCGCCCAAAGTGGCTCGCGTCTCGTAAGCCCGACTCTGGCCTTTATTATTCTGGCGGCCATGGTTGCGATGGTTGTGTTTATCGGTCTAGCCCTGTACCGAGAAGCTCAGGCTCGTCTGGCGACGACTCAGGAACAAAACGAACAGAACCAGAACGCAATCCTGCGACTGCTCGACGAACTGGCCGATCTGGCTGATGGTGACCTTACCACTGAGGCCACGGTAACTGAGGACTTCACCGGTGCCATCGCTGACTCCATCAACTACGCGATCGACCAAATGCGCGGGCTGGTACAGGCGATTCGTGGTACAGCGGTACGTGTAGCTTCTGCTGCCCAGGAAACCCAATCTACTGCGATGCACTTGGCAGACGCTTCCGAGCATCAGGCGCAAGAAATTGCAGGCGCCTCTGCTGCGGTTAACGAAATGGCCGTGTCCATCGACCAGGTATCCTCTAACGCTGCTGAGTCTTCTGCGGTTGCGGAGCGCTCGGTTGCTATCGCCAAGAAGGGCGCCGAAGTGGTACAGAACACCATTCGCGGCATGGACAACATTCGTGAGCAGATTCAGGAAACCTCCAAGCGTATCAAGCGCCTTGGTGAGTCCTCTCAGGAAATCGGTGACATCGTATCCCTGATCAACGACATTGCCGACCAAACTAACATTCTGTCTCTTAACGCTGCGATTCAGGCCTCTATGGCCGGTGATGCGGGTCGAGGCTTTGCGGTCGTTGCGGACGAAGTTCAGCGTCTTGCGGAACGTTCCTCCGCAGCGACCAAGCAGATTGAAGCGCTGGTTAAGACGATCCAGTCTGACACCAACGAAGCGGTTATCTCGATGGAACACACCACCGCCGAGGTGGTACGTGGTGCACGTCTGGCACAAGACGCGGGTATCGCTCTCGAAGAAATCGAGAACGTATCCATGAGCCTTGCGGAGCTGATCCAGAACATCTCCAACGCGGCACGCCAGCAGTCGTCTTCTGCGGCCCACATTTCCAATACGATGAACGTTATCCAGGAAATCACCTCCCAGACATCGTCCGGTACCAACGCTACTGCGAAGTCTATCGGGAATCTGGCAGAAATGGCTTCCGAGCTTCGGTCCTCCGTTGCCGGCTTTACGTTGCCAGAAGAAGATCTGGCAGGCCACGATGAAGAGGAAGACAGCAACGTTCCGGTGGTGGGCTGATTTTCAGCCCGAGGCTAATGGCGGTTTATGTCTGAACTTCATAACACTCCGTCACCTGCCGAGAGCATCTGGTTTCTGCGCCGTCTTCCTGAAATGGATGAGGCGCAGTTCAGCCAGTGGCAAGCACTACTGGAGCACCGTACCGGCATGACGCTGCCTGCAGAGCGCCGCTCGTTTCTGGAAACCAATTTGGCTATCCGAATGCGAGAAATAGGCTGCAGCAGCTATCAAGCCTATTACGAAACGATTGTCTCAGGGCCGGATGCCATACGGGAATGGTCAACGCTGGTTGACCGGCTTACGGTGCAGGAAACCCGTTTTTTTCGGGACCCTGATGCCTTCCGACTGGTTGCCGACTACGTTCTTACGCGGCCAAGGGAGCAGTTCCGAAAACGGCCGATTGAGGCCTGGAGTGTTGGTTGCTCATCCGGCGAAGAGCCATACACCTTGGCCATGGTGCTGAACGAGTGCATGACGCAACTAGGGCTGCAACCGCTGTATGGCGTAACCGGTTCGGATATAAGTACACCGGTTATTGAAAAGGCCCGGACCGGCCAGTTCAATGCCCGCAAACTGTTGGGCATGGAAGAAAACATGAAAACCCGGTACTTCCGCCCGGCCGAGCGGAATACCGTTGAAATTATCGAAAGCATCCGGGAACGGGTCTGCTTTACCAGACTGAATGTACTGGATCTGGATAAAGCGCCCATGCACGGAATGAATATTATTTTCTGCCAGAACTTGCTGATTTATTTCCGTCGCTGGCGCAGGCGGGACATTGTCAGGCGACTTGCAGAGCGGCTGGCGCCCGGGGGATTACTGGTTCTGGGCCAGGGAGAGCTGACCGATTGGCAGCCCCCGGGTCTTCAAAAGGTACCCTCGGAACATGTACTGGCGTGGATAAAACGCCAGACTGACGAAGAATAACCGGAGAGGTTATGGGCAATCACCATGACAGCATCGCCCTCGACTGGGTTCGGGGCGAAATACAGGACACGCTGACCCAAGGTCAGCATGCGCTTGAGGCGTATGTCGAAAATCGTGACGACACGGCACGCCTGCGTTTCTGCCTGAATTATCTCCATCAGGTGCATGGCACCCTGCAGATGGTTGAGCTTTACGGTGCGGCTCTGCTGACCGAAGAAATGGAAAAGCTCACTCAGGCGGTGCTGGATAACAGCGTCACCAGCGTGGACGAAGCCGTTGAGGTACTGATGCAGGCCATTCTGCAGCTTCCACAGTATCTGGAGCATCTGGCCAGTAGCCAAGATGATTTTCCCATGGTGCTGCTACCTCTGCTGAACGATCTGCGGGCAGCACGCGGTGATTCCCTGCTTTCAGACACGTCTCTGTTCAAGCCCGATCTGGCGCCCTCACGCATGAAGGTAGCGAGCAGTGTCTCGCAACGGCTGCAGGACCCCACGGTGCTTGGCCATATTCGCAAGCTTCGGCAAATGTACCAGTTTGCGCTTGCGGGTATTATTCGCGAAGAAGACCTCGACGCCCAGTTTGTATACCTGCAAAAGGTTATCCACAGGCTGATTCGCTTGTGCCAGAGAACTCCGCGCGGGGAACTCTGGAAAGCAGCTGCTGCTTTCGTGGAAACCCTTCAGGCAAAAGCCAATCCGGTTAACGCTGCGGTAAAATCCCTGCTGCGTGAGCTCGACAGTGAAATCCGCCGCCTTACCGACGAGCACGCAGATATTCTCTCACAGCCAGCGCCCGATGCCCTGCTCAAGCACCTACTTTATTACGTCGCTCGGGCGCGGGATTTGGATTCCGAAAACGTCCGGGATCTGCGCAGCCGCTACCAACTAGGTGAGGCCCTGCCGTCTGACGATGATGTGGTCGCTGCCCGAAATCGTGTCTCCGGTCCAGGCCGTGAAGCGATTCACTCTGTTGTTAGTGCGCTCAACGAAGAACTTGCAAAACTTAAAGACCAGCTAGACCTGTTTGTGCGGTCAGAGCTGCGTCAAAACAGCGAACTCGAAGACCTTCTTCCCGGCTTGGTGCAGGTGGGTAATACCCTTGCTGTGCTGGGTTTAGGCATACCGCGAAAGGTTATTACCGATCAAATCGAGCTTATAGAAAAACTGAGTGTTCAGAGTGAGTTAGTCGACGACGGCACCATGATGGACATAGCCGGCGCTCTGCTTTATGTGGAAGCCAGCCTTGCCGGGCTCGACAGTGACCGGCAACCGGAATCTTCCGGAAGCAACATTGATAACCTGCCAAGCAATCAGGGTTCTCGAGAGCTCGGCGAGGCCAGCAGCGCGCTATTGAGGGAATCCCGCAATACGCTGGAGCAGGTAAAGTCAGCGGTCATCAACTTTATTGCCTCCCAATGGGACATTCGGGAAATCGAACATGTTCCCGGCCTGCTTCACAGCATTCGTGGCGGCCTGAGCTTGGTGCCACTGGAGCGCGTGGCCAGCATGCTAGCCTCTGCTGAACGCTACATTTCAGACGTTCTGCTCAGTGACAGGCACGTTCCGGATTGGAAGCAGCTCGATACCCTTGCCGATGCAATCACCAGCATCGAGTACTACCTTGAGCGACTGGCAGAAGGCATCAGTGATAACGAAGATATTCTGCGCATCGCGGAAGAGAGCCTTGCAAGCCTTGGCTTCCCGGTAGGCGAGGAACCCACCTGGGGCACAGAGCCCGCAGCGGAAGAAATACCGGTAGTTGAGCCTATTACTGAAGAAGATGCGCCCATCGCAAGTGGCACAGCGCAACAACTCGAAACCAAAGGCTCCGATGAAGAACTTTTGGACGACGAAATTCTCGGCATTTTTGTAGAGGAAGCCGAAGAAGTTCTGGAGACAATCCACGAATTTTACCCGCGTCTCCGTCAAAACCACGACGACCGTCCGGCACTGACCGAAGTCCGCCGCGCGTACCACACGCTCAAAGGCAGTGGTCGTTTGGTTGGCGCTACCAGCCTAGGCGAGCTCGCCTGGTCTGTGGAAAATCTGCTGAACCGAGTTATTGATCAAAGCATCAAGCCTAATGACGATCTGTTCTCATACATCGATGAAGCGAACGCCCGCATTCCCTCGCTGATTCATGAGTTCCGCGATGGCCAAACCACGGGTGACGTTGCCGAGTTGATTGAGCGTGGCGAAGCCATGGCAACAACCCGTCGCAGCGAAGGCGAGCAGGCTGAAACGCCGGAGACCTTCGAAACCCCGCATGAGATGCCCATTGTTGAGACTTCTCCAGAGCCGGTAGTAGCTTCCCGCTCTGAGCAACAGGACGACTTGATTGACGACGAAATTCTGGAGATTTTTGTCGAAGAAGCGGGCGAGGTTCTGGACACCATCCGTGAATACCTGCCCATGTTGCTGCGTCAGCACGATGACCGTAGCGCACTTGCTGAAGTCCGCCGTGCCTATCATACGCTCAAAGGCAGCGGCCGTATGGTCGGTGCACTGGTTGTGGGAGAGCTTGCCTGGTCGGTAGAGAACCTGCTGAACCGTGTGATCGACGGCAGTACCTTCATGAACGACGACATTGCTCGTCTGCTGGAAGATGCCACCGAAGTTTTCCCGGCTCTGGTCAGTGATTTTGAAAACCATCAGCCGCCTTCGTTTGATACCTCAGGTTTGGAAGCGCGGGCGAAAGCGCTTGCGGACGGTGAAATCCCGGATGCCAGCACCATGCCTGCCGCCGAAGCCGATAGTGTATCTGGCTCTATTGAAATAGAAGGCACTGAAGCCGAACTCTATGAGGAGGATGAAGCTGCCGATCCGGTGCTACTGGATATCTTCGAGAGCGAAACAGAGACCCATCTGCAAACCCTCAAAGAGTATCTGGCATCTGCTGGTGACAAGATTAGCGTTTCCTACACTGATAACCTTTCACGGGCATTACATACCCTCAAAGGCAGCGCGCATACGGCAGGCATAGCGCCAATTGCAGCGGTTATTGCGCCGCTTGAGCGCTTCGTAAAAGAGTCCCGCGCGCAAAATCTGCGCGCCGACCGTGACGTGCTTTCACTGATTGAAACGGCCTGCGAATTCCTGACACAAGGCTTGGCCCAGATACGCAAGCAACCCCAAGCCTCGTTGCCCGGCACTGACGAGTTTCTGGAAAAGCTGGAGCGCATCTCCAACGAAACACTCCACAGCTACAGTGAAGATACCAGCGGTAGTACACAACCGGCGCCTTCTCAGCTGGTTCAGCTATTCCTCAATGAAGGTTTGGACGTTGTTCTGGATGCCGATCTTATTCTTGCGCAGTGGGCAGAAAACCCTCAAGACCAAGATCCGATTCAGCGCCTCACAGCAGAGCTGACGCAGCTTACCGACGCTGCCTCCGACGCTGGGCTACCGGATGTCGCAGCGTTGTCAGAAGCCTTGCAAGAAGTTTACGTGGCCACCGCAGCCCGGAACGAAGCACCGGATGAACAGTTCTTCGCGACCCTGCGCAACGCCCACGAGCACCTGATCAATATGATGGATCAGGTTGCCGCAGGGCTGGCTACCGAATCTGGCGACGAACTGGTGACGGAGCTTGAAGCACTGACCGCATCTTTCTCCGAAGCCGACGAAGGTAAAAGCGCCTTCGACCAAGAGTTCACAGAAGATCTGGAAGAAATCGACCTCAGCTTCGACATGGACGAGCTTGATCCCTCTGTTGCTGATGAAACGAGCAAAGAGCCGCAGCCAACGTCCGACCTACCTCTACCTGAAACCGACTGGGCAGATGATGGCGATGCCGACGTCTCTGACAGTGAATTAGATGACGAACTCGCAGAGATTTTCCTCGAAGAGGCGCGGGAACTCATCAACAGCACGGCGGAAGCCCTGCAAAGCTGGAGCGAAGCTACCGGCAGTCTAGAAATACTGCGCCTGCTACAGCGAGACCTTCACACCTTGAAGGGCGGCGCTCGACTTGCCGATATTTCAGCAGTAGGCGATCTGGCCCATGAGCTTGAAAACCTGTTCGAAGGGCTGACCGAAAAACGGCTGTCCGTTAACGAAGAGTTGTCAGACCTTCTATTCCGTTGTCATGACCGATTGGCTGCCATGGTGGACAGTCTGGATGCCAAGGAGCTGCCTCACCCTGCGCCGGATCTCATCAGTGAAATCCACGCTTACATGGATAGCACTGGCAGCTCGCGGCCAGTTACAGATGTGGCGCTACCCGATGAGCCGGACAGCGTAGAATCTGAAGATATCTTGCCGCCGCTGCTGGAGCTTGAAGAAGCAGAAGCGCCAGATACGGAAGAGGTCGGAACCGATCTTTCGCACATGGATCCGGAACTCATTGGCATCTTCCTTGAAGAGGCCTATGACCTGATCAACTCAACGGGCAGTGCTCTGCACACCTGGAGTGAAGACCCATCTAATCGTTCGGTTGCCGCAGAACTTCAGCGCGACGTTCACACCTTGAAGGGTGGCGCCCGCATGGCTGGCGTTGAAGCCATTGGTGACCTAACCCACGTGCTCGAGGATCTATTCGAGAAAGTGGCCGAAGGCCAGCTAGAAGCCAGCAGTGCCATGAACGACGTACTTTTTGCCTGTCACGACCGTCTAGCGCAAATGGTTGAGCAGGTTGCTACCCAAAAGCCCTGCCCGCCCGCCATCGATTTGGTGAATCAGGTTGAGGCAATTCTCAGTGGCGAACCTGTGCCCACCGAAGCAGAGTCTGAGGAAATCGAGACCCCTGTAGCCTCTCCTGAAATCACGCCAGCGGACGCGTACGCCGAAGATAAAGATGAAGATGAAGGTGAACACAACGATATCGCCAGCATTTTCTTAGATGAAGGTCATGAGATCCATGACGCCATCAGCGAGTGCTTAGACCAATGGCGTGAAGACCCTCAGACAATGAACGGCGCTGGGCAGCTTCAGCAAGAATTGCACACTCTAAAGGGTGGCGCCCGGCTGTCTGATGTTGACCCCATTGCAGAATTGGCGGAAGCCTGGGCAGGCGCACTCGATCTACTCATGTCGACCCCGGGCAATCAGAAGCTTCTGCTCACTCTGAGCGGACGCGGGCTAGATAACCTGAGGGCCATGCTTGATGAACTGGCGCAAGGGAGGGAACCGGTAGCAGAGGCTGACCTACTTGCAGCGTTCAGCAGTGCACAGGCACTGGATACCGAAAGCCTGGAGACACCACAGGAAGAAGAGGCAAGCGCCGATCAAGACGCCATCGATCCGGAGATTCTAGAGATATTCCTGGAAGAAGCTGGCGAGATCATGGACCAGTTGGAGCAGCTTCTTGCCGACTGGCGCAAAGACCCGGCCAACAGCCACTTCAATCAGGAAGCACAGCGCGCACTCCATACATTGAAAGGCGGCGCACGTTTATCCCAGCTCTCCCAATTGGGTGACAAAGCTCATAGCTTCGAAACACGCTTGATTGATCTGGGCGGTCAGGCTCCTGATGACAGTCAATGGCAAGCCATTACTCAGGATCATGATGGCATTATTGCTCTGGTTGCCGATATACGAGGGCGCTACGAATCCAATGCAGCAACTATTGAGCCCGATGCCGAAGCGGCATCTGAGGTTCAAACCCCGGCACAGCCAGAAGTTCAGGTTAAACCTGCACCCAAGCCTGTCCGGGCTAAGGCTCGGGATAGAGCGGCGGATGCTCAGCGTGCCGCTCAGGAAACCATACGGGTATCCGCACCATTGTTGGATGAACTGGTTAACCTAGCGGGTGAAACCAGTATTACCCGTGGCCGACTGGAACAGCAAAGCAGTGATTTCGGCCACACCTTGGATGAAATGGCCGCGACCATCGAGCGTTTGCGGGAACAGCTGCGCCGGATGGAAATCGAAACCGAGGCACAAATTCTGTTCAGCGCCGAGAAAGAGCATGGGCCGGATTACGGAGACGACTTCGATCCGCTGGAAATGGACCGGTATTCATCCATCCAGCAGTTATCGCGGGCGCTAACGGAATCCTCCTCAGACCTTGCGGATTTGCGTGAGACGCTGGCTGACAGGGTTCGGGATACAGAAACACTGCTGGTTCAGCAATCTCGTATCAATACCGAGCTTCAGGAAGGTCTGATGAAGACCCGAATGATTCCATTTGTCTCCATGGTGCCGCGCCTACGTCGAATCGTGCGTCAGATCAGTGGCGAATTGGGCAAAAAAGTCGAGTTTGATGTTCGCAATGCCGAAGGCGAAATGGATCGCAACATTCTGGAGCGTATGATTGCGCCGCTGGAGCACATGTTGCGCAACGCCATCGACCACGGTATCGAGAGCCCGGCTGACCGTAAGAAAAAGGGTAAAGCAGAAGCAGGCGAAGTTACCTTGTCTCTGGCCCGCGAAGGCGGCGATGTAGTGCTGCGCATGGTGGACGATGGTGCTGGCATACCTTCTAACGTGATCCGGGACAAGGCTATTCGTCAGGGGCTGTTGCAGGAGGATGAAGATCTCTCCGAGCGTGAGATTCTCCAGTTTATCTTACAACCCGGTTTCTCAACCGCCCAAAACGTGACACAGATTTCCGGCCGCGGCGTTGGCATGGACGTGGTAGCCAGTGAGATCAAACAGCTCGGTGGAAGCCTAGAAATTGAATCGCAGGTGGGAAGAGGTGCTGTATTTACCGTTCGACTGCCGTTCACCGTTTCAGTAAACCGCGCTCTAATGGTATCCACAGGTGAAGACTTCTACGCCATCCCCCTCAACACCATCGAAGGTATCGTCCGGGTTAGCACCTACGAGCTTGAGGAATATTACAAGCCGGATGCTCCCATGTACGAATACGCAGGTCAGGAGTACCGCTTGCAGTATTTGGGCAGCCTGCTGAACAGCGACCACCACCCCAAGCTGCAGGGCCAAGCCTTGCCGCTGCCAGTGATTCTGGTTCGTGGCGCAGAACAACCCATGGCACTTCAGGTAGACAACCTGATGGGCAGTCGAGAAATTGTTGTTAAATCGCTAGGGCCGCAATTCGGTACTGTTCGAGGCGTATCCGGTGCCACCATTCTGGGTGATGGTAACGTGGTGGTAATTCTTGATCTGCCAGCCATGATTCGTTCCGATATCTTGTCTGAGCGTCAGCGCCTAACCGAACTCGAAAAAGTTCGGGAGTCCGCCCGCTTTGAAGAACGGCCCACCGTTATCATGGTGGTGGACGACTCGGTTACCGTACGCAAGGTTACCTCGCGCCTACTTGAACGTAATGGTATGGAAGTTATCACCGCAAAAGATGGTTTGGATGCTGTAGCGCAATTGCAGGATCACAAGCCGGACATCATGCTTCTGGATATTGAAATGCCGCGTATGGATGGCTTTGAGGTTGCCAGCTTCGTAAGGCACGATGACAACCTGCGCGATATGCCAATTTGTATGATTACTTCCCGAACCGGCGAAAAGCACCGTGAACGGGCACTGGCTATCGGCGTGAATGAATACCTCGGCAAGCCGTTCCAGGAGACCGAGTTGCTGAAGACCATTGAACGGCTAACCGGTAAGCAGTAATGACCGGCCAAAGCGGTCGGGCTCGAGTTGGAATCGTGTCGGACATTGTCCTGCAGCGGCATCGACTGCAGGCAGCCGCCGCCAAGTTCGGCCTTGATGTTTGTTTCTCCGGCGACCCGGAGCGGTTGCAGAGCCACCCCGACTTTCCGGAAGCCGGGCTCTGGTTGGTAACACTGGAAGACGAGGCAGACCACCCGGCGCTGTTTGATTACCTGTTGGATAATACCGAAGCGCCGGTTCTGTTCGGGCTGGATCAAGCACCCAGCTCCGGCACCACAAATTACTTTCGCTGGGAGCGAAGGTTACTGGGCAAGCTGGAGCAGCAACTGGGTGACCTTGCCCAGCTGGATTCCAAAGCCAGCATCGAAGAACTTGAAGTGCGGGTTCCGGAAAGCCCGGTATCATCCGAGCTGCCACAGTGGCTCGCACCGGCAGCCCCCGGCTCTGTGGCTGACGAAATCTGGGTATTATGTGCTTCGCTTGGTGGCCCTGCCGCAGTGAAAGCCTTTCTGGACAGCCTGCCACCGGGCCTGCCAGTCGGTTTCGTGTACGCCCAGCATATTGATGGTAATTTTGCCGAAGTGCTCACCCGGGTGCTTGGCCGTCATGCCCATTACAAGCTGCGGCATGCAGAAGAGAACTATAGGGTGAAAAATGGCGATGTAGTGCTGATGCCAGTCGAGCACGAATGGAAGTTTGATACGACCGGTGTTCTAACAGAACAGGACACACCTTGGCCCGGGCCTTATAGCCCCTCGATTGATAAGGTGCTACTGAATACGGCCGACCATTATGGCGCTCACTGTCATGCAATCCTGTTTTCCGGCATGGGTAATGATGGTGCAATAGCAGCGCCTTTGCTTAAAGCTTATGGAAGCCGAATCTGGGTGCAGGAAAGCACCAGTTGTGGCAACAGCTCAATGCCAGATTCTGTCGCCGCTACTGGCTGCGCCAGCTTCTGCGGTACACCCGAGCAGCTAGCCCGGGAACTGGTTAAAACCATCGAAGAATCCTGCTTGCTTAAAGGCAGGCAGAAACGGGGCTCCGCCTGAGGACACAAGCAATGAATGACAACAGCCAAACCCTCTCCTGCGTCATGATTCCTGTGAGCGGGCGACAGCTTTTACTGCCTAACGTATCCATTGCCGAGGTGGTGGACTATGCCAGCAACGATGCTGGTACCGGGGCACCCGACTGGCTTGCGGGCTTCCTCGATTGGAGGGGGCTGAGTTTACCGGTTGTCTCCTACGATGCGGCCAATGGTGGCAATTTGACTGTGCCCGGTGAAAACCGTGGCCGGATTGTTGTGCTCAACAGTGTTAGTGCCAACAAAAAGCTTCGCTTTATTGCTCTGATTACTCAGGGCATTCCCAGTCAAGTTCGAATTGGGCAAGAGCAGATCAAACAACTCGAGGCTGAAAACGGGCCTGCCGATTTAATGCTGGTTGACGTTGATGGCGAAACAGCCTGGATTCCCAACTTGGACTATCTGGAAACCCTTGCCAACGAGTCCTTAGCTTAAGCCCTAAGTATTTACCGTCTTGGCATCTGGGCACCTGCAAATGTTATAATGTTGCAAACCTTGCAGGATTCCGACTATGTCTTCCCGCGCGCTCCCGTACCGCCCACACAACCATGATGCTTGTGTCAGTCATGCGCTGGCTGAAGCCAGAGCCATTTGCCAACAACAGAATGCCCGCCTAACGCCCACGCGCGAACGGGTTCTGGAACTCATCTGGCAATCCCACAAGCCCCTCGGTGCCTACGACGTGCTGGCAAAACTGACCTCGGAAGGCCATAACGCTGCGCCACCAACGGTCTACCGGGCTCTGGATTTTCTTCAGCAATACGGTCTGGTGCATCGGATAGCATCCCTCAATGCTTTTACTGGCTGCACCCATGCCGGTAAACATCACACTGGAATGTTCCTTATCTGCCGCGCCTGCGGCAACGTACTCGAGTTAATGGAATCATCTGTAACCACCGCCATCGAAAATGCCGCCAGTGCTGAAGCCTTTCAACCCGAAGCAATAACACTGGAGGTAGCAGGTCTATGCCCCGGTTGTCAGGCGGACCAGCATCATGAGTGAAGCACTGGTTACCATCGAAGACCTTACCGTGAGGTTTGGCGACCGTTTGGTTGTTGATCGGGTGAACTTATCGCTGCACCGGGGCGACATCATTACCATCATCGGCCCTAACGGTGCGGGTAAAACCACGTTGATCAAAACCATTCTGGGTATTCAGGTATCTACCAGTGGTCGTATCATGCGTGCACAGGATCTGGTTATCGGGTATGTGCCCCAGCATTTGAGTCTGGAATCAACCCTCCCCCTAAGCGTCAAACGCTTTATGTTGCTCAGTGGCCAGTCGCTTGCGGAGTGTGAGTCTGCACTGGCAAGAACCGGAGTTAGTCATCTACTCAAAGCCTCGGTGCATCACTTATCTGGGGGCGAGCAACAACGACTTTTACTGGCGAGAGCCTTGGTCCGAAAGCCCGACCTTCTGGTACTTGATGAGCCAGCTCAGGGCGTTGATATCAACGGCCAGGCAGCGCTTTACGATCTTATCCGCCAGCTAAGAGACGAGCTCAACTGTGGTGTTATCATGATATCCCACGACCTGCATTTGGTTATGGCGGCCACCGATAAGGTTATTTGCCTGAACCAACACGTATGCTGCAGCGGCTACCCTGCCGACATCTCGCACGACCCAGCGTTTATTGAAACCTTTGGCCGACCAGTAGCCGAGTCTCTGGCGGTGTATCACCACCATCACAACCACAGTCACGACCTGCACGGCAACGTTGTTGGCTCCGATGCATCCCATTTAGCCACCGGGCATGAGGAGTGCCGCCATGAGCATCATTGATACGCTACTGAATGACTTCTTCTGGCGCGCACTTATTGGTGGTTTGGGTGTGGCGCTGATCGCCGGGCCGTTGGGCTGTTTTGTTGTGTGGCGAAGAATGGCGTATTTCGGAGATACTCTGGCCCACTCGGCACTACTGGGAATAGCCCTAAGCTTTTTGATCAGTGTTCCACTGCATCTAGGGGTGATCATTACCAGTGTAATTTTGGCCATGGCTTTGATGTTGTTTTCTCGCAACAAAACACTCGCAACCGACACACTGTTAGGCATTCTCGCCCACAGCGCGCTGGCCATCGGCTTGGTTGCACTCAGCTTTATGCCGAGCGTGCGGATCGATCTGACCGGCCTTTTGTTTGGCGACCTACTGGCCATGAACCGCAACGACCTGCTATGGATTTACGGCGGCGCTGTTTTGATTCTATCGCTGCTAACCGTTCTTTGGCGTGGCTTGCTCATGAGCACTATCCACGAAGAGTTGGCCCGGGTGGAAGGCGTACCCGTCGAGCGCCTGCGCCTGCTGTTGATGCTGATGTTTGCACTCGTGATTGCGGTTGCCATGAAGATGGTCGGTGTACTGCTAATTACCGCTTTGCTGATTATTCCGGCAGCCACGGCGCGCCGCTTAGCCAACACCCCGGAACAAATGGCGGCTCTAGCCGTCGTGTTCGGATTTATTGCGGTGGCAGGTGGTCTAAGCCTGTCGTGGCATTTGGACACGCCAGCAGGCCCCTCCGTTGTGGTCACGGCTTTCGCTACGTTTCTAGTCGTTTATGGCAGCGCTGGCCAGTTATCAGCGCGTCCTTCTGCCTAAGCAGCAAGCTGGCCAGCCGTCATAACGGTTGAAGAGCATTCACCAGACGGCCTGTTTCAAGCAATTCAAGAAACTCGTCGCCCAGGCGCTCGCTCTCGGCAATGGCTCTGCGCCATGCGCGCTCCCGACCGCTGTCGTTTCCTAAGTAGGTTTCGAAATCCTTACGGTCTGGCAGCTTGCCGTCCGGTAGGCGCTCCAGATAGTCCCTAGAAGGCGCCACCAACAGCACATCCTGCAAACGAGTTGCATCGCCACGACGCCACGGCAGCGTTTTATCAAACCACCCAGGTACCACGCGGTCGGTGAAGTGCGGGTATAGAACCACGCCCGGCTGCTCGTAGGGCAAATCAAGGTGGTAGTCCAACAGCCCACCATCTCGATAGATACCGTTCGGGGCGCCCGGAATATCCCGAACACCGGACATCACCATGGGAATGGACGCAGATGCAAGCAGAGCAGGCAGCAAGTTTTCGCGGCTCAAGGGTACTTCGTAGCTGCGAAAGTCAGCCAGCGGCGACAATGGCGCCTTCAATCTTGCGTCATGAAGTATCCCGCGCTCCATAAAGCGCCCCAGATGCCGCCGACCGACAGCGTTGGCTCCGATGGCCGTCACCAAACCAAATGTTAGCCGGGCTCGGGTATCTGGCTCTAGCATGCCCAAACTGCGCACAACGACTACATTCAAACGATACCAGGGATGCCCAAGGATGTAGTCCTCCCGCCCACCGATTAACTCATCGAGAAACAAAGCGCTTTGGCGAGTCACCTCGGCAGCACTGACACCTTTCGCAAATCGCTGTGCCGTATAGAGCTCCGCTAGCCGGGTCAGTTGGGCACTCGGGTTGTCCGATGAGGCAATCGCCGCAAACCGCCAGCTACCAATAGACGAGCCAATCAAAGAGCGCTCCTGCTCAACCCGAGGTAGCCAGTCACCAAAAATTGCCTTGTCCAAACCACTAAGACCGAGAGCCTTAGGGCCACCGGCAGCTCCGGGTACTACGTGCACATCATCCGGTGTTAGGGGCTTTTCCTGTAACCGCTGCAGGGTTCGGCGACCCGCCCGGATAGTAAGTGCGGGAGCGCGAGTGTGGATGGCGGTCATAAGGGTTTTTCCATAAGGGTTTAGTGTGAATGGTAATCAAATAGCCAGAGCATTTTAGCGAAGTGGTCATAAGGGGCCAACTGAACAACACTAATACTGCCAATAAACAAACACTTCAGATGAACAATTGAATACCCATGCTAAACTCGAATACAAGCCCAATTGCACATGCAGGGCGACTAAACAAAACCTAGCTGGAGTGTTCTGTGAACACGTTTTCTTCTATCGACCACTCATCCACTAACCCAACCTTCGCCGTGCTTGGTTTCAAACGTCAACTGGTCTACCACCTGCACTTGTGGGCATTCATTGCCGTGGCTCCGCTGGTTGTAGTGCAATGGCAGCACCATCACTTTCTACTTTCCGGCCTGTTGATTCTCTTCTGTATTAACGCGCTTGCTGTGATCACCCTGTTGTGGCTGCGTGACACCTATTTCCTGAAAGGCAGGCTATTCCCGCTCCTTGCCGTTGCGAGTGCCGCCTATTCAACAGCTATTAACGGACACGCAGGTCTATACTGGGCCTACCCGGCAGCATCAGCCCTGTTTTTTTTGCTGCCTCTAAGGGAGGCCATAGCCAGCAACATCATTTTTGTCACCACTATGGCTGTGGTTTCTTTCCTGAAGTTTCCCGAGGCTGATTTCTGGCGCATTACCTTTTCGCTCGGTCTTACCTGTGTGTTCTCCATGATTTTTGCCTGGCTGGTGGGAAAGCTGCAGAACGAGCTCAGCCGTGTGGCAACTACCGATCCTCTAACGGGGTGCCTCAACCGATCGCAGTTGGCAGATATTCTGAACAGCCAAATCCAGATGCGTGAACGCTATGAACGCGTGTCTAGCCTAATTCTACTGGACCTCGATCACTTCAAACTCATCAACGACCAATGGGGGCACCTCGCGGGAGACAAGGTGCTTAAAGAGATGGTTCTTAGATTGCGTAAGCGCCTCCGGGAAAGCGACAAACTATTCCGAATCGGCGGTGAGGAGTTCATGATCGTGTTGCCTGAAACCAACCAGCATGAGTGCAACCTTCTAGCACAACAGCTGCTGACCAGCATCAACGCCCGGCCGTTTCTTGAGAATATTAAAGTGACCGCCAGTGCCGGTATCGCCGAGGTTAGTAAAGGCGAAACCTGGTCTGTGTGGCTGAATAGAGCGGATCAGGCGCTTTACAAGGCCAAATCAAGGGGGCGAAATCAGGTTGTCAGTGCAAGCAGCCACCCGTCGTCAGAGCCTCATGATCCGGACAATCCCCCAAAACCCATAGCAAGTTAATGTCCCGCGTGGCGCTTGCGAAACTCCCTGTAGGCGGCAAACACCTCCCAAGGGCTCTCAAAGTGCGGGTAGTGTCCAACATTCCTTAACTGCACCACGTCGGGCTCGGGAATTAACTCCTGATATCGTCGGGCCGTGGCCGCGCCCGATACCGGGTCTGCGACACCTGAAATAAGGCACATGGGTTGTTTGGCATTCTGCAACGCCGACACCCAGCGGTGACGGTGGCACCGGCGTTCCTCCATAAAGTGGATGAGTTGGTGCAGGATGCCGCGGCCATTGTTGTAGGTAAGCAGATGCCAAAAATCGTCTGTATCTTGATCGCTTGGGCGATTTTTGCTGCCAAACAGCTTTAAAAAACTCCGCTCGAAGCTACGCCGGGTCAACCCCCTACCGAGCAACCCACCCAAGGGGCTGCACAGTAACTTCTGAATCATTAGGGGACTGTGCACTTCTGGAAACAGCGCCCCGTTTAAAAAGCAGACACTGGCAATCTCGAAGGGCAAAACCCCTTCCTGCTCACGGGCCAGAAGTTCTTGAGCGACACTGCAACCATAGTCATGGACAAGCAGGTGCACCGACCTGAGCCCAAGCCCTTCCAGCAACCCTTGCATCAAGTCTGATTGGTCTTCAATGCTGTAAGCGTGCTTACGGGGCTTGTCGGAGAAACCGAACCCAAGCATGTCCAAAGCCAGCAAATGGTTATTCTGGAGCAGCATGGGCCAAAGCCGGTTCCAGTCCCAACTTGCCGTGGGGAACCCATGTATCAGGAGCAGCGGCTCACCCTGACCCGCCATACGGCTGAATATTGCATGGCCTTCGTAGGTAAACCACTTGCCTCCCTGTTGCCACTCTTCAAGTGCAACCACCTCGCAACCAGAGACTCGTTGATCCTGGCTGCCCGGTTTGTCCTTGTCCATGCGCTGTCCCCGATAATACCTTTATAGCCCGCGACTTTAGAATAAACCCGCCCCTCCTGCCAGAGCGGCGCAGCAGTAGCCTTTAAACTACTATTGGTGATTGGTCTTTTCCGTGCACATAGTCGTAAATCGTAGAGATAAAGGGCAAATTCACTTAAGCTTTGGCCCTTATACCCCACCTCCGCACCATTAAGAGAACCGGATATCACTATGACCAAACTCCTTGACGACCTCGCGGGGCACTACCGCGCCATCATCAACGGGCTGGGTGAAGACACCAACCGTGAAGGTCTGCAGGATACCCCCATGCGCGCCGCCAAAGCCATGCAGTTCCTTACCCAAGGCTACCAGCAGGATCTCAGCGACCTTGTTAACAACGCGGTCTTTGAATCCACGATGGACGAAATGGTTGTGGTGCAAGACATTGAGCTCTACAGCATGTGCGAGCACCACGTCCTGCCCTTTATCGGCAAGTGTCACATCGCTTACCTGCCCCAAGGCCGTGTTTTGGGCTTGTCCAAGTTTGCACGCATTGTGGATATGTACGCCCGTCGCCTGCAGATTCAAGAAAACCTGACCCGACAAATCGCCGAAGCGGTTGAGAGCGTTACCGGTGCCAAAGGCGTCGCCGTTGTTATCGAAGCCCAACACATGTGCATGATGATGCGTGGTGTGGAGAAACAGAACTCAAAAATGAAAACCTCGATGATGCTGGGCCAGTTCCGGAAGTCTCAGGCAACACGCACAGAGTTTTTTAATTTGATCAGCGGCAATCGCTAATCGCGACGGCCTGATGGAGGCGGTATGACAAAGGTTTCCTGCGACCACAAGGCAAGAGTACAAATAAAGGATTTGCTGCTGCGTGCCTACATAGGCATAAAGGAAGAGGAAATAAACAATCAGCAGGATGTGATCATCAATGTATGCCTGACTTACGATGCAACAGAGGCAATTAACCGCAACGAGATCACTGCGGCGCTCAATTACCGCACCATTACCAAGCAGATTATTGGTCACGTGGACGGCAACCGCTTTGCGCTGCTGGAGCGCCTAACTCACGAGGTGCTCAATATCGTTATGGAGCATGGGGCGGTGCAGTGGGCGCAAGTGGAAATCGACAAGCCCCACGCGTTACGCTATGCCGAATCTGTGTCTGTTTGTCTTGAGGCGCACCGTTGATTCAATACCGATAACGCACCATAGGGGCCATCACCATGCCAAGCAATCAACCCGATCAAATGCGCGCAATTCTTGAAAGCGTTCGCACCATTGCTCTTGTAGGCGCCAGCGAGAAAACCCACAGGCCCTCTCACGAGGTCATGGAGTATATGCAGCACCACGGATACCGGATGATTCCTGTTAACCCCCGCCTCGCCGGTCAAAAAGTGCTGGGCGAGACAGTGTACGCCGATATTGCCTCGCTGCCGGAACCGGTCGATATGGTGGAACTGTTTCTGGCGCCAGAGCGCACGGACGCAGTAATTGATCAGGCGATAGAACTCAATATTCCGGTTATCTGGCTGCAGATTGGTGTGATCAACGAAGCCGGAGCCGCGCGGGCGGAAGCTGCCGGGCTAACGGTGGTGATGGACAAGTGCCCGAAGCAAGAGATTCCTCGGCTGGGTATCCCCACAGTAAGTTCCAGAACATGACCTGCAATGCAACTGGGCATATCTTTAGCGAAAATTGATTTATTATTTGTTACAAGCTGCCGTTACACTAATGCGTCAGGTTAATGTTAAACGGTGCACGTATTGAAACAATCACCCCAAAAACACGGGCCTTTGGTGAAGCGGTTGCTGCATCCCATATTTCCAGGGGTGATCTTTCTTTTATTTTTCGCCATGGCAGCAGGGCTTCGCTGGGGCTTGATTCACCAATATACCGGTCAGATCCAAGCCAACCTCGAAAACGAAACCAGGCTCATGGCTGCCAATCTGGAGCGTGAGTTTCTGGCTCATGCGGGCGCCATCCAACGGATGGCCGACCGAATGGTAGTGGATCCGGCAATCCCGGAAAGTCAATGGCGGAAGGATGCCCGCAATTATCTAGAAGACTACCGCATTTATTCTCTGATCGAGTGGATCGACCGCAGCAATGTTATCCGCTGGATAGAGCCACCTTCGCTGAATAGCACAATCCTTGGGTTCAACGTTGCCTTCAACGAACAACGTAGAACGGCTCTCGAGGCTGCGAAGCTTTCAGGCGATATCGATATTTCCGATGTACTGGAGTTACGACAGGGAGGCAAAGGCGTTGTTATCTATGCGCCGGTGGGAGCCGGGCCAGACAACAATGGTTTTATCGCTGCAGTTTTCAGAATGGAAACACTGGCTAGCGAACTGCTGGCAACCCGGGAACCGGCAATGTTCCGCATCGAACTTTTAAGTAAAGGTACACAGGTCTATGCTCTGAGCGCTTTCGAGAGTGCCGGTGACTCCATGTCCCACACCGTACCAATCGAGCTGCCGACTCTGGACTGGCAGATAACACTTGAACCTTCCCCGGCATGGGTGAATAAACAAACCAGCCCTTGGCCTCGCTGGGTTTTCATTTTGCTTGTCTTTACGGGGTTGGTGGCCAGTCTTGCGACACTTTTCTTGCAACTCACACTCAAACGCAATCGGGATTTGCTGGCAACACGTCGGGTGCTGGATGAGGAAATTGCCCAACGCAAAGCTATGCAACAAGACTTGGTGCGGCTGGAATCCACCGATGTTCTCACCGGTTTGGCGAACCGGCGCTTTTTTATGGAAGACTTGGCCCATGCGCTGACAATTGCGGATCGCCAGATGCGGCAAGTGGCGTTTGTGATGCTGGATCTCGACCGCTTTCAGATGCTGAACGACTCTCTAGGGCACCAGTTTGGTGATGCGTTGCTGGCTCAGGTTGCCGGACGCCTGAACCAACTCAGTGACGAGCGCATTACAGTAGCCTATTCCGGTGGTGACGAGTTTATGATCTGCCAACAGTATGTGGAGGATATTGACGATACCATTCACTTACTGGGCCAGATAAAACAGTGTTTTGAAATGCCTTTTGTAGTCGAGAACGAAACTCACAATATTACCGCAACCCTAGGCATTGCCGTTTATCCCCAGAGCGGTCTAGACGCCGATACCCTCCTGCGCAACGCCGATATCGCCCTGTACCGGGCTAAGGATCAAGGCCGTAATACCTACCAATTCTATACTGAGGGTATGCAGGAGCGGGAGGTAATGCGTCTTGAACTGGAAAAGGACCTGAGTCAGGCGCTTGCGAACAATGAGTTTGTGCTGCACTACCAGCCACAGCTAAACCTGAACAGCAACAAGGTCAAAAGCGTCGAGGCGCTGATTCGCTGGCAGCATCCCCGTCGGGGCCTTCTAGCGCCGGGAGAGTTTATTCCGTTAGCAGAGGAAAGTGGCCGGATTACCGATATCGGGCGCTGGGTGGTTATGGCCGCCTGCCGTCAATTAGCTGCCTGGAAGGGCACACCTTTTGAACACCTTAGAGTGGCGGTGAACTTATCTGGGCGGGAGTTGGATGATGAGCATTTGGTAGATTACATACGCGATACTCTGAATGGCGAGGGTATTCCGGCTGATCGTTTAGAAGTCGAGCTTACGGAGGAGATTTTCATTCAGAACATTGAGCACAACCGGGATCAGCTGTTCCGTTTGCATGATTTGGGAGTGCAACTGGCGATTGATGATTTCGGTGTGGGATATTCTTCTTTGGCGTATTTGAAAGACTTCCCGGTGGATCTTCTAAAAATCGACCGTTCGTTCATTACGGAGGTGACTGAGCGCCACGATGATGCCGTGATCACCCGAGCGGTGATTAATCTCGCCCACAATCTGGGCTTGCGGGTGGTTGCCGAGGGTGTGGAAACTCAAGCGCAGTTGGATTTTCTTAAAAGTCAGGGTTGCAATATAGCTCAGGGGTATTTGATCAGCCGCCCTGTTCCGGCGGCGGAGTTGGAAAAAGCGCTGGCCAGCGGTGAGCTTGAAAAGTGTGCGATGGTCGATTGAGGTTTGTAATTATTTTCTGTGATCCCCACCATTGCGTTGGCAGTGATTGAATTCTTAGGTGAGATTTTATGGCCACGGGTTATTTAACGTCGGAACAGGATGCCAAGCTTCGCCGCTGGGAGCGTTGGAATCGGAATTATTTCATTTTTGCGTTTGTGGCTCTGGTTATTATTCTGGTGTTCAGTAGCCAGCTAGGGCTTTCCAGCGGCGAAAGTTGGGGGCCTTTGGGGTTTCTGCTTGTGGCTTTGGTTACTCCTATTATTATTTTGCAGTTGCGTCTGGCTTGTCCTGCATGTGGCGTGAAGATTGGCTGGCAGGCTAAGTTGATGGCCCCTGATCAGTGCAAAAGCTGCGGTACCTTCCTTCGGGCGAAAAGCCCCTCTTCCTGAAAACCTTTGACCTGTGAGTAGGTCATAGGTTTTAGGCTATCCTTAAATCTTCTATATGCTCAGCTATCCTACTTCGGTGATAGCCGCGACGGTGTGAGGCCTGTCCGAAAACCGCTGTGAATACGTCCTTGTACGCTTGCTCTCCGCCATCCATGGCTCCGAGCATTTTCGGACAGGCCTTCCACACCGCCGCTCCTTGGAATTTGGCGGTGCTGCTGGATATGAAAGTTAAAGAACTTGCTACTGCTGCTGGGGTTAATCCGGACACCGTGCGTTTTTATACACGGGAAGGGTTGCTCAAACCTACTCGGAATCCGGATAACAATTATCAGCATTACGACACTGAGGATCTTCGCCGTTTGCGTTTTGCTCGCAAGGCGCGGCAGTTGGGGTTTTCATTGCCCGAGGTTAGGCAGATTTTGGATCAGGCGGATGATCATCACTCGCCCTGCCCCATGGTTCGGGATGTGTTTCAGCAGCGGCTGGCGGACGTGGAGCGCGAGATTGATGAGTTGCAGCAGTTGCGTAAGCGTATGAAAACAGCATTGGCCGCCTGGCAGGATATGCCCGACGGTACGCCGGATGGTCACACCATTTGTCGGTTGATTGAGCATTGGGATGACAAGGCTCCCGCAAAGCAGGTTGAGGAGTAAATCACTATGAACGAAGCATCTGTGTTGAAGCCTACTCTGAGTATTTCCGGCGCGACTTGTCAGGGCTGCGCCAAGAAGATTCGTAATGCTCTGGAGCCGCTCACCGGTGACGTGGGTTTGGTTGAGGTTAGTCTGGAGGATCAGACGGTGTCCTTGCCGGAGGGTGTCGATGCCAAAGAGGCGGCCCGG
The DNA here is from genome assembly GCF_023016045.1 of Marinobacter sp. S6332. Classification (GTDB taxonomy): domain Bacteria; phylum Pseudomonadota; class Gammaproteobacteria; order Pseudomonadales; family Oleiphilaceae; genus Marinobacter. Next base: position 59,982 of record NZ_JALKAP010000013.1, on the reverse strand, counting down.
GTTGTGACTGAGACGGGGTACCCGGCAGAGCCGGTGGCTGCTGCAGAGAAGCCTACCAGTTGCTGCGCTTCCAAAGCTGACAAGGCTGCCACCGCTGATGCACCGTTAGACCAAGCGATAGATGAAGGCGGCCAAGCTAAGCCTCCGGAGAGCGCACCTGAAAAGCCGAAACCGGCTCGCGGAGATGATGAGGTGCATCTGGCTGTTACCGGTGCCACCTGCGCTTCCTGTGTAAATACCATTGAGAAGGCACTGAAGTCGGTGCCCGGTGTTACCCATGCCCATATGAATCTTGCGGATGACACGGCTACGGCAACCGGGGTGTCGGATTCACAGGCTCTGATTAAGGCCGTAGAAAGTTCTGGTTACGGCGCCAGTGTGATTGAAGATGCGGATGCCGCAGATGATAAGAAGCAGGAAGAGGACAAGAAGCGGTATAAAACTCTACTGGTGAAGATGGCGATTAGCTTGGGGCTGGGCGTTGCCATGATGATCTACGGCATGGGGTTTGGCTCCATGACGGTAACCGAGTCGAATCAAGGTATTTGGCTGAGTTTGGGTTTGCTCACGCTAGCGGTTATGGCCGGTACGGGTGGGCATTTCTACAGCGGGGCCTGGAAGGCCTTCCGGCACCATAATGCCAATATGGATACGCTTATTGCGCTGGGTACAGGGACTGCTTGGTTGTATTCCATCACGGTGGTGAGTATTCCCGATGCTTTACCCGAGATGGCTCGGCATGTGTATTTTGAAGCTTCGGCGATGATTATCGGCTTGATCAATCTGGGTCAGGCTTTGGAGTTGCGGGCAAAAGGCAAAACGTCCGAGGCTGTGCGTCGGCTGTTGGATTTGCGGGCAAAAACCGCGCGGGTTATCCGTGATGGGCAGGAGCAAGATATCCCGGTGGAGGAGGTGCGCAAAGGCGACCACATTCGGGTTCGCCCCGGTGAGAATTTGCCCGTAGACGGGCGCGTTGTTGAAGGTAGCACCCGTATAGACGAGAGCATGCTCACGGGTGAGCCCATGCCGGTATGCAAGGGCGTGGATGACGATGTTTCTGCCGGTACGCTCAATACCCACGGCGGAATTGTTTATGAGGCCACGCGGGTGGGTAGCGAAACTGCGTTGGCTCAGATCATTCATTTGGTGAAGAAGGCGCAAGGCTCAAAACCTGCCATCGGGCGGTTGGCAGATAAAATATCATCGGTGTTCGTACCCAGCGTTATGTTGATTGCCATCGCCGCTGCGCTGGTTTGGTACAACGTTGGCCCTGAGCCCGCGGTTGTGCACATGATGGTTGCAGCTACGACCGTACTGATTATTGCCTGCCCCTGTGCTTTAGGGCTAGCTACGCCTATGTCGGTGATGGTGGGTGTTGGTAAGGCGGCGGAGTATGGCGCCCTGATTCGTCAGGGTGATGCCCTGCAAACAGCTGGTAAACTGGATTTAGTGATTCTTGATAAGACCGGCACCATCACCGAAGGTCACCCGGCGGTGACCAGCGTGCATGCGGTAAATGGCGATGAACAACAGCTTCTGGCGCTAGCTGCAGGCTTGGAGCAGCACTCCGAGCACCCGCTTGCGGAAGCCATTGTTAACAAAGCAAAAGAGCAAAGCGCACAACCACTTAAAGTGACTGACTTTGAAGCACTGAATGGCAAAGGCGTGGCAGGCGAGTATGAAGGCGACAAGATTCGCTTGGGTAACCGCCGCTGGCTGGAGGCCGAAGGCGTATCATTGGATAGCCTGGCAGATGCAGAGAACTCCATCACCGAGCAAGCCGGCACGCCCTTGTTTCTTGCCCGCAGCACGGAGTTACTGGGCGTTATGGGCGTGGCCGATGCTATAAAAGCGGATTCAGAAGCCGCCATTCGGCGCCTACACGATGCGGGTATACGGGTAATGATGGTTACCGGCGATATAGACGCCACCGCCAAAGCCATTGCCGCAAAGACGGGTATCGACGATTACCGCGCCGAAGTTCTACCGGAAGACAAGGCCGATGTGGTGAATGAAATGCGCGGCAAAGGCTACACGGTTGCCATGGTGGGCGACGGCATCAACGACGCTCCTGCGCTGGCGGCTGCCGATGTGGGCTTCGCCATTGGCACAGGCACAGACGTCGCCATCGAAAGCGCGGCCATTACGCTAATGCGCGGCTCTTTGCACGGTGTGCCGGATGCCATAGAAATCTCCCGGGCTACCGTAAAAAACATTCACCAAAACCTATTTGGCGCCTTTGTTTATAACACGCTAGGCATTCCCGTTGCCGCTGGCCTGTTGTATCCGGTTTGGGGCATTCTGATGAGTCCGATTCTGGCTGGCGCAGCCATGTCGCTGTCATCAGTAACCGTTGTTACCAACGCCAACCGGCTGCGCCTGTTTAAAACCAGCCATAAACCGGTCCAAGCGTCAGGCCAAGCACCAAAAGAGGAGCGGAACTGATGGAAGCAATACTGGTCAATACCGTAGGACTTGCTCTGATGGCCGCCACAGTGTGGTGGTTCTGGCTTTCGTCAACAGATAGTGATGCGCAGGCGCAGGATCACAGCCACCATTGAACACAACGTTAAAGAGAGAAAAACCATGAAAAAGCAGATTCTCGGAATGGCTCTGGTCGGCGCGCTCGGCTTTAGCACCCCTCTACTGGCAGCAGGCGCTGCACAGAGTATTCATGTTTATAAATCGCCAACATGCGGTTGTTGCACAGACTGGGTTGACCATCTGGAAGGCAATGGTTTTGATGTGGAGGTCACCGACACCCACAACATGAACCGTGTCAAAATGGAAGCTGGACTTAGCCCCAATCTGGCGAGCTGCCACACCGCTTTCGTGGGTGACTATGTGATTGAAGGCCACGTACCCGCTAGCGATATTCAGCGGCTTCTCGCCGACGCGCCAAAGGCCAGAGGCCTAGCTGTTCCCGGCATGCCCGCTGGCTCCCCCGGTATGGAAATGGGCGACCGCAAAGACCACTACCAAGTGCTGATGTTCAACGATAACGGGCAAACCAAGGTTTTTTCCGAGCACAACTGAACCCTAGACTAGAGCCCAAAAGTACGAGCACCTGAACCTAAGCCCGCCGGTGCCCCAAAGCACCGGCCATGACCTTTAACAGGTTTTCAGGGTTTTCTGGCCTAGTTTTCTACACACGGGGCTGACAGTGCACTATTATTGACTCCGACACCCCGGAAAACGGAGCCAGCACTTCTTGAGTCTTAAAACCCGGTTTCTCAGCCTCGCCGCAGGCTTGATCATTGTCGCTGCATGCGCCTCTTGGCTGGCCTACCGAGAGCTATCTGCCGATTTGATTGAACGTTGGGGGCGTCAAGTGGCAGAGATACAGGTGCGCTACGATAGCGCTCGCCTACTACAATCTCTGGAGCGAGAAATCGGCCTCGCCCGGCAAATGGCCGACTCTACCGCGCTGATTAATTGGGCAAAAGACCCCGAGAACCAAGCCCTCGAAACCAACGCTATCCGCGAGATGGAGAGCTTCCGTACCAACTTCCGTGATAACAGCTATTTTGTAGCGCTCAGAGACAGCGGCCGCTACTACTTCAATAACGAAAAAAATGAGTTTGCAGACCAGCAGTTCCGTTACATTCTGAATTCGGAAAAGCCTGACGATGCGTGGTTTTATCAGTTAATTGAAGAAGGCCGGGATTTTCATCTGAACGTGAACCCCGATACCGAACTGGGCGTCACTAAGCTTTGGATTGATGTTCTCATGCGTGATGCTGACAAGCGGATCGTGGGTATGGTTGGCACCGGAATGAATCTTGATACGTTTTTGCAAGATATTGTCGATATCAATCAGGAAGGCATCACCACCCTGTTTGTCGACTACAACGGCGCCATTCAGCTCTACCGGGATCGCAATTACATTGATTTCGCCAGTGTTGTAAAACCTGAAGGCCAGAAAAATACCGTCGACCTCCTGTTTGAAGCCCCCGAAGATAAACAGAAAATTCTTGGCATGCTGCAGTTATTGAAGAAAAACGCTGGCAAGTCAGGCCATGTCGAAAGCGGCTTCGTTACTGTAGAAGGTCGTGAGCATCTGGCAGGCGTGGCATTTTTACCTGCTATTGGTTGGTTCGAAATCACCCTGCTAGACCTCAACACTCTGCTGCCACAAAGCTACCTTTGGCCTCTGGTGGCTGTGTTTATCGCCAGCCTTCTAATCACGTTAATTGTATTCCACCTCATTATCCAATCGCGCATCGTAAAACCCATTGTCGGACTGGAAGCGGCAGTGGAGAAAGTTCGGAGCGGGAGCTTTACCCTACCGCGTCTGGACAAACCCGATAACGAGATCGGTCGACTTGTTGATCACTTTGAAAAAATGACCGTCAGCTTGCGTGACTCTACTCGGGAATTAGAAAACAAGGTTGCCCAGCGAACCGATGAATTGCACGAACTGGCTCGGGTGGACCCTCTCACCGGCCTGAAAAACCGCCGAGGCTTGGATGAAGCTCTGGATGAGGAAATTTATCGGGCAGAGCGATCGGGCAAGGGTTTTGGTGTGATCTGGCTAGACATTGACCACTTCAAGTCAATAAACGATCAACTAGGCCATCAAGCTGGTGACGAAATTCTCTGCCGGGTTGCCTTGTGGCTAAAAGCCACCCTTCGTTCATACGATCACCCTGGGCGCTGGGGCGGCGATGAATTTGTAATTTTGCTCTCCCCATGCGATCCAACAACGCTAGAACACATCGCCAAACGTATTCGCGAAAACGTTGAGCAAGAAAGCCGCAAAACAGGCACACCGGTAACGGTTAGCGTTGGCGGCTATTTTTCAAAGCCCGGAGACGACATGGGCAAAATTTTGAGAAATTCAGATCAAGCCTTATATCGGGCCAAGAGCGAAGGCCGCAACCGAGTTTGCATCAACAGTCCGGAAAATACAGAAGTAAGCTCTGTGTAACAGGTCTGACTCGTACCGCCATAACCGTTATACTCCGCCCCATCATTCATTTTTTCAGTCAGGTTAACTCATGCTCAATGCCGACGCTCTAAACCAGCTGCGCCAGCTAAAGTCTGACATTGAGGAAAACAAAGTTGTTTTCCCCGGAACGGTTAAAGCCACCAACGGCCGCTTCGGATTCGTCGCACTGGATGAAGGGCGGGATCTATTCCTGCCACCAGAAGAAATGCAAAAAGTGCTCCCGGGTGACAGAGTTAGTGTCACCGAGCTGGAAGTTGAAAAAGGTAAAACCCAAGGTTTAATAGACGAGCTCATTGAAAGCCGACTAAGCACCTTTGTTGGGCGCTACCTTGTAAAAGGTAAAGGGCATTTTGTGGTGCCGGAAACCCCCGGCATCAATCGCTGGATTTTTATTCCGCCAAAAGAGCGCATGAACGCAGAGCCAGATGACTATCTATACTGCTGCATGCACAAGCACCCCATCAAAGATGGGAAAGGCCAAGCCAAGGTTCTACGGGTTATCGGTAAAGCCGGTGAGCCGGGTATTGAGCGTGCGCTGACTCTTGCAACCTTCGATTTGGCAGACGTCTGGCCTACAGCCGTAACAGAACAAGCAGATAACTTGAACGAGGCAGCCATTGATGCCCTCGAAACAGATCGTGAAGACCGCACAGACCGCGCCTATGTGACTATTGATAGCCCGGCCACCCAAGACATGGACGACGCTTTGCTGGCAGAGCCAAACGTTACAGGCTGGGCGTTATCGATTGCTATTGCCGATCCGTCTGCGGTGATTGAGCCGGAAAGTGCGGCGGAATTTGAAGCCTTCAAGCGCGCTACTGCCATTTATTTCCCGGGCGAACCGCTGCCCATGTTGCCAGACGCCATCAGCACCCGGTTGTGCTCACTCATGCCAGACGTGAAGCGGCTGGCGCTCGTGTGCGATTTGCAGGTCAACAACGACGGCAGCTTGGGTGATTACAGCTTCCATCAGGCCGTTATCCGTTCACATGGCAAACTCAGCTACGATCTGGTCTCAAACCTGATCGAAGGGCGTGAAGACGAAGACATAAAAGCACTGCCAGACTCAGTTTGTAACAGTTTGGACCAGCTACATCAGGCTGCAACGGCATTGCGAAAATGGCGCAGCGAGAACGCTCTGCTGAGTGGCGACCGGCCGGAGTTTCGCTTAAGGCTGGATGAAAACCGACGTATTCGCGCCATCGAACCTTCCATCCAGAACGAAGCCCATCGTCTGGTAGAAGAGTGCATGGTTGCAGCTAATCGCTGCGCTGCAGACTTTCTGACTAAACAGCCTTCAGGCCTGTTCATCCAACACCCCGGGCTACGGGAAGATCGCGCCGACAATGTTCGAGCGCTGATTGAAGGCTATGCGCCGCACTTGGCGGATATAGATGCCACCACACCGGAAGGCTTCAAAGCGCTGATGATACAAACATCAGACTTGGAAGCGGACGTGCCGGTGAAGACCATTCTTTCGCGCCAATTGGCGCGGGCGGAGCTGACGTTTACCGCAGCACCCCATCAAGGTATGGGGCTGAATGCCTACACCACGTTTACATCGCCCTTGCGCAAGTATTCTGATCTGTATGTCCACCGGGTGATCAAATCAGCACTCTGGGACACCCCCATGAAGACACTGAGCAGCGAGCAACTGCTGGCACTTCAGGCCACCCAGTTCAAAGCACGTCAGGCGGCCAATAGTCTGGAAACTTGGCTGAAGAGCGACTTCGCCAAAACCCTCAGTGATGAACCTATGGATGGTGTCATCAGCCGAACCATTCCAGCAGGATTCTTTGTTCGCTTGGAAGCCACTGGTCTCGAAGGCTTTGTTAGCTGCAAAGATCTAAACGGCAAGTACAGCTTCGATCCGATCACACTGCGCCTGATTCACAACAAAAACGGACGCATTTTCCAGCTTGAACAGGCGGTTAAAGTGAGCTTTGCAGGCGTGGAAGAAGAACGTCGGCAGATCAATTTCAAACTTGTTGACGCGGATGAAAAGCCGAAAGTGCCTGGCAAGGAAGGCGCAAAAGAAGATGTGCAGGAGAATGCACTGGAGAGCGGCGACAGCAAAAGCTGACGCCGCTTGTAAGAACTATGGGCGGAGCATTTCCTCTAGGCGGGCATCCTTAGCCTGCCACTGCTCCGTCAGCCAGTTCTTCACGTTGCGCCTATGCTCCGCATCAGTGGCATAATCCCGGCCCTTAAGGTGCTCTGGAATGGTCACGGTATGAATTTCCATTTTCACTTCCTTCACCCGGCCGCAAATAAAATCCCAGAATGACGGTGCACCGCCCGGGTAGGCAATGGTTACATCAACCAGCGTCTGAATCGAATCGCCCATGGTGTCCAGTACGAAAGCGGCACCACCGGCTTTTGGGGTAAGCAGGTGCTTGTAGCGTGATTTTTGTTTCTCGTGTTTTGCCGGGGTAAACCGGGTGCCCTCTACAAAGTTCATGACGCTCACCGGGGTGTAACGAAACTTCTCGCAGGCACGGCGGGTGGCTTTCAGGTCTTCGCCACGTTTCTCCGGGTGTTTGATCAAATACTCTCGGGTATACCGCTTCATAAACGGGAAATCCAACCCCCACCAAGCCAGCCCGATAACCGGTACCCATATAAGCTGCTGCTTCAAAAAGAACTTCAAAAAAGGCGCACGACGGTTAAATACCCGCTGCATGGCAAAAATATCCACCCAGCTCTGATGATTACTAAGCACTAGGTACCAGCTTTCACGGCGCAAGTTTTCCGCGCCGGTAACCTGCCATTGCGTACCATGGGTTAGCTTCATCCAGCCGGTATTGCACGCCACCCAGGATTCCGAAATCCAGATAATGATGCGGGTGCACAGAACCCGGAAGCCCTTATGGGGGATAATGAGCTTCAACAGCGCTGGAATATAGAGCAACAAACACCAAAACAGCGTATTGATTGCCAACAGAATAGAGTTGATTACGCCGATAACGGGAGCGGGTAGGAAGCTGAGCATAGGTTTCCTGTTGTGATTATTTAACCAATGGTGGGCAATCATACCAATCACCACCTGCGATGGGCAGTGGCTGATTGTGACCAGACTGCCAGCCAGAAGTGACAGCACTGCCATAGCGCAGCCAAACGCTGCACGATAGCCTCACTTTTTTTACCAGGATTCTTTTAATGCCTGACTTTATCAAAGCCGCGACCGAGAAAGCAGCAGAGTTGGCGCAGCAAACAACGCACTATGCGGGCAATGCTTTCGACCGCGTATTTCGCGCCTCCAGTCTCGTGCAGGCAGGACAAACGCCTTTCGAAATGCTCCATACCGATGGGCTGGTTAGCCTGCGTTACTACCCCCCTCTACAGGAAGATTTCATCGAACTGGATGACATAACGATTCCTGTTGAAAGAAAAAGTCATCGAACACCTGTGGTTATTGTTCCGCCTTTGGCGGTAAACATGCTGATCTACGACCTTTTCCCCCAGCGCAGTTTGGTGAGATTTCTGCGCGCAAAGGGTTTTGAGGTGTACCTTATTGACTGGGGTAAACCCACACGTGCGCACAGCCATTACAACCTCCACACATACGTAGCTGAACTCCTGCCCGCCTCTCTAGACAGAGTGCGTGAGCACAGTGGCCAACAGGAATTATCACTGCACGGTTGGAGCATGGGCGGCATGTTTACGTTGTTTTATTCAGCCCTGAGCAAAGACCAGCATGTGCGTAACGCCATCGTGCTGGGGTCACCTATCGACAGCCATGCTTCGGGCATTCTCGGACTGCTGAATCAGCGCTTGGCCGATGTGTCCAACTCAATTCACAAACGCACCGGATTCAAGCTTCACAACCTCCGACCGCATTGGTTCCACAGTCCGGGTTGGGCCAACACCATTGGCTTCAAACTCACCAACCCTATTGGCAGCTTTATGGGTTACTGGGAGCTGATTGTCCGGCTGGGAGATCGGGAGTTTGTAACCAGCCATGCCACCACCTCTGCCTTTCTTGATCGTATGGTGGCCTACCCTGGCGGAGTGGTTCAAGACGCAGTCGTTCGTATTTGGATCGACAACCAGTTATCCCGAGGCACAGTTCAGATTGGGGATGATCGAGTACAATTGAACAACTTCAGCGCCAACTTGTTGGCCATCGCAGGCAGCGAAGACACCATGGTGACACCGGATGCAGCGAAGAGCTTGATGGATCATGTTAGCTCCGCAGACAAAACCTTCCGCATAACCCACGGCGGGCACATGGGCATTCTGGCTGGCAGCAAAGCGCCCCGGGAAAGCTGGCTGGAAATCGCACAGTGGCTGGCTTTGCGTTCAGATTGATCACACTAGGTTCCGGCAGCGGCGGTTGTGGATTACACTGCTACCCATGAACCTTATTGATACATTCAATCTTGATATCCGCGCGCTCCATACCTTTGTCACGGTTCTTGATGAGGGCAGTGTGTCGCGGGCGGCCGTTAAGCTTGGTGTTAGCCAGTCGGCTGTAAGCCATACTCTGGACCGGCTCCGGAAAGCTTTGGGTGACCCCCTATTCGTTAAGTCCGGGCGCGGTATCACACCCACGCGCTATGCAGTGCAAGCCGGCTCCCACATTCGCCAGATTCTGGATGACCTGCACTCCCTGTCCTCTGGCCCACCCTTCACGCCAGAAACCACCGAAATCTCGTTCATCATCGCCGCCAACGACTACGAGCGAGACATGCTGCTCCCAAAACTCATGCAGCGCCTGCGCCTACAAGCGCCTGGCGTTACGCTGCAGGTCATTGCCTCCGGTATTCCCACGGCAGACATGCTGCGCAAAAACATCTGCGACCTGATCATCTCCCCCCACGCCCCGGAAGCCACCGACATTATGCAACGAGGGCTGATGGGCGACCGCATGGTGGTTTTTTACGACCCAAGCCAGCGAGAAGCGCCGGAAACAGTTACCGATTACCTGAAAGCCGACCACATAGCATTGGTATTCGGCACCGGAGAAAAGCCCGCCCTGGAAGCCGGTTTATCTGCCCGCGGCCTAACCCGCCGTAACGTTATTACCGTATCCAACTTCTCCGGCCTACCGGAATTCCTCCGGGGCACTGACATGCTGGTTACCGCGCCTGAGCGCATGAGCAAACACTTACTTCGGGATTTTTCCTGGGTACCTCTGCCCTTCACTTTCAACCCTTTTACCCTGCTGATGGTGTGGCACCGCCGCAACCAAAACGACCCGGCGCACCGCTGGCTGAGAAACCAGATAAACACCGTAGCCGCCACCATGAATGGCCTGAACGACTAACCCATCTGTTTTGCTCATATATGCTATGAGCAGCGCCCCTGTTATTTTTTCGCAAGCCTCCCCCTAGAATCCACTCCAAAGTTGACTGCGATTGAGGGGGCGAGGCTTCCAAAACTGTGCGGAGCCATGGATGGCGTGGCCAAGCGTACACGGACATATTCACAGCGTGTTTTGGAAGCCTCGCCCCCTCAATCGCCACCCCCAAGGTATGGATAGTAGATGCTAGCACTCACCAGTATATGGACAACCATACTACTCGCTGCCGCCGTCGCTCTCGGGCCGCTGGCCACCGATATGTATTTGCCGGCACTGCCGCAAATCGGCAGCGACTTTGGCACCGGTACCAGTCAGGTTCAGCTAACACTGAGCCTATACATGGCTGGCTTTGCCATAGCGCAGTTGGTGTGTGGCCCTCTAGCGGACCGTTTCGGTCGCAAACCCATCATGATTGGCGGCTTCGTGTTGTTCGCCATCGCCAGCATCGGCTGCGCATTCGCCAGCAACATCGAAACCCTGATCCTTTGCCGATTTTTACAAGCACTCGGCGGATCCGCCGGGCCGGTGCTGGGCCGCGCAGCCATCCGCGATATCTATACACCCCGCGAAGCCGCAAAAATCATGGCACTTCTTGCCAGCATCATGGCATTAGCACCCGCCGTAGCACCCACGCTAGGCGGCCTAATGGTAGCCGGGCTGGGTTGGCACTCAATATTCCTCGCACTAGGTGGCTACGCCCTCATCATGGCCGTAGTGGTCGCCTTTGGTATACCTGAGCCCATGCGCCCAGAATACCGTCAGCCACTGAAACTCTGCAGCCTGCTAAGAAACTACCGCGCCATAGGCACAGACATCAGCTTTCTTGGTTATACCCTGACCAACGCCTTGCTGTTCTCCGGGCTGTTTGCGTTTCTTTCCGGCTCATCGTTCGTGCTGATTGATTTCCTTAAAGTACCCCCGCAACAGTTCGGCCTGTATTTCGCCGGTATCGTGGTTGGCTATATAACCGGCAACCTCGCAGCCATACGCCTTGGCAGCCGCTTGGTGCCAGATCAAATACTGGTGCGCGGGCTGGTCATTGCCGTTGCAGGAGGCAGCTTAATGGTGGCCTTGGCGCTGGCCGAGGTCTTCAGTGTGTGGGCTGTTATCCTGCCGCAGGCCCTGTTTATGGCCGGCACCGGCATGGTGATGCCCCAAACCATGGCAGGTGCCATGGCTAACTTCCCCCGCATGGCAGGCTCAGCTTCAGCCCTGTTCGGCTTTGCCCAGATGGCCATTGCCGCCTGCGCTGGCGTACTCGTAGGCCATCTGCATGACGGCACCTCACTAGTGATGGCAGCCATCATCGCCTGCTGCGCCGCTTTGTCTCTAGGCAGCTACCTGCTACTGGTTCAACGCCACCCCGCTCCTGGCTTCGAACCGCAAACGGTATCCAGCCGGTAGTTACCTTGATACTGTTCGAAGGGATGCAAACTCATCCAAAATGAACTAAACAGAGTAAGCTGTTACCGAACATATCCGTATCACTAAAGGAGCAATTCATGAGCACAGTCACTCTCGAAGGCAACCCCATTGAACTGAGCGGGAAATTTCCGCAGAAAGGTGACACAGCACAACCGTTCACGCTCACCAACAGCGGCTTGGAAGAAGTAAAACTCGAAAGCTGGGCTGGCAAACGCAAAATCCTGAACATCATCCCCAGCATCGACACCGGCGTGTGTGCTGCATCAACTCGTAAATTCAACGAGAAAGCCAGTGGTCTAGACAACACCGTTGTACTGGTTATCTCAGCAGACCTACCCTTCGCAGCAGCCCGTTTCTGTGGTGCAGAAGGACTCAAAAACGTGGTTACCCTCTCAACCTTCCGCAACTACAGCTTCCAGCAGGACTACGGCGTAGCCATCCAAGACGGCCCACTGGCCGGACTCTGCGCCCGCGCTGTGGTAGTTCTGGATGAAGACAACAAAGTCATCCACAGCCAACTCGTCAGCGAAATCCACGACGAGCCGGACTACGACGCAGCGTTTAAGGTTCTTTGATTCCGACCTTTCACTCAGGCTGAACCGGCCTGAGCCTGTCAAAGAAGAGTGCTCTGCAGGCTGTTTCAGGGCACGAGGCCTTCCGGGCGGCAGTGCCTTTACAGACTGTGCATTGCCAAGGATGGCAATGCCAAGCCCCCATGGATGGGTTCACGGCGTGTCTGTAAAGGCACTGCCGCCCGGAAGGCTAACACCAAAACAAAAAAACAAACCTGTTAGACTCCCACTCCCAATCCAACACCAAGGCACCACCCCATACCCGTGAGCAACACCACCCAAACCGCCAGCCTCCCCCGCCAACTCTACAACATGACTTGGCCCATGCTGTTTGGCGCGCTCTCACTCATGACATTCCAGCTCGCAGACAGCGCCTTTATCGGCCAGCTTGGCCGCGATCCACTGGCTGCTCTGGGCTTCACACTGCCCATGCACCAACTCATCATAGGGCTACAGGTAGGGCTGGGCATTGCCACCACCGCCATCATTTCACGCACACTCGGGGTAGGCGACGAACTCAGGGCGTTTCGCCTAGGCGGGCTGGTCATCACCGTTGGCAGTGCACTGGTATTTGTGCTCTGCATTATCTTATGGCTTTTCCAAACCCCCATCATGACCGCCCTCGGCGCAGACGACACCCTGCTCCCAATGGTGCGCAGCTACTGGGTGCCCTGGCTGTTCTCCGCCTGGATCGGCGCATTTTTATATTTCGGTTACAGCATTTGCCGCTCCCATGGCGACACCAAACTGCCCGGCTACATGATGGTTGCCACCAGCCTTGCCAACATCGCCCTGGACCCACTCTATATCTTCGTATTCGGCTGGGGACTTCCCGGTGCGGCCTGGGCCACCGTAACCTCATTCGGAATCGGCTGCCTATTCATCTATCCAAAACTGCTGAAGCGAGGCTGGGCTAGATTCGACCTTCGCGAACTCGCTCTGGGCCGCGCCTTGAAACAACTCAATAGCATCATGGCCCCTGCCATGGTGAGCCAACTCATGCCCCCCGTCTCTGCCATGCTGGCAACCGCCATGGTCGCTGGCTTCGGCTCAGCCGCAGTTGCCGCTTGGGGCCTGGGAACACGTCTGGAATTTTTCTCCATTGTGGTGGTACTCGCACTCACCATGTCCATGCCACCCATGATCGGCCGCATGCTAGGCGCAGGCGAGATAGAACAAATCCGCAAGCTAGTTCGGATTGCAGTGCGTTTTGTGGTGGGATGGCAACTGGCCATTGGCCTGCTCTGGTTAGTCGCCTCTGGCCTAGTTTCTGATCTGTTTAGTAGCGACCAACAGGTACAGGAAATTCTGGGGGCATACCTTGTTCGCGTACCGCTCAGCTACAGCGGCCTCGGCGTGTGCATGCTGATGGTGTCTGTGTGCAATGCCCTTGGCCTTGCCTTGCGGGCACTACTGGTTTCATCCCTGCGGCTGTTTCTGTGCTTCCTACCGCTGCTTTGGCTGGGTAGCCAACTCAACGGCATATATGGGCTGATGAGTGGTGCATTGGTGGGAAACCTGTTTGCCGGCATTATGGCGTACAGCTTCTACCGAACCGGCATGAAGCACCTCCGCAAAAACGGAAACGAATCAGGCAAAGCGTGACCGAAAGCTCTCCGGCATGGGCACCACCTTCTTTTGCAGGTAGTCAAAAAACACAAACCCATACTTTGCCAAAGCAACGGGCTGGCCACTCTCTACTTTGGTTACCCGGAACACAAAGTCCCCACCATATTTATTGAAGTCCATCACCCCCACTTCAAAGCGCAGCATCTCCGGAAAAAAGGATTCAGACTGATACATGGTGGCTAAATCAGTAACAATAATGCCCTCGCCGCTGCTATCGCTTTCAGGGATATCATAACCAATCAAAAACTGGGCGCGTGCTTCCGAGAGCATTGAGACCAGAGCATCGTTACCCAGATGGTTCGCGCCGTTAATGTCTGTTGTGCGAACCTGCATAAGGGTTTCAAAACAGAAAACGTCATCTGGGAAGGAAAGTTTAATTCGGGCCACTTGAGATACCTGTGTAGCAAAATTTTGGGTGCGGCAGTGGATGATACTCTTTAGCACAGCCGCGTTCACCTCAAGATCTTGACGCAAAAATCGGTTATCTTCGTTGTAGGTCTTTAGCGCTAAACCCACCCTTCGTGCATTAGGTTTGGCAACTGCGTTGGATGTAAAGGCAAGCGGAGGTTACGGTTTTGAACAATAAGAGCTCTACGGATATTCGCCCTGCGGCCACTCTGGCACTGGTGAGAGACACTCCTGGTGGCATTGAGATATTACTGCTGCAACGCACCTGGGACGCCGTTTTTTTACCCGGCTACTACGTTTTTCCCGGGGGCGCGGTAGATCAGAAGGAATCACACGGGCGCGAACACGCGATGGGGCCAGAGGATACTGAGATCAGCCATACCATGAGCCTGAGCGAGGGCGGAGCGGATTATATGCTGGCTGCCGTTCGGGAATGCTTTGAAGAGGCTGGCATGCTGCTGGCGGTGGATGCAGATAGGCACCTAATAACCGGAGATCATGCGGTTCATGCAGATCGCACGGCGGTGTTCAAATGCGAGCTCTCGCTAGCGGAACTATGCCAGCGCCACAAACTGACTATTCCGCTAGACAGGCTGGCCTATCTTAGCCACTGGGTTACCCCGCCCGGTCCTCCCCGGCGCTTTGATACTCGGTTCTTTGTAACCGAAGCGCCCAAGAACCAGCTGGTGAGCCATGATGGCGAGGAAACCATAGATCACGTGTGGCTCAGCCCGGCGCAGGCACTGGAGGAACACCGGGCTGGCAAGCGCTTGATGACATTACCCACCATCAGAACGCTGCGGGTTCTGCGCGATTTTGATTCTGTGGAAACCCTGATGCGCTACGCCTGGGCCAATCCGCCAGAGTCCTACCCCAGCGACCCTTGGCCAGCGATCCGTCGCGGTAAGCCGGTGTTTTTGGAGCCGGATTCGCCCGCCTACGATGAGGCCGTTAAGCTAGACCCAGAAGGCGAAGGCACCACAAAAGCGGAGGTTGTTTCCGGTGAGCCTGTTGAGGTTGCCGCGGGCGTGATCCGCCTTACTGCACCCAACCCTGGGATGATGACCGGTCCGGGCACAAACACCTATATTCTGGGCCACGAGCGCTTTACCGTGCTCGATCCAGGCCCAAATCATGAAGGGCACATCGAACAGATTCTAGAGGTGACGGGTGGCAAAATTGATGCAGTCGTGGTTACCCACACGCATTTGGACCACTCCCCCGGTACCCGGGCCTTAAAAGAAAAAACCGGCTGCCGGGTGTACGGGCGGCAGGCACCCGCAGGCGCTTCGCAAGATCAGGCATTTGCGCCGGATGAACAGCCTGAACATGGCGATATTATCGAAACCGATGCGGGCTCACTCAAAGCACTGCACACGCCGGGGCATGCCTCCAACCACCTATGTTTTCTGTTAAGTGATCAAGAACTTTTGTTTTCAGGAGATCACATCATGCAAGGCTCAACGGTGGTTATAAACCCACCCGACGGCGACATGAAAGCTTATCTGGAATCTCTCTATGATCTACTGGCAGAGCCGATCCGCTTCATTGCTCCGGCGCACGGCTTTTTGATGGGCCAACCGGAAGCCATCATCGATTACCTGATCACCCACCGCTTGGCCAGAGAACACAAGATTGCGCGAGCGCTCGACAAGCTATCGCCCGTAAACCTGAAAGACCTCACCAGCAAGGCTTACGGCGATGTGCCCACCGCTATTCACGGACTTGCTGCCCGCTCCGCCTTAGCGCACCTGCTGAAGCTAGAGGCCGATGGCCGAGCCTTGCACACAGACGGTATCTGGCGTGCAACGCCAACCACCTGAGCCATAGCCACTGGCAAATGCTCCGCGCATCTGCCAGTGGCAACAATGGCTACTTTTTAGCGATTATGTACACCGCGTGCACTATGCCGGGAATGTAGCCCAAAATAGTCAGCAAGATGTTGATCCAAAAGTGTTTCCCAAGGCCCACTTGTAGGAACACGCCCAGCGGCGGTAACAGAATGGCAATAATAATTCGCAAAAAGTCCATACAGATAACTCCTTGTGTCGGATATAACGGGTAAGGTTCGAATACACTCCATAACCATACTATCCATAGCCGCATTATTAATGGCTACATCATGAAAATGGCATTAAACCTTTGTTATTGCCATATCCACGACCACCGGCTGGCCTTTATCCTTGGGCCCTCGTAAATAACCTGTGAGGAATCATGCTGTTTTACAGGCCGCAAGCGCTGACCGCCCGCTCAATCACTTTGTGCACGCTCCTGCTGGTGTTGCCTTCAATGACTCTGGCAGAGCCCTCCGGCAATATTAGCAAGGGCAAGACACAGCCCACTCAGGATGCGCTACTGGCCCAGCTAGCTGAAGACGAAAACGTTGAAGATGTAGAGCGTTCGGAGCCTCTGCAAGACGCCCATAATGCGCCACCCTCCGAGGACGCCCCCCCCGTCAAAAAGACGAAGCCTAAACCCAAACCAAAAACGGTAGCGCCTAACATTGACCTGAAAGAAGTTGCCCCGGCACCGACTCCAGAGCCGCCGAAGAACCCGGCTAGTGGGGACAGTTCGGGCGATGAAGTACAGGTGGTAGACAAAACTCCGGAAGGCGACGTACCCGCTGCCGAAGCGCCGGTGCCGCAAGCATCCCAATCAGAAGCAAAAGAGCCTCTGCCCGCTAATAATTTGGTCTTGCTTGATAGCGAAGTTTTGCCCGGCACATCCACACGCTTGGCATGGTCATCCAATATTCAGATTGCAGGCTTGTCGCAGCCCACACCCGTACTGGTGGTCAATGGCGTTAATGCTGGCCCTACTCTATGCCTGACAGGCACCATTCATGGTGACGAGCTTAACGGCATCGAAATCATCCGCCAGACAATGTACGACCTTGATCCGGAAAAACTAAGTGGCAGCGTGGTGGGCATCCCCATTGTGAACCTACCGGGATTCCAGCAGGGTAGCCGTTACCTACCAGACCGCCGCGATTTAAACCGGCACTTCCCCGGCAGTCCAAATGGTAGCCTGGCAGATCGCATTGCCCACTCGCTTTTCGAGAACATAATCCGGCACTGCGACATGCTGGTGGATATCCACACAGGCTCACTGAAGCGAACTAACCTGCCGCAGCTTCGCGCCGATATGAACAACCCCACGGTGGCTGAGTTTACCCGGGGCTTTGACCGCATGGCTGTGGTACACAGCACGGGATCATCCGGAATGCTGCGCACTGCCGCTGTGAATGCAGGCATTCGCGCAGTTACCTTAGAAGCTGGGGAGTCCCACCGCATCCAAGAGCACCAGATTGATGCTGGCGTAAACAGCCTAACCAGCTTGATGGAAAAACAGGGGATGATCTCGCGGATGTTCGTATGGGGCGATCCCCAGCCTGTTTACTACAACTCGGCTTGGGTTAGAGCAAACCACGGCGGCATTTTGTTCAGCGAGGTCAAATTGGGTGCCAAAGTGTCCAAGGGTCAGATTCTCGGTTACATCGCAGATCCGATCACCAACGCTCAATACCCTATTCATTCCACTAACGATGGCAGAATCATTGGCATGGCCGTGGATCAGGTAGTTATGGCGGGCTTTGCTGCCTATCACATAGGCACGGAGGCAAAAGTCCCCGGAGAATAGTATCCTATCGTTTTTAGCTAGAACGGTCTGATATACCCTCTAAGGAGCCTACTATGCTCAAACATCAAACGTTCAAATCTCTCCATCCTTTAATGGCGTCCTCTCTGCTGGCACTGCTTATCATGGCTTTTGCTACTGCTGCCTGCGCTCAGGGTGAAGAAGCCCCCAAGCTGCAAATGCCTGACGAGATTGTGGATGTAGACATAGCCCCAAGCTCAACCTCCGGGTCAACCAGCACCTCTGGAGAAACCACCACGGGCCTCTGCGAACAGCCTGAGCATTGGCTTTATGCAAAAACCTACAAAGAAGGCGAGATGGCAAGCCACGGCGGCAAGGTGTGGAAAGCCATTAAAACCACCGAAGGCGATATGCCGGGGATGAACGAACCGGCTTTTTGGGAGCAGATAAAGAACCACTGTTCTGTGGTTAATTAGCAGCTTTGCGATCCTGTAACGCCTTCTCGATGCGTTTCAGGACCTCGGCCAGCATCGCTTTGGGGCAGCCAATATTGAGCCGCATAAAACCACTGCCTTGATCACCGAACGAAATGCCGGGGTTCATGCCCACTCCGGCATCCTGCACAAAAAACTGTTTCAACGCGGCATCATCCAGCCCCAAGTTTCGACAATCCAGCCACATGAGATAAGTACCTTCAGGTGAACTGGCTTGAATACCGGGTAGACGGGCATTGACCGTTTCCAGCACAAAATCACGATTCTTCTGCAAATAGGCCATTAATTCATTCAGCCAAGACCCACCGTGGCGGTAACCCGCCTCAAATCCAGCAATGCTAAACGGATTGCACTGGGGCAAGTGCATGGAGTCGAACACGGCCTTCATGGCATTACGCTGATCCCTATTTGGAATAACCAGCGCAGATAACCCAAGCCCCGGTATGTTGAAGCTTTTGCTTGGGGCTATAGCCGTAACAAGTGCGTCATCAGGTCGAGCGAGCGTTGCCAGCACGCGGTGGCGAGGCTTGTCGGCAAAGGTCAGGTCGCAGTGAATTTCATCGGAAATCACCATCAAATCATGGCGGCGGGCAATATCCAGAACCGCTTCCAACTCCTGCTCGGACCAAACTCGGCCAACCGGGTTGTGGGGTGAACACAGCATCAGTAAACGGGCATCGGCGCGCGCTGCGCAGATTTCCAAATGATCCAGGTCCATCCGGTAATGCCCGGTTTGCTCATCGCGTATCAAAGGGTTCTCAACAAGAGCGCGGCCACTTAAACGCACAGAACTGAAAAAAGGCGGATACACCGGTGGCTGAACAATCACACCCTCTCCCGGTCCAGCATAAGCCATGCACGCCGCATGCAAGGAGGGTACAACACCGGGCGCCATCAAAATCCATTCGCGCTGAATTTTCCAGCTATGCCGCTCACTAAACCAATCCACTATTGATTGGTACAAGCTTTCGGGAAATAGCGTATAGCCATAAACCGGGTGCGCGGCGCGCTCAGACAACGCCTCGGTTATGGCCGCTGGCACAGGGAAATCCATGTCTGCCACCCAAGCCGGTATCACGTCCTCACGGCCAAACACGGCCTTGCGGGCATCAAATTTTACCGAACGGGTGTTCTCGCGATTAAGCGCTTGATCAAACGGGACTGTCACTGGCGAACTCCACAACCGGTTAGCAATTAAATAGTCCGGCTTATTGTGAGTGGGTACCGCCACCATCGCAACCAAGGTGTCCTGTTCTGGGCCAGCGCATTCTGCTTTGGTCGAGTTCAGTGCAATAATGCTTGCGGTAGTACCGAAATGCTTGCGAACCTAACCGTTTATCTGCACACCATCCCGCGCCCGTTGGAGCTTTTAATGATTGGCCAGATTCTTTCGACCCTGCTGCCGGTATTTCTTATTGCAGGTTGCGGCGCCCTTTACGGTCGGTTTCGCACCCCGGATATTCGGGGACTGAACGTACTGAACATGGAACTGTTTGTTCCCATGTTGGTTTTTGCAGTGCTGGCCGACCAGCAAGCACCACTACAGGACTACGCCGGGCTTGCACTGGCGGCAACGGTTGTCGTTCTAGGCTCGGGAATTGTGCTATATCCACTAGCGCGGGTTCTCAATCTGAATCTAAAAACTTTTCTGCCGCCGATGATGTTCAACAACTCCGGCAACATGGGTATCCCGTTGTTGGTTCTGGCTTTCGGCGAGGCGGCTCTACCAGCCGCGATAGTGCTATTTATTGTGGAAATGCTGCTGCACTTCTCCGTGGGGCTATACATGCTAGACCCACACACGTCCATTTTACAGCGCCTGAGACTGCCCATTGTGTTTGCCAGTATCGCAGGGCTGGCGGTGAACATTGGCGGCGTTGCTCTACCCGGTTGGCTATTACACTCTCTGAATATGCTCGGCGAAATCTGCATACCACTCATGCTGTTTACGCTGGGCGTGCGCATGTTGGATATCGACTTTAGCGACTGGAAACTGGGCATGCTCGGCGCCATTGCCTGTCCGGTCAGTGGGTTATTGCTGGCGTGGCCCATGATTGCACTGCTTGATCTACCCGGCATGCAAATCGCTTCTCTTTGGGTATTTGCAGCCCTACCTCCCGCAGTGCTCAATTACATGGTGGCAGAGCAATACCAACAAGAGCCCCATAAGGTGGCTTCTCTCGTACTCATTAGTAATCTTGGCAGCCTTATTGTTATGCCGATTGTGCTCGGTTTGGTTTTTGCTGCCGGTTATATCTGAGGAAATAACGAATGTCTGAAACTGTTGCGGTGGTGCGCGCATCCCGCCCTAACTTTCTTATTCTTGCGCCTTTATGCGTTGGGCTGGGCGTTGCAGTGGCCTGGCAACAGGGTTCGCCACCGGCATTGCTGGATACACTGCTGGTGTTTGTTGGCGCACTGCTGGCCCACGCGGCGGTAAATCTGCTCAATGAATATGAGGATTTTGTCTCCGGGCTCGACCTGATTACCTCCCGCACACCCTTCTCAGGTGGCAGCGGAGCACTCCCGGAGACTCCCAGCGCGGCAAAGCGCGTTTTGGTAGCTGCCCTCGGCACTCTGGCCTTGGTTGTCCTTATCGGCCTGTATTTTCTCTGGCAGCGCGGGCTTCCCATGTTAGTTTTGGGCACTGCCGGTGTTGTACTTGTGCTTACCTACACCCGTTGGATTACCCGCTCCCCTTTGTTGTGCCTTTTTGCCCCGGGAATGGGGTTCGGGCCAGTGATGATTTTAGGCACTCTGGTGGCACTAGGGGCTAGGCTTGATGCCACGGCCATCACCGTATCGGTGATCAGCCTTTTGCTGGTGAGCGAACTGCTGCTTATCAATCAGATACCCGATGCCGAGGCCGATCGCAAAATAGGCCGTCGCCACTTGGTTATTACCCTTGGCACCCGTGCCGCTGCCCGTCTGGTATCCGCATTGTTCCTCTCGGGGTATGCTGTTTTGGTAATGGGCATAGCCACCGGCTGGTTGCCATTGCCGTCTATACTGTCATTAGCAACCGCACCCTTTGCACTTTGGCTGGTTTGGAAACTTCCGGGCGCCCTCAACCAACCGGATTCGCTCAA
The DNA here is from genome assembly GCF_023016045.1 of Marinobacter sp. S6332. Classification (GTDB taxonomy): domain Bacteria; phylum Pseudomonadota; class Gammaproteobacteria; order Pseudomonadales; family Oleiphilaceae; genus Marinobacter. The sequence goes on along the minus strand of NZ_JALKAP010000013.1, from coordinate 38,512 downwards.
CACACTGCTGGGCACCAATGTGGCCATCCTTCTAGCCACCTTGGCCCTGCTGATTGTTGGCTTGAACCTTTAAGCTAACGCAATGGCAATCTATGCGCTGCTGCATTGCCCTTGCAAGTAAAGCGACTTTGACCGAAGGTTATTTAGAGGTTCCTTAATCCAGAAATTTTCTGATTTCTTTCACGATACGGAGGTCTACACATGAGTGTACTTTTACTGCTCATTAGTGCCCTGATTCTGATTTATGTAGGAATTGGCGGCACCACCGCCGCTGTGGTGATGTCCATCGCAACCCTGATTGGGGTGTTTCAGGATGAATGGCACATTGCCAGTGTTCTGTTTGGCGGTCTTTTTTTAGCTTTGGCCCTGATTCTGGTTATTCCTAGCGAACTGCGCCTCGACAAATTTAGCCGCCCCCTGCTGGGCTGGGTTCGCAGCCGCCTTCCGAAGCTCTCCTCCACAGAAGAAGAAGCACTGAAATCCGGCTCTGTAGACTGGGACGGCGAGCTGTTTTCCGGCAAGCCAGAGTGGTCCAAACTACTGGATGCCAGACCTGCGCACCTAACAAGCGAAGAGCAGGCGTTTCTCGATGGCCCGGTAGAAAAACTCTGCGCCATGCTGGACGACTGGAAAATCACCCACGAACACTACGACCTGCCGGAAAAAGCCTGGAAGTTTATCCGTGAAAACGGCTTTTTCGGCCTGGTGATTCCGAAAGAAGACGGCGGTATGGGCTTCTCTAATACAGCCCATTCGGAAATCGTGATGAAGATTTCTACCCGCAGTGTGTCTGCGGCCGTTACCGTTATGGTTCCCAACTCCCTCGGCCCGGGTGAGCTGTTGATGCACTACGGCACCGATGAGCAGAAAAAACACTACCTGCCCCGTTTGGCAGGCGGCGAAGAAATCCCCTGCTTTGCCCTGACCTCGCCGATTGCTGGCTCCGATGCGGGCGCCATTCCCGATAAAGGCATCGTGTGCAAAGGCCAGTGGAACGGCAAAGAAGTCTTGGGTTTGAAAGTTACCTGGAACAAGCGTTACATCACCTTAGCTCCGGTTGCTACGCTGGTTGGCCTAGCCATCAAGGTTTACGATCCCGAGAGCCTACTGGGCGATAATGCCGACATAGGCGTAACCTGCGTTCTGGTTCCCCGTGATACGGAAGGCGTACACGCCGGTGCTCGCCACCTACCGATGAATACCGTATTCATGAATGGGCCCACCTGGGGCACCGAGGTGTTTATCCCCATGGATCAGGTTATCGGTGGCCAGGAAATGCTCGGTAAAGGCTGGACCATGCTGCTGGAGTGCCTGTCCATTGGCCGCTCCATTTCCCTGCCTGCTTTGGGTACCGGTGCTGGTAAGGTTGCCAGTCTGGCAACCGGATCCTACGCCTATACCCGCGAGCAATTTGGCCGCTCCATCAGTCAGTTTGAGGGTGTTCAGGAAGCTCTGGAGCCTATCGCAGGCTACACCTACATGATGGATGCAGCTCGCTTGCTCACCTCCGGCATGCTAGACCGAGGCGTTCGGCCAGCCGTGCCTTCAGCACTTCTGAAGTATCGCAACACTGATTTGATGCGGATAGTGATCAACCACGCAATGGACGTAGTCGCAGGCCGTGGCGTCATTACTGGCCCACGCAACTTTATGGCCCGCGCCTACAATGCGGTGCCCATCGGTATTACGGTGGAGGGTGCAAACATTCTGACCCGCAGCCTGATGGTGTTTGGCCAGGGCGCCATTCGCTGTCACCCGTTTATAGTTGAAGAAATTGCCGCCGCCGGTATGGAAGACGAAGATCAGGCCGCGAAAAAATTCGACGGTATCTTCTACCGCCATCTGGCCCACACCACGCGGAATGCTCTGCGGGCTCTGGTTCTAGGCCTTACCGGTGGTTTGCTTGAGTCGGTTCCGGCACAGGGCAGCATCAAGTCGTCTTACCGCCAGCTGGCGCGCTTTTCAGCCGCATTTGCGTTGATGACCGATGTCACTCTGCTCTCCGTAGGCGGAGGCCTTAAAGCCAAGCAACGCCTCTCTGGGCGAATGGCAGACTGCCTCGTACAGTTGTACTACGCATCCGCAGTTATTAAGCAGTGGCATGAGGAAGGCTACCCGGATGACCAGCGCCCGGTGGTGGAGTGGTGCCTACAAACCTGCCTGCGCGACCTGCAAGACTCCATGCGCGAAGCCATTATCAACTTCCCGGTACCGGCTCTGCGCTGGCCGCTGCGCCTGCTGGTGTTCCCGTTGGGTGCCACGGGTCTTAACGGGCCAGACGACAAGCTGGGTACCCGCGTAGCCGCTAGCATTGTTAAGGACACCCCACTACGCCAGCGCATCAGCCGAGGTGCCTACACCACCACGGATCCGGATGACCCTCTTGGTCGGGTTTTGAATGCCTACAAACTGGCAAACGAAACCGCCGACATGCGCAGCCGCCTGCACGACGCTATTCGCAATCGTGATGAAGACGATCTGGACGGTATCGCATTGTTGATGGGCCACCAGCGCAAAGAACTGGTGGACTGGGCTTGCGCCGAGGGCGTTGTGAAAGCCGATGAGTGCGAAAAACTCGAAGAAGCACTGACGGCTTTGTATGACGTTATCCGGGTAGATGCCTTTGATGAAGAGGGCCTAAAGGCGCTGTCTCGATGCGCCAAAGGTAAACGCAAAGTGGTTGAAAGGCCTGCAGCAGAGTAGTACAAACTCTGCAGTATTGTTGGCGGCGAGTGTTTCAGGCGCTGGCCGCCAACTCTATGATTCGATAGCTATGCTCTTGAGCCGTCCTGATACACTGGCCAGTGCTCTACAATCTTGCCCTTCCGCACAGCCAATATGTCGCCAAACTGCAGCAACACCGACTCGCTCTGCTGCGGCCGTAGAAACACCTGATCGCCCACTCCAAGCCCTACGCCCGGTGAGGCATTAACCAACTCCTGGTTAGAGCTCCTGCCATACAGGCTGTTGCTCTGTAGGCCCTCTGGTGCAACAAAATCGGCCAGCCAGTTGCCACCATATATAAAATAGCTGGCACGTTGGTTTACATCCCACCATGAGAAGATTTTTGATTTGCCGTCCAGCGCTGGAATATTTACCGGCCCCGTGGATTTCAAAACCGGGCTGGCAATAAATGCTGCAGGCACGTGATCACTCAATGATGGCAAATCAAAGTGCGTGGGCATCACCATGGCAGAGCCCACCGCCAGCTCCGAGCTCAGGGTTTCGGTTTCGTGCAGTCGATAGCTTGGACTACCTGCAGTATTGAGCGTAAGACTTTCCCGCCAGAGTGCCGGGTATTGCTTTTGGGTGAAATCGACAAAGCCCTGATAGCGCGCCATTACCTTGCTAAGAAGTGCTTCTGGAGAACCGAGAACCGAAGGCAACTTCATGCCCACAAAGGGGTCGTAACCCATAAAGCCCGTGAATTCCAAATGCTCCGGGTTACTTGCAATCAGGCCAAGCAGAGCATCCAACGAGTTGTTATTGGCCACACCGCCTCGATGCAGGCCTACATCCAGCTCAATGTTGATCCGGAACTTGCTGTTACGTGCTTGCGCTATCTGCAGGTATTCCTGCAACCGCTCGGGGGCATCAATCAGCCACTGAATGCGCGCGGTTGGATCACCCTGCCCCTGATGCTGCTGGTAAAACACCTGAACCGAGCGGGCTGGCAGCGGCTTACCCAGTAAAATGTCTGCTTGCGGAAAATACTCGGCAGTCTGGTTCAAAAAAGGCTGGTGGAAGGACATCAACTTGTCTGTGCCCGTGCGGCTAACAATGTACTGCAATAGGCCCCGGCAAGGCAGTGACTTTTCAACCAGACGCAAGGCTTTGCCACTGCGTTGCACAGAGGCAGTCACCACATCAATGTTGTGATCAAGCCGATCGAGATCTACCAGCAAAACCGGCCGCATAGGCCCGGTGTTTTTGAGCTCTGCGTTCAGGGCTAGAAAATAGGCCTTATAAGGCCTGCCTTTGTCTGCAGGACGTAACCATGCAGCGCTGGCCAGCATAGCGGCACCACCCAGCAGGCCGGTGAACAGAAAACCACGACGATTCACGATGCTCTCTCCTTAAAAGCCTCCTTCAAAATTTCCCTCACGCCCCCATAATTTTGCGTAAGTGGCCGTTCAAAAATCGCCCCTGCGGGTCCAGACTCTGCCGTAGCCCGGTAAACTCGCTCCACTGGGGGTAAAGTTGTTTCAGATGTCGCGAGTTCAATGTGTGCAGCTTGCCCCAGTGGGGCCTGCCGTTGTACTTCCAGAAGACCGGTTCTATAGCCGCAAAAAAGTTGTGGTAATCCATGCTGTAATGCTGGTGCACTGAAATGGCACAACTATCTCGCCCTTGAAACATGCTCAATGGCGCATCGTCAGCCTTCACATAGCGATATTCAATGGGAAACCAGGTAGACAGGTTGTCGCGCTCGATCAGTTGCAAAATTTCTCGTAGGCAGGCTGGGCCCTGCTCTGCAGGCACGGAGTATTCCATTTCGTTAAAGCGCACGGAACGCACGTTGGAATAGATCTCGTAGGACTCGCCAATACGCTCATCAAAGGTGGCAAAGTGCTGCAGGTTGTTGAGCAAAAACCGTCGGGCCGCCGGGAAGTCACTGCCGTATTTGTCGAGCTTTTCCAGCAGAGTTACGAATTCATTGCCGCCACTTTCGGCCTTGTTTACCGGAGGGGTGGCTGGCTCGTCGGTTTCGTTCAAGGCAACAGCCAGAGCGTAATCAGAGTGGGTAATCACCAGCATTTCCCAGTGCTGGTTTTCGGAAACATGCTTGTCTATATCTGCCAGCAAGTCCTCTGTTTTGGCGACCCACATGTTTTCCCGCAGGCGGTACGCGGGGCGGTTTTGCATGGTTAGCCGGGTGATAACTCCTAATGCACCCATGGATACTTTGGCAGCATTGAAAATTTCAGGGTTACGGCTAGCGTCGCAATCCAGAACCTCTCCGCCCGCCGTCACTAGCTGCAAACCCGCTACATAGCTGGAATAGGAGCCATATTTGATGCCTGTGCCATGGGTGGATGTAGCAACAGCGCCGCCCAGAGTCTGGTGATCAATATCCGCCATATTGATAAAACCCTGACCCACTTCATTCAATGCCATGCCCATAAGCGCCATGGAAGTACCGGCTCCAAACTCTGCCTGATGGGTTACCGAATCATGGCTAAGCATTCCGCTGAAATAACCTAGAGAAAGCAGCGTGTCATCGGTTGGCACCAGCGGGCTGAACGAGTGGCCTGCGCCAACCGGGCGAATGGTACCAGTGCTGTTGGCAATGATGCTCACCAACTCATCCAGACTTTTTGGCGTTAATTGATGCGCTGGCAAACAGCTCTGCGCACCGGACCAGTTACGCCATGGGCTCATGCGTTCCGGGTTCAGCGCCTGTGCGAGTGCAGTGGGGCTGGCAAAAGCACCCAGAGCACCGAGGGCGCCAGCGACTTGTAAAAATTGGCGACGATTTAACGACATGTGGATTCCTTGCTCACTGCGCTTTCTGGCAGCTAAGTTGTTCTTGGTGCAAGGATACCGGCTACGCAACGATTGTTTGAGAGTACTAGCGCTCATAAATCGGATTGAATACCGACGATTTTCACTATTCCGACCTCAATCCCCCTCTAATGGCCTCACCCACCAGCCAGCCTCTTAGCAATTGAATACTCCGCTCCCTGCGCCTGCTGGTTTTCCAGGCGAAATAGAACCGGTCGCCGGTTACCAACGGGTGACAAGGCAAGCGCACAAACTCTTCAGAGTCTTTACGGGTGCTCAACATGTAGTCGTTGGTCAGGGCAATGCCCTGATGAAAGCGCGCCGCTTCCAGAGCCAGCAGCATGTGGCTGAAATGCTGAACACGACTGCCGGAAGGCAAGGGCTCTGCCACGGTTTGAAACCAGGCTTCCCAGTCTCCAGCGGCTTTATCGTAGATGCTGTAGGTGGATAACAGAGGGAAGCGCGCTACCTCGGCGGGGGTCATAGCTGGCTCATCGCGCCCGGTAACGTCCGTTTCCCGCCCAAGCTCTCTTCGGATGCGTTGCCAATAGTCTTGGCTGCATACCGGGAAAAGCCGCTCCACATACAAAAGCTCATAACTGTAGGCTGGAGAGTCTCGGTGGATGGTAATAAAACAATCCGCTACCCGATCCGATAGCACCGGATTTTGGCTGGTCATTTCCAAGGCCAACTCCACCTGCGGATGCAGGCGCTGCAAATCTGGCAGCCGTGGCACAAGCCAGCGCACCGCAAAGGAGCTAAAGAGCGCGAGCCGCAGCCGGGACTCTTCGCGCCCCATAAGTTGCTCACTGGCGCGCTCTATCTGCAGCAAAGCCGTACCAATGGCATCCAGATACTGGCGGCCCTCGTCGGTCATCGAGAGAGTTCGCCCACTGCGCCAAAACAACTTTTCACCGAGATAGGTTTCCAGTTGTTTGATTTGATGGCTCACCGCGCTCTGGGATACCGCCAGCTCCTCCGCAGCCAATGAAAAGCTGTTAAGACGGGCAACCGCTTCGAATACCGGCAAAGCTTTCAGAGGTGGCAGCTTCATTATCTAATTTCCTAATGCCTTACGAATAAACATCATTTTATCGGATATTAAAACGCACCTAGACTAAGACTGCCACTTCCTACGTGCGCGCTTTAGTCACTCCCAACAATCAGGAAAAGAAGATGTCAGGCAAAACTGTTAACAGCGCTATTCTTTTGCTTGTGCTTGGCAACGCCATGGCGCTGATATCGGACGTATTTATCAAACTGATGGAACCGGGCGCGCCCATTCTTCAGTTCGCGTTTTTACGTTGTCTGATCACTCTCTTATTCCTGCTACCTTTGGCCCGCAAGATCGACCGCACCAACTTGTTTGGCGGCATAAAAGTTCACGCCATAAGAGCGCACGTTCATCTGGTAGGCCTGCTGTGCATGATCGTCGCCCTGAGCAACCTGCCTCTGGCCACAGCCAACGCGGTGTTTTACGCAGCGCCGATTCTGGTCATGGTGTTTTCGGTAGTTATCTTCCGGGAGTCGCTGTCGCCTTTGAGTGTGCTTGCGGTATTCAGCGGCTTTGCAGGCATCATCGTTATTTTGCGCCCGGTAGAATTCAATTGGGCGGCTGTAGCTGCACTGGGGTCGGCGATTACTCTGGCCATCAACGCGGTGATGGTGCGCAAGTTGCCCAAGGGCCAGACCACTGTGCACAAGCTGTTTCTTAACTACTTGCTGGTGATTCCGGTGTCTGGATTGCTGGCGGTATGGGAGTGGCAACAGGGTGCTACTTGGCACCCAGAAATTCTGTTTACAGCGGCAGCTTCGGCGTTTTTTATTCTGGGGTACAACATCACCGTTTTGCTCGCCTACAGGCAGGTGGATGCAAACCAGGTAACCAGCGCCGAGTACACAGGACTGATTTGGGCGGTAGGTATTGGCTGGATCTGGTTTAATGAAGTGCCGGACTGGTGGTTTCTGGCGGGCAGTTTGATGGTTATTGTGCCATTGGTGATGATCGGCCTGAACCAGCGTCGCAAATCACCTCCTAGAGGCTTTAATCCTGCTACCCGGGAAGAGTCTCGGGTCGCTTCGGTGGAGGCCTGACGCAGTAGGGGGAGAAACGCCTCCCGAAACACGCTGTGAATACGTCCGTGTACGCTTGGCTCCGCCATCCATGGCTCCGCACAGTTTCGGGAGGCGTTTCTCCCCCTACTGCTTGTTTGGCATTGCGTACCCGGTTTATGAGTCTGCTTTTAGGCAGGCTTCAATTGAGAATGTGTGGGTGCACTCATCACCCAATGCCCGCAAAGACTCTGCAAGCCTGAGCAAATATTCAGAATTGGGGCCACTCGGACCAACCGCAGAAGCAATCTGCCGCGCTATGTCTTCATCCGGCGCATGGCCAAGAAAGGCTTCGTTATCTTCCGTGGCAATGTAAACCAGCCCCTCACCGTGACTGCCGTTATCGAACGTCAAAGTTGTGGTGAATCGCAGATAACCATTCTTTTCCCGCACATCCAAATGCTCGAAAACCTTTGGTGAAACCCGAAACGCCATGCCCTTGCAAACCGCTCCAGGCTGCTCGATCAGAGTCACTACGCGCCCCGGCGCTTCAGGAGTGCCCCGGTGGTCGTGAGAACCCTGCCAGAACCGGCGGGCCCAGCCCTGAATCGAGGCGGGGCATTTTTCCAAATATGGGAAATCCACTTTGTAAATCAGCGAGCCATAGCCAAACAACCAGATCGAATCGATACCGGAGAAGTCCTGTCGATTGCGGTTGTGCTCAGTGGTGTCGGTGGACATTACTCTTCCTTATGCTCCCAATAACCCCGAATTGGCGATAAAACCTGTAATGCCGGACAGCACAATTTCTGCCGCCATGGCCGAGAGCACAAGACCGCTGATCTTTGAAAGGATGTTAAGGCCGGTTTTGCCCAAGGCTTTTTCCAGATAACCGGACAAGTGCAGCAAAATACCCAAAATCAGGAGGCCGGAAAGCAGGCCCAGCAGCCCGCCAGCAACTTCCGGGGCACTCTTGAGCTCAGCGCCGTATACCAGAATAGCACCAATGGTGGCGGGGCCGATCATCACCGGAACGGCCAAGGGTACAACCGCTATATCATCCCGCTCTTCTTCCGGCAGGCCGGTGGCGTGGTTACGGGTGCCGCTGGTGACCAGACTGATGGCAGTGAGGAACAGCAGCGTACCGGCACCAATACGGAAAGAGTTCAAGGTAATGCCAATGGCACTGAACAGCACCGGACCGCCAAAGAACAATATCACGCCCATAACGGATGCCGCGATACAGGCCCGGCGAATAATCGAGGCTTTTTCAGCCGCAGGCAGCCCTCGGGTCAAGGCAATAAACATAGAGACGGCAAAGAAGGGCGCCAACAGAAACAGGAAGCGAATCGTGCTGCTGACATAGGTACTGAAAAACATTTCAATCATCAAAAATATCCGGTCCGGAAAAAGATGCAAAGCATAGCGCCAATCCGCAATGCCTTCCGTACGCAACAGGACGTATGGCAAGCAAAGTCCCGAATTTGCACTAGGCTGAGTGTAGCTCCCCTTCATTTCATCGGCTCAAACACAGGGCGTTTGCATCATGAAGATTGGCATTCCAAAAGAGATATTTAGCGACGAACGGCGGGTGGCAGCAACGCCGCCTTCAGTACACAAACTGATCAATCTGGGCTACGAAGTTACCGTTGAAGCCGGAGCAGGCGAAGCGGCGCATTACCGCGATGAAGCCTATGAAGCCGTTGGCGCAACAATCGCTGTAGACACCCGTTCCTTATGGAACAACGCGGATTTCATTCTAAAAGTGCGTGCGCCCATGCGGAATCCGGCACTGGGTAAGCACGAAGCCGACCTCATGAAGGAAGGCTCCTTTCTTGTCAGTTACATCTGGCCAGCTCAAAACTCCGAGCTTCTTAATAAGCTTGCGGCCCGCAACATCACCACGTTTGCCATCGACAGTCTGCCCCGGATTAGCCGTGCGCAGAAAATGGATGCGCTGAGCGCCATGGCCAATATCGCCGGGTATCGTGCGGTGGTAGAAGCAGCCAATCACTTCGGGCGCTTTTTCACCGGCCAAATGACCGCAGCGGGCAAGGTACCGCCAGCCAAGGTGATGGTGATCGGGGCCGGTGTAGCGGGGCTTGCGGCGGTAGGTGCAGCCAACAGTTTGGGGGCTATCGTCCGGGCCTTCGATACCCGACTGGAAGTGAAGGAACAGATTGAAAGCATGGGTGCCGAATTTCTGCAGCTGGATTTTGGCGAGGAGGAAGGCAGCGGCACCGGCGGTTACGCCAAGCAGATGAGCGATGAGTTCATTAAGGCGGAAATGGCGCTTTTTGCAGAGCAGGCCAAAGAGGTGGATATCATCATCACCACCGCTCTGATTCCCGGTAAGCCCGCACCGAAACTGATAACGGCGGACATGGTGAAATCCATGAAACCCGGCAGTGTGATTGTGGATCTGGCCTCAGAGCGCGGCGGCAACTGCGAACTCACAGAACCCGGGAAAATCGTTGAGCAACATGATGTGACGCTGATCGGCTATACAGATCTGCCCAGCCGCATGGCCAAGGTGGCCAGTGATCTATACGCTACCAACCTGTTTCACCTACTTACCGAACTGACACCGGATAAAGACGGCAAGCCACAGGTGAACATGGAAGACGACGTTATTCGCGGCCTCACCGTCGTGCTGGGCAAGGATGTAACCTGGCCACCACCGCAACCCCAGACACCAACCAGCCCTAAGCCAGCGCCCGGCACAGAAGAGCCCTCGGCAGAGCAGAAAGCGGCTGCGCACAAGGAATCCCAGCGCCGTAGCCTGATTGGCAAAGGCGCCGTGCTGGTTGTCACCCTTGCTGCGCTGTATGGCGTGGGCGCTCATGCGCCGGAGAGCTTTCTGCGTCACTTTACTGTGTTTGTGCTGGCTTGCTTCATTGGCTGGCAGGTTGTGTGGAACGTAACCGCCTCCCTGCATACCCCCTTGATGAGTGTCACCAACGCCATCAGCGGCATTATCGTGATCGGTGCCATTCTGCATCTGGCTCAGGCGGATAACGTCGCGGTCGGGATTATGGCCTTTGTGGCGGTGCTGATTGCCAGCATCAACGTAGGGGGCGGCTTCCGGGTCACCCATCGCATGCTCAAAATGTTCCGCAAATAAGGGGTCACCGCCATGAGTACAGGACTCGTCAGTGTGGCCTACGTGGTCGCCAGCGTATTGTTTATTCTCAGCCTTGGAGGCTTGAGCCATCAAGAATCCGCGCGCCGGGGCAACCTTTATGGTGTAGCCGGTATTCTTATTGCTCTCGTGGCTACCATGGCCAGCGTGAGTGACAGCGGAGTTGTCGCTATCGTGATTGCTGTGCTGGCGGGAGCCAGTATCGGTATTGTCATCGCCAACAAAGTCGAAATGACCCAAATGCCACAACTGGTAGCCCTGCTGCACAGTTTTGTAGGTCTGGCCGCTGTGTTAGTGGGTTTCACCGGTTATATAGATCCGCTGATCCATAGCACGGGTGCCGAACACACCATCAAGCTGGTGGAAGTGTTTGTGGGCATCTTTATCGGCGCCGTCACTTTCACCGGCTCCCTAGTGGCATGCGGCAAGTTGGACGGTCGTATCGATAGCAAGGCGCTTACCCTGCCCGGTCGACACCTGATGAATCTGGCCGCCCTAGGCGTATCGATTCTGTTAGGTGTCTGGTTCTTGAACACCGGTAGCATGGCGCTAGGCTTAGTCGCTCTGGTACTCATGACTGCTATTGCCGCCGTTCTCGGGGTGCACCTGATCATGGCCATTGGCGGTGCCGATATGCCGGTGGTTGTATCCATGCTCAACAGCTATTCCGGTTGGGCCGCGGCTTCCATCGGCTTTATGCTGGGCAACGACCTGCTGATCGTGACCGGTGCCTTGGTGGGCAGCAGTGGCGCTATTCTCAGTTACATCATGTGCAAGGCCATGAACCGTTCGTTTATCAGCGTTATCCTCGGCGGATTTGGTCAGACCAGTGGCAGTTCTGCCGCTGCAGGGCCGGAACAAACAGCGTTGGAAACCAATGCAGACGAGGTATGCGAAGAGCTGCGCAACGCCGATTCAGTCATTATTGTGCCCGGCTACGGCATGGCGGTAGCTCAGGCCCAGAGCGGTGTGAGCGATATGACCAAGCTGCTGCGGGAGCGCGGCGTGAATGTGCGCTTTGGCATTCACCCGGTTGCCGGTCGCCTGCCCGGACACATGAACGTGTTACTGGCAGAAGCTCATGTGCCATACGACATAGTGCTGGAAATGGACGAGATCAACGAGGATTTCCCGTCAACTGACGTGGTGCTGGTGATCGGCGCCAACGACACGGTAAACCCGGCAGCGGCGGAAGATCCGGGCAGCCCCATCGCGGGCATGCCGGTGCTTGAGGTGTGGAAAGCTCGGCAAGTGGTCATTCTTAAACGGGGTATGGCAACAGGCTATTCCGGGGTGGAAAATCCGCTGTTCTTTAAGGACAACTCACGCATGCTGTTCGGCGATGCCAAAGACAGTATCGACAAGTTAGTGAGCGGGTTGCGGGAATAAGCCATAGAGTCTACGTGAGAATTCCATAAAAACACTCCCATCGCTTGCTCAAGCGATGGGAGTGTTTTGCGATCACGAGGGCATAGCTTGCCTAAGCTCAGTACAGCTTGGTAAGTGACTTACGGGCAAAGTCATCTACCTCGCCAAGCCGTCCTTCCTTCACTTTGATGAGCCATTCCGGGTCTTGCAGCAACGCCCGACCCACAGCAATCAGTTCGAACTCGTGGTTGTTCATGCGCTCTACCAGCTCGTCGATACCAGACTGCTCAACCGACTCTTGTTTGCTGGCCATGGTGCCGCTAATAAAGTCTTCCGTTAGGCCAACACTGCCAACCGACATGGTGGGCTTGCCGGATAACTTCTGCGTCCAACCTGCCAAGTTGAGGCTGGAGCCTTCAAACTCAGGTTCCCAGAACCGACGAGTCGAAGCGTGGAAAATATCCACACCGGCGTCAACGAGGGGTTTGAGGAATTGCTCTAGCTCTTCAGGACTGTTCACCAGTTTTGCGTCGTAATCTTGCTGTTTCCACTGTGAGAAGCGCAGCATAATGGGGAAATCAGGCCCCACGCGATGGCGCACTGCCTCCACGATCTCGACAACGAAGCGCAGGCGGTTTTCCATGCTGCCGCCGTATTCATCTTCACGCTGGTTGGTGCCTTCCCAAAGAAACTGGTCCAGTAAGTAACCATGGGCACCGTGAATCTCAACGCCATCAAAACCCAGCGCTTTAGCATCCTGAGCCGCATCCGCAAACGCGGTGATCACATCGTCGATATCGCCTTTGCTCATAGCCTTGCCATTGGGCTTACCCGGCGCAAATAGGCCAGATGGGCTATAACCGGGAGCCGAAGGATCAGGCTCTGTGCCTTCCTTGCGCACCGCACCCACGTGCCAAAGCTGCGGGAAGATGGCACCGCCAGCCGCGTGTACTGCATCGACAACATTCTTCCAACCCGCCAGCGCTTCATCACCATAAAACGCGGGTACATTCGGGTAACCGTTGGCACCGACGTGGTTTACCGTTGTACCTTCCGTGATGATCAAGCCCACACCGGCTTCGGCACGGCGCCGGTAGTAGGCCACGACATTTTCTCCGGGCACGCCTTTGGGCGAAAAGTTCCGGGTCATAGGTGCCATGGCTACGCGGTTACGGAGGGTAAGGTTGTGAAGCTCAAAAGGTTCAAACATGGGGCCGAGATTCATGGTCATTCGATACTACTCCCTGACAACATTGGGCGTTAAAGGCAATAACTCGACAACAGAAGTTAGCTACCTTGCTAATTTGGTCTCTTAACGCAACTTTATTTAATCTGGTTTTAAGATGCAACCCTATTCTGTACACTTCAGCGCATGGCTAGAAAACGTTTTGATGATTCCAACTGCTCCGTCGCCCGCGCCCTGAATCAGGTGGGAGACTGGTGGTCCTTGCTTATTGTGCTGCACGCCATGTACGGCACCCGGCGCTTTGTGGATTTTCAACAGGAACTGGGCATCGCAAAAAATATCCTGTGCGATCGCTTGGCCCGGTTGGTGGAAAACGGCGTCCTGAAGAAAGTAGATGTGGGTGAGCACGGCTCTCGCTTTGAGTATCGCCTCACCGAGAAGGGTCGTGATCTATTCCCGGTAGTCATTGCGCTGCGCCAATGGGGAGATAAGTGGAACCCTGCGCCCGATGAAGCCCCCTTGGATCTTCGAGACAGGGCCACCGGGCAACCAATTCAAACGGTTCAAGTTCAGAATGCCGAAGGCAAGCCAATCACCGTGCGAGATGTGTTTGTATCTGGTGAGCCAACACTTGGCAGCAAAAAAGACCCCGCCTGACAATCCGCAAAACTACGCTCCCGACCTATTTCTTGAGTTGCATCAATCTGATGCCGGAACACGAATCACCTAATCGCAATTATTGCGCTATATCAAGTTTCCTGTCTCCGTGGCCTTTAACCTGAGCACAACAACGATTCAGGTTAAGGAGATGTTTATGTCCCGTACGTTCAAACTTAGTGTTATGGCAGCCGCCGTTATGGCCGTTGCGCCCGCAGCCCAAGCTTTTGAGGGTGGTGATTTCATTCTACGTGCCGGGGCTGTTCATGTGGCACCCGATGACTCAAGCGATGTGATTAAAGTTGGTGGCGCGCCGATTTTTGGAGCTGACGCACGTGTTTCTGTTGATACCAACACCCAACTCGGTATTCGTGCCACCTACATGTTTACCAGCAATCTGGGCGTAGGCGTGTTGGGCGCGACTCCGTTCAAACACAACATCAATGGTGCCGGAGACCTTTACGGCGCGGGCAAACTGGGTGAAACCAAGCACTTGCCACCAACACTGACATTGCAATACTTCCCAATGCACAGCTCTTCTGCGCTTCAGCCGTTTGTGGGCGTGGGCGTGAATTACACGACGTTTTTTGAAACCAAGACCACCAGCACACTAGACGGTGCGGTAGCTGCAACGGTACCGCTGGCAGGCGCTACCACTGAACTGGAGCTTGATGACAGCGTTGGCGTAGCGTTTGAAGCTGGTGTCGACTATATGCTCAGTGAGAACTTTGGTTTGAACGCGGCGATCTGGTGGGCAGACATCAACACTGACGCTACCGTAAAAGTTTACGATGGCGCAGGTAACTTCGTTACTAACGCAGACACATTTGAAGTTGAGATCGACCCCATGGTTTACATGGTAGGTTTCACCTACAAGTTCTGATCCCTGAAAACAACAATGCGGAGCCGAAGCTCCGCATTGTTTGGTCAGTTACCCGAGGCCTATCTGGCTTCAGGCACTCTTAGTCTATTCTTCACGCACTCTGGCTTGAACGTCCGCGCTGGCCACCGCCGTTTTGGCTGCGTCCACCGCTACGCCCGCCCGGCTTATCACCAAAGCTGCGGGGCTTGCCGCCCGGCCGACCGTTACCACCACTGCGATTACGAGCCTTGCTCGGATCCGCCTTGGCTTTCGGCTTCATGGCCACATGGTTTTTTGGCTCAAAACCTTCCATTTCCTTGCGCGGCAACTGCTTCTTGATCAGCTTTTCAATGCCAACCAGCATCTTGAGCTCATCAGCGCTTACCAGCGACAACGCATGCCCGCTCTCACCTGCTCGACCGGTCCGGCCGATACGGTGCACGTAGTCTTCCGGCACGTTAGGCAGTTCAAAGTTCACCACCTGCGGCAACTGCTTAATGTCCAAACCCCGGGCCGCAATATCCGTGGCAACCAACACGCGCACCTGCCCTTGTTTGAAATCGGCCAAAGCGCGGGTGCGAGCACCCTGTGACTTATTGCCGTGAATGGCTGCTGCTGTGATGCCGTCTTTTTCCAGCTTTTGGGTCAGGCGGTTGGCGCCGTGTTTGGTGCGGGTAAACACCAGCACTTGTTCCCAGCTGTTCTCACGAACCAACTTGCTCAATAGAGCGGTCTTCTGGCTCTGATCAACCGCGTACACAGACTGCTTAACTGTTTCAGCGGTGGTGTTTCTGACCGCTACGTCGATCTGAACCGGATTATTCAGCAGACCTTGGGCCAATGCGCGAATTTCACCGGAGAAAGTCGCCGAGAACAGCAGGTTCTGGCGCTTGGCGGGCAACAGAGCAAGAATTTTCTTGATGTCGCGAATAAAGCCCATGTCCAACATGCGGTCGGCTTCATCCAGAACCAGAATTTCCACTTCGTTAAACTTCACAGCATTCTGCTGATACAAGTCCATCAAGCGGCCTGGGGTGGCAACCAGAACATCTAAGCCTTTGCGCAGTTTCATCATCTGCGGATTGATTTTTACGCCACCAAAAACCACAGCGGCCTTGGTGGGAACATATTTGCTGTACAGGTTAACGCTATCGTGAACCTGTGCGGCCAACTCTCGTGTAGGTGCCAAAATGAGTACACGAGGGCCTTTGCCCGTGCGGGGTTTTTCAGCCAAGCGCTGCAGTAACGGCAGGGTAAAACCGGCGGTCTTGCCGGTACCCGTCTGAGCTGCCGCCATCACGTCCTTGCCAGAAAGTACGGCAGGAATGGCCTGAAGCTGAATGGGAGAAGGGGTATCGTAACCTTGATCGGCGGTGGCACGGACAAGCTGCTCGGACAAACCGAGTGAAGAAAAACTCATAGTTGATTAACTCTTGATTGTTCTGCCTCCACGAACACCGTTTTAGGCGAATGCGGGCAGATGCCATGAAGATTCATGGAATATTAGACGACTACAGCCACTCGCCGGTAATCGGGGTGACGTCCTCTGACAGGTCGTATGGATGGTTCGCAACGCGGCTATAAAGCCGGAAACTGCAGAATCCTTAGAGGTAGGATGCGTGCACAGTAACAGAGCTTCATAGAATTGGCCATAAGGAATTACAACCGATAATCCTGTAGTTTACATTTATTGATCGCCGCAAACCCACTTAACTTAAAAGGAGCGCCACCCTGCCTTGGGGACGCACACAGTTATGTTTATACGAAGTCTATCCTGCATTTTTCTACTTGCACTGGGCATCGCCAGCCACACTCAGGCTCAAGAGCAACCTTTAAAGATAGGCATTACCGAAGTGCCTCCGTTCGTTATGCAAGCAAACGATGGGCGCTGGGAAGGCATCAGTATCGATCTTTGGGACGATGTTGCGGCAGGCATGGAGCGGGAGTTTGAATGGGTTCCCATGAGCTTTAACGAGCTGCTTGCCGCCGTGGAAAACGGTGATATTGATGTGGCCGTGGGCGCTCTGACCATGACGGCCGATCGGGAAGCCCGTTTCGATTTCAGTCACCCCTTCTATCAGACCGGCCTGTCGATTGCGGTCCCGCCGGTTCCGGAAACAAGCTTGCTGAGCAGTCTGAAAGCGCTAATAAGCTGGAAGTTTCTCAGCGTTGTCCTCGGGTTGGGCGCACTTCTATTAGGCGTTGGCTTTGTGCTTTGGCTGGTGGAACGGCACCGCAACCCGGAGCAATTCGGAGGGTCTGCCGCAGAAGGCATTGGTTCCAGCTTCTGGTGGGCAGCGGTTACCATGACAACGGTAGGTTATGGCGACAAGGCGCCAGTTTCTCTCGCAGGCCGACTGATTGGCCTGATCTGGATGTTTGCAGGTTTGATTATGGTGGCCAGCTTTACCGCCGCCATCACATCCTCTTTGACCGTGAGCAACTTGCGCTCAGGCATTCAAGGCACGGATGACCTGCCCGGCAAGGTAGTAGCTACCATTGGTAATACCGCCAGCCAGCGCTATCTAGAAGAGCAACGTATTCGCTACCAAACCTACCCGGATCTCACTTCCGCCATGGTGTCTGTAGCCGAAGGCGAAACCGATGCCATTGTGTACGACCGGGCCTTGATGCAATACCGAAACCTGCAACTTGGCCAACAGAAACTGACGGTTCTTCCCGGTGTATTTGCAGAGCAGCTTTACGCACTAGCGCTCCCGGACGGCAGCCCTCTGAGGGCACCGATATCCCAGCAGGTCCTTCGGGTAACAGAAGAGGATAGCTGGGCAGACACCCGGGCAAGCTATCTGGGTAAAGATTGAACTCTTTTCTCAGGACCCGAACAGCGCTGAGCGCAAAGGCCGGAGAAAACCACGGGGCTCGCTTCCGCGGGCCTTGGATTTCCTGCCATCAAACTCAATGTAGCCATCTTCAATCGGATCAAACCGCAGAACTTTCACGTCCGCCAGATAATTCTGCGCGGCTTTCCACGGGCCGTGGGTACCCTGACGGGGAAGGCGATCCGCTGCACGCTTAACGTAACCTGCGTCCAAGGCGCCCATCACCGTATCCTCACCCAAGCTGTTTTCATTATCTTTGGCGACCGCCACACGCACCTTGTGCTGGTCCATGTAATTTATCAGTCTGCATAGGTATTCACTGGCAATATCTGCTTTTAGGGTCCAGGAGATATTGGTGTACCCGAAGATCATACCGGCGTTGGGTACGCCCTCTACCATCACATTCTTGTAAACAACCTTATGTTTTAGAACCACTTCCTGGCCGTCCACTTTCGGTTTGATGCCCCCAAGCATTTGAATATCCAAGCCAGTTGCAGGAACGATGATATCCGCATCCAGATGCTCACCAGACTTGAGGCGGATACCGGTTTCAGTAAAGCGATCAATGTGGTCCGTCGCCATGGAAGCCTTGCCCGCTTTCAGAGCACCAAACAGGTCACCGTCTTTCACCACGCACAAGCGTTGATCCCAAGGGTTGTAGTCCGGAGTAAAGTGGCGCATGTCGGCTTGATCACCCACTTGGCGCTTGATAACGCCCAAAAACAGCCGTCGCATGAATTTCGGGTTCTTACGGGAGCGTTGGTAAAGCAGCCGGGCAACGGTGATATTACGAGCCCGAGTGAGCCGGTACGCGGCTTTTGCAGGTAACACCTTCTGAATACCGAGCGTTACCTTATCTATTGATGGCAGGGGCATCAGATAGGTAGGCGAGCGCTGCAGCATGGTTACATGCTTGGCTTTTTCGGCCAGCGTGGGCACCAGCGTAATCGCCGTCGCGCCGCTACCAATAACGACAACCTTTTTACCCGTGTAATTCAGATTTTCGGGCCAGTGCTGTGGGTGGACAACCTGTCCTTTAAAATCCGCTTCGCCGGGAAAATCGGGCTTGTAGCCCTGATCGTAATTGTAGTAACCGGTGCAACCAATCATAAAACTGGCGGTATATTTTTCGGTTTTGCCTGTTGTTTCATTCAGCGCCGTTAGCGTCCAGCGCTTGTCCACACTCGACCAGTCTGCGGTTTTTACCGCAAGGCCATAACGGATGTGCTGTCCAATGCCATGTTCTTGCGCGGTTTCACTAACGTAGTTTTTGATGGATGCACCATCCGCCAGCACCTTACCGCCAGTCCACGGGCGGAAATTGTAGCCAAAGGTAAACATGTCGGAATCGGATCGAATACCGGGATAACGGAACAAATCCCAAGTGCCGCCGAGTGACTGGCGCCGCTCCAGAATAGCAAACGTCTTGCCCGAACACTCCCGCTTCAAATGACAAGCCATACCTATGCCAGACACCCCGGCACCGATAATCAATACGTCAAAGTGCTGCTCGCTCATAGCCGGCCTCTCAGTTTCGCTGTCGTTATTCAGTGAACACATTGAGAATCACGATAGCGCAACAGGGTACCGGTAGTGGTTGGCAGGTGGGGTCTAAAACCCCTGATATTAGGCCAGCTTGCGAATACTGGCTGCAGCGTGCTCGGCCCACACTCCGTAGGCATCCAACCCTGGATGAAAGCCGTCCGAAGCCATGAAACCGGGCTCTAAAGGAAAGGAAATGCAAAGATACTCAGGGCTGCCCACCCCAGAGTTCCAGTTATTGCAGAAGCTTTCCATCAACGTGTTCAGCTGTTTGGCCCGCATACCCAGATACCAGCGTAAAGGCTGCGGCAAGGCTGGAAAAAGATGCATCGGAGGAATGGCGGTAAAAATAACGCGGGTGGCGCTCATGCCATTAATTAATCGGTCCGACAGCTCATTGAGTGCAGTAAGCCACTGCCTGTTACCAGTGCGGCCAGTCACATCATTAACACCAACAGAAACCAGCACAACGTCATAATGACTATGAGGCGAGGAATTGAGCGCAGCCAGAACATCGACCGCTTTGTGGCCAGTCTCTGCCAACAAGCGCCAAATAACCCGGTGATCGTTGGCAAGCTCCCGAACCAACTGGCCCGCCAGCGCATCCTGCTGAGTAGTCACGCCCACCCCGGCGGCAGCCGAGTCTCCGAGAATGAGCAGGCGAAGCTCTTGCCCTTCGCCAAGGCTACCTTGGCGGTCTCCCTCAGGCTCCTGCAAACTCGGTGTTACCCGGCGTACATAGCGCCCCTGGCCGATAAGCACCGGTGCCAGCGCAAACGTCGACAAGGGGTACAACATAACGACTACGCCCGTTCAGTCGTGGTGGCCAATCGGGCCTTCGGTAAACAGAAACTCACGTAGGTGCTTGTCCATCACCGGATCTCTTCTGCGTATCCACTCCAGCACCATGGCGGCGTGTTCCTTTTCCTCATCGCGGTTGTGCTCAAGAATTGCTTTCAGTTCCGGATCCTTGCAAGCGTCCATCCGCTGGTTGTACCAATCTACCGCTTCAAACTCTTCCATTAGGGAGCTTACGGCCCGGTGCATCTCGCGGGTTTCATCAGTCAATTCGCCAACAGGTTCGTGATAACTCTCGTTCGCCATAAAAGAAACCTTTTATCCGATAGTGAATGAGGTAATTCTCAGCATACTTGTACGCTCTGACAATAGACCAAAATGCGCCACCAAAACACCTTAGCTTAGTTTGAGCCACCGCAAAAGCTATGGCAAAGTCGAACACCAAACTGATCCGGACAGCACCCTATGAAAACTGTTTTCTCACCTTTGCACAGCCTCCGCTCTGCTAAAACCGAGCTGGATGGCGGAATCCTGATCGAACCCCATGAAAAGCCATCCCGTGCGGAGACCATTCTGGCCCGAGTGAGGTCACAAACTCTGGGAGAAGTGATTGAGCCAGACGAGTTTGGTTTGGACCCTGTAAAGCGGGTGCATACAGCCGATTACGTAGAGTTTCTGGAACACTGCTGGGCAGACTGGGTGGCTGAAGGGAAACCGGGGGAGGCTATTCCAGCTGTGTGGTGTGGCCGGGGTATGCGACCCCGCATGCCCAAAGACATTGATGGCCGCCTAGGGTACTTTAGCTTTGCAGCCGAAACCTCTATTTCTAAGGGCACTTGGGAAGCAGCCTGCGCCTCTGCCAACGTCGCACTAACAGCACAAAAGTTGGTGGCAAACGGCGAAGGGGCTGCGTTTGCGCTGTGTCGCCCACCCGGCCATCACGCCCATGCTGATCTCTTCGGGGGCTACTGCTTCTTCAATAACGCCGCCATTGCTGCGCAGGCGTTTCGAGACCAAGGCTACGAACGTGTTGCCGTCCTGGATGTGGATTTTCACCATGGCAATGGCACGCAGGCCATTTTCTACGATCGCAGTGATGTGCTGACCATAAGCCTGCACGGAGACCCGGACCTAGTATTCCCGCACTTTCTGGGCTTTGAAGATGAAACCGGAGAAGGCGATGGGAAAGGCTATAATCTCAACGTGATTTATCCCCCCGGAACGCCCTACAGTCAGTGGAGCAAAGGGTTGGAAACCGCTTGTAAACGCATTGCAGATTTCCAACCAAGTGCTCTGATAATTGCGTTGGGTGTGGATACTTTCGAAGAAGATCCGATCTCATTCTTTAAGCTGAAATCAAAAGACTATGTCTCACTGGGCGAACGTATTGCTCAACTCGGGTTGCCTACCGTGTTCACTATGGAAGGCGGTTACGATGTGGAAGCCATTGGAGTGAACGTGGTGAACGTAATGCAGGGCTTTGAGTCCGAGAAACAAGAAAACTCTAGACGACCGGTCTAATCATCTTTACTATGGCGCCATGAATCGACATAAAGACACCTGCCAACACCTACTGACTACTGGTCGCGATATTCTCGCGGCGCAAGGTTTCAGCTCGGTTGGCCTGAGCGCTATTCTCCAGCAAGCAGGTGTGCCGAAAGGCTCCTTCTACCATTACTTCCGGTCGAAAGAGAGCTTTGGCCAAGCGGTACTGGAGGCTTACTTTGTCGATTACATGGACAATCTGGAGACTCGATTCAGTGATAGCAGCGAGTCGGCGCTAGATCGACTCGTGAGGTACTGGCAAGACTGGCAGCAACAATACTGCGGCCCTGTAGGTTTGAGGGACTGCTTAGTGGTGAAGCTGAGCGCTGAAGTCGCCGATTTATCTGAAGCCATGCGCCTGACATTGAAAGACGGCACTGATCGGATTATCGGCGGAATTACCCGATGCGTTGAAGCCGCCATGACTGAAGGCTCTATACCTGACCAAAGCGCCCGACAACTGGCGGCAAGTCTTTATCAGCTTTGGCTTGGCGCAAGCCTGCTAACCAAGCTTCATCGAGACGACCAACACATGGCGCATGCCATGGCGTGCACTCAAAAACTGCTCGTAAATTAAATCAAGGTTTATCTCACGCGGACTGTTGTGGCTGTTTTTTGCCTAATTACTAGTCGACCGGTCTATTTTATATTTGCAGAATCAACATTAAGGATTCCAAATGAATAACTTTAACTTTTACAACCCAACCCGCATCGCCTTCGGTGAAGGCAAAATTGCCGAGCTCGACAAACTTGTCCCTAAAGATGCCAAGGTACTCGTACTGTTTGGTGGGGAAAGCGCTCGCCGCACCGGCACTTTGGGTGAAGTCACCCAAGCACTTGGCGACCGTCAAGTAACCGAGTTTGGCGGTATTGAGCCAAACCCAAGCTTTGAAACGTTGACCAAAGCAGTTGCACAGGTTCGCGAACAGAATATAGATTTCCTGCTAGCTGTAGGTGGTGGGTCAGTCATCGATGGCACTAAGTTTGTAGCGGCAGCCGCGGTTTTTGAGGGTGATGAGTGGGATATCCTTCTCAAAGGCGGCAGCAATATTAAAAGCGCACTACCTTTTGGTTCGGTGCTGACTCTCCCTGCCACAGGCTCTGAGATGAACAAAGGTGCCGTGGTCACTCGTCGGTCGCTGAAGGCGAAGTTACCGTTCCATAGTGACCTTGTATTCCCGCAGTTTTCAATACTCGACCCCACTAAAACTTACACCTTACCTCTGCGTCAGGTAGGCAATGGCGTTGTAGATGCCTTCGTTCATGTGGTTGAGCAGTATCTAACCTACCCAGCTCAGGCGCCGGTACAGGATCGTTTTGCAGAAGGCCTACTACTGACACTCTCCGAAATCGGCGAACAAGCCATCGCGGAGCCCGAGAACTATCAGGTTAAGGCCAGCCTAATGTGGACAGCGACATTGGCTTTGAATGGCCTTATTGGTAGCGGTGTGCCCCAAGATTGGGCCACACACATGCTGGGGCATGAGCTGACCGCCTTGCACAATCTGGATCACGCTCAGACGTTAGCCATTGTGCTGCCATCAATGCTACGTGAGCGCAAAGCATCCAAACTGGACAAATTGGTTCAGTACGGCGAGCGGGTGTGGGGTATTCGTGAGGGAAGCACTGAGGAAAAAGCCGAGGCCGCGATTGCAAAAACTCAAGACTTCTTCGAGTCACTCGGTGTTAAAACGCGCCTTGGCGACTACGGCCTTGGCGAAGAGCACATCGAGCCATTGATCAAAAGCCTCGAAAGCCACGGTATGACAGCGCTTGGTGAGCACGGCGACGTCACGCCCGATGTATGCCGTCGGGTGCTTCAAGCAAGCCTGTAAGCAAAAACCGTTTTCCTTTTGCGGGGCCCTGAAACTTCAGGTGCCCCTTTTTTGCTTACACGGTCGGCAAATTCAGCCTTTGAAACCCTTGCCCACAACATAAACTTCCCGAGAGCGGGCGCGGGAAGAATCTGGCTTACGCACCACCACCTTATCGAATACCTCTCTGGCGGCTTTCAAATACTCATCGTAGCCTTCGCCTTGAAACACCTTGGCCACAAAGCTGCCCTTGGGTTTGAGCACCTGCCCAGCCATATCCAAAGCAAGTTCCACCAAGTACATCGATGAGGCCTGATCAGCTACAGTGACACCACTGATATTCGGAGCCATGTCAGAAATCACAACATCCACACGGCTATCGCCGAGCGCTTGCATAATGGCATCGAATACTGAGTCTTCTGTAAAGTCTCCTTGCACAAACTCCACACCGGCAATGGCATCCATTGGCAATATGTCGGACGCCAACACCCTGCCCTTGTGGCCCACCAAATTGACCGCCACCTGCGACCAGCCTCCCGGCGCTGAGCCAAGATCCATCACCACCATGTTGGGGTGAATTAACCTGTCTTTTTTGTTGATTTCAAGAAGTTTGTAACTGGCCCGGGAACGATAGCCATCGACCTGCGCCTGTTTCACGAAGGGATCGTTTACGTGCTCATCAAGCCAGCGGCCACTGCTTTTGGAACGTGCCATAGGGGTTCTTTAAAAGGTGTATCAAAAAGGGGTTACTCAAGCTTTCATTGTACGTGTCACGGGCACTCCCGGCAAAACCCTGACAACCGCACGAACCGCACGTACAATTGCCGCATTATTTTCCGATTTCTTATACTCGGCATCTGAACCGCCATTGGCGGCTAGAGACCGCGCAGGACCTATTATGATCCGCCTTACCGAACTGGCGCTGCCGCTGGATCACCCCGAAAGCGCCCTCCGGGCCGCGATACTCGAACGCTTGGGCATCAACGACGCCGATCTGGTGGATTTCACCGTATTCAAGCGCAGCTACGACGCCCGTAAGAAAAACACTGAGATCAAGTTCGTTTACATTGTTGATCTAAACGCGCGCAATGAAGACGCCATTCTCGCCCGTTTTGAAAAAGACCAGCACATCCGGCAAGCACCCGATACCGCCTATTACCCAGTTGCTAAGGCACCCGCCGGCCTAACCGAGCGTCCGATTGTGATCGGATTCGGCCCCTGCGGCCTTTTCGCCGCTCTGATTCTAGCCCAGATGGGATTCCGGCCCATTGTGCTGGAGCGCGGCACAGACGTACGCCGCCGCACCAAAGACACCTGGGCCCTGTGGCGGAAAAAGCAGCTATCTCCAGAATCGAACGTACAGTTCGGCGAAGGCGGCGCGGGCCTATTCTCCGACGGCAAGCTGTACAGCCAGATAAAAGACCCGAAGTTCTATGGCCGCAAGGTAATGCATGAGTTTATCCGGGCCGGAGCACCCGATGAAATTCTGTACGTAAGCAAGCCCCACATAGGCACCTTCCGGCTTACTGGCGTGGTGGCTACCATGCGTGAAGAGATCATCCGCCTTGGGGGCGAAATCCGGTTTGAAAGCAAAGTCACCAATCTGAGCGTTCGCGATGGCCGTGTTGCCGGGGTCGAACTGGCCTCCGGCGAGCGATTAGACAGCCGATATGTGGTTCTGGCGCTTGGGCACAGCGCGCGCGACACCTTCCGCATGCTCCAACGGAACGACGTATTTATTGAAGCCAAGCCCTTTGCCATCGGCTTTCGCATCGAGCACCCGCAATCTCTGATCGACAATGCGCGTTTAGGCAAATACGCCGGTCATCCGGCCTTAGGCGCTGCAGACTACAAGCTGGTGTATCACGCCAGCAACGGTCGGGCAGTCTACAGTTTCTGTATGTGCCCGGGCGGCACGGTGGTGGCTGCAACCTCTGAGCCTGAACGAGTTGTCACCAACGGCATGAGCCAATACTCCCGCAACGAACGCAACGCCAATGCCGGTATTGTCGTAGCCATTCACCCAGAAGAAGACTTCCCCGGCGGCCCTCTGGCCGGAGTGGAATTTCAAGAGGCGCTGGAATCCCGAGCGTACACACTCGGCGGTAGTGATTATTGCGCTCCTGCCCAGCTGGTGGGGGACTTCATCAAACGCAAAGCGTCTACTGAATTGGGCGAAGTGGAGCCCTCCTACAAGCCCGGTATCAAGTTAGGGGATTTAGCGCCCTCACTGCCGCCTTACGCCATCGAAGCCATCCGTGAAGCCCTACCGGCTTTCGGCAAGCAGATCCGGGGTTTTGACCGGAAAGACGCCATTTTGACCGGCATTGAAACTCGAACATCTTCGCCCGTGCGCATCACCAGAGATCGCACCAGCCTGCAAAGCCTAAACACACGTGGCCTGTACCCAGCCGGTGAAGGTGCGGGCTATGCTGGCGGCATTCTTTCTGCTGGCGTGGACGGTATAAAAGTTGCTGAGGCGCTGGCTCTAGCCATGCTGGAAGATCTGGAAAATAACAGCGGAGCTCATTTGTGAAGCTGGACGACATCAAAAAGCTACATCAAAAAAAATACCGGCAGTCGCTGAGCCATTATTTGGTTGAAGGCGAACATCTGGTTTTGGAACTACAGAAAGCGGCTATTCACAAACCTGAACTGAGCTCATCCGAGTTGTATGTAACAGGCGGGTATGAACAATGGGCCAGCCCGTTCAAAACCCATCAAGTGAGCGAGCGCCAGATGTCCCAGCTCGCCGACACCCGCACGCCTCAGGGCATTCTCGCCGTAGTGCCCATGCCAAACAGCGAGAGCGTACAGGCGCCAGAGCCCGGCGAAAAAGCCGTTTACCTGCACGAAGTTCAAGACCCGGGAAACCTCGGGACTATTTTGCGCACACTGGCATGGTTTGGCGGCTTTCGTTGCCTGCTGAGCCCCGGTAGTGTTGACCCTTACAATCCGAAAGTGGTGCGCGCTAGCATGGGCGCTATCTTCCACGTACCGATTGAAACCGAAGTACCTCTTGCTGGCTTAAACAGCCGCTACACGTCTATTGCCTGCCTCGATCTAAACGGCGACAGGCTGACCGCCGAGTCGTTCCAACAGCACGATTGCTATCTGTTCGGCAACGAGGCCCGAGGCGTGCCGCAGGAAGCCCTGACCCAGATATCTGCAAAACCCTACACCATTTCAGGCAATGGCAAAATTGAATCCCTGAATCTGGCCTCTGCAGTCAACATGTGTGCGTATGAGCTCAGGCGCTGCGAATAAGCGCAATACCTAGCCCGTCACCGAGGGCGCAAGGATGATTCATTCAGGCTCTTTCAATGATCGTTATCGGTATTGCGTGTAGCAAGCTAATCAGAGATGATCAGGGGTCTGTTCCCCCCTAACTGGATAGACAACAAAAATGGAACGCTACCTCCAGCCCACAGAGTATTTCGACTACAACCAGCCCGAACTGAAAGACTGGATTGCCAGCCAATTGGAAGGCGTACCGGATGACGAGGTAGAGCAGGCTAAAGCCCTCTATTTAGCAGTTCGGGACAGCGTGAGCTACAACCCCTACGTTTTCCGCCCCGAACCCAAAACCTTCAGCGCCAGCTACGCACTAAAAACCGGTGAAAGCTACTGCATTCCTAAGGCAGTATTGCTCGGCGCCGCAGCAAGGGCTATCGGCATTCCCAGCCGCTTGGGCCTCGCTGATGTGCGTAATCATCTATCAAGCCCCAAGCTTATTGAGTGGCTGCGCTCAGATATTTTTCGTATGCACGGGTTTATCGAACTGTACCTAAACGGCCACTGGGTAAAGGCTACCCCTGCGTTCAACAAACAGCTTTGTGAGTTGATGAAGGTAGAACCGCTGGAGTTTGACGGGGTGAACGACTCGGTGTTTCAGGAATACACAGAATCCGGCAAAGCACACATGGAGTATGTGAACGATCATGGTGTTTTCGACGACGTTCCCCATGATTTCATTTTATCTGGAATAAAAGCCGCTTACGGGCACCTGTTTCCGGATGGAAAAGCGCCAGACGCGATCGAAGGCAGTCTGGTACAGGATATTTCCGGGAGCTGAAGCGCAAAACGGCACTCGCCTGCGTGACGAATGCCGTTTTCAGTGCTTCCCAGCATGCCCAAAACACTGCCGGAGCGTTCGCCCCGGCTCATGTTTGTTTTGCCAGCTTCCTCTATTCCATTTTTATTCCACAGAATTGCGAATCAAGAAATCAAACGCACTCAGTGCAGCTTTCGAGCCTTCGCCCATAGAGATCACAATCTGTTTGAACGGCACTGTGGTAGCGTCGCCAGCCGCAAACACACCCGGAATAGAGGTTTCGTTGCGGTCGTTGATGATGATTTCACCATGCTGGCTCAGTTCAATATCACCTTTCAGCCATTCGGTGTTCGGCACTAAACCAATCTGCACGAATACACCTTCCAGTTCCACGTGATGATTTTCACCCGTGTTGCGATCTGTATATTTCAGGCCACTCACCCTGCCATTCTCACCAACCACTTCGGTAGTCTGGCCAGAGGTAATAATGTCCACATTATTCAGGCTGCGCAGTTTTTTCTGCAACACGTCGTCTGCGCGCATTTCAGCGCCAAACTCAATCAGCGTTACATGGCGCACAATACCGGCAAGATCAATCGCCGCTTCCACACCGGAGTTACCACCACCTATCACAGCAACATGCTTGCCCTTAAACAATGGGCCGTCACAGTGCGGACAGTAGGCAACGCCTTTGTTGCGGTATTCCGCCTCACCGGGAACACCCAGCGGGCGCCAGCGAGCACCGGTAGAGAGTACGAGGGTGCGTGCTTTGAGTGACGCGCCATTAGCAAGACGTATCTCATGGGGCATGCCGGGCTTCGACGCCGGAATCAGCTTCTCGGCCAACTGCATGTTCATGATATCCACGTCGTACTCTTTAACGTGCTGCTCCATGGCCGCCACCAGCTTCGGGCCTTCGGTGTAAGGCACAGAAATCAGGTTCTCGATACTCATGGTGTCCGCAACCTGACCACCAAAACGCTCTGCGGCAATGCCTGTCGAAATACCCTTACGAGCGGCATAAATAGAGGCGGCTGCGCCAGCCGGGCCACCACCAATCACCAGCACTTCAAAGGTGTCTTTCTGGTTAATCTTCTCGGCTTCCTTCTCGTCAGATTTGGTATCCAGCTTGGACGCAATCTCTTCCAGAGTCATACGTCCTTGACCCCAAGGCTCACCATTCAGGTAAACACTGGGCACAGACATAACCTCGCGCTTTTCCACTTCGTCCTGAAACAAGGCACCGTCAATAGACGTGTGGCGAATATTCGGGTTCAGTACGCTCATCAGGTTCAGAGCCTGCACCACATCCGGACAGTTCTGACACGACAGCGAAAAGTAGGTTTCGAACTCGAACTCACCATCCAACTGCTGAATCTGCTCAATGACATCCTGAGACGCCTTGGATGGATGACCTCCCACCTGCAACAAGGCCAAAACCAGTGAAGTAAACTCGTGGCCCATGGGAATGCCCGCAAAGCGAACACCCATGTCGCTGCCCACGCGGTTTATCGCGAAGGAAGGACGGCGCACATCATTCGACTCTTCTGTGCGCAAGCTGATCTTCTCAGACATTGGCTCGATTTCTTCGAGAAGCTCTCGCAACTCTTGAGACTTAGCGCCATCGTCGTAGGCTGCCACTAACTCAATCGGCTGCTGCAGTTTTTCCATGTAGGCTTTCAGTTGCTGCTTAATATTGGCATCCAACATGTACGGATTCTCCTTTGTCGATTCTTAAAGCGATCGCTTGAGTGATTGAATTCACACCTCAAACGATCTTTGTTTGGGATATGATTTAAAGATACGCACTCGCAACTAAATGCTCAAATTAATTGATGCAAACGAATTGATAGCCGAATGCTATTGATTGCATGACAATAACAACATTAAAAACGCATTCAAAAAAGCACCTGATCCTGTGAATGTACAAATAGCGCATACCCATACACGCCAGACCTCGGTACCATGTTGCAAGACGCAGTGTCGTCACCCTTTTGCATTCAGGATAGGTAGCAAATGTTTCTAGACCGTTTTTATTCGATTCAAGACGGACGCGTATATATTTCCGCCCCTCAGGCCAGCCAATTTGCCAAGGAAGTAGCCGGAGATTTCAACCCGATTCACGATCCCGATGCCCGCCGCTTCTGTGTTCCCGGGGACCTACTTTTTGCCGTAGTGGTTTCTCGCTTCGGCCTTTCCCGGCAGATGACCTTCCAGTTCCGCGCCCTGCTTGGAGACGGGGTTCCTTTGGAGTTCCGCGAAAACGGTGAAGAGTCCATTCAAGTTTGCGACCAGAACGACAAGGTGTACCTGGAAGTCACACGCAGTGGCGACATAACCCGGGATGAAACAGTGATTGAAGAGTTTACCCGTTGTTATGTAGCGGCTTCTGGCAAGAACTTCCCGCACACCTTGATACCACTGATGGAATCAAAGGGCGTGATGTTCAATCCCGATCGGCCCATGGTGATGTACGAGAGCATGAGCCTGACTCTGGATAATCTGGATGCATCATCACCTGAGCTGGAACTTCACAAGGCTGAGCTGGAAGACAGTGGCAAACGCGGTAATGTCACCCTTGAGTACCGGCTCAACTCCAATGGCCAAGCTGTGGGTGAAGTATCCAAACGCCTTGTTCTGGGCGGACTCCGACCCTATTGCCCAGAGGCCATGGCGGGCGTGGTTGAAGAATTCTATCGACTGAAGGCTCGCGGATCCCAGTACGGTGTCGATACGGTCGAGCCCTAACCGTATTCGTTAGCCGCAAACACACAAAACCCCGGGAACTCCGGGGTTTTGTTTTAGTAGCAAGCTCTTAGCGAGCCTGCACTACCTGCTTTCCGTTTTGTAAAAAGCTTAGATCTTGCCAACAAGATCTAGAGACGGAGCCAATGTCGCTTCGCCTTCTTTCCACTTAGCCGGGCACACTTCACCTGGGTGGTTGCGCACGTACTGGGCAGCTTTCACTTTGCGCATCAGATCGTCTGCATCACGGCCAATACCTTCTGCAGTGATTTCCATTGCCTGAATGATTCCATCAGGATCGATCAGGAAGGTAGCGCGGTCTGCAAGGCCTTGACCTTCGCGCATCACACCAAAGTTGTTGGTGATGCTGCCATTCTGGTCGCCAACCATGAAGTAGTTGATCTTACCAATGGTCTCGGAGCTATCGTGCCATGCTTTGTGGGTAAAGTGCGTGTCGGTAGACACGGAAAATACTTCAACACCCATCTTCTGCAGCTCTTCGTAGTTGTCTGCTACGTCGCCCAATTCTGTTGGGCAAACAAAGGTGAAGTCTGCTGGGTAGAAGAAAAAGATCGCCCACTTGCCTTTAACATCGGCTTCGGAAATTTCTACAAACTCGCCCTGTTTGAAGGCGGTTGCGTTAAATGGTTTGATTTCGCTGTTGATCACGCCCATGAGTATGACTCCTGTTGGTTCGTTTGCGTGTTAATGAATCTACGATCGCAATATTAAGCAAAGGGGCAGCTTTAGTAAAATTGATTATATTTAAGATAGCAATAGGGCTTACCTATTCCCTATCATTACCTTGTTATTGCGCTTCTACCAAGGCCCAACAACATAACCAAGCTGCTCCGGAAGCCAGAGGGCAATTCCGGGCATCAGCATCACCAAAAGCAAGCTGACGCTCATAGCGGCAATAAAGACCAACGCCCAGCCAATGGTATGTTCCAGGCGAATATTCGCAATACGTGTTGTAACCATCAGGTTAACCGCTACGGGTGGTGTGAATTGCCCAATGGCGATGTTCATTGCCAGCAAAATACCGAACCACACAGGGTTCCAGCCAAAATGGTTCATCAACGGTAATACAATAGGGATGAGTATCAGGTAAATCGACACCGCATCCAGTAGCATGCCAGCAATCAACACCAGCACCATCACCAAGCCCAATAACACCCAACCGTTTTCTGAGAGAGACAGCAGTCCATCCGCCAGATGTTGGAAGGTACCCAGCGTTGTTCCCGCCCAGGCGAAAATACCCGCCAGCGCAATGATCAACATAACCACACCGGATGTGACCGCCGCGTCGGTCATCAGATCAAACAAGCTGCGTAAGCTCAGGTTTCGGTATACCACGCAGCCTACAAGTACACCGTAAGCCACGGCGACCACTGCGGCTTCGGTGGGGGTAAATAGCCCGGAGCGCAAACCGCCTAGAATGATGACCGGTGCAAACAACGCGGGCAACGCCGCCTTGAAACTGGGCCAGAAAGGCGGGCGCTCCGAGGTTTCGGGGTTCTCCCAACCAAACTTGCGGGCGAGGTACAGCGCCGGTACCAGCAGCGACAACCCGGCCAGAATGCCCGGAAACAAGCCTGCAGCAAACAGCGCCCGTAAATCCACACCCGGCACCACAATAGAATAGAGAATCAATGCAATGGATGGGGGAATCAGTATGGCAGTGGAGGATGAAGCCGCAATCAGCGCGGCAGAAAATGGCTGCGGGTAGCCCGCCTTGCGCATACTGGGCAGCATCACCATAGCTACGGCTGCCGCATCTGCAGGCCCTGAACCGCTCATTCCGCCCATGATAAGGCACACGAGAACTGCAACAACCGTTAGGCTGCCATGACGAGGGCCGATAATGGCCTGAGCAAAGCGCACCAAACTGGCCGCCACACCTGCCCGCTCAAAAATAAGCCCGGTGAGGATGAACAGAGGTATCGCAATCAGCGGGTACTTAGACACACTGTTGTAGGTGTTGGTGCCAAACGTCGCGAGCATGTCGGGTGACAAGCCAGCGACGATTCCCACCAACCCACCAAACCCCAGCGCGATGGCGACGGGAACACCCAGCAGTAATGCCACCAAAAAGCTACCGATCATCAACAGATCAGGATTCATGGATGACCTCCGCGTCTTTCTTGCCCCGCATGCGGTCGATGAAGTTCTGGGTCATCCGGAAAATAATGGCAGCTGACATCAGCGGCAACCAGATTACATATATCCAGTTGGGCAACCCCAACCCGGGCGATAAGGACTCCCAGTCGTATTCTTGCATCGCAAAAATAGCGCCATACCAAGTCGTGACCCCCATAACCGACACGCCCACCAGCCACTGCACCACAAACAATACCTTCAACGCAGCGGGTGGCAGGTAATGCTCAATCAGCTCAATTCGGATGTGCTGATTATTGCGAGCAGCCACAGCGGCCCCAGCAAACGTAAGCATTACCAGTAGAAACACCGAGAACTCTTCAGTGAACGCAAAGGAGGCATCGGTGGTGTAGCGGACAATCACGTTGCCCAAGCTGATCACACAGATTGCGATCAGCGCCAACGATGCCAACCAGGCTTCCGGCCGGAACTTCGGGGGTCGTGAGGACATTACTGCTTACGGTTAGCGACAGCAGACTGGGCCTGTTTCACCAGGTCTTCACCAATGCGCGGTGTCCACTTTTCATAAACCGGACGAGTCGCCTTCACGAACGCATCGTGCTGTGCCTGAGTCAACTCCGTTACGGTTACTCCACGATCTTTGATGGCCTGAAGCGTGTCTGCAAGCTCGGCACGGGATTTTTCAATTTCCCATTTGCCAGCGTCGATTGCCGCCTGTTTCAGCAGCGCCTGATCTTCCGCATTGAACTGGCCCCAAACACGGTTGCTTACCGCAAATACCAGCGGGTCGGCCATGTAGTGCCAAAGTGTGAGGTGTTCCTGTCCAACCTGATCAATACGCGCTACGTCAAAAACCGAAAGCGGATTTTCCTGACCATCAACCGCTCCGGTGGTCAGTGCCGGCTTAGCGTCTGCCCAGCTCATTTGCGTGGGGTTAGCGCCCAACTCGGAGAAGGTGTCCTGAAACAAAGGCGAGCCTACAACTCGAATTTTCAAGCCCTCAAGATCCGCTGGCTCGCTGATAGCCAACTTGGAGTTGGACAGCTCACGAAAGCCATTTTCACCCCAAGCCAACGGCGTTACACCGCGCTTTTCAATCGCTTTGAACACTGCCTTGCCAGCATCACCTTGAGTAATGGCATCAATCGCAGCGTTATCCGGCATCAGGAACGGCAAGGAGAACAGGTTCAACTCAGGCACCTGAGGCGACCAGTTGATGGTCGAACCTACGGCCATATCAATCAACCCGGAGCGCATGGCAGAAAACTCTTTGGTTTGGTCTCCGGAAACCAGCTGGGAGTTGCTGTAGATTTTCATGTTGATGCGCCCTTCTGAGCGTTCCTTCACTAACTCAACCCATTTATCGGCAGCCTGTCCCCAAGGAAATGCAGACGGCAAAACCGTAGAAACTGTGTATTCATCTTTGTATTGGGCGTTCGCAGCGGAGCTGAGCAACAAAGTCGCCGCAGCAACAGCGATTAAAGAGCGGGTTTTCAACATGTTGTTTTCCTTTTTTATTGGCATGGCAAAGCTCGGGGATAGATGCCGAGCACATCACGGTAGTGAGGGATTATAGGAGCGGGTGTTGCCGCGACGCAAAAGAAAAGCACTTGAGTAGAGCCCGGCACCTCGTAATAAAAGTTGGCGCGTCATTACAACTCTGTTGTTTTTGCTCGCGCACCGCCAGAGCGGTCTACAATTGACGGGATATAGACCTGATAACTACCACAGTGGAAACCATGGCAAGCAACGAACAAAGTGAGCTCGGCCCAAATAATGCCGCTAACAACCGCAACCCCGAACAAGCGCTGATTGAAGCCGTAAGTGTTCGCAGCACGTCGATGGTTATCCTCGCCAGCATAGCCACCATCTATTTTATCAATTGGGCTCAGGCGGTGCTCCTTCCGCTAATGGTCGCAGTTTTAATCAGCTACGCCCTCGATCCACTAGTCTCAGCACTTGACCGGCTGAGGCTCCCCAGAGCCCTAAGCGCTGCCGTCGTCATGATCACACTGCTTGGAGCGATAGCCGCAACCAGCATCCCCCTACAACGTGAAGCCATGGCTATGCTGGACAAGATCCCTGTCGCGATCAATGAATTTCAGCGCAATGAAGCTAAAGCTCCGGACCAAGAGCAGGGACTGATGGAAAAAGCTCAGGTGGCCGCTAAAAAAATCGAGGAATCCGCAGCTAAGGGGCAAAGTGACAAGCACCCAGCACATGAAGGCGTGACGCCGGTGCGCATAGTAGATAAACCGATGGATATTCAGCAATACGTGTTGAAAGGCTCGCCGGCGGCACTGGTACTTATCTCGCAGTTTTTTTCCGTGTTACTTCTGGTGTATTTCATACTGGCAGTAGGGTCGCTGTATAAACGCAAGATTGTAAAGCTTTCAGGCCCATCGTTCGGGCGCATGCGTAAAGCTGCCCGGATTATGGTCGACTTTCACCGCCAGGTGCGGCGGTTTCTTTTTGTAATGCTGCTTGGTGCCCTGTTCGTGGGGCTGGTTACCTGGATTGCATTTCTAGCCCTCGGCGTGGAGCAGGCGATGCTTTGGGGCGTGGTTGCCGGTATCGCCAGTGCGATACCCTACCTCGGCCCGTTTTTGGTGTTGGTCGGTACCGGCATTGCAGCATTTCTCCAGTTTGGTGAAATGGATATGACCATTATCGTAGCTGGCACCTCATTGGCCATCACCAGTGTTCAGGGCTATCTCTTGACGCCTTGGCTTACCAGCCAGATATCCAGCCTGAACGCCGTAGCGATCTTTATCGGCCTGCTTTTTTGGGGCTGGCTCTGGGGGCCGATAGGGCTAATCATAGCCACGCCTATCCTCATGATTATAAAGTCTTTATGCGACCACATTGTAAACCTGCGCCCCGTGGGTGAGCTGTTGGGCAAATAAGCGAGAGGTACGCCATGTTCGATACAGAAATCCCTGTGCTGGATATGTTCATCCGGCTTCTTGCGGCAGCTGGCCTAGCCCTTGTTTTAGGGCTGGAGAGAGAGTTTAGAGGCAAGGCAGCGGGCTTGCGCTCTCACATGCTTGTATCGCTCGGGGCTTCTGCTTTTATCATCATGGGCATGCACATTCTGTTTGCTACAGCAGAAGGCGATCCCTCAGCGAGCATTGATCCAACTCGTATTGTAGAAGGGGTTATCGGCGGGATCGGATTTCTCGGGGCTGGCAGCATTATACAAAGCCGTGGCAGCGTTCAGGGTATAACCACGGGGGCATCGATCTGGATGGCAGGCGCCATTGGCGTGGCCTGTGGTCTGGGAATCTTTGCCCTAGCAGGCATGGTGACCTTAATGGCGTTAATCATTATGTCGGTGCTCGGCCGCTTCCAGCATGAGGTCATCAATGGCGACTGAAACCCGCTTGCCAGGGTTGCTTAGTTAGCTCTTCACGCTTTTCCGCACAAGGAAGCCCACCTGCTCAGTAGACTTTACACCCTCCTTCGGGGCGGGATTTGAACCGCTTGTGCAACCACAAATACTGATCAGGCTGTTCGCGAATTGAGTCTTCAATATACCGATTCCAAACCTCGGTATCCTTAACTTTATCAGCCCCAAAACCAGCCTGTATCGGAGAGAAAACAACACGGTAGCCGCCATCTGGCATCCGTAGATGGCTCACACAAATAACCGATGCGCCGGAGACTTTAGCAATGTAACTTGAAGAGGTAATACAGCCTGCTTCCACACCAAAAAACGGCACAAACAGTTCCGTTTTACCACCGAAATCCTGATCACAGGCAAACCAAACTTCGCCCCCTTTCTTCAAAAAAGTCACCATTGGCCGTAATTCGCGCTTAGTAAACGGCCGGATACCAAAGTGGCGGCGGCGGCCGTTTTCAATCATTCGGTCAATAACCGGATTGTTATTAGGCCGATAAACATATCCGGGTTTTTTCAAGTGGCAGGCAACCAGCGGTAACGCAAAGTCAAAAATACTGTAGTGGCCGCCTATCAAAAGCACACCTTTACCTATGCTTTGAGCTTCTCGAAGATGCTCCAACCCCTGCACCTCGGCCACCTCACAATAGGGCGATATATCACGCCACCATGCATGAGCGCTTTCCAGAAACCCGCGGGTGCAGGCAATAAAGTTGTCTTGCACAAGCTTTTTGCGTGCTTCTTTATCTAGCTCAGGAAAGCAGAGTTCGAGGTTTCGATCAGCCACTCGCGCACGGGATTTGAGCTTGCGACTCAAAAAACGACCTAATCGAGCACCTAGCCGCTGCTTGGATGACATGGGTAAAAAAGAAAGGAGATATAGTAAAAATACAATTACCCATGATGGCCACAAACGTGGGTGCCAAAGGGGCGTTTTTTTATACTTGGATGATCTGGCCATACTTCCGTGTCCGCAAAAATTTTGCGATGAGCCTGACACATTTTCAAGCCATGGTGTAGTTGATACTACGAATAATTATAAAAGTAAGGTGATTTAACGAGATCGGTGCTTGTACTGTGTTGAACAATGACTGCGCCCAACCTTGGGATCTCTCAATTTCAGGTGTTTTGTTGAACGCCCCGATACCCGCTCACGCCACAGCTTAAAACTCCCGGGCTTGAGCGACCGTCGCATAAACCGTATTACGTCCGTCTCCGACATGCCATAAAGCCGGAAAATTGCTTCAAATGGGGTTCGATCTTCCCAAGCCATTTCAATGACCCGAGACTCGTCAGCGGGGCTCATCGTGCGCTATCCTCTCTTTACGATTACCCTCAACATTACGGAGCAGGTGTGGTTTTGTATCATCACAAACCTTTCGACGCCCTTCGGATGAATAAGTAGGCTGTAACTATGTCGTCACCGCGAAACAATGTTGTACTAATCGGTATGCCAGGTTCAGGCAAAAGCACTTTGGGTGTTTTGCTAGCCAAAGCTGGTGCCCTGGACTTCGTAGATACAGACTTGCTAATTCAATCCCACTCAGGCCAAACCTTACAGTCTATTGTTGATGGTGAGGGTTATGAGGCTCTGCGCCGTATTGAAGAACAGGTCTTGTGCAATTTAAACGTAACAGGCCACGTGATTGCTACCGGCGGGAGTGCCGTTTACAGCGACCGCGCAATGCAGCACCTTAAGCAAAACAGCATCATCGTATTCTTGGATATTTCTCTCACAACGGTGCGACAGCGTATTGGCGACTTCAGCCTAAGAGGCATATCCAAACGTCCAGAGCAGACACTGGAAGACTTGTTTACCGAACGCCACGGACTATATACCCGCTACGCCGATGTGGTCGTTAACGGCGAGCACAAAAGCCAAAATCAGGTGTGTGAAGAAATCCTAAAAGCCGCCATGACTACTGAAATCGGGGCCTTGGCTTTTTAGTGTGACCGGGGGTCTCCACCAACCGCCATAGTGGCTTATGACCGAGTACCTGCCCTTAGTTGCTTTCCCGTTGAGGGCCTGGCTTGAAAAGCTTAAACCAAGCGATTAAGCCCGCGATCGACGCCAATCCAAGAAAAACAAAGAACTCTTCAGTGTTAAAGTCGCCAACTTTGTACATTAGCCCCAGAAAAACCAAAAGAAATGTCCCAATGGTACCGATAAGCCTTAAACTCATATTCTATTCCTCGAAATTTTAGATTCACCCGACTAGGGCCTCCAATGGAAGCGGCGATTTTCAACCCAGTTGTCCAAATAGCTGCACCTAAGCAGCTAATCTATTAAGCTCAACCTCCTGCAATTTGCCAGGATTGAGCGATACCGGACCGGTGACTTCCCAGTTCCGGGTATTGCCAGACCAGCGCTGTGGATTCCTGCGCTTTGCTCTTTCATAAACCATTTTCCGATGCGCCAGGCGCTGGTGATCAACGCCACGATGCCGATCTGCCGGTGTTACGAAGTTGATACCACTGTGCAGATGTCTTTCGTTGTAGGCGCACTCGAACGCCAGCATCCATTCACGCACAGCCGTGAGCGATTTAAAGCCTTTTGAGGGCCACTCCGGGCAGTATTTGACCGTGCGGAACAACGATTCCGAGTATGGATTATCGTTGCTCACTCTCGGACGACTGTGCGACATCAGCATGCCCAGATCGGCCAGCCGGGCCTTGAGCGTATAAGACGTCATTGGCGCTCCATTATCGGCATGCAACACCGGCGGGTTGTGCCAGCAGCTCTCGCGCAGCAATGCACGCTCGACCAGTTTCCTGGCTAGTTCACCGGATTCCATTTCATGGATTTCCCAAGCAACGATCTTGCGACTGTATATGTCCATAATCAGGTACAGGTACCAATGCTGGCCACGCACAGCGGACGGAC
>NZ_JALKAP010000012.1 GCF_023016045.1 Marinobacter sp. S6332 | reverse complement strand
AATACGACTTTGATTCCACCATCGCCGGTTTCGATTACGACCTGCAGTTCGCTTTGTTCGATCAAGACAGCGTTTTCGATATCGAGAAATCAAACATCGTTCGCCAATGGGACAACCCCAGCGCATACCTGCGCTGCGAACTGATTACCCGAAGCTGCGATACAAACAGCGCATTAACATTTTTCCTGCAGCGCTGGGTGTCCGAACTCAGGTACAACACAGTAACCCGTGAAATACTGGACATTACTCAGGAGCAAAACACCGTTGAAATTCGCGCCCTGATCATAAGCCCACACAACGCGATGTCTTTTGAAATCCATATTCTGCCACCTATCGAGGAACGCCTATGAACCGCTTTAAAAAAGAAGAAGCCCGCGCGCACCAAAAAGCCCGTGAAGGTTTAACCGATGCGGAAATAAAACTCGTAGACGAGCAAGATGCCCTGAACAAGAAGATCTCAGGAATAGCGCGAACCATTCATATTGAGTGGTTTCCCGAAGAATACGACCACCAGATGGACTCGATTGCCGATGCTGCAGATCGAAGAAGCGGTATTAACCCTATGAATGCCGACTACATCAAAGAAGTGAACGAGCGTCGTAAAAAGCTTGGTGTGCAGCCCCTTGGATCGAATGGAATGCCGACGACTGATGAGAGCTGGGACATTGCTTACAGTGAAGCCCGCAAACAGATAAAACATTCGCCCAGGTAGAGTCAGAATCACCGTCGTGATTGACTGCCTGAAAGACAGCTCACTCTGTCTCAGGCATACAGCCTTTTTAACTACTCTGTACTATGACGACCAACACGCTCCAGCCCCTTTTCCAGGGTGCTTTCGATTTCACTGCGAAGCCACTTTGGCTCCAGAATATCGCAATGGACAGCTTGGGCCGTTAGCCACCATCGCAGATCCTGGGTATCACCTACGGTGACCGACAGTTCAAACGTTTGGTCATCGTCCTCTGTGACCAACTGATCCAACCCGAGAGGCGATTCGATCAGGTGATTCAAGGCAGGTTTGTCACAACGTAACTTCAGGAAAACCGGCTTGTCGGATTTCAGAATGCCCATGGCGCCCGAGTGAATGTACAGATCCAGATCGAAGTCATCCGGGCGCTCTACAGGTTCTTCAACGATCTCTCCGGTGGTCGCCCGATGAAGGACTAACTGGCGAACACCTTCCCTGCCCTCAATGGTTCCAATGAGGTAAACGTTAGGGTCTCGGAATATCAGACCATACGGATGGACTCTGATGTCCTCCGGCTCGTGCCAACTGCGTGCTTGATAGGTTAGTTTGCACTGATATTCACGAAGCAATGCCTCTGTTACCGTTTCCAGTACATCGGCATCGATGTCCGGGCGCTGCCCTCCCAAACCACGGCTGATTACCCGAACCCGGCTTGGCCATTGCCCCAGCGGATTACGATCCCGGGACAACGTACGATGGGCTTCCTTGAAATGAGGCTCCAGATGCGACAACGCCCTAGGTGGCAACATGGGAGCGAGATACGCCTTGGCCAACTCAAAAGTCAGTGCAGCGGGAAGATCCAACGCAGGAACGATATCCATTGAGGCTTCCCGATCAAACGACCAACGAAACGGCCGGGCGTTATCATCCACAAATAACGGAAAGTCCGTACTTAGCTTTTCAAGATCCCGCTGGATCGAGCGAATGGTCACAGAAAAATCATGCTCTTTCAGCCGTGTGGCAAGCTCGGTGGTTGTAATGGATTTGGGATACCTGGGCACCATCCTGAGCATGGTCAAGTAGCGAATGGCAGTACTGGACAAAATGCGACTCCTTGTCGTGCGTGGACGGCCGACAGCGGATTCTTCTGCCACCCCGGCTTCAAACGGATTTTCCAAAGCAGGTTCGATTATCGGCGATGCATTGCCGGGTAACAACTGGTGCGTTTTTTCAGAGTAGCCCTGCTCAGCAAAAAGCATCAGAATAGTTTGAGTTTTTGATTGCGAGGGCTCTATGTGCGGTCGATACAACGTTACGGATTCACCTGGAATTAGAACACTTATGGAACAGCTCGGCTTGCCCGGAATAACTCCTAGGTTGCAGCAGAACGTACCGCCTGGTGGTATTGGTGAGTTTGTGATTGAAGCAACTGATGATCGTTACTTGCTTCCGGGTATCTGGTCGTTACTGATTGAACCCAGACCTGAAGGTCATGGATACCGCCCCAACCCGAAGTTTCCCACATTTAATGCCCGAAGTGATCGACTCACCAGCAGCCCTCTCTGGAAGAAAGTGTACCCCTCGAAGCGTTGCATCGTCCCGGTAAGCGCCTTCCATGAATGGCAAGGCAAGCAGGTTTACAACATTCATCCTCTGAATGAAGCCACGGCCCTGGCAGGCCTGTGGCAATCATGGCACTTTGAAGAAGAACAGATAAACTCCTTCACTGTGATCACGCTTCCACCCCATCCCAGGTTCAGCCACATTCACCCTAAAAGCATACCGCTGATGCTTCGGCCAGAAGAGTTTGATCTATGGTTGGATCCGGGCTTTCATCAAGTGGAGGCGTTTCAAGCTCTGATGCAAACGCATATACCTGCCCCACTGGTGTGCGAGCCGGTTCGCGGCCCTATGGATTTGAGGCTGGTAGGCCAGGCAGAAATTCTTCTGCCAGATTAACCGTCGTATGGTGGTGACCTTAACGCCTGCACAGGTGTCCGGCATCTTTGAACCTCTGTAGACACACAAAAGACTGGTTCGATTATTGGTTCCGCGTATAAATTATCGGCGCCATGTATAACCGCGTATAAAACCACCAAGCGTTGAATCAACCAGCCTTCAGAACAAACTATCGCTTTCCCACATGTCGAGGCCGCACATTTATCCCTCCCCGCGCTAATTAGGTGAATTTGTTCGTTGGGTTAAGCTTATTACTCACAACCAAGAGGACGCAAAACCATGGCCTATATCATCTTTTTTATCGCGGGTGGAGTTATCGGCAGCCAATTCAGCCCAGCAGCCGGTATCGTTGGTGCTTTGATTGGACTGGCTCTTGCCGGCTCAGAAAGCGGCGCATCTGAAGGCAGTGCAAGCTCTAGCCAGTTTCACCACTCAACCTGGCTGACACAATCTGATGAAGGCGGCACTACGGGCATTTCCAGCCTGCAGCACGACGATTGTTTTAGTAACAACTTATTTATTGATGACAGCACCCCAGGGGCATCGATAGATCACCACTGGATTTCGGAACCCGTATATACAAATCCTGCAACGGGACTACCGATGGCTGAAGAGGGCATGTTCGGTATAGACGTTGGCGGCAACCTATTTGGTTCAAACAACCACGATATGTCCTCTACTTTTGACACCAGCACTGACTCGCTGTTCGACGACACTTTCAGTTCTGGAGGCATGGACAACGACTGGTGAGCACATAACCCGTAAAAACCATACAGGGAATAGGAAAATTAGCCCTTTGATCTGTTATGCAGCCCAAAAAGTCACTTTAACGCCAACGAGAGGCGAAATCCGCGGCCTAATATGTAAATGACAACTTCTCCTGTGGAACATGAAAAGTAGTAACCACAAAATTTCAACGAGAAGATGGACTTGAGGAAACGCTATGAGGCTGGTCTCCATCGCCACGTTCATCGCTATTGTGTACAGCGATGATGAAACACCGCCGTCAGTTTCAACCGTTCGCCAATGGTGCCCGAAGATCCCGGGCGCGTTCCGTGACGGCCGCCGCTGGCGCATAGACCTTGATTACTACTTTGAGATTATGAACGGACGAATTCGTGGCATGCCCGAAGACGATCAGGAACTCAGCTTCCTCAAAACACTTGCACGTCAACTAAAGTAGTCATGGGCGCACGAAGAGACCGAAACCGCCACTGGCTTGACCGTTACCCGGGGTTATATATCCGGGAACGCGACGGGATGTTTTATGTTCGACATCCTATCACTCGCAAACAGGGCAGCCTGCAAACAGACGACAAAGACCTGGCTATTCGTCGCTGGGCGATCCTCAATCAAATGTGGGAGGAGGAACGGAGAGAGTTCGATGCCGAACTCATGGCCGGGAATCTATCGATGTGCGATCCAATGGATGACGCCAATCGGATCACACTGAAAGAATACCTTCATACATGGCGAACAGAGTCTATTGGGCACCGAGTCGTTAATGGGCGTACTAAATGGGGCAAGTGCAACGTGTTCAGCCAACGAGGGCCAAACCGAGGCAAGCCCATTGCACTAGGAACCCGTATTGACTACGCAAGCGATGCCCAACAACTAGAAGCAAGCGAAGCATCCGACTTCCTCTTGGCGGACCCACAATTACTGCGCCGAATACGGCGCCTGCTTTCTGGCTGGCTCACCAAACCGACGCACTATAACGGCTTACG
The DNA here is from genome assembly GCF_023016045.1 of Marinobacter sp. S6332. Taxonomy (GTDB): domain Bacteria; phylum Pseudomonadota; class Gammaproteobacteria; order Pseudomonadales; family Oleiphilaceae; genus Marinobacter. Next base: position 138,507 of record NZ_JALKAP010000012.1, on the reverse strand, counting down.
CAACACGCTATCTCGCGTATTCACCCATGCGGTTCAAGATGGACTAATCGATCGCAACCCCATGCGAGACATTCAGAAAATCAGTGAACCCAAAAGAGAAGTTCTGATACCCGATGAGATCTATAAAGAGATCACTACCCGCCTTTGTGTTCACCAAATTAACCGGCGAATAAAAGACGGCACTTGGCGAGCAAAGATCTGTGACCTGATATACATGATGAGCCAACAGCCCATCGACGTGTTTGGCTTGAAAGAAGAACAGATCAGAGATGACCAAAGTGAATTTGGAGAAATTCATTTCGCCAGGCACAAAACAGGCGTTCCGATTGTTATTGAAATGAATGAAGAACTACGGGATCTGATTGAATGGTTTCGCGATTGGAAAAAATCGGAAGACATCATTTCCCCTTACCTGATGGTTTACCCGCGATATTTTGATTTTCGAAGTCGCACGCGACCGGTAAGGCACCGTTATATTCAAATAGCCTGGGCGCAAGCCTGCGAAGAAGCCGGGTACAAAGGTCAATACCAGTTGAGAGATTTGCGCAAGAAGGGTTTGACCGACGAGTTTCTGTCCCAGGGGGAAAACAACAAGGGTGGTCATGAGACCGAAGCCATGCGGAAACATTACCGCTTAATTCGCCCGCCGGAGCGATCGAAATCGACGTTAAAATCACCGAGGGATACGGAGAAAAACTGAAATCGATGTCGCCATTTTGTCGCCATTTTGTCGCCATCGATACGCCGGTTCTAACACCGAAAAGCTAAGCGACTGAAAACAAAAGGGAAATAATGGAGGCGCGGGTCGGAATCGAACCGGCGTACGCGGAGTTGCAGTCCGCTGCATGACCACTCTGCCACCGCGCCTAAAAAGATCGAAGGAATCAATCTTTGTGCTCTCAGGTTGGCATTGAGAGACTTGAAGAAATTGGAGCGGGAAACGAGATTCGAACTCGCGACCCCAACCTTGGCAAGGTTGTGCTCTACCAACTGAGCTATTCCCGCTCTTAGCTACTGAAGCAATGCCTCAACAACGGATGCGTATTCTACGGATTACGGTGGTTTCGTCAATACCTTTTTTTAAGTTTTTGTTTTAGTGGAGATTTGCGGGTATTTTTTAACCAGTTTCACCATGAATTTTCAGTGCTTCAAGATCCCGCGGTTCTACGCCCAAGTCCCGCCATTTCTCAGGATGGCAGGTAAATAACAGTATCTGGTGGCGGGTTGCTGCGTCAAACAGTATCCGTTTCATGCCATCCAAGCGCGCTGAGTCGCTGTGCACAAGGGTGTCATCCAGAATGATCAGTGTCGGCCGCCCTGCTTCTTGCAGCAGGTCTGCATAGGCCAGGCGGCTGATCAGGCCCATCTGTTCCCGGGCACCAAAACTCAACTCTGCCATCTGCCCCAGTTCACTGCCCCGGCTGAATTTCCCGGGCATGAGGTTTTCATCCACTTCCAGGCTGGCTTCGGGGAACAGAACAGTCAGGTAATGATCCAGATGTTTTTGCAGCGGCGCCTGCAAACGCCTTGTCAGTGCCTGGCGTTTTTCGATTAACAGGTTCAGGAGCATATCCAGCGCTTTTGCACGTCTGTCGAGCTCAAGATACCGGCGGGTAACGTGTTCTAGATCAGCCGCCAGTTCGTTGTGCTTCTCCTCCAGTCCCTCAGCACCCCAGGCCTCCAGCCTTGCTCGGATTTCACTTAGCTCCAGGGCCCGTTTCTGCTGGGCATTCTCCTGATGTTCGGCGGTGGCGCGGTAGCGTGCTATGTCCTGCTTCAAAAGCTCAGGACGAGCTTCACGAATCAATGCTTCACGGTCTTTCAAGGACGCTTCGAGTTCTGCGTTTTGCTTTTCCGCAGCAGCGATATCGCGGGCAATACCTTCTATCTGCGATTGGCGCTCGGGGCTGCTCAGCTCATCCTGCATTCGCTGCCATTCCCGCTGCGCTGTTTCGCTAACGTAACGGGCTTTTTGCAACAATCCTTCCTGGTTTCTCTGCCTCGTCTCTGCGTCTGTGAGTTGACCCTCCGCTTGCTTTAACTCCGCCTCAGCCTGGCTTAGCGGTTTTGGGTCACCCTCTGTGCCTCCCACTTCTGGCAGCGCTTTAAGCTCGGTGGTCCTGGCGAGCAGTTCAGACTCAACCTCAGTCCGCCCGGAAACAAGCTGGTCGACGCCTTTGGGCGCCAGAGATTTGAGAAGGTCATCAAAGCGTTGTATCTGTGCTTCAGCATCTTGCAGACGCGCCAACTTCCCTTCTGCCGCTTCAACGGAATCAACTCCCAGCTCCGCCAATTGCTGCGAAACAGAGTGCCCCAATCGCTCAAGCTGTCGGCGGAGGCTGGCAAGGTCATCGCCCCCGGGCTGAATCCCGAGATCACCGATATCAGGAATTGTGAGAACGCCTTGCTCCAGCAGCAGCTTCTCGCCCTGCCCTTCAACGCTTTGCCCATCCAGGTTCAGAGTGGCACCTGGTTCAAGATTCCAGGTAACACGGGTGGCTACGGTCTGGATTCGGATGTTCGCATCATCGAGTTCACGCCGATTCTTCTTTAGTGACTGTAATGCACTGCTATCTATCAGGTTTTGTTTTTTCTGATTCCGTGCTGCATCCAGAGAAATCTGAATATCTTTGGCTTTATCCTGCCTTTTTTTGAGTTGGGTCAGGTCAGCTTCTAGCCGCGCGCAGTCTTTTCGCAAGCGCTCGCGCTTATCTCTCAGGTGGGCTTGCTGAACGGCTTGGTTGGCGAGCTGGTATTGGTTGCGCGCACGTTCAACCTGCGCTACCAACTCAGGGCTGGCGAGCTCTTCCTGCTCCAGCTGTTGTTTTGCCTTGAGATAGCTTTGATGACGCAGCTCAAGCTGGTCATTCTGGTTGCGCCAGTGAATCTGGTTTTGTTGAAGCAGGGAGAGGTTTTGCTGAATCTGCTTCTGCGACTCCATTCCCCGAGCCTGTTGCTCCTGCAATGCCTCCACTTCCCGGTATTTTGTTTCTGCGAGTTGCATCTCGCGCCGGGCCTCTTCCCAAGGCCGTTCGCGATTAGCCTGTTCATGCTCAGCGGCCAGAGTTCCCAAGCGATCCACCTGAGCCTGATACTGTTCAACCCGTGATTTCAGGTCCAACACCTGCTGCTGCAGTGCCTCCCGGGTATTGGCGTGCTCCAGGTATTCGCCTCTTGGCCTCCCGGTTGATGTCAGCAACTCTTTACGCTGCTGCTCTACTGCCTGAATAATCTCGTCGCCTCCGCTACTGGCGACTTCGCCCACCAGGTTGTTCAAGGCAGACTTCAGGTGGCCACCGGCGTGCAGTACGGCGTTTTCAATGTTTTGCCCGGTTCCCTGCTCTACCCAGAGCAAGCCCGGAATTCCCCAGTGTTCTTCTTTGCTGGCACCTTTTTTAGGGAACTGGTAACCCAGCAACTCAGCCAGTTTTTCTTCGGCTTCTTCGCCGCTGAAGGTTTGGTCACCCACCTTCAGATCACAGCGATGGCGTTTGAGAAAGCGCTTATCCAGCTGCCAATGCTTACCCCCATGGTCAAATGTCAGTTCAACCGTTGGCGCGGCAGAAGAATCGCCCCAAGGGGCCAGTTCCTCAGCGGATTTAGACCGGTAACGATCAAAGAAGGCGGCACGAATGGCCCGCACCAGTGTGCTCTTACCGGATTCGTTGGGGCCGTGAATCAGGTTAAGGCCCGGCTGCAGGCTGTCCAGCTCCAGACCTTGCCGGAATTGGCGAAACTGCTCAACACGCAAACGCTTGAGCTTCATTGGGCCACCTCCGCGTCTTTGGATTTGAGCAGGCCTGCAAGAATGCCCAATGCATCCCGTGCTACGGCAGCCGCCTCATCATCTTCTGTCGCCTGCTGGCCCTCCCTCAGTTCTTGAACCACTTCTCCGAGGTATCCGTCTGCGTGCAGTTCAGCAATATCATCTTCTGTGGGCGCCAACTGTAAGCCGCTTCGATCGCAGGTAACACTGCGGTAGCGGGCTTCTGCAATCGAAAGTGCTTCCGTCAGTTTTTGATCGCCGCCCAGCGTGAGTGTGCCATTAAGCTTCAAGTCCAGAACCGAAGCTTCTGGCAACTCGCCTATGCGAATCAGCAGTTCGTCCAGATCGGATGGGACAGATAGAGTCTCCCGCCACTGGTGCCACTGATAGCGAGCGGTTTCATGGCGGGTTACTTGAGGTGTCGCACCGGGGGTTTCGATATCAACAATCAATACGTATCCGGCATCGTTATTGCGGAACCGCTCAGGTTCCGGCGTACCGCTGTACCAGGTTCGTTCGTTAATCTGCTTAACGCCGTGCCAGTCACCCAGAGCCAGGTAATCCAGTTTGGCCGTGCTGGTTCTGTCGGGAGCAATAGGGTTGGCGGAATCAATTTCGTCCGGCAGCAAGCCCTGAACGCTGCCGTGGGCCAAGCCTATGCGCAGAAAATTCGCTTCAGTTTCCATATCGGCAAAAGGTTGAGTCAGGTCGCCATAGGTGTGTCGCTGGGTAAGAGGCGCGGACAACACCGCAATGCCCTGCTCCGGCAAAGATGTAACCCCGGACTCAAGCGCAAGGTGAACATTCGGTGGAACGGCGTCAAGGCGCTTTGCACGAGTCCAAACACTTTCGGCAAGTGCCGCATCGTGGTTGCCTGGCAGCATTACCCAGGGCCCAGCAAAGCCACTGGTGGCGTTAAATACCCGCCTGATGGTTCGATCAGACACGGTTTGAGCATCAAACACATCGCCGGCAACCAGAACCGCGTCGCACTGGTGTTCAGTGGCCAGCGCCGCCAGTCGCTCGATGGCTTCATATCGTGCTTCAACCAATGCCGCGCTATCTTCCGCGTCGAACCGACTGTAGGTTCGGCCCATTTGCCAGTCTGCTGTATGTAAAAACTTTGGCACCTGCCTTCTCCTTGCCTCTTACCATTGCCAACAGCCAGCATGGTACACTTTATTCAACTCAACGGGGTGCCAGGCAAATGCCGGGCTGAGACCATACCCGCGGAACCTGATCCGGATTATGCCGGCGAAGGGATTGAGCACTCACCAGCTTTGGTGGGGCCCGCGACATGGCTGCCAATTATGGCCACCCCTCACTTGTTGCGGAGGTTATACCACCATGCTCACCCGAGCGTTTGCACTGTTTATACTTGCCTTGGCGTTTGCGCCTGCACACGCCCAAAAGGCAACCACCCTTACTGTGTATACCCACCCCTCTTTCGCCGCAGAATGGGGCCCGGGCCCTGCGGTTAAAGAAGCCTTTGAGCAGACGTGCAACTGCCAGATTAACTATGTGGTTCTGGATAGCGGTGGCGATATTCTCCAACGCCTGCGCCTTGAGGGCAAAAGCACTCAGGCCGATGTGGTGCTGGGTCTGGACACCGCCACCATGGAAACCACCCGGCAAACCGGCTTGCTGGCAAACCATGAAACCGATCTTTCAGCCCTGACCCTGCCCATCAACTGGCAGGACCCGGTGTTTGTACCTTACGACTGGGGCTACTTTGCGTTCGTTTACGATACCGAACAACTGCCCAACCCACCAAAAAGCCTGGAAGCACTGATTGCTGCCCCTGACGACCTAAAGATCATCATCCAGGACCCAAGAACCAGCACCCCCGGCCTTGGGTTACTGCTCTGGATGCGCCATGTTTACGGTGATCAGGCGGCTGAAAAGTGGCAGCAACTCAACGGCAAGATTCTGACCACAACCAAAAGCTGGAGCGACGGCTATTTCTCGTTATTCATGAATGGCGAGGCGCCGATGATTCTCTCCTACAGCACCTCCCCGGCTTATCACATGGCCGTGGATAAAACGGATCGTTACCAAGCAGCTCAATTCGAAGAAGGTCACTACCTTCAGGTTGAAGTGGCGGCTCTGGTTGAGTCATCCGATCAGAAAGAACTCGGGCGAGAGTTTCTGGACTTTATGCTGAGTGCGGATTTCCAGCGCCATATTCCTCTTAAAAACGTTATGTACCCGGCTACTGATCTGGGCGATGAATTGCCTTCTGTTTTTGACAAGCTGATTCAGCCAGAAGAAGCCCTGTATTTTGACCCAAAAACGGTCAGTGATAGCCGCCGCCAATGGATGAACGAGTGGCTGGATGCCATGACACGTTAATCACAGCCCATGAACAATCTCGCTAAGCGCCAGCAACACTCGCTACGCTCGCACTTGACACCCGGGCGGCCAGCACCCTTCAGTCGCCCCGGGTGGCAGCTCTGGCCCGGGTTTGCGATCGCCGGTGCGCTGGTACTGCTCTCATTGGCGGGCCTGGGTGCACTTGTCTGGGAAGCCTCACTACCGGATATCAGCCAACTCTGGCAAAGCCGCTACTTGCGTACCGTGGTTAGTTTTACGATTTGGCAGGCGTTTCTTTCTGTTTTACTCAGCCTTCTCGTGGCTATCCCGATTGCCAGAATCCTCGCAAGACAACCTGCATTTTCGGGGCGTGCTTTTCTGCTGAGATTGATGGAACTGAGTCTGGTGCTTCCCTCGATTGTGGCGGTGTCGGGGTTGGTCAGCGTGTATGGGCGCCAGGGCTGGTTCACTGGCTTTGCCAGCGACTGGTTTGGTGCTTCCTGGAATCTCTACGGCATCAACGGCATTGTATTGGCCCATGTGTTTTTCAACGCGCCTTTGGCCGCAAGGATTCTTTTGCAGGCAATTGAAGGCGCACCTCCATCGCAACTCAGGGTTGCCGCCCAACTCGGGCTTGGCCGCTGGTGGTATTGGCGAGCGGTGGAATGGCCAGCTATCAAGCCTGTCTTGCCTGGTGTTGCAGCGTTGGTGTTCACCCTCTGCTTCACCAGCTTCGCCATAGTGATGACCCTGGGCGGCGGACCTGCGGCAACTACCATTGAAGTTGCCATCTACCAGTCTTTGCGATTCGAGTTCGATTCCGGGCAAGCCGCGCTTCTTGCCATGGTTCAGCTTATTATTTGCGGTTTTCTATGGTGGCTGGCAGCGCGCCGCGGGCTTACGGCTTCTCTCCTGCCGGACAGGCGCGTTGCGTCTCACCGAACCAAAGCGGGTAGCTCTCTGCGCGCCCGATTTGCAGATGGCACCATCCTCGGATTGTTTGTGCTCTTTCTAGTTATGCCGCTGTTAGCCATTTTAATCAGAGGGCTTCCCGGTATGGGCAGCGCCTTCTTTCCGCTAGGTAGCTTCGCGGTCAACCCCGCGTTACTTGATGCCACAATGAGAAGCCTCGCCATCGCCCTGCCAGCCGGTTTGATGTCTGTCTGTGCTGCCCTTCTGATTCTGGCCTGTGGAACAACATCGAAAAGACCAGCCATTACCCGGCTAACCGATGTGGCAGCCTATTTGCCCTTGATGATTCCGCCGCTGGTTCTTGGTACCGGTCTGTTTCTGTTGTTCCGACCCAGCCTTGGCAGTTCAAATGAAGGGTTGGTGCTGGTTACGCTAATTAACGCCATGATGGCTCTGCCCTTCGTACTGCAAATGCTGAAAGGCCCACTGGGAAGCCTCGACTCCGCCAGCCGCCAGCAAGCCGACCAGCTTGGCATACTAGGCTGGTATCGCTGGCGTTGGCTGCACTGGCCGAGAATGCGCAAGCCGCTGGCTTTGGCCATGGCCTATGGCACAGGATTGTCATTGGGCGACTTCGGCGTTATTGCGCTGTTCGGCACACCGGGCCAGCCTACCCTGCCAGTGTTGCTCTATCAGCAGCTTGGTAGTTACCGAATGGATGCCGCAGCCGCAACCGGGCTCTGGCTTGTGTTGCTTTTGCTGGTGTTGTTTAGCGTTTTTAACAGGTTGGGATCGCCGTTACACAAAACCGGTTTGGCGACCAAATCTCCCCGAAGTGTTCCGGAGCCTGAACATGCTTGAAGTAAGAAATCTGGTATTCGCCTACCCGGATCAGGAATCTCCATGGAATTTCGATTTCACGGTGGAGCCGGGACAATGCATCGCAGTACATGGCGCCAGTGGCTCAGGCAAATCCACACTGATGAATTTGCTGGCAGGTTTTCTCGAGCCGCAGTCCGGCGATATTCTTTGGCAGGATAAGAGCCTTCGCCACCACGCTCCATGGCAGCGCCCCATGACCAGCGTTTTTCAAGAACACAATCTATTCGAGCACCTGAGTGTCGATGCTAATATTGGCCTGGGCATCCACCCGGGGCTGAAACTTACCCCGAGGAATCAACAAGCTATCGATGAAGGCTTGCAAAGTGTTGGGCTCGATGGCTTTGGCAAGCGTTTACCCGGAGACCTTTCCGGTGGCCAAAGGCAGCGTGTCGCATTATTGCGGGCTATTCTTCGACAACAGCCGGTTCTGCTGTTAGACGAGCCACTTACGGGCCTTGATAGTGATGCGCGGGATCTTCTTCGGCAGCTTTTACTGGATCAGAAGGCTCGGGGTACACTCATTGTTCTTGCAAGCCACGACGACGAAGATCGTCGAATACTGGCAGACAACATCTACAAGCTCTAAGCTAGCAAGCTAATAGACCAAACTTTGGAATTCAGACCCAAGTGCCCACCAGTGCCCATTCCTCAGACCATAAAAACTCTCCATCGATTCGTCGTCAGGCAGGATCGTTAAAGGATGAGAATGGCAACCTGTCCATCCGGGGCGATTGGACTCTACTCGACTACAAGGAACTCAAACAGACTGTTGAAGGCTATTCTGGTAAGAACCGGAGCACGAACAATGTCGACCTCACGGGGCTAGGACGAGTTGATACAGCGGGTGCCTCGCTTCTAATAAGCCTGCTTGGGGCAGAAACCCTCATGGCGTTAGCAGAGCAGGATGGCACTCTACCGCAAGAGCAAAGTGCACTGCTTCACGCTGTGGCAGATGCCATGCGGCAGCCGCCCTCCCCCGAGCCCAAAGGCCTTGCACCCATTCCACAATTTCTCTCGGAAACCGGCAAGTCGGTAGAGGCAATTTGGCACCTGACCTATCTACTGGCCGGTTTTATAGGCCAGATTATCGCAACACTTTTTGTGATTATTCCTCGGCCCAGCCGCTGGCGTATTACGCCTTTCGTTGCTGCCATTCAGAACACAGGGCTCAACGCCCTACCTATCGTCGCTCTGCTAACGTTCCTGGTGGGCGCTGTCGTCGCCTTTCTGGGCGCCACAGTGCTGAAAGACTTCGGTGCCACAATTTACACCGTTAATTTGGTCGCCTTCTCGTTTTTGCGTGAGTTTGGTGTTTTGCTTGCCGCAATTTTACTCGCAGGCCGCACTGCGAGCGCTTTTACGGCACAAATCGGTGCGATGAAGGTAAACGAAGAGCTGGATGCTATTCGCACACTGGGATTAGACCCAGTTGAGCTACTGGTCATTCCGCGGGTTCTGGCAATGATGGTCAGTCTGCCTATTCTTACCTTTGTTGGCATGCTATCCGGTCTGGTAGGCGGTGGTATGGTTTGTGCGCTGGCCCTAGATATCTCACCGGCGCAGTTTATGGCGATTGTTGAGCGGGATATTGCGCTTAAGCATTTTCTTGTTGGCATGTCGAAAGCACCCTTTTTAGCATTTCTGATTGCCGCCATAGGCTGCCTTGAAGGACTCAAGGTAGGAGGTAGTGCACAATCGGTTGGCGTACATACGACATCAAGTGTGGTTCAATCCATTTTTATCGTCATCCTTCTAGATGCCGTGGCCGCGCTCTTCTTTATGGAAATGGGCTGGTAGCTTATGGAAGATTCAACAGCCCTTGCGGCCGCCAACCAATCACCAACCGTTATTGAAGTCGAGAATCTTGTTAATCGGTTCGGCAGCCACGTCGTCCACAAAAACCTTGATCTCAACCTGTTCAAAGGCGAAATTCTTGGCGTTGTTGGCGGCTCAGGAACCGGCAAATCCGTTCTGTTAAGAAGCATCGTAGGGTTGCATAAACCGTCAGACGGTCAAATACGAGTATTCGGGAAAGACCTCAACGAACTGAGCGCCGTAGAACGGTCAGACACCGAGCAGCGCTTTGGTGTTCTCTTCCAAAGGGGAGCTTTGTTTACCTCATTGAACCTGTTGCAGAACATTGCTCTTCCATTGATTGAACATTGCGACCTATCCCGTGCCGATGCCGAAGAGCTTGCCCGCATGAAGCTTGCCCTAACGGGCTTACCAGCCGACTCGGCCCTCAAGTACCCGTCAGAGCTCTCTGGTGGTATGGTCAAACGCGCCGCCTTGGCACGCGCTCTGGCAATGGATCCTGAAATTCTGTTCTTGGATGAGCCTACTGCTGGCCTCGATCCAATTGGTGCTGCGGCTTTTGACAAGCTTATTGTTACCCTACGGGACGCTTTGGGGCTGACCGTTTTTTTGGTTACACACGATTTGGATACGCTGTATACAACGTGCGACAGGGTTGCGGTTCTGTCGCAAAAGAAGGTTTTGGTCGCAGACCGCATTGAAAAAGTTGCGACAACAAGCGACGCATGGATCCAGGAATATTTTCAGGGCCCCCGCGGGCGGGCTGCCAGTTACGCATTCCGGGCTCAAGAGACGAGCCGGTTACGGGAGTAAAAGCTTATGGAACCGAAAGCACACCACCTGCTTATAGGGCTATTTACGCTGATTTCGGTGGTGGCTGCACTGTTGTTTTCGCTATGGCTTGCGAAGTCATCTGCAGACCGCGAGTGGGCCTATTACGAGATTGTGTTTGATCAGGCGGTAGGCGGTTTGGCCAAAGGCAACCCGGTACTCTACAGTGGCGTTGCAGTGGGCGATGTTCTCCAGCTGACTTTGGACCCGGCCAACCCCAGCCACGTTCGGGTTTTAGTGCGTGTAGAGCAAAGCGTGCCCGTACGGAAGGACACTCGCGCCGGCTTGGTATTAGCGAATATTACCGGCAGCATGAATGTGCAGTTTAGCGGCGGCAGTCAGGATAGCCCGGTACTCTACGGCACGAAGGATAACCCTGCGTTGATAACCGCCGAGCCATCTGCATTTAAAACACTCCTCACCAACGGAGAAGCTCTGTTAACCAAAGCAGAACAGCTGCTTACCAGCGCAAACAATCTACTTTCCCAAGAAAACACAGAAAATCTTACTGCCATCTTGCGCAACGCCCGCGAGGCAAGTGATTCCCTACTAGGCAGCCGCGACCAACTCGTGGCTTTGCTTGAACGTATGGATAATGCCAGCCAACGGGCAGCAGAAGCCGCATCGAAAGTCTCTGCGTTCTCAGACAACGCCAACGCTCTGCTACAGAACGAAGGCAAAGCCGTTATGACCAACATGAACCTGGCCATGACGAAGGTTCAAGATACGGTCGCACGTATAGATAATCTGACCCGAGACAACGAAGGCGCTCTAGATTCCGGGCTTCAAGGTATTGGAGAGCTTGCTCCGGCCTTGAGAGAACTGCGCAACACCCTCAGAAACCTGAATCAGTTTACCCGCCGTCTTGAGGAGAACCCGAGAGGCACTCTTTGGGGCGGCCCCGCTATCAAGGAGGTATCCCCATGATAATCTCAGCGGCAAAGGCTTTCAGAACACTTGGCACAGCAGTGGTGGTCTCGGGGGCATTAACGGCTTGCACGGTATTTCCCATCCCTGAAGCACCCAGAGTGATGGATTTTCCGGTACCTGAGGAAATACAAAAAGGCGGTGCGAGTAGGCCTGAAAGCCTTCGAATTGATACGCCCTTTGCCTCCGAGCCCTTCAACAGTTCACGGATTTTGGCAAAGCCCGAGCCTTGGGAATTCACGGTGTATAGCGGAGTTCGATGGCGTGATACGGCACCAGTTCTGCTACGAGATATGCTCGCAGGGGCATTCAGGGCGAGCGACATTTTTCGGGATGTGGTTATTGATACAGGCCCAAGCAACAGTGACCTGACACTTGCTACAGAAATCTCGGCCTTCCATGCAATTAACCATGGTAACAGTACGCGGGTAACCGTTACCGTTTACGGGCAACTAATAAATAATCGTTCCCGGCAAACCCTCTGTTCCAGTAACTTCATCGTATCAGCGCCAGCCGGAGACAAAAGTATAAACTCCGTGGTGCAAGCATTTGGCGACGCCGGTGAAGAATTGGCAAAAAACCTTATCGACTGGGCGAGAAACTGTGAGGCGCGGCAGGATTAATCCTTTTCCGGGAATAAATCCGGCCAAGCTGCCTTAATGTATAGCCCCATAGACCAAAGCGTTAATATGGCGGCGATGTAGAGCAAACCTACAGAAACATCGGACAAAAACTCGCCCGGAGGAAAGGCCAACAAACCCACAATAGATGCCATTTGAGCCGCGGTTTTAATCTTGCCAATGTAAGAAACCGCAACACTTGCACGGCTGCCAATTTCAGCCATCCATTCCCGCAATGCAGAAATTACAATTTCGCGGCCAATAATAACGGTTGCAGGAATGGTGACCAGAATGGCGGAATACTCTTGAATCAAGAGCGCCAAGGCTACTGCAACCATAAGCTTGTCGGCAACTGGATCAAGAAACGCACCGAACGGAGTGCTTTGGTCAAGTTTGCGGGCAAGATAGCCATCCAACCAGTCCGTTGCCGCAGCCAGTGCAAAAATTGCTGCACTGACCATGTAGCTCCAATGCATGGGAAGATAAAACACCGCCACAAAGACCGGAATCATGATGATGCGGGAGAGTGTGAGCAGGTTCGGTAAATTCATACGGTTGTTACTCGTCATGCAGCGCTGCGTATATGTTTTCAGCCAAGGATTTGCTGATGCCCTGAACTTTCGTCATTTCATCAACACTGGCTTTGCGTAGTTCCTGTATACCACCAAAATACCGGATGAGCTCCCTGCGGCGTTTTGGGCCAACCCCTTCTATACCCTCTAGGGTAGACTGACGGCGCTTCTTGTCGCGCCCTTTACGATGCCCAGTAATTGCAAATCGATGGGACTCGTCCCGAATGTGCTGAATCAAATGCAACGCCGGGGAATCAGCGGGCACACGAAACACATCGCCGGTCATGGCGTCGATCAACTGTTCCATGCCCGCGCGCCGGGTTACGCCCTTGGCTACACCGATTAGGGGAATATCAGAAACCCCAAGTTCATCAAAGACTTCCCGGGCAATGCTCAACTGCCCTTTACCACCATCAATAAATACAAGATCCGGGCGCTTGCCCTCACCCGCGACCATACGACGGTAGCGACGCGTCAGCACCTGACGCATGGCATCGTAATCATCGCCAGCTTTCACACCTTCAATATTGTACAGGCGGTAATCACTTTTAAGGGGGCCATTCTCATCGAAAACGACACAGGATGCGACGGTATTTTCACCGTGGCTGTGGCTAATGTCGAAACACTCCATCCGCGAGGGGGTTTCAGCGAGCTCCAGCATGTCTCGCAGCGCCAGCAAACGACGATACACGGTCTCTTTGCTGGCGATATGTGTTAGCAACGTTTGCTGGGCATTGGTCATTGCCAGTTCCAACCAACGCCGTCGCTCCCCTCTTACATTTCCACGTATACGGGTTTCCCGGTTAGCTGCATCCGAAAGTGCATGAGCAAGCAGCTCCTGACCTTCAACCTCAACCGGAACCAGTACATCTTTTGGAATCTCTCGACGCGTGTTTCCACCAAAATAATATTGCCCGAGAAAAGCACTCAACAGCTCGCCCTCGGATTGCTCCAAAGAATAACGGGGAAAGTAATCCTTAGTTCCCAGAACTCTACCGCCACGCACGATAATGATAACAATACATACAACCCCCGCATCCTGTGCGATAGCGATAACATCTGCGTCGCCGCCCTCACCGTCTACAGATTGTTGCTCCTGAACATGGCGCAGGTGATTGATTTGGTCTCGGCAGGCAGCAGCTTTTTCGAACTCAAGACTCTCGGCAGCTTTCTCCATGGCATCCATCAGGTCACGGATAATGGCCGGGTTTTTACCCTCAAGAAACATGGTGGCGTGGCGAATATCCTGCAGATAGTCCTCGGGTGAGATGTAGCCTACACACGGCGCCGTGCACCGGTTGATTTGATACTGCAAACATGGACGCGCACGGTTCCTAAAATAGCTTTCACTACAGGATCTTATACGAAATACCTTCTGCAATACATTAAGACTTTCCTTAACAGCGCCAGAGCTTGGGAACGGCCCGTACCAGGTTCCTCCACCCTTTTTGGTACGCCCACGCCGAAAGGTCAGCGAGGGGTAATCACTGTGGGAAGACACATAGATATACGGATAAGATTTATCATCCCTGAGCAGGATGTTGTAAGGGGGGCGCAGAGACTTTATTAAGTTCTGCTCCAGCAACAGCGCTTCTGTCTCACTGCCTGTGATGGTTACTTCAATCGAGGCGATTTTGGCAACCAGCGCTTCCGTTTTTGGTGCCAGTCCGGTCTTGCGGAAATAACTGGAGACCCGTTTTTTAAGGTTTCCGGCCTTCCCAACGTAAAGTACGGAGCCGCCTTCGTCATACATTCGGTAGACGCCGGGCCGCTCCGTTAGTTGTTTCAGGAAGTGTTTGCTGTCGAACTCCCCACTGCTTTCAGTCGTTGAATCAGACCTTGTGGGCATCATGCAACCCAAGACGCACTGCCATCAGAGCCAACTCAACATCGCTGGAGATTTCCAGTTTTTCAAAAATTCGGTAGCGGTAGCTGTTCACTGTTTTGGGGCTAAGGCAGAGTTTGTCGGAAATATCCTGCACTTTTTGGCAGTCTACAACCATCATCGCTATTTGCATTTCGCGCTCAGAGAGGCGATCGAACAGCGATAACTCACCCTCGTCCTCTTTATCGCCACCCAATTGCTTGAGCGCCATTTTTTGGGCAATTTCCGGGCTGATATAGCGTTGCCCTGAGTGAGCCATGCGAATGGAGCGGACCATTTCACGGATATCTGCACCTTTGGTGATGTAGGCAGAAGCGCCGCTTTGCATCACCCGTGCAGGGTAAGGGTCGTCGGCGCAGGCGGTTACCACAATCACCCGAACGGAATCGTCAAATCGTAAAATGCGTCGAGTAGCCTCCAGCCCACCAATGCCAGGCATACGGATATCCATTAAGACGATGTCCGGACGCTCGTTGCGCACAAACTCTATGGCGTCTTCTCCAGACGGAGACTGGCCAATAACATCAATATCGGGATCATCCGCGAGCATCCGGGTTATCCCGGAACGAACCAGCTCATGGTCATCTACAACCAATACCCTGATCAAACTTCACCTCGCACAACGCTTTCGAAAACCTGCGCGATTGTAACGTTTACAGACGCGCCGGGGTAGCTGCCGGTTCAAATATCCCCTAAAACGTTAACCAGTTATTCAGGAACACCAAGCCCGGCTGTGTTCTCCACAGGGTCAAACCAGACTACCAGCTCGCCCTTGTGAATCGCTTCCAAAACCCGGTTCCGCTCGTCCATCGGGTTTTCCGTATCATTCAACCCATGGTAGCGAGTGCAGTACTCTTCTGCCAGCCCATTCAACTGCTCTTTGGTCAGCAACTCCTTATCAACCTTAAACTTTTCTTGGCGGGGGTCCGGTTGCGGCCGGTGCCCGGTTTCGTCGCTCATAGTCTCTCCTGTGGGCTATGCGTTGTTATGGATTATGCCTAAAAAGTCGAAGCCTTACCCACTTTCAAAATCCCCGGCGATTCTCTATCATTCCTCGCTTTCAAAACGTTTGGATGCTAATGAACGCGTTAGTTTTTCGCCTCACACTCCCAATCCTGTTTGGATACCTTCCTCTAGGTATGGCTTTTGGGGTGCTATTCACAACTCAGCTCGACTACGCATGGTGGGCTGCGCCGCTTATGGGCGTGGTGATCTATGCCGGTGCGGGCCAGATTCTGGCGGTCAGCTTGTTAGCAGCGAGCGCAGGATTACTAGAAGTGTTCATAGCCATGTTCGTGCTCAACGCGCGCCATCTTTTCTACGGGCTGTCGTTGCTCGGTCAGTTTCGCAGGGCTGGTTGGAAAAAGCTGTATCTCATTTTTGGGCTGACTGATGAAACATATTCATTGCTCACAAGCCGGACGCGTTCGCAAGATACGCTTCATGAACTCGACGTCGATTTCCGCATTACGGCATTCAATCAGGTCTACTGGGTGATTGGCTGCACCTTGGGGGCTCTTCTTGGCCGTAACGTAGCATTCGATAGTACGGGAATCGAGTTTGCATTGGTGGCATTGTTTATTGTTCTTACAATCGAGCAACTGAAGGCTCTGGGAGACGCATTCCCAGTTTGGGCAGGTGCAGCGGCTGCCGGTGTTGCTATGATCTTTCTGCCGCCAGCCCACCAACTCATCGGCGCTATCGCAATCGTGACAGCCGTACTTTTACTGCAATACAGAAGCCTGCGAGCCAAATCCAATGCGGAGGGCCGCAGCCATGTCTGATACAAGCTACCTTGTTGCATTCATTGCCGTTGCAGCTGCAGCAACCTTTGCAACCAGAATCATACCTTTCCTGTTTTTTGAGCGTCATACCGAGCACCCTCTGGTTAAACACCTCGGGCGCTTCTTGCCAGCGGCTGTTATGGCTTTGCTGGCAACGGTGTTTTTGCAGCGTTCAGGAAATTGGGCAGCGGTAGTGCCGGGGCTTGATGCCATTCTTGCAGGAGCGCTAGTGGTAGGCATTCACCTTTGGCGCCGCAATGCCCTGCTCTCCATTGCAGCTGGCACAGCGGCGTATATGCTGATAAGCCAAACCGGTGTTTTTGAAGTCGCGCTAGTGAGCTGAGAGTCTATCTCAGCGTTCCCGTTCGAGATTTGCAACTAATCGGGAGTCACTCAATGCAGCGGTGCGATGCTTAACCACGCCTTTGTATTCAGAGCTTTCTATCATCGCCATAAAGGCATCAATTGACGGGTAGCGAACAAGCAGCACTTGGTCCCAAGACTCCTCTGGCGGCGCAATAAGAGAGCCAACGCTGTGACCAGACCAAATCACCTCAGCGCCCACCGCACTCACACAGGCTGCGGCCTCTTGAATATAAAGCTCATACGCTTCACGCCCACTTCGCTCACCGGAATTGTCATCATAACTTGCTCTGTCACGGAACCTCAGTAGATTTAGCATGACGACGGGCTGGTCTTTAGGCGTGTCGGCCAGAACCTGCTTCAACTGCGCGGGCGTGTGGTTAACGGCGTTCATGGGCACCCCTTTGTCCTGAAAAATTTCGCCCCCACTATAGCCCACCCTTCATGGCCTACAGTAAACCGTTTCATTACCTTTCCGTCAGATCTATTATAGGTAAGACACTCTCCGGACCACTGGCCAACCCGAATGGATTTGATCTCCCTATTTCAACAAACACTGGAAACCACTCTTCCGGTATTCGCAATGGTGTTTATCGGGCTAGGGCTAAGAAAGGTAGGGTGGATTGACGATACCTTCGTTAACACCGCTTCTGCATTGGTTTTCAAAGCCACGCTTCCAACGCTGGTGTTCCTCAGCATCATCAAAGCGGATCTCAGCACATCGCTTAATTTTCACCTGCTCATCTTCTATCTTTTTGCGACTCTCGCAAGCTTCTTTCTGGCTTGGTTATGGGCACGTTGGCGCGTTATCCATGAAGATCGCGGTGTGTATGTTCAAGGCGCATTCAGAGGTAACTGTGGCATTGTCGGGCTGGCTCTGGCGGCAAACCTATACGGCGATTTCGGGCTATCGGCGGGTAGCATCTTGTTGGGGCTGGTTATTCTCTCTTACAACGCGTTGTCGGTAATCATACTCACCGCCTATCAGGCCGGGCGATCGCCCGAATGGCGCCGTATTCTCAAGGATATATTGCGCAACCCGCTCATACTATCCGTGTTCGCAGCCATTCCCGTGGCATGGTTGAACCTGCAACTGCCTGATTGGATACTGACCAGTGGCGATTATTTTGCATCCCTCACGTTGCCACTCGCTCTGCTGTGCATTGGTGCAACCGTGTCATTCAGCGCCTTGCGTAGCGATAGCTCAACCGCCTTCAGCTCGGCGCTGATGAAAATGGTGATCTTGCCAACACTATGCACCGCTGCAGCTTGGGCACTAGGCTTCTCGGGTGCCGAATTGGGTTTGCTATTCCTGTTTTTCGCAAGCCCAACCGCCGCTGCAAGTTTTGTGATGGCCAAAGCACTCGGCGGCAATGATCGCCTTGCGGCAAACATCATCGCAATCACAACATTGATGGCAAGTATCACCATAACCTTGGGGGTGTTTGTACTCAAAGGTGTCGGCCTGATATAAACACCTGTAATTCTTGACTCATCAATAATCAACCAGAGCCTCCAATGACTGACGAAAAGCCCTATTCCCAAGCCTGTGAGAACAACAAGCAGGTGATCCTTGAAAAGCTAGCCACGGTGTTTAGCGGCTCTGGAACTATATTGGAGATTGGCACAGGCACGGGGCAACATGCGGTTCACTTTGCTACAAACCTTCCTCACCTCACATGGCAACCAAGTGATCATCCGAGCAACTATCAACTTTGTGAACCATGGCTTAGCGAGGCTAACCTGCCGAACATCAACGAGCCTCTGGCTTTGAATGTAATCGCCGATGATTGGCAAGTCCCGACGATCAGCGGAGCTTTTTCTGCAAACACTGCGCATATCATGTCTTGGCCGGAAGTTGAAGCAATGTTCCGAGGTGTATCTTCAAACCTTCAGTTACACGAAGCCTTCTGTTTGTATGGCCCATTCAATTACAACGGGCAGTTCACCAGTGCCAGCAATCGGCAATTCGACACACATCTGAAGCAACAGAACCCGAAAATGGGAATCCGGGACATAGACGAACTAAAGCGCATCGGCAGTGATAACGGGTTGGTTCTGGAATCGGACTTTGAAATGCCAGCCAATAATCGGTTGCTAGTCTGGAGGGTTCACGGAACTTAAACCAACTGATGAATTACACACTTAGAAACGTACTACCAGACGAGATTGAGTGGCTTTATCAATTGAACAAGATGTCTTTCCTTGACGTGGTGGTTCGCCAGTTCGGCAAGTGGGATGAAGCTTTCCAGAGAAAACTATTTTTCTCAAAGTGGGAACAGTCGCGCCCGGCTCAGATAATCGAGACCCCAAGTGGTCGGGTCGGTGTTGTGATTCTGGAACACCTTGAAGATTGCGACTGGCTAGACGAGATCCAGATTTGCCCGAATTATCAGAGCCAAGGTTTGGGAACGACACTTTTACGTGACCTGCAGGCAAAAGCTAGGTCCCGGGGCGTTCCGCTTCGCCTTCAAGTTCTACATGCAAACCAGAGGGCAAAACGGCTGTACGAGCGAATGGGAATTCATGAGATCAAAAAAATGGAAAGCCATTATCTTATGGAATCCAGAATGACCGACTAACTCGAACCAGACAGCTTGCCCATCACACCCGACCCCTAACCCATCAGCCTCAATCATCCACCATACATTTCTGAGTGATTGTTCAAACTTAACTTGAGTGATCACTCAAGTTAAGTTATCGTCTGCCATCGAATTGGTTGTCGACTAGCTGCGCATAAAATTGAGTGATCGCTCAATTTAGTCGCTGCACTTCAATCAAAGCGATCCAAATTAAATCCGCCTAAATACGAGGAGCTACTCTATGGCCGACTTTACCCTTCACAACAAAGAAAGTGCTCCGGAAAAGAGTCAGGAACTGCTGGACACCTCTCTCAAATCTTTTGGCATGATACCGAGCTTGCATGCGGTCATGGCAGAAGCGCCCGGGCTGCTAGAAGGCTATCAACGCCTCCACCAGCTGTTTCTGGACAGCAGCTTTGATGATGAGGAAACCACAGTAGTATGGCAGACCATCAACGTCGAGCATGCCTGCCATTATTGCGTTCCTGCCCACACCGGCATCGCGAAGAACATGAACGTTGATGACGCCATCACAGAGGCTCTGCGTAACGAAACGCCCTTGCCTACTGATCGACTGGAGGCACTACGCAACTTTACCCTCGCCATCGTGCGCGGCCGCGGCAACGTAGACGATAGTGTTGTGACAGAGTTTCTAGAAGCAGGATTCACCAAGCGCCAGATTCTGGAGGTTATCCTTGGTTTAGCTCAGAAAACTATCAGCAACTACACTAACCACCTTGCTGTCACGCCGATAGACAAGCCGTTCCAGAAGTTTGAGTGGCACAAGGCAGATTAACCACGCCGTAAGTCGGAGGCAGCTCTCAGTGGCTGCTCCGTCATACTCGTACTTTATCTATTTTTCGATCGAGGGAATGCACCATGTCGGACACCCATCAATATGAGCCTCCACGCGTTTGGACTTGGGACGCAGAAAATGGCGGAGAGTGGGCCAAAACCAACCGCCCCATTGCAGGTGCTACACACAAGGCGAAGCTGCCGCATGGTAAGCACCCTTTGCAGATTTATTCACTGGCTACACCTAACGGTCAAAAAGTCACCATCATGGCCGAAGAGTTACTGGCCATAGGTGAAACCGGCGCAGAATACGATGCCCATCTGATGCGTATTGGCGAGGGCGACCAATTTTCGTCCGGCTTCGTCGAAATAAACCCAAACTCAAAGATCCCGGCACTGTTTGATGCTGATACCGGCAGTCGGGTTTTTGAAAGCGGAGCGATCCTTCTCTATCTGGCGGAAAAGTTCGGACACTTTCTCCCAAAGGATCCAGCTGCTCGCACCGAAGTACTGAACTGGTTGTTCTGGCTGCAGGGTTCAGCGCCTTATTTGGGAGGTGGGTTCGGTCACTTCTTCGCTTACGCGCCCGAAAAGTTTGAATATCCGATCAATCGTTTCACGATGGAAGTAAAACGTCAGCTGGATGTATTGGATAGGGAGCTCGCAGAGCATAAATATCTAGGTGGAGACGAATACTCCATTGCAGATATCGCCACCTGGCCCTGGTATGGAAATCTGGTTCTGGGAGAGGCTTACGGTGCAAGTGAGTTCTTACAAGTCGAAAGCTACAAGAATGTCCGGCGTTGGGCTAATGAAATCCTTGCCCGCCCTGCTGTTCAGCGTGGTCGAATAGTCAATCGCACTTCTGGAAAACCTTCTGAGCAACTACACGAGCGCCATGACGCATCAGATTTTGATCTGAGAACTCAGGATAAGCTGGACGTACAAACGGCAGTCTGAACGCCCTACCTGAGTTGAAAGCCTGCTCTTAGTCGATTTAGCAATGAGAGCAGGCGAGCACGCAATAACAATCAGACTATTTCTGCAACCTCATCAGCGCGCAGCGCTTCCAGAGACTGTGCCATGTCTTCCGCGAGTGCATGCACGGCTGCACTATCTACATCACGTTGTGCAAATGCGCGTAACCCCATTATCTCAGCCTGTAGCCGTCGACCAAGCAGAACCGGATCAAGCCTGCTATCCAGCTCCCCAACTTTCTTGGCTTCGGCAAAGCGATCAACAAAGCGTGCTTCCATACCCGCCAGCAACGCTTCAGCCTTATCCCGAGCAATGCTTTCTCGTTCGCCAAGCTCCAACAGGCTTTTTACCAGCATACAGGCCCGGCTTGGCAACTCTTTATCACAAATCCCGCCGAGCGCGCGCAGGTAGGCCGCCAGCCCTGCCAAGGGTGATTCGTAAGCTTGAAACGTGCGGTCCAGTTCTGCCAGACCAAGGCGAGCATAGCGCTCAAGCGCCTCCTGAAAAAGCCCATCCTTACTGCCAAAGGTGGCGTAAATACTGCCGGGCCGCATGTCGAGAGCCTTTTCCAGATCTTTTAGCGAAGTGGCATGAAAGCCCTTTTGCCAGAAAAGATGAAGAGCTCGCTCAAGCGAATCTTGCCTGTTGTGAATTGATGCGCGCGCCATAATTCATTTCCAGTGTTTTCCAGGGCCGCGATGCGACGCGGTGACAACTTGAATGATTACTCAATTTTATATTGAGCGTTCATTCAAGTCCAGCTACAGTCAGAAGACAGATGATCACTCAAACATCGGACTGAATCCGTAATGACCGAGGCAATACACCTCATGGCACACGAAAAACTTCCGTCAATTATCGTTTTCGATGTTAACGAAACGCTGCTTGATATAACAACACTAGAACCTTTGTTTGTTCGCATTTTCGGCGATAGACGAATTCTAAGAGAGTGGTTCGCTCAGCTAATCCTCTACTCCCAAACAATGACTCTATCAGGCATCTATTCACCTTTTGGCGAGCTTGGAGTGGGAGCACTGCGGATGATAGCCAACATCCACCAGATAGACGTCGGAAATGCTGACACCCCGGCGCAAAATATCCATGAAGGCGGGTATTGTGCCCAATAAAAAACCCCAGCATTCCTGCTGGGGTTCAATATTGGCGGAGAGAGAGGGATTCGAACCCTCGAAACGCTATTAACGTTTACACACTTTCCAGGCGTGCGCCTTCAGCCACTCGGCCACCTCTCCAATAACCTGTTTCAAATCAGCAATATCGTCGCTCATTTGAGGGCGCAAACTTTAATGGTTTTAGGCGCGCTTGGCAACTCCTCTAGGATAAATCCCGGCAAAATATCCGGTTTATGCCAATAATAGTCTGTAAGGTGCTTGCCACTGAGGTTACGAGTACCATGGCATTTCTAATCTGTTCAATAGGTTAACCCTATCTGGAGACCGCTCATGCTTATGAAGGCCGAACAATCCACTTTGCTGCTGATCGACGTTCAGGAAAGGCTGATGCCAGCGATATCTCACGGCCAAGACGTTGTCAGCCGGTGCGTAACCCTCGCCACTATTGCCGGGCTTTTGGATGTACCCGTTCTAGCCACCGAGCAGCTACCTGAAAAACTGGGACCAAACGTGGAGGCGGTGAAAGAACTTTGCCACCAAACATTGGCAAAGCACCATTTCGACGCTTGCCCCGATGGGCTTGTTGAACACCTTCCCGAAGGTCGGCAACATGTAGTAATTGCTGGCTGCGAAACCCATGTTTGCATGATGCAGACGGCTCTCAGCCTTATTGATGCAGGCTATAAGGTTTGGGTAGTAGCTGATGCTACTGGGTCACGGAACGAGTTCGATCGGGATGTAGCTCTTGATCGGCTCAGTGATAGCGGCGCACGTATTGTTACTCTTGAGATGGTGGCGTTCGAATGGATGCGACACTGCAAACACGCAGCCTTCCGCGATGTTCAGATGTTAATAAAGTAGCCTGTGCATCCACTTGCACAACTGCGTCGTAATAACTGGCTCAATCTATTATGTAGAGGCTCATGATGCTGAATATGGATTTTGACCAAAGGGTGGTCATCCGCACCAGCGAACAGGAATGGCTTCCCAGCCCAGCCAGCGGTGTCGCGCGAAAGCCTCTTGCCAGAGAGGATGCCGAGCGTGGGCACGCTACCAGTGTTGTTCGCTATGAGCCCGGCGCCTCGTTTAGCCGACACGAACACCCTCTTGGCGAGGAAATACTGGTTCTTGAGGGTGTGTTTTCAGATGAGACCGGAGACTATCCTGCTGGTACCTACTTGAGAAATCCGCCCGGAAGTGGGCACTCACCATTCAGTAAATCTGGCTGCACCCTGCTGGTAAAACTACACCAGTTCAGCGAACAAGATTCATCCGTTGTGCGGCTAGATACAAATAGCATCCCTTGGCTACCGGGAATTGGCGGCCTCAAAGTTATGCCGCTACATGAAATTGAGCATGAACATGTTGCTCTCGTTAAGTGGCCAGCCAATGAGAAATTTCAGCCCCACAGGCACTTTGGTGGAGAAGAAATATTCGTTCTTTCAGGCGAATTCTGTGACGAGCACGGGCGCTACCCTGAGGGCACTTGGATAAGAAGCCCCCACTTAAGCCAGCACCATCCGTTTGTAGATCAAGAGACCGTCATATGGGTAAAAACTGGCCACCTGCCCTTTTAACGGAGCTTTAGTTAACTGGACTATGGTCAACGATAACAAGCTCTTCAAGATCAAAGCCCGCACGTTGAGCCACGCTTTTAAATCGAACAATCTCGTCATCACTCACATCGGGTGTTCTTGAAAGAAACCACAAATAGTCACGGCTGTAACCGGTAATGAAAGCGTACTGATACTCGTCCGTGTCCAGCTCGAAAATCACATAAGATGCATAGAACGGGCCGAAAAATGACACTTTCAGATGCCCCGAGCTTTCGCTATCGACAAACACGGCTCTTCCCTCAGCGATGCTCCATTCTCCAGCCTTGGCATCGTACCCTTTGTTGGTTACTTTTATGCTCCCGTCATCCTGCAGCTCGTAGTCCGCAGTTACACGGCTAAGGCCCTCCTCGAATGAATGGTCCAGCCTTGCAATTTCGTACCACTTGCCTAAATATCGATCCGCATTCAACCCAGTCACTGGCTCAATACCCTTGGGCACGCCGGTGCAACCCGCCAACATCAACATACATGAAAGGGTGAAACATAAGCTCACCGTATTGCGGAAAAATACCATAAAGCGCGCCCTGTCAATGGCAATGTAAATATATGAAACACTGTTACCTTATTCTGACTTCTCTCCGAATCAGCCAAACAGCCATCAGTATTCCATGAACAATGACGAAGGGTATAGCAACCATCACTAATGAAGACCAGCCTAACCAGGAAAGAATAACGCCAGCCGATAAGGCGGCTGTGGCCTGAGAGCCAAACACAAATATATCGTTGAGGCCTTGTACCCTAAAGCGCTCAGCCTCTGTATAGCCACTTGGCAACAGGGTAGTGCCACCCACAAATAGGAAATTCCAGCCTACGCCCAACAGCAACAGAGCAGAGAGGTAATGATGGAAGCTAACACCGCTGGCAGCTAAAATTATGCAGCCAAGATAGGCCAAAAGCCCCACAGCCATCATCACCGGTATACCAATAACCCGGGTAAGCCAGCCACTAATGAGCGAAGGAAGATACATGGCCATTATGTGAAGCTGAATAACCCGCTTGGCCGCATCCAGATCATGACCGGCCATCTCAGTCATACTTAGGGGCGTTGCTGTCATGATGAAGCTCATAACTGCATAGCCGATTGCTGCCGAACTGATAGCCACCCATATGAGGGGGTTGGCAAGAATTTCCTTCAAAGGGCGACCACCGTCAGCGTGGGCCTCCCTCACCCTCTCGCTCCGAGCCCGGTAGCCTAGCCCTAGTATTATCAGTGCCGCCAACTGGACACCCGCAAGGCCCAGCCAACTTGCGAGAAACGGGTGCTCCGTACCCGCTTCGTTACCAAGCGTGGCAATCTCAGGCCCAAGCCAAGCAGCAACTAATCCGCCAAGCAGCACTCTTGCAGCGGCCGAGCCTGCCATATTATCAGGCACTGATTCCATGGCGGCAAAACGGTACTGATGTACCACTGCCAAACCCGATCCGCCTAAAACTGCGGCTGCGCAAAGCAGCGGGAATAGCGCAAGCCAAGACGCCAGAGCACCAAGCAAGCCTGCGAGCATGCCCATCGATGCGCCTAACAGCATTACCCGCTTACGCCCTAACCTTTCCATAAGCCAAGTGGCAGGCTTAATGGCAAGAACAGTGCCGACTACAACGAGACCCACGGGAAGAGTGGCGTATTCCGGTGCTGGAGCAAGCAAGCGTCCTTGAATACTGCCGATAAACACGATAAACGGCGCTGTGCACATGGCCAGCGCCTGAGCGGCAACCAGCACCCATACATTAAAGGGCATTGATTATTTTTTCCTGTAGATGATTCCCGGATGGCATTGGACCATTTCATAAAGATCCGGCAAGCCGTTCAGTGACTCCGAGGCACCTAAAATCAAATAGCCACCGGGATTAAGTGTTGCGTGAATACGAGTAAGAATGTCTTTTTTAAGCTCTGCAGAAAAATAAATCAGCACGTTGCGACACATGACTATGTCAAACTTGCCAAGCATGTAACGCTCAAGAAGATTCAGTTCCTTGAACTCCACCATGCTCTTAATCTGCGGACGAATCTGCCACCCGCCACTAGCGGAAGGCGTAAAAAATTGCTTCTGGCGCTCCGGCGACAGACCTCTTCCAATAGCAATCATCTCGTATTCACCACGCCGAGCAACCTCGAGTACGCTCCGCGAAATATCCGTTGCCGTTATCTTTACATCCCGAAGCTTGCCAGGTTTCTGGCGCCTGAACTCATCCACAATCATGCCAACCGAGTATGGTTCTTGTCCTGTGGAGCAGGCAGCTGACCAGATTCGTAAAGGAGGTGCTGGCGAGCGAGCCGCAAATTCAGGAAGCAGTTTTTCCTGAAGGATGCGAAACGGATGATTATCACGAAACCAGAGAGTTTCGTTCGTGGTCATCGCATCGATAACCACCTCCCTTAGGCTTCCCCTACCCGGCCGCTTAAGAAACTCAAGCAACTCCCCCAACGAGTTGAGGCTGTTCTCCTCCAGAATCCGCCGTAACCGACTTTTCACGAGGTATTGCTTGTTTTCGCCCAGCAAAATACCACACGCGTCCTGCAGGAACGACTTGAAGGCTTCATATTCCTGTGGCGTAATTTCCGCTTTCATTAGATCTCAGTTTTAAGTGGATTACCCAGCGAGTAAAATGTCAGTTCTGATCAATAATTTCCATGATTCGTTCGGCGAGTTCATCCGGGCTGAATTTCGCCATAAAATCATCTGCCCCTACCTTCTTGACCATCGCCTTGTTAAATACGCCGCTCAACGAGGTATGGAGCATAACAAAAAGGTCACTAAGGGCGGGATCGCCTTTGATTCGCGTAACCAGTGTGTACCCATCCATTTCGGGCATTTCCACGTCTGAAATAATCAGAGAGAAGTGATCGGTCGCTTTTGAGCCATCAGCCGTGATTTCTTTTAAGTATTCGTAAGCTTGTTTACCGTCATTTCGCATGACCACTTCCATACCGATCGCAGTGAGACACCTTTCGATCTGTCGGCGTGCTACTGCCGAGTCATCCACAACAAGGACCGGTAGGTGCCCTGGAACTCTCTCTGCACTCTTACTCAAAATTGCTTCAGTAACATCCTCACGAAGCGGAGCAACTTCCGAAAGAATTTTCTCTACATCGATGATCTCTGCAAGTTTGTCGTCAATTTTAGTAACAGCCGTAAGGTAAATATCCTTACCTGCGCCCTTAGGGGGTGGAAGGATATCCTCCCAGTTCATATTCAGGATACGGTCTACACCGGTTACCAGAAACCCCTGAGTTTTACGGTTGTATTCGGTAATGATAACGAAGCTGCTAGGCAGCTCTTCCTGAGGGATACCGGGCAGACCAATAGCCATGCCCAAATCAATAACCGGAATAGTCTCGCCTCGAGT
Source organism: Marinobacter sp. S6332 (assembly GCF_023016045.1). Lineage (GTDB taxonomy): Bacteria > Pseudomonadota > Gammaproteobacteria > Pseudomonadales > Oleiphilaceae > Marinobacter. The sequence continues at coordinate 111,391 of NZ_JALKAP010000012.1, read as the reverse complement.
ATGCGCGACACCGCGCACTACAGCCCGGCTGTTCGGCATGGAAGACAGCTTGGGGCATTGCAGTACCTCTTTCACCTTAAAAACGTTGATGCCGTATATTTGGCGCCCGCGCAGGCGGAAAAGAAGAAGTTCAAGACGGTTCTGCCCGACCAGCTGCGTACGCTTGTTAACACTGTCTAATACGCCTGCCATCGAAGTCTCTCCTGATTGGCCGGAATTACCGGCACGCATTTTGCTGTAACTTATTGGTAAGTTATTGAGGCGACGTAATAACGTCATCCGCAAACGAATATGCTTGTTTAACGGCCAGATAGTCGCAAGCCTTAGGCATATTCGGTGAAATTTGACTTATTACTGACAGCATAGGACAAACCAGCACATATGCGCACCCAGCTTTTATTATGGATCTCACTCATATCGGCTCTGGCCAGCCCGGTGCTGGCGAAAACGACGGCAGACGAGATCCGTAAAGCAACGAGTTCATTCCTTGAAACTTTTGCCAAAGTTCAGGCAGACAAAGGTTATCAGGTGACTTATGAGGCTGGGAATATTGACAGCAGGCTGGCACTGGCTCCCTGCTCCTCTGCTCTTGAAGTTGAGTTCACAGGTGACCCCTGGAAAAGCGAGCACCCATCGGTTCAGGTGGCCTGCAGCGGCGAGCGCCCCTGGAGAATGTTTGTTACAACCACTGTTTCCGTAAATGGCCCTGCGCTCGTGGCGGCACGCCCTCTTGGTCGCGGTGAGCGCGTAACCAGTGACATGCTGCAAACCCGCTCCGTTGTGGTGAATGCTAGCCGGCGAGGGATTATCAACGACGCACAGTTGGTTCAAGGCATGGTTGTACGTCGGCCCGTCAATGCAGGCTCGGTGCTCACTCCCGATCTTCTGGAGGCGCCAGACGCCGTTGCCCGTGGCGATCATGTTATTATCACCGCCCGTCGAGGGTCCTTTTCCGTTCGCTCCCGAGGCAAGGCTTTAGCCAACGCGTCGATTGGGGAGCAAGTGCTAGTGGAAAATCTTGCTTCATCACGCACAGTGAAAGCCAGCGTGATTGCTCCAGGGCATGTTGAAGTGCCGATGTAACGCAAGTTCGCGGCATTTTTTTTCCGCTGGCAAAAAAGTGCCGCAACTTATGGCCTCCGATAACAACATTGAACTTTGTGAAGTAATGTTAACAAAAAATAGATATCTGCCCCTAAAGTATGTCGGCACCAAGCCGTTAAGTAGATATAAACCCGAGCCAGCCCACTAACTAAAGTGTGGCTTAACCGTAAAGCAGGTACTGATATGTCAGTTGACTTAAATGGAATTGGCCAAGGCCAGGTCAACACCCAGAGAACCACGGCCGACAAGTCCGTAGGCAACCAGAGCCCTAAGCAGGCTGTCCCAGATCAGACGGCTGCAAAAGCTCAGAGCGCACGCGGTGAAAACGTTAATTTGAGCAGTCAGGCCAGAAATCTTAAACAGCTTGAACAAAAGCTGGGAGATTACCCTGAAATGGACGATGAGCGGATTGAACAGATTCGTTCTGCGCTCGAAAACGGCACCTATAAAATCGATGCAGAAAAACTGGCCCAGAAAATGCTTGATATGGATAAAAGCATTTTTGGGTGAGTAAATTATGGCCGCAATCGATGATCTGAAGAACCTTCTCTTACTGGATATCCGCCAACTGGAAAAGCTGGCGGATACTCTAAAGAAAGAAAAAACCTGCCTTTCCGGCTCTGACACCAAAGTCCTTGAGGCGCTAACACGGGAAAAGAACGCCATTCTCGGAGATATTCGGGAGCGCGCAAAGCAGAAAATTCGCGTTTTAGTCGCAATGGGATTTCGGCCTGATAGCGGAGACCCTTCGCGCTTTATTCGTAGCGCAGGGCTTCATGAGGCTTACGCCCTGTGGCAGGAAGCCGATTTGAATCTCAAGGAATGTCATGCTCTTAACGAGAACAACGGGCGTATTATCAATCATCTTCAAAAGCGATTGACTCGCCTTACAGACATTTTCAGGGGCGCATCAGGCCAGCAAAAGCTCTATGGGGCCAAGGGCCAGCAAACAACCGTCTCCAGCAGAACGGTGCTCGCCAGCGCCTAACTATTTAGCGAGTATAGATAGTCATTCTGGAGTCCGGGTGGAAGCTAATATCCTGAATACTGATATTCCCCATGGACGGGCTTCCGCCGACCCGAATATTATCCATACGGATCTCTTCGATACGCTCAGGGAGGGCCATAGTTATTCTTCCGCCTTCACCCACTACATACCTTGGCTCTCCTTCACGGTAATGAACCCCGTTAATCGAAAAATCTGAATCAAGAAGATTCAGTACCGGAAAGAAGACATTCGCTGTGAGCTTCAGGCCTTCGATAACGTCTGGCTCAAGCAGCTGTTCCCCGTCCTTTTCGGAGCCGACAACCAGCCCTATTCGATCCAGCAGAGAATTGTTGCCCTGCCCCGTTACCGATGATAGTTCGTCCTCTGTCATCGGCGACATGCCCGCCGGATTAAAAAGCTCTCCGGCTTCTACTTCTTGTGCCGCGCTGGCATCGTTGCTCGCCGCAAATGAAACCAGTGGCTGAAAAGGAAGTGCTACCATGGTGACCATGGCCGCAGCGTTGCGATAGCGAGACTGGTGCTTCAATACCCGGTTGAGTTCCCTTTCGCTTACCCAACCTGCTGCAACGAACACCTCACCCAAACGTAGGCCGCTCTCACGCTGTAAGCTGAGACCTTCTTCAAGCTGATCCTCTGTTAGATAACCACGATTAACCAGTAGTCGCCCAAGCCGTGACTTTTCCTCAAACCCTTTATGGAATCTCACGAAGCTTCTCCCCTTTCAAACAGTGATTACCGTACAATCTGGCCCGATGAGTTAGATCAAGCTTAATTGCTACCAATAAAGATTAGTCGATACAAGTACATTCTACGACGGCAAGTGTCCCTAAAAATGTAATAGATTTGTTAAGATCGAGTGGACAATTGAGTCCATTTGATTATTACAGGTAACACACCTCCCGATAACACAATGAGAGCCCCGCAATGACAAATTCGGTAAATTCCCCAAGTAATGTGATGCAAGTCCTGCTAATGGTTATAGGTTTGTCATTTATGGCGTTTCAAGCTCACGCCCAAACCGTTGCGAATGAACAAAGTGAAGTATTGCCCAAGGTCCGCATTTTGACCAACGAGGGCGCAATTGAGCTACAGCTTCGCCCGGATGTTGCTCCCAAAACGGTAGAGAATTTTCTACAATATGCCCGCGACGGTTTTTTTGATGGCACGATTTTCCATCGTGTTATACCGGGGTTCATGGTTCAAGGCGGAGGGTTTACTGAGAACATGACCCGTAAGGATCCCCGTGCACCTATTAAGAACGAAGCCTCACAAACCCTGCCTAACTTGCGCGGCACCATCGCTATGGCCCGCACCAATGCGCCGGACTCAGCCACCTCGCAATTTTTTATAAACGTCGCAAACAACGATTTTCTGAACGCGGGTGTTCGCGGCGCGGGCTACGCAGTATTCGGCAAAGTGACGGCGGGAATGGGTGTAGCCGATAAGATTTCTGGTGTTAAAACCACTCGCGTGAGAGGAATGGCCGATGTGCCCGTAAAGCCAGTGATTATTGAAAGCATTACATTAATCGACTAATGCATAAATCTAGGCCGCCATTATGACACCCACCCCAAAACCACCAGCAGTTCAGCCAGCGGAGCTGCAGTGGCGCGATGGCGTACCGGAGTCAAAACATGGCGGCCCTTATTTGCTGCCTACAAAGGGTTTAGAAAGCCCCCTCAACGCACACATCAACCCAAATGATTTACCCACACGCTTTGCCGAAGTTTCGCAAGCTGGCTCCTTCGTTATTGCTGAGAACCGTTTTGGTGCAGGCCTGAACTTTCTGGCCGCGTGGCAAACATGGCAAATGTTTGGCCCATCACATGCAGCTACACTCCATTTTATATCCGCAGAGAGCTCTCCACTTAGCCCCAAAGATCTTGAGAATGTGCTTTCGAGTTGCCCTGAGTTTCACGATTTTTCAGAGCACCTGCTTGCCCATTACCCCCCACTGGTCACTGGCACCCATCGCCTTGTGTTAGCTGATGGCAGAGTTCGCCTGACCTTGTTCTTTGGGGATTTAAACACTGCTTGGGACGAGCTTTGCTTTTTGGCCGATGCGTGGTTTCTGCATGGAAATGTGCTGGCAACTCACCAAGAATCAGGTCGAGACGCCACCGTTAAACAGATCTGCCAACATAGTAAACCGGGCACCACTCTTTCCATAACAAGCATTGCGGATAACCATCGGCAAGTATTGGAAGCCGCCGGCTTTCGGCTGCTGCCATGCTCCAGTGCCGAGGACAGACCCGCTACGTTTTACAGCTATTTTGACTCCGCCAGCGACCCCAACACCGAGCCTGCAACACCCATTAAGCCAGTAACGTCTATCGCAGTCATTGGGGCTGGCATTGCGGGTTGTATGCTAGCAAACAACCTCGCACAAAGGGGCTATGACGTTACTCTTATTGATGCTGCACCCGAGGCCGGTTCAGCCGCCTCGGGCAATCTTCAAGGTGCCATGTACGTAAAACTCGGCGTGGAGTTTAACCACCAAACGCAACTTGCCCTCTCCGCTCTAACTTTCAGCCAGCATTACTACGATTCTTATGGTGGCCAATTTTGGCATCCTACAGGCCTATTGCAACTCGCTTGGAGCGACAGTGAGCGGGACCGACAACGCCGTTTCGTAGAGCGCAACCAATACCCAAGGGAGCTGTTACAGCCGGTTCCAAAAGAAGAAGCTGAAACTCTCACAGGTGCTCGCCTTGAGACCGGCGGGCTGTGGTTTCCCGGTAGTGGCTGGCTTGAGCCCGCAAAACTTTGCAAATCACTTGCCTCGAATTCCTGCGTTCACAAAGCAATGGGCTGCTCAGTAAGCAAATTGAGCACTTATGATGGTAAATGGCACCTTTCCACGACTAGCGCCAATAAACCGGAGCTTACTGCAGATCAGGTTGTGATATGTGCAGGTCACTTGAGCCCGCAACTCATTCCAAGCTCGAGCGCCTTTCGCTTCAAAGCTATTCGCGGCCAAGTCACTCACTTGCCAGAAGCTTTTGCAGCCAGTCCGCGGGCTGTTATCTGCGGAGCCCGCTACCTTAACCCAGCTCACAACCTTCAAGGCCAACAGTTAGGGGTTATTGGTGCCACTTTTGATCTCCATAGCGAGGAGCCAGAGACCACAACGGAAAGCCACCGGGAAAACATGTTGGCGCTATCGGCCATGGTACCGCAGATGCTGCAGGCAGACTTGGCAGAAGGTGACCTTCCAAAACAGCTTGCGGGCCGCGTCGGGTTTCGCTGCACTACCCACGACTATCAACCTGTTGCAGGGCAATACAGTGATGCTCAGGGACAAGAGATAGAAGGCCTATATCTTTTAACAGGCCTCGGCAGCAAGGGCTTAACTTACGCTCCCTTGCTAGCAGAATTCGTTGCAGACCAAATAACAGGCCAGCCCGCCGCGTTGCCAGAATCGCTTGCCAGACGATTGGCAACGCGACGCATGCATCAACCAAAGGTGGCTGTTTCGTAATCATTTTCTACTAATGGTCTGAGCTCTTGCGCCGATACGTTGTTAAATAGGTGTACTTTTTCAGAGGGAAGGACGAGTGTCTATTTTTGTCAGCGAGCCAGGCCGCCCAGTCGGAACAAGATTACCGGAGGTATTTCGGGGTCGGCGCGTGGGTGATGTCAGTGAACTGACGGAGAGCCAGCCCATCAATCCTGAACGCGGCGAAGCAACAGACGCCGAGTTTCAGATGGCGGCTCGCTCAGGCCGTCATCGCGCTCTCGAAGAGTACGGAGCTGCAGCGTCTGGAGAGCGAAAGGACCAACAGCCTTACTTGCCAGTGTCCAACATCTGTTCTCCGGCGCTCTACTCTTTGCCTGCTTCAGCTACCGTAGCCGAAGCCATTAACCTGATGGACGAACATGGCACGAATCATCTGGTGGTCACAGCCGATACACACGTTGCCGGGCTTGTTGCACAGCAATGGCTTCTCGCATGGCTTCACGAACATAAAACAGACGCTCTGGAACAGAGTCTCACTCACATCGAGTTACCAGCATTCCTAACCGCTTCCCCGGAAACTGATGCCCATCAGCTCGCTAGATTGATGCTCGCACACCAACTGAATGCCGCTTTGGTGGTTGATGCTCAGGGTGAGCCTACTGGTATAGTCACCAGCACCGATTATCTTCGCCTCTACGCCAGCGCCAGCGGCCAACAAGGTAGCGCTTGAAGGACCACCTCTAAACTAAAGGGTCAGCAACGCGCCTTCAGGGCTAAGTAGAAGTATCACCCAATTTCCACCCTTACGAGCCAGAGCCACAACCTCATCATCCCGATAATTGGCCAGTCGGACAATTTCTGAATCAGCGGCATCCCACTGGAAACGCCACTCATTGCGGAATACGGGAGTTTCTGCATCAGGGTCTGCCTCGGGTGTCAGTGACACTCGCGCGACGATAGCAGAACTGGCACCGCTGGCTCCGGCAGAGCCGGTAAAGTCACCGTCGGTGGCTCCTGCAGCTACCAAGTCGCCATAAAAGTCACTGAGTGCTGCGAACTGCTCGCTGGAGACATCATTTGCATCATTCAGATTAAACGACTGGACAATCCCCCCGCCTAAGGTATACGCCAAAACGAACCCACTCTGGCTGGAAAGAGGTAGACTTGTAAGAATCAGGGTTTCCTCTTCATCTGCATTATCATCTCCATCCTCGCTTTCTTCTTGGCGCTCCACAACGGTGTATTCATTGCTTCCATTACCAAGCAACCATAAGGTGCTGCCTTCTGTCACGCCACTGGTAATCCGTTCATCCGCCTCTGTACCACGCTGGCGCACGGTGAGGTCACTATCCGCGGATGCTGCTGTATAGAAATAGGCATCCACTCCACCCAACGCCGGCTCGCCTTTAACGGCACCTTGAGCAGAACCGAATAGTAAAGGGCTTGCTCCCAGCGCATTTGCACCAGCTACCCGGTCATCGGCAGAGGAACCCACTTGCCGTGTCCAAGCCACTGAAGGCGTAAAACCATTCCCTTCAGGCAAAGAGTCTATGCGCTGGAGAAAGCTATCGAAGCCACCCGCAGACGTTTGCCCCGGCCATTGGCCATTGGTTTCGCCAGCAATAACGATAAAGCCGCTTGCCGGGTTTATTCCTGCCGAACGGACCAAATCGTCGCCTTCGGTGCCGGTGCGGGCTGTCCAGGTTTCAACATACTCACCGCCATTGCTCGCCTCGTCATACCAGTACAGCGAAGAAACAACGTCGTTACCGCCAATCTCTGTAGTACCCCCCACAGAATTAGCTGTGCTGTAGGCCACCACAAGCTCAAAACGGATGGTTCGAACATTGTTTTTTGCCACTTCGCGTCTAGCTACACCTATGACCGGCGCCGGTGTCGACAGTTGATCCTCTTCGGAAGAGACATCGAGCTGCTGGAGCAAGGCACCCTTCTGATTAAAGACACGCACCTTTACCCTGTCATTGTCTGTGCGGTCATAACCCGCAACAAACATCTTACCCGCATGGCCCACTGCGATATCCGTCGGGACAAAGCCGCTTCCAGAACCGACAGCTAAGGGAGATGTCAGCTCATTGATGCTAACCCTGAGCATTTCATCGGCGTCTGCACGGGCATAGTTTTCCCGTCCGAGCTGATAGCTATTGTTCAGGCCCAACAGGATGAAACGATCATCAGGCTGGGCGTTGAAATAAGACCCGGCACCTGAACCGCCAATAACGACCGAAAAATTCACCTCATCGACACCTTCCTCAAATACCAGCTCATTTCCCGGCAGGTTGGTGCTGAATTCCGTACCCAATCGAGCGGATGAGCCCTCAGAGTGGAGCAATTTGGCGCGGATGGTTCCCTCACGGTCTCCCGTTAGACGCGCAACATACGTCTGTGCTGCGCCGACGTTGAGCGCATCCCGCGCTCCACCTTTCATGGTCTCTAGGCTGACCTTCGGCTCATTGTCATCAATGACTATCGCGGTTCGGACGCCTGCATTGGTCTCCCCGAGCGCAGCGATGCCACTTCTTACTTCGGTCAGGCTCAGTCGAGCCGCTTCTGAGGGCTCGGGGAATGTGTCATCCACAACTTCCAAACGAATGTAGCACTCGGTAATTCCCGGCTCGAAGGTGATAACCCCGCCGGTATAAACATCTGGATACTCGCCTGTAGTATCTGTTTCGTAGGTCAAGTAAGGAAGGTCTTCGAATGCAGAATTGCTGCCCAAAGCCACAATGTCTTGCCCGAGAATGGCATCACCTGTGTTGGTTCTGCCGTGTTCACAGCGCTGGTGCGGAGCGCTAAAGCCAGAATCGCAACTGGCGGCATCGAAATCCGACGTAAGCTCGAACGCGACCGCCACCCGGGTTACCGAAGGCTGATCTAGCAATACTTTTACAAAAACCGGACGCGTAGGCCGCGTAAGGTCACGTGTACCGTTGACTGCGCCGATTTCGTCATAGGTATTGACTGTAAAGCTATGTTCTCCCGACGTTTCTAGATCGGGCAGCTCACACCGTTCCCGGCGCGTGTCCGGAATTTCAGGTGATACTGATCCCTCGGTAAAGGTTTCGGCTTCCAACGATAAAGCGTTGTATTTGACCTCAATATCGAAGGGTTGCGAACCAGCCATCTGGCCGTCCGTGCCCACCAGCGTAATGTCCTCATAGTTGCCAAGATCAGCTTCGCCACGAGCGCCGCCGCTCAGACCGGGCACGCCACGCATAATAATGCCCTGTCGAGCCTTATTGCTGGTGTCTTCAAGGGCTAACCAGGAAGGATTATTGGTTAGGGAGTAGTCGAGTATGTCTTCTCCGCCGTAGGCACCAAAATTATAATAGTACTCAACACCCAGATAGGCGGTTCCCGGTGTAGCAGCCAAAATTGTTGGCTGATCGGGATCTTTCTCGGTTTTACAGCCTGAGGCAGTAAGGGCCAAAAGAAGAACAATGGTCAGCTTTTTGGTAATGACAGGGCGAGGAAACAACTCGGCGCGCATGGAAAAAATCCGTTTCAGAACATTGTTTTTATGGCAGTGCGTGGGTGCTGGCGTGAGCCACCGATAACACACGGTTACAGAATGCAGCCATGTTAGCCACTTTCGGAAACGGGGTATCTGCGCGAGTTCTCAGATTCATCGGTCTGCGTATTAATGCCCCTGATCATTGAGCATCGCTAGGAGGGCTGGCTCATCCAAAATAGGAATACCTAGCTGCTCAGCTTTTGCCAACTTAGAACCAGCAGCCTCTCCTGCTACAACACAGGCTGTTTTTTTCGACACGCTGCCAGCCACTTTGGCACCCAGCAACTCCAATTTTTCTCTGGCTTCATCACGGGTAAGTTCCGATAGCGTGCCTGTTAGCACCCATGTTTGCCCCTGCAGAGGTTTACTACCAGCGGTACCTTCCTCTTGCTGCCACTGAACGCCCTCTTGGCGCAGAGCATCGAGGGTTTCGCGGTTATGGGGTTGTTCAAAAAAGCTGCGGATATGGCCAGCAACAATAGGCCCAACGTCAGGTACCGCGATGAGCGCTTCTTCATTCGCTTCTGCCACTGCCTCAAGAGTGCCGAAATGTGATGCCAGTGACTTAGCTGTGGCCTCACCTACTTCTCGTATACCCAGCGCATATAGGAAGCGCCAGAGTACAGGTTCCCGGGACTTATCTATGGCTTCTACCAGATTAGCTGCGGACTTTTCCCCCATCCTATCTAAACGCATCAGATCCTTTGCAGTCAGCTTATAGATATCCGCAACGGTCTCCACCATGCCTTGATCAACAAGAATATCGATCCACTTGTCGCCAAGGCCCTCAATATCCAACGCTTTTCTGGACGCATAATGCCGAATCGCCTCCTTTCTCTGAGCTGGGCAAAATAGACCGCCGGAGCAGCGGGCGATGGCTTCGCCTTCAATCTGGATAATATCGGAATCACAAACAGGGCATTGCTTGGGAAGCTCCACGGATCGCGCGTTCACCGGGCGTTTTTCCAAAACAACCTTCACAACTTTTGGAATAACGTCACCTGCTCTACGGATAAATACCGTGTCGCCAATATGAACATCCAGCCTGCGAATCTCGTCCATGTTGTGCAGGGTGGCGTTGCTAACCGTTACGCCACCCACAAAAACGGGCTTGAGGCGGGCAACGGGGGTGACAGCACCCGTGCGCCCTACTTGAAACTCCACATCTTCGATAACGGTCAGCTCTTCCTGCGCCGGGAACTTATGGGCAATGGCCCAGCGCGGCGCCCGGGAAACAAAACCAAGGGTTGCCTGATAATCCAACCGGTCAACCTTAAATACTATGCCATCAATCTCATAGGGCAACAGATCGCGCTTCTGCATCAACTCTTCATAGGCTTCAAGGCATTCGGATGCGCCAAGTGCTTTACGCATCTCGGGATTAATTCTGAATCCCCAGCGCTGAACTTGTTGCAGACTCTCCCACTGAGTATCGGGTAGCAAGCTTTCGTCAGTGACCGCAACGCTATAAGCGCACATTTCTAGAGGTCGCCGTGCGGTAACTGTTGATTTCTTTTGGCGCAGGCTACCGGCTGCAGCGTTTCTGGGGTTTACAAAGGTTTTCTCGCCATGATCCGCCAGCCGATTGTTCAAGGCTTCGAAACCAGCCCGTGGCATGTAGACCTCGCCCCTGACTTCCACGAGATCAGGTACATCATTCCCTCGTAGGCGCAGCGGAACAGAAGGGATGGTGCGAATATTCGCAGTGATGTCTTCACCGGCATAACCATCTCCACGAGTTGCAGCGCGCGTAAGAGACCCTTTCTCGTAATGCAGGCTGACAGCCAGACCGTCGAGCTTGGGCTCGCAAACATACTCAACTTCGCTGCTTGTATTGAGCCGTTCTCTAACCCGACGATCAAAGTCTCGAAGCTCATCAGCGTTGAAGGCATTATCTAACGACAGCATAGGCAAGCGGTGGACGACCTCCTCGAAACTGGTTTCGGCGCTACTTCCTACCCTTCGGGTGGGTGAGTCATCCGATGCCAATTCAGGGTGCTCCATTTCGAGCATTTGAAGCTCCCGAAAAAGACGGTCGTATTCCGCATCCGGGATACCCGGATCGTCCAGCACGTAATACCGGTAGTTGTGCTCATCAAGAGCAGAACGCAGCTCCTCTGCCCGCTTGATAGTCTCCGGTGACGGCTTGCTCATAGGTTGGCGCTCTTTGTTGCTGTCGTTGTTGCTGTCAAAAAAATGCCCGGATAACTCCGGGCATTTTTATTTCAGTTCTGACCCCGCCCAACTCAGTGGCGTGGTGAACGCTGCTTGCGCTCAAATTCACGGATTCGCTGTCGGCAATGCTCTATTGTCTGGGCCGTCATCACGCTGCGGCGTTCATCCTTGAGTTCACCTCCAAGGTTACGCACAACGCATTGCGCAGTTTCGAGCATAAACTCAAAGGCCTGCAATGCATTCGTCGGCCCTGGCATGCTCATAAAAAAGCTGATGCCCGGCGTTGTCATAGCCGCTACGTTATTAGGCTTGAAAGTGCCAGGTTCTACGGCGTTAGCGACACTGAATTGCACCGGAGTAGTAGTATCCTCTGCCTCATGACGGTGGTAGATGTCCATATCGCCATGGGCTAGTCCACAGGCTTCAAACAGTTTCTGCAGGGCTGCTCCGCTGAAGTCCTCACCCTGACGGGCAAGCACGTTAATCACGATCACCTCGCGGGCTTCCGGTCGGTTAGCTCCCGCTAGTGGTTGCTCCGGGCCATCACTAGGTTGCGGCTCACGGCGCGCAGTATCTTCTTCAACATCGGTGATCGCTTCAGCTGGTATTTCCGGCGATGACAGTTCTTCATCTTCCGCGCCCCAGCCAGTATCAGCGGTCAGTTCGTCTTGCTCAACGGAGGAAAAGCCGGAGTCGCCCACATCCTCATCTATTTGCTCTTGTGCCCATACACCCTCCTCATTTGGAAGGGGTTCATCAAGCTCAGAAGTACATTTCCCCTGAGTTTCACGAACGGGCCGGGTCGGCTTTTGCTGCGGAGCACGAAAACGAGAGGGCTTTTCACGCCGCACATAGCCGCGTTCTTCCAAAGTATCATTTGAAATTGGCCTCGCTCCACCGTTAGGAAGCTCGGGGTTATGATACTCATCCAGCGGGGATTCTTTTAAGTCATCAACGCCCATCCCGGAAGAAATCGCAATAGATTCTTTGCGGGCCCGACGCATGCGCCTCAAGCCGTCTATTACAATACCGATAATAACAAGGGTGCCGATGGCAATTAACCATTCCCTAAGTGACATAGTGCTGCTGTCCTGTTTGCAGATCAGATCCGGAAGCGAATAAAAGGGCTCCGGCTGCTACTCTAAAAAAAGCCGGTACTGAATACAACGCAAAGCCGCATCACATGGCCTTTTTGTCATTCTTGGCGGTTTTCTGGCCAGCTACTGCCCGCCTTGCGTAAACAGGCGGAACTCTAGGCTTCTGCCAAAGCGGCCGCCTCTTCAACATCAACGGTAACCAAGCGCGAACAACCGGGCTCGTGCATTGTAACCCCCATAAGTTGATCCGCCATTTCCATAGCGATCTTATTATGGGTTATGTATATAAATTGTACCTGTTTCGACATTTCTTTGACCAGACTGGCATACCGGCCAACGTTCGCATCATCGAGGGGGGCGTCCACCTCATCCAGCATACAGAAAGGTGCCGGATTGAGCTGGAAAATGGAGAATACCAGCGCAATGGCAGTGAGTGCCTTTTCGCCACCGGACAACAAATGGATAGTGCTGTTCTTTTTTCCCGGCGGGCGAGCCATGATCGCCACACCGGTTTCCAGAAGGTCCTCACCGGTCAGCTCTAGATAGGCATTGCCTCCACCGAACACTTTCGGGAAAAGGGCCTGCAAACCCCCATTTACCTGATCAAAGGTTTCTTTGAAGCGCTGCCGGGTTTCCCGATCGATTTTGCGGATAGCCGTATCAAGTATATCGAGTGCTTCTGTCAGGTCGTCGTGCTGGCTGTCGAGGTAGGTTTTACGCTCACTTTGAACCTGATACTCGTCTATCGCCGCTAGGTTGATGGCGCCAAGGCGCTGAATGCGATTTCCAATTTTCTCCAGCTCCGCTGCCCATTCGTCCTGACTGGCATCCTCAGGTAACTGGGGTAGGATGTCTTGCAGTTTTACGTTCAGCTCACCAAGTTGCTCAATGTGGTTACTGGCACGAATCTCCAGCGCTTGGGATTCCATTTTCAGCTTTTCCAGTTTGGAGCGAACGTCTTGAATCCGGTGATCTGTACCGCTTCTGCCCTGCTCTTTCTCCCGCACTTCTCGGTCAATTTCTTCCAAGGCATCACGGGCTACACCAAGCTTCTCTTCCTCAGCTAACCGGCGATCCAGCAAACCTTCGAGTTGCATTTGCAGGTCTTCCATGGGTTCTTCCGCACCCTCTCTGGACTCCCTAAGGATTTCCAAGCGCTCTTCCAGACGCTCTTTCTGCATTTGCATGCGGTCTATGGTTTGGCTTAGGCCATCACGTTGACTAGCAAGAGTTTGGAGCTGCAATTGAAGTTGGTGAGCGTGGTCACGATCATGGCGAGCCTCCTGACGCAATCCGTCAAGTTTCTCCCGCCGAATGTCCCGTTGTTCAAGCAAGCGCTCTTTTTCGTCATCACCGTCTTCCGTCAAAGCCAACGCCTGTTGCCAGTCGTCTCTGGCGATACTAAGGTTTTCCTGCTGAGTTTCCAGATTCAGTGCTACGTCTGACGCTTCTTCGTGAATCCGAGTAAGTCGCACATCAATCTGCTCGGCACGGGCACGCAGTCCGCTCATTTTGGAGGCGACTAAGCTGAGCTCGCGATCGGTTTCGCTCAGCCTTGCCTGTGCCTCATCTCTTACGGATTCCGCCCTTTCTGTTCGTTCCTGCAGCGCTTCATGACGAGCTATTGCTTCTTCCAGTGACTCCTCCGCCAGTGCAAGCTGCTCGGCCAAGGCATCCACTTTTTTCTGCCGCTCAATAACACCAATTTGGCTGGCATCGGATTCAGGCATCCGCACCCAATCACGAGCTACCCAAACACCCTCACGAGTGATGATACTATTGCCTTTTGCCAGCCCTGACCTCTTGTCTAGCGCATCGGCGAGGGACTCAGCCACTCCGATTCCCGTGAGCATAGAACCAATAGCTTCCACACCGCGCACTTTAGAGGCCAATACATCCCCAGAAGCCGCTGGAATGCTGTCTTCGGAGCTCGCCTGTATAACGGCAAGACCCTTCGGCGCCTCCTGCAATGCCCGAGAAAGTGCGTCGATGCTTGGCAACAGTAGCCCCTGACTAAAGCGCCCAATGATCTGCTCTAACGCGAACTCCCAGCCATCCTCTATCTGAAGTTTGCCGGCCACACGAGGAAGATCTACTAAACCATGCTCTGCCAGCCATGCCTGTTGCACATCATCTTGTCCACCCATCTGTTCATCAAGCAGCGTTTGTTGAGATTCCAGTGCAGCTTGTAGGCTTTGTACCTTCTGTCGGGCACCGGTCAGAGCTTGTTCGGTATCGCGCTCGTTTTGCTTGGCATCCTGAAGCTCCCCCTGAACCGATTCAATTCGCTCGGCCGCTTCTTCACGCTGCAATTCCAAGACCTCTTGTTGTTCTTGGAGCTCATGCAGTTCGTCCCGATCAACCTGGCCATCCAATTGCGCCTGTTCGTCTTGGAGCTTACGCTGGCGAGCTAACAGTTGGTCTATGGCTTGCTCAAGAGATACGATACGAGATTGGGCAAGCTCTGCTTCGCGGCGGGCATCGGCAGAGCGTGAACTGAACTCTTCCCAACGCTGCTGCCATTCGCGCATGGCCTCTTCCGCTTGCTGAAGCTTCTCTCCCGACTCCTCAGAGCGAACAGCCAGAGCTTCCTGTTCCGGCTCAATCATCTCCAGCTCTTCCCGTATCGCAGAGAGCTTTTCTTCGTCCTGACTCAATTCCCGCGCGAGTTCTCGCTGGTTAGCCATCGCCTGATCCAGCTCCGCAGCCGTCTGGCGACTTCTTTCGCGTTGATGTTCAAGGCTTTGCTCAATACGGGCAATGTCAGCGCCAGCTTCATAATAACGCGCCTGCGCCCGGTTGAAGTGCTCTGTGCGTTCATGGTGGCTGTCACGAAGGGATTCCAGAGAGGTTTCCAAGCCTATGCGTTCGGTGAGCTGTTTCTCAAGCTCTAGCTCCGTATCGCGGATTTTGCTGCGCCAGGCCTGTAGATCCTTATCTAGTGATTGCCAACGCAGAACCGTAAGCTCGGCTTTTTTCTGGCGCTCTTCCTGCTTGTATGCCCTGTACTTTTCTGCGGCAGCAGCCTGCCGTTCGAGGTGCTGTAACTGTCGTCCCAGCTCCTCACGAAGGTCGGTTAGGCGCTCAAGGTTTTCCTGAGTGCGGCGCATGCGGTTTTCGGTTTCCCGGCGGCGCTCCTTGTACTTCGAAATGCCCGCGGCTTCCTCGATATAAATGCGCAGCTCTTCCGGCTTGGCTTCTATCAGCCGCGAGATCATGCCTTGCTCGATAATGGCGTAGCTGCGGGGGCCGAGGCCGGTGCCTAGAAACAAGTCTGTAATATCACGGCGACGGCATTTAGAGCCATTAAGGAAATACTCGGACTGCCCTTCCCGGGATACCCGCCGGCGTACGGAGATCTCATTAAAGCGAACGAACTCGCCGGGCGCAGAGCCGTCACTATTGTCAAATACCAGTTCTATAGAAGCTTGACCTACGGGCTTGCGGGCGCTGGAGCCGTTAAAGATAACGTCTGTCATGGATTCGCCGCGTAAATACTTGGCCGAGCTCTCTCCCATCACCCAGCGAACGGCATCAATAATATTGGATTTGCCACAACCATTAGGCCCAACCACGGCTGTCAGATTAGTCGGAAAAGGCACTGTGGTGGGATCAACAAAGGATTTGAATCCGGCCAACTTGATCGACTTCAGGCGCATGTCACGCGCTCTCCTCCTCCATGAGAATACTCAAAACCTGTTGTCTCTGGTGCTCACCGAAGGCCTGTATTGCAGACTGAAGCCGTTCAGCATCTCCACTCAAAGCTGCGTCACCCAAGCGCCGGAAAAAGACAGCAGTCTGCCCTATGCCGTCTCGAAAGTTCTCAAGCGCAACGAAATAGGTGCGGCTGATCGCAGGCCGGAAATTTTCCAGCGTTTCCTCCAAAAACGGGTTATCAACCAGTTCATAGGCGTAACGCATTACCCCAAAACCCGCTTCGATGACTTTTTCGGCAGAATCTGGCCCGGTTGAGTTTACAGCCTGAACAACAGTCTCAACTTCCCGAACCCGACCCATGACGCCGCGCAGCTCATCACCTGCCCAACGTTCAACAATTTTGCGCCCGAGCATGCAAAGCAAGTCAATATAAATATCATAAAGATTGTTGACGCTGGCAACCGTTAGGCTTGAAACCACAGCGCCTCTGCGCGGGAAGATTTGAATCAAATGCCTACGCTCCAAGATCAACAGGGCTTCCCGTACCGACCCTCTGCTTACATTAAGGTCGCTCGCAACTTTAAGCTCCTGAATTCTGGCACCGGGCATCAGATCCCGCGTAACAATCCGCTGGCCCAAATGTTGGGCGATCTGTTCGGAAAGACTTTCTGGGGCCTGGAACGTCATACGAAATAGTGCTCACTTCTGGAAACAACGCGGAAACAAGTCGGTCAGTTTACCACAGGCATTCTTCATCCCCACCCCTTAGAAATGCATTTCACTCCCGTGGGTGCCGCAGTGGGAAGGAGCTTGTCGTATTTTTGACGCTTGCGCACCGTAGAGGATATCTGGAAGCTAAATCACTTTATGTTATCGACTTATATTATTGTTATTATTCGGCATTTTATAAATGGCATGATCGATGCTTTATTCTGGAAAAGCACTGATACACTTTGAAAGAGAGTGAGCCGTAGTGAAAAACATACCGTCGATACAGCGAACCACCACTCAGCCAAGAAATCTGGCTGCACTTCGGCAGTCGTTTGAGGGATGGTCAAATACCCCCGACCCTCTCACAAAACTAACACGGCGCCTATCTACAACACTCTCTCTGGAAACCCAGCTTGGCATTCTGGCAGAAGAGTTACGGGACACTATCCCGTTCGACGCTTTAAACTACCGCCATCAAATAGCGCATCGCGACTTTGTGTTTGCAACCGGCATGGGTGGCCCGCACCGTTGCGAATACCGCCTAAATCTGGAAGGCATTTGCTACGGCACTCTTACCCTAAACCGTCGGCAGAAGTTCTCTGATGAAGAACTACAAGGTATTGAGATGTTTATCAGTGCGGCTATTTGCCCCTTACGCAACGCCTGCCAATTTATTGCCATTGAGCAAGCGGCTCTGACAGATTCACTGACCTCCATTCCAAACAAGCGAGCACTGGATGAGCATCTTCAGCGCGCAAGCTTGCTATCAGACCGCCATGGCGAAGAGTATTCATTAGTTCTATGCGACCTTGACCATTTCAAAGCAGTGAACGACCAGCATGGGCATGTTGTGGGTGATCATGTGTTGCAAATGACAGCAGAAGCCCTTGCGAACGCAATCAGAAGCTCTGATAGCGTTTACCGGTTTGGCGGTGAGGAGTTTGCCATTTTGCTGCCACACACCGGCGAACACGAAGCACGAGACGTTGCCGAACGTGTACGAAACGCCGTTGCTGATTTAAAAGTCGATTGCGGCGGAACCAAACTCTCTGTAACCATAAGCTGTGGTGTTGCTAGACATCTATCAGAAGAAGGTGCAAGCCAGTGGGTAGCACGCGCCGATGAGGCATTGTACAGAGCGAAAGATCAAGGCAGGAACTGTACTCGGGTTTTTGCAAGCATCGGTTGAATAGCCTGAGCGAGAGAGCAATCAGGCTATATACCCCACAGTTTATCTGTCGGTATGCGACTTACGAGGCCTACCAGAACCTCTTTGAGGTTTGCTGGCACCTCCACGGGGCTTATCAGCTCCGCCTTTACGCGCAGGTTTTGTGTCGCTTACATCCCAGCGCCGACCTCCTGTTTTCTTGCCTCCGCTGCCCGGGCTCTTCCTTCTTTGGCGATCGTGAGCGGCTTGTTCATCAGGGGTTTTTTGGGGTATATCGATTGAGGTAAGCCCAACAGTGCTACTAATAATATCCACTGTTTTCTGATCCAGCTCTTCCCATTTACCCAGCGTCAGTCTGCTAGGCAGGAAAACTGGGCCATAGCGAACTCGTTTAAGGCGGCTTACGCGGACGCCCTGCGACTCCCACAAACGCCTAACTTCGCGATTCCGACCCTCCAAAAGCGTCACATGGAACCACCGATTTATTCCACTGCCACCAGCAGGGCTGATATCGCTGAACTTTGCCATGCCATCCTCGAGCAGCACACCCGCCATCAGGCGCTCAATCATGGCATCGTCTACCTCACCAAAAACCCGTACTGCATACTCTCGGTCAATTTGGCTAGAGGGGTGCATCAAGCGGTTTGCCAGCTCACCGTCAGTAGTAAATAGCACTAGCCCTGTGGTGTTGATATCCAGCCGACCGATTGAGATCCAGCGGTTATCCTTCAGCCTTGGTAGGCGGTCAAATACCGTTGGCCGACCTTCTGGGTCTTTACGGGTGGTTACCTCGCCTTCCGGCTTATTGTAGATAAGAACGCGGCGCACAGTGACGGCTGCTGCTGCAACTTCCAGCCGTTTTTCGTCCAGTTCAAAGCGGTCGGTTACAGTGGTTTTCTGGCCGGGCGTCACCACCTCACCATTTACCGTAAGTCGGCCTGCCTCCATCCATCCTTCAATCTCTCGACGCGAGCCGATTCCAGCCCGGGCAAGGAGTTTCTGAATCCGCTCCGGGCCGTCGTTCGTAACCGCGTCGGCAACCGGCTTTGCGGTCGGTTTTGACTTTCTTCCGGGGCGTTCTGACGCCATGAACATAATCCTTAATCGCTGACTGACACCCGAATGGTATCAGTGAAATGTCTGGTCTGGCGGGTTGTCGCCCGCTGGCTTCGCCTGTGCTGAGTCAAACTCAATCTCAGCCTGCATATTCTTTTCAACTTCCCGGCCGATCTCTTCAAGATCCCGTATCTCGGACAACGGAGGCAACTGGCCCAAACCAGAAAGACTGAAATAATCGAGAAATTGCCGGGTTGTCGCATACATTGCCGGTCGGCCTGGAACGTCTCTATGCCCTACAACACGTACCCACTCTCGCTCAAGTAAGGTACGAATGATATTGCTGCTTACCGCAACACCTCGGATGTCTTCAATCTCACCGCGGGTGATGGGCTGTCGATAGGCAATCAGGGCAAGAGTTTCCAGCAGAGCACGGGAGTAGCGTTGGGGTTTTTCCTCAAATAGCCGACTAACCCAAGGAGCAAACTCTTCCCGAATTTGAAGGCGAAAGCCGCTGGCCACTTTACGCAGCTCGAAACCTCGGCCTTCGCATGCGTTGCCAAGAAGCATCATGACATGTTCCATGACTTGCCTTGCCGGGCGTTCATCTTCTGCAAAGAGCTCTCTTAGCTGCTCAAGGGAAAGAGGCTTGCCCGCTGCGAGTAACGCTGCCTCGGCAATTGCCTGAATTCTTGAGAGCTCTTCTTCGTTCATGATTGCTATCCGGTTTCCCTATGCAGCTTTCCACTAGGTAATCGTTTAAC
This sequence comes from Marinobacter sp. S6332, assembly GCF_023016045.1. Taxonomy (GTDB): domain Bacteria; phylum Pseudomonadota; class Gammaproteobacteria; order Pseudomonadales; family Oleiphilaceae; genus Marinobacter. Next base: position 91,658 of record NZ_JALKAP010000012.1, on the reverse strand, counting down.
GCGCAGCTCGCGCACGCACGTGAATCGGACCCAACACTTCAGCTTGGACTACTTCTATCAACTGCTCTTTAACCAGTTCGAGCGTAGCCAGAAAGGTGACAACCACTCCAAGCCGACCTTCTTCAATGGTGAACAGGCTCTGGAAGGTGACAAACTGGTCGTCCCGCAATACAGACAAAATGGCGGACATTCGCTCTCTGGTCGACAACCTTTCTCTTTCTACATGGTGACTGGTAAACAGGTCAGCCCGGTTCAGTACACCCTGAAGCGCGAGAAGAAGATCCCGCATATCAACATCTGGATGCACCTGGCTCGTTGGCAGCTTCGGTAAGGAGGCAGATACGGCAAAGGTGTCTCGTTCCATGCGCGGCAGTGAATCAATATCTTCCGCGGCCTTCTTAAAGCGCTCGTATTGTTGCAACCTTCGAATCAGTTCTGCACGGGGATCTACCTCTTCATCTTCGTCGGCTTCGTGCCTTGGCAGAAGCATACGGGATTTTATCTCCGCGAGCGTGGCTGCCATCACGAGGTATTCCGCAGCCAGCTCAAAGCGCATGGCTTCAACAGCTCCAATGTACTCCATGTACTGCCGGGTAATCTCACTAACATCTATATCCAGAATATCCATGTTCTGGCGCCGTATGAGATAAAGCAACAGGTCAAGAGGCCCCTCGAAGGCCTCAAGAAATACTGCTAAGGCATCTGGCGGGATATACAGATCACTTGGAAGGTCAACAACTGCCTTCCCTGATACCCGCGCTAATGGTGCCTGATCTGGCTTATCGATAGCTCAATCCCATTGCGGCCCGAACTTCCTCAAGTGTATCTCTGGCAGCATCCCGCGCGTGCTCACGACCTTCTTGGAGAATAGAATGCACAAGATCAGGGCTGGCTTCGTATTCAAGAGCCCTTTCGCGCAACGGCCGCTGCTCTTCCAAAATTGCATCAATTAATGGTTTTTTGCAGTCAAGACAGCCTATTCCGGCACTGCGGCATCCAGTCTGAACCCACTCTTTGGTAGCTTCATCCGAATAGACTTTGTGCAGCCCCCATACTGGACACTTCTCGGGCTCTCCCGGATCTGTACGGCGCACTCTCTGAGGGTCAGTCTGCATGGTACGAACTTTCTGCGCCACACTGTCTGGCTCTTCTCGCAAACCAATATAGTTGTTATAGGATTTGGACATTTTTTGCCCATCCAACCCCGGCATTTTAGACTCAGGTGTTAGCAGTGGCTGAGGCTCCGGCAAAATAATCTTGCCGCCACCCTCGATGAAACCGTATAGGCGCTCACGATCTCCAAGGGAAATGTTCTGCTGCTCCATTAGCAAGGCACGGGCAGTCTCCAACGCTTCCATGTCGCCCTCTTCCTGATAGCGCTTTTTGAGGGTGCGATACAGCTTGGCGTTTTTCTTGCCCATCTTCACGATGGCTGATTCCGCCTGATCCTCAAAACCGGGCTCGCGTCCGTATATATGATTGAACCGACGAGCGATCTCGCGGGTGATTTCAACGTGGGAAACCTGATCTGCACCCACAGGTACTTTACCTGCGCGATACATCAATATGTCGGCGGTCTGGAGCAAGGGATAGCCGAGGAACCCATACGTTGCAAGGTCCTTTTCCCGCAGCTTTTCCTGCTGATCCTTATACGTGGGAATGCGCTCCAGCCAGCCCAGCGGTGTGATCATGGACAGCAGCAGGTGCAATTCTGCGTGTTCAGGCACCTGAGACTGGATAAACATGGTGGAGGAGCCAGGGTTAACCCCTGACGCCAGCCAGTCAATTACCATATCCCAGACGCTTTGCTCGATACCGGATGGGTCATCGTATTGCGTGGTCAGGGCATGCCAGTCGGCAATGAAGAAGAAGCACTCAAATTCGTGCTGGAGTTTCACCCAGTTTTTCAGCACACCGTGATAGTGGCCAAGGTGAAGCTTGCCGGTGGGACGCATACCGGACAAAACCCGTTGCTGGGAATCTACTGAACTCAAAGCACAAACTCCTTCTTTTAAATGGAATGCGCCCATACTAAACGAGGCGACCCGGCATTATAAATAAAAAACCCCCGCTCTGCAGAACAGAAACGGGGGTTTTATTGAAAGAAACCAGCTTACCAGCCAGTTACCTCCTTCAGAGCCTTACCAATCTCGGCCAAACTGCGCACGGTTTTAACACCGGCGTCGTTCAGAGCTGCGAACTTTTCGTCCGCTGTGCCCTTACCACCAGAGATGATAGCGCCTGCGTGGCCCATACGCTTGCCTGGGGGTGCTGTAACACCGGCAATGTAGGCAACCACTGGCTTAGTGACATTTTCTTTGATGAAAGCAGCCGCTTCTTCTTCAGCGGTACCGCCGATTTCACCAATCATCACAATCGCTTCTGTCTGCGGATCGTTCTGAAGCAACTGGAGGATATCGATGAAGTTGGAGCCCGGAATCGGGTCACCACCGATGCCTACACAGGTAGACTGGCCATAGCCGAAGTCTGTGGTCTGCTTAACTGCTTCGTAGGTCAGGGTGCCGGAACGAGATACGATACCGACCTTGCCAGGCTTATGGATGTGCCCTGGCATGATACCGATCTTGCACTCACCCGGTGTGATAACGCCCGGGCAGTTGGGGCCGATCATGCGAACGCCTTTGCGATCAACGTATTCTTTGGCGTACAGCATATCGATGGTCGGAATGCCTTCCGTGATGCACACAATCAGCTCAAGGCCCGCATCAGCAGCTTCAATGATCGCGTCTTTACAGAAGGGTGCGGGAACATAGATTACGGTCGCCTGAGCTCCGGTTTTTTCTACAGCTTCACGCACGGTATTGAATACCGGCAATCCCAAATGCTCAGTACCGCCCTTACCCGGGCTTACGCCACCAACCATTTTGGTGCCGTATTCAATCGCCTGTTCAGAGTGGAAGGTACCCTGTGCGCCGGTAAAGCCTTGGCAGATAACTTTGGTGTCTTTATTAATCAGGATGCTCATTATTTACCCCCTGCGGCTTTAACAACTTGCTCTGCAGCATCCGCCAGACTGGTGGCGGCAATAATGTTCAGGCCACTTTCGGCAAGAACCTTGGTGCCTTTCTCAGCGTTGTTGCCTTCAAGGCGCACAACCACAGGAACCTTAACGCCTACTTCTTTAACCGCACCAATAATGCCTTCTGCGATCATGTCACAGCGCACAATACCGCCGAAAATGTTTACCAGAACGGCTTGCACTGCGTCGTCGGAAAGAATGATCTTAAACGCTTCTGAAACGCGCTCTTTGGTTGCACCGCCACCAACGTCCAGGAAGTTGGCAGGACGACCACCGGAGAGCTTGATAATATCCATGGTTCCCATGGCAAGACCGGCGCCGTTAACCATGCAGCCGATGTTTCCATCAAGCGCTACATAGTTGAGTTCCCATTTGGCAGCTTCCGCTTCGCGGGAGTCTTCCTGAGAAGGGTCGTGCATCTCCTGAATCTTTTTCTGGCGATACAGTGCGTTGCCATCAACACCAATTTTGGCGTCTAGACAGTGCAAATCACCGGCTGGAGTGATAACTAGCGGGTTAATTTCCAGCAGAGCAAGGTCACGATCTTCAAACAACTTTGCCAAACCCATAAAAATCTTGGTGAACTGGCCAATTTGCTTACCTTCCAGACCAAGCTTGAACGCCAGTTCACGACCTTGGTATGGCTGTGCGCCAACCAAAGGATCGATCTCTGCTCTCAAGATTTTTTCCGGAGTTTCTTCGGCAACCGTCTCAATCTCAACACCACCTTCGGTGGAGGCCATAAAGACGATACGACGGCTACCACGGTCAACAACAGCACCTAGGTACAGTTCCTGATCGATATCGGTCAAGGACTCAACCAGAATTTTGCTCACCGGCTGACCGTTTTCATCAGTCTGATAGGTAACCAGATTCTTGCCCAACCACTTTTCAGCAAACTCACGAATCTCGTCTTTGCTCTTGACCAGCTTTACACCGCCAGCCTTACCACGGCCACCCGCGTGCACCTGAGCTTTAACCACCCATGCATCGCCGCCAATTTCATCAGCAGCCGCAACCGCATCTTTCGGAGTATCACAGGCAATGCCTTGGGATACGGGCAGGCCATATTCAGCAAAAAGCTGCTTGCCCTGATATTCATGCAAATTCATAGTTAATGTCCCGCTATTTGATGGAGGATAACCACGTACGGAAGTGAACTCGCTTCTCCCCAAACAGGGAGTCTTATAGGCGAATTCTGTTCGGTGAGCAGGGGATCACCTCAGCTCACCACGATCGCAAACGGAAATCAGCTCTTTTTATAATAAAGGGGCGCCATAATATGCGCCCCCTGCTTCCTAGTTTGCGTTACTTCTTTTTGCGGCGGTTCGCAATGTGAATTGCGCCACCGTTAACTGCCAGAGCTGCCTCGTGCACAGACTCAGAAAGAGTCGGATGCGCAAAGCAGGTCAACGCCAGATCTTCTGCACTTGAGCCAAACTCCATGGCAATAACGCCTTGAGCAACAATCTCAGACGCCTGTGGACCGACAACGTGGAAGCCCAGAATTCTGTCTGTCTTCTCGTCGGCGATAATCTTCACCATGCCCGAAGCAGAGTTGGCTGCCATAGCACGACCATTCGCTGCAAACGGGAAAGTGCCGACTTTGTAGGCTTCGCCTTCGGTCTTGAGTTGCTCTTCAGTTTTACCTACCCAGGCCACTTCAGGCGAGGTGTAAATGACGTTTGGAATGCAATCGTAATTTACCTGAGGCTTCTGCCCGGCAATACGTTCAGCAACCATAACACCCTCTTCCGAGGCCTTATGAGCAAGCATAGGTCCACGAACTACATCGCCTACAGCCCAAACGCCAGGGGCTTCGGTTTTGCACTTATCGTCAACGAAGATAAAGCCGCGCTCGTCCATGTTAACCCCGGAATCTGCAGCCAGCAGATTATCGGTATACGGCCGACGGCCAACAGCAACAATCAGCTTGTCGACTTTCAGCTCCTGTTTGCCTTTGCTGTCTTCGTAGCTCACGTTGACCAGCTTGCGCTTAACCTCGGCGCCGGTTACGCGGCCACCCATAACAATATCCAAACCCTGCTTGCGGAACTGCTTGAGAGCATCCTTGGCAACCTGCTGGTCAACAGCTGGCAAGAAAGTGTCTTGTGCTTCCAGCACTGTCACTTCTGAACCCAAACGTGCCCAAACGCTGCCCAATTCAAGGCCGATAACACCGGCACCGATAATGCCAAGGCGCTTAGGTACTTCGTCAAATTCCAGAGCACCTTCCGAGTCAACAATATAGCCCTCGGTCATAGGCGCAGGTGGGATTTCAATAGGCTTGGAGCCTGTGGCAATAATTACGTTTTCGGCTTCGTAGGTTTTGGTCTTTCCATCTTTGTCTGTAACTTCAACCTGACGGTTTGCCAACAACTTACCGTGGCCGTGAATGGAGGTTACGCCATTGGACTTGAACAAACCTGCGATGCCACCGGTTAGCTGCTTAACGATACCACTCTTGCGTTCCATCATCTTGGCGACGTCGATTTTGACATCCTTGGCGATGATGCCCTGCATTTCATAGTCGTGGCTTGCTTCCTCGAACTTATGTGAAATCTCTAGCAAGGCTTTTGACGGAATGCAGCCGACATTCAAACAGGTACCACCAAGCACCTGACTTTTTCCATCTTCAGAACTCCACGACTCGACACATGCGGTTTTGAGGCCAAGCTGTGCGGCTTTAATGGCAGCAACATAGCCACCGGGGCCTGCACCAATGACGATTACGTCGTACTTTTCAGACATAGTTAATCCTGTTTTCCGATTCGTTAAGTGTCAGCTCACACGTCCAGCAGAATGCGCGCTGGGTCCTCAAGCATGTCCTTGATGGCTACAAGGAACTGCACCGCTTCCTTGCCATCAACCATACGGTGGTCATAAGACAGCGCAAGGTACATCATCGGGCGTATTTCCACCTTACCGTTGACCGCCATCGGGCGCTCCTGAATTTTATGCATACCCAGAATCGCTGTTTGCGGCGGGTTCAGAATTGGCGTAGAGATAAGGGAACCAAAAATACCACCGTTAGTGATGGTAAAAGTACCGCCTGTCATATCTTCAATCGCAAGCTTGCCACCTTTAGCCTTGGTGCCGTACTCGACGATTTTCTTCTCGATATCGGCAAGACCCAATGCATCAACATCACGAACGACTGGTACAACCAAACCACGATCAGTAGATACGGCAACGCCGATATCCTGATAGCCGTGGTAAACCATGTCATTCCCGTCGATAGATGCGTTAACGGCAGGGAAACGCTTGAGTGCTTCGGTAGCGGCTTTTGCGAAGAAAGACATGAAACCCAGCTTGATATCATGACGCTTAACGAAGCTGTCCTGATACTGCTTGCGCATTTCCATAATGGGGCCCATGTCGACTTCATTGAAGGTCGTAAGCATGGCAGCGGTTTGCTGGGCATTAACCAGACGTTTGGCGATGCTGGCGCGCAGGCGAGTCATGGGTACGCGCTTCTCTGGCCGTTCACCTGCAGAAATGTTCACTTCAGGCATCGCAGAAGAAGCTGCCGCCTTTGACGAACCACTTGAGGAGCTTGCGCTATCCACATGATTCTGAACATCTTCTTTGGTTACGCGACCGTCTTTACCCGTGCCCTTCACTGCGCTCGGGTCAACATTATTCTCCTCCGCCAACTTACGCGCTGCTGGGCTTAGAATTGCATCGCCAGAGTCTTGGCTTTGCTCTTCTTTGGCCTCGCCCTTATCGGACTGGCTATCTTTGCTCTCTTTCTTGTCGGCGGAGCCGGAGTCACCAACGGCACCCTCTTTAAACTTACCGATGACCTCACCGCTTTGCACGGTGTCACCTTCACCTTTAAGGATGTCTTCAATCACGCCGTCAGCAGGTGCGACAACTTCAAGAACCACTTTATCGGTTTCGATATCGACAATTAGGTCGTCACGTGAACAGGCTTCACCGGGCTGTTTGTGCCAGGTCGCGACGGTACCCTCTGCGACCGACTCCGGGAATACGGGGGCTTTAATCTCAGTAGACATTACAGTTCCTTAGTTCGGTAGCTCGTCAGATTTCAAACGCGTCGTTAACAAGTTTTTTCTGCTGTTCAATATGTACTGACATGTGTCCTGCTGCAGGAGCAGCGGAAGCGTCACGGCCAGCATACTGAAGGTACAGTTTAGGATTCAGGCGCTGCAAAGCATTACGCATATGGTGCTGACTACAATACCAGGCACCTTGGTTCATTGGCTCTTCCTGACACCATACGACATGCTTAAGTTTAGGATACTGCGCCAAAGTTTCATCCAAATCTTCACCCGGGAACGGATAAAGTTGCTCAATACGAACAATCGCAACGTCATCACGCTCATCGGTTTTCTTCTTTTCCAGAAGGTCATAGTAGACCTTGCCGCTGCAAAGAATAACTCGAGTAACTTTTTTCGCTTCCGGCAGGTCTTTCTCAGGAAGCACTGTCTGGAAGGTTCCTGAGGTCAGGTCGTCCAGATCAGAAGTGGCCTCCTTGTGGCGCAACAGACTCTTAGGTGTGATGGCAACCAAAGGCTTGCGCAACGGACGCTTCACCTGACGGCGCAGCATGTGGAAGACCTGCGAGGGTGTTGTGGGCACGCACACTTGAATATTGTGTTCAGCAGAAAGCTGCAAGAAGCGTTCTAGGCGCGCAGAACTGTGTTCCGGCCCCTGCCCTTCATAGCCGTGCGGCAGCAACAGAGTGAGCCCACACAGGCGCCCCCACTTATGCTCGCCACTGGTCAAGAACTGGTCGATAACCATTTGGGCACCGTTCGCAAAATCGCCAAACTGCGCTTCCCAGATAACCAGTGCGTTCGGAGCTGTTGTTGCGTATCCGTACTCGAAGGCCATCACCGCCATTTCGGAAAGCAGCGAGTCGTATATTTCAAACTTCGGCTGGTCATCGGAGAGTTGCGCAAGCGCAATGTGTCTCGAGCCGTCTTTTTGGTTATGCAAAACTGCATGGCGGTGTGAGAAAGTACCACGCCCGACATCCTGACCCGTGATCCGGACGGGATGCCCCTCGTTCAACAGGGTTGCATAAGCCATGATCTCGCCATAGCCCCAGTTGATCGGGAGCGCACCAGCCGTCATTTTTTCCCGATCAGTAACAATCTTGGAAACCTGACGCTGAATACTGAACCCTTCAGGTACCTGAGTCAGTTTCTTACCGAGCTTCTGAATGGTTTTCAGTGGAACGCTGGATTTGCACTTTGCAGTCCAGGCGTGACCAAGATACGGAGCCCAGTCAACGTAGAGATCTTTATTTGGCTCTTTAACCAGCGACTTAACCACGTGTTCGCCATTATCTAGCGCATCACGGTATTCGTTCTCCATCTGCTTGGCTTCATCTTCGGTCACCACACCAGCAGCAACAAGCTTCTCTGCGTACAAGGTGCGCGTCGTTTTCAGCTTGCGAATCTTTTGATACATCATCGGCTGAGTTGCGGCAGGCTCATCTGCCTCGTTGTGCCCGCGACGCCGATAACAAACAAGATCGATAACCACGTCGCCCTTAAACTCGTTGCGATAGTCCATCGCCATTTGAGTTACAAAAACAACAGCATCCGGGTCGTCTGCGTTAACGTGGAGTATCGGTGCCTGAACCATCTTGGCGATGTCCGTGCAATACTCAGTAGAGCGCGCGTCTTCCTGTTTGCTGGTGGTAAAGCCAACTTGGTTATTGATAACAATGTGGATGGTACCGCCCACCCCGAAACCACGGGTCTGGGACATCTGGAAGGTTTCCATTACCACACCCTGACCGGCAAAAGCCGCATCACCGTGCATGATAACCGGAACAACCTGATTGCCTTCAGTGTCTGAACGACGAGTCTGGCGCGCACGCACAGAGCCTTCTACCACCGGAGATACAATTTCTAGATGGGACGGGTTAAACGCCATTGCCAGATGCACTTCACCACCATCGGTCATAACGTTGGAGGAAAAGCCTTGGTGGTATTTGACATCACCGGAACCCGAATCGGCTAATCGCTTGCCTTCGAATTCATCAAACAATTCTTTGGGGTTCTTGCCAAGCGTGTTGACTAGAATATTGAGGCGACCACGGTGTGCCATGCCGAGAACGATCTCTTTGGCACCATAATGACCGGCACGCTGAATCAGCTCATCCATACACGGAATAAGGCTCTCACCGCCTTCAAGCCCGAAACGTTTAACACCCGGATAGCGAGAACCAAGATATTTCTCAAGGCCTTCCGCTGCCGTTAGGCGTTCAAGGATATGGGTTCGTGTTTTTGCCTCGAAGCCGGGCTCAGAACGGACTGGCTCCATACGTTGCTGAAACCAGCGTTTAATGCGGGTATCAACTACGTGCATGTACTCGGCGCCGATGCTGCCGCAATATGTCTTGCGCAGCCCGTCGTAAATATCGCCAAGTTTCATGGTATCCGAGCCAAAGCTCAGGGAACCTGTTTGGAACTCCAAATCACGATCTGATTCTGACAAATCATGAAAAGACAAATCGAGATCTTCTACCTTTGGACGCTGCCAAACACCGAGCGGATCAAGCTTTGCTTCCTGATGACCACGGAAGCGGTAAGCGTTGATAAGCTGTAGAACACGGATCTGCTTTTTATCGGCATCCGACGTAGCACTAACAGGCACGCCGCTATTTGCGAGAAAACGCTGATTGCGGGAAATGTGTTCAAACTGCTCGCGGATCGAAGAGTGAATAACGTCTCGGCCCTGATAGCCGTCAACGCTGGGAAGTTTATCAAAATAACTGCGCCACTCTTCGGGAACGGCATTTGGATCTGTCAGGTAGGTTTCAAAAAGCTGTTCAACATAGGCCAGATTTCCACCTTGCAAGTGGGACGTCTGCCATAACTGCTCCATCATGCTTTCTTGCATTTTGAATAGCTCACCTTGGGCTGGTGCGGGGGAGCCAAGTATGGTCGGCCAGGGGTAACTATCAGTCAATACGGGTTTTTACGGGATCGACTGTGGCCACCACACCCAACATGGATGTTTTCCGTTCCCCAATGATTTTTGTATTCCGCAACGCCGCAAGAAAACCTGATTAGTTCCCGCTACGGCTTGCGTAGTGTGCACCCGGGTAAGACCTTTGACTATAAGCCTTTGGTTGAAGGCCCCGCAAAAATGCGAGGCCTTCCGGGGTTCCAACCTGTTCAGAACAGTATAGCGCCTGTCTGAAATCCTGCCGCTTAAGTGGCCCTATGCAGCAAAAGATTTCTAATATGGCCGATTGCCCTTGTGGGGTTTAGGCCTTTCGGGCAAACGCTGACACAGTTCATGATGCCCCTGCAGCGGAACACACTAAATGGGTCGTCCAAATCGGCAAGGCGCTCTGCCTGAGCGGTGTCGCGGCTATCCGCAAGAAAGCGGTAGGCCTGCAACAGCCCGGCAGGTCCAATAAACTTGTCCGGGTTCCACCAAAATGACGGGCACGAGGTTGAGCAGCATGCACAGAGAATGCACTCGTACAAACCATCAAGCTTTTCCCGGTCTTCTGGTGACTGCAAACGCTCGATAGCAGGCGCAGGCGTGTTATTCACAAGGTACGGCATAATCTTTTCGTACTGCTTGTAAAACAGGCTCATGTCTACGACCAAGTCGCGTATAACCGGCAGGCCCGGCAGTGGGCGCAGTACCAGCTTGCCATTCTTTACAACTTGCGACATGGGCGTAATGCACGCCAAGCCGTTCTTGCCGTTCATGTTCATACCATCAGAGCCACAAACACCTTCACGGCATGAGCGACGATAGGCCATGGACGAATCCTTCTCCTTGATGAGGTTAAGCACATCAAGAACCATCAGGTCTTTTCCTGCCGGAAGTTCGACTTCGACGTCCTGCATGTAGGGGGCGTTATCGGTTTCCGGGTTATAACGGTAAAGGCTTACCAACATAGTGTACGTTCCCCTTAGTAAGTCCGGACTTTCGGCTGGAAGGTCTCGACAGTTTTTGGCGCAAAATTAACATCACGCTTGCCAATACGCTTATCCAGCGGGAAGTAAAGCGAGTGCTTGAGCCAGTTTTCGTCATCACGCTCGGTGAAGTCGTTACGGGCATGAGCACCGCGGCTTTCTTTACGCTCGTTTGCCGCAATGGCCGTTGCCTGCGCAACTTCAAACAGGTTATCCAACTCCAGAGCCTCAATGCGCGCAGTATTAAACGCATTGCTGGTATCCGTCAGCTTGGTATTGCGCACGCGCTCACCAATAGCCTCGAGCTTTTTCAACCCCTCCTCCATGCTCTTACCGTCACGGAACACCCCGAAGTAGAGCTGCATGCAGTTCTGCAGATCCTTGCGGACCTCAGCAACGCTCTCACCTTCTGAAGCACTATTCAGGCGCTCCAGTCGAGCCATGGCTCGCTTAATGTCCTCTTCGGTTGCACCGTCGGTCTCAAAGCCTCCGCGCAACTGCTCTTCAATGTGCAGGCCAGCCGCACGACCGAAAACAACAAGATCCAGCAGCGAGTTGCCACCGAGACGGTTGGCACCGTGAACAGAAACGCACGCAGCCTCACCACACGCAAACAGACCCGGAATTGGTTGATCGTTACCGTTTTCATCTTGAGTCAATGCCTGACCGCCAACGTTCGTGGGGACACCACCCATCATATAGTGACAGGTAGGAACAACCGGGACCGGCTCTTTAACAGGATCAACGTGGGCAAATGTACGAGACAGCTCGCAGATACCGGGCAGCCGCAGGTTCAGTGTTTCTTCACCCAGATGATCAAGCTTCAACAGCACGTGATCCTTGTCTGGGCCACAACCGCGACCTTCAAGAATCTCAATAACCATGGAGCGCGCGACAACGTCACGGCCAGCCAGATCTTTTGCGTTAGGAGCGTAACGCTCCATGAAGCGCTCACCTTCGGAGTTGATCAGGTAACCACCCTCACCCCGGCAACCCTCGGTTACCAGCGTGCCAGCACCGTAAATGCCCGTTGGGTGGAACTGCCACATCTCCATATCCTGCATCGGGAAGCCCGCACGCAGAGCCATGCCAATGCCGTCGCCGGTATTGATCAGCGCGTTGGTTGTAGAGGCGTAAATACGACCCGCACCACCGGTAGCAAGAACCGTGGCTTTAGACTTGATATAAGCCACTTCGCCGGTCTCGATTTCAATAGCAACAACACCAACAACTTCGTTATTGCTGTTCTTAACCAAATCAACCGCGTACCACTCGTTCAGGAAGGTAGTGCCACCTTTAAGGTTTGCCTGATAAAGGGTGTGCAGCAACGCGTGACCGGTGCGGTCAGCCGCAGCGCAGGTACGTGCAGCCTGAGTGGGGTTATCCGGGCCTTTGGACTGGCCACCGAACGGGCGCTGGTAAATACGGCCCTGTTCGGTACGGGAGAAAGGTAAACCCATGTGTTCAAGTTCAAAAACTGCCTGCGGCCCCACAGAACACATGTATTCAACAGCGTCTTGATCGGCAATGTAATCGGACCCTTTTACGGTGTCATACATGTGCCAGCGCCAATCATCATTGGGGTCAGCGCTCGCGATCGCACAGGTAATCCCACCTTGGGCAGACACTGTGTGCGAACGGGTAGGAAATACTTTTGTGATACACGCAGTTTTAACACCGGATTCGGTCAACTGCAGGGCCGCTCGCATACCGGCACCGCCGCCGCCGATCACAATGGCGTCGTACGACATGGTCTTAATATTAGACATCGATCAAAGCCCCCAAATAATCTGAATACCCCAGACCACATACACAAGAATCACCAGAATGAATGCCGCCTGAAACAGGAAACGCTGCATTGCTGACTTGATGTAGTCGGTAGAAACGGTCCAAAGCCCGACCCAGGCATGAGCTCCAATTGAAAGCAGTGCTAGCAGAGTGAAGATCTTGAACCAAGATTGTTCAAACAGCGCCGACCAAATTTGGAAGTCCACATCGGTTGTGGCAAAAAAGCCAAGCAAAAACAGCGTATAAAAAGCTAATACGTAAGCAGAAACCCGCTGGATGATCCAGTCCTGGATACCGTTCCGACCAATATTGGTCACACTATTCATGCCCATACCCAGACTCCTGCCAGAACAATAAGGACAACGGAAACTCCGATGGTGATCTTAGCGGCCGCGCGCCCGCTTTCAAGCTCTTCACCGATACCCATATCCATGAGCAGGTGCTTTATACCTGCCACCAGGTGATACAGCAGAGCAGACAAGATGCCCCAGGTAATCAGCTTGGCAAGGAAGCTGTTCAGCAGTTCACTGACCTGACTGAAGCCTTCTTCCCCAGATAGGGAAAGTTGAAGCCCATAAAGCATGAATGCAACACCAACAAAAATGATGATGCCGCTCACACGGTGCAATATGGACGTAATGGCTGGCAGAGGAAAATGAAACTTGCCGAGATCGAGATTTACTGGTCGTTTGCTATTCACAGCGCTCTCACACTCTCTTTTGGTACCGCAGAACCGGCGAACCGGAGGCGGTTAGTTGGTATGTAAGGATCGAATGTTCAATACGATATCGACACACGATTGGTTCAGGAGGGTGAACACCAAACAGGTAGCTTGCTATGATCAAGCGTCCATGAAGATGTATCCCCGATTCCGGGCTAGGGATTATAAGGAGGCGCCCGTATAATTACAAACGCGCAACCCACGCTGAAACCGCACGGGTACTGTAACAGAGCAAGCTATTAGGCGTATTGACAAATACCTTTTTTGGCCAGAACCCGCATTATTCGTGATATCCCTGATTTACAACAAGGGAAAGATCACAAGGTTTACCTACACTTTCATTGACAAAAAAAGCATACACCCTATATTTTGCCGCCAGTTTTGCGATAATACGCGCCTTCTCGCGCAACTATAAAGACAGCTAGCGCTGTTAAAGCTGATAAACAGGAGAGCACTATGACCGACAGGAAAGCCACGCTCTCGGTGGGTGACGAGTCCATTGAGCTACCGGTTTATTCCGGCACCGTTGGCCCTGACGTTATTGACGTTCGAGGCCTAGTCCAGAATGGCGTTTTCACGTACGACCCCGGGTTTGTCTCTACGGCATCCTGCGAGTCTGCTATCACGTACATCGATGGTGAAAACGGCGTTCTCCTGCACCGGGGATATCCGATCGAACAACTCGCTGAGCACTCAGACTATCTAGAAGTCTGTTACTTATTGCTCAAAGGTGAACTACCGACTGCCGAACAGAACAAGCAGTTCCACGACACCATCAAAAACCACACCATGCTGCACGACCAGATGCGTAACTTCTTCCACGGCTTCCGCCGGGACGCGCATCCTATGGCCATCATGTGCGGTGTTGTCGGAGCGCTTTCTGCGTTTTATCACGACCAGATGGACGTTACAGACGAACATCAACGGGAAATCACGGCGCATCGCCTGATCGCGAAGATGCCAACTATTGCAGCCTGGTGTTACAAATACAGCATCGGCCAGCCATTTGTGTATCCAAGAAACGACCTCTCCTACTCGGAGAACTTTCTACAGATGATGTTTGGTGTTCCCTGCGAAACCTACAAGCCAAATCCGATTTTGGCCAAGGCAATGGATAAAATATTCATCCTGCATGCCGACCATGAGCAAAATGCTTCAACGTCCACCGTTCGTTTGGCAGGCTCTTCTGGCGCCAACCCGTACGCCTGCATTGCGTCTGGCATCGCTGCGCTATGGGGACCGGCTCACGGCGGCGCCAATGAAGCCGTGCTAGCCATGCTTGCGGAGATTGGGGACGAGTCGAACATAGAGACCTTCATTGCCAAAGCAAAGGATAAAGACGACCCCTTCCGCCTGATGGGCTTTGGTCACCGGGTATACAAGAACTTTGATCCGCGCGCCAAAGTTATGGCCGAGACCGCCCATGAAGTTCTTAGCGAGCTAGGCCTTGAAAATGATCCACTGCTGAAAATTGCTCAGCGGCTGGAGCAGATTGCTTTGGAAGATGAATATTTCGTAAAGCGTAAGCTTTACCCGAATGTGGACTTCTATTCCGGCATCATCCTGAAGGCAATCGGAATTCCGACATCCATGTTTACGGTTATTTTTGCCATGTCACGGACCATCGGCTGGTTCTCTCACTGGAACGAAATGGTGAGTGGCGACTACCGCATAGGCCGTCCGCGCCAGCTGTATACCGGTTCCCCGGCAAGGGACTACCCGGAGAAGTAACACCTTACAGCCTGCAAACTAGAAGGCCGCTAATTTAGCGGCCTTTTTTTATGGCTTGAACGGACGACCCTTTTACTCCGGCAACCCACAAACTCTGTGCTAAGTTAAGCTCCACAACCCTCTAAGGAGAAGCCAATGATAACCGCAACATTTATCGGCCTAGGTGTTATGGGATACCCCATGGCAGGCCACCTCGCCGAGGCCGGGCTAACCGTGCGGGTATGGAACCGCTCGGAAGAAAAATCTTTACAGTGGACCAAAGAATACTCAGGCACCGCTTGCCAGAGCATCCCAGAAGCCGTCAAAGGCGCTGATTTTGTTATAACCTGTGTCGGTGCCGACAAGGATCTTATTGCTGTTTACGAAGGTGACAATGGCATTCTTGCCCATGCGGAGTCAGGAGCCATTTTGGTGGACCACACCACCGCTTCTGCAGGCGTTGCGGAAAGACTGGACCAAGCTGCAAGCCGTAAGGGCATGGGTTTTATTGACGCACCAGTCTCTGGAGGCCAGCAAGGTGCGCAAAAGGGCCAGCTAACCATCATGTGCGGAGGTTCGGAGGCGGACTATGGCAAGGCCCAGCCAATACTGCAGCACTATGCCAGAGCTTTGAACCTAATGGGCCCAGCAGGCAGTGGCCAGAAAACCAAAATGGTGAACCAAATTGCTATCGCAGGTCTGGTACAGGGGCTTTCAGAAGCCCTGCACTTTGCCGAACAGGCAAATCTTGATGTTAAAAAAGTTGTAGATGTCATTTCCAAGGGCGCTGCGCAGTCCTGGCAAATGGAGAACCGCTCTGAAACCATGATCGATGGCGAGTTTGACCATGGATTTGCTGTGGATTGGATGCGCAAGGATTTGGGTATCTGCCTGGACGAGGCTCGCAAAGTAAATGCCTCGCTACCCGTAACAGCTTTGGTAGATCAGTTTTATGGGGACGTTCAAGAGATAGGCGGAAATCGCTGGGATACATCGTCGTTAATTCAACGGTTACGCAAGTTCCGAGAGTCCAAATAGCACCATCTAAAGCAAAAAGAGGCCAGGGCGTTTGCGCTGACCTCTTGTTCTAGCCAATCTAGCCACCACTACGTGATGGCTACTTTTTCCGGGGCTGCCACTTCCCGTTCACATACCATGCAGACCAGCCGGTAGCTTTGCCGTCTTTTTCCGACATTACGTACTGCTCTTTCGTTTTTCTGCTGTACCGGATAACCGTGGGGTTGCCCTCAGGGTCGCGTTCTGGAGCTTCCATCAAATAATCGTGTTTGGGATCGATTTCCTTCCGGTGCGGCTTTATCTCCATAACCAAAGGTGGCCGAGTCTCACGGTTCTTCGGAAACTTACTGGCTGCCAAAAACATTCCGGACGCACCATCACGCAACACATAGGTGTCATCCACTTTCTGGCATTTGAGCTCAGGCATTGGTACCGGGTCCATTTTGGGCGGCGCAGGCTCCCCATTTTTCAAAAGCTTCCGAGTGTTTTTGCAGGTGTCACTCATGCACCCAAAATACTTGCCAAATCGGCCTGTTTTCAGCTGCATCTCAGAACCGCACTTATCACACTCTAACGTCGGGCCATCGTAGCCTTTTATGCGGAAGGTGCCCTCTTCGACTTCATAGCCCGAACAGTCCGGATTGTTACCACATACATGAAGCTTATGGGTTTCATCCACCAAATAACTGTCCATAGCTGTCGAACATTTCGGGCAACGGCGCTTTTTGCGCAGCAAAAGGGTTTCGCCCTCACCTTCAACGTCGTCATCGGCGCTGACTACTTCATCGCCTGAAATTAGATTAATGGTTGTCTTGCAACGCTCTTTGGGAGGAAGGGAGTAACCCGAGCACCCAAGAAACACGCCAGTGCTCGCCACTCGAATCTGCATATTGCGGCCGCAAGTCGGGCATGGAATGCTGGTTTCAGTCGGATCGTTCGGGCGCATACCACCCTCACCATCAGCCGCCTCAGCCGACTCCAACTGCTGACGGAATCGAGCATAGAAATCGTTGAGTACCTTTTTCCAGTCAACATCACCCTCTGCAATGTGATCCAGATCGCCTTCCATTTTTGCCGTAAAATCAAAATCCATTAGATTGGAAAACGACTCACACAGCCGGTCGGTAACAATCTCACCCATTTTCTCGGCGTAGAAGCGTCGATTTTGGAGGCGAACGTAACCTCGGTCCTGAATGGTCGAGATAATTGATGCGTAAGTGGAAGGTCGGCCGATGCCCTGCTTCTCAAGCTCTTTTACCAAGCTAGCTTCAGTATAGCGAGGCGCAGGTTTCGTGAAGTGCTGGCTCGGGTCAAGCTTCTCAAGACTTAACGCCTCTCCCACCTTGATATCCGGCAAGGCCACATCTTCTTCTTTCTTAGTAGATTGGGGGGCAACCTTGAGGAAGCCCTCAAACTTGATAATACGCCCGCGTGTGCGGAGCTCGTAGCTGCCATTGGCCACGACGATAGACGTACTAAGGAATTCGGCCTCGGACATTTGGCATGCAACAAATTGACGCCAGATCAGGTCGTAAAGTTTCTCTGCATCCTTTTCCAGACCACTAATCGCAGACGCCTGCCGGGTCACTTCTGTGGGGCGAATGGCTTCGTGAGCTTCTTGAGCGCCTTCTTTGCTGCCATATACTTTGGGGTTTTCTGGCAGATAGCGGTCGCCAAACTGGTCTTTTATATAATCACGACAACTATTAATTGCATCCTGACTCAGATTGGTGGAGTCAGTACGCATATAGGTGATGTAACCGGCCTCGTAGAGACGCTGGGCTAGCATCATCGTTTTCTTAACACTAAACCCCATGCGATTGCTCGCTGCCTGCTGCAACGTCGAAGTGATAAACGGCGCACCTGATCGGGATTTGGTTGGCTTGTCTTCGCGCTTTGCTACTTCAAAACTGCCAGCCTTAAGCCGCTCTACGTGCTCATTGCTCTGCTGCTCGCTAACCGGACGATAAGGCTTGTCGTTATAGCGGGTAACCTCAAAGCGCACTGGTTGAGCACTGGCTTGGGCTCCTAGCCCAGCAAATAACTGCCAGTATTCTTCCGGGACAAATACTCGAATATCGCGCTCACGTTCTGCAATTAAGCGCACCGCAACGGACTGAACCCTACCGGCGGAAAGGCCACGAGCCAGCTTGGCCCAAAGGAGCGGCGATACCATATAACCAACAACACGATCCAAAAACCGCCGAGCTTGTTGTGCGTTTACCTGATTTGTGTCCAGAACTCCCGGGTTTTCGAAGGCCTCCTGAATCGCCCGCTTAGTGATCTCATTGAACACCACACGACGGTATTTTTCAGGCTCACCACCAATGGTCTGCTTGAGGTGCCAGGCAATGGCCTCCCCTTCACGGTCAAGATCCGTTGCGAGATAGATGTGGTCGGCATTCTTGGCGAGCCGCTTTAGCTCACTTACGACCTTTTCCTTACCTGGAAGAACTTCGTAACGCGCATTCCAGTCATTATCGGGATCTACACCCATACGGGCAACCAGTTGTTCCCGAGCCTTGCGCTTTTTATGAGCAATTTTGTCTTCGGGGCTGAGCTTGCGAGTGACTGCTGCCTGCCTAGCACGCTCTTTGGGATCCGACTGGGATCCGCTGCCACTGACGGGAAGATCACGAATGTGCCCAACGCTCGACTTCACAATGAAGTCGGAGCCTAGGTACTTGTTGATGGTCTTCGCTTTCGCTGGTGACTCGACAATTACGAGACTTTTACCCATATCGGAGATCTATATCCTTGGCGATAAATCGGTCGGTAAATAAGCAGACCCTAAACTCGCTGTAAAATCAATCGGCTGGAAAAACTATAAGAGCCGCCATTGTGTATAGGCTCACTGTTTTACAGGGTCGGGATTAGCAAGACAACCCATTCTTTGTTTCAGTTATCCATTTTTCAAGTTTCAGGAAAGGCTTTAGAGCCACCCTTAAAGCAGAAAGGCCCGGCGCGAGCCGGGCCTTCCATGAAAGCGTCACTGCACCCGCTTAGCGGATTACAGGCGCTCCCAGACCGTTGCAATACCCTGACCCAAGCCGATACACATGGTAGATACACCAAGCTTACCGCCTTTGGCCTGCATTACGTTCAACAGTGTCGTGGAGATGCGGGCGCCAGAACAACCTAGCGGATGGCCTAAAGCAATCGCGCCGCCGTTCAGGTTAACCTTCTCTTCCATTACACCCAGAAGTTTTAGGTCTTTTAGTACTGGCAGTGACTGCCCAGCAAACGCTTCGTTCAGTTCCCAGAAGTCGATATCTTCAACTTTCAGGCCTGCACGCTTAAGCGCTTTCTTCGTCGCAGGAACTGGGCCGTAACCCATGATTGCGGGATCACAACCTGCAACAGCCATGCTGCGAATCTTCGCAATCGGCTTCAGCCCAAGAGCTTCCGCACGCTCTGCTGACATTAGTACCATCGCTGCAGCACCGTCAGTCAACTGGGAGGAAGTACCCGCCGTTACTGTACCGTTTTTCGGATCAAAAGCTGGCTTTAGCTGGCCCAGAGATTCCGCAGTGGTTTCCGGACGAATAGTCTCGTCGTGCTCGATCAGCACTTTGAAACCGTTCTCGTCGTGACCTTCAATAGGTACGATTTCGTTCTTAAAGCGGCCTTCTACAGTCGCTTCCTGCGCCAGACGGTGCGAACGAGCGCCGAACTCGTCCTGCTGCTGACGGGTAATGCCGTGCATCTTAGCCAGCATTTCTGCGGTCAGGCCCATCATATTGGATGCCTTGGCAGTATACTTGGAAGCAGCAGGGTTATGATCGAAACCCGCTGTCATGGGCACATGGCCCATGTGCTCAACACCACCGACCATAAATACATCACCGTTTCCGGTCATGATGGCCTGCGCCGCTGTATGGATCGCGCTCATAGCGGAACCGCACAAACGGTTAACAGTCTGGGCTGCAGACTCGTGAGGGATACGGGTCAGCAGAGAGATCTGCCGCGCCACGTTAAAGCCCTGTTCTTTAGTCTGGTTTACACAGCCCCAGATTACATCTTCAACTTCTTTCGGGTCGAGCTTCGGGTTGCGCTCGAACAGTGCATCGATCAGCGCAGCCGACAGGGTCTCCGCACGCACATGGCGGAAACAACCGTTTTTGGCACGACCCATCGGAGTCCGCACGCAATCGACGACGACAACGTCTCTCGGATTAAGGCTCATAGATCTTTCTCCGTTCGGAAATCTCGTTCAGGGTTAACCAAAGAACTTTTCGCCAGTTTTGGCCATTTCACGCAGCTTCTCGGTCGGATGATACAAAGCACCGAGGTCTGCAAACTTGTCTGCTAGTTCCACGAACTTGTCGACACCCATGTCGTCGATATAACGCAGGGCACCACCACGGAACGGCGGGAAGCCGATACCGAAGATCAGACCCATATCGGCGTCAGCCGGGTCTGCAACAATTCCGTCTTCCAGGCAGCGAACGGTTTCAAGACACAGAGGCAGCATCATACGAGCGATGATGTCTTCGTCGCTGAATTCGTTCTTACCCTGAACAACCGGTTCGAGCAGCTTGTAGGTTTCTTCATCTACAACTTTCTTCTGCTTGCCCTTGCGGTCCAGTTCGTACTTGTAGAAGCCTTTGTCGTTCTTCTGACCATAACGGTTGTTTTCGAACATCACGTCGATGGCAGTCGTTTCTGAGTGCTTCATACGGTCCGGGAAGCCGTCGGCCATTACTTCACCAGCGTGCTTACCCGTGTCCATACCCACAACGTCAAGAAGGTATGCAGGACCCATGGGCCATCCGAACTTTTCCATAACCTTGTCTACGTGCTGGAAATCAGCACCGTCACGCACCAAGCCGACAAAACCGCCGAAGTAAGGGAATAGAACACGGTTAACCAGGAAGCCCGGGCAATCGTTTACAACGATAGGTGTCTTACCCATAGCCTTAGCGTAGGCGACGGTTGTTGCAATCGCACGGTCACTGGTTTTCTTGCCACGGATAACCTCAACCAACGGCATCATGTGCACCGGATTGAAGAAATGCATACCGCAGAAATTTTCAGGACGCTTAAGGTTTTTAGCCAGAAGATCGATGGAGATAGTCGATGTGTTAGACGTTAGAATGGCGTCATCACGTACCGCTTCCTCGACTTCACGCAGAACCGCATCTTTTACCTTCGGGTTTTCAACAACGGCTTCAACAACCAGATCTACGTTCTTGAAATCACCGTAGTTAAGAGTTGGAGTAATGCTATTGAGAACATCAGCCATTTTGCCTGCATCCATACGGCCTTTATCGACGCGCTTGGCCAACAGTTTTTTGGCTTCTTTCAGGCCCAGAGCGATGCCGTCCTGATTGATGTCCTTCATGATGATCGGCGTGCCTTTCAGTGCTGACTGATAAGCTACACCACCACCCATAATACCAGCGCCCAATACGGCAGCCAGCTTCACATCAGACGCTTCTTTTTCCCACGCCTTGGCTTTCTTCTTCAGCTCCTGATCGTTCAGGAACAAGCCAACCAGGCAAGCTGCGACGTTGGTCTTCGCCATTTTGGCAAAGCCTTTCGCTTCAACTTCAATCGCCTTGTCGCGGGTCATGCCAGCGTGCTTCTGCATAACCTTGATAGCTTCTACCGGTGCCGGGTAGTTCTTACCCGCTTTACCACCAACAAAGGCCTTGGAGATCTCGAATGCCATCATGCTTTCCATGGCATTCAGTTTGATCTTGCCTTTTTTCTCTTCGCGACGCGCTTCGTGGTCAAGCTTGCCTTCGTTGCACTGGTTAATAATAGCAACAGCAGCTTCAACCAGCTTTGCAGGCTCAACAATTGCGTCAACAGCGCCAGTTTTCAGAGCGGCGTCGGCTCGATTTTCTGAACCGCCACAGATCCACTCTACTGCGTTATCCACGCCAACAAGGCGGGACAGGCGAACAGTACCGCCGAAGCCTGGGAAAATACCCAATTTAACTTCAGGCAAACCAACTTTCGCCTTGGGTGCCATAACCCGATAATCGGTTGCCAGGCACATTTCAAAACCGCCACCCAACGCCATACCGTTGATGGCAGTTACAGTTGGGAACGGAAGATCCTCAACTGCACTAAAAATGGCGTTAGCTTTTAGGTTGTTGGCTACCAGATCTTCCTCGGAGCCGGCAAACAGATCGGTAAACTCTGTAATGTCGGCACCAACGATGAAACTGTCTTTAGAGCTGGTTACTACCAAACCCTTGAGTTTCGTCTGTGCTTTAAGTGCATCAGTCGCGGCGTGGAGCTCTTCAATGGTAAGACGGTTGAACTTGTTTACCGACTCGCCTTGCAAGTCGAAGTTCAACTGAGCGATCCCGCCTTCGATCTCTTTAACCGTGATGGCTTTACCTTCGTAAATCATCAACTGATCTCCAGTCTGTGTTTGGAACTGCCTCCAACTCTGAAAACTCGTTTGATTAAGCTGTCAGAGCTGTTTTGTGCAGCGAGATTTCGGTCACTGCCCGATTAATCGACCCTAAGATTCATACGGTCGTTTGAATCGCGAGGACACACGATGTGAAAAAACAACACGTTTGTCAATTTGTTTCTTTGTTGCGCGGGCAGAACATGCAAGACTTTCTCAGACGTTACAACACAGATATCTTTTATTTCAGTTAGCTACGCGATTATTCGGAGAGAAAACCTGAACTTTGCCCCGCAAAATTGAAACATATTTACATTTCCGGGAACCCGTACCGCCAAAACCGCTTGATTGGCTAGGAAAGTTACTTTACCTTCGATCTACGACTTTGGTACACAATAATAAATGCATTACGGAGAATCAATCCGATGAAAATCGTCCGTCTGCGTGTGCGCTCCTCTCTGGTTGCGACCATGTTCCTGCTTTTGCTCTCCTCCATGAACATCAAGGCTCAGGAGGCAAATAGCTTCTTATCACAGCTTCACACTTTTCGTGTGAGCAACTATATTGCTTTGGATGCGTACTACAGGTTTATCGGCGAAGGAAGCACTGATACCTTGAACGAGATCGTAGCAGGTATCAACTCCGCTAACGACTCCATGAATCTCCTCGCTACAACCACCAGTGGCGTACTATCGAAAGAGCAGCTTAAAGAGCTAAACAGCGAGTTTGATAAATTCAAAGGCCTAATGCGCAACAACATCAATGATGTACGTAATACCGGCTACCCGGATTTGCGCCTGGTATCAGACATGGCCAATCAAGCACTGGTAATGAACGATATGGCCACTGAGCTGTACCAAATCGCACAAGAGAAATCCCAAACAGAGACCAGTACCCGTGTTGAAGCTGCTAGGATGGGCGCGGTGAAAATTGCCCAAATGATGGCCAAATATTCAGTACGGACCAACTCCTCCGTTGCTCAAATATTTCAGGGCACAGCTACCGAAGTCTCTCTAGACGAACAAGCCAAGGAGTTCGATCAGTTATTGGCGGCGATGGGCTCTGCTCAAGACAAAGGCGAATTGAAAACAGTTTTAGATGACGCCAACGCAAAATGGCAGTTCATCCGCAACTCCTACATTAACTACAATGAAAACAACGTGGGCTTTGTAATCGACAGATACTCCAAGCGCATTCTGGAAAGCCTGACCGCTGCTATCTCTATACTCCAGCAAGATGCATGAGTTCTTGCGCGAGCCCTTTCCACAAGCCAGCTCGCGTATTATGCTGTAGCAAAGCCGATACATAAGGAGTTAGGGATGTCCGCCTACAACAAAATGCTTGTTGCCATCGATCTTACTGAGGAAGCGCCTCAAGTTCTGCTAAAGGCGAAAGCCATGAGCGAAGCCCACAACGCTACTCTGATTCTGGTTCATGTTGTTGAGCCTGTAGGCTATGCCTACGGTGGTGATATCCCTATGGATCTCACCGAGCTTCAGGATCAACTTGACAAAGCCGCCCGGGAACAACTTGGTGCCTATGGAGACCAATACGGCGTAGATAAAGTTAACCAAATTGTGGCGGTGGGCCGTCCGGAATCTGAAATTCACCGCTTGGTGAAAGAGCAAGAAGCTGATCTAGTGATTGTGGGAAGCCACGGCCGGAAGGGTTTTCAACTGCTACTTGGCTCCACCGCCAATGGCGTTCTGCATGGAACAGAGTGCGACGTTTTGGCGATTAGAATCCGCTAACGCTTTGCACAACCACAGAGTTTTATTAACAGGCCCGGGGTGTACGCTTACACCGCCGGGTTTGTTTTTTCTGTCCTTCAATCCTTGTTAGCCGAGGGATTGCTCTTCAAGCTCCATCCACCGCTCTATCACCTTCTCCAGGCTGGCTTCTTTTTTCTCCAGCGCTTCAAGCGTTGCTGCAACATCTTCCGGCGATCCCGAATAGAACTCAGGCGAAGCGATGCGTGCCTGAATACTGGCCACTTCTTGCTCCAACGTTTCTATCTGGCCCGGCAACTGTTCGAGCTCTAACTTCAGTTTATAGCTAAGTTTTACCGGTTTGGACTTACTCGCACTCCCTACATTCGAACCACTTCCACTCTGCCCGCTGTCTCCTGGCGAGTCTGACTGCTTCATTTTATCGCTCTGCTTACCAGACTTCGCCGACTTATCGTGACGGTCTGGACGTGCCCCAGCCACCTCCGCCGGAAAGCGCCCGCCTTGCCGGCGCCAGTCGCTATAACCGCCTACGTATTCTTGAACCTTGCCGGAGCCATCCAAAAAGACGGTTTCTGTAACAACGTTATCCAAAAACTCACGGTCGTGACTAATAACGATTACCGTACCGGCAAACTCGGCAAGCTGTTCCTCAAGCAATTCCAGTGTTTCCACATCTAAATCGTTGGTTGGCTCATCGAGCACAAGAATGTTCGCAGGCTTACTAAACAACTTAGCTAACAACAGCCTTGCGCGCTCACCGCCGGAAAACACGCGCACGGGTGATCTCGCGCGCTCAGGTGTAAACAGGAACTCTTGCAAGTACCCAAGCACGTGCTTGCTCTGACCGTTTATGTCAATGAACTCACGCCCTTCAGACAGGTTATCAAGAGCGTTGCGACTCAGATCCAATTCACCACGAAGCTGATCGAAGTAAGCAACCTGCAGGTTGGTGCCGAGGCGAATAGAGCCCGCTGTTGGCTCAAGATCCCCCAAAAGCAATCGCACCAAGGTTGTTTTGCCTGTTCCGTTTTCCCCTACGAGGCCAATTTTATCCCCCCTAAGAACAGTGAGGGTCATATCAGAAATGATTGGCGCCCCACCAGAGTACGCAAAACCAGCGTCAACCGCTTCTACCACTAGCTTGCCCGAGCGCGCCGCATCTTCCACTGCGAAGCTTGCAGTACCGCCACGAACCCTCCGCTGCCGGTGCTCTTCACGCATTGCCTTTAGTGCTCTCACCCTTCCCATATTACGGGTGCGACGCGCTTTAATGCCTTGGCGGATCCACGCCTCCTCTTGCTTTAAGCGTTTGTCGAACAGGGCGTTCTCGCGCTCTTCTTCCTCAAGGGCCTTTTCCTTGAGCTCCAGATATCGGTCGTAAGAGGCTGCAAAACTGATCAGCTTACCTCGATCTAGCTCCACAACCCGGGTGGCCATACGCCTTATAAAGGCCCTGTCATGGCTCACAAATAACATGGCACCTCGGAATGCTCCGAGCGCCTCTTCAAGCCACGCGATAGCGGGAACATCAAGGTGGTTGGTAGGTTCATCAAGCAATAGAATGTCTGGCTCACTCACGAGCGCTCTCGCCAACAGCGCCCGGCGCTGCCAGCCTCCCGAGAGGGTGTTGAGCCGCTGATCCGGATCTATTCCGTATTGCGCCAAAACAGCGGTAACCTTCTGATCAAGCCGCCAACCATCCAAGGCCTCAATACGCTCCTGAACCTTCATCATGCGGTCGAGACTGGCCTCATCCGCCTGCTGCGCGAGAGTATGAAACTCAGCCAAAAGCTGCCCTGTTTCCGGAAAAGCACCGGCTACAACTTCGTATGCTGTTCTCGTGTCGTCAGACGGGAGGTTTTGGGGCAAAACCGCCAGAACAGCGCCATCTTCAAGGCGAACCTTTCCGCCATCCGGAATAACCTCGCCGCTGACAACCTTCAACAGGGTCGACTTGCCCTCCCCGTTTCGCCCCAACAAACACACACGCTCTCCGGCCTCAATCGTCAAAGACGCCTGATCAAGCAAAGGGTGCATTCCAAAGGCTAGAGATATTGAGTCCAGCGTTAACAGTGGCACGTTGTTTTCTACTCCGATTCAATAACTGTGACGGAATCACCTACATGAATAATTCCGGGAAATTCGTGAATTGCGTTCTGGCCAAAAATTACGCCGTCAGGTGTTCTGCGGTAGCCCGAGAGGGCTCTCAAAGGCTGTAAGCCGGGGTCTTTGTTCCCGGTATCCGGGTTAACCGTCGTAAGAACGCAGCGTGAACAAGGCTTTACTATGTCGAAGTTTTGCTCGCCCACTGTTAGCTTCTGCCAGCGGTCTTCGTGCCATGCAACAGCTCCTTCAACGACAATATTGGGGCGGAACCGGCGCATATCCACCGGCTCTTCAAGGCGCCCGTTGAGCTCTTCTAGCGACGCCGTGCTCGTTATCAAAAATGGGAACCCATCAGCAAAACCGACGCGTCGATATTCGCTTACCCTTCCGGCATCAACGCGACGGAACGAAGAATCCGGCATGTAAACAAAGCGTAATTCTTTGCCGCAAAAACGACTCAACGCCTCACTCGCTGCAGCTTCTCCGCTATAAGCTAAAATCCAGTCCCGCCATACCAGAACCCGCAACTCTTGACTGGTGTGCTGTAATGTAAACTCACCCTCTCCCGGTATCGAAATGCTAACCAAGCTCTCCGATAGATCGGTCATCACGCGCGCGAGCTGAGGAAGAGACCGCTGGGTAACGAAGTTTCGATCCTCATCAATAATCATCCAGCGCCGATCATTTTTCGGGCCGAAGTCATCCATTTCAAAGCGGGAAACCTGAATGCCAGCAAGCGATTTAACAGGGTATAGATGGAGCGAGTGAACTTTCAAGGCGCGCCTCCGGAATCGGGCTGTGATATGAGTGTGGCGGCCGGTATAAACCAATAGCAAAAAACCCGACCTCTCGCGAGACCGGGTTTTTAAAATATGGAGCGGGAAACGAGATTCGAACTCGCGACCCCGACCTTGGCAAGGTCGTGCTCTACCAACTGAGCTATTCCCGCAATGTTGTTTAGCGTGTGCCGACAACGGAAACGTATTCTACTCATCCCGACCCTTTCGTCAACCTTCTTTCGAAATTTTTATTGGCCGTAGCGCGGGGCCGTACCTAAAAACTCCTTTTCAGCCTCGCTCGACACCCGCCCGAGAGCTTGATTTCTATGGGGGAAACGGCCAAAGCGCTCGATGACCTCCTGATGATCCCTCGCATAACGTAAAAAGCCTTTAAGGTTGTCTTGCAGCACTCCAGACGTAGATGCAACCAGCTGCTCAAAACATTCTACCGAAAGAGCCTGATCACCAGAGCGTTCGGAGTGCTGCAAAGGCATATATACAAATGCTCGCTGAATGGGTGGCAGCGCCATATCCTGCCCTTTGCGCATAGCCTCCTTGCAGAGCTTGTTCGCAGCCTTGTCCTGCTCGAATGCAAGCGCGCCACCGCGAAATATATTTCTGGAAAACTGGTCGAGCAATATAATTTCGGCCAACCGCCCGCCCGCAGCTTTGCGCCAGTGCTCAAGCCCTTGCTCAGACGCAAACAAAACCATAGAAAGAAACCGGCGGCGTATCTCCTGATCAAACTTCCGGGTTGACCGAAACCAACGATTACGGCGGGAGCTGTCGGGAAGCCCATTTTCATCTAAATCCCCAAACCAGAAATCCAGAATCTCTTTCCAATCGAACATTAAAGACCACCCTGTTATCTTGAATGATAGGTCAAGAAGAGAATACCGACCCACAATACAAATTACGACAGGCGCATTTTTAACCATAGAGTCAGGAGATTGGATGAGCAACCGACGTATTATTTTGCTAGCGCATGGCAGCAGCGATAAACGCTGGTGCGATACTTTCGAGGCTCTCGCCGAGCCCACGTTGAAAGCCGTGAGTAATTCGAGCATTGCCTACATGGAGTTGGCCGAACCCTCACTGGACGCGGTAATCCACGAGGGGGTTGCCGCTGGAGCCCGAGAGTTCACAATCGTTCCCCTTTTCCTCGCTGCGGGGCGACACCTACGCAAAGATGTGCCTGCAATGATCGAAGGGCTTGAGAGGGCCACGGGAGCACGAATCAAGCTTTCTGCTCCCATTGGGGAAAACCCTCTTTTAGGGCAGGCGATTAAAGATGTCGTAGCACTGCAGCTTGATCAAAGCACAGGCGAATAAAGGGGAAAGCGATGGACAAGCATGTTCTCATTACCGGTGGCACCGGCTTCATTGGCAGGGTGCTTTGCAGCGAATTGATTAGCCGCGGCTACCGACTGACTGTTTTGAGCCGACAAGCAGCTGACAAAGTTCGTTCTCTTTGCGGTCCAGTTGAGGTTATAGGCAACCTTGAACCGCTTCGCGCCCATGCTGGCTTTGATGGCGTTATCAATCTAGCTGGGGAAGGTATCGCAGACAAGCGCTGGACCGACGGGCGAAAACAAGCCCTGCGGGATAGCCGTATTAGCTTAACCTTAGCGCTTGTGGATATTATCAACACTTGGGAGCAATTGCCGGGGGTCTTGGTTTCCGGCTCTGCAGTTGGCTTTTACGGAGCTCAAGGTGACGCAAGAGTGACTGAAGATACCCCACCCAACGATGAGTTCACCCATAAACTCTGTAAAGACTGGGAAGAGGCTGCCCTCAAGTTGCAACCATCCACAGTGCGGGTGTGCCTTTCGAGAACGGGAATCGTAGCTGGCAACGGCGGCGGTTTTTTACAGCGAATGATCTTGCCCTTCAAACTTGGGCTTGGAGGCCGTCTCGGCATGGGCAGTCAATACATGCCGTGGGTTCACCGGGATGATGTGGTCGCCGCCCTTATTTGGATGCTGGAAACCCCAGAAGCTTCGGGCGCATATAATGTGGTTAGCCCGAACCCGACCACCAATCGTGAATTCACGCAATGCCTCGCTAATACTCTTAAACGACCAGCGATATTCCCGGCCCCAGCACCATTTCTTAAAATAGCGCTGGGGGAGATGTCCCGCCTTTTACTAACAGGGCAGCGAGCCATCCCCGCGCGCCTGCTCGACTCGGGATTCAAGTTCAGCTACCCCACACTTCGAGAAGCACTTGAAGACGCGACAAAATAAGTATTTACGTTTTTTTGGAAAAAGCGTTGACAGTTGAGGAAGGCTTACTTAATATACGCGCCACCTCGACGAGGCAAGGTTTTGAAGCGTTGCGTCCCCTTCGTCTAGTGGCCTAGGACTCCGCCCTTTCACGGCGGCAACAGGGGTTCGAACCCCCTAGGGGACGCCATTTCTACTTCTTTGCTGATTTAAGGCGAGAAGCAGAAAGCGCTACTAGCCTTCGATCAAAGCTCGCCTTTTCAGGCGGCTTTTCTGCTAGTTTTGATGCTTTTCTTAGCCTGAGCGCTACCGTGAGCTTTCTGATCCCGCATCACGAAAATACCCACGCCAACGAAAAACACTACCATCAGCAATACAGTTGCAATTCCAGCTAAAACGACTGCGTCCATATACATGTTTTTTCTCTCCACCTGTATCAAACTTGATTAAGCTCAGGTTACGCCACCCTACAATGCAGGTATTGATCTGTGTCAATGGACCGCAGCACTTTCGGAAGAAACAAACAAAAGCAGAAGCCAGTATATTTCTGCCCCTTTTTCGCCGAATTTCAGGGAATTTGAATATCAGGGCTGGTATAGTCGGCGAGTAATGGAATCTACGCAATAATCAACCGGTCTGGGTGGCTTGAGTACGACATGCCGAAACTGCCGACACGCCTTCAACGTTTTCGCTCCGGCTCTCCACTGTCGTTTAGGCTGCTGGCCTGGATACTTTTGTTCAGCTCGGCTTTCACCCTGATCGCATCCGCCATTCAGATCTATTCGGATTACAGTAAAGATCTTAGCCAAATCGATAGCCGTATGCAGGTAATCGAGTCCGGCTACGCCTCAAGCCTATCCAGAAGTCTCTGGGCGCTTGACCAGAAGCTGCTCCAGACACAAATGGAAGGAATTTTAAGCCTTCCCGACATTACACATCTTCGACTGGGCATAGAACCAGACTCCGAATTGGTCATGGGTGAAATTCCCCGCAGCGCTGACACCCAATCCCATAGCTTTGACCTAATTCATCAGGGCGACGAAGCCTTTAAGCTTGGCGAACTAACCGTAACGGCCAATTTGGACCGGGTTTACCAGAATTTGAAAGTAAAGATCGGCATCATTCTCGCCACCCAATTCCTGAAAACGTTTTTTGTATCCATACTCATCATTTGGGTGTTTCAGCACTTTGTTGCTCGTCACCTGACCACCATGGCGAATTACGCCAGAGATTTCTCGCTGACAAACCTCAGCACGCCGCTCACGCTCGACCGACCGGATACACCGTCGCACCGAAATGATGAAATCGGACGTGTATCGGAAGCAATCAACCAAATGCGCGAGCGCTTGAGTGCTGACATGGTGCGGCAGAAGAATGATGCGGCAGAGATCCACAAGTTTTCAATGGCCATTGAACAAAGCCCCTCCTCCGTTGTTATCTGCGATCGCCAATGGCGGGTCGAGTTCGCAAATCATAAGTTCACGCAGCTCACCGGTTACGACGCAAAGTCCATTGTCGGCCGACATCCTGGCGCTTTAAGCGATAACCCAATGGAAGTCCGGGATAACCGCCAACTCTGGCAATCCATCCGTTTGCAGGTTCAGCGCGTGGGTGTTTGGCAGGGTGAAGTGAACAGCACTCGACGCAATGGCGAGCGGTTCTGGGAGCAGCTGATCGTTACCCCTATAAAGGATAGCGATGGAGACGCCACAGGCTACCTTATTCTCGGGGAAGACATCAGCATCCGAAAACGCTACGAGCAACAGTTATTACGCCAGGCTAACTACGACATTCTAACTGGTCTACCCAATCGGATGCTGGCGTTGGACCGGCTCAAGCTCGCACTGGCTCAAGCCCGCCGAGAAAACTCCATGGTTGGCGTTATGTTTTTGGATCTCGATAATTTCAAACACATTAACGACACCCTAGGGCACGACGCCGGAGACAACCTGCTGATTGAAGCCTCCCGTCGCATTTCCAGTTGTTTGCGCGGTACTAGCACCGTTGCCCGACTGGGAGGTGATGAGTTCTTGGTCATTTTACCGGGGCTGACTGGCCCCGAACCTGCCTCTCAAGTTGCGGAACGCATTCTCGATAACTTTAGGCCAGCCTATACCCTAAATGGTCAGGAAGTTTTTGTTACGACGAGTATTGGTATAGCCATTTTCCCGAGCGATTCCGATAACAGCGGCACCCTGCTCCAACACGCTGATGCAGCCATGTACCAAGCAAAGCGGCAAGGCAAGAGCTCCTTCGCGCACTTCACTCCGGAAATGTCGGAGGTATCCCACGAACGCCTGCAAATGGAGTCTAGAATGCGGAGGGCGCTGGAGCAGCGTGAGTTTGAGCTCTATTTCCAACCGATCGTGGACACCGCCACCGGAGAAGTGCGCGCAGCGGAAGCCTTGTTGCGTTGGAACAACCCCGTTATGGGTATGGTTATGCCGGACCGTTTTATTCCTCTGGCGGAAGAAACAGGGCTTATTATTGGCATAGGAGCCTGGGTGCTCGAAGAAGCCTGCCATGCAGCTACCCGGTGGAAGGACATTACCGGCCAAGACATTGGCATATCAGTGAACGTGTCTCCGCGACAGTTTAGAGACTCTGGATTTACCAAAACAGTGATGCAGGCCCTATCCAACAGCAACTTGGCTCCGGAGCTGCTAGAGCTAGAAATTACCGAACGCCTGCTGCTCGACAATTCGATTGAAACAGCAGAAATTCTTAGAGAGCTCGACCGAGAAGGTATACGCCTGTCGGTCGACGACTTCGGTACTGGATACTCCGCACTTAGCTACCTCAAAAGCTACCCGTTCGACACTCTTAAAATCGACAAAACGTTTATCCACGATGTAACGAGAACCCAAGGGGGCGCCTCATTAGTCTGCGCCATCATCAACATGGCACATAGTCTAGGCTTGACCATCATCGCAGAAGGCGTTGAGGAAGAATCACAAACTCACTTCCTGAAGCAGGAAGGCTGTGATTTGTCCCAAGGCTATTTTTACAGTCGCCCACTCCCTAGCGATGAATTTACCGAGTGGTTAAAAGCTCACCTTCTTAAACAAACCTGATACTCAGGGAACAGTCAAACCATGAAGCAATCCATTCTTGTCGTTAACTGCGGCAGTTCGTCATTGAAGCTGGCACTATTCGACGAAAATGAAAACAAGCTCGCGTCTGCCATCGCAGAGCGATTGAATGGACAAGACGCATTTGCGCGCATCGATGGGGACCAACATGCTGTCGAATTACCAGCATGGGCTGACCACAAACAGGCACTTAAAGCACTGGTTTCTGCGTTTAGAGATCGCCAACTTATGCCAGCCACCCCCACGGCCGTCGGGCACCGCGTAGTTCATGGCGGTGAAACCTTTCGCGAGGCGGTGCTCATCGACAATGATGTGGTAAAAGCGATCAATGACTGTGCTGATTTGGCTCCCCTGCATAATCCGGTCAACCTAGCCGGAATTGAAGCAACGCGAGAGCAATTCTCTGAAACTCCGCAGGTTGCCGTGTTCGACACTGCGTACCATCAAACTTTAGCGCCTCGTGCTTATTTGTATGCATTGCCGGAATCTTACTACCGGGACTTGAATGTAAGGCGTTACGGGTTCCACGGGACAAGCCATTTTTTTATGGCGCGCGAAGCGGCACGCCTACTAGGAAAAACACCAGCAACCACCTCGATAATCTCTGCGCATCTTGGCAATGGCTGCAGCATTACGGCAATCAAAGACGGCTTAAGTGTGGACACCAGTATGGGGCTGACTCCCCTAGAAGGACTGGTTATGGGAACCCGAAGCGGTGATATCGACCCCGGACTCTTTGACTACCTGAGCTCGCGGGGCATGCAACAGGCGGAGGTCCACAAGATGCTTAACCAGAAAAGCGGGCTTCTCGGGATTTCCGGGCAAACTAACGACATGCGCTCGCTGTGTGAACTAGCGGACCATGGCCATGAGCCCTCGGCTTTGGCCATCGACATCTTTTGTTTCCGTTTGGCAAAGTACATAGGCGCAATGATGGCTTCGCTGAACCACCTCGATGCCCTAGTATTCACCGGCGGCATCGGGGAAAACAGTCATAGGGTCCGTGCGCAAACAGTTAACCACCTGACTCTGCTTGGTTTTGACATCAACGTGGATATGAATATACATCACGGCCGTTACAGCGACGGAAGAATAGACGATGCCAGTTCGCGGTTCCCTATCTTAGTCATTCCAACCAACGAAGAGCTTGTGATCGCCCGTGAGGCTACGCGTTTGGCGTCCAGCTTTTAGAAGTCTGATCGTTAGATTTCCCATTGGCCTATGAATCAAAACTTACTAATTGAATAACCCGGAACTCACTTATGGCTAAAAGTCTGTTTATTGCACCTACATCCATAAACTCAGGGCTCACCTCTAGCTGTCTGGGTTTATTGCGCGCCATGGAGCGTGTAGGTATCAGTGTTGGGTTCTACAAACCCTTTTGCCAGTCGGTTAACCACGGCGAGTCCTCACATAACGGTGGCAAAGACGCATCCGTTACGTTTGTACGTTCACGCAGCCACCTTCAGCCACCCGACCCGATGCCTCTTAAAGAAGCCCAATACCGGCTGAACCGCGGAAAATCCGACCTGTTGATGGAAACCGTAGTCGGTGAATATCAGAAAGTTGCCAAAGATGTAGATGTAGTGGTTATTGAAGGGCTTGTTCCGGATCGTCGTGAAGCCTATATCGCCAGACTCAACGTGGAAGTCGCGCGCAACCTCGGATCGGATGTCGTGCTGGTTAGTGCTCCTGGCAATAGCAGTCCAAGCGATCTGGACGAAGAGCTGGATTTCTCTGCCCGTCTGTTTTCCGATGCTTCTGCGCAGGATGTGATCGCCGTTATTCTCAATAAACTCGGTGAGCCCGAAAGATCTGGGTTGGAACCGTACAGCAACATCAGCCAAACTGAAGGTGAAACCCCTGATTACCGGAATGAGTGCAAGGTTTTCCGGGATGGTCGCTTCCGTTTACTTGGCGAGATCTCGTGGCAGTCCGACTTATTAGCGCCACGGGTCTCTGATATTGCTCGCGAACTTGATATGCCGGTGTTGCATGAAGGACAAATGCACTTGCGGCGCGTTCAAAAGGTATCTGTGTGTGCCCGCTCAATCCGCAACATGACGGAGACTCTAAGCCCAGGCACGCTCATGGTCACCCCGGGTGATCGGGAGGACATTATAGTGGCAACTGCTGTTGCGGCTTTAAATGGTGTTCCCATGGCTGGCCTCATGCTAACAGGTGGTCTTATGCCGGATCAGCGCGTTATTGATTTGTGCTCGCGCGCACTGCATACAGGGTTGCCAGTGCTGAGTTCCTCCGCCAATACCTACGAAACAGCCCACATGCTGGCAAACCTCTCCACCGCCATCCCCACCGACGATCCCGACCGGGTCGAGAAAGCGATGGAAGCAGTGGCAACGAAAATTGATACCGACTGGCTTCAAGAGCACCTTCGCGTTCAAGTTCAGAGCCGTTTATCCCCGCCGGCTTTTCGCTATCAGCTTTCTGAAAGAGCCAGAGCAGCGAACAAACGCATCGTGCTACCCGAAGGCAGTGAACCTCGCACGGTTGAGGCAGCAATCATTTGCCACCGACGTAAACTTGCACGCTGCGCTTTAATCGGCGATGAAGGCGAAATTCGTGGTGTTGCAACATCTC
The DNA here is from genome assembly GCF_023016045.1 of Marinobacter sp. S6332. Taxonomy (GTDB): domain Bacteria; phylum Pseudomonadota; class Gammaproteobacteria; order Pseudomonadales; family Oleiphilaceae; genus Marinobacter. Next base: position 56,560 of record NZ_JALKAP010000012.1, on the reverse strand, counting down.
TGGGTTTTGAGCTACCCGATGATATTGAGATCATTGACCCGGCCCAAATGCGCAAAAACTACATCGCACCCATGGTTGAATTACGCAAGCACAAAGGACTCGCCCCAGATATGGCTGAGGCGATGCTAGAGGACAACGTGGTTCTGGGCACCATGATGGTCGCCCTCGATGAGGCCGACGGCCTTGTTTCAGGTGCTATTCACACCACCGCGAACACCGTGCGCCCTGCCCTGCAGCTGATCAAGACCCACGATCACGCGCGGGTTGTGTCGTCGGTTTTCTTCATGCTGCTACCCCAGCAGGTAGTCGTATACGGTGATTGCGCCATCAACCCAGATCCCAACGCAGAAGAGCTGGCTGATATTGCTATTCAAAGTGCGGAGTCTGCAGAAGCATTTGGTGTGGAACCTGTGGTCGCTATGATCAGCTATAGCACCGGTGAATCGGGCAGCGGGCACGATGTGGTTAAAGTTCGTGAAGCCACCAAAATTGCCCGTCAACGCCGGCCAGACCTACTCATTGACGGCCCTCTACAATACGACGCTGCGGCTATTGAAAGCGTGGCCAAGAGCAAGGCTCCGAACAGCAAAGTAGCGGGCAAAGCGACGGTATTTATCTTCCCGGATCTCAACACCGGCAATACCACCTACAAGGCGGTTCAGCGTAGCGCTAACGTGGTAAGTATTGGCCCCATGCTGCAGGGTTTGAGAAAGCCGGTTAACGACCTTTCAAGGGGAGCCTTGGTAGAGGATATCGTATTTACTATCGCACTGACGGCTGTTCAGGCAAAGCAGGTAGAGGATGCGGGGCTGGCCTAAGCCGCCCCGTCTGAATGTGAAGAAGACCTGTCAGCGCTTGAGGCTTTTCTGACGAGTCTTTTTAACTTTCCGCCCAGCCTTCAAATCATTATCCTGCTTGACCTTCTGCCGGGGTGTTTTACGGTCAACTTTATTGGCAAAGGGGTTCTCACTGGAACGGAACTCAAACCGTATCGGAGAGCCCGTAACCTTAAGCACGTTACGGAACGTATTTTCCAAATACCGCTTATATGATCCCGGCAAGGCGTCTGTTTGGTTGCCATGGACAACAATAACCGGTGGGTTTGAGCCACCTTGGTGAGCGTAGCGCAACTTGATCCTACGCCCGCGAACCATGGGCGGCTGATGCTGGGCAATAGCATCTTCGAGTATGGCTGTCAGGCGGTTCGTTGGCCATTTCGCCATAGCGGATTCATAGCATGCCTCTACCGATTCGTACAAAACGCCAACGCCTGAGCCATGGAGCGCAGAGATATAATGCTTGTCGGCATAATCCAAAAAGTCTAGGCGACGCTTCACCTGCTCTTTCACCTTGGCGCGATCTTCCGCATCCATGCCATCCCATTTATTGACCGCAACCACCAATGATCGACCGGCATCGAGAACAAATCCGATCAGGTGTAAATCCTGATCGACCAAGCCTTCCCGCGCATCGATAACCAGTATCACAACATGGGCATCATCGATTGCCTTCAGCGTTTTGATAATGGAGAATTTTTCCACCGCTTCATTAACGTTTTTTCGACGCCTGACACCGGCAGTATCAATGAGAGTGTACTGCTTTTCGTGACGCTCATAAGGAATATAAACGCTGTCCCGAGTCGTGCCCGGCATGTCATAAACGACGACTCGCTCCTCACCCAGCATCCGGTTAACCAGTGTAGATTTGCCAACGTTCGGGCGCCCAACAATACCTATGCGAATGCCCGGGTAGCGGTCCGCATGGTCAGCCGCTTCACGGTCTTCTTCGGAGGGAAGCAGCAACTCCAACATCGACCGAACGCCACGGTTGTGGGATGCAGCTATCATAAACGTTGAGGCGAAACCGAGACTATAGAAGTCCGCCGCTGCAACGTCCGGGTCCTGACCATCGGTCTTGTTTACGACCAAATGCGCTTGTTTACCCGACCGACGCAGGTGATCGGCAATCATTTCATCACCGGCAGTCAAGCCTGAGCGGCCATCAACCAAAAACAGTACTATGTCTGCTTCATCAACGGCTTGCATAGACTGGCGGGCCATTTCAAGATCCAGCCCTTCCTCTGTGCCTGTCAAGCCGCCGGTATCAATAACGATAAAGCGTTGGTCTTCGTAAGTGCCCTCACCATACTTACGATCGCGGGTTAGGCCGGGAAAATCCGCCACCAGAGCATCGCGGGTACGCGTCATCTGGTTAAACAATGTCGATTTACCAACATTTGGCCGGCCGACAAGGGCAATTACTGGGGTCATAATGGTTCGCTATACAGTCGTTTTAGGCTCTGCATGCGGCAGAGCGTTGGAGGCGAGGATCAGTTCCGCGTCTCCAGTTTGAATACAGACAGTTTGCCGCCGTTTCCGAAAACCATCAGGTTTCCGTTGGCCATGCGTTGCAATGGAACCCGCAGGCCATCACCGTCATAACTTTTTTGGCCCACAAGGCTTCCGTCCTCTCTTGAGAGCACATGCAGATAACCTTCATAGTCGCCCAAAACCAAATAGTCCTCATACACCGCTGGCTGGGTCGGCTGACGCCAGGACAAAGCACCCTGAAGCCATAATTCCCTGCGATCGGAGCCGCGGTATGCGATGACATCCCCGTTAGCGGAGGCTAGATAAATATTACCGCCGCCCACCATTGGGGCGTGCAAGCTGGACGCCTTACGACTCCAAATTTCCTGACCGGTACGAATATCCACCAGTGCGAGTTTACCCTGATAACCGGTAACCATCACCGCAGTATCAAGAACAAGCGGCTGGCCAGCTATGTCTACAAGCCTTTCAAGTTCCGTGCGCCCTTGCGGCTGCCCAACTTCGTACTGCCACAAAGGTTGGCCTGCATCGGCCGATAACGCCATGAGTTTTCCATTGGAAAACGATGCTATCACCACGTCGCCACCCACCAATGGAGCTGCAGCGGCACGCAGGGACAACACGGGTACCACGCCTTCATACTGCCAGCGCTTCTCGCCCTTAGCAGCATCAAACGCAAGAACCCGCCCATCTGTGGTTTGAGTGACCACCAACGTGCCGTTCGATTGCGGGGCTGCCAAAGCTTCTGTGGGCAAAGCACTGCGCCACAATTCTTGCCCGTCTTCACGGGAAAGAGCCACTAAGTCTGCTTCACGAGTAACCAGATAAAGCCGTTCCAAATCGCCGCCAACACCTGCAAAGATGCGGTTTTCCAGCTGTCGCTTCCATTTGCGCTTTCCAGTCTCGGCATCCACGGCAACCAACTCACCGTCAGCAGACGCCGCATACACAATGTCGCCAGTGTTCAGCGGTGCCAGATAAAGAAAGTCACCATCGTGTCCGTCTCCTACAGACCGGCTCCAGACTGTTTTGAACTCAACCGTTTCGTCCACTTCTGGGACAGGCACCGGCTGCTCAAAGGTATCTGTTGAGCTGCAACCGCTAATGCCCAGTGCTGCTACTAGAGCCGAGAAAACACCAGCATGAAACAGTCTGTTGCCCGCTAACAGCATCAGGCTTCCTCTCCAACACCGAGATCAGACAACTTGAGTTCCAAAATGCCACTGCGACCTTGCTGGCTTTGCTCGCGGGCGGCCAGATAAGCCTCTCGAGCACCTTTCTTGTCGCCCTGCACTAACAGAATATCGCCACGCAATTCGGAGAAAATCGCTGCAAAAGCTCCGGTGTTATCTATGCTTCCGGCGCTATCTATGGTGGCCAGTGCATCATCATAACGTTCTGCAGAGAACTGGGCGCGAGCAAGGCGATTACGCACCACCAAAGACAGCGCTTTGTGCTCCCCTGCTTTCTCTAGCGCCCATTGCAATGAACCAATGGCCGCTTCCGCATCGTTGTCTTCAACCAATTGCTGACGCGCCAGAATCAGGTTGCCGTATACGGCATAGGCGCTGTCGGTATAATCCTCACGCAGAGTATTCGCAACAAAGGCAACAGTTTCACCTGCAGTTTCATCTGCCTGATTGCTAAAGGCATTCAACAGACTTGCAAACTGGTTAGCGGCTTCGGCACGCTGCTGGTCCTGATGGTTTTGCCAAGCCTGCCAGCCAAATACAATTGCAAGAGCGGCACCGATACCAATCAGCAGAGAACTGCCATTTTTTTTCCACCAGTCTTTTATCGCCTGTACCTGTTCTTCTTCGGTGCGCAGTTCCGCCATGATAACTCCTGTAATAGGTTTTTACTTTTATAGTTGTGCGAATCAGTTCGTCAGAGCTTTCGCAAGCACAGTTGCTAGGTCAGCCTGACGCACACTGGTCTGTTCTTCATCTGAACGCAGTGGTTTAAGGCCTACTGTTGCGTTCTCTACTTCGATTTCGCCAAGAATGACTGCGTAACGGGCACCACTTTTATCCGCTTTTTTCATCTGGCTTTTGAAACTGCCACCACCACAATGGCTGATAACGATTCGACCTTGAAGCTGATTACGCAAGTTTTCGGCAAGCGCCAACGCAGGCGCTATGGCTGTGTCACCCATAGCCGTTACATAGACATCTGCATTGCTGTTAGCTTCTTCAGGCACCAACCCCAAGGTGTCCAGCAACAAGATAAGGCGTTCAAGACCCATGGCAAAACCAACGGCCGTTGTAGGCTTTCCACCAAGTTGCTCTACCAAACCATCGTAACGACCACCTGCGCAAATAGTACCCTGAGCGCCAAGGCTCTCAGTTACCCATTCAAAAACCGTCTTACCATAGTAATCAAGACCGCGCACAAGGGCCGGATTGACGGTGTAGACAATGCCGGCCGCATCCAACAGATCTTTTAACCGGGCAAAGTGGTCCCGCGATTCCTCATCAAGATAGTCTTCCAGACGCGGCGCATCTGCGAGCAACTTGCGGGTCCCGGGATCTTTGGTATCCAGAATACGGAGCGGGTTGGTCTCCAACCGCCTTTGGCTGTCTTCATCAAGTTCCGCTTTGAACTGGCTCAAATAATCCACTAAGGCACTACGAAACTCTTTGCGCGCAGCCGATGAGCCAATAGAGTTGATCTCTAGGCGAGCATGATTACCAAGCCCTAACTCTTGCCAGAGCCTGGCGGTAAGAATCAGTAGTTCCGCATCAATATCCGGGCCTTGAATACCAAAGCACTCAACGCCAATCTGATGGAACTGGCGATACCGCCCTTTTTGCGGACGCTCGTGCCGGAACATGGGCCCCGTATACCACAACCTGCGAGTCTGGTTGAATAATAAGCCGTGCTCTTCAGCCGCACGAACGCATCCGGCAGTGCCCTCGGGCCGCAATGTCAAGCTGTCGCCGTTGCGATCCTCAAAGGTATACATCTCTTTTTCAACGATGTCTGTCACTTCACCTATGGAACGCTTGAACAGATCTGTCTGCTCTACAATGGGCATCCGAATTTCTTGATAACCATATTGCCGCAACACTTTGCGCGCCGTGGACTCAACAAACTGCCAGACCGGTGTTTGCTCTGGCAGGATATCGTTCATCCCACGTATTGCCTGAATCTTAGCCAATGTAAACCCTTAATGCTTTCTGGATAGTCGTGCCTAACGAAGTGAACCGTTCACTTGTCTGAGCGCGCGATAATGGACTCTTCCTGTTCTTTTTTACGGGCGATCTCTTCACGTATTAGCCGCTCAAGATCATCCGTCAGGTTGGCATTATCAAGTTTTTGGTTTGGTTTTCCGCCTCTGTAAAACAGGTTTTTAGGGCTCCCCCCGGTTAGACCTATGTCAGCCACTTTGGCTTCACCGGGACCATTCACAATGCAGCCGATTATGGCAACGTCCAACGATTCGTTTACATCTTCTAAACGCACTTCAAGATCGTTCATGGTCTGAATAACATCGAAGTTCTGGCGAGAGCAACTTGGACAAGCAATAAAGTTAATGCCCCGACTACGCAAACGTAGGCTTTTGAGGATGTCGAAGCCCACCTTGATTTCCTGTACCGGATCCGCTGCTAGGGACACTCGGATGGTATCGCCGATGCCATCCATTAAAAGCATACCAAGGCCAATAGATGACTTAACCGTGCCTGATCGGAGGCCCCCGGCTTCGGTGATGCCAAGATGTAGGGGCTGGTCAATTTGGGTCGCAATTTTACGGTAGGCGTCAACTGTCATGAATACTTCAGACGCTTTAAGGCTAACTTTAAAGTTCTGAAAGTCATGCCGGTCAAGAATATCGATGTGGCGCATCGCCGATTCAACCAGCGCATCCGCTGTGGGTTCCCCATATTTACGCTGCAGTTCTTTTTCAAGAGAACCGGCATTTACGCCTATTCTCATGGGTATATTGCCGTCACGACAGGCGCTGATTACAGCACTCACGCGATCTTCACGGCCTATATTGCCGGGGTTGATACGCAGACAGTCAACCCCAAGCTCCGCAACCCGTAACGCGATTTTATGATCGAAGTGAATGTCTGCAACTAACGGCAAGGACACTCGCTCTCTGACCTTCCCGAAGGCGTCGGCGGCCTCCATGGAAGGTACAGATACTCGGACAATGTCGGCACCCGCATCTTGCAAAGCAGTTATCTGGCCCACCGTGGCATCCACATCACAGGTATTGGTGTTGGTCATGCTCTGGACCGCAATTGGCGCATCACCACCAACAGGTACGTTCCCAACCATAATTTGGCGGGATTTGCGTCTCTTGATCGGGGATTCGTGTTTCATGTGCTTACGACCGAAATAGGTAAGTGCAATAAAATAATCAGATTGTCAGCGTGAACTCTGAGCGGTTGTTCACCACAGGAAAGCCACCTATGTCCACAGGTTCGCCCTGAAAGCTGATGGCAGCAACCGTATCAACAGCACCGATTACTACTTTTAGCGGGGCTTCGCCGGAAACCTGCAGCTTGTCTCCTGCTCTTTGCAGTGAACTTGCAAGGCGGTTGCCGCTTGCATCGCGCACCTGAACCCAGCAGTCCCCGGTAAACTCGATTTCCAATACTCCCGATACCGGGCCTGCCGGTTCGCTGACAGACGGCTGCGCCAAAACAGGTTCAATAACTTCAGCTACAACGGGCACCTGCTCGGCTAATTCGGGCTGTGCAGGCTCAACATCCGAATCAAGTTGTTTATCGGCAGAGACACCAACCACAGAGGTAGGCTCAGGCTCAGGCTCAGCATCAACATTGTCATAGCCGGTAGTTTCAGATCCGCTAATGTTTTGCTCGGGTTCCAGCAGTGGCTCCGGCGTTTTCACCTCAGGTGCTGGGTCTGTTACCGCAGACAGTTCCTCACCTACATCTTCAGGGTTGAGCTTCGGCAAAACCACCCTGACAACTACGGCGGCGATAATCGCAGCTACTATGATCAGTAACAGCAACTTAGCGATTCTACGCTTTCTGCGTCTGCGGCGTTCAATATTAACCAGCGGGTTGGCTTCCAATTCCCGTGCTTTTTGAAGGCGTGCGGGCTCTAGCTCAATGTTGAGGTCGGCAATGATAGAATCGGCGTTGAGCCCCACCTGTTTGGCATAGGTACGGACATAACCCTTGAGAAAGAGCTCGCTATCTATTTGCTTGTAATCACCGCTTTCGATTGCTTGAATAACGCCGTTTCGTAAATGCTGTGCTTCAGCAATTTGGGAAACGCTTAAACCCTGCTTTTCCCTTGCCTTCTTCAGCTGCTGGCCAACGGATTCATTCCCTGCACTGTGTTGATTGTCTTCACTTGTCATTAGAAATCAGCGCCTTGTATTGTTGGTACTCTACTGACTCCGGGTAATTGTTTTTCAATTGCAGCCTCAGGCTGGCTTCTTGATTCCTGTCTCCTAAGTGCCGTGCAATACGAATACCTGTAAAGAGGCTCTCGGGTGAATGCTTCAATTTCGGATTACGCTGCATGATTACTAGCAGACGCCTGTAATAACGCGATGCACCCGCCACATCGCCTGACTCAACCATCACCCGAGAGAGCGAGAGCAAGGAACGCGGATCGCCACGCGTCAATTCTGAAGCGCGACGATACGAAGCAATTGCTTCTGTTTGTTGCCCAAGGCGCTCCTGCGTCATACCCAGATTGTAGAAAATGGAACCGCGATCTTTATAGTCTGTATCTTTGGAAGCCGCACGAAACTGGTCACGCGACTCCTCCAGCCGACCTTGTGCGTAGAGAAACGCACCATAATACACCCGCGCACGGGTGTATTTGGAGTCTTCGGAAATCGCCCTTTTAAAGCTCTTTTCGGCAAGCTCGGGTTCACCATCGCTGTTATAGATCAACCCTAAAGTTGCGAGAGCTTGGGGGCTATCGGGCTCAAGCTCCAGTGCCCTGTCCAGATGGTGTCGCGCGCGCTCGATGTTACCCTGACCAATATACGCAGAGGCGAGCTGAACGTAGTTTTCAACCGCTTTTTGGCGATCCGCCTCACGTGAAAAACGGCTATCTGTTGTGGTAACACACCCGGTGACCAAAAGAGCGACCAGCAAGGCTGCCAAGACAGCAAAGTGTTTATGTACCGATCTTATAAGCACAGAATGCGTTCCTCGCTGGTTAATCGTGGCAAGTGCCCACTCAGGTGTTCACCTGTTGAACATTAATATACCGCTGACTTCTACGGGTTCGATCTTCCACCTGCCCCACCAACTGGCCACAAGCCGCGTCTATATCGTCGCCACGGGTTGTTCTGATTGTAGCGACATAACCCGCTTCGTTAAGAACAGCCTGAAAGCGCCGGGTCGCATTCATGCTCGGCCGGCGGAAGTCGCTCTCGGGGAACGGGTTAAAGGGAATGAGATTGATCTTGCATGGAAGATCACGTAGCAATTCCGCCAGCTCGTGAGCGTGCTCCGGTTTATCGTTCATTCCCTCGATAACCGTATATTCTATCGTCGCTTTACGTTTTTCAGGAAGACGGCTGAAATAACGTTTTGTAGCCGCCAGAAGCTCTGCGATAGGGTATTTTTTGTTAAGCGGTACCAGCTTGTTTCGTAGCTCATCATTGGGTGCATGCAGCGAAATGGCCAGTGAAACATCCGTAACTTCCGCAAGACGATCAATGCCCGGAACAACGCCGGAAGTACTCAGTGTTACCCGCCGTTTGGAGATACCGTATGCGAGATCTTCCATCATCAGGTTCATGGCATCTACCACGTTGTCAAAGTTCATCAGGGGTTCACCCATCCCCATCATCACAACGTTGGTGATTGGCCTATCCGGGCCCGGCTCAAACGGCATAAAAGCTTTACGCGCAACCCACACCTGCCCAATAATTTCTGCGGCAGTCAGATTACGGTTAAAACCGCGCTTACCGGTGGAACAAAACGTACAGTCAAGGGTGCAGCCAATTTGCGAAGACACGCACAAAGTGCCGCGCTCACCGTCTGGGATAAGCACAGTTTCTACACTGTTGCCGTTGTCCATACGCATGACCCACTTACGGGTACCGTCTTTTGACGTTTCGTCGTAAACAACTTCCGGGCCGCGAATCACGGCAACTTGCTTGAGTTTGTCCCGCAGGGATTTACTCACATTGGTCATTTGATCGAAGTCATCCACACCGCGCTGGTGCATCCATTGCAGCAACTGAGTAGCGCGAAAACGTTTTTCACCCAAGGTTTCGAAGAAAGCCTCAAGCTTGTCTCTCGGCATTCCCAGAAGGTTGGTTTTTTCAGCGGCCGCTGTCATTTTATAACCTCGATCAGATAACCAATGCGGGGCTGCCTTTGGCAACCCCGACCAACAAAATCAACCGCGCGGGCAGATTTCGTTGTCATTGAAGAAGTATGCGATTTCACGCTCTGCAGACTCAGCAGAGTCAGAACCATGTACCGCGTTAGCATCGATTGATGTGGCGAAATCGGCGCGAATTGTGCCAGCATCAGCTTCTTTCGGGTTGGTAGCACCCATCAAGTCACGGTTTTTAAGGATAGCGCCTTCGCCCTCCAAAACCTGAACAACAACCGGGCCAGACGTCATAAATGCAACCAGATCGTTAAAGAACGGACGCTCTTTGTGCTCTGCATAGAAGCCTTCAGCCTGCTCTTGGGTAAGGTGCATCATGCGCGATGCAACAATGCTCAGGCCAGCCTTCTCGAAACGGCTGTAAATCTCACCGATAACATTTTTTGCAACTGCATCGGGCTTGATGATGGAAAGCGTACGTTCGTTAGCCATGGTATTTCTCCAGTAGGGTTGAGGTTAATGAGATTCAGGTAAATTTCAGGCCTGCGATTATACGCAGTCAAAGGCCCACTGCCTACCGCACTGCGCGAAGGCGGGTAACAACATCAACAATTTGCGCGCTGGCAAAAGCCATTTCGTCGGGCGTTGTGTAGCGACCAACAGAAAACCGTAGTGCCCTATGGGCCTGCTCATCGCTCAGCCCAATACCTCGAAGCACATAAGAAGGCTCAATAGTTGCTGAAGCACAGGCGGAGCCGGATGATACCGCCAAATTCCGCAAGCCCAGCATGAGAGATTCCGCGTTCACACCATCAAAGGACAGATTAATAATACCGGGGACACGAGAAACTTCAGAGCCATTGAGTGTCACTCCCGAGAGTCCGCTCAGCCCCTGCAAAAACGACGCGCGCAGGCTTTCCAGCAGGCGGGCTTCCTCGTCAAGGGTGCTCTGTGCGATAGCAAAGGCTTTTCCCATGCCGACTATTTGGTGGGTTGGTAAGGTACCGGATCGCATACCACGCTCATGGCCTCCACCGTGAATTTGCGCCTCTATGCGCACGTCCGGAGAACGCCTTACATAAAGAGCCCCCACGCCTTTGGGCCCGTATACTTTATGGCCGGAAAGTGCCATGAGATCCACCGACAATTCCGTAACATCCACAGGAAGCTTGCCGGCAGCCTGAGCTGCATCCACATGAAACAAAATGTCGCGCTCGCGCAACTCTTTACCAATAGTGGCTATATCGTTCACAGACCCCAGCTCATTGTTTACAAGCATCAGGCTAACCAGCGAGGTTTCCGGCCTAAGGGCTTCGAAGACTTGCTCAGGCAACACCACGCCATCACTGCCCGGCTCTAGCCAGGTAACCTCAACACCGCGTGTTTCAAGCCACTTACAGGTATCAACAACCGCTTTATGCTCGATTTTTGATGTTACAACGTGCGCTTTTTCGCGACCGGTAACCGCACCTTTGATAGCAAGATTGTCCGATTCAGTTGCGCCGGAAGTCCAAACAATTTCGCGAGGATCTGCGTGGATGAGGCTTGCTACTTGACCTCTAGCTGCCTCGACGGCAGCTTCTGCTTGCCAGCCAAAGCCATGAGAGCGAGAAGCCGGGTTACCAAAAACACCATCCGGCGTGAGGTATTTGATCATTTCTTCAGCGACAGCGGGATCAACGGGCGTCGTTGCCGCGTAATCGAGGTATACGGGCTTTTTCATAAATTACAGAGGCTTGATTCAGGCGGGCGCCTGATCTTTCAGACGCTCGGTGTTAATCGTGTCGGAATCCCCATCGGCCTGACGGCGATTCTGTCTGTCCGCAACTTGGCGGATTTCATGTCTTTCCATCAGGTCTCCGAGGCTAATCCCACTGAGAAACTGATGAATCTGGTCGCTAAGATCAGACCATAGGTGGTGAGTCAGGCATTTCTCGCCATTCTGACAGTCGCCTTTATTCCCACATCTTGTGGTGTCGAGTGACTCACTTACTGCGTCAACAACATCGGCAATGTAGATGTCGGCAGCTCCGCGACTCAAACGGTAACCACCGCCTGGCCCACGAACGCTAGCCACCAACTGCTGGCGGCGAAGGCGTGAGAAGAGTTGCTCCAGGTAGGAAAGTGAAATTTCCTGACGGGCTGAAATATCCGCTAGCGTTACCGGCCCCTGCCCCCCGTGGAGAGCAAGATCCAGCATAGCCGTAACAGCGTAGCGGCCTTTTGTAGTCAACTTCATGGCATCAGCCCCGTGATGGGATTGAATCTCAATATAGGAGCCTGAGTATGAATTGACCAAGTAATTCAGTCAAGTATTCAGCCCTGACCCTCTTTCTCATCACGCACACAATCAAAATCGTCTTCGTCCAGAACGGGCAGCTCGCCATTCTGGTACTCACTATTCACTTTGCGCAGGGCTTTGCACATGATTTCGATGCGATCATCCACCGCATGCATATGATCCAGCAAGGCCCGCATTGATCGAGCCATTGGGTCCGGCATTTCTTCGGTTACGCCATAGGCGTCAAAGCCCATGCGCTCTTCCATTATTTTGCGACGCGCGTCATCTTCGAATTTCTGTCTTACGATTATCCGGCCCGGTATGCCAACCACAGTCGCGCCTTCGGGAACGCTTTTGGTAACAACGGAATTAGAACCAATCTTGGCTCCCGCTCCCACCTCAAAAGGCCCCAATATTTTTGCTCCGGCACCAACTACCACTCCGTCACCAATCGTAGGGTGGCGCTTACCCTTATTCCAGCTAGTTCCGCCGAGGGTAACCCCCTGATACAGGGTGACGTCATCACCTATAACCGTGGTCTCACCTATCACCACACCCATCCCGTGATCGATAAAGAACCGTCGGCCAATTGTCGCGCCAGGGTGAATCTCTATGCCCGTGAACCATCTAGCTAAAGTGGAAATAGTGCGGGCCAACCACTTCAGTCCAGCATTCCACAGCCAATGGGAGAAGCGGTGAATCAACAAGGCATGCAGGCCCGGATAGTTGGTAAGCACCTCAAAGGTATTTCTGGCGGCAGGATCCCGATGAAAAACGCTGTTTATATCTTCACGTAAATGCCTAAACATGGCCACTTTCCTGTCCGGTAGACTCTTTACCGGCCTGTGTTGGTTTAGTGTTTCCGGAAACGCCTGCAGATTTCTGCACCGCGCTCAGAATACCCCGGAGAATATTGATTTCCATCTGATCAAGCTTTGCCCGCTGGAACAGCCTGCGCAGCCGGGACATTAGCTGTCTTGGGTTATCGCGCCGGTGAAAATCCACATCATGCAAGGTTTGCTCAAGGTGGGTAAAAAAGCCCTCAACATCGCCCACTTTAGCAAGAGGAACATCCCAACCTGCATCGCCAGGAGACTCCATCGATCTTAAATAAGGGCTACCCTCAGATTCTTCAAGGCTGCGCAAATACAGCATCCGCAACTCATAACACATGATTTGAACCGCCATAGAGAGGTTCAGAGAACTATAATCTGGGTTTGAGGGAATATGGATGTGGTAATGGCAAAGATGGAGCTCATCATTGCTCAACCCATGATTTTCCCGCCCAAAAACCAAAGCGATGGAACCACGCTGACTATTCTCTGCCGCAATGGCAGCAGCTTCCGGTGGAGGCATAACAGGCCAAGGTATTTTTCGCCCTCTCGCGCTGGTTCCCATAACCATCACGCAATCTTCCAGCGCCTTGTCCAAAGTGGGCACTACCTGTGCTCTGTCGAGTATGTCGGAAGCTCCAGCCGCACGGGCATAGGACGCTTCGTCCGGAAAAGAGTTCGGGTTAACCAGCCATAAATTGGCCAGTCCCATATTTTTCATTGCTCGGGCAACGGCCCCGATATTTCCCGAATGAGAGGTCTCGACAAGGACAATCCGGATGTTATCCTGAAACGCGTCCGGCCCTTCCAGAGGCGGAGATGGCTTATGCATTGGCGGCTGGCCCAAAGTTAAAATTTAAGGGCGTGCATGATACCAGAAAGCACTCTCTTTCTGCGCCCCGGATATTCCCTGACTAGGTGTAATCCGTGCTTTTCCTGAGCCAAAAAACATACAAGGAGGGTGATCTTTTGCTATCATACTCGGCCTTCACACACCCGGATAACGAACACTCAGATGCAACCAGCTATCAAAATGGCCCTGCGCGTCGCGCGTCAGGGGTCGGATTACCTGAAAGCCCACTTCGAGCGCCAGGAGCCCATCGGTAAGGATGACGACGAACGTCGCCGCCAGTTGGACCGGGTCGAGCAATCCATTTATGACAACTTTGCAGAGCAACTCGAAAAGGCTTACAAAGATCATACCATCGCGCCTCTGAACGAATCAGATGCCGGTACAACCGAACGAAGCTGGCATATTTTCCCAGTTTTGGGCCGCGAAAACTTCCTGCGAGGCATTCCCGAGTTCGCTCTGGCTTTGGCGCAGAAGAAGAACAACCGTACTGAGAATCTACTGATCGTAAACCCGGTTACCGGCGAAGAATACTCTGCCAGCCGTGGTCGTGGCGCTGCGCTAAACAGCCGTAGAGTAAGAGTTTCAGACGTTAAGCATGCTGAAAAGGCGGCTTTTGCAACTAACCTGCTTGATCAGGCTCGCCAAAGCGACGATCCGCTTCTTTGGGGTGAGATGGCCGCAGTGCTGGCGCAAAACTCATCCATGTTCCGCACGTCTGGCTGTGTGGTGCTGGATATTGCACGAGTTTCAGCCGGCCTTCTGGATGCTGCTGTTATTTTCCGCCCCGACGCAGTGGACTTGGACTTAGGCGTAGTTCTGGCCATGGAATCCGGCGCACTGACTGCCGACTTTTCAGGCAACCCATCAACAGATAAAGCGCGGCAACTCGTGGTCGCCAACCCGAAGTTGTTCCGTGAAGTCCTGAAGGCTCTACACCCCTTCCGAGGCCGCATGCCTAGCTAACCTGAGCACTCGGGCTAACATCACAGCCCGATATCAGGCACAAAAAAACCGCCAACTGATTAAAACAGTGGCGGTTTTTTTGTGCCTGGACATCAGTCCGGACGCAACATTATTACATGCGATTGAGCCATTCGGGCGGCTGCTCTTCCTCCTCGGAACCCTCCACACCTTCTTTGGCAGGAACCATGAGATCTTCACGAGACACGCCCATAACCATCAGCAGATTCGCAGAAACATAGATAGATGAGTAGGTACCCACTACAACACCGATTATCAACGCAAGAGCGAAGTTATTAATCGCCTCACCGCCTAAAAAGTACAACGCCAACAAAACCACCAAGGTGGTACCGGATGTATTGATAGTACGGGCGATGGTTTGGTGAATAGATTCATTGATGATCTCCCATGAATCGCCCACCCGCATCTTGCGGAAGTTTTCACGGATGCGGTCTGCCACAACGATGGTATCGTTCAGGGAATAACCGATTACCGCCAACAAAGCTGCCAGCACGGTTAGGTCGAACGTCCACTGAAACAGCGCAAAGATTCCGAGGATGATAATAACGTCGTGAGCCAAAGGCACCACAGATGCAATACCAAACTTGAACTGGAACCGCATACCCACATAGATGAGCACAACCACAAGCGCCAGCAAAAGCCCAAGACCACTGTCCTCTTTGAGCTCATCACCGACCTGCGACCCAACAAACTCGGAGCTTATCAGCTTCAGCTCGTCTCCAGTCGCGGACAGCGTATCCACAACCTCAAGTGCCAATTGGTCATTACCGGATTCCGACAAACGTACCAGAACAATTGTATCGGCGCCAAAATTCTGCACCACAAACTGATCATACCCAGCTTCTGTGAGTGTGGAGCGAACTTCATCCAGTTGCGGCGCTTGAGCATATTCGACCTCAACCGAGGTACCGCCGGTAAAATCCATGCCAAAGTTTAAGCCTCGTACTCCCAACAGCGCGATGGACGCCACTACCAGAATAATGGAGATCGCAGAAGCGACCTTCCTGAGCCCCATAAAATCAAATGCTTGCTTTTGATCATCAGACATTGGCGAGCTTTCCTCCGATCGACAATTTCTCGACCCTGCGGCCGCCGTATACCATGTTAACGATGCTCCGGCTAACCATCAGCCCTGAGAACATGGACGTCAGAATGCCGATGCACAGCGTCACCGCAAACCCTTTTACCGGACCGGAGCCCATCGCAAAGAGAATAATAGCCACCAGCAACGTAGTGATATTGGCATCAAAAATAGACACGAAAGCGCGGGAATAGCCGGAATTGATAGCCAATTGCGGCGATATACCAGATTTAAGCTCCTCCTTTATCCGCTCGAATATCAACACGTTTGCATCCACAGCCATACCTACAGTCAACACGATACCGGCAATACCCGGTAGCGTTAGCGTGGCAGAGAGTATGGACATGCAGGCAATCAACAGCATCAGGTTTACGGTGAGCGCGATATTCGCCACAACACCAAACCCGCGATAGTAAACCAGCATGTAAAGTAGAACGAGAATAAACCCAAGCCCGACAGACATCATGCCAGCGTCGATATTTTTCTGCCCTAGGCTTGGCCCAATGGTGCGCTCCTGTACGAAATACATGGGCGCAGCAAGAGCACCAGCGCGCAGGAGAAGCGCGAGTTCCGAAGCCTCAGGAATGGAATCCAGCCCCGTGATACGGAAGCTGCTGCCTAACGCGGACTGAACAGTCGCCAGACTAATAATCCCTTTTTCTACAACCCGCTTCTCAGATTCCACCGGCTCACCATTTACCATTTTGGTTTCGGTTTCCGTGCGGAATTCGATAAACAGAACCGCCATACGTCGACCGATGGCGTTGCGAGTAGCACGATTCATAAGGTCGCCACCCACCGAGTCCATGGTAATACTCACCTGCGGCTGACCATTTTCATCAAAAGCCTGCTGCGCATTGGCAACGTTGTTACCAGTAGCAATTACGTCACGCTCTAGGCGAGCCGTACGCTGGCGCTCGTCCCGGAAGCTGAACTGTTCAGTCTCGCTAGAGGCTGCGTCTTGGCGGGCCTCCATGCGAAACTCGAGATTTGCTGTCGCGCCCAAAACCCGCTTAGCTTGTGCGGTATCTTGAACACCAGGAAGCTCAACAATAATTCGGTCGGAACCCTGTTGCTGGACTAAGGGTTCCGCTACACCGAGTTCGTTCACTCGATTGCGAATAGTGGTCAGGTTCTGCTCCAGAGCGTACTTGCGAATAGCACTGACTTCAGCTTCTGACAGGGTAAGCACGATTTGCAGCTCATCGCCTTCGGTTCTTTGATCTAGTAAGAACTCGTTGTACTGGCGCTTAATCAGGTCAAAGGCCTCGGTGCGAGTACCCTCATCACGAAAACTCAGAACAATGTCGCGAGTGCCTTTTATATCACCGCCCCGATAGCGGATGCGCTCCTCGCGAAGTTCGCGTTTAATTTGGCCAGACACGGCCTCAAGTCTTTGGCCAACCGCAGTATCCATGTCGACTTCAAGCAAAAAGTGAACACCGCCGCGCAAATCGAGACCAAGCTTCATCGGCCCTGCCCCCACACTCTTCAGCCAGGCTGGCGTGGAAGGCGCCATATTAAGCGCGACAAGATAGTCTCTTCCGAGAGCGGCTTGCACCGCAGGGCGAGCACGCAATTGGTCGTCAGAACTGGTTAGTCGGATAAGAGCGTCCCGATCCTCAAGCGTACTACTTTTAACCTCGATGCCATCCGACTCCAGCGCTTTTACGGCTCTTTCAAGCACAGCGGCGTTCACTTCGGTACTGCTACGGGCGCCGGTAATTTGCACGGCGTAGTCATCGGGAAATAAATTGGGTAAGGCGTAGATGAACCCGATCACGATCGCGATCAGGATAATCAGGTTTTTCCAAAGCGGGTACTTGTTCAGCATAGGATCCCTTGTAGCCAGCCCGGAAGCTGGCCGTGGTGTTTCAGCCAGAAAGGTTCGGGCCGGCAGGTATCAGGGCCGACCAGAGACTCCTTGCTCAGATATCTTTGAGCGTACCTTTGGGCAGCGCAGCAGCAACAGCCACTTTCTGTACCTTTACCTCTACGTTGTTGGAAATCTCAACAACGATAAAGTCGTCTGTTACTTTGGTGATCTTTCCGGCGATGCCGCCAGAGGTAACCACTTCATCACCTTTATTAAGACCAGACATCAATGCTTTGTGCTCTTTCGCACGCTTGGACTGGGGGCGCCAGATCAGGAAATAGAAAATCAGAATAAAGCCAGCAAAGAAAATAACTTGGCCCATAACGCCCATGCCGCCAGGCTGGCCAGCCGCCTGAGCCATTGCCAGTGTGGGCATCATCGCTATGAGACCGATCAAAAACAACTTAACTGATTTCATTAAAACTCTCCGTTGATTAAGCAAAAGGTTTTACTCATTACCCATGGCTGGCACTGTCTCGCCGCGCAGAGCATAGAAGTCATTTATAAAGCCCGACAATGTACCTGCTTCAATGGCCCCGCGCAATCCAGCCATCAGGTTCTGGTAGTATCGGAGGTTGTGAATGGTATTCAGTTGCGAGCCCAGCATTTCTCCACACTTATCAAGATGATATAGGTAGCTTCTCGAGAAATTCTTGCAGGTATAACAGTCACACTGCTGATCCAGAGGTGCAGTATCGTGGCGATGTCTGGCGTTTCGGATCTTGACGATCCCGGTAGATGTGAACAAGTAGCCATTGCGGGCATTTCTTGTAGGCATCACGCAATCGAACATATCCACGCCACGTCGTACCGCTTCCACGAGATCCTCTGGCCGACCAACGCCCATGAGATACCGGGGCTTGTCTGCTGGCATCTTGGTTGGCAGGTGGTCGAGTATGCGAATCATGTCCTCTTTTGGCTCACCAACGGAAAGACCACCGATAGCGTAGCCGTCAAAGCCGATATCCGTAAGACCTTCCAGTGAGCGGTCCCGAAGGGATTCGTACATGCCGCCCTGAACAATGCCAAACAGCGCCGAAGGGCTATCTCCGTGAGCGTCTTTACTGCGCTTAGCCCAGCGCAGGGAAAGCTCCATGGATTCTCTCGCCTGCTTCTCCGTTGCTGGGTAGGGCGTACACTCATCAAAGATCATCACAATGTCAGAGCCAAGATCCCGCTGAACCTGAATTGCAATTTCCGGTGACAACTCCACAGGAGATCCATCTACCGGAGAACGAAACGTTACCTTCTCTTCGGTAATTTTGCGCATGTCGCCCAAGCTGAATACTTGGAAGCCGCCGGAATCCGTAAGTATTGGCCCTTTCCACTGGGTAAAATCATGAAGGTCGCCGTGGGCTTTTATCACTTCTGTTCCCGGACGCAACATCAAGTGGAATGTATTTCCAAGAATAATCTCTGCGCCGATCTCATGGATATCACGGGGAAGCATTCCCTTTACCGTGCCGTAGGTACCTACAGGCATAAACGCTGGCGTCTCAACCGTACCCCGGGGAAAAGTGAGTCTGCCGCGCCGGGCAAGGCCATCTTCGCCCAATTTTTCAAAGGACATGAAACAAGACTGACTCACGGTGTATCTCCGATGTTGGTTGTTTGAGTGCTGTCTGGCCCTGCAGACTCGCCCGTTTCGCCAAGCAGCATACCCATACTAGGCTCCTTCGCGGTTATAAACATGGCATCGCCATAACTGAAAAACCGGTATATCTCAGTCACCGCTTCGTGGTAGGCATGCATAACATGCTCATATCCCGCGAATGCGCTGACCAGCATAATGAGGGTGGATTCAGGCAAGTGAAAATTGGTCACCAATGCATCTACTGTTTGGAACCGGTAGCCCGGATGAATAAAAATATCCGTCTCGCCCCGAAAAGCCTTCAAATGACCGCCCCGGCTTGCAGATTCGAGAGATCGTACCGAGGTTGTTCCCACAGCAACTACTCGGCCACCGCGGGCTCGGGTGCGTTCTACCGCCTCGACCGCTTCCTCCGGCACGTGCACTATTTCACTGTGCATCACATGCTCGTCTATGCGATCTACGCGAACCGGTTGAAAGGTGCCAGCCCCTACGTGAAGAGTAACGTAGGTGCTTTCGACACCTCGCGCTTTCAGCGCTTGCAATACAGCCTCATCAAAATGCAGACCTGCGGTCGGTGCTGCTACGGCACCAGCTTCCTTCGCGTAGATAGTTTGATACCGCTCGCGATCTTCTGATTCATCAGGGCGATCAACATAAGGCGGCAAAGGCATGTGCCCGATGCGCTCCAGCAGATCCAAAACCGGCTCACCGGCCTCGCTTTCAAGATGGAACAAGGCGTCGCTTCGCCCTGTCATACACAGCGCACTGCCATCCTCAAGAATGACCTTCTGTCCGCCCTTCAGTGCTTTAGACGCACGGACATGGGCAATAAGCTGGTGTTCGCCGGCCACTCTCTCAACAAGCACTTCAACTTGACCACCGGTTTCTTTTTTACCGAATAGGCGCGCCGGAATAACACGGGTATTGTTGAATACAAGGAGGTCGCCGGGCTGCAGGAGATCCGGTAGGTCAGTAAAATACCGGTGTGCAGTATCGCCGGACATGCCATCAAGACATAGTAGACGGGAAGCGCTACGCTCCCTGAGAGGGTACCGGGCGATGAGTTCATCCGGGAGATCAAAATGAAAATCGGAGACGTTCATGGACTGGGCTGTTCACGACGCCGCATTACGCGACTTTAGTATGGTAGCGGCGGGCGGACTCGAACCGCCACGCTATTTCTAGCAACGGATTTTGAATCCGTCGTGTCTACCAATTTCACCACGCCGCCAACGAAGAGTGGGGGAATTATACTTAGCTTGATCGTGAAAGCAATACACAGATCGCGCTAGTTTTAAAAAAATCCCTGTAATTACAATCGGTCGAATAGCGACAGCTGGGAAACCTGCGCAAAAGACTGTTGTGCAGCCTGCAGAACAAAGCTCTGGAAGCTAAGATTGCTGATCGCTTCTGCATAATCCACATCTTGCAGTTGCGAGCGGATTTCATTGGAGTACACCGAAGAATCTGCAAGGAAACTCTTGGTGGATTCCACCGCATTCATGCGCCCTCCAAGTTCAGTTTGCTTCAGAATGAAGCTCTCTTGGGCGTTATCGAGGTTAACGAGCGACTGAGCTACCATATCATCGTACTGAGCTCGACCTTCCGGAGTCCCCTTGTCCAACGATTCGAGGCCAGAAATGAGGTTTTCGATGGTGCCAAACACTGACTGCTTTTCATTGACCTTTAAAGTAAAAACATCTGTTGAGCCCAGTGCCATGCCTGAAATAGTTGCCTCTATACCAGCGACCACGAAAGGCTCACCGCTTTCATAGGTGGCCGGGGTAACGGGAAGTATATTGCCTAGACTGTCTTGCGCCTGAATATTATTAGCGGCATCGACAGTGATTGTAATGTCATCTGGAAATGAGCCACTGTAAGCCGCGTTAAGTGCAGCCTCATTCACTAGATTTACGCCAGAAATAAACCCGCCTGAAGCATTGGTGGTGTACTCTCCGGTGATAGCAGCAGGCACACTCATAAAAATGTCCTTGCCGTTATCGCTAATGGGTACAGTCACACCGTCATCAATTTCCAGAACTCGCTGGCCTTCGTCGCCATTGTATTCATACATACCGGCAGCGTTCTTCTGGAATGCCTGAACCGACCCCTGAAATCCACTAAAAATGTATTCGCCAGAAGCATCTCGCGTGTTCCCGATATTCGCAAGCTGCCCTAAACGCTCCTTCAGTTCAGAAGAAATCGACCGACGGTCATTGGGCGACAGAGCCCCGTTGCCAGCTTGCACAGTAAGCTCACGGATGCGCTGAATAACATCGACCGCACTTGTTAGAGCATTCTCTTCCTGACTGAGTCGGTTATCCGCAAGATTGGCATTGCGCTCATAGGTTTTAACCCGGGAAAGCTCCTGATCCAGTTTCAGAATACGGGCGGCCGCTACAGGGTCATCAGAGGGCTTGTTCACCCGCTTACCCGTGGATATCTGCTGTTGCGTGTTATTCAAGTTGCTGTTCAGCTCCTGCATCCGGTTGATACCGTTTGAAAACACCTGTTGTGATGAAATTCTGATCATGTCACATCACCTCGTCTTTTACCGGAACGTCTGCAGCAACGTGTTGAACAAATCCTGGGCTACCGAAATGACCTGTGCCGAGGCGTTATAGGCAGCCTGATACTGAATAAGCCTGCCCGCTTCTTCATCAAGATTAACCCCTGAAACTGACTCCCTTTGAGCCGTCGATTGCTCCAACAGGGTCTTTCCGGCCTCCAAATCAAACTGACTCTGGCGAGTCTTTACGCCGATGTCTTCTACCAATCCGGCGTAGCCCTCGGTAAAGTTCTGACTCTTGCCGTTCAGTATATTGGCAGTGCCAAGGGCAGCCAACAATTCGGCATTGCGATTATCTGAAACGCCGTTGCTGTTGTAAGCAATCTCAAACGTATCTCCGGCTGCGGGCTTGCCTGTCAGTTTGAATTGAAATCCCTGATAGTCAGCTCCGTCTGCCGGATCACCACTAAACACAGTATTTATTATTCCAGGATCGTAAGCCTGATTGGGCGTACCAATAACTGTGTTGGCTGGTGGTGGCCCGGTTACCGTAAATACCAGAGCTGTAGGATCGCCTGGGTCAGGCGCAAAAGTAATGGTCAAAGGCCCATTCGTCAGCTCCCCTGCCGTCTGAAATCCCGGCAACAGCGAGCCGGTAAACGGGTTGCGCACGTTCAGCATAGTGCCCTGGTCGATTTGACCGGTTCCAATGTTCTGATCACCAGTAGTGGCTCGTATCGGGCTCGCAAACGCCAAGTCCTCTTCCCGGCTCACCTGCAAGCCAATGGACTCTGCCGCATTGCGGCTGGGCTGAATTAGGTACTTGTCGCCAGCATTGAAGGTGCCTCCCTCAACACGAATATTAAAGCCGGGCATCGTGACTTCAGATTGCACAGGGTCCGGCAACCGACCCTGATTGACCACTTTTCCGGATGCCTTATCTATAAGCTCAAAGTTGCGTCCATCTCCGCTGAACTGCAAGGTCCAGCTTCCAGCAGGCAACTCGCTGCTATCGGTAATCTCAACCGCCAACTGGCCGTTATTTGGCGCAAGAT
The DNA here is from genome assembly GCF_023016045.1 of Marinobacter sp. S6332. Lineage (GTDB taxonomy): Bacteria > Pseudomonadota > Gammaproteobacteria > Pseudomonadales > Oleiphilaceae > Marinobacter. The sequence goes on along the minus strand of NZ_JALKAP010000012.1, from coordinate 33,883 downwards.
TGTTGGCGTTGGCCACAACGCGGCTTCTCTGGGTGGCAAGAGCATTAACATCGTTGAAAAACAGCCCTCCGAGGTCACCCTCAAGGTCCATTCCAATTTCGTGCTGATGATTTAAGCTGGACGCGAGCCCTATGGCGATCCGGCCCAACTCATCAAAAGCAGGTTTCAGTGCCTCGCTGTCAAAGCGCCTCAAACCACCTAGTTTTCCGCCAGTGATTTGCTCGTCAATGTTGAGAATGCGGCCGCCGTTGGTAAGGTTGAACTCCAATCGCGAAGGGTCTTCTGCGCTGCGCTGTGTATCAAGCTTCGCAGCGTTATTTCCAATCACAAGGGACAATCCGTTGGACAACGATACGTTTACCTGACTCCCCTCGGTATCCGTTACCCGAATATTGACCAACTCCGAGAGCTGGCGTAACTTTTCGTCCCGTTGATCCAACAGTTCATTTGGCATTCTGCCCTGCGCCAAACCCGGAGATTCCGAAATAGCCAAATTGAGATCGGCTATACTGTTTAGCAAGGTGTTAACGTCCTTAACGCCTTGCTGCATTTGCGTTTTCACCGATTCCCGCTGCTGGATAAACTCCTGACTCAGCGCTTGAAAACGATTAACCACTTGCTGGGCCTCGCTCAGCACTAATTGGCGCTGTGGCAAAGACGTTGGGTCTTCTGCGGCGTTCTGAAGGCTTGCGAAGAAATTATTCAGAGCATTGTTTAGGCCAGTGGTCTCGCCACCGAGCAAATTATCCAGTCGGCTTAGCTCATTGTTTAACGCTTGCTGCTCTCCGGTCAGGGTGCTGTCTTCTCGAACCTGCTGAACCAAAAACTCATTCGCCAATCGACGAATATCGACAACACTGACGCCTTTGCCAATTGTACCGGCACCCGTGCGTTGTCCCTGCTGGGTTTCAAATATCACCTCCTGACGGCTGTAGCCAGGCGTGTTAGCGTTAGTGATATTGTTGCCCGTAGTGTTCAGAGCACTCTGGTGGCCAAGGATACCGGTTAGGCCAATACCAATCAGTCCCGCCATAACTATTGCTCCTCTGCCCCGCCATTCAAGGCCTTATTACCCATAGAGTCGCTGCCCATGGAAAGTGTCATCAGAGAATCACGGTTCATAATTCTGTTGATCTTGTCTCCATACTGCGGGTCGGTGGCATAGCCAGCTTCCTGCAGCTTTCTGGCAAATACATCGGGTTGATCCGCACTAGCCAGTACATCTCGGTAGCGAGGGTTAGATTCCAGAAATGCCACGTAATCACGAAAGCTGGACTCGTAATCCGGATAGGCCCGAAAATTCGCACGTTCTTTCATGGGCACCCCCTCACGAAATTCCGTGGTAGTTATGGTCACCGAATCACCCTGCCATCGGCTGTCGGCTTTGATGCCGAATAGGTTATAGCTCGGCTCGCGGGCATCGCCCTTTATCATGTGGCGCCCCCAGCCTGTCTCCAGTGCCGCCTGCGCAACCATCAGCTTCGGATTGATTCCAGTATCTGCAGCGATTTTTTCGGCAACTGGCAAGAGTGCGCTTACAAACTGCTCTGGCGACTCGAACTGCTCAGGTAACTCAGGAGTGTCAGTAGCAGGCGCTACTGTTTTATTCGCCACCACCTCGACTACCTCATCAACCCTTTGTGGCAAGTGCGGCGACATAGGCGGCAAACTGCGCTCATAATCCGTAAGGGCCTTTTTATGGGAAGCCAAGGGGTTACCGCCCTGATCTATGCCCGGAATATTTTTACCCAATTGACGTACCAGAGCATCGGCAAGGCCTGTGCCCTGCCCGCCAGCCATGGTAAGGCTCAGCTGGCTATCAAACATGTCGCGATACATCTCGGATTGGTTACTGTTTAGGTAATTACCTTCAGCAAACACGTCTCCAGCTTTACGCATGGACTTCAGCATTTCAGACAGAAAAATACTTTCAAACTGGCGTGCCACTTCCTTCAGCGCTGTCAGCTTGTCGTCCCCCGCGCTGTGCTTAAGCGCATTCAGGCCGCTGAAATCGGTGTAGACTCTGGCTTGTTGAAGCTGATAGTCCTGCATCACATCACCTAGATAACAATAAGCTCAGCGCGAAGTGCGCCAGCCTGTTTGAGTGCTTCCAACACAGCCATAACATCCCCCGGTGCAGCACCTACTTGGTTCACGGCCTGAACGATCTCATTCAGGGTAACTGCCGGTCCAAACTTGAACATGCGCGCCGGGTCCTCGGTAATCGCAATCTGGGTATCTTGTTCGATCGCGGTTGTGCCTGCGGCAAAGGGGTTGGGCTGCTGAACTTCTGGGTTTTCCTGGATGGTAACGGTGAGATTGCCATGAGTAACCGCCGCAGGATTTACTCTCACGTTCTGCCCCACAACAATCGTTCCGGTACGGCTATTAATAACAACTTTTGCTGCATCTTCTGCGGGATCTACTTCCAGGTTTTCCAAAATGGAAAGAAAGCTAACTCGCTGAGAGGGATCGCGAGGCGCGCGCACGGAGATCGATGTCGCATCGTGGGCATAGGCCATATCCGGGCCCAAACTCTCATTGACGACCTCTACAACTCGACGCGCGGTTGTGAAGTCCGGGCGCATCAAGTGAAACGTAATCGTGTCGCCCTGAGTAAAGGGGGACACGATTTCGCGTTCAATGGTTGCACCGTTTGGAATACGGCCAACACTGGGCACGTTTACAGTTATGCGCGAGCCGTCTTGACCCTCGGCACCGAACCCACCCACAACAAGGCTGCCCTGCGCCATTGCGTACACGTTGCCGTCTGCACCCTTAAGTGGAGACATCAGTAAGGTGCCGCCTCTTAGGCTGTCTGAGTTGCCAATAGACGATACGGTAATATCTATTTCCTGCCCGGCTTTGGCAAACGGCGGCAAGTTCGCGCTCACAGTTACCGCCGCTACGTTCGCCAGATTCGGATTAACGCCCTCTGGTAACGTGATCCCGAACTGGTTCATCATGTTGCGGAAGGTTTGGTTGGTGAACGGGGCTTTATCGCCTGTTCCATCCAGACCAACCACCAAGCCATAACCCACAAGCTGGTTATTACGCACGCCTTTGATCCGCGCCAGATCCTTTAAGCGATCAGCCATTACAGGTGCCGCCATTACAGCAAGTATCAGCGAAAACACTACGCATCGGCGTATAGTCATAGGGGCCACCACTCGCTGTTAAAGAAGCGGGCCAACCAGCCCATTTGATTCGCCTGATCAAAATCACCTGTGCCGCCGTAGGCTATGCGCGCATCGGCTATGCGACTGGAAGCGACAACATTGCCCGGGTCGATATCCTGAGGGCGCACAAGGCCTGTCAACCGCACATATTCGTCGCCGTTGGTCAGTGATATCCACTTCTCGCCACGGACTTTTAGTACGCCGTTTGGCAAAACCTCTGTCACCGTTACGGTGATGCTGCCCGCCAGACTGTTGCTCTGATCTGCTTCGGCTTTACCTTGGAAGTCCCTTTCACTTTTGATGGACGTTGCGATGCCAAAATTACCCTTACCCAGAATATTGGGTTCCGGCATTGAGATATCACTGTCTTTGTTGATCTTGGTTTCTGCATTTTTGCTGGCGCGGGTGGATTCATTAAGAGTGACGGTTAATACATCACCAATATTGAGAGCCACTGTATCGCCGTAAAAATTATAGTTGCGCGAACTTTGGTAAATAGCGCCAGATTCCGGATCACGCTGCATCATTGCCTGAGCGCGAACGGGGGCGTATGCCGGATCGTTAGGCTCGGCCCGAGGCCGGCTCATGGCCGTACATCCCTGTAGCAGGACCAGCAACCAAACCAACAGAAGAGTTCCTGTCGATCTGGTCAACCACGTTGATGTAGTCGGTTTCATGAGTTCTCCCCTCACATTTTTACTCTCACGCACAATTACAAACCCCATAACTTCATAGGGTTAGCCGATATTCTGCGTAATAAACTGGAGCATTTGGTCGGTGGTAGAAACCACTTTCGAGTTCATCTCGTAAGCGCGCTGGGTGGTAATCATATTCACCAGCTCTTCAACCACTTCTACGTTGGATGACTCGATCATGCCTTGCTCCAGCGAACCCAACCCAGCCAGTCCTGGCTCACCCTCAGCCGGATCACCACTGGCATTGGTTTCTTTAAACAGGTTGTTGCCTATGGCCTGTAAGCCCTGAGGATTAATGAAGTCCACCAGAGTAATCTGGCCCAGAACTACGGGAGCTGCCTGATCGTCAGTAATGGCAGAGACTGTACCGTCCTTGCCGATGGTCACGCTCGTGGCGTTCTCTGGGATATTGATGTTTGGCTGGAGTGCATAACCATCGGGTGTAACAACATCGCCGTTAGCGTTGAGCTGGAACTGACCGTCTCTCGTGTAGGCGGTCTGCCCGTCCGGGAGCTGCACCTGCAGAAAGCCGCGACCACTAACCGCTAAATCAAGGGGCTGCTCGGTAATCTGTAGATTGCCCTGACCAAACTGCTTCGCTGTGCCGACCACACGTACACCGGTACCTAACTGCAGACCGGAAGGTAGTTCGGAGTTTTGTGTGTTCAAACCGCCAGGCTGCCGGTTGATTTGGTACAGCAAGTCCTGAAACACCGCCCGATCCCGCTTAAAGCCTGTGGTATTCACGTTGGCCAAGTTGTTCGAGATGGTGGACATATTGGTGTCCTGAGCGCTAAGCCCTGTTTTACTTACCCAAAGTGCCGGATGCATCGTTATTACTCCTTGCCGTTACCTTGCGAGCGGCGAATGTTTGCCGCTTATAGCCTGGTCGGCTTTGTTTTCAATAGTTATCAGAGGTTCTGCAACAGCCGTGCCGCCGCTTCGGAATTCTCGTTTGCCGTGCGCATCACCTTCACCTGCATCTCGTACTGGCGGGAGAGTTGAAGGTTGGACACCATCTCCTCCACAGCATTTACGTTCGAGCTTTCAAGGAAGCCGGAAGCCACGCGCAAGGCAGCATCTACTGGCTCTCCGCCGTCGATAGCCTGATCGGGCTTGCGGCGAATAAAGCCGTCCAAACCTTTCTCAAGCACTTCCGGCGGCGGGTTCACCAGCTTCAGCCGATCCACTTCCACTAACTGGTCTGGCGGGCCGCCAGCAGGAACAATAGAGACAGTGCCATCGGCACCAATCTGGAGGTTATCAAAGGGGGGAAGCGCAACCGGGCCGCCATTGCCCAACACCATTTCGCCACTGGCAAGGCGCATCAAACCATTCACATCAATTTGCATGCTTCCGGAGCGGGTAAATACTTCTTCGCCAAGATTGTTCTGAATAGCCAGCCAGCCGTCGCCTTCTAATGCGACGTCCATCTTCCGGCCGGTTTGCATCAATGCCCCTGCGGAGAGATCAGTTCCGGGACGCTCTGACATGGCGTAGGCACGGGTAGGATGGTGCTCGCCGAACACAGGCATGCTGCGGGCTTGGGCAAAGTCCTTTTTGAAGCCTGTGGTGTTTACGTTAGCCAGATTGTTGGCATGGGCGCGCTGCGACAGCATATTCTGCTTGGCGCCCGACATACCTATATAAAGTGCTTTGTCCATGGGAAAACTCCTGCCGGAATTTTGACTGTTTCCAGTGCTCTTCCATAGTTCAAGCAGGAGTCATGCCAAAGTCACACTAAAGCCATTTAGCGAAGGTTGATGATGGTCTGGGTGACCGCATCGGACGTTTCGATGGTTTTCGCGTTAGCCTGATAGTTGCGCTGGGCAATGATCAGGTTAACCAGTTGGGCGGAAAGATCCACGTTGGACTCCTCCACCGAACTTGACTTGATTCCGCCAAGAGTTCCGGTATCCGGCTGACCAATAATCGGCTGCCCGGACTCAAAGGTTTCAACCCAACTGGTATCTCCCACAGGCGACAAACCGTTTGTATTATTAAACGCAGCCAAGGCAACCTGCCCCAAGGCTTTGGACTGGCCATTCGTGTACCGGGCAAAAAGCACCCCTTGATTCGAAACATCAAGCCCAGACAAGCGCCCGGTGGTGTAGCCATTCTGGCGCTGATCATTCACGCCGAAGGTTGCGCCATATTGGGTAGTGTCCCCAAGACTCAACACAAAAGCTGACGTAGTGGGTGGCTCTGGAATAGGCGTCACAACGGTCTCGCCCGGAAGCGGTGGACCGTCAGCACCGTTGGGGTCGCCATTTGCATCTCTCGGAACCCAGTCGGTTATCAAAATCTCACCGTTCGCATCGCCGTCGATAGATTGCAAAACGCCGTCTTGATCAAATCTCGCTGTGTAAGGGGTAACATCCGTCCCTGCAACCAACTCGCCGTCGATTTGCAAATACACAGACCACTCACTCACGCCAACGCCATCCCCTGGGGACGGTGCTTTAACGAAAAACTGCGTCAGCTCATGGGAATTGCCTAAGCTATCAAAAATCGAAGTGGATGTGGCGTGGTTGTAGGTTCGCTGATCGAGCGGGTTAAATGCATTAGTAATTCGGACAGGTGAAACCGGGAACTCATCCGCTAGGTTCGTGCTCGGGCCACCTGTTCCGTTAATTCCCGTAACGGTTCGGTCGGCAGTGACTTGAATACTACCCTCTGCAGTTATAGGAGCTCCGCCGTTAACCACAACACTAAGGTTTTCACCTTGGTTGTGGATAATTCTCAATTCATCTGTGCCTGTACCATCATCAACAATCGCAGCCGATATCGAAGTGTTGTCAGAGCGGTTGATTGCATCTCTTAGGTCTTGAATAGTAGAGAGGTTAGTGGGGTCAACGTTTAGTGGGCTACCGTTAATCTCAATGGTAAACGTAAACCCGGGTGCTGCGACAACGGCATCAGTGATGGGTACCGGTGCCGTGGTCGTCGCCGACGCACTCAAACCAGGTATAGCGTCTATTCTATTTACAATCTGGCTCGCACTGGTAAACGGAACCTGAGCACCACCGTTGTCTACGTCGTATAGCTGTATGGGAATTGCGGGCTCTCCATTAGCATACTCAACCTCAAATTCTTCACCATTAATAGTTGAGAATGCCAAAGGCGCGAAATCGCGCACCCGAGATTCCAGCACGGATTCGCGCGAATCGAGGTTCAAGTCAGAGCTCAAGTTCGTGGTGCGACGGGGCGCCAAATTATCGGTTGCAATTTCAAGATCCCCACGAACACCAGAAAGGTTGCCGTCATCATCTGCGGTATAGCCCTGTACACGCATAGATTGGTTATTTATCACAAAGCCGTCTTTATCAATAGTGAACTGGCCCGCCCGTGAATATCGGGTTTCGCCGCCGTTGTTCAAAATAAAGAAACCGTCGCCTTGTATGGCCATATCCAAGCCATTATCGGTAAAACTGACATTTCCCTGACTGAATGACTGTTCTATGTTCTGAACATTTACGCCGTCGCCAATCGGATTGGAGCCTCCGCTCAAAAAACCGCTGGCGTACAGGTCACCGAACTGTACTCGGCTGCCTTTAAACCCAACCGTACTGGCGTTGGCAATATTGTTGCCGGTTACGTCCAGATCTACCGCTGCCGCCCTTAAACCGCTAAGCCCCGTATTAAAAGCCATAAATCACCTCTGGTATGACACCGGTATTAATTAATTTGTTTAACGTCCGACAGAGCGATGGAACCCATGCCTGCCAAATTCAAAGTAACGGATCCGCCCTTACCCAGTGACACACTGTCTACATTGGCGCTTACGAGAGTGGGCAGCTGCACACTGCCATCAGGATAGGAAGCCTCAGCCACAATCCGGTAAGGACCGGCCGGCAAACTATTGCCGTTACCGTCTTTTCCGTCCCAGTTGAACGACTTAACACCTGCTGAACTGCTACCTAGATCGATTTGCCGCACCAACTCACCGCCGGGACTCATTACAGACAAGCGCACTCCACCGGTGGATGCAGGCACTTCAATATTGCCGGATATTTCGCCCTCGGCACCGAGAATGCCAACCTCAGAAGGCGCAAGAACCGTCTTACCAACCATCGCCGAGGCCTGAAGAGCTTGCGTGGAGCGGAACTGCCCCACCACATCATCCACAGTGCCCGACAGCTTCTGCATTTCTTCCAGCGAACTGAATTGCGCCAACTGAGAGATAAACTCGCCGTTATCCTGAGGCTCCAGAGGGTTCTGGTTTTTCAGCTGTGCCAGCATTAGCTCCATGAACTCGTTCTTGCCAAGCTCACTTTTGCCGCTAGCGCCGTCCTGTTGCTGGGTTCTGTATTGCCCCAGTACGTCAGAGGCTTCTGTTGCGTTAATTGCACTCATGGTTCAGACCCCGCCCCGTTACTGCTGACCAAGTGTCAGGATGCGCTGCATCATGGATTTGGCCGTGTTCATAGTGTCCACGTTCATCTGAAAGCTTCTTGAGGAAGACATCATGTCAGCCATCTCTTCCACTACATTTACATTGGGATAATAAACATAGCCGTCTTCATTGGCCGCTGGATGATCGGGTTCGTAGCGCATCTGCAACTCTGCATCGCTTTCAACAATGCCTTCTACACGAACTCCCGCGCTGGCATTGTCCGATATTTCTGTGCCGAAGCCTTGCTGTGTTGGGTTCATCATGGATTGCTGGATTGCCGAGAAAACGGGCTTGCGTGCGCGGTATGTGGTGTCCGTGCTTGAGCTCGCCGTTTCAGCGTTTGCAATGTTTGAGGCGGTAGTATTCAGCCGCAGCGATTGCGCTGTCATGCCGGAACCGGCGATATCAAAAATGCTGCCAAGTGACATGATGTCTCTCCTTCGCTAATCGGGAAACGGCTGCTTACTCGCCTTTCAGGGCTTTGGTCAGCCCAGTAAACTTACCATTTAGAAACTGAAAACTGGCTTGGTAATCCATCGCATTACGCATGAACCGGGTCTGCTCTGCTTGAGCATCAACTGTATTCCCATCCACAGACGGCTGGTTCGGCACTCGGTACAGCAAATCTGAATCTGCGGCACCAGAAGAGGCATCCATGTGGCCGGAGTGGGTTTTCTCCATGCCAAAACCACTCATGTTGTCCTGCGCCTTTTGCATCATGGCCTGAAAGTCCAGATCCCGGGCTTTAAAACCCGGCGTGTCTGCGTTGGCCAGATTGCTCGCCAGAACTTCAGCGCGCTTTACTCTGGCTTCCAGTGCATGCTGGTGAATACCAAGAGCGTTATCAAAAGTGATCGCCATACAACCTCCAAAATCCTGTTACCAGCAGTAAAGACCTTGCCGGTTTCGTTCTATGACAGAAACAAAGCAATGCTAATGCCAAAATTCGAAAGCCCTTAAAATTAGGGCGTTGTGGAGGGTTTCGAGAGGAAAAAGTTAGAAAAGGCAGAAGGGTAGCGGCAAATTTCGCTGAAAGCGGCAAGCTGTTTCCCCCACCGGAATAGTGAGGGAAACACTCAGGATTCTTTTATCGGCCAATGCGCGACAAATTCGGAAAGCTCGGGTCTGGGAACCGCAGGTTTAGCAGAGGACACCGTGCCTGTGTAAAGAAAGCCGATGATGGATTCGCCTTTTCCAAGGCCAAGGCCCTGAAGAACCACCGAATTATATGCCATGTCGCCCGTACGCCACATAACACCAAAACCCGCGTCTTGCAGAGCCAATGCTAAGAAACTCAGGCTTGTCCCGGCAGAAAGCACCTGCTCAACTTCCGGCACCTTAGGATGTTTTTTGGGAGAAGCGATACCAACAATGACCATTGGTGCACGCATGGCCTTTTTATGCATTTTCTCCCGCTTGGCATCATCAATATTCTCAGAGTAGGCAGCGGCAAACAGATCGCCGAGCGCTTTCAGGTCTTCCCCCGCGATAACCAGATAGCGCCAAGGCCGCAATAGAGCATGGTCTGGCGCACGCGCGGCACAAGCAAAAGCCCTTTCAAGCGTTGCGGTAGATGGGGCTGGCGCTTCCAGCCGCGGCTCAGATGCCCTATTGAGCAAAAAGTCAGTGACTGAACTCATCATAATTCATTTCCGGTAACTGAAGTCTGGTCAGTTATCATCAAAACCAGATCAGTGAATTGTGGGTTATACGTAATGCTGATAACCTTTAGTCTTACTATCGAGCGTTAGTTTTTAACATACTTTCTTTATTACCTTTAAACGAAACGGTTTCAGCGCCATGAGTGATCAGCGTACATGATGGGTGCTCCTGCAGATCTTCGCAATGCCAGCAATAGTTTAGGGAAATCTCTGGCATCCGATGCCCCGAACAGGCCTGTGGCCATTCCGCCGATGCCTGACTACAGCGGGCGCATTCTTGCGTATGCGGCCGCAGCCGCCACTATTTCGGCAGGTGTTTGGCAGGGCGTATTCCAGCCATGGAATATTTGGCTGGTTGCTGCAGCGCTCATTTGGCCGCACCTCGCACACCTGCTCACACGGCGCACCTTTCTAAGAAATTCCCCCCGCATCCGCCAGAGAATGTTAACGACTGACTGCCTTATCGGGGGCGGTTTCGCTGGCTGTATCGGTCTAGTGGCAATTCCTTCTGCCATGGTGGCCCTAATGCTTACCTTTACCAGCCTGATCATCGGCGGGGTGCGTCAGTGGTTGATCGGCTGTGGCTTCATGGCTGTTTCCACTTTGGTCTTTTTGACCATTTTTGGACCGGCAGAATCCTATCAATCACCGCTGCTTACCAGCATGCTTTCGATACTATTCACCGGTATCTTTATCTGTGTGACAGCATTTTATTCGCACCAGCAGGCCCGCGCCCTTATGCTGGCAAAAACCCAGATTCAGAACCAACGCGAGCAGTCCATAGCGCTATCTCATAAGCTATCGAAATACCTCTCCCCCCAGGTGTGGCAATCCATTTTTACCGGGGAACGAGATGTGCGCCTTGAAACCCAACGCAAAAAGCTCGCCGTTTTCTTCTCGGATATAAAAGGCTTTACCGAACTCTCGGAAGAAATGGAGCCGGAAGCATTGACCGAGTTGCTAAACCACTACTTCAACGGAATGTCTGAAGTAGCGCTGAAATACGGCGGCACCATCGACAAGTTCGTCGGCGATTCCATTATGGTATTTTTTGGTGACCCCACCAGCCGTGGCCAGCGTGAAGACGCCTTCGCCTGCGTATCTATGGCCATCGACATGCGTAAACACATGAAAATAATGCGGCAGAAGTGGCGCAGCCAAGGCATAAAGTCGCCGCTTGAAATCCGCATGGGCATCAGTACCGGCTACACAACGGTGGGCAATTTTGGCGCTGAAAACCGCATGGATTACACCATCATCGGCAAAGAGGTAAACCTTGCCAGCCGGCTAGAATCTCTGGCGGAGCCGGGTGAAATTCTCGTTTCCTACGAGACCTTCTCCCTGATCAAAGATCGAATCATGTGTCGGGACAAAGGTGAAATTACGGTAAAAGGCTTCGGCAAACCCGTGCCAATCTATGAAGTTGTAGATTTCCGTAGGGATATGGGCCCCAACCACAGCTTTATGGAGCACGAGCACAGCGGCTTTGCCATGTATCTGGATTCTGAAAAAATCACAGATAAAGAACGGCAGAGCATTCTCAGCGCGCTGGAGGGTGCCGCAGAACGTCTGCGGCACGAGGAAGACAGCGCCCGCGAATAAAGACTACTGACGAACCAACCTTGGCCCAGCTTGCTCTTCTGGCTCTGTGCTACGCCAAGGGTTGATATCCAAGCCTCCTCGGCGGGTGTAGCGGGCGCAAACGGTTAGACTCTCAGGCTTACACCGGCTCAGTAAATCGGTGAACAAGGTCTCTACACAATGCTCGTGAAAATCCTGCTTCTGCCGAAAGCTTACGATATAGCGTAACAAGCCTGCGCGGTTAATGGCTGACCCGGTATAGCTAATCAGCACCGTGCCCCAATCGGGCTGCCCGGTTACCGGGCAATTACTCTTCAAAAGATGTGAGCACAGCTTCTCGCTAACCACCGCTCCGGAAGCGGAGAGCGACTCTGGTGCGTAGTCATACACCACGTCATCAACCGCTTCGTTATCAATCAACTCGTAGCCTGCCGGACGCCCGGTCGCTGGAGCAGAATCGTCCACACTGAGAAAACGCACATTCACGGCGGCTCCGCAGGCGCTGGACAAGTCACCGGTCACGGTTTCAACAACCTGATCAGCCGATGAGAACACCGTCTGATTCAGGGAATTGAGATAGAGCTTCAGGGATTTGGATTCAATAATGGAGGGCGATGCGGCCGGAAACCGGATTTCTGCCCAGGCAAGATCCGGAACACCGCCGGGGCGTAACCAGGAAATTTCCCATGCTTGCCATAAGTCCCCACCAAACCAAGGCCAGCGCCCATCGTCAAGACCAATACGCCTACGATTCTCATCGCGCGCCACAGGGAACAGTAACGATGGATCGTAGCGATCCGGGTAATCGCTGGTTTTGCCTAGAGGCGCATTATCAAGGGCCATAGAGCTTCCTAAAAATAACTATTATTGAACAACTGTTACCGAGTTAATGCCGTATGCCCTTGCCCCGCGCCAACAACCTAAGCGCTATGAAGGTAAGCACAGCAATAAAAGCGAGAATCGTGCCAAGGGATACGAAGGGGTTTACGTCAGAAACGCCGAGTATGCCGAACCGGAACCCATTTACCATATACAGAATCGGGTTCGCCATAGATACGCCCTGCCAAAAGTCCGGCAACAGATCAATACTGTAAAACACCCCGCCAAGATACGTTAGCGGCGTTAGCACAAAGGTTGGCACAATGGATACGTCATCAAATTTGGTTGCCAGTAGCGCGTTAATAAAACCGCCCACAGAGAACAGCGCAGATGTCAGAAATACAGTCACAACAACCATTGGTAGGCTGTGAATTTTTAACTGGGTAAACGCCAACGACAACAGGGTGACGATTACTCCTATACCCAGCCCACGCGCCATGCCACCCGTTACATAGCCAGCCAATATGACCCAGTTAGGTACGGGAGATACAAGCAGTTCTTCAACGCTGCGCTGAAACTTCATGGAGAAAAACGACGACACCACGTTGGCATAGGAGTTCGTTATGACTGCCATCATAATCAGGCCGGGCACTATGAATGACATATAATCGAAACCGCCCATTTCGCCGATTCGAGAGCCGATCAGGTTGCCGAAAATTATGAAATAGAGCGTCATGGTAACGGCGGGGGGCAACAGAGTCTGTGGCCAAATGCGGGTGAAGCGGCGAATTTCACGCAACACAATCGTCGTGTAAGCGGTAAACAAAGCCTGAGCATTCATGCCCTGCCCTCCGTCTTTGTTTCGCCTTTGGGTGCATTGTGCTCCACCATTCGGATAAACAACTCTTCCAGCCGGTTTGCCTTGGTGCGCATACTGACAACTTTTACTCTCTGTTGCTCCAATTGCATAAACACATCATTTAGAGCCTGCCCTTTGTGCACATCCACCTCTAACACACCTTCGTCGTCCAGCCGACACGAAAAGCCCTCCAGATCTGGCGCGGTATCTAACGCCAACTCAGTATCCAGTAAAAATGTCTCAAGGCTTAGTTGCTGCAGAAGTTCCCGCTTGCTGGTATTCCTCACAATACGGCCATGGTCAATAATGGCGATATTACGGCACAGAGCTTCTGCTTCTTCCAGATAGTGGGTGGTAAGAATAATGGTGGTGCCCTGTCGGTTCATGTCTTCAAGAAAAGACCACATAGAGCGCCTTAGCTCTATATCTACGCCTGCAGTTGGCTCATCCAAAATTAACAGTTTTGGCTCGTGCACTAGGGCGCGAGCAATCATCAGCCTACGCTTCATGCCCCCTGACAACATACGTGCTGGCGTATTGCGTTTATCCCAGAGTCCAAGTTTTTTCAGATACTTTTCTGCGGAAACAGCGGCTTTTTTTAATGGAATCCCATAGTAACCCGCCTGAATGGTGACAATATCAAACACCTTTTCAAACTGGTTAAAGTTGAACTCCTGAGGAACAACGCCCAGATGAAGCTTGGCATCGGACAGATGGGTATCAATGTCGTAACCAAACACGCTCACCTTGCCAGCACTCTTGGTTACAAGAGAGCAGACAATGCCCAATGTGGTTGATTTGCCCGCGCCGTTCGGGCCGAGCAGCGCAAAGAAATCACCCTGCGCCACTTTAAGGTCAATTCCCTTGAGTGCTTCAAACCCGCTGCCATATGTTTTGGTAAGCCCCTCGATGTCCAGAGCATTGGTCATAAAAAGTTCCGATTGAGAATTAGCAATGTTCAGGGAACATTAATTAGTTGAGGCTTATCAAATTTTTTCAAGGCTGGTGCGCACCTTCTCAGATAAGGCAAAATCCACAAACTGCGACAGGTATCCCGATATACCCCGATTTGCCTCCCTATAATGCGGTGACAACAATTTACAGAAGGCCGTCCACCGCTGCCCAGCTGGCGTGCCCCAAACTCAGGGAATGTACAACGAACCATGGCTGCCGTTCACCTAGCTCGCCCATTAATTACCCTGCCCCGCGTGTTTTTTGCTGCTTTGTTTATCAGCCCGCTACTGTCCGGATGTTCAAGCAGCGATGGCAACAACAGCAGCGATACCAATACCGGTAAAATAAACGATCAGGGAATCAGCGGATTAACCTACGAGACCGCCAGCCAATCCGGTACAACAAATGCCGAAGGCCAGTTTCAGTACTATCCGGGAGAGACTCTCAGCCTTAGTGTTGGCAACCTGCCAATAGCCGAGGGTGTGCCAGCACAAGAGTGGATTACACCGCTGGAGTTCTTCCCCGATATCCGTACCCAACTCATGACACCCGCCGTTGATGAGGAAGGTCTCAGCACCCATGTAGAAACAGAGCAGCTACTTCTTAGAAACGTACCACTGACCAATCTCACACGCTTCCTGATGCTGTTAAACTGGACAGCCAATATCGAGGAAGGTGAAAGCATTGAAATACGTGACCGCGTTGTCGAACAGCTAAATGCAGCCCTGCCCAATCTCACTGCTCCGATTGATTTTTACGTTAGTGAAGCCGAGTTCGACGCAGCCGGCAACGCACCGTCTCCTGCAAACCAATTGCTAGCCGCCATATGCTTTTATCCAGAAGACGATGAGTTATGTACAGCGCCCCCAACAGAAGACGATATTGAGACCGCGCCGATACGCCCGGAAAACGAGGACGACTGGGACGCTGATGTGGAATACCAACAAGATTTGCGCGCCAAAAGGCAACGCATTCTTGACTCGGTACGCTCCATGGAAGACATAGATGCGGAAGATGCTAGGGCCTATTTGACGCAAGAGCTAGACAGCATAAAAACTGAAATTGGAAAGCGATACTATCTCGATAAAGATACCGCTGAATCCCCGGCCAGCGACACCGCTATCAAGCAAATCAAGATTCGCCGCATTGACAGCACTGCTGAGCTTTCAGACATAGAAGCCATAACGACGCGCCCCCAAGATGTCGTTCTGCACTCCTATAGCTGGCAAACGGCGGAGGTAGAGTATTTTGTGGCCGGTCCCGCCGGTGGCGAATCCGAGATCGTGATTAGCTTTTTGCCCGAGGATACCTACAGGTGGGTACGGAAGACACTTAGAGTGATTATTACCGAGTGATATGGCGCGGGATTAGCGGCTAATAAACCGACTGATATTCCAACGGGATTCTGCGCCGGTTACATCGTGACCGGCCGGGTTCAATCCCTCGGTTCCGTGGGCGAGGCATTCCTTGATCGCCAGTACCTCGGCCGCTGAACGGCTTTTGTTGAATTTTGCCAGATCAATAACTTTAGCGGTTTTTAGCGGCGTGTGATGGCTATCCGTCATAACCATGACTCTGGGCCATAGCCTACGCTCGGGAGAGTGCGAAACCACTACGCCACGCTGGCCATCCGTTAATTCTACAAGACTTCCTGAAGGGTAAATCCCGATCGCCTGAATAAAACCCTCTACAAGCTCATCCTGAAACTCAATATTCCTCATATCATAAAGCAAGGTTACAGCTCTTGCGGGAGTCATCGGCTCTACAACGCTTTCACGAGGCTCAATTAGCGTTTCGAAGAACTCGGCAAGCCCGGCGATTTTAGCCAGTAATGGAATCCTATCGCCGCGAATGCCTTCAGGAAAACCTGAACCGTTATGTCGCTCCCGATGCCCCTGAACAACGCTCATTACTGCCCGTGAGAGTCCGCTGTCCTCAAGCATTGCAACGCCTTTCTCAACATAAGTCCGATACACGGCATATTCTTCAGCATCATGCTGACCTTCCCGGCTGAGCAGGTCTTTAGACAGCTGGACTTTACCCACCTGAGATAACATGCAGCCCAAGCCAAGATGGTTCAACAGCCCTTCGTTCAGCCCTAACTGTCGCCCGCAAACCAACGCCCAAACGGAGGTGTTGAGAGCATGCTTATATACGTGGTTGTCGTGCTGGTGAACACGACTTAGCCACAGCAAAGCATCTGGTTGACGAACAACGCTTCGAACCATCTTACTGATAATCGAAGCAACCGGGCGCAGGTCACGCTTTTCTTGAGTATTTACCGCAGCATATAAGCGCTCAAGCGCAACCCCAGCATCTTCGAGTAAATGCTTTGAGGTTTTCATCTCACGTTTTAGCGTGGTGATCGTCTGATATTTTACAGGTTCACGAATGCTTAATGGCGGAAGATGGAGCTTTTCGCGGCCGTCATTCTTACGCTGGACTTTGGATCCGAAAGCTGGGCGAGCAATCCTCGAAAGCTCAACCGAACCACGGGTTTCTGCAACATCAATAGAAACCCATTTGCAGTATGAAACCAAAGCACGAATATCGTCCTCGGAACGGATATGAAAGCCCTGAATGGGAAACGGCGTCTGGTGCCACGGTCGATCAAGATCAGACACAAACATGCCCACCTCAAGATCATGTACCGATATTTTTTTCTGACAGACACCCACCGCTTCGCTCCCGAAGAGATACTTTTTGATTGATACTATGATCAAACGAATGCAGGGAATAGTCCATTACAATTTGGTAGCCGAAAGTTACAGCTTCGGCACAAAACGTAACGACAACTTTCAACCAGTAATGGACTGTATCAGTGTGACGGAGTTCACATAAAATCAGATTGGATCACACTCCGCACTATCAAACTTTGGCGGTCGAGCATTGAGAGATCCACGAAGTGTTTTGCGAGTATAAACGGTGTAGGGAACCGAAGATGCCCGAATATAATCAACATTTACGGCATCCTTTCCTTCACCCTTGGTCGCAGATGCCGGTTCGCACGCCACCAACAGCTCAAGCCGACCAGACACTGTGGCTATTCGTGCTTGCGGGTCACTTGCATTTACAGCCATACATTGGTCATTCGAACTTGCAACCTGACCTTCAGATGTTAAACGATCCAGGTTGCTATCCCCGCAGGCGCGGATACCTTCGCCACAACTCCCAGCCTCTGCATGGCTATCGTCAAACAACCGCCACACTCGCTCGCTACACTGGGTTTCAAGTGTTATCGGCGTGGCCCGGTTGGATAAGAACCACCAACCGGGATACTCAGCGCTCTGCCAAGACACCCTGACGGTTCGCGGTTCGCCCTGAGAGTTCTCGGCCGGAAACATGGCGTAGTGGGAGTAATACGTTGCACAACCAGACTGCACCATCAATAACCCAGCCATGACCAAAAAGCGCGAAACGCCTTTGGTCAATCTTTGAAATTGGGAATTGGTTATGAGTCGCACGTTATTCCTTAACGACAATCTCACGGTAGGACACCTATTCAATCGGCACTTTCATCAAATTGTAACCCATAACCATCGACGGTTTTGCGAACGACCACCATCTTTAGCACTGGGGCCGGCACAGGAAGACCTTGTACCTGAACATCCACCTTGTCCCCCATTTGCGGAGCGAACGGCTCATCATCAACCACGATGAATACGCCGCCATCTGAAATATCACGAGTAGAGAAAGTAAACTCTCCCAACGATTCATGGGTTATTTTCACCTTGGCACTCATTGCGGTGCGACAATGTATTCTGCGGTCATCTACAGCCATCGGCAAGGTTCCACTGCTTCACTAAGGTACGTTGTAGATTTCTGTGTTATTGCGAATCATATCTTTTATATATTAAACAGAAGAATAACACTATTTTGAGGGATTACACCAAAGGGAATATTGACTTCGGGCGAAACACAAATGAGAATGGTTGGCGTTTCTTGACAGCTGTATAGCTCAAATGCAGCTGCGACCCCAACATTCTCTTCTAAGGACGACCTTATGCGCATGAAACTCGCTGCAACTGCAGCAATCGCCCTAACTGCTTTACCTATTGCTGCCTCAGCAAGCGACGAAGTGAATATCTATTCTTACCGCCAAGCTTATCTTCTTGAACCGCTACTGAATGCGTTCGAGAAAGAAACCGGCATCAAGAGCAACGTGGTGTTTGCGAAGCAAGGTCTAGCCGAGCGCTTGGAGCGCGAAGGCCGTAACAGCCCTGCGGATATCGTGATGACAGTGGATATTTCGCGCCTCAACGAACTGGTAGAGCGCGATCTTGTTCAAGAGCTCGACAACGACGTGTTGGAAAAGAACGTCCCTGAGAACCTGCGCCACCCGGATGGCAAATGGTTTGGCCTCACTACCCGGGCCCGTTTGATTTACACCTCTAAAGAGCGCGTTGAAGAAGGCGAAATCACAACTTACGAGCAGCTTGCAGATGACAAGTGGGAAAACCGTATTTGCACCCGCAGCGGCAAGCACCCGTACAACATCGCCCTGATTTCATCCATGATCTCGCACCACGGCGAAGCCGAGACAGAAACTTGGCTCAAAGGCCTAAAAGACAATCTGGCCCGCAAGCCCCAAGGCGGTGACCGTGACCAGATCAAAGCTATCGCAGAAGGCGTGTGCGACATTTCTATCGGAAACAGCTACTACTACGGCAACATGCTGCAGGACGAAAGCCAACGCCCGGCCGCAGAAGCTGTTCGATTGGTGTTCCCTAACGCCGACGGCCGTGGTACTCACATCAACATCAGCGGTGTCGCTCTGACCAAGAGCGCTCCTAACCGTGACAGCGCTGTGAAACTGATGGAATTCCTCTCGTCTCCGGAAGCTCAAGGTATCTACGCAACAGCAAATACCGAGTATCCGGCAAACCCGAATGTGCAGCCGACAGGATTAGTTGCAGAGTGGGGCAAAATCAACCCAGACAGTTTGTCTCTGCAAGAGATTGCTGACAAGCGTAATGCAGCCGTTAAACTTGTCGACCGCGTAGACTACGACGGCGAATAAGTGTTTTTATGAAGGCGGCAGTGCCGCCTTCATTTTCACTTCTAGCAGTTCTCAATCACTATCAATCACAGGAACAAATGATTCTGATCATTGCAGCGGCAATTTGAGCTGACTACAATCGTCAACCTTCGGTCTGGCTTACCTCTTTACCAAAGAACCAGAGCCGTCGTTTTACCTCTTCCATTTTTATAACAGGAACCCTATGAGCGAGGCCGCGACCAGCGTTAACCCCGGGCTTACCCAGCCCTTGCTGGCAAAGCGCACCTCCCGCCGCTGGCTGTTCAGTGCCCTATTAACTACAGCCATTGTTGCCTTGCCGGTACTCTCCGTTATATTTCTGGCTTTTTTCCCGGAAGAGAATATCTGGCCGCATTTGCTGGACACCACCCTACCCCGCTATCTAGTCACAACCATCAAGCTGATGGCAGGCGTTGGCGCGATTACCTTGGTCATCGGCCTTTCAACCGCCTGGGCGGTTACCATGTGCGACTTCCCGGGGCGCAAGTTTTTCGAATGGGCCATGCTACTGCCTTTCGCTGTACCGGCCTATGTAATCGCTTATGTTTACACCAGCCTTTTGGATTACGCAGGCCCCGTACAGGGCGCCTTAAGGGACTTATTTGGCTGGACCAACGCAGCAGACTATTGGTTTCCTGAAATCCGTAGCCTGGAAGGCGCTACGCTAATGATAGGTCTGGTACTCTACCCTTACGTTTACCTCCTTGCCCGCGCTGCTTTTTTAGAACAGTCCCCGTCTTTGTTTGCTGTCAGCCGCAGCCTTGGCCATTCAGCGCTGAGCACTTTTTTTAAAGTAGTGTTACCCATCGCTCGCCCAGCTGTTGCAGTAGGCCTCTCGTTAGTGCTGATGGAAACGCTGAACGATTTCGGCACCGTGGATTTCTTTGCGGTACAAACACTCACTGCCGGTCTATTCGATACTTGGATGAACCTCGGGAATCTCGGTGGTGCCGCCCAAATAGCCACAACCATGCTTATCTTCGTTGTTATTCTCGTTACGCTTGAGCGCTACTCCCGGCGGCGCCAGCAGCAGTTCGCAGCAAGGGATAACCGCGACCCTATACGCAGGTTTACCATGTCGTTCCCACGACAGCTCATCTGCGTTGCCGTTTGCGCCATACCCGTAGTGCTAGGCTTCGTAATTCCCGGGGTTACACTTGGCGTGTATGCCTGGGAGTATTTTGGTGAAAGCTGGAATCCGGATTTCATCCGCAACACCTTCAACAGTCTTTTTCTTTCAGGCACCGCAGCACTAACCACGCTTTTGATCGGTATTACCCTCGCTTACAGCCGCAGGCTTCATAACACCCGTGGAATGCAAGTGCTCATGCGTCTTTCAAGCTTAGGGTATGCAATGCCGGGCGCAGTGCTGGCTGTTGGGGTGATCGTGCCTTTGGCAGGTTTTGATAACTGGCTGGACAGCTTAATGCGGGACTATTTTGGCGTAAGCACTGGCCTACTGCTCAGCGGCTCCGCTTTCGCCATTGTGTTTGCCTACACCGTGCGATTTCTGGCGGTATCAGCAGGTAGCGTGGAAAGCGCTCTGCAGAAAATCACTCCGAGTATGGATATGGCCTCCCGGTCTCTGGGGAACAGCCCTGGCAAAACACTGGTAAAGGTACATCTCCCCATGCTGCGCGGTACATTGATAACCGCTGCATTAGTGGTTTTTGTTGACTGCATGAAGGAATTACCGGCTACGCTGATACTTCGGCCGTTTAACTTTGAAACTCTGGCGACCTATGTGTACCAATTTGCCTCTGACGAGCGCCTGTATCACAGCGCCTTGCCCGCGCTTATCATTGTATTGGCAGGCATCATTCCAATCATCCTGATGAGCCGTTCAATCTCCAACACCCGTTCTATGGCGTAATGCGCCGTCACCTCAAAGCTGGGGCGCTAGCTTTGAGCGAGCATCTTGAACCACAAACCGACCTTGAAACACGGCCACAGGATCACCTTGGGGTAGGTTGTTCGGCGTTCCGCAGAATACCTCAGTGGTCAAATCCAGACGTCCTTTGCCGTGCCTTGCAAGACTCTTTCTGAAACGTTCCGGTATCTCATCGCCCGGCAGGCGGCAAATCGCGTAGAAATCTGAGGTCACCGGGTCCAGATAATCAATACTGCCGGTCTGTACCACCACGTTGCCCTTTAAACCGAGATCGGCCAGTGCAAGCTCCGTAAGCCCCCATGCGGCGGTTACAGCCACCGAGTAAACGCTACCACCAAAACCGGTGCCCTGATGGTTGGTGTTAGGCGCGAGCGGCGCACTGATAAGCAGTGAACTTCCATCCCAGAAATGCAATTCGATACCAAGCGCACGGGAAAGCGGAATTTCCTCATGAATACGCTTTTGGAATGCAGAAAGCTGAGCCATAAACCCCTCCTAATATGAGTTAATTCTATGCCCGTCATCCGCTTTTCCCTATGCGACCAATGTCGGCTCTAAAACGAATCAGGCCCGGCTTAGCCGGGCCTGATCTGAACACACTACAGCTTGCGCATTACTGCCAAACAACCTTCTTACGCTGCGCGTACCACTCGTTTACCTGATTCTCATAGGTGTTTTCAACAACGTTCCGCTTGAGCTTCAACGTTGGCGTCAGGAAGCTGTTCTCAATCGTCCACTCGTCGCTAACAATGATCACAAAGGCCAACTGCTCGTGGGGATCCACGGTTTTATTCACCGTTTCGACCAGCTCCGTCAATTCCGCTTCAAGCTCCTTGCGCACATTCGGATCACCAACCGTTGGTCGAATACCTTCGGCTAACTGAATCATGGCAAAGGGCTGTGTCTGGTTAGCACCAGACACGCAAACCAATTCAATCGACTGGTTTGCCATCAGCTTGTTTTCAATCGGCGCAGGCGCAATGTACTTACCTTTGCTGGTTTTGAAAATTTCCTTCATCCGGCCAGTGATTTTTAGGCGACCCATCTCGTCGATTTCGCCCTTATCGCCGGTTTTCAAATAGCCGTCTTCTGTAAAGGTAGATTTGGTGTTTTCCTCATCCTTATAGTAGCCCATCATAGTGGCTGGGCTCTTGATTAGGATTTCACCTTCAGGGCTTATTTTAGTGTCTACGCCTGGCATGGATTCGCCAACATACCCCGTGCGGGAACGCCCCGGCTTATTGATATGCGAGTAGGCAAAGTTCTCGGACATCCCGTAGCCTTCAAGCAGTTCCAAACCAAGGTTTCGGTACCAATCCAACACATCTCCAGCCAGAGGTGCAGAGCCACTACCGGCCAGCTTCACTTTATCCAGCCCAAGCCCTTTGAGGACTTTTTTCTTGATCAGCTTGCTGACTACCGGGATTTTCAACAGCTTATTGAGTTTCTTCTGTGGCAGCTTTTGCAAAACGCCCTGCTGAAACCTAACCCACAGTCGCGGTACCGATAGGAACAGCGTTGGTTGGGCGCGCTTCATATCGTCAACAAACGTGTCGAGAGACTCTGCAAAGAACAGATGAAATCCAGCGTACAAAGATGCCAGCTCAACAAAGGTACGTTCAAACACGTGTGCCAGCGGGAGATAAGACAACATGCGCTCTTCAGGACCTACCTGAAGGACTTCCATGCCACCCTCGGCGGCAAAAGCCATATTGCGGAAGCTCAGCATCACGCCTTTAGGCTTCCCTGTGCTGCCTGAGGTGTACACGATGGTTGCCAGCTCATCCGCATCGCGCTGAACGTTTTCTTCCAGAGGCGGGTATTTGGCAACAATGTCATCCCAGGTTTCAAAATCGTTAGGTGGGCTCAAAGGGTAAGAAATGCAGCGAACAGATTCCGGTACACCCGGCTTCATCATGTCCCAGTCATCCAGCTTGCCAACGAATAGAACGTCGCATTCTGCGTGGTTCAGAACGTATTTCACTGTGTCGGCATTCAGCGTGGGGTACAAAGGCACAGAAATGTGCCCGGCCATCCAAATGGCCCAGTCAGTCATGATCCAATGCGCGCAGTTCTTGGAAATCAGGCCAACACGGCTCTTTTCTGGTAAGTTCAGAGATTTTAGATAAGACGCCATACGGCGAGCTTCATCAACAGCTCTCCCCCAGGTGTATTCAACCACTTTGCCGTCGCCAATAGGCTGAGTCATATACAACGAGTTCGACTTGACGGACTCCCAGTGATAGACCATATCCAGCGGAAGTTTATTTTTTGTTTGCATGAACTTTCCTTGCATTCGTTATTTAATTTATTGGGGGCATTATTTAGACTTTAGTAGTGTATTTCAACACATTATGGCCCGCTAAAGCGTGACTCAGGCCAACAGATGAGAAACTCACCTAGAGAATGTCAGATCAGGCCATCACCACACTAACATGACCTATCACCAAGTTGGTGGTGCTGTGATAAACTCTCGCACCTTATTACCGCAAACACTGTAACAAACCTCGGAGATAGGCATATGGCCAAGAAAACACTGCGCACCCTGCTGGGCGCGTCATTAATGGCGTTGACGAGTCTTTCAATGGCTGCAGAGCCTCGGGTTGTCGCAATTACACAGATTGTAGAGCACCCAGCGCTAGATGCTGTTCATCAAGGCGTTAAAGATAAACTGGCCGAACGAGGCTATAAAGAAGGTGAAAACCTGAAGCTCATGCATGAAAGCGCGCAGGGTAACTCCGCCATTGCCTCCCAGATTGCCCGCAAGTTCGTGGGTGAAGGTGTAGATGTGATTGTGGCCATCGCAACCCCGTCCGCACAAACCGTTGCTGCTGCCGCCCGTAATATCCCTGTTGTGTTTGCTGCCGTAACCGACCCAGTCGGAGCCAAGCTGGTGAAGAGTGCTGAAGCACCGGGTGCGAACATTACCGGCGTGAGCGACATGCTGCCTATTGACAAACATTTGGATATGCTCATGCGTATGGTTCCGGATGCCAAGCGCATTGGCACTGTATACAACCCTGGTGAAGCCAACGCGGTGTCATTGATTGAACTGCTCGAAGAGCGCTTGCAAGCCCGCGGCCTACCTTTGGTTAAAGGTGCCGCAACTAAAACGTCTGAAGTACTGGGCGCGGCCCGTTCATTGGTGGGCAAAGCCGACGCCATTTACCTCACTACCGATAACACCGTGATCAGCGCGGCAGAAGCCGTCATCTCTGTAGGCGAACGCGCTAAAATCCCGGTATTTGCAGCCGACACAGCTACCGTTGCCCGTGGCGCTGTTGCAGCATTGGGTTTTGATTACTACGACCACGGCCGCCAAGCTGGCGTAATGGTTGCGCGCATTCTTGAGGGTGAGAAGCCGGGGGATATGGCCGTAGAAACCATGGAAAAACTCAACCTGTTTGTTAACCCGGAAGCTGGCGAGCGCATGGGCATTACCTTGTCTGATGACATCATTGCCGAAGCTGCAGAAATCGTTGAGAGCGACAAGTAACGCCTGACTTACACGGGCGGGTTCTGTATAAAGGGCCCGCCCGTTTTTCTACCACAGCGAATCTTTCCCATGCTCAGTGAAATTGCATTTTACGGCGCAGTTGAGACTGGCCTTATTTATGGCCTGGTTGCGTTCGGTATTTACCTCTCTTTTCGTGTACTCGATTTCCCGGATCTGACCGTAGACGGCAGCTTTCCTCTAGGCGCTGCAGTTGCAGCCGTGCTTATTATGGAAGGCTGGAACCCCTGGCTGGCAACTGGCTCAGCCGTTCTGGCTGGCATGGCTGCCGGTGCAGTAACCGCCATTCTTAACGTAAAGCTGAACATTCTGAACCTGCTGGCGTCCATCCTCACGATGATTGCGCTGTATTCCGTTAACCTTCGGGTTATGGGTCGGCCGAACATCGCGTTACTTGGTGAAGAAACCGTACTCACGCCTTGGTACTCGCTAGACCTCGCCTACCATCAGGTACCGGTGCTTCTGTTTTCGATTGTAATCCTTATCTCCCTGATACTGCTCTGGCGATTCATGAAGTCAGAAACCGGTCTCGCCATGCGCGCTACCGGTGCTAACCCCAGAATGGCACGCGCTCAGGGCATAGCCACTGGCACTATGATTATTCTTGGTGTTGCCGTCTCAAACGGCATGGTTGGCCTCGCCGGTGCGCTGTTTGCACAGAGCCAAGGCGCAGCAGACGTAACCATGGGTGTTGGCGTCATTGTTATCGGCCTAGCATCACTGATTGGTGGCGAAGCGGTCATAACACCATCTACCGTTGTTCGCGCTTTGATTGCATGCGTGGTTGGCGCCATCATTTACCGGCTGGCCATTGCCTTTGCTCTGAACGCCGATTTCCTCGGTTTACAGGCTCAGGATCTAAACTTGATAACAGCTGTACTGGTTACTCTGGCCATCGTGTTGCCTGGCGTTCGCAACTCACTGGTTAGCAAACTCACCCGCAAAAAAGCCTAAGGAGGCAATATGATCACTGCAACCGACCTCCGGCTTACCTTTGGCAAAGGCACCCCGCTGGAAAACCCCGCACTAAGAGGCATGAGCCTCACCGTCAATCAAGGTGAATTTGTTACCGTAATTGGCAGTAACGGGGCTGGCAAATCCACCTTTCTGAACGCTCTGGCGGGCGAAACTCTGGTCGATAGCGGCACCATTGTTGTCGACAACGTGAACGTAACCAAATTGCCAACCCACAAACGGGCGGGCCGTGTAGCGCGGGTATTTCAAGACCCACTGGCAGGCACCTGCGAAGGCTTGAGCATTGAGGAAAATCTCGCTCTCGCCATCAAACGCGGCCAGCGCCGTGGGCTGAGCACAGCAGTAAAAAAGCAGTATATGGAGCGGTTTAAGGAAAGCCTTTCCTCCCTAAACCTAGGGCTGGAGAACCGCCTGGGTGACAAGATGGGCCTACTCTCGGGAGGCCAGCGTCAGGCTGTCAGCCTGTTGATGGCAAGCCTTACACCATCTGCCATTCTCCTGCTAGATGAGCACACCGCAGCGCTGGACCCCAAAACGGCGGCCTTCGTATTGGCGCTCACCACAAAAATCATCGAAGACCAAAAGCTAACCGCATTGATGGTTACCCACAGCATGAAACAGGCGCTGGAAGTTGGCACCCGCACAGTCATGCTGCACCAAGGGCAAGTCGTGTTTGATATTGAAGGCAAAGACCGGGAAGGTCTGGAAGTAAAAGATCTACTGGAGTTGTTTGAAAAACAACGCGGGCTTTCAGTGGATGACGACAGCCTACTGCTTGGCTAACGAAAAGCGGGAGCCTCGTGAGCTCCCGCTTTATTTACTGCACTAACCTCTAGTGACCGTAGATACGCATTGCGGTATCCGTAATCGCCAGATTGTCCACAAAGATACTGCCAACGGACTGCTGGCCAACAATCAGCTCGTTTATCCCGATATCGGCCTCGAAATATGGCATATCAATCGCCAGGGACGACCAGCCGTTAGAGAACCGTGCACCTTCGTAGATATAAAGATCCACCTCGGCAAACAGATCCAGCGGGCTTGGGAAAGTGCGGTCGTAATCGGCACCGGTTATTTGCATGCCGCGAACGCCAATGCCCAGAAACGGCACATCAAACTGCATATTCTCTATCGCAAAAGCCGTCCTGAAGCGCATTATGTCTGAGGCCGTATCAATACGAATCGAGCCGCGCGCCATCAAGCCTTCCGCTAGAAAATTATCAATCAGATCGGTGTACTCATTGCTTCCATTGGTCGCCGCCAAATACCAAGCCCCTGTGGTCACTCGGAAATCAACGGCAGCAAAGTTGGTAGGCGCAATATTAATGGCAGCATCGCCATCGGCAAGCACATCAATATCGATACGGATGTTGTCCAGACGGTCATTGGCAGTAGACCCGCTAATCCCATTAAACCCGAAAAAATCCGTGCGCTCCGCACCCCCGATACTGATGTTCTCTATGGCCAAGGCACCCTCATCAAAATAAAGGAAACGGCCGATATCAATCTTTGTCTCAAGTTCAATGCTCACGCCTGCCTGCCCCGTGATGTCACCCATCATAGAATCATCCAAGCGTTGTATCTCAGCCATGACTGCAGGCGGAGCCCCTGCAATACACAGCGCTAGCAATGTAGGTTTCAGGCCTTTCATTGTTCTTTTCCTTTTTATGGTCGTTATCACCTCCTGTGGGCCACTACGATGCTCGACTCCACATCGCTACTTTAACGACACGCTTATTCTGAGTACGTGCAGAAGTCACAGATTGTGTGAGTTTGTTAACAGAATTAGCCTGAGTGGTACATTTTTTAGTCACAACATATAGTAATTCTTAGCTTTTCCACTCAAGCGCCGGATTTCCCAGAGTTTTCCTTCTTGCAAGCCATTCTCCATTGATTTTCTTTGCCGGAAGTCACTTATCAATAGTCCCGCTTAAATTCACAAACCACTATATCCTGTTATACTCCCTTGAAAATAAAACTACATATAGGGCTAACAGCTGTATAGCAAACATACGCCCAAACACGCCTTCCCGCGGTCAAAGCCCCACAGGCTGCCGCAATCGGGGCGTATTTATTGAGTGCTAGGGCGTTACCTCAGATTATCGCAAGCACCACATATAGTGTTTTTTTTCGGCGAGAAATTGAAAACAGCATAGAAAGCAAGAGCGCCAGCCCAGATTTTGCGGCGCTCTACGCTCTACAGGGACAGCGCCAATAATCGGTGCCTTCGACAACAGACATACTTGAAGATTTAGGGGTGGCAATGAACGCTAAGGCAGAGGCAGTGGTTACAACGATTCCGATGCAGGAAACTTCGCTCGACATCTGGAACAGCAAATACCAGCTTAAAACCAAGACCGGCGAACCTGTAGACAAAGACATCAACGCCACATACCACCGCGTTGCTACGGCCTTGGCGCAAGTCGAAAACAAAGACGTGCGCGCCGAGCAGATGAAGAACTTTGCCTGGGCCCTCAAAAACGGCGCCATTCCCGCAGGCCGAATTACCTCCAACGCCGGTGCCGAAGCGCACAAGCCTGCAACCTCCACCATCAACTGCACCGTATCTGGGTCCGTTCAGGATTCCATGAACGACATTCTGGAGAAAAACCACGAAGCAGGCCTAACCCTAAAGGCAGGCTGTGGGATTGGTTACGAATTCTCTACCCTGCGCCCTAAAGGTGCTTATGTTGCTGGCGCCGGCGCAACCACATCTGGCCCGCTGTCATTCATGGATATCTTCGACCGCATGTGCTTTACCGTGTCTTCTGCTGGTGGCCGCCGTGGTGCGCAAATGGCTACCTTTGACGTTCACCACCCAGACGTAATCGACTTCATTCAGGCCAAGCGTGAAGATGGCCGCCTGCGCCAGTTCAACCTGTCCTTGCTGATCACCGAAGACTTTATCGAAGCCGTTCGTAACGACAGCGACTGGCATCTCTCCTTCCCGGTTACCGAGAAAGAAGTAGCGGAAGAAGGCCTAGACCTCACCGATCCAAACCAATTCGTATATCGTGACTTCCCGATATTAGATGGCTATGTGGTTAACGATGAAGGCAAGGTGGCGTGCCGTATCTACCGCACCCTGAAAGCCCAGCTCATCTGGGACACCATCATGACCTCCACCTATGACTACGCAGAACCCGGCTTTATCCTGATCGACAAGGTCAACCAGATGAACAACAACTGGTTCTGCGAAGACATCCGCGCTACTAACCCCTGTGGTGAGCAGCCCCTACCCCCCTACGGCAGCTGCCTGCTGGGCTCTGTGAACCTGACCAAGTTTGTGGATTACCCGTTCACTGAAAAGGCCAGCTTCAACTATGAGAAGTACCGCAAGGTTGTGGGCATCTTCACCCGCATGCTGGACAACGTAGTAGAAATCAACGGCCTGCCACTGGCCGAACAGCGCCACGAAATCACCTACAAGCGCCGTCACGGCATGGGCATTCTGGGCTTGGGCTCAACTCTTGCCATGCTGCGCATGCCATACGGCTCGGATGAATCCGTACAGTTCACCGAAGATGTAGTACGTGAAATGGCCGTAGAAGGCTGGCGCCAGTCGTTGGCCCTGGCAGAAGAAAAAGGCGTTGCGCCCATCATGGACGACGACTTTGAAATTACCCCGAAAATGATGGGTAAAAACCCTCAACTGGCCAAAGATGGCCACAATATCGGCGATAAACTGCCAGGCCGCGTGCTGCACGCCAAATACAGCCGCTACATGCAGGAAATTGCCAAAGTTGAGCCTGAGCTGGTTGAAAAGCTGGCTGAGAAAGGTGGCCGCTTTACCCACCACACCTCCATTGCACCCACTGGCACCATCAGCCTGTCGCTAGCCAACAACGCCAGTAACGGCATAGAGCCAAGCTTCTCGCACCATTACGCCCGTAACGTCATCCGCGAAGGCCGTAAAACCAAAGAAAAAGTCGACGTATTCTCCTTCGAGCTGTTGGCCTACCGGCACCTAGTTAACCCAGGCGCCATGCCCTTCTCTGAAGAAGCAGACAAAAAACTGCCCAGCTACTTCACCACCGCAGATGATGTAAGCCCGGCACAGCACGTAGACATCCAGGCCGCGGCCCAGAAATGGGTAGACTCCTCGATCTCCAAAACCGCGAACGTACCGACCGACTTTGAATATCAGGACTTCAAAAACATTTACCTCTACGCCTACGACATGGGACTGAAAGGCTGCACCACCTTCCGCTTTAACCCGGAAGCCTTCCAGGGCGTACTGGTAAAAGAGAAAGACCTTGAAAACACCCTCTACGAGTTCACCCTCGACGACGGCAGCAAAGTAGAGCTGAAAGGCAACGAACAGGTAGAGTACGATGGCGAAATGCACACCGCCGCCAACCTGTTTGACGCGCTTAAAGAAGGCACCTACGGAAAGTATTGATCCGGAACACCGACACAGGACATTTAGAAATGACAGTTAAAATCAGCAATAAAATTGTCGGCTACCGGGTAAAGAAAGCCGACACAGATGCTCCCAGCGAACAGCAGGCAGCACAGCCGGAATCTTCCTTGGTGAAGATGAACGAATACATCGAACGGCCGGAATTTCTTGTAGGCACCACCTACAAGATCAAACCACCGGTGGCCGAGCACGCGATGTACATCACCATCAACGACATCATACTGAACGAAGACACAGACCACGAAAGCCGTCAGCCGTACGAAGTGTTCATCAACTCCAAATCCATGGAGCACTTCCAGTGGGTAATCGCCCTCACCCGCGTAATCTCTGCGGTATTCCGCAAAGGCGGCGACCTTACCTTCCTAGTGGAAGAGCTGCGCTCCGTATACGACCCCAACGGCGGCTACTTCAAAAAAGGCGGCGTATTCATGCCCTCCTTGGTAGCTGAAATTGGCGCGGTGATCGAGAAGCATCTGAAGGCCGTAGGCCTGATGGAAAGCGAGGAAATGAGCGAAACCACCAAGCGCATCCTCGCCGAAAAGCGCGCGGAGTTTGAAGCCAACAACGCCAAGGCAACCAACGACGACAAGGCTGGCGACTTCCCACCCAACGCCACCATGTGCGGCAAATGCAGCACTAAGGCGGTAATCGTGATGGACGGTTGTGCGACTTGCTTGTCTTGTGGTGATAGTAAGTGTGGTTGAAGTGCGTGATTGATAGGTAAAACAGAAAGGCCCTTAGCTTGCGCTTCGGGCCTTTTTTGTTTGTGCCCTCACCCACTGCGACCGTGTAATCGCGTGACCGCTTCGCTATTGAGTAGTGATATTACAAAATTTGATGATTTGACGCTGGTAATTGCTTGGTTTTAGGCCATTTTTTTGAACAGACTCTTAAGATTATTGAATAATAACGAAGCGTACTTTTGCGGATATCAAAGATCTCTAATCACGAAGTGGTCAGTCTAACAAGCTGTTAAGTTTACAAGGAGATTTCATTGCAGGCAGCTACTATAAAACTTTTCCTCGTGCACGGAAGTCCAAATGGGCTAAGAACCGCCGAGCTCTCCAATTGGTCTGGAAAGGCTATCGCCGCTCCTCGTACTGAAATATCCGAACTACTCAAGCGGGCGTGGCCAAGCATGGAATTAGCA
The DNA here is from genome assembly GCF_023016045.1 of Marinobacter sp. S6332. GTDB lineage: Bacteria > Pseudomonadota > Gammaproteobacteria > Pseudomonadales > Oleiphilaceae > Marinobacter. Next base: position 2,748 of record NZ_JALKAP010000012.1, on the reverse strand, counting down.
TTCGGTTGGCGTGTGTGGTGTACGGCATCAGCGAGACCTGCTATCGCTACCAAGCAGTAAGCGTTCATTCCAAGACGTCCTGCCACCTCGCTGAAATTCGCCCTACAGTAACCTCACATTTTCCAACACGAGGTTACCCCCATGAGAAAGCACCGCACGTCAGAACAGTGGCAGTCCCTGGTCAATCAACAACGTGATAGTGGTCTGTCAGCACCGCAGTTTTGCAAACGGGAGAGTATCGGTTACGCCAGTTTCTGCAACTGGCGTAAGCGCCTTTCTGACCCGTCGACGGATGAGTCATCAGGTTCCGGTGAAGCCGGTTTTCTCGATCTCTCGTCGTTGATGGGCAACTCTCCATCCTCCGGCCCAACCTGGAACATTGTGCTCAGCCTGGGCAACGGTGTGGAGTTGCGGCTGAGCCAGAACGGATGATCGGGCTCGATAGCCAGGCCCGGATCTGGCTGTGCACCGAGCCCACCGATATGCGCAAGTCGTTCCGGGGCTTGAGCGCTCTGGTCCGGAATCAGCTAAAACACGATCCACTCAGTGGCCAGTATTTCGTCTTCGTTAATCGACGTAAAACCCAGATGAAGATGCTGTACTTTACGGCCACTGGATATTGCCTGTGGGCCAAGCGCCTGGAGCAGGGACAGTTCCGGGTGCCGTTGTCCGCCTCCGGTCAGCGAGCCCTGACCCTGACGGATCTGCAGCTGCTGATTGACGGCATTGAGGTGCAAAAATACCGTCAATTCAAGCGTTTTCGAGGGGTATAAACTGTGCGGTTCCGGTATAATATCAGCCATGAATTCAACGGCTTCCACTCCTCATTCCAACGCAACTTCTGACTCGGCTCTGGCCGAGGAGAATGCGTTGTTGCGGGCGCAGCTGGATGCCCAAACGGAAGCGATTCGGCAGCTGACCCATCAACTGGACTGGTTCAAAAAGCAGCTGTTCGGCCCCAAATCCGAGAAGCAGGTCTATGACCTACCGGGGCAGGATGACCTGTTCCAGCCGGAGGACGCCCCCACGCCGGAGAAGCCTGCTGATGAAGAAAAACGCATCATTAAGGCCTACCAGCGCGGCACCGGCAAAAAGCAGCGGGACGACGACTGTCTGAACGACACCGGCCTGCGCTTTACCGCCGATGTGCCGGTGGACGTCATTGAACACCTGCCACCAGAACTGACCGGCCCAGAGGCCGACCAGTACGAAGTGATCGGCAGCAAGACCACCTACCGGCTTGCCCAGCGGGCTTCCAGCTATGTGGTGCTCAAGTGCGAACGTCCGGTGTTCCGTCGTAAGGGAACCGAGAAGCCGATGACAACTCCGGCTCCGTTCAATGTGCTGGACAATAGCCTGGCCGATGTCAGTCTGCTGGCCGGGTTGCTGGTAGACAAGTTCCAGTTCCATCTGCCGCTGTATCGTCAGCATCAGCGTATTCAGCAAGCGGGTATTACCGTGAGCCGCAGTACCCTTACGAATCTGGTTAAGCGTACCATCGACCTGCTTCGGCCCATTGTGGATGCACAGACCGACAGCGTCTTGCGCAGCCGGGTGCTGGCCATGGACGAAACGCCCATCAAGGCCGGCCACCAGGGCCGGGCAGGCCCGCAAAAAGGCAGGATGAAAACCGGCTGGTTCTGGCCGCTGTACGGCGATGCCGACGAAGTGGTGTTCACCTACTCGAACAGCCGCGGGCGTGCCCACATCGAAGACGTCCTCAGCGAATCGTTCAGCGGCACTCTGATCAGTGACGGTTACGCGGCTTATGCCCGCTATGCCGCCGCTCAAAAAGATATTATCCACGCCCAATGCTGGGTGCACAGCCGCCGTTACTTTATCGAAGCGCAGAAGGATCATCCGGAGAAGGTCTCCGACGCACTGCAACAGATCGCGAAGTTATACCGGAATGAAGAGGCCATCAAAACTCAGGGGCTGACGGGTGAGAAGAAACGCCAGTACCGGCTGGATCACTCGAGGCCGGTGGTCAGCGGCTTCTTCCAGTGGTGTCGGGATCAGTTGGAACAAGGTGGCTTGGTGCCCAGCGATCCACTGACCAAGGCCCTGAACTACGTGCTGAGCCGCGAAGCCAGCCTGACCGTGTTCCTGGAAGACCCCGACGTACAGCCAGACACCAACCACCTGGAACGGGCCTTGCGGCCCATCCCAATGGGCAAGAAAAACTGGATGTTCTGCTGGACTGAATTGGGTGCGGAACATCTGGGGATCATCCAGAGCCTGATCAGCACCTGCAAGCTGCACGATATTAACCCCTACACTTATCTGGTGGACGTGCTGCAGCGAATCAGCCAGCATCCGGCCAGTGAAGTCAGCGACCTGACGCCCCGACTCTGGAAAACTCGATTCGCAGAGAACCCATTACGGGCACTAATCGAACCACGCCATCCTGATCGACAGAGCAAACAACCGGAGGTTAGCGTCCGTGCGCATTGACGACATGAGCATCGAGCAGTTGCTGGAACTGAACCAGATCATCTGCCAGCGCATTGATGAACTGCGGGATCGGGAAAATCTGCAGGCACTGAGTCAGTTGCGGGTTGGCCTGAAGGTGACCTTCGAGGGCCGGGAAGGTCCGGTGTTTGGGATCGTCACCAAGATTAACCGCAAGAGTGTGATCGTGCTGGGCGATGATGGCAGGACGCAGTACAAGGTCTCGCCAGAGTTACTACGGCCACTTCGTGATGTGAAGAAAAAGTAGGTCAACTACGTCGTGGAATGAACGCTTAC
>NZ_JALKAP010000011.1 GCF_023016045.1 Marinobacter sp. S6332 | reverse complement strand
ATTTTGGTGGGTCTGGGTGGACTTGAACCACCGACCTCACCCTTATCAGGGGTGCGCTCTAACCACCTGAGCTACAGACCCGGTTTTGCTTGCCATAGACAAGCCAAGTCGGGCCTGAAAGACCCTTGCTCTCTTTATCAATCAACCAAGTAATTCGTGTGGACTCTGACCGAAGCGTCGACTTCGTTTAAGGAGGTGATCCAGCCCCAGGTTCCCCTAGGGCTACCTTGTTACGACTTCACCCCAGTCATGAACCACACCGTGGTAATCGTCCTCCCGAAGGTTAGACTAACTACTTCTGGTGCAATCCACTCCCATGGTGTGACGGGCGGTGTGTACAAGGCCCGGGAACGTATTCACCGTGACATTCTGATTCACGATTACTAGCGATTCCGACTTCACGGAGTCGAGTTGCAGACTCCGATCCGGACTACGATACGTTTTGTGAGATTAGCTCCCCCTCGCGGGTTTGCAACCCTCTGTACGTACCATTGTAGCACGTGTGTAGCCCTGGCCGTAAGGGCCATGATGACCTGACGTCATCCCCACCTTCCTCCGGTTTGTCACCGGCAGTCTCCCTAGAGTTCTCAGCATAACCTGCTAGCAACTAGGGATAGGGGTTGCGCTCGTTACGGGACTTAACCCAACATCTCACGACACGAGCTGACGACGGCCATGCAGCACCTGTGTCAGAGTTCCCGAAGGCACCAATCCATCTCTGGAAAGTTCTCTGCATGTCAAGGCCAGGTAAGGTTCTTCGCGTTGCGTCGAATTAAACCACATGCTCCACCGCTTGTGCGGGCCCCCGTCAATTCATTTGAGTTTTAACCTTGCGGCCGTACTCCCCAGGCGGTCAACTTAGTGCGTTAGCTGCGCCACTAAGGATTCAAGATCCCCAACGGCTAGTTGACATCGTTTACGGCGTGGACTACCAGGGTATCTAATCCTGTTTGCTCCCCACGCTTTCGCACCTCAGTGTCAGTGTTGGTCCAGGTAGCCGCCTTCGCCACTGGTGTTCCTTCCTATATCTACGCATTTCACCGCTACACAGGAAATTCCACTACCCTCTACCACACTCTAGCCAAGCAGTTCGAAATGCCGTTCCCAGGTTAAGCCCGGGGCTTTCACATCTCGCTTACTCAACCACCTACGCGCGCTTTACGCCCAGTAATTCCGATTAACGCTTGCACCCTCCGTATTACCGCGGCTGCTGGCACGGAGTTAGCCGGTGCTTCTTCTGTGAGTGACGTCAATCTTCCAGAGTATTAATCTGAAAGCCTTCCTCCTCACTGAAAGTGCTTTACAACCCGAAAGCCTTCTTCACACACGCGGCATGGCTGGATCAGGCTTGCGCCCATTGTCCAATATTCCCCACTGCTGCCTCCCGTAGGAGTTCGGGCCGTGTCTCAGTCCCGATGTGGCTGATCATCCTCTCAGACCAGCTACGGATCGTTGCCTTGGTGAGCCATTACCCCACCAACTAGCTAATCCGACTTAGGCTCATCCAATAGCGCAAGGTCCGAAGATCCCCTGCTTTCCCCAAAAGGGCGTATGCGGTATTAATCCGAGTTTCCCCGGGCTATCCCCCACTACTGGGCAGATTCCTAAGCATTACTCACCCGTCCGCCGCTCGACGCCTGATAGCAAGCTATCTTCGTTTCCGCTCGACTTGCATGTGTTAAGCCTGCCGCCAGCGTTCAATCTGAGCCATGATCAAACTCTTCAGTTTAAATCATACAAGAATCCGAAGATTCTTAATTCTTGCTCAAGACAAAACTCAATTTTCGACGAGTCGCTGTCTTGGTATTTCTTGTCGAAATACTCCAGTCAGCGCCCACACGAATTACTTGGTCAATTTGTTAAAGAGCGTTTGAGCCGTTGCTCAATCAAGGTGGCGTATTCTACATCGTCTCGCCGCCTTGTCAACCGTTTAATTAAAGAAAGTTCAAACTCGCTTTCTTTAATACTTTCAAACAGTTGCCTCCTCGTTCCACCCCATCTCAGCGGTGTGTCCCTCGAAGGAGATGCGCATTCTACAGACACACGAATTTCTGTCAACGGGCATTTTGATAAAACTTCAAAACAACCTGAAATCGATCAAGCAGTGATCAAAACCCGGGCAATTTTCTTCTTTCCGGCCTGAATGACACAGCTATCACCCTCAACAAAGGCACGATCGCCCTCAAATTTCTGACCATCAACAAATACCGCACCTCTCCCCAAAACGTCACGCGCAGCTGCACCATTCTTTACCAGACCCGATAGACGCAATACTGAAGCCATCAAAATCTCGGGCTGACCTTCCAGTGAAACCTCTACATCGGGTACGTTCTCCGGGATATCCCCCAGCGCAACCCGATTGCCAGCCGACTTGTGGGCTGTCTGCGCCGCCTCTTCATTATGGAAACGCGTGATAATCTCTTCCGCCAACAGCTTTTTATAGTCCTGCGGGTTTGCACCCTCATCTACAGCCGTTCTGAACTCGTTAACCTCTGCAATCGGGCGGAAGCTCAAAAGCTCAAAGTAACGCCATAGCAGTTCATCAGGTACGGAAAGCAGCTTGGTGTACATTTCGCCCGGCGAGTCATTAACACCTATATAGTTGCCGAGAGATTTAGACATCTTCTGAACGCCGTCCAAGCCCTCCAAAATCGGCATGGTAAGAACCGCCTGGGGCTTCTGCCCGTAGTGCTTCTGCAAAATACGCCCCATCAGAAGATTGAATTTCTGATCTGTGCCGCCCAACTCAACATCTGCCTCTAAGGCAACCGAGTCGTAACCCTGTATTAAAGGATAGAGGAATTCGTGGATAGCGATGGGCTGTTCGGCGCGGTAGCGCTTGGTGAAATCATCACGTTCCAGCATCCGGGCGACCGTGTACTGCCCCGCAAGACGAATCATATCCGCAGCAGCCAATTTACTCATCCACTCGGAATTGAAAACCACCCGCGTTTTCTCGCGATCCAGAATCTTGAACACCTGCTCTTTGTAGGTCACCGCGTTTTGAGCCACTTGCTCATCGGTTAGCGGTGGGCGGGTTGCACTTTTACCTGAAGGGTCACCAATCTTGCCGGTGAAATCACCAATCAGAAAAATAACCTCATGACCAAGGTCCTGAAACTGGCGCAGCTTATTGATAAGGACAGTGTGCCCAAGATGAAGGTCGGGGGCAGTAGGGTCGAAACCCGCTTTAATGCGTAAAGGACGACCTTCCTTTAGCTTTGCAATTAAGTCATCTTCGGGTATCAGCTCGTCTACACCGCGCTTGATAATGGCAAGCGCTTCATCAATAGGTGCCATGAATCATTCATCCCCAATCAGTTTCGCAATTTATCAGTTACAGACCTCTACAAAAGAAATCTGTGAGTTACCCGGCGCCCTGCTAAAGTGTGAACGCTCAGTTTTTAAACAATTTCACGCAGTCTGGGCGGGCGCATTATATCAATGACGTCACAATAAATCCGACCGGCAGCGTAACAACCGTAATGTTCTGCGCTGTTACACATACTTTTTATACGGTAATCTGTTGGTCTATACTTGAACAATAGCTTTAATTGGGTAGTACAAGCTGCCGGAATACCGATTAAAACGGATGCGACACGTGCTGAATATGTTACCAAAAACCCACATTACCATCGCTGCAGCTGCAACAGTTGTAGTGACTACCGCAATTTTGATGAGCCCCAGCGCAGAAGTTGAGGCCAAGCGAATGTCCTACACGCTGGATCTTGAGCAGGGCCAAGCTTCGGCAATTATCTCGCAAAAGCCACAACAGGAACCTATAAAGGCCCCTAAGCCAGCAGCTATAGAGCAACACTCAGAAATCACACCGCAGCAGGCTGAGTCGGCTGTTGCACCGGAACCCGAGATTCGTCTAACTTGGCAAGCATTTAAGATTAAGTCAGGTGACACCCTATCCTCACTGTTTAAGAAAGCCGGGTTGAATGATGGCACCATGCTTTCCGTCATTCATGGTGAGGGAGAAGCAGACAAGCTGCAGCGTTTATATGCAGGAGAAACGATTCGCTTCGCTATTGATAGCGAGGGCGAGCTCGCGGCAATTGAGCTCCAGCGTAGTTTGCTGGAAACGCTGAAAATTGAGAAGCAGGAAAGCTCTTATATCGGTCAGACTGAGCAGCGGGAACCAGAATCCAAGCCAGCATTTGCATCCGGCACCATCGACGGCTCGCTTTACCTCGCAGCACGGGATGCTGGCCTCAATGACCGGCTGACTATGGAACTTGCAGGCATTTTTGGCTGGGATATCGATTTTGTATACGATGTTCGCAAAGGCGATCAATTTGAAGTCGTATATGAAGAGCTCTACCTTGACGGAGAGAAGTTCAATACTGGTCGTATTCTGTCGGCACGCTTTGTAAACCGTGGCAAAGAAAACATCGCTGTACTCTACACAGACAGCAATGGCGATAGCGACTATTACACTCCGGATGGAAAAAGTATGCGCAAAGCTTTTTTGCGCACCCCCATCGACGCGCGAATTTCTTCTTCGTTTAATCTCCAACGCCGCCACCCCGTGCTAGATGTTGTCCGCCCCCATGAAGGAACAGATTATGCTGCGCCGCCGGGCTCTCCTATCAAAGCGGCCGGTAACGGACGGGTGCAGTTTTCTGGCTGGAAGGGTGGCTATGGCCGCACCATTGTTCTAAAGCATGGCGATAACATCACCACACTTTACGCACACATGAGCCGGATCGGTAAAGGCATGAAAAACGGCGCACGAGTCAAACAAGGCGACATCATTGGCTACGTTGGTTCATCGGGCATGGTGACGGGGCCGCACCTGCATTACGAATTCCGCGTGAACGGCTCACCTCGCAACTCCCGAACTGTGAAGCTACCAGATGCCCAGCCCATTCCGGCTGCCGAGCTGGCAAGGTTCAAAGCCCATACGGAACAGCAGGTTGCACAATTTGACGCCTTCAGAAGCAACTATAAGCACCTAGCTTTGGCCTCGGAAGACTAAAACCGAATGGAAACCTGGCTCGGGCTCATGTCCGGCACCAGCATGGACGGCATAGACGCTGTGCTGGTGTCTTTTCAGGGTGAATCCCTTTGTACTCATGCAACACGATCCTCCCCCTACCCTGAAAATCTTCGCCAACGGCTAATACTAGCAAGTCAGAATCAGGCCACGCCAGACGAAGTGGGAGAGCTTGATACTCTCGTCGGGGCGCTTTTCGCAGACGCCGCAGAAGCCCTTATCCGAGAATCCTCCGTAGACAGATCCTCCATTCGAGCTATCGGCAGCCACGGACAAACCTTACGGCATCAACCGTCGGGGCCCGCTCGATTCTCTCTTCAAATAGGGAGCCCATCTATTATCGCGGAAAAGACCGGCGTTACATCCGTAGGTGACTTTCGCAGTAGAGATATGGCTGCCGGAGGGCAAGGCGCTCCGTTGGTTCCGGCCTTCCACCAGCATTACTTTGGCTCAAAAACCGAGGACAGGTGCATTCTTAATCTCGGTGGCATCGCCAACATCACCTGGATTCCGTCTGATCCCGGTACCCCTGTAACGGGCTTCGACACCGGGCCCGCAAACGCCTTAATGGACGCTTGGTGCCAGGATCAAACTGGCCGCTCTTACGATGAGGATGGTCAGTGGGCTCAGGAAGGGATTGTTGATCAGGCACTACTCAGCGACATGCTTTCAGACGCGTACTTTGAGCGTTCAGCCCCCAAGAGCACCGGAAAAGAAAAGTTTAACCTCAGCTGGGTCAAAACCCTTGTACAAAGACACGAGGAGGTTCGGCCAGAAGACGTTCAGCGCACTCTGCTTCAGCTGTCTGTGATAACAGCTGTAAGGCAAATGCCTCAGTCGCCGGCCATGGTCGTGTATGCTTGCGGAGGAGGCACCCGTAATCGACTGCTCATGAGCGAGCTTGCTCAGGCACTTAGCCCTATACGTATACTCAGCACTGCTGAATTGGGCGTTGACCCACAGTGGGTGGAGCCCACGGCCTTTGCATGGCTGGCCCGTCAAACCATCTCTGGTCTGCCGGGGAATCTGGCGGAGGTAACCGGAGCAAGAGGCCCACGGATACTTGGGGCAATTTACCCCGCATAAAACGAACAGCCTTTACCAACGGATAGCGCCTTTAAAGAAAGGCTCAACTTCCATAGTGGCAAGACATCAAATAGTGAACGAACTGCCACAGCCGCAAGTAGTGCTAGCATTGGGGTTTTGCACAACAAACTGGGAGCCTTGCAAGCCCTCTTGATAATCGATGGTAGCACCAACCAGATATTGGTAGCTCATCGGATCAACCAATAGCACGGCCCCGTCCCGCTCTATAACCGTATCTTCTTCATCCTGACTTTCATCAAACGAGAACCCATACTGGAATCCGGAGCACCCCCCGCCGGTAACGAACACACGCAGCCTGAGGTCGGAATTCCCTTCCTCGTCAACCAGTTCTCGTACCTTGTTGACTGCACTATCGCTGAAAAACAGCGGTGCTGCCATTTGTTGCTGGACTACACTCAAGTTTGCCTCCGGATTACCTGATAGAACTACAGGGATTATGGTATTCCTGAGTAAAACAATCAACTATTCAGATTTACCGCTATCTTCTTCAGAAAACTCGTTACCCTCTGTAGCCGATAGGTTATTACTCACCTCAGCGTGGGGGGGCTTATCTTGAGACAACAATCCCGACGGTTCGCGTTGATGAACGAGGTTGCCATTTACTGATGAACCCATGGCCATCTGGATAAGATTGTAATAAACGCTACCGTTTATGGCTGCTTTTTCGGCGAGTTCAAGATGCGCAGACGCATGGACATCGCCATGAACTGTGCCATTAATAATAACGTGCGGGGCATCTATATCACCGGTAATTTCACCGACTTCGGAGACTCGTAAAACCGCATCACTGCCATCTTCAGCCAGCACTTTACCCCTGATGTGGCCGTCTACATGCAAGCCGCCCGAGAAACGCACATCGCCCTCGATAGTGGTGCGCGAGGATATAAGGGTGTCAAAGCTGCCGGCGGGCCGGCGGGGCTTTTGCTTTTTTCTCCCAAGCATGTCTAGTTCTCCGTTAAATCATCCCAGTCGAATGTACGTTCAGCCTGAGAGGATTTGCGCCCCTCGGCCTGAGCAACCACCTGCACCTCCAGTGGCTCGAACCCCTTAGGCAAAGCCAGCTTACCCTCCACATCCTGAAAGTACCGAAAGCGGAATTTGACACCAAGATCTTCTATTTCTTGGGATAGGTCGCGTAGCGCAATAACTTCTTTTTGCGCATCACGCATACCTATAATGTTGACCGCAACCACTCCAGAAATGTAGCTCTTGTTGTTGCCCACCTGAGTCAGCACCAACTTGAAGCTATACACTCCATCCAAACGATCGCTGGCCAGAGAAAAGCGGTCAACCTGCAAGCCTTTGCTGGTCTCCGAAGGGGCCATAATATTTTTATAGAAAGTTAAATCTGACTGCAGTGCGCCAACGCGAGTTTCCAGATCAACGATTATGTTCCGGGCCTGACCCAGAGCTTGCTCGTCAACCAGCTTTCCACGCTCAAGATTAACCAACTGCTGCTGCGTTTCCCGATAATTGCTCTCCAGAGCTGCAATCTCGACTTCTAACTCTGCAATTTTAGACTCTAACTGCTCATTAGAGGCCTCCGCATTAATAGAGCGAGAGCCTCCTTGAACCAAACCGCCATAATAACTGGCTGCGGCAGCGATAACGGTTAAAATAATTAGAATGACCGCCCACCTCAACCGGTCTCCCGGGCGACGGCGGATAACCACATATTCATCTGCCGGTTTCCGTTGTTCGCTCACGGGTGTTCCTTAGGGCAAGAGTGCGGGTGCTTCGAGGCCCAGAGTTTCTTTCATGCCAAACATGATGTTCATGTTCTGAATAGCTTGGCCAGCAGCTCCTTTAACGAGGTTATCAATAACCGAGGAGATGATCACAATGCTACTCTGTTCCTGACGGTGCAAAGCCATGCGGCACAAGTTAGCGCCCCGCACACTGCGTGTTTCGGGATGGCTACCGAACGGCATTACATCCACAAATGGCTCATCGCCATAGCGCTCTTCGAACAGATTTTGCAGGCGATCGAAATCAACCGGGTTTTTCAGTTCCGCGTAGAGCGTCGCCTCGATGCCACGAATCATCGGCACCAGATGTGGAACAAAGGTAACGCCGGTTTCCACGCCAGCTGCATTGGACAATCCTTGACGAATTTCCGGCAAATGACGATGACCTGATGCACCGTAGGCCTTGAAGCTCTCGCTTATTTCACCATGCAGCATACCGATCTTGCCCTGCCGGCCACCACCACTGGCACCGGACTTTGCATCGGCAATCAGACGTGAAGGGTCAACCAGGCCCTGCTCCAGCAGAGGAAGGAGACCAAGTTGGACAGCAGTTGGGTAGCACCCCGGGTTGGCAACCAGCTGCGCCTTGGAAATTTCATCACGCACAACTTCAGGCAGCCCATAAACAGCCTTCTCTACCCACTCCGGCGACTCGTGTGGCATACCGTACCATTGCGACCAAACCTTCAAGTCTTTAAGACGGAAGTCAGCCGATAGGTCGACCACCCGCACACCTGCAGCCATTAAGTCGGGGATCATTCGCATGGCAACACCGTGTGGTGTTGCAAAAAACACCAAATCACAGGCTGACAGCACTCCGGAATCCGGCTCTGAATAAGCCAAATCAAAATGCCCACGGAGGTTCGGGTACATGTCGGCCACCGGCATTCCGGCCTCCGACCTTGAGGTTATACAACTAACCGTAACTTCCGGATGGACAGCGAGAATTCTGAGCAGTTCGACGCCGGTATACCCGGTGCCGCCCACAATACCTACTTTAATCAAGTTACTCTCCAGCGACGTCGTGTACAGATTTATGGGTCGTTCTTTGTAGCTTAGCTACTTAGTCTATCATGATAAACCAACGACTTATTGCAGCTTGCAGAGCGACAGTTACAATGATGTCAGAAACCCTCTGGGAAACCATCCCCCTGTACCGGAACTCCGGCACTCATGAATAAATTCTGGCACCATATTGGTGAGAAATTCATCTCTGCTTTCCCGCGCCGACTATCCGGCGTGGACTCTTTGCCGCAACTGGCTATTCTTGGGCTGCTATCCGGATTGGTAACCGGCGGGGTCATTCTAGTTTTCCGTTTGGCCATTGAATGGCCACTAGAGTACTTCCTGCCAGGTGAAGGCTCCGAGGCCTTCGAGAGCTTAGACATTCTTACTCGCGGACTATTACCGCTGGCTGGCGCTCTTGGCCTTGGCCTTCTGCTACACCGGCTAGCCACCCATGACAGAAAGGTCGGCGTTGTTCACGTAATGGAGCGCTTGAATTACCATCAAGGGTACATCACAGCACGCAGCGCAGTTATCCAATTCATTGTTGGTGTTACCACCGTTGTTACCGGGCAATCGGCGGGCCGCGAAGGGCCTGCTGTACATTTGGGCGCTGCGTTTTCCAGCCTTATGGGACAGTGGATGCGGCTACCAAATACCAGCATTCGCACGCTAGTTGCCTGTGGCTGTGCAGCGGCCATTTCCGCCTCGTTCAACACGCCCATCTCCGGCGTCATTTTCGCCATGGAAGTGGTGATGATGGAATACACCATTGCCGGTTTTACACCCATCATTCTTGCTGCCGTAAGCGCTGCGATTGTATCGCAGGTTGTATACGGCACCGAACCCGCGTTCAGCGTGCCAGCGCTAACAATGAACTCACTGTTGGAGATACCCTGGATTTTAGTGATTGCCGTTGTTATCGGTGTTGCAGCTGCGCTGTTTATCCAGCTGGTCGATTCCATGGGGCGCTTCAACCATCGCCCTATTTTGCTCCGAGTAATCATTGCCGGTGTATTGATGGCACCGGTCGCTGTTCTTGTGCCCCAAACAATGGGCATCGGCTATGACACCGTGAATGAGACCATTAATGGCGAGCTAGGCTTCTGGCTGCTGCTAAGTGCAGGAGTGGCAAAATTGTTGATCACGGCCCTGACTGTAGGCTTGGGCATGCCCAGCAGTATTATCGGCCCAACGTTGTTCATGGGCGCAACACTCGGTGGCGCAATGGGACTAGTCGGCGCAGAAATATTGCCTGCTCAATCCTCATCGGTTGGCTTTTACGCCATGCTTGGAATGGGCGCGATGATGGGGGCGGTGCTGCAGGCGCCTTTGGCGGCACTAATGGCTTTAATGGAGCTAACACGTAACCCGCACATTATTCTTCCGGGCATGCTGATTATTACAACGTCTTCCCTTATCACCAGTGAAGCCTTCGGTAAAAAGTCGCTATTCCTAACCGTTCTGAAAAGTCAGGGCCTGAGCTACCAGAGCTCCCCGGTTATTCAGGCCTTGCGCCGGGTCTCTGTGGCCGCGATCATGGACAAAAGTATTCTGCGCATCGAGAGGCACCTGACCCCCGAAGAGGCACGAAAAGCTCTCAAGGCGGAACCGAAATGGCTAGTGGTAGAGGGCAGCACTGGCCCAACAACTCTTTTGCCAGCTGTTGATCTGGCACGGTATCTAGAGGATTCAGAGGAGGTGGCTAGTACTGATGAGACGTCCCCTGTCGAGTCTATTGATCTGATGGACATCCCTGCAAACCGGCGTGATATAGCGCCAGTGCAATATCAAGCCACGCTGGAAGAAGCGATGCATGAGTTTGAGACCAGCAGTGCGGAGGCCCTATATGTGCAGCGCCATGTGGCACCAATGATTCAACGGGTTTATGGCGTTGTCCTTAAATCTGACATCGAAAGCTATTATCAATATCGACGGAGTTGACCAATGCTATGGGTTAAAGCCTTTCACATAATTTCTCTGGTGTGCTGGTTCGCGGGTATTTTTTACCTGCCAAGGCTGTTTGTATACCACGCTGCCTGTGAGGATGAGCCGGGGCGCGAGCGTTTCAAGATTATGGAGCGCAAGCTTTATCGGGGTATCACCACACCCTCGATGATCGCCACCGTCATTTTTGGTGTCTGGCTACTCAGCTATAACCTATCCGGATACTTCAGCCAAGGCTGGCTACACGCGAAACTTCTACTGGTGGCAGTGCTGATTGCCTATCATTTTTATTGCGGGTACCTAGTCAAGGTTTTTCGCGACGATCTCAACACACGCAGCCATGTATTCTATCGCTGGTTCAATGAGTTACCGGTGCTTATCTTGCTCGCAGTTGTTATTCTCGCTGTTGTTAAACCGTTCTAGGGAGTTTTAGCCATTAAACACTACACTCGCCCTCAGGTACTTGTTCTCTCTGGCCTTGACCCTTCCGGTGGTGCCGGGATTCAGGCTGATATTCAGGCCATCACCTCACTGGGCTGCCACCCACTACCGGTACTCACCTGCCTGACCGTTCAGGACACCCAGAATGTTTACGGTGCCGAAGCCATTGACCCGGAACTCATTCGCAAACAACTGCGATGCGTTTCTGAGGATGCCCCCATCCATGCGGTGAAAACCGGAGCTATGGGCAGCTCTGCGGTGGTAGAAGTACTGGCTGAGTTTCTTGAGCAATACCCCGACATACCGGTTATAACCGACCCGGTGATCAAAGCAGCCGGAGGGGGCGACTTGGCAGATGACAAGCTGCTCGCCACCATGAAGGAACGGCTATTTCCGCTGACTGAGATGATCACGCCGAATGGCATAGAGCTAGCCCTCCTTGGAGAGAGTGATGACCCCGGCGAAGCTGCGCGCAAGCTGCTAGCAGGTGGCTGCGCTTCGGTGCTTGCAACCGGAGGGCATGGTTTAGGTGTTCGAATCACCAACATTCTCTATAACCATTCGCCGACGCCCATGTCGTGGGAAATTGAGCGTATTGGCGAGGAATATCATGGCACCGGCTGCACACTTGCAGCTGCGATTGCGGCGGGCCGGGCTCTGGGGCTATCGCCCCGAGCGGCCATCTCTCAGGCGCAGAATTACGTGCACCGCGCCATATTGCACGCTCTTGAGGTAGGCAAAGGCCAACCGGTACCGGATCGAGGTATCCTGTGGGAACCGTGAGAGCACGCATCCCAATCGGTCTCTACGCCATCACTGACAGTCAGCTTACCCCTCCGGGCACATTGATTGCGTCTGTGGAGGCGGCCCTCCGTGGCGGTGCAGTGATGGTACAATACCGCGAGAAATCATTACCCATGGCGCAACGTCTGGCCCAAGCCAGAAACCTGCGGTCTTTGTGTGCAGCTGCAGGCGCGCCACTGCTCATTAACGATGACGTTGAACTTGCCAAGCGCGTAGCCGCCGCGGGTGTACACCTCGGCCAAACTGACAGCTCTGCTACCGAGGCACGCCAAAAGCTCGGTGATGATGCAATTATCGGCATTACCTGCCATGACGATCTTGCTTTGGCCAAGGCTGCCACGGCAGCTGGCGCAAACTATCTGGCTTTCGGCCGTTTTTTTACCTCATCAACCAAACCGGACGCTCCAGCGGCTTCGGCCGACATTTTAACTAACGCAAAGAGTTTTAATCGGCCGATTACAGCCATTGGCGGCATCACTACAGACAATGGCGCACGTTTGATTCAAGCAGGTGCAGATCTATTAGCTGTTGTTGGCGGGCTCTTCGGGGGCAGTCCCGAAGCCACGGAGCAGAAAGCGAAAACATTCCAAAGGCTGTTCGCCAGCCACCACCCACTTTTTTTAACTCCCAAATAACAGGAGCTATTACACATGACAAATTCCGAAACCCTGTTTGAACAGGCACAAAAGTACATTCCCGGCGGTGTTAACTCCCCCGTGCGCGCTTTCCGAGGCGTGGGCGGCACACCTATCTTTTTTAAGCACGCTGAAGGCGCTTACCTGTACGACGAGGACGGCCAGCGATACATCGATTACATTGGCTCCTGGGGGCCGATGATTCTTGGCCACTCAGACCAGCGTATCAAAGATGCTCTGCACGCTCAGGTGGATCTTGGCGTTGGCTATGGCGCGCCCACCTCGCTTGAAACTGATATGGCCCGCAAGGTTTGCGAGTTGGTACCTTCCATAGAACTCGTGCGCATGGTGAATTCAGGTACCGAAGCGACCATGAGCGCCATTCGTCTGGCTCGTGGCTACACGGGGCGCGACAAGATCGTAAAGTTTGAGGGCTGCTATCACGGGCACGTGGACTCCCTCCTTGTGAAGGCAGGCTCTGGGGCACTAACCCTCGGCGTGCCCAACTCACCGGGCATTCCCGCCAGCCTAGCCGAGCTAACCCTGACGTTGGACTTCAACGACATAGACGGCGTTAGGGAAACCTTCAAAGAAATGGGCGATCAAATTGCCGCCATCATTGTAGAGCCGATTGCAGGCAACATGAACTGCATTCCAGCGGTCCCCGGTTTCCTAGAGGCACTTCGGGAAGTCTGTGACGAGCATGGCACGGTGCTGATTTTTGATGAGGTTATGTCCGGGTTTAGGGTCGCTTTGGGCGGAGCTCAGGAACTGTACGGCGTAACCCCGGACTTGACCGCTCTAGGCAAGGTAATCGGCGGCGGACTGCCTGTTGGCGCCTTTGGCGGAAAACGGGAGATTATGGAACACATAGCCCCGCTTGGCCCGGTTTATCAGGCTGGCACACTAAGCGGGAACCCGCTGGCCATGAGCGCTGGCCTTGCCACACTCAACGCTATTTCCGAGCCCGGTTTTCACGACCGCCTCACTGACAAAACCGTAGCATTGCGAGACGGTTTGAAGGCCGCTGCAGACGCCACCGGCGTTCCATTGGCTGTTCAGGGCGCGGGCGCAATGTTCGGATTTTTCTTCACCGAAGAGCCCAGCATTACACGCTTTGGCCAAGTAATGGCCTGCGATGCCGAACGCTTCAAGAAGTTCTTCCAAGGGATGCTAAAAGAAGGCATATATCTAGCCCCATCAGCGTTTGAAGCCGGATTCACCAGCGCAGCTCTGACGAATGAGGACATCGCCGATACGATTAAAGCGGCGAAAAAAGTCATGGCTAGCCTCTAAAGAAGTAGATAAGCAATAGTCTGGACAGGCTCACGGAGGGAACTATCAAATTGATAGATCCCTCCGTGCCTGATTCGAGACACCCTTCACACTTTAACCGCTATTAAATCAACTTAGCCTCTTCTGCCGTTGACTTGTCACCCTCGCTGATCAAATTATAGCCATATCTCACGAGAGATGATCTGCTGGCACAAACTTAACAAATATAATTCAAGTAACACCGAGCAGAGGCCTCTAGTTAAAGCGCTAATGCGTTTGGCTTAGGCATGCAGTATCTGTAACAGCTCGTTAGGTTGAGCCGCAGTTTGAATAAAAAACATAAACTCAAGCTGTAGGATGAACAATGAAACTTTGGATCAAAACACTAGCTCTGGTTGTAACCATTGCCTGGTCAGCACCCTCTGCCGCATGGTGGTGGAAAAAGCCTTCTAGCTACGCCGACACCCGTTATCCCGTGGTACTGGTTCACGGTATGTTCGGCTTTGACTCCCTTCTGGGCGTAGATTACTTCTATGGCATCGCGGAAGATCTACGTAAGAATGGCGCGGAAGTTTATATCACCGTGGTTCCTGGGCTGGAGAGCACCATCGCCCGTGGCGAAGCCTTGTTACCGCAAGTTGAGGCGATTGCCGCCGTTCACGGCAAGGTAAACCTGATTGGCCACAGTCACGGTGGACCAACCGCCCGTTATATTTCCCGGGTACGACCAGAGCTGGTGGCCTCAGTTACATCCGTTGGCTCACCCCACAAAGGTTCTCCAGTTGCAGATGTCATTGTTGAGTCTCCCGCGAGCAGCCTTGCAAACACTCTGGGCGATGCCCTCGGCGGCCTGATCGATTTAATCTCGGACGGCGGATACGATCAAAGCATGCAGGCAAGCTTGCAGTCGCTTTCAACCCAAGGCAGCGCAGAGTTCAATAATTTCGCACCCGCAGGCATCCCAACAAGTGCCTGTGGAGAGGGAGCCAGCTCTGCAAACGGAGTGCGCTTTTACTCGTGGGGCGGCACTGGAGTTGTAACAAACCTTCTGGACCCGTCTGACGCATTGCTCGGCATCACTAGCGTGGCGTTCAACTCTAGCGCCAACGACGGCATGGTAGGACGCTGCAGTAATCACTTTGGCAAGATTATTCGAGACAATTACTTCATGAACCATCTTGATGAAGTAAATCAGGCACTGGGGCTGCACAGCTTGTTTGAGACAGACCCGAAAGCTGTTTTTAAGCAGCATGTAAACCGGCTGAAAAACGCTGGTCTATAAGCAAAAATAGACCCTGCTTGGAGGTGGCTCCAGCAGGGTCGCTTAACACGTTTAATAGGGAGCCCGTACTTAAAGGGCCGCCGCCCGCTCTTCGGCTTGACTAGCCCCTGCTACGTTACCCCGCGCTCTGCGGATATCCGCCAGCAGTAACCAACCCGCACGCTGCAGCCGGGAGTCGCTACCCGCAAGAGATAACCCCTTCAACGTAAATTGCTCTGCAGGCCCCAGCTTATTGCCTGCCACATAGGCTTGCGACAACTTAAAGTAGATTTCCGCCGATCTGGGCGCGATTCTTTGGGCGCGTTCCAAGCGTACAATGGCACCCCCGGCATCACCGCTCTTCAGCAGCTTGTCGGCTTCGCGCACCAAACTAAGAGCTGCTGGTGAAAGTTGTTCGCCGGTATATTGATAGCTCGGTTTACTCCTGCGTTCGGGCCGCTGTTCGGATTCCCCGCTGTCAGTTTGTTCGCTTTTGCGCCACACCTGACTCTGTTTTTCATCAGCCGTCTGCGGGGGTTCCGGTGTTCGGGACGAACCACCCGCGGGCACGTATATTGAGCCGCCCGGGCCAGAAGCACACCCAGCTAAACTTAAAAGCGCTGCCAACATACCTGCATGTAAAAAACCTTGCCTACTCATTGGAACAGTCCTTCAAACCAACCTCGAATTTTCCGCTCAAGGGTACCGGAGCAGGACACTCTTTGTGTCGGCTCACTACCCGTTATAAACGGCAGAAGGCGCGCATTATCGCAATACTCATCAGTTAATGCCTGCTTTTCAGGATTTACCCAGTGATAACTCACGCCATCGGGTACTACCGGTGAAAAGCCGTGTTGCGGCACCTGCGCCATAAATCGTGACCATACTGGCAAGGCTCCGGTAGCGCCCGTTAGTGCGGTTGGCCCGTTATCGTCGCGACCAACCCAGGCAACCGCCAGCAAGTCACCGCTGAACCCGGCAAACCAAGAGTCGCGGCCATCATCGGTTGTTCCGGTTTTACCAGCCAGCGTTAACTCCTTTGGCACGGAATAATAGGCTGAGCGACCCGTGCCCTCTTGCATGGTTTCCTGCATTGCGTACTGCACCAGATGAACCGCCGTCGGGTCTGCAACTTGATCCACTTCCAGACTATAGCGTGACAGTGCCTCGCCGCCGGGGCCTGTCACCTCTCTTATGGTCCGTAAGGGCGTATTAAACCCGGAGGTCGCCAGCCCTTGATAGATTTGAGCAACGGTTACCGGGCTCATGGCAACCGAGCCTAACAACATTGAGGGATATTCAGAGATGGGCGTAACAACACCAAATGCCCGTAAGGTTTTGCTAACAGCCGGAATGCCAACGTCCAGCCCTACCCGCACTGCTGGCAAGTTATAAGACTTCGATAGAGCACGATGCAGAGGGACTTCGCCCCGCTCTTCACCATCGTAATTCTTCGGCTGCCAGCGCCGGCCATCGTCAAATTCAAGGGTGAATGACTTATCCAGTACCGGTGTCATAAGGGTATAGCGATCCGGTTGTTCCAAAGCAGTCAGATAGGTAAAAGGTTTAATCAGTGATCCTATCGGACGGTTGGCATCCAAGGCCCGATTGAATCCGGCGTACTGGGGATCTTTTCCGCCAACGAGCGCCAGAACTTCACCTGTATCTTTGGCGGTAACCACAAGAGTCGCTTCCAGAGCTTTGGCGGTCTTGCCTTTTGCCAGCCGAGGCAAGGTGTCCGTAACAGCATACTCAGCGGCATACTGAATAGCGGGGTTTAACGTGGTAAAGATGCGCAGGCCTTCGCTGCGCAGATCCTGCTCCTTGTAGTCCCGAGCCAGGTGTCGGCGCACCAGATCAATATAGGCAGGGTATCGGTTTTCTGAGTAGGAGGGTTTGGCGCTCACGCCAAGTGACAAGCCGCGCGCCCGTGCGGCCTTTGAAGCATCGATAAGGCCCGCGTCTTCCATCTCGCTGATCACCAAATTACGTCGCTGGGTCGCGCGCTCGGGGTGCCGCCGGGGATTGTAGTAGCTTGGCCCTTTCACCATGCCCACAAGCAGGGCAATCTGGTGCACATCAAGATCTTTTAACGACTCGCCAAAATAGAATTGGCTTGCCAGCCCGAACCCGTTGATGCTGCGCCTGCCGGCCTGCCCTAGATACACTTCGTTTAGGTAGGTTTCCAGTATGTCGTCTTTCTCGTAGTGAAGCTCTAGCAAGATAGACATCAAGGCTTCGTTACCCTTGCGTAACAGCGTTTGATCCCGGGTAAGGAAAAAGTTTTTCACCAACTGCTGCGTCAAAGTACTCCCACCCTGTACGACACGCCCGGCGCGCAGGTTGGCCAGCAATGCACGCCCGATAGAAGCCGGTGCGATTCCGAAATGGTCATAAAACTTACGGTCTTCCACCGCCATCAGCGCCTTGGGTAGCAAAGCTGGGACTTCATCGAGCCGAACTAGAATACGATCCTCTTTATGTGCCGGATATATTCCGCCAATGCGAGCAGGCTCAAGCCTCACTATGGCTGAGTTGTCACCGGAGGACACACGAAAGTCCTGAATTCGGTCACTGTAGATATTCAAGGAGAGCTTTCTTCTGGGTTCTGCACCATCAGGGAAGCGAAACCCGCGGGTGCTGATAATAAAGTGGCCACCATTGCGCCGATAACTTCCCGGCTTTGTTCCGTCTCCCTTGCGATAACCCGAGAGCGCCAGCTCACGCTCCAGCGCTCCTGAGCTCACGCCGGCGCCGTCGTATAACTCCAGCGGCCGCGCATACACCCGAGAAGGTACTTCGAAGCGTCGCCCCTCAAACCGGGACGTAACCACCGCATCAAGGTAAACCATCCAGCATGCAAGCAGCACAGCGCCAATAGCAAACACTCGTATAAACAGTTTCCAGAACCAGGAGCGGCGTTCGCTTCGGCCATTTTTTCTTTGTGGTTTTCTACTAGACTTTTTTGTTGAGGGGCTGTTTTTTTTCATGGGCGGATTATAACGAAGCCGACACAAGATAAGGCAGGCCAACTATGTGTTATTTCTGTAACCTGCCCGTTATGATAGAGCAATAAAAATCAATGAGTTCAGGGAAGCGAGGAGCACACCGTGAGTGAAACATCCCCAGGCAATCTGTTACTGGCATTGCAAAATCCAGCGCTATACCACCATCCTGTGGATGGATTTCAAATTATCGAAACTCACATCTCTCAGGTGATTCTGACGGGGCAGTATGCGTATAAGATCAAAAAGCCCATGGATTTCGGGTTTCTTGATTTCTCCACACTGGAGCGCCGCAAGCACTTTTGCGAAGAAGAGTTGCGCCTGAACCGTCGTCTGGCCGAGCCGCTTTACCTTGAGGTACTCCCAATCACTGGAAGTCCGGAAAAACCGGTGATTGGCGGCGACGGCGAGCCCTTTGAATACGTGCTGAAAATGCGCCAGTTCCGCCAGAACCAGTTGTTTGACCAGCAGCAGGAGTCCGGTGAGTTAAAACCTGAGCTACTTTCCAGCCTCGCACAGCAAGTAGCACACTTCCATGACAGCTTAGAGCCAATAGAAAAGGACAAGCCGCTGGGCACGCCAGAAGCAGTATTTGCGGCCATGCAGGAAAATTTTGACCAGATTCGACCATTAATTGACGACCCTGCCCTGATCAGCCAGCTCGACAACCTTGAGGCCTGGACCCAAACCACCTTCGAACGCCACAGAGATTTAATTGCACAACGCCGAAATGAAGGTTTTGTTCGGGAGTGCCATGGCGACCTGCACTTAGCCAATATTACTGTATATGACGGCAAGGTTACGGTTTTCGACTGTATTGAGTTCAATGAGCCGTTCCGCTGGATTGATGTGATAAACGATCTGGCGTTTTTGCTAATGGATCTGGAATCTCGACGCGAGTCAGCCCTGGCGAACCTCGTTCTGAACACCTATCTGGAATACAGGGATGACTTCAACGCCCTCCCTTTACTGCCTCTATACAAGACATACCGGGCACTCGTACGAGCAAAGATTGCTTTGTTTACCATGGCTAACCCGTCACTGAGCGCGCAGGAAAAAGAAAACCTGATGCAGCATTATCGTGACTATGCCCAGCTAGCCGAAGACTACAGCAGCATACCGAATCGCTACCTACTGGCCACCGTTGGCCTCTCGGCCAGCGGGAAAACTTGCGTCAGCGCAGCCATGTCTGCAGAACTGGGTCTTATTCGCTTGAGGTCAGACGTCGAGCGCAAGCGACTGCATGGGCTGGCGCCGTTGGCGAACAGCAACTCCACCACCGGAGATGGCCTATACTCCGCGGAAGCCAACGAGAAAACCTATTTACGGCTAGCGACCTTGGCCAGTGACCTGCTCGCAGCGGGCTTGCCCGTTATCGTTGATGCCGCATGCCTGAAAGAGAAAGAGCGCGCTCTGTTTGCTGCCGTTGCAGAAAGCCAAGGCGTTCCTTTTGCTTTGATTCATTGCGAGGCACCTGAAGAGCTGCGCAAAGAGTGGGTACGCAATCGCAAAGGCGATGCCTCTGAAGCGACAGAAGAACTTCTGGATGCACAAAAAGGCTGGTTTGAGCCTCTAACGGTCGAAGAAAAAACCCACACGGTTCACCTGCGTAGCGATCAGGAGCACGTAGCTGAAGCAGTGGCAGACCGCATAAGACAGCATTTTGGCCTAGCATCGAAGTAGCCGTTGCAAACGGGTTTAGCAGGCTATACTTGCTCAAGAACCGGTTAAAATGCCATAAGGAAAAATCATGGAAACCGACGCCGTACGCCATATTAAAGACCCGCTCTACGAAACGCTTCGCAAGGAAGATGTAGCAGCGTTCAATAAGGAAAAGCTATCGCGCACCGACCTGCCGAGCTTTGCCCATGGAGACTTCCGGGGGCTGGATTTGCGCGGGCTCGATGCCAAAGGGCTGGATCTAAGCCATGCTTACTTCCGGGGGGCAGACCTTAGGGGAGTAGATTTCAGCCATACTGACATGGAAGGTGCCAGCATTGCCGGTGCCAAAATATCTGGGTGTTTTTTCCCCCACAGGCTGGAAGCGGACGAGATTGTAATGTCGTTGAACCACGGTACGCGGATGCGTTACAGCGCCGGTAAATGACAAGCAAGCAAATAAGCCCGTGGCAGCCAGTATGCGATAGTGCGGAGTTACAACCGGGCCAGTTTGTGGAGTTCACACTGGCCCAAGTCGAAACCAGCACTCCAATGAGCACTGACACACTGCCACTGACGGGCTTTGTGTTTCTCGATGGCGGCACCCCCAGAGCTTACTTGAACCGGTGCCCCCACATGGGTGTTGAACTGAACTGGAAGCCCGGCTGCTTTATGGATGTCGACAACCTGTTCCTGCAGTGCTCCACCCACGGTGCTTTGTTCAAACCTCAGAACGGTGAGTGCATTGCCGGGCCTTGTCAGGGAGACGCTCTCACGGAACTGGATCTGCAGGAAACTGAAGGGGTTCTGGAAGTTAAACTTCCAGAATAACCGGCACGGGTTCAGTCAGGGTTAACTCGCCAGATGGATTACCGTCTTCATTGGCCAAAGACGCACGATAGGCAATCACCTCTACACCGGCATCACACGCCTGACGTAACAGTTGGCCGTAATGCTGGTCGACATGATCGGCGGGCCGCACCGTTTCAATACCGGTATGATTCACCACAAAAAACAGCACAGCCCTCTCACCCAAAGCTACCTGAGCCATGAGTTCACGCAGGTGTTTTTGCCCGCGGGTCGTTACCGCGTCGGGAAAGAAGCCCTGACCGTTCTCCTCAAGGGTTACGTTTTTCACTTCTACCCATGCGTCTGGCTCCGACTCATGGCCCGACAGCAGCAAATCAATCCGGCTTTTCTCCTCGCCGTACCTAACTTCTGACCGGCAGTGGCTATAACCACCAAGTTCACTAATGCGGCCCGCTTCAATGGCCTCCCGCGCTTGCGCATTTGGCCTTGCGGTATTTACACACGCCAACACCGCAGGTGCCGTCTCAACAAGCTCCCATGTATACGCCAATTTTCGTGCGGGGTTATCACTACGGCTTAACCACACTCGGGCATCCGGTGGCTGGCAACCCAGCATGGAGCCGGTATTCGGGCAATGGGCCGTTAC
Organism: Marinobacter sp. S6332; assembly: GCF_023016045.1. GTDB lineage: Bacteria > Pseudomonadota > Gammaproteobacteria > Pseudomonadales > Oleiphilaceae > Marinobacter. The sequence goes on along the minus strand of NZ_JALKAP010000011.1, from coordinate 134,170 downwards.
CTCCGTGCCGTCTGACAAGCGCACGTCGGCCAAGAAGCGTTTGTAGCGACGAATTAAGCGCCCTTTAATCAAGGGTTCAGGGAATTTCATAAGCTCTCCAAGTAAGAAGTAGGCATCACAGGGCTGGCACCTCTGTGACTAATCTGCTATTTTCCGCAAAATCCCGTTTTAGGACGACTGCTTCATCCAAGTGATAACCGCGCCGCGGCGGGGGCTGGCGCGCAGGGAAGCACTGCGTTCTTGTGAGGTATATAAAAAGAGGCCGGGTCATATGGCAACCACAGCAGACCAATCACGTGAGCGTTTCACCAACTTCACCCCATACGAAATGAAGAAGGGTGAAGAATACATGAGTGCCGACATGGGCGAGCACTTCAAGGAGCTCCTGCTCCAATGGAAGCAAGAGCTCATGGAAGAAGTGGATCGCACCATGCACCACATGCAAGAAGATGCAGCAAACTACGCGGATCCCAGCGACCGCGCAACTCAGGAAGAAGAGTTCAGTCTAGAACTGCGTACCCGCGACCGCGAACGCAAACTGATTAAGAAAATTGACCAGACCATCGATCGCATCGATAAAGACGACTACGGATTTTGCGACCAGTGCGGTGTAGAAATCGGGACCCGTCGCCTTGAGGCACGTCCAACAGCAACACTATGCATTGATTGCAAAACCCTTGCCGAAATCCGCGAGCGCCAAACTGGCATTTAGAACAGCGTCCCCGAACTGGCCGGCGCATTCTATTATGGCGCTGCCGGCCATTCTGTTTTCCTCATGGCCACGTTGAGCCAATACCGGGGGCGGTTTGCCCCCTCGCCCACAGGTCCTCTGCATTTCGGATCGCTGGTGACAGCGCTGGCAAGTTATTTGGAAGCCAAGTCCGTTAATGGGCAATGGTTGGTTCGAATCGAGGATCTTGATCCACTTCGAGAGCCGCCCGAAGCAACCGGGGAAATACTAAGCAGCCTTGACGCCCATGGGCTGTTTCCAGACGAACCCGTACGCTTTCAATCCCATCGCCATTCCGCTTACCAAGCAGCTATTGAGCAACTGCTTAAAACAGGCAAAGCCTATCCTTGCAGCTGCTCACGCAAGCAACTTCAGGCCCACCAAGGCAGGCACCCGCAACTCTGTAGAGACGGCGGCAGTGCAACCAAAGACCAGCCGTTCGCTATTCGCTTTGCACTGAGTGACGAACATTGCCAATGGCAGGACCTGTTGCTTGGGCCGCAGCAGCAGTTAGTGCAAGCCGAAATAGACGATCCGGTGATTTTGCGCAAAGAAGGCTTCTTTGCCTATCAACTTGCAGTGGTGGTGGACGACATTGATCAGGGCATTACCGATGTGGTGAGGGGTTCAGATTTACTGGATATGACTGCACCACAACTACAGGTTTACCGCGCCCTGAACGCCACTCCACCACGCTGGCTTCATATTCCCGTGATTGTGAATGAACAAGGACAGAAGCTATCTAAGCAAAACCATGCCCCGGCGCTGGACAACCGCAACCCGGTGGAAAACCTGTTTGCCGCCTTGAGTGCTCTCAACCAGCAGCCACCGCAATCGTTGCTACGTGAATCTGTAGACAATCTTTTAGATTGGAGCCGCGCGCATTGGAACCGCCGGGCCGTTCACCTGACATCCCAATGACTGTCGTGGTATAAAGCCTTTCACAATCTTTAGAGCGGATCGCATGCCGGATGTATATCTATCGCCTGGTTTTTTTGCTGGTTCTGGCCATCTATATATTCTCTCCCAACATTCTTGACTGGTGGACGTCTCCAGATAATGCCTGGTATAGCCCCTTCGTGATTTGGGCTGGCCTTATTGCCATCGGTTTCTGGCTCGAATGGCTGCGGGACCCGAATGAGTTTTAGTGCATCTGGCCTGCTTTTCGCGAGCCTCCTCTATCTTATCCTCCTATTTGGAGTTGCCTGGGTTACCGAGCGTGGAGTGATACCTCGCCACTGGGTGCGTCACCCTCTGGTTTATACACTGAGCTTGGGCGTATATGCTGGTATCTGGGCAGTGTATGCAGCCGTTGGGTTGGCTGCGGAATCCGGGTATGGCTTTCTTGCCTATTACTTGGGAATCAGTGGTGCTTTTTTGTTGGCTCCGGTTTTACTGAACCCCATCATGCGAATAGGTCGCGCTTATCAGCTCACCTCCCTTGCCGACCTTTTCGCTTATCGTTATCGCAGCCAATGGGCGGGGACACTTGTAACCCTGTGTTCCGGTGGCGCAATCCTGTCGCTGCTGAGCATGCAAATACAAGCGGTATCCACCTCGGCAAGCATTCTTGCGCCGGACACCTCACCCCACCTGATCAGCGTAATGTTCAGCCTGATTGTTGTTCTCTTTGCCATGCTGTTTGGAGCTAGGCGCAACCGCGAAGTAGAGAATCATCCCGGGCTGGTATTGGCTATCGCTTTTGACTCATTGATAAAGCTAGTCGCTTTGCTAGTTATTGGCGGTGTGGTGCTATTTAGTGTTTTCGATGGCATGAATGGTCTCGAAACCTGGCTGGCTGGCAACACCACACCAGCAACCACCATGTCCCTGAGCATCGACGATGGAAGTTGGCGTGCGTTGATGCTCATGTCGTTTGCCGGGGCGCTGGTGCTGCCTCACATGTACCACATGACATTCGCCGAAAACCCCTCGCCAAAAGCCTTGGCTAAAGCTAGCTGGGGTTTACCGCTGTACCTTTTGCTACTTGGTGTTCCTATACCGCTTATTCTGTGGGGAGGGCAGGAACTGGCAGTTGCCACCGGGCCAAACTTTTACACACTGGGCATAGCACAAGCTCTCGAAAGCCCGGCTCTCACACTGTTCATGTACATCGCAGGATTATCGGCCGCCAGCGGCCTCATGATCGTAAGCACGCTAGCTTTAGCAGGCATGGTACTCAACCATGTGGTTCTTCCACTGAGAACCCCAAAGGATCAAGGCGACATCTACCGTTGGCTGCAGTGGGTCAAGCGCTTGCTGATCGCGGCAATCATCTTTCTGGCCCTGCTGTTCCACGAAACACTTGGCAAGAATCTGGACCTATCGATTCTCGGAGCCATATCCCTCGCCGGAACCCTGCAACTGCTGCCAGGCGCACTGGGGGTTATATATTGGCCCGAAGGTAACAGGCGCGGACTCATTGCCGGGCTAATTACCGGGCTGGCTATCTGGCTGATCACTCTGGTTTTGCCCTTTTCCCACACGGCCAACTTGCTAGGCTGGCTCAATGCGCCGATTGTTCCGGATTACAGCAGCTGGCACATATTCACGTTTGTCAGCCTAAGCGCAAACGTAGCCGTGTTTGCCCTAATTTCAATTCTGAGCACCAGCACTAGCGAAGAAGCCAGCGCGGCGCAGGCTTGTTCTATGGGTGCCCTATCTCGTCCGCAGCGACGTGAATTGCTGGCAGGCTCCTCTGTTGACTTTGCACACCAGCTAGCCGAACCGCTTGGTCAGGATGTCGCCAAGCGTGAAGTTCAGCGCGCGCTAGAACAACTTAAGTTGCCTAATGTGGAATACCGCCCTTATCAACTGCGGCGGCTGCGCGATCAGGTTGAGGTAAACCTGTCTGGATTGTTTGGCCCTTCGGTTGCCAGAGATATGGTAAAGCGCCATCTAGGCTTCAAGCCAATGGCGCGGGGCGGCACCGCTCAAGATATACGTTATGTGGAGCGCGCATTAGGCGATTACCAAAACCGGCTCACAGGGCTAGCCGGGGAATTGGACAACCTGCGAAGGCACTACCGGCAGACCCTGCAAAACCTTCCCATTCCTGCCTGCTCCGTAGGCGAAGACGGCGAGGTCTTGATGTGGAATCAAGCCATTGAAGAGTTGACCGGCATCACCGCCGACGAAATTGTTGGCGCCCGACTCATGGCCTTACCTGAGCACTGGCACCATTTGCTGGACGACTTCAACAGCGGCGAGGATCTGCACCGCTATAAGCACCGCCTAGATCTACGGGGTCGTCCACATTGGTTGAACTTGCACAAAGCAGCATTAAGCGGCCCCGACCATCCTGAGGGCGGCAGTGTCATTCTGGTAGAGGATCAAACCGAAACACGGCTACTGGAAGACGAATTGATGCACAGCGAACGGCTGGCTTCGGTAGGGCGCCTGGCCGCAGGCGTTGCCCATGAAATCGGCAACCCGGTTACGGGCATTTCCTCGTTGGCACAGAACCTTAAACTAGAGACGGATAACCCCGACATTCTGGAAACTGCCAGCCAGATCCAACAACAAACACGCCGTATATCAACCATCCTGCAATCGCTAATGAACTTTGCACGCACAGGCAACCACGCACAGGCCAACCGGTACGAGCCAGTGAGCATCCGCCGCTGCGTAGATGAATCCAGAAACCTTCTGTCTCTAAGCAATGAAGGAATGAAAATCCATTACGTTAACGATTGTCCTGAAACACTTCAGATTTTGGGTGACGAGCAACGGCTTGTGCAGGTTTTCGTGAACCTCTTGGCCAACGCCCGGGATGCCTCACCGGAAGGCGGAACCATACGGGTGGCTGGCAAGAAAGATGGCTACTCGGCTATCATCGAGGTCATTGACGAGGGCTCAGGCATACCCGCAGATCAGCTTGATCACGTATTCGAGCCCTTCTACACCACCAAGGCATCCAATAAAGGAACGGGCCTTGGGTTGTCATTGGTTTATAGCATTATCGAAGAGCACTATGGAAACATTCAGGTTGAAAGCCCTGCCGACCAAAAATCCGGTTTAGGCACCTGCGTACGATTGAAATTGCCAGCTTATGAGCCGGAGACAGACACCTCCGCAATCCGCCCGAACGAAAGGTTCTAAGACTGCTATGCCCCGTATTTTGATCGTGGAAGATGAAGATATTATTCGCTCCGCTGTACGCAAACTGCTGTTACATGCAGGCTACGACGTTGAAGACGTCGGCTCGGTGGAGGAGGCCGAGCAAAACTACGATCCCGACCAGTTTGACTTGATTATTTCAGACCTTCGTCTCCCCGGCGCCGCTGGCACAGAACTGATCAACCGCGCACCGAATACGCCAGTTTTAATCATGACCAGCTATGCCAGCCTGCGCTCAGCGGTCGATTCCATGAAAATGGGCGCAGTGGAGTATATTGCCAAGCCTTTTGACCACGATGAGATGCTAGCTGCCGTGGAGGGCATTCTCGCGCGCACCATGTCCCCGGCACAAGAACATCAATCAGACAGCCCGGCTGCATCAGAAAATGGTGACCCAGCCAGCATTATGTACGGCCAGTGCGAACCCATGCAGAGGGTATTCACACTCATTCGAAAAGTGGCACCAACAGAGACAACCGTGCTGGTGCAAGGGGAGTCTGGCACAGGTAAAGAACTGGTTGCCCGCGCGCTGCACCTGTTGAGCCCGCGCGCTGCCAAACCACTGATCTCGGTAAACTGCGCAGCTATTCCCGAAAGCCTCATTGAATCCGAACTGTTTGGCCATGAAAAAGGCGCTTTCACGGGTGCAGTCTCCGCAAGAACCGGGCTGATCGAAGCCGCCGACGGCGGAAGCCTGTTTCTGGACGAAATTGGCGAACTCCCGGCAGAGGCCCAAGCTCGTTTGTTGCGCGTTCTTCAGGAAAGCGAAATTCGCAAAGTGGGCTCAACTCAGAGCCGAAAAGTGAATGTGCGCATGATCGCAGCCACCCACCGCAACCTAAAAGCCATGACTCGCACCGGCGAGTTTCGGGAAGATCTTTACTACCGGCTTAACGTAATGCAAATACGGATTCCTCCCCTGCGGGAACGCCAGAGCGATATTCTGGGGCTTGCTCGGCGCTTTCTTACCGTTCAAGGCAACAAGGTAGGCAGGCCCAACCTAAACCTAAGCCCCGAAGCCATGCGGGCGCTTGAACGGCACCGCTGGCCGGGCAACGTGAGAGAGTTGGAGAATGCCATTGAGCGCGCCAGCATCCTCTGCGATGGCGATATCATTACGCCGTCGCTGCTGGACCTCGATAGTGAGGGAGGAGAGGAATATATCCCCGAAACCTTGGTGGAGGGAAACAACGAACAGGTCCACACGCGAGACACAGACGGCACTAATGACCTGTCCCTGGAGGACTACTTCCAGCACTTTGTGCTGGAGAATCAGGATCGCATGAGCGAAACCGAGTTAGCCCAAAAGCTGGGCATTAGCCGAAAATCCCTTTGGGAGCGCCGACAGCGGCTTGGCATACCTCGCAAAAAAACATCGGGAAACTGACTGGTGGCAAAAAATCACCAATTCAATCACTCGAGCAAAATATGAACGCTCAGTCAGATGTTACCGCCTGTTCCCGCCGGTAACACTTTGCGAGAAAAACAGGTGTTTCGGGTAACACTTATATTGAATACGGGGTAACACTTACATACCGAAAAAACATAACCCACTGTTAATAAACAATATTCGTAAACTGGCACGCCAACTGCAACCTCTTTAGCGCACGACAACAAAAACAAGAGTGACAAGGCAGCGTCAAAACAAAAACAAAAAGCTGCAGGAAAACGTTCAGTAACAAAAACAAAAAGAGAACGTGAGCGAACTGAGTGTTTTGGGTACTTTGCTTTTTTTTTGGTAGTCCCTTGGCGTTTACGAGTTGTAGAGATGCAGAGAAGAATCACCCTTGAGGTGACGTAGCACCTACCAATGACTTGTTCGATGTCTTTGACTGCTCATTGTGTTCAAAGCTTTCCGTTTGTACTGCTGAAAGGTCCCATTTTGGGGTTAAACGGTGGGGTAAAAAAATTAAGAAGAATCCCGGCAAAAAAATAAGAATAATGCAGATCGTCAATATTTTGAGGGCGGATTCGCGTAGGCGGATCCGCCTTTTGATTATGTGGGGCATGCAGATTCGAAGGCAAACGTGTGCAAATCCTGCACAAACCGTTAAACTCTCGGTTTTGCTCAACGCAACCACGGATTTCAATGCCAAAATCACTTTCCTCCATTTTCGAGCAATCCGTCGACAAGCTCCGCTCCTTCATGCCCGGTAACGGGAAGAAAAAGGCTCAGGTTTACCAACGACGGGAAGTTCCCAGAGACCAGCACAACGTCTCGCGTTCTGTAATAAGCGAGCCAGCCAAAAAGGTGCTCAGCCGACTCAACAACGCAGGTTACGAGGCCTACCTTGTAGGCGGCGGCGTTCGCGATATTCTACTGGGGAAACGGCCCAAGGATTTCGACATAGCCACCAACGCCACCCCGGAAGAAGTCCACGACCTATTCCGTAACTCACGCTTAATCGGTCGACGTTTTCGAATCGTTCATGTTGTCTTCGGGCGCGAAGTCATCGAAGTAACCACCTTCCGTGGTAACGCGGCGGAAGCTGACAACGACAACACCGACGATGATCGCAAAACCAGCGAGCATGGCTTGTTATTGCGAGACAATGTTTACGGCAACCAAGAAGAAGATGCATTGCGCCGAGACTTCACCGTTAATGCGTTGTATTACTGCATCCGGAACTTCACTGTTGTCGACTTTGCGAACGGCATTGAAGACCTGAGAAATCAGCAGCTGCGCCTAATCGGCGACCCGGAAACCCGCTACCGGGAAGATCCGGTGCGCATGCTTCGCGCCATCCGCTTTGCAGCTAAGCTTGGTTTTGATATAGAGCCGGAAACCGAAGCCCCTATTCAGGCGCTGTCGCAGTTACTGACCCACATTCCACCAGCACGGTTGTTTGAAGAAGTGCTCAAGCTGTTTTCTGCTGGGCACGGCGAGGCGACCTACAATCTGCTAACCCGTTACAATTTGCTGGCGCCACTATTCCCCGAAACCGTCAGGGCTATCGAGGCTGGTGAGTCGGATGAGTTAATCCGCCAAGCTTTGCGCAATACCGACGCCCGCATCGCTCAAGGTAAATCCGTTACCCCCTATTTCTTATTTGCAGCCATGCTTTGGCCCGCTCTACAAAAAGAGTGGCGCCAGCGCCAAGATAACGGCGACCCGGTACAGCCAGCCCTGCACGGAGCTATTGGCAAAGTTATTGGCAGGCAAGTACAGGCAACGTCTATACCCAAACGCTTCTCTGGCCCAATGAAGGAAATCTGGGAACTCCAGATGCGTCTGCCCCGCCGCCAAGGCAAGCGAGCCTTTGTAACCATGAGTCACCCAAGGTTTCGTGCCGCCTACGACTTCTTGCTGGTTCGGGAAGACTGCGGTGAAATCGAACCCGGCCTTGGTGATTGGTGGACAGAATTCCAGCGCTTAGACGAACGCGGACAAGAGCGCATGCTTTCAGAGCTCAGCAACGACGCGCCGAAAAAGCGGCGACGCCGCAAACCGGTCAAACGGCCAGCGCCTTGATGAAAACCGACGCTTTTATTGGTCTGGGCAGCAACCTGAAAGAGCCCGCCGCACAGCTGGCACGCGCTGTGGCGGGATTGGCTGCGCTACCAAAAACGACACTGATTGCGCAGTCGCCTTTTTATACCAGCAGCCCTGTGGGCCCGCAGGACCAACCCGACTTTGTGAATGGCGCAGCATGGATTTCGACAGAGCTTGGGCCCCACGCACTGCTAGACCAGCTTCAGACCATCGAACAAGCGCATGGACGGGAGCGACTTCAGCACTGGGGACCGCGCACGCTTGATCTTGATCTGCTGATATTCGGCACTCACGCATTGGATGACGAGCGACTTACTGTTCCCCATCGAGAGCTCCATAATAGAGATTTTGCTCTTCAGCCATTATTAGATCTGAAACCTGATTTAACGCTGCCGGATGGCACAGAAATCGTCACCCTAAGGGCACAATGCCCTGACAACCGGTTGCGCAAGCTTCCACCTCCGGATTACCCTTAGCAACTGAACGCCGGAAATCCCGGCACGGTCTTGGCCCACCTACCCAAAAGGCAAGGATTTTATGGCTGTTACCATCAATACCCTGCGGGAATACAAGGAGAAGGGCGAAGCCTTCTCCGCCCTAACCTCTTATGATGCCACCTTTGCTCAGGTAGTCAGCGAAGCCGGGGTAGACGTTATTCTGATTGGCGACTCGCTGGGCATGGTGCTTCAGGGCCACGACAGCACCTTACCCGTTACCATGGATCAGATCGTGTACCACGTTAGCTGCGTAGCCAAAGGCAATCGTGGTTCGCTCATTATGGCCGATATGCCTTTCATGAGTTATGGCACCGTAGATGCCGCATTAGAGAATGCTGCAGAACTGATGCGTGCAGGCGCACACATGGTCAAACTGGAAGGCACAGACTGGATGAAAGACACCATCAGTGCACTAGCAGAGCGCGCTGTGCCCGTGTGTGCACATTTAGGCCTGACTCCCCAGTTCGTCAATAAGTTTGGTGGCTACAAGGTTCAGGGTCGCGACGAAAAATCGGCAGAACTGATGATCAATCACGCCTGCGAGTTGGTTGCGGCGGGCGCAGACATTATCTTGCTAGAATGCGTACCAGCGCCGCTGGCTGCCAGAATCACTCAAGCGGTCAAGGTTCCGGTTATCGGAATTGGCGCAGGCGCGGATACCGACGGTCAGATTCTGGTACTACACGACATGCTGGGTATTACCACCGGCCGCAAGCCGCGATTTGTGAAAAACTTTTTGGCAGAGACAAGCTCCATCCCGGAGGCTATCGCCGCCTACGCAAAAGCCGTAAGTGAGCGCACTTTCCCCGCCGAGGAGCATACGTTCAAGGCATGAGAACCATCCATTCGCTAAAAGAATTGCGCGCCATACTCCGCGGTTACCGCCAGCAGGAGAAAACCATTGGTTTGGTGCCCACTATGGGCAACCTTCACGAGGGGCACATTTCATTAGTTCGCAAAGCAGCTGAAGCGGCCGACATTGTGGTCACCAGTATTTTCGTAAACCCAATGCAATTTGGCGCCAACGAAGATCTTGACACCTACCCGCGCACACTGCTTGACGACCAAAACAAACTTGGTGAAGCGGGGAATACTCTGGTCTTTGCCCCTACGGCAGACGAAGTTTATCCGGACGGCCTTGCGCGCCACACCCGCGTCGTAGTACCGGAAGTCAGTGCCGGGCATTGCGGGGACAGCCGCCCGGGGCATTTTGAAGGTGTTGCAACGGTTGTTTCTGTTCTTTTCAACATGATTCAGCCGGACTTTGCGGTGTTCGGCGAAAAAGACTTCCAGCAACTGGCCGTGATTCGCAAAATGGTGCGCGATTTAATGATTCCGGTTGAGGTGATTGGTGCTGCAACCATTCGGGAAGAAGATGGCTTAGCTAAAAGCTCGCGCAACGGCTACCTATCCGAAGAAGAGCGCACAATCGCTCCGGTAATTTACCAGACGCTTCAAGCCACCGCCGCGAAAATTAGCGAAGGCCATAGCGACTTCCAAGTTCTGGCCAACGAAGCTGGCAACAGCCTGAGTGCTGCGGGGCTGCGCCTGGATTACTTCAATATAGCCAACAGCCTCACCTTGAAGCCCGCCACACCCGAGGACAGCGACATTACCCTGCTGGCTGCGGCATTCCTTGGTAACACTCGGCTCATTGATAATATTTCAATCACCCGCTGAAGCACTACGACCCATCAGGAAAGGACTCTCGGATGCCCTCGTCGCACTCAGGATTGACCGCTTCACCCGAATGGCAGGCTTTACTGGCTCACCGGGATAGCCTGCAAAACCGCCCCATGAAGGCGCTGTTTGCAGACGACCCGGACAGGGCCAACCGGTATTTTATCAATGGCGCGGGCCTGTCTCTGGATTTCTCCAGAAACAGGCTTACCGACGAAGTGCTCACGGCGCTGATGGATCTAGCTCGCAGCCGCAAGCTGGAAGAACGCAGATCAGCCCTTTTACGCGGCGACAAGGTAAATATTACCGAAAGCCGCCCCGCCCTGCACACCGCCCTGCGCAACCCCGGAACAGACTCTTTGGTGGTCGATGGCCAAAACGTGACAGCGGAAGTAAGTGCAACGCTGGCGAGTATGGAAGCCTTTGTTCGGGACGTGCTGGGCCAGACACGCACGGGATTTACGGGAAAAGCGTTTTCGGACGTCGTCAGTATTGGTATCGGTGGCTCGTTTCTCGGCCCAAAGCTGGTAACGGAAGCACTCCAGCCATATCGGGAATCCGGGCTCCGCTGCCATTATGTGGCCAATATTGACGGTACGGAAATCTGCGAAACTCTGGCAAAAATTGATCCTGAAACCACGCTCTTTTTGGTTCAATCCAAATCCTTTAGCACGCGCGAGACGTTGGAAAACAGCAAGGTCGCCCGAAAGTGGTTTATAGAGCATGGTGGGAATGATCAGGCTGTCGCCAGCCATTTTATGGCTGTGACCGCAAACAAGGCTGCGGCACAGAAATTTGGCATCGACCCCAACAACGTATTCCCAATGTGGGATTGGGTAGGTGGGCGCTATTCTCTTTGGTCTGCTATCGGGCTACCTGTGGCACTGACCATTGGTATGGATAACTTTCGGCGACTGCTCGCCGGTGCCCACGCTATGGACACTCACTTCTGTGAGACACCGCTGGAAAAAAACTTGCCCGTTGTCATGGCTATGCTAGGCATTTGGTACAGCAATTTTTGGGGCGCAGAAACGCACGCCATACTGCCTTACGACCACTACCTACGTAACCTGCCAGACCACTTGCAACAACTCGACATGGAAAGCAGCGGTAAGCGCGTGGATCAGCAGGGTAAGCCACTGGCATATCACTCAGGGCCGGTAATTTGGGGCGGAGTAGGCGCTAACGGTCAACACGCCTACCATCAACTTATCCATCAGGGAACACGACTGGTTCCAGCCGACTTCATCATACCGCTGCAAACCCACAACCCCGTTGCCACACATCACGCTGACTTGTTCGCCAACTGCTTGGGCCAGTCCCGCGCAATGATGATTGGTAAAACACTTGAAGAAGCCAAAGCGGAGCTGGCAAGCAGCGGCATGGCGGATGCAGATATAGACCGGTTGGCGCCACACAAGGTGATACCCGGAAACCAGCCCAGCAACACACTGATGATGAGAAAGGTAACTCCGGAAACCGTGGGGGCTCTGATTGCATTGTACGAACACCGCACCTATGTTCAGGGCGTAATTTGGGATCTGGATTCGTTCGACCAATGGGGAGTTGAACTGGGTAAAAAACTGGGCGAAAACATTCTGCCAAGATTGTTGAAGCCTAAAGACTCTGGCGAAACAAGTGACAGCGCTACCGACAACCTGATTGCACTGTTCCGCTCAGCAAACGGCCTCTGAAATCACCCTGCCCTGCCAGCTGAAGTTTACCGGCCAGAGCTTCTGATCAGTGTTGTACATCTGCCAGAGTTCACGGTAAGTCTTCCGGCAAACTGGATGTTTAACGGCCGGAGCAACATCCGCCAAAGGCCTCAACACAAACGCGTTTTTTAGAATTTCAGCCCTGGGCAACTCGACTCCGTCCAATCGGCCCACCGCTTCTCCATAGGTGAGAATGTCGAGATCCAGCGTTCTGGCGCTGAATTTAGGTGCCTCTTTTCTGCGGCCATTCTCGGCTTCTAACTGTTTAAAGTGCTGTGAAAGCTCACCTACAGACAGGTTAGTCTTTACCCCCACAACCAGATTCAAAAACGGTGAGCCGTCAAACCCTACGGCTTCACTCTCATACACTGGCGAAATATCCAATTCACCAAACCAACCTACCAGTGCGTCCAAAGCCGCAACCACATAACGCTCTCTATCAATATTGCTGCCAATGCTGATATAAACCGGAACTTGATCAGGCATTACCGGGCTCTCCTTTCAAAGCAGTCCTTTCGATGCAAACACCCACCGACCGGGCAGCGGGCACGGCCCCAGGCTTACGCAGTACCAGTCGAAGCCAGCCAACGCCAAATTCACGCTGCAGAACACCCGCCAGAACCTCTGCACCATGTTCTAGCAGCTTCGGCTTGAGTTCTTTCAGGCAGCGATCAACGCGCTCGCTGACCGATGCGTAATCGAGCGCATCTTTTACATCATCAGAGCCCCCCGGAATACGGTTGTCCCATGCCATCTCCAGGTCCACAACGAGCGATTGGGTTACTTCACGCTCCCAGTCGTAGACTCCCACCACGGTCTCTACGACCAATCCTTCGATCAATACGCTGTCTGCCAAGAAGGGCTCCCGGGGCATTTCCACGCTCTGCTGATTGAATAACATACAAACTGCGGCTACTGTAAACGCGCCAGCTCGCAAATTGAGGGCCGGCATTTTCGCACACATCACCCTGACACGTCTTCGTCTCTGAGACTGCAAATGCCCCTGAGTGACCCGGTAACAACTGTTTTACTGTGCGCGGCGGCCTATCTTGGCGGCTCAGTGTTGTTTGCACTGCCCGTCTGCAAACTTTGGGGGCTACCGGACCCCCGGGCGCAAGGTTCGGGAAACCCCGGCGCAACCAATGTTTACCGCACCGGCGGCTGGCGACCAGCTGCCATGACTCTGGCTTTGGATGCTGCAAAAGGCTGGCTACCCGTTTGGCTCGCGTACAGCGCTGGGCTATCCGTTTTGGCGCAAGCTATGGTTGCGCTATTCGCTGTTACCGGGCATATGGTCCCTGCCTTCTACCGATTCAAAGGCGGCAAAGGGGTCGCAACCGCTCTGGGAGCCGGTTTTGCACTAGCCCCCATTACCACAGCTGTCATGGCCGCTATTTGGTTGTTGATTTTATGGCGCTGGCGCATCTCTGCTCTGGCCTCAGTAGTCGCGGTTGTAAGCGGGCCATTGATCAGCGCGTTCATCGAACCAGAAAACCTTCCTTTGTTCGGCTTACTCGCGCTTTTGGTGGTTGTGCGACACCGCAACAATCTCATACGACTGGCCCAAGGGCGGGAAATCGGTCTCTAGCGTCCCGGGGCCAACTCAATCAACAAGCCCAGTTGAGCGAGCCTCATCTAGTGCTGGCAATGTATTCATCGGCCATCTGGGCACAGCTACAATTCGATCTCCATCACGCTGCCCTGCCTTTAAGCGCTGGGCACCCGCATAGGCGATCATTGCCCCGTTATCGGTGCAGAATTCAGGGCGCGCGTAGAATACATGGGCGCGTAACTTTGCTGCCATCTTTTCCAAGCCTGCCCGCAACCGTTTGTTGGCACTCACCCCGCCAGCAATCACAAGCCGGTCACAGCTTGTTTGCTCTAGGGCCCGTCGACACTTAATCACCAGAGTCTCGACGGCTGCCGTCTCAAACGCCAGAGCAATATCGGCGCGAACCTGATCGCTCAGCCCCTCCACAGATTTTTTTTCCGCATTGACCGTATTAAGAGTGAAGGTTTTAAGGCCACTGAAACTGAAGTCCAAACCCGGCCGATCCGTCATTGGGCGAGGAAAGCGGTAACGGCCGGCGGTACCTTTTTCAGCCAACGCAGCCACCCGTGGGCCGCCGGGGTAGTCTAAACCCAACATTTTGGCGGTTTTATCGAAGGCTTCACCTGCTGCGTCATCTACAGACTCACCAAGCATTTGATATTGCCCAATGCCGTCCACCCGCACCAACTGGGTATGCCCGCCCGAAACGAGCAGAGCAACAAACGGAAAAGCTGGCGGATTGTCTTCCAGCATGGGTGCCAGCAAGTGACCTTCCATGTGATGCACCCCTAGCACTGGTATGCCTAGAGCAAACCCCAGCGCGTGGGCAACCGAACCTCCCACCATAAGCGCCCCAATCAAGCCCGGCCCGGCGGTGTAGGCAACGCCATCAACATCTTCGCGGGTAAGTTTCGCCCCAGCTAACACCTGATCACACAAAGGCAAAAGTTTACGAACGTGATCGCGGGATGCTAGCTCGGGCACTACTCCGCCGTAGTCGGCATGCATATCGATCTGACTGAACAGCGCGTGGCTAAGCAGGCCCTTTTCGGTGTCGTAAAGCGCGACGCCGGTCTCATCACAGGAAGTCTCAATACCCAGAATCAGCATATAATCTGGCCACATCGGTTGGCGTGAATGAATAAACGGGGCGCATTTTAGCAGAAACCCGAAACTCACAGGCAGTTTCATCGAACAAACATTGACCTTGCCACGATCCAAGCGCTATCATTGCCGCCCTAAATTACGAACTGGTCGAGTTTTAGCCAATCTGACCAGTGATCGAGAGAATCGAGCCAGTCTGGCAACGCCAGATGCGCATCTAAATGAAACCGAATCTATCAGGTAGGTGATTGTCGAATGCCAGCTGTTAAAGTGAAAGAGAATGAACCGTTTGACGTAGCACTGCGTCGCTTCAAGCGTTCTTGCGAGAAAGCCGGTGTACTTTCAGAAGTACGCCGTCGTGAGCACTATGAAAAGCCGACTTCCGTTCGCAAGCGTAAAGCAGCCGCTGCCGTTAAGCGTCATCTCAAGAAGCTTCAGCGGGAACAGCGCAAGTTCGAGCGTCTGTACTGAGTTACCGCAGACGCCGCTTGACTGCAAAGCACTGATTGCCTGTTCAGCCGCAGGCTGCACAGAGCGACCAAAAAATGCCGCCGGGGCCTGGCTTCGGCGGCATTTTTGGCTATTGGCCCTTGTGTGTAACGGGCCTGATGTGGAGCCATTATGAGCGGACTGATCCCCCAACGCTTTGTTGAAGACCTGCTCGACCGGGTAGATCTGGCAGAGTTGGTCGGCTCGCGCATCACACTCAAGAAAGCCGGTGCCAACTATAAGGCATGCTGTCCGTTTCATGATGAAAAAACGCCGTCATTCAATGTAAGGCCAGATAAAGGCTTCTACCATTGTTTTGGATGTGGCGCCCACGGCGACGCCATCAGTTTTATACGTGAATTCGAAGGTCTGGGCTTTACCGATGCCGTTGAAGAACTGGCACGCAGAGCCGGGCTTGAAGTGCCCTATGATCAGGCCGCCAAGCAGGAAATCCAGCAGGCGCGAACGCTAACCGACGCGCTGGACTTTGCCAGCCGCTTTTACCATTCAGCGCTTCACGGCCCACAAGGCAACTTTGCACGCGATTATTTAAAGCAGCGCGGGTTAGACATCAGCATTATTCAGCAGTATCAGGTGGGTTATGCGCCAACCGCGGGAACTGCACTGTTTGATGCCGCAAGCAAAGATCTGCAGGGACCGCTGATCGAAACCGGCACAGTGTCTGACAAGTACGGCAGACCGCGGGACCTTTTTCGCAACCGGGTCATGTTTCCTATCCGCAACAGCCGGGGCAAAACCATCGCCTTTGGCGGACGGACGCTCGGCGATGACAAGGCAAAATACATCAACTCCCCCGAGTCTGATGTATTTCACAAAAGCCGGGAAATATACGGCCTGTTCGAAGCAAAACAGGCGCTCAAGCAGCTCGACAAGCTGCTTGTGGTAGAAGGCTACATGGATGTGATTGCGCTAGCCCAGCATGGCATCCATTTCGCCGTTGCGACTTTGGGCACAGCAACAAATCAGGATAGCCTCACTGCTTTATTGAGGCAGGTTAGACATATCGTCTTTTGCTTTGATGGCGATCAGGCCGGATTCAGAGCCGCGGACCGAGCCATGGATAACGCCCTGGAACTTATGGCAGACGGGCTGCACTTGCAGTTTTTGATGCTACCGGAAGGCGAAGACCCAGACACGCTGATACGTAAAGAAGGTGCAGAAGCTTTTCAGAAGCGTATCGAGGGCGCGACTCCCTTCTCCCGGTACTTGTTTGACCGTCAGAGCGAAGGTTTGGATCTGCAACTGCCGGAGAACCGGGGCGAACTAAGAGCCAGAGCTGAACCGCTTTTGAACAAAATGCCCAGAAGCACCCTCCGGGATGCCATGTGGCATGAAATGCTCCGCCTTTGTGGGGGCCGAAACCAATGGCAAGGCCGCAAGCCACAGCAATGGGGAAACTGGAAAGGCGAACGCCGGGATCGCGTTACGGAAGAACGCATTGACGTAAAACTGAGCAAAGACAGCATTTTGTGCCTCGCACTTCTGGAAGCACCCGATCTGGCCAGTGAAGTCACCGAGCTTGCCAGCGGCTCCCGGCAGTACAATCAGGCCAAGGCCTTTGCCAAGTTTATTCTGGAGCGGGAAATTCGTTACCGGAAATCACTTATAACCGCGTTGGCGCTGGACAGTCAGGCACGTGAAGAATTCTACAATCTATTCGACGGTATAGAACACATACCGTCACGGGAAAGCACTCTGACCGCAGCTCGAGAGTTGCTAAACCCGAACGAGGAAGCAGCAAGACAACAAAAACTGGCTACACTTTTACGCAACTTCGCAAACCTTACCGCCGAGGAACGGCAAGAGCTGCGAGAGCTGAGCGGGGGAACTCCCGAGAACAGCACTTGAAACTTGGCGCATTGATCACCATCTAACCATTCGGTGGCAGTGCATTAGAGCGACAGCTATAATGGCTGTTTCATTTTTTATTTATTTAAGCGAGTTCACAGGGTGTCTATGTCAGGCAATTCGCAGAAATCAAGATTGAAAGACCTCATCGCACGAGGCAAGGAACAAGGCTACCTGACTTACGCCGAGGTAAACGACCACCTCCCGGAAGACATTGCCGACCCGGATCAGGTCGAAGACATCATTCGCATGATCAACGACATGGGCATTCAGGTATCCGAGGTAGCACCGGATGCCGATACTCTGCTGATGACCGATGGCGATTCCACTGCTGACGAAGCCGCTGCCGCTGAAGCTGCCGCCGCTCTTGCCGCTGTTGAATCTGATGCTGGCCGCACCACAGACCCGGTTCGCATGTACATGCGCGAAATGGGTACCGTTGAGCTGCTGACCCGTGAAGGCGAGATCGTTATTGCCAAGCGCATCGAAGAAGGCATTCGCGATGTTATGGCAGCGGTTGCCCACTTCCCGGGTACTGTTGGCACCGTTATTCAAGCCTACGACCGCATCATTGAAAACGAAGGTCGTATCACCGACATCATCACCGGTTTTCTGGACCCAGACGGTGCAGAGCCGTTTATGCCGGAACCTCCTCCGAAGCCTGAAACCTCAGACGAAGACCAGTCTGACGAGGATGCAGACGACGATGAAGAGGAAGAAGAACCAGAGAGCGGGCCAGATCCGGAAGAAACGCGCTTGCGTTTTGAGCTGCTCCGGGAAAAGCTCGATGAAGCCGAAAAGCTTCTGGCCAAGCATGGCCGTGCAGATAAGAAAACTCAGGTTGCATTGAACGATTTGGGGCAGATTTTCGCGCCCTTCAAACTTGGCAACAAAGCGTTTGATGAACTCGTCAACGTAGTTCGCTCTACCAACGATCTGATTCGCGAGAACGAGCGCGCAATTCTCAAGATCTGTGTTCGCGAATGCAAAATGCCACGAAAGGATTTCATCAAATCATTCCCTGGCAATGAAGCCAATCTGGAATGGGGCGAAAAAATTGCCAAAAGCAAAAAGCCTTACGCTGCTGCCATTAACGAGCGCATGGATGAGATAGTCCGCCTCCAGAAGCGCATCATGAATGTGCAGACTGAAGTGGATCTAGACGTTGTAGATATCAAAGAAATTAACCGCCGGGTCTCAATTGGCGAAGCAAGAGCCCGCCGCGCCAAGAAAGAAATGGTTGAGGCTAACCTGCGACTGGTTATTTCTATCGCGAAGAAGTACACCAACCGCGGCCTACAGTTCCTCGACCTAATTCAGGAAGGCAACATCGGCCTGATGAAAGCCGTTGATAAGTTTGAGTACCGTCGTGGATACAAGTTCTCTACCTACGCCACTTGGTGGATTCGTCAGGCCATCACCCGCTCTATTGCGGATCAGGCACGCACCATTCGTATTCCGGTGCACATGATTGAAACCATCAACAAGCTCAACCGGATTTCCCGCCAGATGCTGCAGGAAATGGGCCGCGAGCCCACCCCGGAAGAGTTGGGTGAGCGCATGGAGATGCCGGAAGACAAAATTCGTAAAGTGCTGAAGATCGCGAAAGAGCCGATCTCCATGGAGACGCCGATTGGTGACGATGAAGACAGCCATCTGGGCGACTTCATTGAAGATATTCAAGCGCTCTCGCCTGTGGACTCGGCAACGGCAGAAGGCCTTCGCGAAGCCACACGCTCCGTGCTTTCCGGCCTCACTGCTCGCGAATCCAAGGTGCTTCGTATGCGCTTCGGCATCGAGATGAACACGGACCACACTCTGGAAGAAGTCGGCAAACAGTTCGACGTAACCCGTGAGCGTATCCGTCAAATCGAAGCAAAAGCACTGCGTAAACTGCGTCATCCTTCCCGATCCGACCATTTGCGCGGCTTTATTGACGATCAAGGCAACGGATAAGCATCACAACAGTAGCGGGCGCCGCACCTCCCCGGTATAATGGCGCCCGCTTTGTTCCCTCAGGGGAACATTTTCCAGACAGCGTTCGCTGAATGGGCCTATAGCTCAGTTGGTTAGAGCAGAGGACTCATAATCCTTTGGTCCCTGGTTCGAGTCCAGGTGGGCCCACCATTACTTGAAAAACTCTTTAACTCCTGTTCTTAACTTCATATCTGGCCCTCTCGACCGGATTATGATGACATTACCCCTAGTCTTGGCCACCGCTCTTAAACAAAAGCGAACATTCGTAGCACCTCAGATCCGTGGCTTTTTCTGCCACAGTTGAGTGCTTGGTCGTATCTCAAGAATCTGGCAATCGATCAGATGGACTAACTGTTCCAGCTCTGGACGATCAATCGCGTGAACGCACCTGCCGTGCCGAACAGCTTGCCGATGGAGACTCCGTACTTGGACCACATCGATGCGCAGGTGCTGACGCCGCAAAAGGCGGCATAACGCGCAAGCACTGCGACGCCCTCAGCGCCCGGCACGCCACGGCCGCTGGCCACCATTTGCACCATGATGTCGGTGGTTTCAATGGCTTTGTGGCGCTTGGCCACGACGAGCACCTGCTCGTAGTCAAACACTGGCTCGAACTTCAGGTCTGGCTTGAACAGCGGATCAGGTGGTACCAGCAGATCGATCTCGTAGCCAAACAGGGCGCTAATGCCATCGAACTGGAATTCCTGTTTCACGTCCACCTCCACGTCCGGCCAAGCCGTGAGGTAAGGCGAGACCACCTTGAGTAGCCACTAGTAGCAAGGGTGGCATTCCATACCGATGCGCTAAAGCAATCAATGATTCCTGTTCATGGGTTGGTGAATTAATACCATTTTACTTCATTGAATCAGGTCGGGAAAATGGCGCCCATCGTTTGTTTGCATGCATCGGAGCGGCTATGACACTGTCTAAAAATTCGAATTTCCCGGAGGCTGGGGGGATGGCTCGCCAAGCAGCGTCGCCCTGGTCGGCTGACCTGAACGCCAAAATGACACGTCCACTTCGCGTCGTGGCGGTTTCCGGCGGACTTCAAAGCCCCTCCAAATCGGCAGGTCTGGCCCAGCACCTGCTTGACTTAATTGCTGATCAGGTGTCGTGCTTCCCGCACTTGGTCGATTTGGGTTTGATAGCGCCACAGCTCACCGGCTCGGTCTGGCGCACTCAGGTACCTGCCTCTGTGGAACAGGCGTTGGCAGCGGCCGAGCAGGCCGATGTACTGGTCGTCGTCAGCCCGGTTTTCCGTGGTTCGTACACGGGCCTGTTCAAGCACTTCTTCGACCTCATTGAGCAAGAGGCCCTGATCGACACGCCGGTGTTGCTGGCCGCCAATGGCGGCAGCGAGCGCCACGCCCTGGTGATCGACCATCAACTGCGGCCGCTGTTCAGCTTTTTCCAGGCACGCACGTTGCCCCTGGGCGTCTACGCCACCGACAAGGATTTCGTGGATCGCCGCCTGAGCGACGAGGCCGTGAACGAGCGAGCCAGATTGGCGGTTCAACGGGCATTGCCCCTGTTGGAACTGACGCAACACAGCATTTCCTCCAACGCTGAACGCTCACTGGCGGTTTGAATCATCCATCGTCATTTATTCAGCTAATCCGTTTCGAGAATAGTCATGAACACAGATTTTACTTATAGCCTCAAGAGCATCCGTTTCGATGAGCACTATGTCCCGTCGGACAGTACCCGCCTGACGACTAATTTTGCCAACCTAGCACGTGGAGAGAGTCGGCAGAAAAACCTGCGCAGAACGCTGAAGATGATCGACAATCGTTTCAACGACCTGGCGCATTGGGACAACCCCACCGGTGATCGCTACGCCGTCGAGCTGGAGATCATCTCCGTCGAGCTGGATATTGGTGTGCAGACCGACGCGGCATTTCCCTCTTTCGAGATCTTGAAGACCTACATCGTCGATAAGAAGTTGAACCGTCGTATCGACGGCATCGTGGGCAATAACTTCTCGTCGTATGTGCGTGATTACGACTTCAGCGTCGTGCTACCCGAGCACAACGCCGACCGGGCCGAGTTCAGCCTCCCCGACAACTTTGGCGTCCTGCATGGCACGCTTTTCAAGCACTTCGTTAACTCCCGTGCCTACCAGGAACGCTTCAGCAAGCTTCCAGTCGTTTGTCTGAGCGTGTCGACCAGCAAAACCTACCGGCGCACGGTCAATCACCACCCCATCCTGGGCGTGGAGTACCAGCAAAACGAGCTGTCCTTGACCGATCAATACTTCGCGAAAATGGGGATGCAGGTTCGCTTCTTCATGCCGCCCAAGAGCGTGGCCCCCTTGGCCTTTTACTTCTTTGGCGACCTGCTGAGCGACTACACGGATCTCGAACTGATCGGCACCATCAGCACGATGGAGGCTTTCCAGCGCATCTACCGTCCCGAGATCTACAACGCCAACTCCGTGGCAGGGCAGGTTTATCACCCAAGCCTGAATCGTGACGATTGCTCGTTGACGCAGATCGTCTATGACCGGGCGGAGCGCAGCCAGTTGGCCGTCAAGCAGGGCAAATTTACGCAAGAGCAGTTCATCAAGCCGCACCAGCACATCCTTGAGCAATGGGCCGCCGAAGCCACGCATTGATCTGACCACTATTTACCTTATAAGGAATCCTCCATGTTTGAGACTTCCATCGTCGGCAGCCTGCCCAAGCCCGCCTGGCTGGCTGAAACCAACAAGCTCTGGCCCAAATGGGCGGCTGAAGGCGACGCACTCATCCAGGCCAAGGCCGACGCGACCCTGTTGTGGATCAAGGCCCAGGAAGACGCCGGTCTGGACATCGTTTGCGACGGCGAACAATCTCGGCAGCACTTCGTGCACGGTTTTCTGGAGCAGGTCGAGGGCATCGACTTCGACAATAAAGTGAAGATGGGCATCCGCGACAACCGCTACGACGCGATGGTGCCGCAGGTGGTATCAAAGCTGCGCATGAAGGGCCGCGTCCACGC
The DNA here is from genome assembly GCF_023016045.1 of Marinobacter sp. S6332. GTDB lineage: Bacteria > Pseudomonadota > Gammaproteobacteria > Pseudomonadales > Oleiphilaceae > Marinobacter. The sequence goes on along the minus strand of NZ_JALKAP010000011.1, from coordinate 111,966 downwards.
CTTCGAGGCGCAACTGGCGCGCGCCCACACGAAGAAGAAACTCAAGTTCACCCTGCCGGGCCCGATGACCATCGTCGACACGGTGGCTGACCGCTTCTACGGGGACAAGGCCAAGCTGGCCTTTACTTTTGCCGAGTTGCTCAACCAGGAGGCGCTGGCGCTGCAGGCTGATGGCGTGGACGTCATCCAGTTCGACGAGCCCGCCTTCAATGTCTACATGAAGGATGCCGACGACTGGGGTGTGAAGGCGCTGGAGCGCGCGGCGCAGGGCCTGACCTGCAAGAGTGCGGTGCACATCTGCTATGGCTACGGGATCCAGGCCAACACTGACTGGAAGAGCACCTTAGGCGAAGAATGGCGTCAGTACGAACTGGTGTTTCCCGCGCTGGCCAAGAGCCGCATCGACCAGGTGAGCCTGGAGTGCATGCATTCGCATGTGCCACTTGAGCTACTCAAGTTGCTGGAGGGCAAGGACGTTCTGGTCGGCGTGATCGATGTGGCCAGCGATGTGGTCGAGACGCCAGCGGAAGTTGCTGACGCCATCGGCCAGGCCTTGCAGTTCGTGCCCAAAGAGCGACTGTTTCCCTGCACGAACTGCGGCATGGCGCCCATGCCGCGTGAGGTGGCGGAGCGCAAGCTGCAAGCTCTGGCCGAAGGCACGAAGCTGGCCAAGGAGCGCTTGGCATCGAGGTGAGCGCGGGCCCCGTCCGAGGGCCATCACGTGAATGTGAACGGTCGCGCCTGCACTGCGGGTGCGACCGTTCCATTTGATTGGATGACTTGATGAGATCGAGATGGTGAAGGTGTTGAAATCGTTGAAACAAATGGCAGGCGCACGCATGGCGAGCCGCAAGCACCAGAGCGGCGCAGCCGACTGGTTCTTGATCGGCATGGTGGGAGCGGTGGCGCTGGCCTCCATCGCCCCGGATCTGGGCCGCACAGGTGGTCTGCTGCGCCTGGACGTGGTGGGCAACATCGGCATCTTCCTGATCTTCTTCCTGCACGGCATGGGCCTGAGCACCGACAGCCTCAAGCATGGGGCATCGCGCTGGAAGCTGCACCTGATGGTGCAGCTCAGCACCTTTGCGCTCTTTCCGCTGTGGTGGCTGTTGCTCAATGCGCTGGTGGGCCGCTTCATACCGCATGACTTGCTGCTGGGCTTCTTCTACCTGGCGGTGCTGCCATCCACGGTGTCATCGTCTGTGGCGATGACAGCGCTGGCGCGCGGCAACGTGGCGGCGGCCGTGCTCAACGCCAGTTTGTCGACCTTGCTGGGCGTGGTGCTGACCCCGCTGCTGGCCAGCCTGATGTTCAGCGGTGCGGCCGACGGCCAAGCCATGGACGTGGGCGATACCATGCTCAGGGTGGCACAGATGCTGCTGCTGCCCTTCGTGCTGGGTCAGTTGTTGCGCCCGGTGGTGGGCGCGTGGTTCCAGAAGATCAAACCGTGGACGACCAAGGTCGACCGCACCGTGATCCTGCTGCTGGTGCTGAGCGCGTTCAGCGACTCGGTGGCCGATGGCTTTTGGAGCCAGCATGGCCTTAGCCTGATGGTGATGACGACCGTGGGCGTGTGCCTGTTCTTGTTCCCATTCCTGTGGCTGACCAAGCGCATCGCCAAGACCCTGAACTTTCCGGTTGAGGACGAGATCGTGGCCGTGTTCTGCGGCTCCAAGAAGACGCTAGCCTCGGGTGTGCCCATGGCCAAGCTGCTATTTGCAGGCAACCCCGCCATGGGCGTGCTGGTACTGCCCATCATGTTCTATCACCAGCTTCAGCTGTTCGTGTGCGCGGTGATGGCCAAGCGCTACGCGGAGCGAGGGGATGCGCTCACTCCGAGCCGATCTGATGAAAATACGGGCGACATTGATTGTCAGGGACAGCAGCCTTGATTTCCTGCAAATGATTTAATTTGTACACGCGCTATGGCGCCTGAGCCAGTAAGATGTTGCGTGAGTCGGGAGAAATTTAGCAGTTCATTGATCGAGCAGTTTTGCCTCTGCAACACGTCTGTAAACCAGCCCCGGCAGCACTTTTCCGCCGCCATAGACCCAGCGCCAAAGCTCCATTGCTGCGGTAGCCCAGACCTCGGCTTCCGCCTTGCTGATCGGCGTATGCGTGGAATCAAAGAGATGGCCGTACCCAAGAGGCCACCGCTGGTTAGCGATGCTGGAATCGGGGGAAGCGAAGTCCTTGAAGGAAATCAGTCAGGCGTTTTCGGGGAAAGTGCCAGATAACCAGAGTGGCACTCGGGAAGACAGCCAGCGTTGATCAGGTCTTTATTATCCTTGTCAAATTCAAACAATAACCGATCATCAAGAAGCGCCCCATTCGAAGCATTCTGCGCCTTCGATCGGAAATACTCTCGCCTTGGATTCCACACAGATCGGCAACCCCAAACGGAATGAACTAACGCCTACAGTTTGGCGTAGTAGTCAAAATCAACTCAATGCAAGCACTCTCCAGCGTCCGCATGCGAGGGCGTACACCAGTGTGGGAAATTCACTCTAGGATCAAAAGAGGCGGTTGCTAAGTGGATTGCGGCCATTTCATGATCTCAACCTCCGGCCGCAACATAGTGGCATGACCAATTCCATTAAATCATTAGTGTCCAACGCACCCCACGCGGCGGCTGACATGTATCTCCTTTTGTCATGCCTACTTTGTGACAGGTACTTCACCCCTAACATCCCCAAAATAAATTATTATTTTACAAATAGTTACGCCATCTTTTTGCAGACAAACCACACCTATACTAATGTCCATCAAGCTATGTTTATTGCGAACAAGTCATGGTTGATTTCCAGCATGCTGCTAAACTAGCAAGCAAGGTGCGTTTGGCGCCCTGCATTTTACGGTTCATCTCGCCGTTCAAAAGAATCCGTCAAATCTGATGGTAGGAAAGTTTCGCAAAAGGAACACTGTCCTGCCTTGCAGTTATTTCGCCGAAAGGAGATCGTGCATGATTAAGCATAAGTCGAAGTTATACACCGCCGGCATTGCCGGTATAGCGCTTACCTTGAGCGGCTGCGCCAGCCCCGGCAAGCCACCAACAGCAGAGCTTCAGTCGGCAGAGAACTCTCTTCAGCAGGCCGTTGCTGCAGATGCTCGTGAATTTGAGCCAATTCTGCTCAACGATGCCCAGAATAAAGTCGCCGATGCGAAAAAAATGATTGATCAGGAAAAGTACACACAGGCGGAAAGGCTGCTGGAGCAAGCCGAAGTAGATGCCCAACTGGCGGCTGCACGCGCGGACACAGCAAAAGCAAAACAGGCTGTAGAAGAGATCAATCGAAATATTGAGTCCATGCGCAAGCAAATCAATCAAAGCCAGTAATTGCCATATCTTAGGAAGGAGACTGTTATGAAAAAACGCAACATAACACTGGGCGTGGCTGTGGGCTTGTCTGTAATGATTTCAGGCTGTGCCTCAACGCCACCTGAAAATGCGATGGTAACTGAGGCCCGCGCATCCTACGCCAAGATTAAGAATGATCCCGATGTTGCTCGCAGCGGCAACCGCCAGCTCCGCAACGCCAGAGATGAATTGCAGCGGGCTGAGTATTTGCTGGAGGAAGGCAAAGACACTGTTCGTATTGAGCACGCAGCCTATCTTGCCAACCGCCATGCCGAAATTGCTAACGAGCAGGGGCAGCGTGCAAGGTTACAAAAGCAGATTGATTCGGCTGAAGAGCGCCGCCGTGTGTTAATGCTAGAGCAGCGCTCCAGCGAAGCCCAAAGAGCCCAAATGGAAGCCGAGCAGGCCCGCCGGGAAGCCGAAATGCTGCGCAAGCAAATGGAAGAACTACAAGCCGAACGCACAGATCGCGGCATGGTGCTGACGCTTGGCGATGTACTTTTCGATTTAAACAAAGCCGACCTAAAAGCGTCGGGAGAGCAAACCATTGCGCGCCTAACCCAGTTCATGAAGGAATATGAAGAGCGCAGAGTACGCGTAGAAGGTTATACCGACAGCACTGGTGACGAGTCGTACAACCAACAGCTGTCAGAGCGTCGGGCACAAGCGGTTCGTGATGAATTGGTAGCCCAAGGCATAGACCGTCGCCGGGTTGAAGTACGAGGCTTTGGCGAGCAGTACCCTGTTGCTAGTAACGACACCGACCTTGGCAGACAGCAAAACCGTCGCGTCGAAATCGTTATTTCAGACAAAGACGGCAATATCGAAACTCGTGGAAACTGAGCTAGGTCAGATACGCCTAAAGCAAATGCGCTAAGCTAGAAATTGGCTTGAAGCAAAACACCGAACAACTTGGAGCACGAACGAATGCCACTTGAAAAACACGATCTTGCGCACGACTTTCCAGAGTCTAAGGACGCCATTCATACTCTGAAGACAACCGATAATCACTTTGCGAAACTTTTCGAATCCTATCAAGACATCGATCACGAAGTGTATCGTATCGAACAAGGAGTTGAGACAACCTCCGATGAGTATCTGGAAGAGCAGAAAAAGAAGCGAATAAGCTTGAAAGATCAACTTTACAACATGATTCGTGACTATGAAGCGTCAATGGCAAGCTAAACCTGCCAAGCCCTCGCAAACCCTACAATACCTGTAGGGTTTGTGCCTTTTACTCCTCCGTTAACAGTTCTTGATTTTCCCTCCCCGTTTCCCACCATCGGTACTTTCCTGCTAATCTGGTTGCACAACGAAACCCAACTCCAATAACAAAAATCTCGGGAGAGCCCCCATGCAACACGGCACTCATTACCGCACTTGTCACCTATGCGAAGCTATGTGTGGCGTTGCCATTGAGGTAAAAGCAGGCAAGATTGTGTCTATCCGAGGGGATGATAACGACCCTTTGAGTCGGGGCCACATTTGCCCTAAGGCAGTAGCCCTGAAAGACCTGCACGAAGACCCAGAACGCTTACGCAAGCCGGTTCGCAAAACGCCTACAGGTTGGCAAGAGATTGAGTGGGATGAGGCGTTCGCGACTGTCGCCGAAAAGCTTCACAGTACCCGCTCAGCCCATGGCCGAAACAGTATCGGCGTATACCTTGGCAACCCGAATGCGCACAACCACAGTTCGTTAATCGCTACCATGCCGTTCCTTCGGGCCATTGGCTCCCAGAACCGCTTTTCGGCAACGTCTAACGACCAGCTTCCGCATATGCTTGCGAGTTTGGAGATGTTCGGTCATCAGGTTCTGTTCCCTATCCCGGATATCGATAACACAGAGTTGTTTATCTGCATTGGTGGCAACCCCATGGCCTCCAACGGCAGTTTGATGACTGTGCCGGATTTTCGCGGCAGGCTAAAAGCGCTGAGACAGCGCGGCGGCAAGATGATTGTGGTGGATCCACGGCGCACTGAAACCGCACAACTGGCCGAAGAGTTTCATTTTATCCGCCCGGGTACGGATGCATTCCTGTTAATGGCCATGGTGAACACCTTGTTTTCGGACGGTTTGGTTCACCCGGGGCCTGCAGAGCAGTTCATAAAAGATCTGGACCTACTACGTTTGGCCGCCCTGCCCTTCACCCCTGAGGCAGTCGCTGAAACTACCGGAATTGCCGCAGCCAGCATACGTGATCTGGCGCATCAGCTTGCCAACACGCCTAAAGCGGCGCTTTATACCCGCATGGGGACCAGTACCCAAACCTTCGGGAGTATTGCGACCTGGCTCGCTTATTGTTTAAACATTCTTACCGGAAAGCTCGATAGCGTTGGGGGTGTTATGTTCACTCAGCCCGCTATTGATCTTATTGCTCTGGGAGCCATGTCCGGACAGCGAGGGCACTTTGGCAAGCGGCACAGCCGGGTGAAAGGCTTGCCGGAGTTTGCCGGCGAATACCCTGCAAGCACTATGGCCGACGAAATCCTCACTCCGGGCGAGGGGCAAATTCGGGCGTTCGTAACCGTAGCGGGTAACCCGGTACTTTCAAGCCCCAATGGGCGGAGACTAGATGAAGCACTGAGCGGGCTGGATTTTATGGTTTCGGTGGATTACTACATTAACGAAACCACACGCCACGCGGATATTATTCTGCCCCCTACCGCTGCGCTTGAGCGCAGCCATTACGACATCGTGTTCAACATGCTGGCGGTTCGTAACGTATCCAAATACAGCGAGGCACTTTTTGATGCTGGCCCGGACAGCCGCCATGATTGGCAAATTCTGTTGGAACTTGCTCACCGATTGGAGAAACTGCGTAAAGGCAACAAGTTGCCCCTGCGTTCAGAGCTGAGCTGGCAGGCATTCAAACGAGTTGGCCCAGACTCGCTCGTTGATTTGCTTCTGCGCACTGGCCCCTATGGTGCAGATACCAGCCGGGTGCGCGGAATTCTGGAACCGGCCACAGGTTTGATCCTGGATTTTCTGCCCAAACATCACCCGTTGAAAGGGTTGGCTAAGTTGAGCTCTCTCAATCCACAGTGGAAGGCATTACCCAAAGGCCTTTCCCTCAAACGCTTGAAAGAAAACCCCAGCGGGGTTGACCTAGGCGCTTTGCGACCTGCATTGGCGAACCGCCTATTCACCCGGGATGGAAAAATCAACCTAGCCCCACGGCGCTATCTAAAAGATGTAGAGCGCCTGCACCAGCAACTCTCTGCGCCCGTTTCACCCGGCGAACTCTTACTAGTTGGCAGGCGCCATGTGCGCAGTAATAACTCCTGGATGCATAACAGCCGCAGGTTGGTTAAAGGCAAAGATCGCTGCACACTTTTGGTAAACCCGGATGATGCGAGCAGGTTGGGGCTTCAAGCCGGATGCGACGCAGAGATCCGTGCCGAGAATCGTTGTATTCTGTTGCCTGTAGAAATTACGAGCGACATGATGCCCGGCGTTGTTTCTATTCCCCACGGCTGGGGTCATGACCGCGACGGAACACAGCAAACCACGGCATCAGCCCACGCTGGCGCAAGTATTAACGATGTGTTGAGTGATCAGCATATCGATCCGGTAGCGGGTACATCCGTATTGAACGGACAGCCGGTAACTGTCAAAGTCTTGCACTCAAAACAGCCGTCCACATCCGCTCGAACCACACAGGGAGAACAGCATGCCTCAATGGCTACAGTGGAGCCTGATTAGTGCCGGTGCTATCGCCATCATTGCCTTGCTGGGCTTTATACGGCGGCAAATGACGATGTTGGCTGAAAACCGTAGGCGCCAGCAGAAGGCTGAGGCGTTTAAGGCGAAGCGGCGTCAAGATATGGTCGATAGCATTAAGGTTATCGCCATGGCGATAGAGGAAGACCAGGTCGAGTACTCCGAAGCTTGCTTGCGCATAAAGGGCTTGCTCGACCATGTTGCGCCTGAATTGATGGAGAAATCGCCCTTCCGTGTATTTATGGAGGTGCATGAAAAACTCCGCCATATGCCGACCCACCAAGCTCGGCAGGATACCGAAGTCCGTTTTGTAGAAAAGATGGACAAAGAGCGATTTGAAGTAGAAAAGCGCCACGCAGATGAAATTCGCCGCGCTGCAACGGCTTTACGAAACCACCGCTTTTAACTTTGTTTACATTTGTGTCATTTTGTAACACAAAAGAGCGACAACGTTTTTTTATTGCTTGGATATCATAAGTTTGCCTAGCCTAAAAAAATGACGGTGCAGTCAGCTTTTTGAGTAGCGAGACAAGGGCTTTTCTTTTCGCAGATTTTGTCTAACTTTAAAAGTGACAGAGCATTAATTGTTGCACGGGTGGTTGCTCTGCGTTGTTTCTCCTGTTTTCGTTCGGACGACTCTGCCATGAGCAGAAGCCTTGCCGGCCCTCTTGGCCGGCTTTTTTGTTACTGACTCTGCTTACTGATTCATCATGCCTGCCATGGCCATAACATTGTCTTTACTCGCCACCAACTCATCAAACTGTGCCTCTACCAGCTTAGGATCCAATCCCAACTCGTCATAAATTTCTTGTCCAATAGGCTCACATGCACCTAATTGCACACCCCGTGCCGTTAGCAGTTGACGCCCCAACCACAAAAGCCGGGCATAAACGCTGTGTGCACCGCGGTAGCTCGGATTCTTCTGATACCTTAGGGCCAAGGTTACCTCATCTGGCATGCCCCAGTTTTCCATAAGCTGGGCAGCAATTTGTTCGCGGGTAATACCCAAAAGATAATGCTCGGTTACCGAGGAGTCGATATTGGAGTTTACCTCTAGCGAACGGCAAACCAGCTTAAAGTGGGGAGGAAAAACTTGAGCCAACAGAAGATAGCCAAAGTTGTGCAGTAGGCCAGCGAGATAGGCCAAACCAAACACCGGGCGCTCACCGCGAGGCATCATGCTCGCCAGAACACCCGCCGACTGGGCTTGCCAGATGGCTTGTTGCCAATAGTCTACATACCCGTCCGGATGATCCTGCGGCTGTTTGAGCGCTCGGCCCAAAGACAGGCCCATGGCCAAGTTCATCACCATATCAAAGCCAAGCACTCTTGATACTGCATCGTGTACAGAGCGCACTTGCCCCGCGGCGGCATAAAAGGAGGAAGACGCCCAACTTACCACCTGAGCAGCCAAGCTGGGGTCACTTTCCACAATATCCACCAAGTCTCCCATGACCGCGTTCGGGTTTACTCGCAGATGAATAATACGCTGAGCCGTTTCTGGCAGTGGCGGAAGCTCTAACGTGTCCTCTAGGCGCTGCTGAATGCGCAGACTGGTAAATTTTTTGAGCGCAAAGGTCAGTTGGTTTAGATCGTTAGCTGGGTCATCAAGATTTACGGCTATGTTTTCAGAGGCCACGGTAAACGAACGAAGATCGGCGTTTTTCGTCAGTGCACGAAATTCTTCAGCGGGCATAACCATCGCCAAGTTTTGCTCCCCTAGCTCCAAAGCAACACAAGACAAATCATTAACCCGCCGATCCACAACGGTGGGCCAGCCTGTTAAAGACGGTAGCGCCGGTAGTTCCCGAAGCCCTGCGCGCTCTTTAACACGAACTTGTTCGCGGGGCTTCATAAGACGGAAATCCCGCCCCAGTTGTTTGTTCAGCTGTTCAAGGTCAATTAAATCGTCTTTGCAGCAGATGGCTTGAAGGTTTTCCTTGCCGTCGTGAAGCAGCACCATTCGCAATAACTCGTGGCTGTTAGCCTGACGCGTATCTCTAAGCGAAACACCTTTTACAGATTCGCCCAGAGCCTGTTGTACCGTGACAGGTAATTCCATCATATTCTCCCGAGTATCGCCGCTTACAGTCCGGCCATGTCCGCCGTTGGATCTTTAGTATAGGGCATGACTTAGCAATAAATGTTGATATAGAACCAGTTCATACGGATGCACTCCTAGTTGGCGCGAACACAAAACCGGTTTAAACATCTCCGTAACGTGTTTTTTCTCCCAGCCAGCGTCGGATTAGAGCCTGCACTAGCTGAGGGTGCTTCATAAGCCCCGGTGCCATCTCCCGCACCGGTTCAATCCAACCTTTGTCACGCTCAAAGTCTGCCAGCCGAAACTGCATCATGCCAGTCTGGCGAGTGCCTAGCACCTCTCCCGGCCCACGAATTTCCAAATCTTTCTCGGCGATCACAAAGCCATCCTGACTTTCACGCAGGGCTTGTAGCCTTGCTTTACCGTTGGCTGACAAAGGAGGATGGTACATGAGAACGCAGAAGCTGGCCTGCTCACCTCTGCCCACCCTGCCCCGAAGCTGGTGCAGCTGCGCTAGCCCCAAACGCTCCGGATTTTCAATAATGATCAGAGAGGCATTGGGCACATCCACTCCCACCTCAATCACCGTGGTGGCAACCAATAGGTCAAGCTCTCCCTGTTTGAAGCGGTTCATCACTTCGGCCTTTTCTGCCGACTTCAGGCGGCCGTGGACCAGCCCAACCTTTAAACCTGAAAGGCGCTCTGCCAGCTCCTGCGCGGTTACCTCTGCAGCTTGGCACTGAAGGGCTTCCGACTCTTCAATCAGGGTACAGACCCAATAAGCTTGACGACCCTCTGTGCAAGCACCGCGTACACGCTCAATGACATCTTCCCGGCGGCCATCAGGAATAACGATGGTTTCAACCGGTTTGCGGCCGGGGGGTAATTCATCAATCACCGAGGTATCTAGATCAGCATAGGCGCTCATGGCTAAGGTACGGGGAATTGGGGTAGCTGTCATGATCAACTGGTGCGGCGCCAGCGTTCCACCAACGCCTTTTTCCCGCAAAGCCAAGCGTTGGTGCACGCCAAAGCGGTGCTGCTCATCCACAATCACCAACGCTAAACGATGAAACAGTACATCTTCCTGAAACAGTGCATGGGTGCCTATAACAACGCTGGCGTCCCCCGAGTGAACTGCCTCTAGCGTCTCTTTTCGGGCCTTGCCTTTGATTTTGCCGGTCAGCCACGCCAACTGAATGCCCAGAGGCTCCAACCAACCACAAAAATTCTGATAATGCTGCTCAGCCAATATTTCTGTGGGCGCCATAAGCGCAACCTGAGCGCCCGCACCAATGGTCTGTATGGCCGCCAATGCAGCCACCACGGTTTTACCCGATCCAACATCTCCCTGCACTAGACGCAGCATGGGCAGTGGTTGGCTGAGGTCTTGCCGAATCTCACGCAAAACCTGACGCTGAGCGCCCGTAAGCGCAAAAGGCAACACATCCAAAAACCGCTCAGGCAAATCGCCGGTAGGAAGCAAGGGCAATGCCTGCCTGGCCTGAATCTGTTCTCGAACCTGCAACATGCTTAATTGATGGGCCAGCAACTCTTCCATCACCAGACGCTGCTGTGCCGGGTGGCGCCCTTCCATCAGTAGATGAACCGGCGCGCTGGCAGGGGGGGAGTGCACTAATTGGACGGCTGCGGTAATTCCCGGTAGCTGATAGCCTGCCAGCAACTCAGTTGGCAGCCATTCGCGTATGGGATGCCGCTGAAGGTATCCCAAAGCCTGCTGACACAAGCCTCTGACTCTGGGCTGCTGTATGCCTTCGGTCAGTGGATAAACCGGCGTAAGCGTTGCTTGCTCCCCTGAGGGCATAGCGGGTGGGTTGGTTTGGTACTCCGGGTGGTAAAACTCATATCCGGCGCGTCCCGGCCGCACTTCGCCGAAGCAGCGAACCCGGGCGCCTTCTGACAGCTGGTTTTTCTGGGCGGCGTTGAAGTGGAAAAACCGCAGCACCAGAAAGCCACTGCTATCTTTCAGGGTAACCTGCAGGCTGCGGCGACGCCCCATTACCAAATCCGACTTCATCACCTCGCCCTCTACAACCGCCACATCGCCAACTCTCAAGCTGCCCATGGGTATGATTCTTGTGCGGTCTTCGTAGCGATGGGGGAGGTGGAACAACAAGTCTTGCAGCGAAGAGATACCCAACCGGGCAAGTTTTTCAGCAAGGGCGTTTCCTACGCCCTTGAGTTCGGTGACGGGGATATCATCCAGTGATGCCATGGTTCCAATCAGTCCGTTGCGGCTGCAACCGGAGTGTCTTCTTGCGCCTTTTCAATTACTCGACACTGGCCTGCCGCAAGCGAGAGCACATCAATAGCTTTCGGCCGCGGAAAGGTTACTCGCCAAGCCAGCGCGACAGTGCGGGATGGCACAGGCGGAGCAAAAGGCCGGGTTACGAGTACATCCTTTTGGTATTGCATGCCGGTGGCTGCAGACAATGGCAGCACGGTAATCCCCAAACCGGAGGCGACCATGTGGCGTATGGTCTCCAGTGAGCTGCCCTCAGTTACCAAAGATGGCGCACCATCATCAGCTCGCCGGGTAACCGCCTCTACTAGAGGCGGACATGACTCAAGTATCTGGTCCCGAAAGCAGTGCCCTGGCCCGAGTAGTAGCAACTGTTCGCGAGCAAGTTCTGCGCCGGTGATCTGTTTTTTATCTGCCAGCGGGTGATCTGCTGGTAGCAGTACAACAAAGGGCTCATCGTATAAAGGCAAGGTCAGCACTTCTGCCTCTTCAAATGGCAGCGCAATGATAATGGCGTCAAGCTCGGATTGGCGCAGTTTCTGTCGCAGGTTGGCGGTGTAGTTCTCTTCTATGTATAGCGGCATTTCCGGCGCTGCCCGGCGCAACTCTGGTAACAAGTGCGGAAATAGATAAGGCCCAATTGTGTAAATAGCACCTACCTTGAGCGGCGAGCTCAACTGGTTTTTACCATCCTGAGCCATATCGCGGATTACACCTACCTGATCCAAAACCCGCTGAGCTTGCGCAACAATGCGCTGGCCGGTTTCGGTCACACGAATGCTGCTTTTGCTGCGCTCGAACAAGGGCACGCCCAGTTCGTCTTCCAGCTTTTTGACCGCAACGCTGAGTGTCGGCTGGCTGACGTGGCAACGCTCGGCAGCGCGGCCAAAATGCCTTTCACGGGCAAGCGTAACGACGTATCGTAACTCGGTAAGAGTCATGGTGATCTCCGGTCAAAAGGATACTAGGCGAAGTTTCACTTATTTATGAGTTAGAGGATAAGGATTGATATTGTCTATGGCAATCGCTGATCGCAATAGTAAGCCAGGAATTCTCATAGCCGGTTGTGGCAAACTCGGGGGCACCATAGCCAGCATGCTAAAGGAGTCAGCACAGGTTTACGGATTACGTCGCAATCCTGCCAAAGTGCCTGAAGGCGTTGAGGGTATAGGTGCAGATTTAACTCGCCCGGAAACTCTAGTTGGCAAGCTACCAGATAATCTGGATACGATTATCTACTGCCTAACGCCTTCCAGCTATGACGAAAAAGGTTACCGCGATGCCTATGTGCACGGGCTCTCGAACCTATTAGAAGCGTTAGGTAACAACCCGTTAAAACGGTTGTTTTTTATTAGCAGCACCAGCGTTTATGCTCAGGATGATGAGAGTTTGGTCGATGAAACAAGTACTGCCTCCCCTACCCGCGTAACGGGCCAGCAAATTCTTGCCGGTGAACGAACAGCAATGGATAGCGGCCACCCCGCCACCATTGTTCGCTTCAGCGGCATATACGGACCATCACGTCGACGCTTTCTGGAGGAGGTCATTGAAGGCCGCATGAACCCGGTGAGGCCTGCTCCGTTCAGCAACCGCATTCATGAAGAAGATGCCGCAGCGGCAGTCGTTCATCTCAATGCATTGGCACTCGCAGGCAAACCTCTGGATAGCTGCTATGTGGCCAGTGATTGTGAGCCCGTTCGCCTTGATGAAGTGGTCGATTGGGTGCGCGAGCAGGTGCCCTGCGCCGACCCTGTAGCTGAAGCCAGAAAGGGCGGTCGCGCTGGTAGCAAGCGTTGCAACAACAGGCGATTGCTACAAACTGGGTTTACATTCCGCTACCCGGACTTTCGCGCGGGATACCGTGAAATGATTGAGAAAGGTTAGTCTTAGAACGAACAAAGGCGGCCTCGGCCGCCTTTGTTCTAATCATCTTACCAATAGGTAGGCGCTGAATTAACTCAGAACCATCACAGCCTCTACTTCTACCGGAACGCCTTTCGGTAACGCAGAAACCTGTACAGCTGCCCGGGCGGGGTATGGCTCCGGAAAATACGTCGCCATGATTTCGTTAACCGTGGCGAAATTTGCCAGATCGGTCACGTAGATGTTCACTTTAACGATATCTTTCAATGCACCGCCAGCGGCTTCACAAACCGCTTTGAGATTATCAAATACCTGCCGAGTTTTTGCTGAAAAATCCCCCGCCACAACTTCCATGGTTTCGGGGTCCAGCGGAATTTGACCAGAAATATAGACCGTGTCGCCTGCCTTTACAGCCTGAGAGTAAGGCCCAATTGCCTGCGGTGCGCTTTCAGTCTGGATGATCGATTTGTTGGTCATGCTGTTTGCTTTCCTTTCGTCTAAAACACTAATCGTCGCTGTTCCGTACACGAGCTGTCAACCAGATAGACGAGCAAGCTCTTTCAGGATCAGTATTTCACTCGGTTGATCGACGTAACCGCTTTGATGTTGCGTACCCGGCGCATTACCCGGGCCAAATGTTTGCGGCCATGCACCTTAACAACAAGGCTAACAACGCTGAAGCGCGCGTTCTGCTCGTCGACATTTATCCGCTCTATATTACCGTCTGCCATTGCCACCGCATTGGCCACCTCCGCAATTACCCCACGCTGGCGCTCCAACTCAACTCGCAGCTCAACAGAGAACTCGTCGGTAATGTCTTTAGCCCAGGTGAGGTGGGTCAGGCGTGACCTGCCCTCATCGTCTTCCGGTAAACGGGAGCATGTGTCGGAGTGGATAACCATGCCACTGCCGGAATCCATCACCCCAACCACGGGGTCTCCAGGTATCGGCTTGCAGCAGGCAGCAAAGTGAACCAGCATGCCCTCGGTTCCCTGTATGGTGACCGGCGTATCACTGCCACCCTGAATATCCTTAATCGCCTCATCTCGCTCTTCGCTTTCGGCACCACTCACCAACTGACGCGCTACCAAATACGCCATGCGATTACCTAAGCCAATATCACTGATCAGCTCATCGAAGCTGTTTACCTGATTGTGGTTCACAACGACCTGCTTCTGAGCATCATCAATGTCAGCTAGGCGCGCACCAAAACCATTGAGGGACTTTTTCAGCAACGCACGGCCCAATTCCATCGACTCCGCCAGCTTCTGGCTGTTCAGGGTATGGCGAATACTGCTGCGCGCTTTGCCTGTTACCACGAAACTGAGCCAAGCAGGGTTCGGGCGGGCACCCGGGGCAGTAATGATCTCTACTGTTTGGCCACTCTGAAGTGGCTTACTCAGAGACCCGAGATTGCGATTGATGCGACAGGCAACCGTAGCGTTACCTATGTCCGTGTGAATGGCATAAGCAAAGTCCACCGGTGTTGCGCCCCGGGGCAGCTCCATGATCTTACCCCTTGGGGTGAACACATAAATTTCGTCCGGGAAGAGATCCACTTTAACGTGTTCAATAAACTCGAGCGAGTCGTCCGCGCGCTCGCGCATTTCCATCAGACCCTTAACCCAGCGGTCCACTCGCGTCTGGTTGACACTTGTAGCGCTGGTCGGCTCGTTTTTATACATCCAATGGGCCGCAATGCCATCGTTGGCAATGTGTTCCATTTCCTCGGTACGAATCTGGATTTCGATATTTACATGCATACCGAAAAGAGTGGTGTGCAACGACTGGTAACCATTGGCCTTGGGCATAGCAATATAGTCTTTGAACCTGCCCGGCATTGGCTTATAAAGACTGTGAACAGCGCCCAAAATTCTGTAACAGTCGTCTTCAGTATCGGTAATGATGCGGAAGGCGTACACATCCATGATTTCATAGAACGACTTCTGCTTGAGCTTCATTTTATTGTAGATGCTGTTCAGGTGCTTTTCGCGCCCAAGTATCCTGCCCGGCAAGCCTCGCTCTTCCAGTTTTTCCTGCAACCTGCCGCGTATTTCCTCAATGATTTCACGATGGCTGCCACGCGCCTTGTCCACGGCCTTAGAGATATAGCGGGAACGCATCGGGTGCAGCGCTGCAAAGCCAAGATCTTCAAGCTCTGTGGAAATTGCATGCATGCCGAGGCGATTGGCAATGGGAGCGTATATATCGAGGGTTTCTGTGGCAATGCGCTGGCGCTTTTCGTAGGGCATGGGCCCCAGAGTGCGCATATTGTGCAAACGGTCAGCAAGCTTAACCAGAATAACCCGGATATCCCGGGCCATGGCCAGAGTCATTTTCTGGAAGTTTTCTGCCTGAGCTTCGGCACGGGAGCGGAACTCTATTTGGGTCAGTTTGCTGACACCATCCACCAGTTCCGCCACATCCTCGCCAAACTGTTCAGCAAGGGCGTCTTTGGGGATACCCGTATCTTCTATAACATCGTGAAGCATTGCAGCCATCAAGCTCTGATGATCGAGCTTGAGGCCTGCAAGAATGTGAGCAACTGCGAGAGGGTGGGTTATGTAGCGGTCGCCGCTTTTTCGCATCTGGCCCTCATGGGCCTGCTCGGCATAATAGTATGCTCGTCGCACCTGATTAATGCGACTGGTATCAAGATAGGTACTGAGCTCGACCGCTAGCCCTTCTACCGTAGCCTCATGCGACACCGCAATCTATCCGCAACCGCCTTAATCTTCTTCGATTTCGGTTAGCAGATCGCGGCTAACCAAGCCAGCGGCGATTTCGCGCAGGGCGATAACCGTAGGCTTATCGTTTTCTTCTGCAACCATGGGCTCGGCGCCTTTGGTGGCAATCTGGCGGGAACGCTTGGTAGCCAGCATGACCAACTGGAAGCGGTTATCCACATGTTCGAGACAATCTTCAACGGTAACTCGTGCCATAACATCCCCGACAATAATAAAATGACTGATTTAGCAGACCGCGTAGTTTACTGCTCGCGGCACAAATTGTATACAGCAAAAGCCCCTATCGAGCCTCACTCTAACTTGCTTCAATGAGCCCCGAGAGTAATCGACTGTGTCGCGCCTGCTGATTGGTTATACGTAAACGCTGGCTACGCACAATAGCCAAGAGGTCGGTTAGTGCTTCCTGAAAGCCGTCATTCACTACCAAGTAGTCAAACTCCCCGACATGCTCGCATTCTTTTCTGGCTTCGGATAAACGTCGCTCCATTACTTCCGATGCGTCCGTACCTCGACCTATCAGGCGATCCCGCAAGGTTTCGTATGAAGGCGGTACGATAAATATGCTTACGCATTCTGGAATAAGCCGGCGCACCTGAGCAGCGCCCTGCCAGTCGATTTCGAGAATAACGTCTCGCCCACTGGCCAGCATCTCCCGAACCCACACCTGCGACGTGCCATAGTAGTTACCGAAAACCTCTGCATGTTCCAGAAAGTCGCCACGACCTATCATCGCCTCAAATTCATCACGGCTTACAAAATGGTAGTTAATGCCGTCTTTCTCACCTTCGCGCATGGGGCGCGTGGTGTGGGATACAGATACTCCCAGCTTTTGATCCGCATGCAACATTTCTGCTACAAGACTGGTCTTGCCAGCACCCGATGGCGCAGAAATAACAAACAGCGTACCCGTTTCACCGGACTGGCTCATGATTTGACAACTCCTGAACTGGACTTGGTCACCATTACTGGAGACCTGAAAAACGATTAATTATACGACCTTTGACCAAACACCGCATCCCGGATACCGCCACAGCTGGTAACATCAGAGTGTGTAGCAGCTAAAAACGAAGCACAAAACTTAAGCTCAGCAAACGACGGAAAGGCAACATGGATAAACTTCTGATTGTCATGGACCCAGCCCACAAGCACCAGAAAGCTCTGGCCCGGGGAATCGAACTGGCACGCGCAACAGGCGCCCATCTGGAAATCGTGGCCTTTACCCATGAGCACCTCGGCGCTCTACCCTCAGATCCTACCGTGCAGCAACGCGCTAGAGATGCCCTAATTGAACTTCGCCAACGCTGGCTGGATCAAATGCTGGCGCTATCAGATTGCGGCGATCTGAAGGTCTCCACACATACAGTGTGGGAAAAGCACATACACCAATGGATAATCGAGCACTGCCACCCCAATCGTTTCACAGCTGTCATCAAAACCGGTAGCCGCTCTGAAACCTGGCGGTATACGCCAACCGATTGGCACCTAATCCGTGAGTGCCCGGTACCTGTCATGCTGGTTGCAGAGCAGAAGTGGAACCACGCTCACCCGATTCTGGCCGCGGTGGACCTAAGCTCTACCAAACCCGTTAAAAAAGCCCTCAATACAAAGATCATTGAGCAAGCCAGCGCTCTGGCAAAAGCCTTTGGCAGCGAAGTGCATTTGGTTCATGCGCTGCATATTTCTGAGGTGCTGGCAGACCTTGAAATCATCAATGTAGCCGAGCATGAACAAAAACGCAGAGCCGCTCTGGAACCAGCCATCACGCATCTGTGTAACACATGGCACTTGAGCCCGGAGCAGGTCCACATGGCCGTTGGCCCCGCCCACAAGGTTATCCCCAGCGTGGCAAGCAAATTGAAAGCCGACATGGTGGTCATTGGTACAAGCGGCAAAACTGGCCTGAAGGCTCGCGTGATAGGCAACACTGCAGAGAAGGTGCTCACCCACCTTAGAACCGACCTGCTTGCAATCAAACCCGGAGATGCCGCCCTGTAATGCGCAGAAAATTCAACGTTACAACGGAGCAGCCGGAAACTGCCAGCGAAGCCCTGAGCCAGGCGTCGGGTCTACCGCGCCAGCGCATTAAAGACGCTATGAATAAAGGGGCTTGCTGGTGGACAATCAAAGGCAAAACAGTGCGGCTCCGCCGGGCGACTAAGGAGCTCAAGGCCGGTACACGGCTGCAACTCTATTATGATGAAAAGGTTCTGAGCCGCAAACCAGAAGCCGCAACTCTAATAGAAGACAAAAGCCGTTACAGTGTTTGGTTCAAACCCCATGGATTACTGGCTCAGGGCTCGCAGTGGGGGGACCATTGCAGCCTACTACGCCATGCAGAGCTTGAATTAAAGCGACCCTGCTTTCTTATCCACCGGTTGGATGGGGATGCTGCCGGGCTAATGCTGGTTGCCCACGACTCGAAAGCCGCTGGCGCGCTCTCCCAGTGCTTCTCGGGGCGCACTATGACCAAACGCTATCTGGCCAGAGTAACCGGTATTGTGAATGCTCAAAACCAGCTAATCGACACGCCGGTTGATGGCAAAGCAGCCATCAGTCGCGCAACCACGTTAAGCACCGATGAAGCCGCTGAAACCAGCCTTCTGCAAGTGATTATCGAGACAGGCCGAAAACACCAAATTCGCAAACACTTGCAGGGCATTGGTCACCCAATCATTGGCGACCGGCTGTACGGCAAACCTGCCCGAGTACCACTGCAATTACTCGCTGCAGGCCTTGAGTTTGACTGCCCTCTTAGCCGCAAGCAGGTAAAGCTGGAATTGCCAGAAGAGCTTGCCAACCTGACCGAGTGAGCCCACTCAGTTACCTTCAAACTCCGGGGCGCGGCGCGCAACGAACGCCTGAACGCCCCGCATAAAGTCCTTTGATTTGGTCGTAACATTTTGCTCCTCGGCCTCAACCGCTACCGCGGAACGCCAGTCACAACTGGCCACTTCTCGCAGCAATCGCTTGGTTCCGGCGACAGCAAGGGGCGCAGCACTGGCCAGAGAACTGGCCCAATCAAATACTTCTTGCTCAAGCTGCTCGGCTGGCACGGCCTTATTGGCAAGGCCATGAGCCAGACAAGTAGCCGCATCAAGACGCTTTCCTTCGATGATTGCCGACAGGGCACGGTGGCGCCCCATAGCATTTAGCAGATGCCACGTCAGACCGCCATCAGGCACAAGCGCGATGGCAGCAAACGCCAGATAGACACTGGCATCTTCAGCCATCATTACCAAATCGCACGTTAGCGCCAGTGCCGCACCAATGCCCGCAGCCTGACCATGAACACGGGCGATATAAAGCTTGTTGCCGTGGTGAATGGTTTTTAGCAGCGGCTCGTATTCGTCGAGCAACAGATCCGAGATTTGCTTGTAGTCAAAATCCTGCAAGTCTTGCCCTGCAGAAAAGCCCTTACCGGCGGCACCAATAATGCAAACCCGAATGGTCGGATCAGCTTCAACCTCTGCAAGAGTTTCGGTCAAAGCCTTGCGCATCTGCGCATTCAGTGCGTTGTAGTGCTCCGGTCGGTTTAGTGTAATCGTCGCAACCTGACCATCGCGGGACAAAAGAACTGGCGTGTCACTCATTTCATTATTCCTTCTCGGATTATTCGATTCATGGTTGCTCGCACATTGCCCACTGAACGGCTCACGGCAGGCGCACGCCCGCATCAAGGCGGATGGCTTCAGCATTCAGGTAGGGGTGTGAAATCAGGAAAGCCGCAAGGCTGCCAAACTCTTTTGGCTTACCAAGGCGCTGTGGATGCAAGGGCGCGCGCCCCAAAGCCTCTCTTGCCGCAGGCGGCAAGGATTCCAGCATCGGCGTTAAAAACAGCCCTGGCGCTATGGTATTAACGCGAATACCGCTGCCCGCGAGGTCGCGCGCCATTGGCAACGTCATCGCAACCACTCCGCCTTTTGATGCGGCATAGGCTGCCTGGCCCTTTTGCCCGTCAAACGCTGCGACGGAAGCGGTCATAAGAATCACGCCACGCTCCCCGTTGTCATCCGGCTCATTCTTCGCCATTCGCTCACTTGCCAACCGGCTAAGGTTAAAGGTACCGGCAACGTTTACGTCTTGAACCTTGCGGAAAGAAGCCAGTGGGTGCGGACCTTCACGGCCGAGTGTCTTTTCCGCGATAGCAATGCCAGCGCAATTCACCGCCGCCGTCACCTTTCCGAACCTCTGCTCGCACAAGTCCAGCGCTTCTGAGACGTCGCTATCATTGGTTATATCGCAGCGAGCAAAAGCCACGGAATCCGGGTACTCCGCCAGTAAGGCCGCTGCCCGTTCCGAATCGAGATCCAGAATCACAACTTTCGCGCCAGCCTCAGCCAGAACCTGCACACAAGCGCCACCCAATCCTGACGCTCCGCCGCTCACAACGGCAACTGTTTGCTGTAAATCCATGCTGTTCTCCTTTATACAAGTATTCGGCCGCCAAGCTTTCTGTGAAGAGCCATTCGGACCAACCTTACGCCGAAATTGAACAATACTGTTTAAAATAAGTCAACCGGGTTCAAAAAGTTTGTTTCCGATCGGTTTTTATGATTAGCTGTTAATCGCCTGTGAATATTTTTGATCACAGGTGTTCACCAAGAGCCGTTCAAGCAAAATGTTCGAGATGGCAGCGAAGTGCATAGGGCCGGATACCGGCCAGCTAGAGGGAGATATTATGAACAATAAGAGGCAGCCTTCAGTGCTGGTAATCGGGGCAGGCGCCACTGGGATTCTTGCAGGTATCAAACTGCCAGAAGCAGGTATCAGCGACGTTATCATTATTGAAAAAGCAGACCGGGTTGGCGGCACTTGGCGTGAGAATACATACCCCGGCGTAGCCTGCGATATTCCGTCACCTCATTACTGCTACTCGTTCGAGCCTTGGCCCTGGTCAAGCCAGTGCGCTCAAGGCGGAGAGATTCAGGAGTATCTGGAACACGTTGCGGAAAAATACAACGTACTCCCGATGATTCGCTTTGGAACGACGGTCGTTTCCACCGTTTACGATGAGGCCACAGCAACCTGGACAGTGAAGACCGACAAAGGTGATGCTTTCACTGCGGATTTTGTGATTGCAGCGACTGGCATTCTGCACAAACCCAAGCGCCCGGGTATTCCCGGATTGAACAGCTTCAGCGGCGAGATGTGGCACACCGCCGAGTGGCGGCACGATGTGGATCTGAACGGCAAGCGTGTCGGCGTGATTGGAACAGGTTCCACCTCCCACCAAGTGGTACCCGAGCTAGTCAAGGCCGGGCACGAAACCTTTGTATTCCAGAGAACGCCCCAGTGGGTGTTCCCATTTCCAAACCTGAGCTTCCCGGAATGGATGCGCAACCGCTGGAAGGAAAAGCCTGAGCGGATGAAGCCTTGGAAGTCACTGTACAAGACATTTATCGAGCAGTTTTTCGTAAAAGCAACGACAGGGGAGCCGGTACAGCGAACGCTTCTGAACCTGTCTAGCAAAGCCTACCTTCGCTTAGGTGTTCGTAAGCGCGATCTACGCGAGAAACTTACGCCGGATTACGGTGTTGGCTGTAAGCGTATGGTGGTCAACTTCACGTTCTACCCTGCAATACAGAAAGAAAATGCCCACCTGATTACAGACGGCATCCAGGGCATTGAGGCTGATGGCGTGCGTCTGGTTACCGGAGAGCTGGTTCCTCTCGACGTTATTGTGCTGGCAACCGGCTTCGACAACTTCGCTTACATGCGCCCCGGCAGCTTGGTAGGACGCTCTGGCCATACCATTGATGATGCATGGAAAGACGGCACCTACCCCAGTTACCACGCTGTGCTCATGGAAAACTTCCCCAACTACTTCCTTATGCTCGGCCCAGGTACCCCCATCGGCAACAACTCGGTTATCGGCATGGCAGAAGAGCAGCTGGACTACGTGTTGCGGCTTATGGATATCTGGCGTAACGGCGAGGCAGACGAGATCGAGCCCACACCGGAAGCTGTATCAGCATTCGTCGAGTACATAAAAGCTGGGCTTGGTGAGTCTGTCTGGACGAGTGGCTGCCAGAGCTGGTATCTGGATGCGGCCGGTGTTCCCGTTGTATTCCCCTATACATGGGCAGAATTTGTCGCTTCCATGGCCAAGATCGACCGGAGCGACCTCACAATGGCACGCGTCGAGCCCTGCCAGCAGGAGGAGGTTCGCGATGCCGTCTCAGTTTGACTATGTCATTGTTGGTGGTGGCTCAGCCGGAGCCGTACTCGCAGCGCGCCTGAGCGAAAACCCCGATAACCGGGTCTGCCTGCTGGAAGCAGGCGGCGAAGGTAGAGATCTGCTCGTACGCATGCCAGCCCTCACTGTAGCGATGATGCCCGGCAAGCCTATGAAGCTGAACAATTGGGCATTTTCGACGGTACCCCAGAGGGGGCTCAATGGGCGTCGTGGTTACCAGCCACGGGGGCGCACACTGGGAGGCTCTTCGGCAATCAACGCCATGGTATACACCCGTGGCAATTCTCGCGATTACAACCGGTGGGTCGAGCTCGGCGCCGAAGGCTGGAGCTGGGAAGAGGTTTTGCCCTACTTCCGTAAATCGGAAAGTAACGAACGTGGCGGCAGCGACCTGCATGGCGCCTCAGGCCCATTGCATGTAGCTGACCCATCAAGCCCACGCTCAATCACAAAAGATTGGATTGCAGCCGGTCAAGCGTGCCAATTACCCCTTACAACAGACTTTAATGGTGAGCAGCAGGCAGGTATCGGGTATTACCAGATTACGCAATTTCACGACAGCCGCAGAGGGCAGCGCTGCTCAACTGCAGCGGCCTACCTGCACCCTGTTATGGACAACCGCTCCAACCTGCATGTAATTACCGGAGCCCATGCCACGCGAGTGTTGTTCTCGGACAAACGGGCCACTGGCGTTGAATACCTACGCGGCGGCAAAACCCTGACCGTCGAAGCTGCGAAAGAAGTGATTCTGTCTGCCGGTGCCTTCCAATCACCTCAGTTGTTAATGCTTTCGGGAATTGGTCCGGCAACGCATTTGAAACAACATGGTATTCCAGTAATTCATGACCTGCCCGCTGTAGGCCAAAACCTGCAGGACCACCCGGATGTCGTGCTGTCCTACGGGGTCAATACAACCGATGTGTTCGGCGTGGGCGTTTCAGGCTCATTCCGCTTAATGGGCGGGTTGCGGGAGTGGTTTTCTTCCGGCAAAGGCTTGCTTTCAACCAACTTCACAGAGGCTGGAGCATTTTTCTCAGTGGGTGACGAAAGCGATGACTGGCCTAACGTGCAACTTCACTTTGTTATAGCCCGGGTTGAGGACCACGGTCGTAAGATCAAGCCTGGCTATGGCATCTCTTGCCACGCTTGTATCCTCCGGCCAGAAAGCCGAGGTCAGGTTACCCTTGCATCAGCGGACCCAATGGCTGCACCCGCGATAGACCCTGATTTTCTGGGCGACGATCGGGACGCAGAACTGCTCCTGAAGGCGGTACGGAAAACACTGGAGATCATGGAATCGGAACCCATTGCGAGCCGAATTAACAAAACGTTTACCGCGCGTTCTACAGACAGCGATGAAGCTTTGATGAACATGATCCGCAACCACTGTGACACGGTGTACCACCCTATCGGAACCTGTCGGATGGGAAGCGATCAGGATTCAGTAGTAGACACTTCGCTCCGGGTACGAGGCGTAGAGGGCCTTCGCGTAATTGACGCATCAGTGATGCCAACGTTGATAAGTGCCAATACAAACGCCCCGACAATAATGATTGCAGAGAAGGCAGCGGCGGAATTCTTCCGCGACTGACATCGCCTTCCCCACAGGTTAGAGAATACAAAAATGACCTTCCAAACATTAGACCAGCTTTACATATACGCAGAACAAAATAACAGCGGGCAGGCAGTTTTCAGCGACCTGTCCGGGCGCGCGCTTTCGGGGCCGAACTTCGTGCACGGCCTCAGACAATTAGCCGGCGGCCTATCCAAACTCGGTTTACAACCCGGAAAAGGCGTGGCGGTGCTGGGTTTGAACAGCATAGAAACGCTTCAGATAATTCTTGCGGCACCTCTGGCCAACCTTGTTCCGGTTCCCCTGAACTTGCGCTGGACTGCGGCAGAAATCGCCTTTGCGCTGGATGATGCTGAAGTCGCAATAGTCGCACTGGATGACCCGTTTTTGCCGCTAGCCGAGCAACTGGCCAAAGCCAGACCAGAGCCGATGTTCGTGCATATCGGTCAGGGCGAAACGCCGTCGGAAATGCAGCATGTAAATGACCTGCGAGCAGAGCCTGTCGAGCTGGACCATGCCCGCGATCCCGAGGCTCCGGCGATCATTTTGTATACCGGTGGGACCACCGGTCGATCCAAAGGAGTAGTACATTCCCACGCAAGCCTAGTCGCTGGCGCACTCGTCATGGCGGTCGCAGGTTTCCCGAGCACCGGCAAAACCTACAGTTCGTGCTTCCCGTTCTTCCATGTTGCAGGCATTCAACCCACCCTTACCCGGTTGATTCAGAACTCAACACAGGTGCTGATGCCCATGTTCAGGCCCGATCTAGTGGCCATGGCCGTGCGCGACCATGGTGTAACGGAGCTGGGTCTGGCGCCCACTATGATGCAGATGCTGATCACAGATCCGGATTTTAGCGGCGATAACTTTGCTAATCTGGAGCGCCTGATGTACGGCTCCTCACCTATCTCTGCCGGGCTGCTTGCTGATTTGAAAAAAGCGTTCCCCGGGGTTACCTACACTCAGGCCTATGGCATGACAGAGGCGGGAATAACCATATTTTTGGGGCCTCAGTTCCATAGTGGCGAACTTGAGCGCATCGATGGCGCTGGCCAACCGGGTGCACCAGGGGTGCTGATCCGTATTGAGGACGATGAAGGCACAGAGATGCCTCAAGGCCATATTGGTGAAATCGTGGTGTATGGCCCAACGGTGATGTCCGGATACCGCAAACGGCCCTCTGAGACGCAGGCCGCTCTGCGCAATGGAGGCTACCGAACGGGCGATTTGGGCATGCTTGATGATATGGGTGTGCTCTATGTTCGCGATCGATTAAAAGACATGATTATTAGCGGTGGCGAAAACGTCTATTCGTCAGAAGTGGAAAGCGCCATATCCACGCTTCCCGGTGTTGCCATGGTGGCAGTCGTTGGCTTACCTGATGAAAAATGGGGCGAAAGAGTCCATGCGGTCATTGTTCCGCGCGAAGGGCAGTCGCCCACACTGGAAGAGATCAATGGCTACCTGAAAGATCGAACTGCTGGCTACAAGCAACCCCGAAGCCTTTCGTTGGTCAAGGAGTTGCCACTGTCACCCATGAACAAGGTGCTAAAACACGAGCTCCGCGCGCAACTTACCGGAAACTGAACATGGCGAACGGTATTTCAAAGCGACAAAGGTTTTGGACACTGTTTCAACACCTTTTCGAAAAACCCTTGATTGGTGCTGTTCACTCGCAAACCTTGTTGCGGCGTGTTGCAGGTTTGCATGCATGGTTGTGCTATCCCCGCCCCAAAGATGTACGGTTGCAAACGGGAGAACTGTCAGGAGTGGCCGGGCACTGGTGTGATCGTGGCCAACCCATCGTGGCAACCGGCCATAAAAAAGTTGTGCTATGGCTACACGGCGGCGCTTTTACTGTTGGGGGCGTAGGCTCCCACGGAGCCTGGGCGGCAAGCCTCGCTGCAGCCAGTGGCGCACGCGCCTTTCTTGCAGATTACCGACTAGCACCTGAGCACCCATTTCCTGCAGCCCCGGAAGATGCAGAAGCGGCTTATCGTGGATTGCTTGCGGCGGGTTATGAGCCATCATCCATCGCAGTTGCGGGCGATAGCGCAGGCGGCGCGCTCGCATTTGCCTTACTGGCCCGACTACGTGCCGCCGGGCTGCCAGACCCGGCCGCCATAGTGGCTGTTTCACCCTGGTTTGATCTGTCGTTATCGGGAGAGTCTGTGCGCACGAACTTGCGCAGTGAGGCCATGGTGCCCGAAAGCTGGTTGCGCCGAACTGCACAGCTCTACGCAAACGGTCAGCAGCTTGATAGTCCAGCCTTATCACCACTGTTTGAAACCTGGGACCGCCCAACTCCACCAACAATGCTACTCGTTGGAGAAGGCGAGCTTCTGCGTGATGATACTGAGCGCATGGCTATAAAACTTGCAGACACAGGCGGGCAGGTGGAGGTGCTACGACAAGCCGGGGCCGGCCATATTTGGCCAGTCCGCATGGGGTTAACACCCGAAGCCGACTATGCCAACAATCGGATTGCTGCCTTCCTGAGGCGAGCATTCTGGCCCGAAACACATTTCCAGCTCGATCTCGCTGAGGAGCGCTGATATGACTTCCAATATTTCACAAACTGATAACCTGTCAGCCATTTTTTCGGCGGCTCGTGCAGCCCATTTAACAGACCCAATGCCCTCCGTTGAACTTCGTAAAGAGCGCCTTTCTCGCCTTGAAACTGCACTGCTCAAGTATGAAACGGAGCTGGTTGCCGCTATGAACGAAGATTTCCGGCATCGATCCGATGCGGATTCCAGCATCTTCGACATAACCATTCCTCTGGGCGACATCAGGCGTAACCGCCGCTCGGTAAAGCGCTGGATGAAACCAAGAAGAGTCGGTGTGCCTCTGCACCTGAAGCCAGCTCGCGGGCGCATTATTCCGCAGCCAAAAGGCGTAGTGGGCGTTATATCGCCGTGGAACTTCCCGGTCTATCTGGCCGTCGCTCCTATCGCAGCTGCTCTTGCCGCAGGCAATCGTGTGATGCTAAAGCCATCGGAATTAACGCCAAAGACGTCCGACGTGATGGCCAGAATGATTTCTGACCTGTTTGACCCAACCGAAGTTTCAGTTTGCACAGGCGGCGTTGAATTGTCCCAGGCGTTTTCCAGCTTGCCTTTTGATCACCTGTTTTTCACTGGCTCTACCCGGGTAGGGCGTGAGGTTGCGGTATCTGCTGCGCGCAATCTGACCCCCGTTACTCTCGAGCTTGGCGGAAAATCACCGGCCATCCTTGGCGAGCACGCCAGTCTTGATTATTCGGCACGCCGTATTGCGTTCGGCAAAATAGCCAACGCCGGGCAAATCTGTGTTGCTCCGGATTATGTTTTACTGCCACGGAATCAGCTGGAAGCCTTTGCGACGGCAATGGAATCAGCGGTGCATGACTTTTTCCCGGCAGGACCGCAAAGTCCCGACTACACCGGCATTCTTAACGACAATCACCTGAATCGTCTGCAAGGGCTGGTAACCGAAGCAAAAGCTGCAGGGGCTGAAGTCAGGGAGCTCTTACCCAAGGATGCCGCTCACGCCTCTGGAAAAATGACGCCCACGCTGATCTTGAACCCACCGCTGGACAGCAGAGTAATGCGAGAAGAGATATTTGGCCCAGTGCTGCCGCTGGTGACCTATGACACCGCCGAAGAGGCTAGAAGTTTTGTAAACTCCCGCCCTTCCCCACTGGCTTTGTATGTATTTTCAGACGATCAGAAAGAGCGAGAGTTCTGGCTCAATGGCACACTGTCTGGCGGGGCTTGTGTCAATGAAACGGCGTTCCATGTAGTTGCAGACACTATGCCGTTTGGTGGAGTCGGTGAAAGCGGTATGGGCTCGTATCATGGTAAGGCCGGTTTCGATCAGTTGAGCCATCTTAAATCCGTACTGATACAACCAAAACTGAACGGTGCTTTCGTATTCAATCCGCCGGTTAGTGGTTTTAACCGGTTCGTGGCAAAAGCCCTGCGAAAAATCGTATGATCTGACGGCTTTCAGACGGCCTCTGCGGAGGCCGTCAATATTTCCAGCGCCTCGCGGGCATCATTCTTGGCGTCCTTCTGGGGCAAACCACATGCAGCCAACACCATCAGGCTTAACGCCTCTGCTGCCTCCCTCCAACTTTTTTGCCCTTCAACGACGAGCGTCATGAACCCGTAAGTCGAACCTGCGAGTAACTGCAAATAATAAACGGCCTGATCCCTTGAAAGCGGCAGCTGCCCCTCCTCAATAGCACTACGCAGAACCTCATAGGGCAGATTACTCCAGATATCACGCAGCCGCCCGACGTATGGCGCAAACCGGATCAGAAAACGGCCGTGCTCTGGCAGCTCGTGTGCATACCTCAGGAAAAGACCAAGCAGCACACTCAAAGCGACTCTAGGGTTCTCAACTTTGGCAATCGACTCCCGCGCTTCCTTTTCAAAGCGACTACAGACTTGCTCCGTCACCATGGGGAACAGATTGGTAACATCATCGAAGTTATTATAGATGGTGCCACGCGCAATTTTCGCCGTTCGCGACAAGTCACTTACCGAAATATTCTGCTCACCTGTATCAGCGAAGTGCTTGAGGGCAGTCTCGAGAATATGTAGCTGTACGCCGGTCATTGAACATTAGCCATGCGAGTGAATTCCGTCCCCTGATCAGAACTGTCGGAGACCTCTGATCGGCAACCGGGATAATGATTTACGAAGGGATAATATGACACCTGATTATCAGGCATTTGGCAGGATTACCGCAAGCCTTCTCAACGACTTGGTAGTTGCCCCGCCTCTTGTAGCGGGGAACGCAGAAGGGCCAGCCGCGGGCTACCACCGGGAGTAGCCTGACAGCCAATCCCTGTGATAGCGCAAAGTGCATACTCGCAGTTCCGATCAGCCAAACTGAACACCGCTGGTGATCTCTGGCACGTCCTCTCCAAACAAGGTGTGCAGTTGCGTTCGTTGTGCCTTACTGCCCTTCCGCACCAACCGCTCACGGCCACCAGGCAATATTCTATGGCCGGTGGTCCAGATGGCGTTCAAAGGTGCAAACAGGGCTGGATACCATGGCAATGACGTTTTCGGCAAACCGAGCGCATCCATTCCTTTTCCACCAACAAACAACCGAGTCATGCTCAGATGAACTTGGCGCTCCCATTGGCCCCGGAACTTGCCAAACCTCGGATAGCGTCTTCCAAGCGGCTCGTCCATCAGCGAGCGACCAAGCTTGCGACTGTTCTCATCCCCTGTAGCCTGACTTATAACATTCTGGTAAAGGGCAATTCTGCCTTCCTGCTCAGACTTACACAGCAGCGATTCATCAACTCCCATGAGCCAACCGATGTAACGCCATAAATGCATGACGTCTTCTGCATCCTGACGACTGATAAGAGTGCCCATCAGTTTTTGACCAAAGAGGAAGGATACGGAAAACGCCAGATAGGTTGCTTGCATGTCAAGCTGGTTAACCGGGAGACCCCACATGGACGTATCCCACTCAGGGTTTGCCAGAAGCTGTTCACGAACCATGGCGTGAATCAATCGAACCCGTAGCGTTGTCTTGAAACCTTCAGCTCCGGGCTCCATGCCCCCCGGAGTCGAGCAGTCCAGCCACCATTTGGCAGTCTCCGCAACTCGACGCGACACGCCCTTCTCCAAGGCGCCAGTCATAATCAGCGTCTGGTTGATGCCTCGGGCCTGATAACCCGCCATCAATCCGAGATCACGCAATACCCGCATGCCCGTTTGTCCGGAAATAGAAGAGGCTCGAGCACCTCTTTCCAGCCGTTCCCAGTCTACCCACTCGGGGGGTTGTTTAACCTCATCAAAGAATGCGCGCAACGGCGGTGCCAGACCCTCCTGATCGAAATCTCCCGAGTCCACTATTTTCTTGAACTGAGCAAAGGCCGCACCGCCACCGTCACCACGAACCCATCGTGCTAAATCGTCCGCAACGGGATCACCCTTCATCAGGGCTTCTCCCAAATGCTGCCACTGGTTCTCATCGGGAATCGCCGCCTTGCGGTCATGGATCAGCCACAATAAGGGCTTGGCAATTCTCTCGGCTTCCGCTCTATCAATGCCGTGGCGTGACGGCAGTTGTTGAAGATTCATACACTTAGACCCTCAATCGTCGATTGTTTCGATACGATATTGTTTTTTGGCACGACGCTTTTGGCACGGCGCTTTGGTACGACACAGTACCAGCTTACCAATACGCAGGTTTTTTTGGTACTATTCCGTACCAACTTTAATCTTACACTTTTAGGTAATACTAAAAAGCGTGGCACCCCACTGGACATGACATATGACGGCTGAAACTACCTACCATGTCCGTCTACTCAACGGCCTTGCGCAAGCACTTGAAAACAAAAGCTACCGCGAGATTACTCTGGCTGACATAGCGGCGGCTGCACGAGTATCCCGGCGTACCTTCTATGAACTTTTCACAAGCAAAGACGACTGCCTGATGGCACTTGCCGAGCACACCAGTAAGGACATGATGGTTGCAGTTCTTCGGGCTATTTCGCCCGATAAGACTTGGCCGACCTTGGTTTGGGATATTACTCAAGCCTATTTGCTGTTTATAGAATCCAAGCCCCATTTGATGCGGGCGTTGTATATTGATCTCGCAGCGCTGGGCGAGGCCGGGGTGCAAATGCGCCGTAGAGTAGCGGAGCAGTTCGCTCTGTTTCTACAGAAGCAGGTTGAGCTGCAGCGAGCCAATGACAACACGCTGCAACCACTTAGCCTACTGATGAGCATGGCGCTGGTGGCAGGAATAAACGAACTCATTCTTTATGAGATTACTGAAAAGGATGGCAAGTCCCTGATGGCGCTAGCGCCTACTGCTGAGCGGTTAATTCACCGGGTGACCGCTGGCCAACAGTGAAAGAGCTGTTCACCGAACCCGTAGATTCGGCGTTTATACTCATTCAACCTCGATTGCTTTGCGATCGAGTAGCTTTCGGCCAGCCACGTCCAAAAACCGGATTTCGTAAATTCCTGCTTCATCGGGCATGATGAGTTCCATCACTTTTTCTTCAGCAACAGACTGTACAGAAATCCAACTAAAATCAGGCTGGTCTTTACGAGCCAAAGACATTCGCTGATCAGAGCTGTCTGCAGTCCCGGCCCATTCAATGGTGATAACCTCCCCTTTGCTGGCTTTCGATGGCACAACAAGATCAACGCTACCGTTCAGAGGCGTATCGGCGCTTACAACTTCTAGAGGTGCCGTGGCCAGAGTTTTTCTACCCACCTCCAGTACATAACGCAGCTCATACAAACCGGGCTCATCGGGGGCCTCTAAGCGACCTTCCGTCTTGTTTTTAGCGCGAATATAAGTGCCAAGACTGCCTTCATCCGCCCCAAAGGGCACCAGAACAATAAAATCGCGAGTGTTTACAGTGCCCGACCATGTCACATCGACATCGGTTTGTGCCCGGGCGATATCGGGACCGCTGATCTCTATTTCAGCACTTACTACTTCCACGGGGCTGCTGGCCAAAGTTTTTCTACCAGCCTCCAGCATGTAGCGAAGCTCATACAGACCTGGCTCGCCGGGAGCAGTTAAGCTGCCCTCCATCTTATTTTTGGTGCGGATATAATTTCCAAGACTGCCCTCACCGGCTCCAACGGGCACTAAATTAATAAAGTCCTTGTCGTTAACGGGGGTGCTCCAGCTAACGTCAAAGGTGGCGCCAACTGTGACCTTTTCAGGGCCCGACACACTTGTTTCAGCGCGCACCACCTCGACGGGAGTGCTGGCCAAGGTTTTTTTACCCGCCTCCAGCACATAACGAAGCTCGTACAGACCTGGCTCGCCAGGGGCAGTTAAGCGACCTTCGGTCTTGTTTTCGGTACGAATATAATTCTCAAGACTGTCCTTATCCGCTCCAACGGGCACTAAATTAATAAAGTCCCTCTCGTTAACGGGGGTGCTCCAGCTAACATCAAAGGTGGCGCCGGTTTCAACCTGCTCGGGGCCAAATATATCCACCTCCGGAGGCGGCGCTGCCACGGCACTTTGTACTTGAGCCAGCGCATCGTGCAACTCCGCGGCATTGTTGGCAGGCACAAACAGACCACCGGCATTCTCCGCAATGCAGGATAAATTGGCATGGGCTTCTGTTTCTAAATCAAAGCCAACCACATGGGTGGTCAGCTTCACACCCTGTTTGGCAAGCTCTGCTGAAAGCGCGCATGGATCAGCATGGCAGGTCTCCAACCCATCAGAGATTAAAACAATCGTCGCCTGACTATCGCGATAGGACATCAAATCTGCCGCATGTTGCAACGAGGCTGAAATGGGCGTTTTTCCGTTGGGGCGAATGTTATTTATCGTTTGAATAAAGCCTGATTTGTCCAATGGAGCAGGGGCAATCAATGTTTCAATATCACTACAATCGCCTTTTCGACGATGGCCATAGGCAACCAGACCTAGGTTAGTGTCGTCTGGCCACTTGGTGATTAGATCGCCCATTACCTCGCGGGCAATCTCAACCTTACTGACACCATCAATCTGCCCCCACATTGACCCCGATGCGTCATACACAATGACCACATCCTCGGCGGCTTGCACTGATGCGGAACAAGCCATGGCTCCCGCAATTATTGTTGCTGTAAGTGTTGATGTTATTGTTTTCATGTTGCGCTCCTTCCAGTGGATCTTTCCAGCATTTAGCTTCACTCGATATTTTGAACTTGCTCACGCACCTGCTCTATCAGCACCTTTAGATCAACCGCCGCACGGGTTACGCCAGCATCAATGCTTTTGCTGCTCAGGGTATTGGCTTCCCGGTTCAGCTCCTGCATCAGAAAGTCCAGCCGGCGACCAATGGCCTCATCGCGCTTGAGGGTGTCTGTCACCTCATTAATATGTGCATTCAACCTGTCTAATTCTTCTGCTACATCGCTTTTTTGTGCCAGCATGACCATTTCCTGAGCCACTCGCTCCGGGTCCAGCTCCACTCTGGCCTTTTGAAAACGCTCACGAATGTGCTCTTCCTGTGCTTTTAATAACCCGGGCATCCCCTCGCGAACGGTCGCCACCAAGGCTTTCATCTGTGCTAGCCGCTCGTCAAATAATGGGCGCAAACGCTCGCCCTCCCGCTCACGAACAACGGTCAACTCCGCAACCGTTTGCCTGAACAGGCTCAGGCCAGCTTCCCGCGCCGAGCTGTAATCTTGTTCTGGCACCGACAAGACTCCGGGCCAACGCAGAATATCTAAGGCATTGATATGCGCCGGGTTGTCCAACATCCGATTAACATGGTTTGCAGCCTCGTTGACTGCGTGGGCTACATCCTCGTTAATCTCAAAGCCTGCAACACCCGACTCAGCGGACTGCAAACGAATCGACACATCCACCTTGCCTCGCTTCAACTGCTTTCGCAGCTCTTCCCGAAACGGGTTTTCAAGCTCTCGCAAGGCGTCTGGCAACCGAAAGGAGGGTTCCAGATACCGGTGATTGACTGTACGAATCTCGCAGGTCAAGGTTACCTGATTATCTTGAACATCCTTGCGGGCAAAGGCCGTCATACTTTTAATCATAGGGAGCTCCAGCTTTTGTTAGTGGGCGCAATCATTCTATGCATAGCCCGAGTCTAACAGGCCGCGATCACTTGCCGCGACCACCACCGCAAACAACACACCCGCCGTTACCGGCTCACCGGTACCTGCGCCCAACGTGTTACACTTCGCGGCTTCCAAACGCCAATCCGACCGGGAGCCAAGCACCCGGACACTCATATAAACGATCAGGAATCACTATGCGTCCAAGCGGCAGAACGCCAGAACAGCCTAGAGACATTCGCATTACTCGAAACTACACTCGCCACGCCGAAGGCTCCGTGCTGGTGGAATTCGGAGACACCAAAGTTATCTGCACTGCGTCTGTGGAAAACAAAGTACCTCCCTTCCTACGCGGCGAAGGTAAGGGCTGGATTACCGCAGAATACGGAATGCTGCCCCGCTCAACCGGCAGCCGCATGGGCCGCGAAGCCGCCCGTGGTAAACAAGGAGGCCGCACCGTCGAAATCCAACGCTTGATTGGCCGCTCTCTACGCGCTGCTGTCGACATGAAAGCTCTGGGTGAACACACGATCACTATAGACTGTGACGTAATCCAGGCCGACGGCGGTACCCGCACCGCAGCCATCACTGGCGGTTGCGTGGCTTTGGTAGATGCCCTAAACCACTTAGTTGAAACTAAACGCCTGAAGAAATCACCACTGAAGCAAATGATTGCAGCCGTATCTGTCGGCATTTACAAAGGAACACCAGTGGTTGACCTGGATTACCCGGAAGACTCCGAAGCCGAAACCGACATGAACGTGATCATGACCGATCAGGGTGGTTTCATCGAAATTCAAGGAACTGCAGAAGCTGCGCCGTTTGTTCAGGAAGAACTGGATAGCATGCTGGGACTGGCTAAACAGGGTATTGAGAAGTTGTTTGCACTGCAGAAAGAAGCACTGGAAGGCTAGGAAAATTTAGCGGGTTCGGAGGGGGAGACCTTTCCGGGACCGTCTCCGGCCAAGGACGGCCGGAGTCGAGCGCACAAGGATGTGCTTGTAGCGTGTTCCGGAAAGGTCTCCCCCTCCGGACACGCGACAGCCTAGCTCAAATACCAATCTCTATATCGTAATCCATAATCACCGGAGCGTGATCCGAAAAACGGGTAGTGCTATCAATCCAGCCATCTCTAATGGTCTTGCGAATACCCGGTGTCATCAACTGATAATCCACCCGAATGCCCGCCTTCTTTCGCGAACCCTCGGTCTGCTCCGGCCACCAAGTAAATTGATTGCTCTGCTTATTGATATCACGGAACGCATCCACGCAGCCCATCTCATCAAATAAGCGATCCAGCCAAGCACGCTCGTGGGGCAAAAACCCTGAAAAATCAAACTTATGATAAAGCGGGCTCGCATCCGTCACATGATGGGCTGACTGCAGGTTGGCACCAAAAATAAATTGGCGACGCTTACGCAGAGTTTTCTGCATATGCAGACCAAAAGCATCCATAAAGTCATCTTTATGGTCGAGAACCGTCAAGTCATCCTCGCTAATCAACTCTTCCTCACGCCCAAGAGCGCAGGGAGCCAATACCGAGGCAACCGAAACCTTGTCAAAATCGGCCTGAATGAAACGCCCTTCACGATCCGCCGACTCATTCGCAAACCCGTACATAATGGCTTTAGGGAAATGCCGTGTGTAAATTCCTACACCGCCGTCCTCATTTTTTTCGCCATCAATGAAATAGGCTTCATACCCTTCTGGGATGAGATTGTTATCTTCAATCTCATAAGCACGCATACGGTGATCCTGAACACAGACAACGTCCGCATCCTGCTCGGCCAGCCAGTCGAAGAAACCTTTCTCAACAGCCTGAGCAAGACCGTTGACGCTGATTGATACTACCCGCATACGTGTTCCCTGATTCGGTTTGTGTGTATGATACCGTTTTTACGCGTTATTAAAAGATCCACACCCGCCAGAAGCCTTGCCATGCACGACTATCAGCAAAAATTTATCGAATTCGCCATCCGTCGCAATGTACTTCGTTTTGGTGACTTTACACTCAAATCCGGTCGCACTAGCCCATACTTCTTCAATGCTGGGCTCTTTAACACCGGAGACGACCTATTGCAGCTCAGCCAAGCCTACGCGGCCGCCATCGACCGCAGCGGTCTCGATTATGACATCATATTCGGACCTGCCTATAAGGGCATTCCGCTGGCAACAGT
Source organism: Marinobacter sp. S6332 (assembly GCF_023016045.1). GTDB lineage: Bacteria > Pseudomonadota > Gammaproteobacteria > Pseudomonadales > Oleiphilaceae > Marinobacter. The sequence continues at coordinate 76,470 of NZ_JALKAP010000011.1, read as the reverse complement.
GACGGCTATGGCTCTCGCCAAAGACGGCAACAGCAAGCCATTTGCCTTTAACCGTAAAGAAAAGAAAGATCACGGCGAAGGCGGTAATATTGTTGGTGCCCCGTTGCAAGGTAAAGTGCTAATCGTTGATGATGTCATTACAGCAGGCACAGCCATTCGCGAATCCATCGACCTTATTCGCGCCTCGGGTGCCGAGCCTGCCGGTGTATTGATCGCTCTTGATAGACAGGAGCGAGGCAATGGCGAGCTTTCCGCAATACAGGAAGTAGAAAGCGAATTTGGCATTCCGGTGGTCAGTATTATCCGCCTGGAACAGGTTTTAGACTATCTTAAAACCAACCCGGAGTTTTCTGGCCATGCCGCCAAGGTTGCCAGCTACCGGGAACGCTACGGAGTCTGACTGATGCACAAGCGCCTTACCGTATTTTCAGCTGCTGCCACTGCACTCTTGCTTTCGCTGGGCATAACAACCCAAGCAGAAGCTGGCATGTACCGCTACACGGACGAAGAAGGCCGAGTCGTAATCAGCAACACCATTCCTCAACCAGCGACCAAACGCGGCTACGACATCCTGAATTCAAACGGGCGCGTGGTTGAAGTCATTCCCCCAGCACCAACAGACGAGGAAATTGCCGCGCGCGAGGCCGAAAAGCAACGTCAGGAAAAGCTTGCTATTCAGCGCGAAAAAGACACGCGGCTTTTGAAACGCTTCAGTCATCCGGATCAAGCCATCAAGGCCATGCATCGCAAACTGGGCGAACTGCAAGGGCTGATTCAACTTAAACGAGGCAATATCTCTGTTATATCCAGCCAACTGGATAGCGAGCAAAGCCGTGCCGCGAATATGGAGCGCACAGGCCAGAAAATACCGGATGCAACCCTAGAAAAAATTCGCCGCCTTGAATCCCAAATTCGCGATATTGAGCGGGAGATTTCGTGGCAAGCTCAAGAAATTGAGTCTCTGAAACAAACGTACGAGAAAGACATCAAACGTCTGGAAGAAGTCACCGGAGAGACCCGCACACTATCACTGGAGCCAGCCAACCCTTCTGAGTAATGGGCTGTAATCAAAATCGTCAGAAGTGCCGCTTACAATCAAAAAAGGGCACCAAAACTAAACTTGGCGCCCCTTTTGTTTCAGCGCCGGCACACGCTCTGTGCCGGGCTCACTACTTCAGCTTAAATTAGGCTGATGCAGCTGCTTTCTTCTTTGCAGTGGTCTTGCTAGCTGCTGGCTTCTTAGCTGTTACAGACTTCTTTGCATCTTGAGCTGCTTCAGACACGTCGTCTGCTGCTTCGGAAACGGCATCTGCACCTTCAGCGGCTTCTTTCTCAAGCTTGGCTACAAGATCGCCAGCAAAGTTGCCAAAACGGCTGTTCAAGGTGCGCAGCTGGCCAAAAAGGCTGTCGCTGTAACCGTTGTAACGCTTGCGCAGGGTCTTGACGCTGTACTCACGAGCTTCAGACTCGATCTTTTCAGCGTAGTCGAACGGCTTAGCTGCAAGCTTCTTCTGCTGCTCTTCAGCTGCGTTGATGCCCTTCTCTACGATTTCCTGAAGCTGCTGCTGATAAGTTTTAAGTTTACCCATGTCAATTCTCCTTGGTTTACGGAAGTTATTTCAGACCTTCCCCTCACTACTGCTGATCGCGGTTTGGCCTGCTTAATCAGCGCGAAGGTAAACGCCTCTCTCTGATTCTGTATCCAAGGCTACGGAGAAAAATTAGAATGTTCATACTAAAAGCGAAAAGCACCAGCACTCGACATATAGGTAATTCCGCGGCTCAGGCCAAGCGCTGACTTACACTCACCAACGAAACAAAATCCAGCTGGGAACCAGCATGTCGGAATCGGTCTCGCGTATCCAGCCGCCGCCATCTGCGGGCACCAGATAGTATTCAAGCCCCACTTCCGGCACTACTTTAATCTCCACAAGCTTCCCATTGACCCGATACTCATAGAAAACCTCATCGTCGCCAGGCCGAATAACAATCTGTGGGCCAGCACTTGAAGGCTGGTAGTCAGACACCACAACCGGCTCTTTGGGTGTTTCAACAATAGCCTCATCTAGAGCACCACTATCCTGTGCCAACGCTGGGCCAAAGCCGTAAACAAGCAGAAGTGCGGAACAGGCGATTCGTTTCATTTTCGTGATACCCTTTTGATCATCAAATTAAGTACAGAGTTGCATAAGCCAACCCTAGCTTCAATCACAATCCGGACTCCTGCTGACATGACTGAACAAAAGACCCCACCCGTGGTGCTTGTGGACGGCTCGTCCTATTTATTCCGTGCTTATCATGCACTTCCACCGCTAACCACCAGCAAAAACCATCCCACTGGCGCCATCAAAGGTGTTATTGCGATGATTCGGCGCTTGGAGCAAGACTTCCCGGGCTCCAAACTGGTAGTGGTGTTCGATGCCAAGGGCAAAACCTTCCGCCACGATTTGTACGAAGACTATAAGGCGAATCGACCGCCCATGCCGGAGGACCTGGCCATTCAAATTGAGCCGATCCATCAGATGGTAAAAGCTATGGGCTTGCCCCTGCTGATTGTAGAAGGCGTAGAGGCAGATGATGTTATTGGTACGCTGGCCAACGAAGCCACTAGCAAGGGCATTGATGTGGTGGTTTCAACGGGCGATAAGGATATGGCTCAGCTGGTTAGCGACCATGTAACCCTGATCAATACCATGACCGAAACCCGCATGGATCGGGATGGTGTGGTAGAAAAGTTTGGGGTGCGACCCGACCAGATCATTGATTATTTAGCATTGGTTGGCGACAAGGTGGATAACATTCCGGGCGTCAACAAATGTGGTCCAAAAACCGCAGTTAAGTGGCTTGAAGCTTACGACAGCCTAGACGGAGTGATGGAACACGCAGGCGAGATCAAAGGCAAGATTGGCGAGTATCTAAGAGAAGCCTTAGAAACCCTGCCCATGAGTCAGGAGCTAGCCACCATCAAAATGGATGTTGAACTGGATTTCGGCTTGGAAGACCTGCAAGAGAGACAACAGAATGACGAGGACCTACTGGCGCTTTTCCGGGAATATGAGCTTCGGGGCTGGACGGCTGAGCTAGAGTCCAAAGCCTCGGAAACCGCCACAGAAAACAAGCATAAAGCCTCTGGCCGCCAAAGCGAAACAGCGGCATCGGCACCAGCCCCTAAAGAAAAGCGCTACAGCGTAATCACCGACCAAAAAGATCTGGATGAGTGGGTCGCAAGGCTTAAACAATCCGAGTTGTTCACCTTTGACACGGAAACAACCAGCCTGCGCTACATGAATGCCGAAGTGGTTGGCGTCTCTTTTGCCATCGAAGCGGGCGAAGCCGCTTACGTGCCTTTTGGTCACGACTATATGGGCGCACCGGAGCAACTTGATCGCGACGATGTTCTGGCCCAGCTCAAGCCACTACTGGAAGACACGAGTCTAAGGAAAGTTGGCCAAAACCTTAAGTACGACAAAAACGTGCTGGCAAACCACGATATCTGTCTGGAAGGGATCGCTGAGGACACCATGGTGGAGTCTTATGTACTGAACTCGGTATCGTCCCGCCATGACATGGACACTCTTGCCCGAAACTATCTGGGTGAGGAAACCATCACGTTTGAATCCATTGCCGGTAAAGGCGCCAAACAGCTTACCTTCAACCAGCTGGACCTTGAGAAAGCCGGCCCTTACGCGGCCGAAGATGCCGACATTACCTTGCGTCTGCATCAGGTTCTGCGCCCGCAACTGGCAGAGGTTGGCAAACTGCAATCAGTTTATGAAGACATAGACCTGCCTTTGGTCCCGGTATTGTCGCGCATGGAGCAGCGCGGTACGTTAATCAGTGCAAGCACATTACGCCAACACAGTCAGGAACTGGCAGAGCGTATGGCCGAGCTGGAAAAAGAGGCCCATCAAGTAGCTGGCGAGAGCTTCAACCTTGGCTCACCCAAGCAGTTACAGGTCATTTTTTACGAGAAGATGGGGCTGCCGGTCATCAAGAAAACGCCCAAGGGCGCACCGTCTACCGCGGAGCCAGTATTGCAGGAACTGGCCCACGAACACGAACTACCCAGACTGATTCTGGAACATCGCAGCCTGAGTAAGCTCAAGTCCACTTATACCGACACTCTGCCAGAGCTTATCCACCATCGCACTGGGCGCGTGCATACTTCTTACCATCAAGCGGTAACTGCCACCGGCCGGTTAAGTTCCTCTGAGCCCAACCTACAGAATATCCCTATCCGCACCGAGCAGGGCCGTCGCATTCGGCAGGCATTTATTGCCGAGAAAGGCTACAAACTATTGGCGGCAGACTACTCCCAGATTGAACTCCGAATCATGGCCCACTTATCTGGCGATAAAGGTCTGCTAACAGCTTTTGAAAAAGGTGAAGACATACACAAAGCAACAGCGGCGGAAGTATTCGGCGTTACCTTAAGCGAAGTGAGCAGCGATCAGCGCCGCAGTGCCAAGGCCATTAACTTCGGTTTGATTTACGGAATGTCAGCGTTTGGGCTTGCTCGCCAACTGGATGTGGAGCGCAAGGTCGCGCAACAGTACATAGATCGATATTTCGAGCGCTACCCGGGCGTTCTTCAGTATATGGATAACATCCGCAAACAGGCCCATGACGATGGTTTTGTTGAAACCCTTTTTGGCCGCCGCCTTTACCTGCCCGAAATCAACGCCCGCAACAAGCAGCTGCAGCAGGCCGCCGAGCGCACAGCAATCAACGCGCCCATGCAAGGCACGGCCGCAGACATTATCAAGTTGGCGATGATTGAGGTGGAAAATTGGTTGCTTGCAGAACATGCGGATACAGCCCGCATGACTATGCAAGTACACGATGAATTGATTCTTGAAGTCAAAGAAGACGCCGTAGGCGAGATTCGCGACGGGCTAATTAAACGCATGTCCGGCGCAGCGCAGCTTGCTGTGCCTCTTCTGGTAGAAGCCGGCGTCGGCGACAACTGGGATCAAGCCCACTAAGATATAAAACGCCCGGTGAGGGACCTCAGCCGGGCGTTTTATTAATAGCTAGATCAACTTCACCACCGAAGGTTTAGAAGGCTTTGCTGACTTGCAGCGAAGCGCTCCAAGCACTTAACTCGTACTCGCCTTTATAGTTGGACGCGCCAGCCGATGGATCCTTCTGGCTTGGTACAGCATGGAGGTAAGAGTATTCATCAACCTTAGGGTCATCTGTAAACAGCAATGTCCCAACAGCGGCATCAACCGCCCAACCGTTATTGGCACTCTTCCACTGGCCACCCAGAGTCAGCCAGTGACGATCGCTCGATGGAATACGTGCAGTCAGGTAGTTATCCACAGGCGACTCGTCCCAAGCATAACCGGCCTTCAGTGCCCACTCCGGGGTTACCTGCCAGATCGAGCCAACATTAAACTGCCAAGTGTTTTTCCACTTTTCCGTGATGTGCGTAATGATTTCGCTGCCAGTTACACTGGAAACCTGACCTGCTCCGCCTTCACGGCTAATAATATCCAGCTCCTCAAAACGACTCCATCTGGAATAACTTGCACCAGCAAGAAGCGTAAATGAATCATTCAACTGGTGCCGCGCACCCAGCGTTATGCTCTCGGGAATTGCCAGAGGCACACGCACATCTTCCGTCAGGGTTGTCGGAGCTATACCAATTGGTGATTGGGCACTAGGAGCAGGGAAATTGCTGATTTCGACATCCCCTTTCAGCTCAAATTCGGTACCTGTCTGGGCTGTCAGACCAAACTGGGTTCTTGGGGACAACTCGTATAGGAAGCCTGCGCGGAAAGTTACGGCAATGTCGTCCCCTTCTATATCAGCGTATGGGGTTCCGAATTGTGCTTCATACGCATCTGCCAGAGGGCCAGCCTGTGCTGGGCCAACTTGTTGTACCAACGCGCCGCGAATATCCTGATATTTGGTTAAACGTCCTTCGGCGTACATCACGTTCAAGCCAATACCCATGGAGAGACCCTGTCCGTTATTCACAGAAACTGCCGGTGAAAACGAAATAACGGTCAACTCGGTTTTATCCGCGAAATAGCGACCTACAAAATCATTCTCATAGTCTGCAGCCAAACCATAAGGCGCATGAATGCCAAGGCCAACGTCTATAGAATCGTTAACTTGATGAGTCAGATACAGATTGGGAAGAAAAGCTGGATCTGCAATATCACCGCCAGTTCCCCCACTTACGGGACCACCCAATGTATTCGTAGCACTGGCGCTTTTAGCCTCAGCCTTGATGTCCAGAACAGCCGCACCAAATGAAATATTTGTGCCCTTGAGCTGACTCATTCCAGCCGGGTTGAACATTACGGTGGTCGCGTTTTCCGGGTTTGCAACAGCTCCGGCGTTCGCAACGCCCATAGCACTTGCACTTTGCTCGTTCAGAGAAAAACCGCCAGCAAAAACGCTGGCTGGTGCAGCTACAGCAGCCAAGGTGGCCAGCCGGATAGCGCGGGTAAGCAGTGAGGATCTCATAAAAGCAGTGTCTCCTATTAGGTTGATGGCGGGAGTATACGCAGCAGCGGTCAACAGCCTCAAATGCTAAACCTATTAATTTCAGATACTAATCGTTCAAAACCTGAGGCGACTCTTAACCTATCAGTCGTCCTGAATGGTCAGCTTATCTACCGAAGACGACAGCCTATCCGCCCCCTGAGCGTCCGTACCCAGCTTAATCATCAAGCGCAGGTCATTAGCCGAGTCGGCGTGTGCCAGTGCATCTTCGTATGTAATAGAGCCTTCTGCATAAAGTTCATAGAGTGCTTGATCGAACGTCCGCATACCGGATTCGGTAGACTTGGTCATCAACTCTTTGAGCTTGTGTACTTCGCCCTTGCGAATCAGGTCCGCAACTAACGGAGTGTTAATCAGAACCTCAATAACAGCTTTCCGGCCTTTGCCATCGGGCGTAGGAATCAACTGCTGCGCGACGATAGCCTTCAGGTTGAGAGAAAGGTCCATCCAGATTTGGTTGTGCTGCTCTGGCGGGAAAAACTGGATAATCCGGTCAAGTGCTTGGTTAGCGTTATTGGCGTGCAGCGTTGCAAGGCAAAGGTGGCCTGTTTCGGCAAACTGCACTGAATATTCCATGGTCTGCCGGGTACGAACCTCACCAATCAAAATAACGTCGGGCGCTTGGCGCAAGGTGTTTTTCAACGCTACTTCAAAGCTCTCTGTATCAATCCCCACTTCCCGCTGCGTAACAATGCAGCCTTGGTGTTGGTGTACAAACTCAATGGGGTCTTCAATGGAAATAATATGGCCGCGACTATTGCGGTTGCGGTGCCCCAGCATGGCAGCCAACGACGTTGATTTACCGGTTCCCGTGGCACCGACAAATATGATGAGACCGCGCTTGGTCATCGCCAGTTCTTTGGTAATCTCAGGCAGCGCCAAATCATCAATTTGGGGAATTTTCACTTCAATCCGCCGCAGCACCATGCCACACAGGTTACGCTGGAAGAAAGCGCTCACCCGGAAGCGCCCAATGCCTCGAGCACTGATCGCAAAGTTGCATTCGTGGGTTTCTTCAAACTCGGCCCGCTGTTTTTCAGACATTGCGCCGTATACAAACTCCCTCGTCTGCTCCGGTGTTAGGGCATTTTTAGTGACCGGCAATACTTTACCGTTCACTTTCATGCTGGGCGGAACACCGGCCGTAATAAAGAGATCTGAACCTCCTTTTTCAACCATCAGACGAAGCAGTTTTTCGAATTCCATTTTAGTTACCTATGATCTTTCTATGTGAAGCATCGGCTCAAGCTGAAGGGAGAGGGGTGGCACGGTGTATCGGGACACGCCGTAGATACGTCCGTGTAGGCTTGACGGCAGCATCCCTGCTGCCGACAGTCCCGATACACCGTGCCACCCCTCTCCCGCCTTAATCGCTAAACGTCAAAAATTGTCCGGCATTTTCGCCTTGAGTCGTGCAGCGTCCCGAGAAATCAGACCCTTCTGCAGCAAACGCTCAAGACACTGATCCAGAGTCTGCATGCCCAGCGAACCACCCGTTTGAATGGACGAGTACATCTGGGCAATTTTGTCTTCGCGAATCAGGTTACGGATCGCAGACGTACCAATCATGATTTCGTGCGCCGCTATTCGTCCGCCACCCATTTTCTTCATAAGAGTCTGGGAGATTACCGCCTGCAACGACTCAGAAAGCATGGACCGCACCATAGATTTTTCTTGCGCCGGGAATACGTCTACAACCCTGTCGATGGTTTTTGCGGCCGAGGTCGTGTGCAAGGTTCCAAAAACCAAGTGCCCCGTTTCTGCCGCAGTGAGCGCCAGACGAATGGTTTCGAGGTCTCGCAACTCGCCTACCAGAATGATATCGGGGTCTTCCCGAAGGGCGGAGCGCAGCGCCTCATTAAAGCCCAGCGTATCGCGGTGCACTTCCCGCTGGTTCACGAGGCACTTCTTGGAGTCGTGCACAAATTCGATCGGGTCTTCTACCGTCAGAATATGCTCATAACGAGTATCGTTGATGTAATCCACCATCGCAGCCAGCGTGGTGGACTTACCGGAACCGGTTGGCCCGGTTACAAGAACAAGACCCCGAGGCACTGAAGCAACATCCTTAAACACCTGACCCATGCCAAGGTCGTCCATTGTCAGTACTTTCGAGGGGATCGTCCGGAAAACAGCACCAGCGCCCCGGTTCTGGTTAAACGCGTTCACACGGAAGCGGGCGACACCAGGCACTTCGAAAGAAAAGTCGGTTTCCAGAAATTCCTCGTAGTCCTTGCGCTGCTTGTCGTTCATGATGTCGTAGATCAGCCCGTGAACTTCTTTATGCTCTAGGGGCGGAAGATTGATGCGGCGAACATCGCCATCAACACGGATCATCGGGGGCAAGCCGGCGGAGAGGTGCAAATCAGACGCACCCTGTTTCGCCGAGAAGGCAAGCAGTTCAGTAATATCCATAGAAGTCCTCGGAAGGCTTTATTCTTTTATACAGGTAGCGCCTATCTGGCATAACCATACTCCGATCACTTGGCATTTCAGTGACCTGCGAGTAACTTGTCGCCATAGAATGGGCAGACCAAACGCGACTATTTCATACTATGAGCAGCATAGCAGACAACCTCGGGAGCGTAACCCGACGCATACAAAAAGCAACATTGCAGGCAGGCCGTGAACCCGGCTCTGTGAGCCTTCTAGCTGTTAGTAAAACCCGCTCGGCTGACGAGCTGCGGGAGGCAGTGGCTGCAGGCCAGCGAGCATTTGGGGAAAACTACCTGCAAGAGGCTCTGGAAAAAATTGAGGCACTTAGCGGTCTTACGGAAATCGACTGGCACTTTATTGGCCCGATTCAATCCAATAAAACCCGGCAAATCGCCTCGACTTTCTCTTGGGTTCACAGCGTTGATCGTCTAAAAGTAGCTCGGCGCTTGAGCGAGCAAAGAGAAACCGGCTTGCCCCCATTGAATATTTGCCTTCAGGTCAATATTAACAATGAACAGAGCAAATCCGGCTGCCAGCCAGATGAACTGCCAACGCTGATCGAGGAAATAAGCCAGCTACCCGGACTCACGCTCAGAGGGCTTATGGCAATACCCGATCCGGAGCAAACAGAGTCGGCCCTGAGGGAAAGTTTCCGCAAGCTTGCCAATACCTTGAAAAAACTCAGGCAGGACTATCCGGAAGCCGGCCCTTTAGACACCCTATCAATGGGCATGTCCGGCGACCTCGAAATGGCCATTGCAGAGGGCGCCACCTGGGTCCGCATTGGCACGGCCGTTTTTGGTGAGCGCTCGCCTAAGAGCTGAATAGGCCGGTACCTGCTATTATCTGTGCCGGACGTATAACCGAACAACCGTTGGAGCAAATCTTGAGCAAATCACCAACCATTTCGTTTATCGGTGCCGGTAACATGGCCAGCGCCATCATCGGCGGCATGCTGGACAGCGGCTTTAAAGCCAGCAGCATTTGGGCCAGCGCGCCAGACGACAGCCACCTGCAATCTATCCGCAAACGTTTTGGGATCAGCGTAACAACAGACAACCGCTATTGCGCTCAACAAGCCGACATGGTTGTTCTGGCAGTAAAGCCTCAGGCAATGGCGGACGTATGTCGCGATATAGCTCCTATCGCCCAAAACACCCGACCGTTGATGGTGTCTATTGCCGCAGGCCTTGGCGCAGACACGCTTGATGAGTGGCTTGGTGGTGGCTTACCAATTGTAAGGGTAATGCCCAACACACCGTCTTTAGTTGGCAAGGGCGCAGCCGGATTATTTGCCAGCGAGAGCGTGACCAGCGCCCAGAAAAAAATGGTGCAATCCGTTTTTGAAGGTATCGGGATGGCTGTTTGGGTGGAAGATGAAACTCTGCTGCATGGTGTTACTGCGCTTTCCGGCAGCGGCCCGGCCTATTTCTTTTTGATGCTTGAAGCACTTGAAGCCGCAGCCACGGATGCAGGCGTAAACCCCGCAACCGCCCGACAACTAGCCATTCAAACCATGGCGGGCGCCGCCGAGATGGCTGCCAAAAGTGAACATAACCCAGCGCAGCTGAAAAAGAATGTTATGTCTCCGGGTGGCACAACAGAACAGGCAGTGAATACCTTTGAAGAAGGCGGAATGCGCGAACTGGTGAAAAAAGCCTATAACGCAGCCTACAAACGCTCGGAAGAAATGGCCAAAGAACTGGCAGGTAAAGAGTAAAACAGTCACTGACAACGGAGAATTGGCTAAATGCTAGCAGACATACTGATTACGATCCTGCTGATCGTGTCCACGTTTTACATGACCATAATACTGTTGCGTTTTTTGCTGCAACTCGCCCGGGCTGACTTTTACAACCCGATCTCCCAATTCGCGGTCAAAGCAACAAACCCTCTATTAAGGCCTTTACGACGGGTTATTCCCGGCTGGGGTGGAATTGATGGTGCCGCTCTGGTGCTTGCAGTTATTATTCAAGCCATCACCTTCTTTTTGATTCTCGTCGCCTTAAACGGCGGCATTCCCTCGTTCAACCCACTCACCCTGCTGGTATGGGCCGTGCTGAACGTTCTGGATTTGATCGTAAAGATCTACTTCTGGTCTGTTATCGCAGTGGTCGTGGTTAGCTGGATTGCTCCCGGTAGCGGACACCCGGCGATTCAGCTGGTTGCGCAAATTACAGAGCCGGTGATGCGCCCCGTGCGCAAATTGATGCCGTCCATGGGAGGGTTAGACCTGTCACCCATTATCGTATTCCTTATTCTGAATGTAATTTCCGTTGTGATCGAGCACATGAAAGTGGCTGTTGGCCTTGGCGCTATTGGGTTGGGAATGTAAATCAGGTCTCAATTAGACAATTTGTAACAGTTTTCCACAAAAAGCTGGAACAACAGGCCGCAAAAAATTCGGGAACGGGTTAGTATTAACAGTAATTAATTCGTCCGTCGTGCGAATCTCGGGCTAATGGCCCGGGAAATGCCGGAAGTCGTACAAAAGGAAAGCCCGATGAGTCTTCAGGGAAACTTGACCCAGCAGGTAGAGGCCTACCACAACTGGAAAAAAGAGCTGATTCGCCAAATCGGTCGTTACCGGCTGTGGCTTCAGGATAACAACCTATTCTCTGATGACATAAGCGCACGCATCCGTCACGGGCTCGAGCTTCTTATCGAAGACGAGCTCACAATTGCGTTTGTCGGCGAATATTCCCGTGGCAAAACGGAACTCATCAACGCTTTATTCTTCTCTGACTTCGGCCAGCGCATGCTGCCTTCTCAGGCTGGGCGCACAACCATGTGCCCCACGGAGCTGTTTTTTGACCGCAGTGCCAACGAAAACTACCTTTTATTGCTCCCCATCGAAACCCGTACCGGAGATTTGTCGCTGCAGGAGCTACGCAAACAACCGCAACGCTGGGTAAAGCACGAGTTGGACGAGCGTGACCCAGAAGTCATGCGCGAGGTTTTGGGTGAAGTCGCAAGGGTGAAAAGTGTTTCCCCGGCAGAGGCCCGCGCACTGGGCTTTGATCAAAACATGCTGGAGCATGACCGCAACAACCCCAGTCAGGTTCTAATTCCGGCTTGGCGCAATGCCCAGATTAGTATTCGCCATCCACTGTTTGAGCGCGGCCTGAGAATTCTCGATACGCCGGGGTTGAATGCTCTCGGTTCCGAGCCTGAGCTGACTATCAGCATGTTGCCACAGGCCCATGCCATTATTTTTGTGCTTAGTGCGGACACTGGCGTTACCGCCAGCGATATGACTATTTGGAAAGACTATATCGATATTGAGCACGCCGACCACCGCGCAGGCCGTTTTGCGGTACTGAACAAAATTGACGTGCTTTGGGGTGACCTACAAGGCGAAAAGCATACGAACGAAGCCATTGAGCGAGTGCGGGGCTATACCGCTGACCATCTGGGCATTCGCCAACACGATGTTATCCCGCTGTCTGCCAAACAAGGGCTGGTAGCAAGAGTTCGAAAAGATCAGGACCTGTTCGCCCGATCCAACATCGGCAACCTTGAACAGCTGATTATTCAGCGCATTCTGATGCATAAAGAGCAGTTGATCACCCAAAGCCTGATCAACGATCTACTTGGTATGCTGCAGAACAGTCAGGCGGCCATGCAAACCCGGCTGGAATCTCTTGAAGAGGAGTTGAGCGCCTGCTCCGGCAGCACCATGGATAAAGCAGTGCTTACCCGATTGGCAGACCGCTCCCAAAAAGACTACGATTTCTACTATAAAAAGCTGATTACACTCCGCTCAAGTCGCAGGCTGATGGATTCGCAGGGCGAAATACTGAAAAAGCTGGTAGATGAAGCGAGATTTGAGGCTCATGCCGAAGAAATTCGCAAAAACATGACGAAAAGCTGGACGACATCGGGCATGAACAGTGCCATGGAACAGTTTTTCGAGTTGCTTGAGAGTGATTTCACCAACCTGCTCAGTGAGGGGCGTCTTGCCGAAAAAATGGTGGGAGCCATTTATCGTCGCTACAACGAAGATACCCGCGCCCGGCATCTTGAACCCATTCCGCTGCGTGCCGGCCGTCATGTAATCGCCGTAAGGGAGTTGCGCAAAAAAGCCCGACGTTTCCGCGCCAACCCTAAAAACCTACTCACCGAACAGTCTGTATTGGTTCAGCGCTTTTTCAATGTGATGGTTAGCGAAGCCAGAACCCTGCACGCCCGCGTGCGTCAGGATGTAGAGCGCTGGCCCTCGGAAGCGCTTCTACCCATCATGCAGTATTCCATGGAACAGAAGCAGCTACTGGAACACCAGATTCGGCGCCTCCGAGATATGGTAAGAAATGATCGCGACAGCCGTGTCGAGCGTGAGCGACTGGCCAATAGCATCTCTGACCTGCGCCGACAACTGGAACTGGCGGATGCTATGCAAAGACAAATCCGCAAGCCCGCTCCGACCATGATTCAGCAAAAAGTGGTCAATATCTCCGGCGTCATCTAATTGCCCGTTCAGCCGTCATACAGCCTTTCGGTTGCAGCTATGACAGCCCGCCTTTAAACTGCTTGGCTGGTATAGGTTTTTTGCCCTGACCAGCCAAGCTGTTACCAACGGATCGAACCAGGAACCTGTCGCGCCGATGCCCGATTCCCTGCCTGTGGATTCTGTCGGGGTAGTCACCCCGCAGACGTATCATTTTGAAACACCCATCGAACTCGCGTGTGGCCAAGCACTTGAGCGCTATGATTTGGTGGTTGAAACCTATGGCGAACTCAACACTGATCGCAGCAACGCCGTACTCATCTGCCACGCGCTGAGTGGTCATCATCACGCAGCCGGTTACCATTCCATGGACGACCGAAAGCCAGGCTGGTGGGACACATGCATCGGCCCTGGCAAACCTGTTGATACAAATCGTTTTTTCGTGGTTTGTCTTAACAATCTGGGAGGTTGTCACGGCAGCACTGGCCCCAGCTCAACCAACCCTGCCACCGGCACGCCATACGGCCCGGACTTTCCTGTAGTGACGGTTAGCGACTGGGTAAAAAGTCAGGCGCTGCTGGCAGATCGCCTCGGCATTGAATGCTGGGCCGCCGTTGTGGGTGGATCTCTAGGCGGGATGCAGGCGTTACAGTGGAGCCTGGACTACCCGGAGCGCCTTAGGCACTCGGTAGCCATAGCCTCCAGCCCTCGGCTAACGGCTCAGAACATCGCCTTCAATGAAGTGGCAAGACAGGCGATCACCTCCGACCGGGAGTTCCACGATGGCCGATACTATGATTTTGATACCCTACCCCGTCGCGGCCTCATGCTGGCGCGAATGGTCGGCCATATCACCTATCTTTCAGACGCCTCCATGGGTGAGAAGTTTGGCCGGGAACTAAGGGATCAAGCCTACAAGTTTGGCTACGATGCTGAGTTCCAAGTCGAAAGCTACCTGCGCTACCAAGGCGAGCGCTTCTCTGAAATCTTCGATGCCAACACTTACCTGTTGATGACCCGTGCACTGGACTATTTCGACCCGGCTTATGAATTTGGCGGCGATCTCTCCAAGGCCCTTGCCAAAGCCAGTTGCGAGTTTTTGGTGCTGTCGTTCAGCACGGACTGGCGCTTTACACCAGCCCGCTCTGAGGAGATGGTTAACGCCATGATCGCAGCGCGCAGAAAAGTGAGCTATGCGGAAATTGATGCGCCTTGGGGGCACGATGCGTTTCTGATTCCTACCCCACGGTATACTGATATCTTTACCGCATACATGGATCGTGTTGCCAGAGAGGTGGGCGCATGAGGGCGGATCTTGAAATCATCCAGCAGTGGGTAAAGCCCGGGCATCATGTGCTCGATCTTGGCTGTGGTGACGGCACCCTACTCGATTTTCTCAAGCGTGAACGCAATGCTAGTGGGTTTGGTTTGGAAATTAATCCCGACCATATAACCACCTGCATGAATCGCGGGGTCTCGGTGATCGAGCAGAATCTCGATACTCAAGGACTGGACAACTTTGAAGACAACAGCTTCGACATTGTGCTGATGACACAAGCCCTGCAGGCGGTACGCAGACCAGACAAAGTGCTCGATGAAATGCTGAGGCTCGGAGCAGAAGGCATAGTTACCTTCCCCAACTTCGCACACTGGCGCTTGCGTTGGGGGCTCGCGCTCAGCGGCCGCATGCCCGAATCTGAATCCTTGCCGTATAAATGGTACAACACACCTAATATAAGGCTGTGTACCTTCAAGGACTTCGAAGCCTTGTGTCGACAAAAAGGCATTCGCATAAAAAGCCGTCGTGTCGTAGACGGCCAACATCAAAATAATTGGCTGGCACGCCTTTGGCCAAACCTATTGGGCGAGATCGCAATCTATCGCATCACTCGGGAGAATACGTAATCATGAACAAAGCCCTACACAACCTTCTTATAATGGCGGCAGCTGCTTTATTTGCGACCCTCGCAAGCCTTCCTGCCCATGCTGGCTCCGAGGACTTCGGTGACTATAAGGTGCACTGGAGCGTATTCCCAAGCACATTCTTGACCGCCGACATTGCAAAAGCCAATAACCTCCAACGCAGCAAAGGCATTGGCATCGTCAATATTTCCGTGATGCAAGAAGATGAAAACGGCGTGATAAAGCCTGTAGCGGGTCAAGTGGAAGGTCAGGTTTCCAACGACATACAGCAGGTAAAATTTCTAGCCTTTCGCAGAATACAGGAAGGCGATTCCGTCTACTTTATTGCGCAATACCAATACGCGTCTGGTGAACTGATGACCTTCAATGTTACGGCTCGCCCTACCGGGCACCGGGAAGAATTGCCGGTTCGGTTCGTCCACACTCTTTTCAGTGACTGAGCGGACTATGCCAGAACAACTTGTAATTGCCAGCAACAACAAAGGCAAAATCAGCGAATTTACCCAACTTCTTGCGCCATTGAACCTTGTTCCTGTGCCGCAAGGAGATCTGGGTGTTGGCGAAGCCGAAGAGCCAGCGGTCACCTTTGTAGAGAATGCCATCCTAAAAGCGCGCCACGCGGCTCGGGAAACCGGCTTGCCAGCATTGGCTGACGACAGCGGTCTGGCCGTCGACGCGCTAAACGGTGCTCCCGGGGTTCGCTCGGCAAGGTACGCTGGAGCTGGCGCGTCCGACCTTGATAACCTGAACGCGCTTTTGGAAGCCATGGCAGATGTACCTGATGGCCAACGCAGCGCTCAATTTCACTGTGTGTTGGTGTATCTACGCCACACCGAGGATCCAACTCCCATTATTTGCCACGGGCGCTGGCCGGGTACAATTCTCCGGGCGCCACAGGGCGATGGGGGGTTTGGCTACGATCCAATCTTTCTCTGCCCCGAAAAGAACTGCAGCGCCTCTGAGCTGACCCGAAACGAAAAAAACCAGATCAGCCATCGGGGCCGAGCCTTGGCACTGCTTATGGATCAGCTCAAGGCAGAGGCCTAAACCCTGTGATTAACCGCACACCAGAGCCGGTTAAGCCGCCTCTGAGCTTGTATATTCATGTGCCTTGGTGCGTGCGCAAATGTCCGTACTGCGACTTTAATTCCCACGCCCTCGAGAACGACATCCCCGAATCCGCTTACCTGAGCGCTCTGCTCGAAGATATGGATCAGGATCTGGCGCTGGCATCCGGGCGCACCGTTGAAACAGTGTTTATTGGTGGTGGAACCCCGTCACTGATGAGCGGCGACTTTTACCACAAGCTCTTTCGAGGTCTTAGGGAACGACTAGCGTTTGCAGACGATGCGGAAATCACTCTGGAGGCCAATCCCGGCACTTTGGAAGAAGGCCGATTTGAAGCCTTCCGAAACGCTGGCATCAACCGCTTGTCTATTGGTGTGCAGAGCTTTAATCCAGCCCACTTGAAAGCACTCGGCCGCATTCACGACAGCGCAGCCGCACACAGGGCTATTGAGAGCGCCAAAACAGCGGGCTTTGATAATTTCAATCTGGATTTAATGCACGGCCTTCCCGGCCAGACCCCCAGCCAGGCTCTTGAGGATCTAAAGGCGGCAATGACCCACAAACCGCCGCACTTGTCCTGGTACCAGCTGACTCTGGAGCCCAACACTGAGTTCTACAGCCGGCCACCAGACTTGCCAGAAGACGAGTTGCTTTGGGACATTGCCCAGCAAGGTAGCAATTTTCTGCACCAACAAGGCTTCAGTGACTACGAGGTATCTGCGTGGTGCCAAGAGGGCAAAGCCTCAAGACACAACCTTAATTACTGGACGTTTGGAGATTATTTGGCGCTAGGAGCGGGCGGTCATGGGAAAATCAGCCTTCCTGCTGGCGAAATCAAACGCTACTGGAAAACACGGCAGCCAGAGGCCTACCTTAACCGCATTGGTAGCCGGACTGCCGGGAGCGCTAGTATTGAGGCGGAAGCGCTCCCTCTGGAGTTCCTAATGAACGCCTTAAGGCTAAGAGAAGGGGTGACTGAAAGCCTTTTTTACGAACGCACGGGTTTACCCCTGTCATCCGTTGCGGTACAACTTAAGAGTCTGCGTGACGATAAACTCTTGGTCAGTGACCGCCTTCAGGCAACAGCACTGGGGCAAAGGTTCCTGAACAGCCTATTGGAGCGTTTTCTGTAATGGACACGGAAAAAGGACTACCGGCTTTTCCCAAAAGCCTGAAAGCCTGCCTCATTGCAACAGTGGTATTGCTGGCAGCGTTGGTGTTGATTAACCAGCCGCTAAAAACGGCAGTAGCGAATCAAGGAATCGTTAGTTTCCAACTGGCGGGAAGCGCGGAGCAAGCTCTTGCTATCGTGCAAAGTTGGAGCAGCGAAGGCTTGTACTGGGCTAAGCTCTCCCTGTGGCTGGACTTCCTGTTTATTCCGGTTTACTGCCTCACCCTGATACTGCTCACTCGGCACTGTACCGTTGACCGGCCCGGCGTTCGTGAGCGCACGGCAGCACGCTGGGTTCGCACACTGTTTATCGCCGCCGCTGCGGCCGATATAACGGAAAACCTATTGTTGCTGAACAATCTGGAAACGCCCACTGATACCCTAAGCCTTGCGGCCGCCATCAGCGCGCTGGCCAAGTTTACCGCCCTGACACTCGGCATTGCAGGTTTGGTGATTATACGGGCAGCCCGGCGCCATCCACTGGCACCGGGGTGATCATCACAGTGGCGTGAAGACGCTTAGTTAGTGCGGTGAAACAACAGATCCCATACTCCATGGCCAAGATTTTCGCCACGTTTTTCAAATTTGGTAATCGGGCGATAATCAGGCCGTGGTGAGTATTCGCCCGGTTGTTGAGTGTTGGCAAACCCTTCAGATTCGCCCATTACTTCCATCATGTGCTCTGCGTAGTTTTCCCAATCTGTGGCCAGATGCAAAATACCCCCGACCCTCAGCTTGTGGCGAATGCGCTGAACAAACTCTGGCTGTACCAGCCTGCGCTTGTGATGTTTCTTTTTGTGCCAAGGGTCCGGGAAGAAAACCATTACCTGATCCAAACAGGCATCTGGCAGACACAAATCAATCACATCGTTTGCATCTATGTTGTACACGCGGACGTTTTCCAGCCCACGCTCCTCAATGTCTTTCAGTAAGGCCCCTACGCCAGGCAGGTGCACTTCCACACCGATAAAATCCTGCTCCGGCGCGGCTTCTGCCATCTCCGCCAGCGAGCGGCCCATGCCGAAACCGATCTCAAGGTTAAGCATGGCATCCCGGCCAAAGACCTGCCGCGGATCTATCATGCCATCTTCGCGGCTAAGACCAAATTTCGGCCAACTACGCTCAAAGGCCTTTTTCTGGCCCTCGGTCATGCGCCCCTGGCGAAGCACAAAGCTACGAACGCCACGGCGCGTGGTAATGGACGAATCGCTGTCGGTTTGCTTCGGTTGGTTTTCATCATCAAGATCGTGCGGTTCTTTCTGCTCAGTCATCTGCAATCCTTAACCCCAGAGAGCGGGTCTTGTTAACGGAGTTTGCAGACAGTTTACCAGAGTAAAGTGAATCAGGCGGATACCACGGAGCTCTTACCTGTGTGGCGATCAAACTGTCGGTACCCGAGCGCCTCCATCAAATGCGGCTGTGTAACCACATTAGACCCATCAAGGTCCGCCAGAGTGCGGGCAACGCGCAGTATTCGATGCAGCGCGCGAGCCGAAAGCCCTAACTTTTCCATCGCACCAGAAAGCAGCTTTTCACTGGAGTGCTCAAGGCTGCAGGCCTCCTGCAACTCGCGGCCCGATAAAACGGCGTTAACACAGCCGCGCTGCGCCTGACGCTCTCTGGCAAGCGCCACTCGCTCCCTCACCACGGCGCTGGATTCGCCATCATCCTCAGAGCGCATCAGCACATCGCCACTTTGGACCGGTACTTCCACATGCAAATCGAACCTATCCAATAGCGGGCCAGAAATTTTCGAGCGGTAGCGCATCACCTGCTGGGGCGTGCACTGGCATTCAATAGTTGGATGCCCGCTGTAACCGCACGGGCAGGGATTCATAGCGCCGATGACCTGAAATCGTGCGGGAAAAGTGACCTGCCGGGCAGCCCGACTGATCGAAATTTCTCCAGTTTCCATAGGCTCACGCAGCACTTCTAGAACTCGGCGCTCAAACTCGGGTAGCTCATCGAGAAAAAGTACACCACGGTGGGCCAGTGAGATCTCGCCTGGCCTTGGGCTACTTCCCCCACCTACCAATGCCACCGCAGAAGCCGTGTGATGGGGAGACCTAAAGGGAGGTTGGCGCCAACCTCCCTTCCCTACCCGCAACCCGGCAACCGAATGCACACTGGCTACCTCCATGGCATGGTCGTCACTCAAATCCGGGAGGATTCCGGGTAACCGACTGGCTAGCATGCTTTTCCCAGTGCCTGGAGGGCCGAAAAATAGCAAATTATGGACTCCAGCCGCGGCTACCTCCAATGCCCGCCTAGGCACGCTCTGCCCACGCACGTCTGCAAGATCTGGCACGCCTTTAGTAGCTGCTGGGTTCGGCTTTGTACGAGCCACGGGCACCAACCGTGCCCGCCCGCAAAGATGCTCACAAACGGCCAATATATGGCCCGCCGCAAGCACATCGTCCTGACTTGCAAGCGCTGCCTCTTCAGCATTTTCATTGGGTATCAGCAGATTCCGACCCGCATTGCGCGCAGCCAGTACAGCCGGTAACACGCCTTTCAGCGGGCGGAGCGCACCATCAAGGGAGAGTTCCCCAAGGAATTCACAGGTAACAAGGCTTTCCGCAGGGATTTGCCCGGAGGCTGCAAGAATACCCAGCGCAATGGGCAAATCGAATCGACCGCCCTCTTTGGGCAAGTCCGCAGGCGCAAGATTTATGGTTATTCGGCGAGCAGGAAACTCAAAGCCTGCATTCAACAACGCGCTTCTTACCCGTTCACGGCTCTCGCGCACTCCAGTTTCTGCCAAGCCAACTATCGTGAGAGCAGGTAACCCTCCGGAAAGGTGAACCTCAACGGTAACTTCAGGAGCGGAAACACCAATACTGGCACGGGAATGAACAACGGCGAGCATAATAACCTTCCATGGTGTGTGAATATTAGCGGGCAGCCATAACTCGTCGGCTAACCGGGGTCCGGCATCCTGCCGGTGAATGTTGTTGCTTTACTGTGCTTTCGGAGCCTTCTCCAGCTCAGCAACTCTTTTCTCCAATGCTTCTACCTTTTCGCGGGTTTTCATAAGCACCGCTTGTTGGGCATCAAACTCATCCCGGGTTACTAATTCTAGGCGAGATAAAACCGACATAACGGTCGCGCGGGCCTGAGTTTCAAAATCATCTCGGGCCGCTCGGGCCATATCTGGGACAAATTGCCCAAACTGACCTTGTAGCTGTGCGAAAATATCCTGTGGACCTTTCACTCATCACCTCATTGATTAAAATAATGTGCGGTTTCGGCCAAAAGACACGTGCCGTGACCGGTTTGCAGGAGTGTATCACACCGCTAGCCCTGCCATACTAGGCGCGGTGAGCACCATTGTGATCCTCATAGCCTTTCGGTCTGCTCCGATGTGGCCCAAGGGGCTGCATGGCGCCCTATCTTGGTGCACGAACCGGCTCTCCGCTTTATGCAAAGCCAAAGCCGAACCCAGCCAAGATATTGATTTTTAGATATTTTTTTGCGTTGGCATACTCGGTGCTATAGCTCTCGTACGCAATCCGCACAATTGACGTGCGAAGCGGCAGCACCCCGAACTCAACAATTGGCCGGTGGGCTCTCATGTTGGGACGGTTTTACCAAGGAGAAAGTAATGAAACTTGTGACAGCGATCATTAAGCCTTTCAAGTTGGATGATGTCCGCGAGGCACTATCCGAGATTGGCGTACAAGGCGTAACCGTCACTGAGGTCAAAGGCTTCGGTCGGCAAAAAGGCCATACAGAACTCTATCGTGGCGCGGAATATGTGGTGGATTTTCTGCCAAAGGTAAAAGTAGAAGTGGCCATTGGCGACAACCTACTGGATCAGGTTATCGAGTCCATTACCAAAGCTGCCAACACCGGCAAGATTGGCGACGGCAAAATTTTTGTAACAGAGCTACAACAAGCCATCCGAATCCGGACGGGCGAGACCGGCGAAGAAGCGGTCTGATTCAGCTCTGATCCATTAACAACCAACGCAAAAAAATCACTCTGAAGTGCCTTGTGCGGAGGGCTTCCTATGGAAAACAATGTTTTTCACTTGCAATATGCAATAGATACCTTTTATTTTTTAATGTGCGGCGCATTAGTTATGTGGATGGCCGCGGGATTTGCCATGCTCGAATCCGGGCTGGTAAGAGCTAAAAACACCACCGAAATCCTCACCAAAAACGTCGCACTTTATGCCATAGCCTGCACCATGTATTTGGTATGCGGCTACGCCATCATGTACGACGGAACCCTTCTACTAAGTGGCATTGAGCAGACGGATGCTACGGCCGTTCTAGGGGAGTTTGCGGCCCGGGAAGATGGTTTTGAAGGCGGCTCAATCTATTCCGCCGCGTCAGACTTCTTCTTTCAAGTAGTGTTTGTAGCGACAGCCATGTCGATCGTTTCCGGCGCTGTTGCTGAACGCATGAAGCTCTGGGCATTCCTCGCCTTCGCCGTCGTAATGACCGGTGTCATCTACCCGCTCGAAGGTTCGTGGACCTGGGGCGGAAAGGATGTCTTTGGGCTGTACAACCTTGGTGACCTTGGTTTCAGCGACTTTGCCGGTTCCGGTATTGTTCACATGGCCGGTGCGGCCGCGGCACTTGCGGGCGTCATTTTGCTCGGAGCCCGGAAAGGCAAATATGGCCCCAACGGCGAAATTCGCGCCATCCCCGGTGCTAATTTGCCTCTAGCGGCACTGGGTACCTTTATCCTGTGGATGGGATGGTTCGGTTTTAACGGCGGATCAGTCTTGAAACTGGGCGATATCGCAAGCGCCAACTCTGTTGCCATGGTGTTCCTCAATACCAACGCAGCAGCCGCCGGCGGTGCTATAGCCGCGCTGATAACTGGCCGTATGCTCTTCGGTAAAGCAGACCTGACCATGCTCCTCAACGGAGCTATTGCGGGCCTTGTGGTTATCACCGCCGAGCCTTCAACGCCTAGTGCTTTGGTTGCAACCCTCTGGGGCGGTATGGGCGGCATAGCCGTTGTTTTCAGCATTATCTTTCTAGACAAGCTGCGCATTGATGACCCTGTGGGCGCTATCTCGGCTCACGGCGTGTGCGGCTTTCTGGGGTTGATGCTGGTACCGGTCACCAATGACGGCGCAACCTTCAGCGGGCAGTTGATTGGCGCTGCAACCATCTTTGTCTGGGTATTCCTTGCGAGCTTGCTGGTCTGGGGCATTATCAAAGCCGTAATGGGCGTGAGGGTCAGCCAAGAAGAGGAGTACGAAGGCGTGGACCTTTCCGAGTGTGGAATGGAGGCCTATCCGGAGTTTGTAACCGGGAAGTGATACACGCTTCACCAGCGATCAGAGGGGCGCCAAATGGCGCCCCTTTTTGCTTAACCCTCGCCAGGCAGAACCTCGTCTTCCAGCGCATCAATCATAAACTGCGGCATAGCCAAGGCTCCGTGATGGGTGCCAACGTTATAGTACCGGGTTACGAAGGGTCGGTTGTTTGCATCGTCTTCACGGAAGTACTTGATGGGGTTGTCTTTGCTGGCCATGGTACAACTCCACCAGCCGGTAGGATAAACAGGCTGAGGGAATGGCAGGGTTTGCACGTGATCGAAGCCGGCTTTGCGCATGTCGCCGTGAATGTCTTTTATGATGGTGTTGGTGTGCAATAGTGGCGATTCGCTCTGCTGCACGATAATTCCGCCCTCACCCAGCGCCAGCATGGCGTCGCGGTAAAAATCCAGCGCGAACAAGCCT
Source organism: Marinobacter sp. S6332 (assembly GCF_023016045.1). Lineage (GTDB taxonomy): Bacteria > Pseudomonadota > Gammaproteobacteria > Pseudomonadales > Oleiphilaceae > Marinobacter. The sequence goes on along the minus strand of NZ_JALKAP010000011.1, from coordinate 53,202 downwards.
TCGGCCGGGCCAACCGGGTCGGTGCTATCAATGATAAGAATGTCGATACTGCCGGGGTCAACTTCCCGCATCCACTGAATACCGTCACCAAAGAAGAAGTTGGCCCTTGGATCGTCGTTGGATTCACACAGCTCGGGGAAGTACTCCTCAGACATGCGGGTAACCCGCTCGTCGATTTCAACCTGCCACGCTTCCTCCACATCGGGATGCTTTAACACTTCCTTCAATGTGCCGCAGTCGCCACCGCCAACAATCACAACTTTCTTTGGATTTTTATGGGTGAAGAGCGCGGGATGCGTCATCATCTCGTGGTAGAGGAAATTGTCTCGGGTGGTCAGCATCACGCAGCCGTCTAGCACCATTAAATTGCCGAAGGTTTCGGTTTCGTAGATTTCCAGCTTCTGAAACGGCGTTTGCTCTTCATGCAGTTTCTTTTTCACCTGCAAGGAAAATGCTGTCCCCTGATCCTGAAAAATCTCGGTAAACCAATGGTTGTTCAGCGTTGTCATGGTGCTCTCCTGAGAAGTCTGGGTGCTATGCCCAAAAGGCATATTGTAGAGGTGCCAAGCAAACAGCCAAAGCCTTTGTTGGCAATTGTTGCGGTTTGCTGCAATCAACACTCGTCAAGCCTTTCAGGTGCCAAGGGCAAGCCCTACAATACCAGCCATTGAGTCGGCCTGCCCGGCCCCAGCTTTTCCAGAAGGACAGCAGCCATGAGCAACACCAACGCCTCCCCGGCCCACAAGATTTACAACATTACCCAATGGAGCGATGGCTACATTGGCGTTAACCCGGTAGGTGAAGTTGTTATCCGGCCAAACCGTGGCAAGAGCGAGGCAGAGATCAACCTGCCGGAACTCACGCGATCACTGGTGGAATCCGGGCTTCAACTGCCTGTGCTCATCCGCTTTACGGACATCCTGCATGACCGGGTAAACAAGCTGTGCAACGCGTTTAACAAAGTGGCCGCAGAGCATAGCTATAAAGGGCAATACACGGCTGTCTATCCCATCAAGGTAAACCAACAGCGCCGGGTGGTTGAAGAGTTGATCGCGGCAGAGCCTGCAGCCAGTAATAAGCAAATCGGTTTGGAGGCTGGCAGCAAGCCCGAGCTAATGGCGGTACTCGCTCTGGCCAAACAATCGGGTTCAGTCATCGTTTGCAACGGCTACAAGGATAGGGAGTACATCCGGCTGGCGCTGATTGGCCAAAAGTTAGGCCACAGGGTGTTTATTGTGGTGGAAAAGCAGTCTGAGTTGCCGCTTATCCTTGAAGAAGCTAAAAAGCTGGAGGTTTCTCCGCTGATTGGTGTACGAGTTCGTCTTGCCACCATCGGCAAGGGTAACTGGCAGAATACCGGCGGTGAAAAATCTAAGTTTGGGTTGTCGGCCAGTCAGGTTTTGGATGTTGTTAATACCCTCCGCAAAGCCAATGCACTGGACACGCTTCAGCTTCTGCACTTTCATCTTGGTTCGCAAATCGCCAACATTCGCGATATCCAGACCGGTTTACGGGAATGCGCGCGCTTTTACAGCGAGCTGCGCCAGATGGGTGCCCCGGTGAATACGGTTGATATCGGTGGCGGCCTTGGCGTTGATTACGAGGGCACGCGCTCCCGTAGCGCCTGCTCGATGAACTACAGCATGCATGAATACGCCTACAACGTAGTGCACGTATTGCAAGCTGAATGTGATCGCTACAAGCTTCCGCACCCAGACCTGATCAGTGAATCCGGCCGTGCGCTGACGGCGCACCACTCCGTGTTGGTAACGAATGTGATTGACCACGAAGAGCCGGAAGAGCGCCCCACTAAGCAGCCTATGCAGGATGCTCCAGCCCCGCTACAAGATCTATGGCGCGACTTGGAAAGTCTGGAAGACCCTGAGTCCCCGCGCTCGTTGGCTGAAATCTACCACGATGTGTTGCACGCCATGGCAGATGTACACGGCCAATTTGCTCATGGAACGCTCTCTTTGCAGGAGCGCGCGGATTCAGAGTTACTCTATATTCGATGCTGCCGTTTACTGCAGAGCCAGCTCGACAAAAACAGCCGGGCTCACCGTGAAATCATTGATGAGCTGAATGAAAAATTGGCCGCCAAGTTGTTCGTCAATTTCTCGCTGTTTCAATCATTGCCTGACGTTTGGGGCATCGACCAGATATTCCCGGTCATGCCCGTAAACGGCCTGAACCGCCCACTGACCCGGCGCGCGGTGATTCAAGATATCACCTGCGATTCAGACGGTCGCATCGACCGTTATGTGGATGGTCAGGGCACGGAAACTACGTTACCACTGCCAGAAGAAGTGCCCGGCGAACCCTTACTCATGGGCTTTTTCATGACCGGAGCCTATCAAGAGATTTTGGGCGACATGCACAACCTCTTTGGTGATACCCATTCGGTGGATGTGCGCCTGAACAGCGACGGAGGCTATGATACCAGCGCCCCCATCATCGGCGACACGGTTGCCCATGTACTCAGGTACGTTAATTTCGAGCCCAAAACTCTACTGCAGGCCTACCGCAACAAATTCACAGCAAGCAGTTTGCCAGAAGACATACAAACAAGCCTTCTGGAAGAACTGGCTGCTGGGCTTGAGGGTTACACTTATTTGGAAGAATAAATTCGAACTTCTTTCATGACTGACTGATCCGCACTGACAAAGCGCCCGTAAGACTCAAAACTGACAAACCCGGGACGAGTGCATAGAATGAATAAGGTAACGAATATAAATCATGCGATTGTCAAGGAGCGTCCGGTGACCACACTGGATCAAAAGCCAGCACGTGCCGAGGGCCGAAAGGACCCTTGGAGTCAGCTGTTGGTGAAGGTGGGTAAAGATCAGGATCGCAAGGCCTATCATTCTTTGTTTGAGCACTTTGCGCCGCAACTCAAGTATTACGCCATGGCAAATGGTATGGCCAGCCATGCGGAAGAGCTCGTACAGGAAGTATTTGTTTCTATCTGGCGCAGGGCCTGCTTGTACGACTGGCAGAAAGCCGCAGCTTCAACTTGGATTTTCACCATTGCACGTAATCAGCGCATCGATATGCTGCGCAAAATGCGTCGCACTAGTGCCGAAATGCCGGTGGAAACCGAAGATTTGTGGCAAATTCCCGGTGAAGACGACAATCAACCGATAACTTCGCTACACCGTCTTATGTCTGAACGCCGGGTGAGAGAATCTCTGAGCCAGTTGCCAGAAGATCAAATTACAGTAATTGCAAAGGTGTACATGGAGCAAAAGTCGCACCAAATGGTGGCTGACGAATTGAACATTCCACTCGGTACGGTAAAAAGCCGGGTACGCCTTGCACTAAGCAAATTGAAAGTGATTTTGCAGGATCAGAATGTATGACACGGCATCACCCCGATAGCCTAAGCCTGATGGAGTACAGTGCGGGCAACTTGAGCGAGCCTCACGCCCTGTGCATTCGTCTCCATCTCGACAAATGCACCCATTGCCGCAGCCGGGTAGACACACTCGACAGTCTTGGCGCTGTGATGATGGAGCAGCAGCCAAAAGTCAGCGTTTCCGAGACTATGTTTGATGATATTCTCGCGAAAATAGACAGTTCTCCGGCGCCAGAGCTTCCGGCCAAAGCAGTGCCGAAGATTAGTCTACTGCAAAAGCTACTGGGTGAAGATATCAACGATCTACCTTGGAAGCGGCAGTTGGGCGACGTCAGTGTTCTGGATATTACTGAAAAGTTTCCGGGCCAGAAGGAGCAGGTTGTCCTGCAAAAGCTGGTAGCGGGAGGCAAGGCACCGGCTCACACCCATCGTGGCATTGAAACAACCATAGTGCTGCAAGGCGCCTTCTCCGATCAAAAAGGTGTTTTTAATCAGTGGGATTTTGTCGTCCTGACTGACCAAGACGAGCACAAACCAGTCGCTGTAGGCTGCGAAGACTGCATTACACTTTCTGTACTTAGCGCGCCGGTCAAGTTGACCGGAACTTTCACGCGTATGCTCAACCCCTTCATACGCTAATTTTACTGACCAATCGCTGCCTTTTACCAAGGCAGCGATGACCCATCCCAGCTCACGAATCGGCCGTTATCTTCTGGCGTTATTTTTTCTATAACTGACAATAAATTTTCGGCTGTTTCGATAGCACTGTGCACCTGAAGTTGAGCTAGGGACTGCCTGAAAGGTTCACTCAGAGCTGAGTCGGTTGTTCCCGGGTGCAACGCCACGCAAGCAATGGGCTTGCAGCGCCGGGGCAGTTCCACAGACAAAGTGCGCACCAACATATTTAAAGCAGCTTTTGAGCTTCGATACGCATACCAGCCACCTAAATGATTGTCCTCTATTGAACCAACCTTCGCTGAAATAGCGACCATACGTTTAAAATCGCGATGCCTAAACCAAGGCAGAAGCGCTTGAGCCAGCAAAACAAAGCCCGTCGCATTTACTGCAAAGGCTCTGGCCAAACTGCTCGCCTGAAGCTCTTCCAGACGCTTCTCAGGAAACAAGGCCCCATCGTGAAGCAAGCCAGCAGCGTAGATAAACGTATCTAAGCCGTTTACGGCCGGAACGAGCTTTTCAAGAGCCTTAATAACGGCTTCAGGCGACCGTTCATCTTCTGCATTCCACGCCAATAGCTTTAATCGACTGTGACTGCGCAGAGGCTCAGCTACTGTCAATGGGTCGCGACAAAGCCCAATGACTATCGATTTCTCGCCCGATTTCTCGTCCAATTCCTCATCGCGGGCCAAAAGTGCCGCAGCCAGAGCGCCGCCGATGGCTCCAGACACACCAGCCACAAGTATTCGCTTCATATAGCCTCTCCATTTCCGTTTCAACGATATACGAAAATTTGCCAAGCCAGACCCCATTAACCAGTGAACCACAAAATTAAAACAGTCGTATGAAAAGGCACTGACAACAAATACAGGCTATGGCTCACATGCCGCTGCCTGCTGTTACGTGTAATGACGGCCCCGATAAAGGCCGACAAGATCCATCAGCTATCAAGGCCGCTTTAAGGCTATTTAAGGAGAGTGCTCATGCAATACCAAGCTCCAGCAAATGATCTTCGCTTTCTGTTGTTTGATGTACTGGGTGTTGATCGGCTTCACGAACTGGAAAAATACGCCGATGCCACACCGGACCTGATTACTGCAGTAATAGATGAGGCGGGAAAACTGGCGGCGGAAGTCATTCAGCCAACCAACCAAAACGGCGATCGTGAAGGTTGTCACTACAACCCGGATACTCACGATGTGAAAACGCCGGAGGGCTTCAAAGAAGCTTACAAAAGATTTGTTGAAGGTGGCTGGACAGCATTGGATGCGCCTCTGGAATTCGGCGGACAGGGTCTACCACACACGTTGAAATTTGTTGTGGACGAGATGGTGTGCTCCACCAATCTATCGCTTGGCATGTACCCAGGGCTTACCCACGGCGCCATCAGCGCGCTGCATGCCCACGGTTCTGATGAGCTCAAACAAACGTATTTGGAAAAACTGGTTTCCGGCGAATGGACAGGCACCATGTGCCTCACTGAACCCCAATGTGGAACAGATTTGGGCATGATCCGCACCCGCGCCACACCAAATGACGATGGCAGCTACGCCATCGAAGGCACAAAAATTTGGATTACTGGCGGTGAACACGACCTGACCGATAACATTGTGCATCTGGTACTGGCCAAATTACCCGGCGCGCCAGACACCACCAAAGGTATTTCCCTGTTTATTGTGCCCAAGTTTCTACCGGATTCCGGTGAGCGCAACCCCGCGTTCTGCGGCGGCCTAGAGCACAAAATGGGCATTAAGGGTTCTGCCACCTGTGTGATGAACTTTGAAGGCGCTAAAGGCTGGCTGGTAGGTGAGGCCAACGACGGCATGCGTTCCATGTTCACCATGATGAACGAGGCCCGCTTGATGGTGGGCATGCAGGGTCTGGGGCTTGCCGAGATGGCCTATCAGGAGAGCCTTGCATTTGCCAAGGAGCGCCTGCAAAGCCGTTCCTTGAGCGGCCCGAAGAACCCGAACGGCCCTGCCGATCCCATTATTGTGCACCCGGATGTACGCCGCATGTTGATGCGCCAGAAGGTTCTGAACGAAGGCATGCGCGCCCTCGCACTGTTCACGGGGCATCAGCTGGACCTCTCGGTCGCCCATCCGGACGAATCCGCCCGGGAATCGGCCGATGACCTGGTACAGCTACTCACACCCGTGGTAAAAGCATTCCTGACCGATGAAGGCGCCAACAATGCCAACACCGGCCTGCAGGTACTTGGCGGCTCCGGCTTCACCACCGACTGGCCACTGGAACAGCTGGTTCGGGATGGCCGTATCGCGCGCATCTACGAAGGCACAAACGGCATTCAAGCAATGGACTTGGTAGGCCGAAAACTGAGCCTGAAAGGTGGACAACTTGTGCGCACTCTCTTTGGCGTGCTCTCCGGATACCTGAAAGACAACCCGGAAGCTCCTCACCGAGAAGAGCTCAAAGGCGCCATGGGTGCGCTGGAGAAAGCCACTATGTGGCTGGCAACTAACGCCCCGAAAGACCCGGAACAGGCAGGCGCTGCGGCGACACCTTACCTGCGCCTGATGGCACTGACAGTTGTCGGCTATATGTGGTCGCGCATGGCCAACGTCGCCAGCCAACAGCTGGCTACCGGAGAAGGCAACAAACCGCTGCTGGAAAGTAAGCTTGTATCTGCCCGTTTCTATTTTGAAAAGCTGCTACCGGAAATCCACTGGCTACTGAGCGACATCGAAAGCGGAAAGGACAGCATGATGGACATGGGAGATGACCACTGGGCTGCCTGAGCCTTAACAGAAATGGTCTTAAAACCGGGTACGGCTTCACAGCACCGCAGCCTGTACCCGGGCAACAACTTGAAAGCCGCGCACTGCGTGGCTTTTTTGCAGGTATTTTCTGTCTGATCGGGCTCTAGGGTATAATCGCGCCTTTGATTTTTCCCGGTCTTTTGCCCGGCTTCAAACGGAGACTCCATGAACGCCGACGATTATGCCTTCCGCTTTGGCGGCATAGAACGGCTGTACGGGCGCCGAGCCCTGCATGCCTTCCGCGATGCTCATATTGCAGTCATCGGTCTGGGTGGCGTTGGCTCATGGGCAGCAGAAGCGCTAGCGCGTAGCGGCATTGGCACCATTACGCTGGTTGATATGGACGATATTTGCGTGTCCAACACCAACCGCCAACTGCATGCTCTGGAAGGCCAATATGGGCGCACCAAAACCGATGCCATGGCAGATCGACTCAAAGCCATCAACCCCCATGCAGATATTCGGATTCATTTCGGTTTTCTCACGCTGAAAAACCTCACGGAGTTGGTCACACCGGATATAACTGCCGTGGTTGATGCCATCGATAGCGTTAAACCCAAAGCAGCCCTGATTGCCCACTGCCAACGGGCAAAGATCCCCATCGTTTGCGCTGGAGGTGCCGGCGGACAAATGGATCCCACAAAAATTCTGGTAGCGGATCTCAGCAAAACTACCCAAGATCCCCTATTAGCCAAGGTGCGCAACCTTCTGCGCAGGGAATACGGGTTCTCGCGCAATCCTAAGCGACGCTTCGGCATTGAGGCCATATACTCAACAGAGCAGCTCACGTACCCTGCCGAGGATGGCGAAGTTTGCCTGCAAAAGCCCGCAACCGCTGGCCCCTCGCGGCTTGATTGCGCATCAGGCTTTGGCGCCGCCTGCCCGGTAACGGCCAGCTTTGGACTGTTTGCAGCCTCTCGGCTGTTAAATCGCATTGCAAAACGCACCAACCAATAACCACACGAGTACCAAACGTTTATGCCAGCCAGCACAGTCCTGATTCTCGCCAGCATTGGTGTCCTCTCATTGTCTTTTCAGTGGCTTGCCTGGCGCATGCGTGTGCCCGCGATTCTATTTCTACTGGCAGGAGGCATATTGGTGGGCCCGGTACTGGGCTTTTTAAAACCAGACGAGGTCTTCGGCGACTTGCTGTTTCCGCTGGTGTCTCTAGCCGTTGCCGTCATTCTGTTTGAAGGCAGCCTAACACTCCGCTTTGACGAGATTCGCGGACACAGCAAAATGGCCCGTAATCTGATACCCATTGGCTCCATTGTTACCGGCATTATCGGCACTTTGGCGGCTCGCTGGGTTTTGGATATCTCTTGGGCAGTGGCTCTGCTCTTCGGCGCTATTTCCATAGTCACAGGCCCCACTGTTATCGCACCCCTACTGCGCTCTGTGCGCCCAAGCGCAAAACTGGCCAACATTCTGCGCTGGGAAGGCATCATTATAGACCCGGTAGGCGCCTTGCTAGCCGTTCTCGTGTTTGAGGGCATTGTGTCTTGGGGGCAAGGCAATGTTTTCGGCCACTCTCTATATATTTTTGGTAAAACCCTGCTAATCGGCTTTGTTACTGGCGCTGTAGCCGGTTATTTGAACGGCTTGGTGCTACGCAAGCACCTAATGCCGCAATACCTGCACAACGCCGCCACGCTCACCTTCATGTTGGGTGTTTATGCCCTGTCCAATGAATTGGCCCACGAATCCGGCTTGCTTACCGTAACGGTTATGGGTATTTGGATGGCCAACATGAAGCAGGTATCTGTAGACAGCATTCTCGAATTCAAGGAATCACTAAGCGTACTGCTGATTTCAGCGCTGTTTATAATTCTGGCTGCGCGAGTGGAATTCGCCGCTATCGCGGATTTGGGCTGGGGCTTAGCCGTAGTGCTGGTGGTTTTGATGTTGGTCGCCCGACCGCTGAGCGTATTTCTCTCAGCCATAGGCACAGACCTAAACTGGCGGGAGAAAGTGTTCTTAAGCTGGATAGCTCCCAGAGGCATTGTTGCAGCGGCGGTTTCCGCACTCTTCGCTTTTCAACTCCAAAATCTGGGTTACGAGAGTGCTTCTGCCCTTGTGCCCATGGTGTTCGTACTCATTATTGCAACTGTGACCTTGCAAAGCCTAACCGCGCGGCCTATTGCCCGACTATTAAAAGTCACCGAACCGGCGGAGTATGGCTTCCTGATTCTGGGTGCAAATCCTGTTGCCCGCATGATTGCGCAGGCGCTCAAGAAGCATGAAGTTCCCGTTGCCTTAACAGACACCAACTGGGAAAACGTGCGCCAAGCACGAATGGACAACTTGAAAGTGTACTTCGGCAACCCGGTTTCCGAGCACGCTTCAACCCACCTTGATCTGACAGGGATCGGTAACCTGTTGGTTATCTCCCCTTACAAACACATGAACTCGCTGGCGACTTACCACTTTTTGGATTGGTTCGGCGACACCAGTGTATTTAGTCTTTCGGAAGGCGATCAAGATCAAAAAGCACGGCACCAAACGGCCGGAAAAATACAAATGACCCGCGGCCTTTTTGACGGCGTAAGCTATGCCAAACTTGCGAGCTTGGCCAGTCAAGGATATTCAATAAAAACCACCCAGCTCAGTGAAGAGTATGGCTACAACGACTTTCTAGAGAAATACCAAGGTCAGGCTCTGGTGCTGTTTGTGTTTGACAGCAAGAGCCGAATCAACCCGGTACGCAGCATGGACGACCTGAAACCGGATGACGACTGGATACTGATCAGCTTGGTGCCACCCCAGAACCGTAAAGAGCGGAAAAACAAGGAAAGTAATGGGGAGGGGGCAGAGCCTTCAGCGATGGGTAAAGAGCCCTCAGCCACAGGCGAAGGCCCGCCCCCCGAAAGCTCGTCACCAAGAAGCTAACAACTGAGGGCTAGCTGCAATCCAGAACCAGCTTGCCCCGCACATGCCCACCTTCGAGCAGTTCGTGGGCTTGTGCCACCTGATCCAGCGTAAACGCTTTTTCAATGTGCACCTTCACCTCGCCATCTTCAATCAGCTCGGCAATTTCTTCAAGGTGGAAGACATCCGGGCGAACAGTCATACCGTGAGCCCTTAAGCCCTGTGCTTCGGCAGCACTGACTACCTCATCGGCAGTCACCGTAGGAATGGTTACCAGCATGCCGCTGTCTCCCAAAGTGCGCAGGGAGCGTTTACCCGTGTCGCCGCCTACCAAGTCCAGCACCACATCCAGCCCAAAGCACTCTTCCGCAAAATCTGTGGTGTTGTAGTCAATGACCTCGTGCACCCCCAGCTCTGCAAGAAAGTCGCGGTTTCCGGCAGAGGCCGTTGCAATAACATGGGCACCCCGCGCCAGAGCAAACTGTACAGCCAGATGGCCGACCCCGCCTGCACCAGCATGCACAAGAATTTTCTGGCCAGCTTCAAGCTCGGCCACTTCAAACAAGGCCTGCCAAGCTGTGAGTGCCGCCAGCGGTAAGGCGCCCGCAGTTACCAGATCAAGCTCCTCGGGTACTACGGCCAGCTCGTCTGCCGTTGTCAGCGCATACTCTGCATAGCCCCCGCCATTCAGCGGAAAACCAACCAACCCCATCACCCGGTCTCCCGGCACCAGAGTGGTTACGCCGTCACCAATGGTAACCACCTCTCCGGCCACATCGTAGCCGGGTGTCCATGGCAAAGCGTTTTCAATCTGCTGCGCCACAAATCCGAAGCCTTTGCGGGTTTTCCAGTCAATCGGGTTGAGCCCGGCACCGTGAACACGAATCAGTACCTCGCCTGCTTGCGGTGAAGGAATGTCCGAGCTCACTACCTCCAAAACATTGCGCTCACCAAACTGGTTATAGACCACTTTTTTCATAGACGATTCTGAACTCTGGTCAATGGGCATATCCATGGGTATCTCCGAGAAAGCGCGCTGATTAGTGACTGATTGGTGTTGGAGCTTCTATTCTTTCGTCAGGTTACCAGAAAGTGCTTGCAATAGTGACTTACAGACCCTTTCCTCCGGGCACACAAGCCGCCTTCATGATATCGGCAAATTCTTTTGGCGCGCGCGAGGGCCGCTGGGTTTTCAAGTCCACACAGGCGTGGGTTGATACCGCCCTAACCAGAGTTTTTCCATCTTTAGGGCGCACCAGCTGAAATTGTCTCGCTGAACGGAAGCGTCCATCAAAGCCGGTAAGCCAGGTACCCATAATCAGCCGATCCCCGGGGTTTGCAGCCGCAAGATAATCAATCTCTGTACGGGTGATCGCGAAGGCTTTGCCTGTTGCTTCATTCAGCTCCCAAGTCATGCCCAAGCTCTTAACGTGGGCCCAGCTGATGTCTTCCAGCCAGCGCACGTAAACAACGTTGTTGGCGTGCCCCAGCTCATCGGTATCCTCTTCAACCACCAGAATCTCAAGGGTAAAGGGGGCAGGTAGATCCCACTGTATAGGTTGTTGTTCGGTCATTTCTACTCCTCAAGGCCCGGGATAGCCTGCAAGGCTAGCCGCCCGATACGGTCATTGTGCAAAGAGCCAAAGTACAACTGCCCGCCGTGCGGGTTAACCGAGGTAATTTCCTGCAAGTGCTCGCCTTGCGTGTCGTGCAGGCTGGTTATTACCGCTCCGTCGCTATCAAACGCTATGGCTAAACCGTACTCTTGTGGCGCAGGCTGAAAGCTCTTGGGTAATTTGGCGACCAATTCTTTGAGCCAGGGTTTCGGGTGCAAGGTATCAATACTGGCATTGCGAAGCGTGGGGAAAGCGACCCAGTACCGGCCTTTTTCATCCACCGCCAGATTGTCGGGAAAGCCCGGCAGGTTATCCACGAAAATTTCCGCTTGCCCTGCTTTCGGTCCGTTTATCCAATAGCGCTGAATGCGGTATTTCCAGGTCTCATTCACCAGTACATAATCGCCGTTAGGTGCCACTGCAACGCCGTTGGCAAAATGCAGGCCACTAAGCAACACCTCGGTTTCACCTGTTTTTGGGGAGTAGCGTAAGAGGCGGCCGTGGGGCCGCATTTCCAGCAAATCGAGCTGGTAATCCGGTTGGTAGAAACGTGAGCTGGCATCACTGAAATAGATCCGGCCATCAGCGGCAATATCAAGATCGTCGGTAAACCGGAAAGGAACGCCCTCTGCCTCACTGGCCAGTACAGTCGTTTCGCCTTCCGGGGTAATTGATATCAGCCCTTTCCAGGCGTCGGCAACGATAAGATTGCCATTCTGGTCAAACATCATGCCCAGAGGGCGCCCTCCGGTGGACAGCCAGTTTTCAACTCGGCCGTCCGGATATACCCGCACAATGTAGCCATCTTGGGTGCCCGCATAAACTACACCTTCGGAGTTAACCGTTGTGTCTTCCGGCCCATACACCTGCCCTTTTGCAAGCAGTTCTGCTTGGCGCAATTGCTCGTTCGGCGCCAGCAATCCTGTCATGGCTTTCGGGCTCGGTGGCTGCCAGGCGCTGGCATCAATAGGAGATGGCGCCATAAAAAAACCGCCCAGCACAATAAACAAAACCAGAAATCCGCCCGTCAACCACTTCATACGCTCAACCCGCTTGTTTGTTATTTTGACCCGAGAGAAACTGCTGGCACAGCGCAACGAAGGTGTCCGTTTTTTCGGCATGCAGCCAATGCCCGGTACCCTCAATAACTTGGATCTGGGCTTCCGGGAACAATCGGATGATGTCTTCCTTGTGTTTTTCTTGGATATAAGCCGAGTCAGCCCCTTTCAAGAACAACACCGGGCCCTTGTATGGCGCATCTGCAACTGGTGCTGCGGCCAGATTCGCATAGCAGTCATCAATGGCTTTCAAGTTCAAACGCCAACGGTACACCGGGCCGTCTTTTAACTGGTCTTCGTTCGGAATCCGTTCGAGGTTCATGAGCAAGAACTGCCGAACACCAGGCGTCTCCACGAACTCTGCCAGCTGCTTATCGGCATCACGACGGGAACGAACACTAGCAAGATCAACTTGCATCATACCCTCTAGAATAACGTCATGGTGCGCTTTGTAGGTTACCGGAGAGATATCGGCAACAATGAGTTTCTCAATCCTCTCCGGAGCCTGCAAAGCAACCTGCATCGCCACCTTTCCGCCCATTGAGTGTCCCAGCAGGCAGGCCCTGTCGAGCCCCTGTTTGTCCATGTACTCAAGCACGTCTCCCGCCATGCTTGGGTAATCCATCGTATCTGCGTGGAAGGAGCTACCATGGTTGCGCAGATCCAAAGCGTGCACCTGCCATTGAGTATGGAACTGCCGGGCGATAGCACCCAAGTTTTCCTGAGCACCAAACAAACCGTGCATCAGGATCAGCGGGGCACCTTCTCCGGTAATTCTGTGATTTAGTATTTCACTCATGGGCGGGCCGTCTCCGTCGGGTTCATGTTATTTACGATGCCGATACATTAACACTGCCAGTCAAACGAGCAAGGGGAGGACAATAGATGGCCGCTTTTTACGGCGAAAAAAAACCGGGCATTGCCCGGCTAAATTGGTCATAGTCTTCTTCGCTACGGCTTTAGCAGTAGTAGATATCGCCTAGATATTCTGCCAATGCCATTACGTTTTCGCGCTCAAGCTCGGTTTGGGGTACAAAAATTTCGTTTCTCATCGAACACCTCCTGATGCGTTTTCCATTACTTCAACCTGTGCGTTAAATGCTATCGTTGTACAAAACAGAAACCGTTGACAGACTGTCCCACTCGTTTGACATTTTGTATCAGCATCCATGACAACTCGTTAATGGGCCGGCTAAAGTGACATCTGCACCTACGGACAACACAACAGCACCTCTCGTTGCAGCATCGAGCACTCTTGCACTGGTGCACTACCTGAAGCGTCAGGGGGTTCTGGACAGGCCGCGGGTTGAACAGCTCACTGGCGTGAGTATTTCGGCACTTGAGGACCCCGATCTGCGCATACCTGCACATGCTCACTACGAGCTTTGGGATCACGCAGAAAAAGTGACCGGCGACCCGGCGATAGGCCTAAACGCAGGTCAGATTATTGATCCCGACCGTATGGGGCTGGTTGGGCACGTATTTTTCAATTGCGATACGCTTGGCGAAGCTGTAACCCAGTACGTACGTTTGCACCGGCTAATCAACGAATCGGTCACTCTGAGCTTCGAGCAAACGGGTGATCAAGCTATTCTGACTTGGCAGGCAGACTCCCCGGAGCACTACTGCCGTCAGGATATGGATCGCACTTTGGCAGCCGCTTTGTGTCGAACCCGGCACTTTATCTATTCAGGAATACACGCTGAGTGGGTAGAAGTCGCCCATGGGCGCCCGGATTACGCCGATAAGTACGAAAAACTGCTAGGAGGGCCAGTGGTCTTCGGGGCCGCAGCAACACGTCTTGCATTCAACAGCCGCCACATGAGTCATCCGATTCCGCATCGCAACCCATATGTGTATTCAGCGGTTTTGAAGCAGGTCAACGGCCTGCTGGCTCGCTTGCAAACTCGACGTTCATTCGGTCGCAAGATCCGCCGGCTAATATCGCGCCAAATGTCGACCGATAAGATCGATGCTGACACTCTGGCCAGACAATGCCACATGAGCCGTCAAACCCTGTACCGAAGACTCAAGAAAGAGGGTCTAAGCTTTCACGAGCTTGTGGAACATGTTCGTAAAGACAAAGCCTTGCGCTATGTTGCGTCTGATCGCTACGCGTTGGGGGAAATTGCCTTTCTATTGGGATTCTCCGAGCTGAGCGCGTTCAGCCGAGCTTTCAAACGCTGGACCGGAACGGCTCCTGCACAGTATCGCGCACAGCATCTTAACCGGGAAGCAGACGAATAATGCCTGACACCTCACTAGTGGCCATAGCAATCAGCCTGCTTTATTTGGGCTCGGCTGCCTGCATCTATCGCATTCTTCTGACTTATCGTACAACCCAAGGTGCTATCGCTTGGATTATCGGCCTTCTAGGTCTGCCCTATATCGCAGTACCCATGTTCCTTGTGTTCGGCCGCTCGCGCTTTGGTGGCTATGTCAAAGCACGGCGAATGGGAGACCAAGCCCTAACGGCTTTGCTCAACCGGTTTGAGCGGCAGACCACTTCTCTCTCCATGCCAAAACAACAAAACCTTGATAGGCCGCTGCAAGTGCTTTGTAAGCTCGGCCGCCAGCCCTTCACAGAGGGCAACCGGTGCGATCTGCTCAAGGATGGCGAAGCCACATTCGATGCCCTGATTAAAGCGATGGAGAACGCAACGTCTTATATTCTTCTTGAGTTCTATATCGTCCGTTCTGACAAAATTGGCCAACGCATCAAAACCACGCTTGAGAGAAAGCTCTCGGAAGGCGTGCAGGTATGGTTTTTGTACGATGACGTGGGCAGCTTCGGGCTGCCACGGGCCTATTTGAAAGAGCTCGAAAAAGCCGGTGCCAAGGTTGCTTCATTTGGCGACGGCAACATCCGACGCCGTCGGTTTCAGATTAACTTTCGCAACCACCGCAAGCTATTGGTTTGTGATGGCAAGATTGGTTTTGTAGGTGGCATTAATCTGGGTGACGAGTATCTGGGCACCGTTATAGATCAAGAGCCCTGGCGAGACACCCATTGCCGCATAGAAGGCCCAGCCGTTATCGGGTTGCAACTGGCTTGGCTGGAGGACTGGAACTGGGCCAGCAACGAGTTTCCCAATCTGGACTGGTCGCCAAATGAGAAAATGCCGGGCGACGAGCAGGTGTTGGTGCTGCCTACAGGACCGGCGGACACTTGGGAAACCTGCACTTTATTTTTTCTGAGCTGCATCAACAACGCTCAGTCCCGCATCTGGATTGCTTCGCCGTATTTTGTTCCCGACGTGCAGATTGTGAATGCACTGCAACTGGCTGCTCTGCGCGGAGTGGACGTGCGAATCATGATTCCGGAAAAGTCAGACAACCTATTCGTTGGGCTTGCAGCCTATTCCTACCTAATCCAAGCCCGGCAGGCGGGCATTGGTATTTATCGGTATCAACCTGGCTTTATGCATCAGAAAGTCGTCTTGGTTGATGACCACTATGCCGCTGTCGGCACCGCTAATTTGGACAACCGCTCCATGCGGCTGAATTTCGAGATCATCGCGATCAATACCTCGCAAACCTTTGTTGGCGAAGTGGACGCCATGCTCACAGAAGATCTTTCCCACTGCCGCAGGATGACGGAAGAGGACTATCAAGGCCGCTCGCTGATGTTCCGCCTGACCTGCCGCGCCGTTCGCCTGCTGGCTCCTTTGCTGTAATCGAACGTTTGGCTTCTTGGACACTGGCTCCAGAATGGTTGAATATGCGACTATTCTTTCTACACTCATTCAACTATGCCTAGTGAAACTCACCCATGAAGGCCTTCGAACCAAGAATAACACTGACTGAACAAGTCGCCCGCCACATTGAGAATCAGATCGTTTTCGGCCAATTCAGCTCCGGTGAACGTATTTACGAAGGCACAATGGCAAAGCAAATGGAGGTTAGCAATGGCTCCATTCGCGAAGGTCTTTTACTACTCGAAAAGCGCCATTTGGTAAAAAACGTGCCTCGCAAAGGCGCTTTTGTTACAGATCTGGACGATTACTTTGTACGCAGTCTTTACGAAACGCTGGAGCTGTATTTGGCCCACACGGGGCGCAAGCTTGCACGTCAGTGGCAACCGGAAGATTTGAGCCGGCTAGAGCAGCTGTACCAGCAGATGGAAGACCACTTTCATAAAAATAATCTGATGGCGTTCCTCGACCTAGGCATTGAGTACACCAAAGCCTCCCTCGCCTACGCCGACAACTATTTTATTGTTGCGGCAATTGACGACCTATGGCCCTCGGCCAGACGCTGCGCGTTCGTCGCTTTTAAGCGCGGCGGCAAGCGGGTGCTGGAAGACAATCTTGCGCACATGCGGGAATCCATCAGCGCACTTCGAGACCGAGATGAAGAAAGACTGGCTTCAATCCTCCACCACTACGCCCTTCAACAGTGTCAGCAGGTTTGTGAAGCCGCAACAGTGTCCAGCTCACTTGCAAAAACGCCTTAATAAAACAGCTGGGTAAACGAGAAACCGATATTCAGGTAGGCCGTCCAGTTGTCCTCGTTGTTGTAGGCAGTTGCTAGCTGTACTGGGCCTAAGAAGGTGTCCACTCCGGCAAAAACACTCCAGGACTTTACTGAACTGTGCCACCCGGCATCACTCAGTGATTCCCAAGCATTGCCTGCTTCCAGCCCCATGCCTGCAAACCAAGGCGTAATAGGCCCTCCAAACACTTGGCGAGCATAAACAGATGCCATCCCTGCACTGTTTCCAGTGATCTGTCCAGGCGCATACGCGGATAGCCGCCGAAAGCCCCCAAGCCGTATTCTGTTTTCAATGCCCGGATTGCCGCGAGTCACCGTATGGGCATAGAGCAGCCCCGTCAGGGTAAACTTTCTCCAACTACCTGTGCCCAGAGCCATACCTGTTAAAGCATCAAAGTGCCGGTCAGACCCTAAATCTTCGCGCTCCAAGCGACCCCGAATTCCAGCAAAGGCACCGCTGCGGGGGAAAAACGCATCATTCAGGGAGTCATGCACCAACTGTAGGCTGATACCGCCTTGATGCACCGCTTCTCTGGGTGCTACCGCTACACCAACCTGTTTATCCACCGTGGCATATCCGCGGGTGTAGGTTAAGCGTGTCTCAGCGTTGCCACCCAGCTCCATCCCCAAACCAAGATCAAAATACCGGAAGGTAACATCAAGCTCAGCAACACGCGCGCCTTCAGGGTCGTAAACACTGACAGTGTCCCGGGAGTACTCGGCTCCCGCCACCATAAAGCGCTCATAGCCATAGTCAAGTGGTTGATACCACTGGGTGCGGACACGCGGTTCGGTACCAAGCTGCAGGCCCGTTTGCCACTCTCCCCCCAGAGCATTCAATTCTGTCACACGCAGGGAAGAGGTAAGGTTGAATCGGGTATCGCCGTCGAAGTTGTCCTCGTAATTGAGTCCGAAAGACAAATAGTTAGGCCCCCAGCTTTTTTCCTGAGCTTTGATAACCAACTGCGTTCCGTCGGCTGACGGGGATTGGGAGTAGGACACGGTTTCATAATAGCCAAGCCCGTAGATCCGTTTGAGATCCGCCTCTAACGCTTCCACATTTAAAGGCTCACCGGTTTTCTGGCGTATACGTTCCTTGAGAAACGCCCCACTCAGGCGACGGCCATACTCAACGTCAATACTTGCAACCACTCCCTCTGCACCCAGATTTGCAGAAGCCAATCGCGATCTATACGCCTGCCACACCTCACTTGGTGCAGTCAGCGGGCGAAGCTCTACTGCATGTTTCCGGCCTCCGGCGGCTCCCAGCTCAAATAACGCTGGCGCATCATAAAAGTCTGCTGAGCCGTAGTCTTTTAAATCCGGACGGATGAGAACATCTTTCTCGCCCAGCAAATCGAGCTGCTGGTCAGTATTGCGTCGGGTCATGATGGTGGTGAGCTGGCGAAACACCGAGAAGGCTTCTTGCAGCTGATCCGAGCTTACCAAGGCATCGGTGATATCAACGGCAATGATAATGTCTGCGCCCATTTCACGGGCGACACTAATAGGCAAATTGTTCGCGATGCCGCCGTCTACCAGCAAGCGGCCATCAAGGTTGACCGGGGCGTAAACGCCGGGAATGCTCATACTTGCCCGCACCGCGTTAGCTAGATTGCCCTTGCTAAGCACCACCATATCACCGGTTTCCAAATCGGTTGCGACCGCTCGGAAGGGGATAGGTAAACGGTCAAAGTCTTCGACTAGAGCAACATTATGGGTGAGGCCGTTAAGGATAAAACCAAGGTTTTGTCCGGCGATGATACCTGCGCCCAGATGCAGCCCGTCCAAGCTGACACCAAGGCCGGGCGTAACGGGAAAACGCCACTCTACTTCTTTCCGGCGGACAGGCTTGTATGCCCGACCGGGGTCATCCCGAAAGCTCGACAACCAGTCCAAGTCAATGAAGCGCTGTTCTATTTCCGCGACCGACATGCCCGAGGCATAGAGTGCACCCACCGCTGAACCCGCGCTGGTACCTACCACCAAATCCACCGGGATATTCATTTCTTCCAGCACGCGAAGCACACCTACATGGGCCATGCCTTTTGCACCACCACCGCTAAGAACGAGACCAATTTGAGGGCGATCATCGTCTGGTGTGTCACTAGCGGCCGTCGCGAGTACTTCGGAGGCCGCTAAAATCAGGCAGGTAAGTGATACTACCGAGAGCCACTTCAAAACCTAACAAATCCCATGCTCTCCAAGCTCATTATCTTTTTGACTCGTCATCTGCCAATGAAAGATGCGACACATCCGGCACCATGGGTGGCGGCAAGTCCCGCTCAACGCCGATATCGCTACCGGCTGGGGCCAATGTCCAGTCGTCAAGATGTTGAAACATGGGCGGCTCGGCCTCCTCAGGCTCTACCAGAGTCACACCTACCGGGTCGAGCCCAAGCGCCGACCCGGCAAGAATCTCATCGACTTTTTCTCCCGCCACCGGCAAGCGATCACCCGGTTCAACACTTGGTGTGTTGGTGCGGGGCTGCGAACTTGCAGGTTGGGAGGCAGTTTTATCTGCACTGGGTGCGATGGGAGTGGGCCCAGGTGCAGGCGCTGGCTTTTCCGGAGGTTGGCTGCCCGGCATAGGCTGAACATAGGCAAGCATGCCGTGCTTGTTCAGCACCTGTCGATATTTTTCGGCCTGTTCTTCATCGAGCTTGTTGCGGATCACCACGGGACTGCCGCTGAACATGCGCTCAATTTGTTCAACGCTGGCCTTGAACAAAGCGCGGGCATTGTTTCGCGCGGTGGTCATATCTGTGCCAGGGGCGCACTCTCCCTTGAATACGAGCTGAAACATGGGCAAGTCTCCTGCCGTCAGTTTTGGTTTCATAATAGTTGATAGGCGACGTTCATGGGAGCCCTTTGCAATCGAGCCAAAACCCCTAATGTATGCAAACTGCAAACAATTGAAAAAAGCGGACCTAATACCACGCAATAAGCGACAGTTTTTGCAATAATCCTTGTAACGAAAAATTACAATCCGTTACACGCATCCGGAACGCTATACTCGGGGAGCAAGCCTACATGAACATCAAGAGCCTGATCCACATCGCAACATTTGCTGCTGCACTTGCCGCGCAAACTGCCCACGCGGAGAATCTGGACATCGTAATGAGTCAGGTGTTCCCTAAAGATCAGGCAACCTACATTGGCTACGAGAGTGTTGAGCGCGAAGATATTCCTGCGACCTCTGCTGTCGACCGCAAGTATCTCATCGTCGATTTCCGCCTTGCGGCCAGTCAGCAGGCATCGGAACAGCTTCAAGCCAGCGTTCACAAAGTCTGTATGGCTTTGTTAAAAGACCGCGAGCTGATCCGCAACCTGTCTGACTCCGGCTACGATATGGTTTCTGTAGCCTTTGACCGCCGGTCCCAGTTTGATTGCCTCTAAGAGTTTGAGCCCGCTCTGAGTTATAGAGACGCCCATTCAACTCATTCTTCACGGCCCAGCAATTTAGGAAACATATCCAGCGCACTGTTCACCGAATCGAGATTGAACGCCTCGACATCTGCCAGCAACTTCTCACCAAAACGCGTTACGGACCTTGAGCGATAACGCTCCCCCCACGCCAGCACGCGACGAGCAAAGTCTCTCATTTCTTCCGGGTCACCACTTTCCCGCACAGCTTCCCACTCGTCACCAAAATCTGCCGTCAGCTGCTCTCGCAACCAGCCGCGCTCTTGAATACTCAGCGTTTGTGCCAACAAGCGTTCAGATTCCTTAGTTTCACCTTCATCTTCAGCCCGCTCACCGGTCGATTGAACGTTGGGCAACGTAAGCGTAAAAACAGATCCACTATCCGGCTCACTTTCTACTTCCAATTCGCCCCCCATCATCCGGGCCAGCTTACGACTGATGGCGAGGCCTAGCCCTGTGCCACCATAACGGCGAGTGTTCTGCCCCTCCTGTTGCTCAAAGGCATCAAAGATACGGTCACGCTGGTCGGGAGAAATCCCGATACCCGAATCTTTTACCTTGACCGTGAGCCGGTAATTTTGGTGTTCCTGCGCTTGCCCGGTTTCATCTTCAACCGGTTTGACGGTTGCCCGCACTGCTACGCCGCCTTCGTGAGTGAACTTAATAGCGTTACCCACCAGATTGAACAGCACCTGCCGAAAACGGGTCTCATCCAACATCATCGCCACCGGCATATTGGAACCAACACTTACTTCCAGAGTGATGCCTTGTTCCCGTGCGCGCAGATCAAAAATATGCCGAACATCATCCAGCAGCCTACGCACGGATACCGGCGAATAATCCAGCCGCATTTTGCCAGCTTCAATTCGGGAGAGATCAAGAATGTCGTTGATCAACATCAGTAGGCTGCGGCTCCCAGCTCGGATGGCATCCAAGTAGTTACGCTGCTGGGGGTCGGTCACACTGTTGCTGAGCAAATCACTGTAGCCGATCACCGCATTCATGGGTGTTCGGATCTCATGGGACATATTGGCGAGAAATTCACTCTTGGTGCGGCTTGCAGCTTCTGCCTCCCGGGCTAAGCGCTCCGCCTCCAGTTTGGCTGCCCGCAATTCGTCTTCGCTCCGGCGCAGAGCGTTTTCAGAACGAATTCGCTCGTCCACTTCCCGCGACAGTTTGCGGTTCCAGTAGAGGAAGATCAGAACCACCACAATGGCGATCAGAACAACCCGTCGCACCACTGTGTAGTCTGCTTCCTGTTCAATATCGAGGTGAATCCAGCGGTTGTAGATAGCCTCTGTATCGGCAGGCTTCAGGCTGCCCAGAGCTTTGTTAAGAATGCGATGCAGTTCTGGGCTATCTTTAGTGACCGCTAGCCGCAGGTCATATTGGTAGGGTGTAATGCTGGTAATTCGAAGATTGGAAAGACCAAGTCTGGCAACGGTATAGCTGACTGCCGGAATATGGGTCACCATAACATCAAGGTCGCCATTGGAGAGAGCTAGCAGCCCGTCCTCGACCGTTGTCATAGGGTAAAGGTCAAGATTTGGATGGTTAATCAACAGGTAGTCGTGTGCCGCATGGCGGTTTACCACACCCACACGCTCACTCCGCAGTTCCCGCAAATCTCCGATAAAGCGCCCGTCATCGCGGATAGCCAAAGCAATTGGCACGTTCACATAGGCCCGAGTAAAGAGAAACGACTCCTGAGTTCGCGGTGTGCGGGACAAGCCTGGCAGAATATTCACATCTCCGGAAACCAGTGCCTGCTCAGCGGTCACTCGGTCTTCCAGTATTTTCCTTTCAAACCTAACGCCTAACTGGTTTTCAAGGCGCGCAACCAGATCCGGTACAAGGCCGGTGGGGCGGCCGTCTTGTGCATATTCGAACGGCGGCCAATCGGAGCGATAAGCGACCGAAAGTTCAGGGTGGCGCTTGAGCCAGTCGACATCAGAAGCTGACAGTTCCACCCCGCTCTGCTCCAACGCCGAAAGATCCACCTGTAGCCAAGACTGCCGAATAACCCGGTGCTCGTTGTGGGTGATGGCACCTACGGTCTGATCCAGCACCCGGAACAAAGAACCATTGCTTTCATCCACCTGAAACACCACATCGACAGATTTCTGATCAAGCAGCACCGATAGGCCAATACCGTTTATCATGGCTGATTGCAGATAATCCGACACCACGGGCACCGGCCCGAGAAAGGCATCTGCCTGACCGGACAACACACGGCTAACGGCTTCACCAAGGCTCTGTACTGGCACTGGTGTAAAGCTTTCGACAGAATCAAGCATGTCATACTGGTTGGGATCGCCCTCAACAACCGCTATGCGACCACTCTCAAGGTCCGCCAATGAACGGATTGCGGCATCGCCTGCACTAACAAACAGGCCATAGGTGAGCGTCATTAATGGATGTGTAAACCGAATACCATCCGGCACAGGTGTTCCCGGGATTCTTGTGGTTAGCAAAGCATCGGTTTTGGGCTGCGCAAGTTGTGCTTCGGTATTATCGTCAGTGCTTACTACTACTGGCTCAATTGGTAGGCCGAGCTTACCCGAGAGGCGGGCAAGGTAGTCAATATAAGTCCCTGCGAGGTCACCGTTGCCGGTGTCGAAGACGAGAGGCACTTGCTCTGCGCGCACCCCAATTCGGAGTATTTCCTGTTCGCCAACCCAGTTCAGGTCTTCACTGCCCAATACCGGCGCGGGTGATGCCTGGGGTGGGTCTGCCTGTGCCGAAGTTTGGCAGGTTAGAAGCAGCCAGAAAGCTAAAACTAAAGGGGTGGCCTTCACAGGGTATCCTCAGGACTAACCGATCTTAATACAGTTCCGGCCATTGTCCTTGGCAAGGTAGAGTGCCCTATCGGCCCTATCAAAAACCGACTCCTCAGTGTCGTCGGCTGCAAAAGCCGCCAAGCCGCTAGAGAAGGTTATGGTCACCGGTTCTCCGCCAAAATGGAACGGCAAGTCACCAACGTGGGCACGCAGCTTGTCCAGCACTGCACGAGCATCTTCCGCGTGTGTTTCCGGAAACAGCAGCGCAAACTCTTCGCCACCAAAGCGGGCTACGAAATCCGTTTTGCGCAGCCGTTTTTTGATTTCTCTAGCCACCAGTTGAAGCACCCTATCACCAGCTTTGTGTCCGTAAGAGTCGTTCACACGCTTGAACAGATCTATATCCAAAACGCCAATGGTCAGTGGATACTGATAACGCTTCCAGCGATTGAATTCAAAAGACAGACGCTCTT
Organism: Marinobacter sp. S6332; assembly: GCF_023016045.1. GTDB lineage: Bacteria > Pseudomonadota > Gammaproteobacteria > Pseudomonadales > Oleiphilaceae > Marinobacter. Next base: position 29,677 of record NZ_JALKAP010000011.1, on the reverse strand, counting down.
GCCAGGCTTCACGATTAGGCAGCTGTGTAAGCAAATCTGTAACGGCTCGCGCACGTTCCTTTTTTACCTGCCCCTGCATTTGCTCAGAGTGTGCTTCCATGGCCGCCATTTTTTCCTGCATGGCCGCCAGCTGTTCAGACAGCATTTTTTCCCGTTCCGTTTCTTCAACCCGGAAACGCCCGACGGCTTGGCCAATAGACTCCAAGTGGCTAGTGACAGACTGTTTTAGCTCGTTAAGGTCGCCGCTTGATTCGATGTGCCGCCCAACCTGCTCAATCTCATCACGGATATTGCGGTCCAAGGTTTCGGCTGCCGCCTGACGGCTAGACTGCGCCGATGATTGCTGGAAAAAATGCTCCTGCAAGGACTCAAGTCGCTCATCAAGGCGCTTGAGAAAGGCTTCAAACTCGCGCTGACTGCGGGTAACAGCGGCCACAATCAGGTCTGCCACCTGATTCAGCCCGTCCCGCAACTCATCCCAGTTGCCACTCGAAAGCAGTGCTTTTTGAAGGTTTCGCGCCCGGGACTCGGCATCCGGCTCCAAAGAAACCTGACTAAGCAACTGCCCAAGGAGGTGACCAACACGTCGGGCGATTCGCAGCCGCTGGCTCTGATCTTCAACACTGGGGGCCGGCTCAAGCGAACCCGTCTCGCTCGCACTCTCACTTACGGTGTTTTCGCCTTCAACCATCGCGGCCGAGGGCATATCGTCCAGCAAAGCGATTTGGCGATCTATTTGCTCCTGCAAACGCCGCCAGCTATCCACCTCAACTTTTCCTTTGCGCAGGTCAGACCTTATTTGATCAAGCAGGCGGTCCAGCTCGGGTGTTTGGCCTGCAGACGCAAGGCTGGTGCGCACCAGCATACGCTCCAGAACATTGCGCTCGGCTTTCCAATGCTCTTCCCTCTGCTCTGCAGATTCAAGTTCCTGAAAGTACTTGTCCTTCCAGGTCTGATCCGATGACATCAAGTAGTTCCTTCTTGTCCGTCGTTCTGGTCGTCGTAGTCACGCGAGTTGCGTCTTCGCGCTCTGGGGTGGCTCTGGTCGTATACCCGAGCCAAATGCTGGAAATCAAGATGAGTATAGACCTGAGTTGTAGCAATGTCCGCATGACCCAGCAATTCCTGAATCGCTCGCAAATCACCACTGGATTCAAGCATGTGGCTGGCGAAGGAGTGTCTGAGCATATGCGGGTGGAGTTTTTGGTCTGCTCCTTTTAAAACGCCCCAGCGGCTAAGCCGGGATTGAACACTACGGTGACTAATGCGATCGCCCCTGCGGCTTACAAACAGCGCGGGCTCAGCTTCCGGGGCAAGCCCTGCGCGAATGGGCAACCACTGGGCTATGGCTTCCAGCGCTTTTCGTCCAACGGGTAGCAGTCGTGTTTTGCCACCTTTCCCGACAACCCTCGCTTCGCCACCTTTGCAATCAACGGCATCGATATCCAAGCTGGCGAGTTCCGCCAAGCGCAGGCCCGAAGAATACATCAGCTCGAACATGCACCGGTCGCGAACTTCTAAAGGGTCGTCCGGGGCGGCATCCAGAAGAGAATTGAGCTGATCGACGTCGGCCACACCGGGCAGGCGCCGGCTGCTTTTTGGCGCGCGAATGTCTAGGGCTGGGTTGTCTGTGGCTAGGCGTTCCCGCAGTAAATACTGGTAAAATCGCCTTATGGCCGACAGGTGGCGGGCAATGCTGCGACCACTCAACCCCGCACGACTAAGGTTGGCTACGTAACGGCGCAGATCATAACCGCTAAGGTTACGCCACTCGCGGCTCTCCTGCTCCACAAGCCAGACGGCCAGCCGCTGCAGATCGCGCTGATAGCTGTCACAGGTTCGGGGCGAGTGGCGCTTCTCGGATGCAAGATGTTGTATGAAGGCGGTCATGCACCCGCTCAACTCATCAGGCACGAGAGCTGGGGCGGGCGTAGCGGTCACTCTAGCGGGACTCTGTCGCAAGGTCGGCAACTGGAGCGGCCGTAGTATGGCGGCGCACCATGGGTGGCAGTAGTCGGCTGAGGGTGTCACTGATGTAACTGAGAAACAGTGACCCCATGCTTTGATCAAAGTAACCAGGCTGACAGCTTCCGACCGCAAACACTCCCACCAGTTCGTCATGGCGCAGAGGTACCAAGGCTACAGAAGCAATGGGTTCGTCACGATCCGGGAACAGGAACTCCCGCTCGCTCTCACGGAATTGGCCACAGACTGCGCGGCTGCCTTCCAAAAGATTACCGAGGCGCTCTTGTGCATCCGCAGGGCTCACAACATGCAGAGCACCCTGAGAGTTTCCGAGCACATCCCCTTCGGCAAACAAAATAACCGAAGCTGCATCTAACCCGAAGTCGCCGCGAATGCTGTCATCAATAGCGGATGCCATGTCCATTAGATTGCGGGCTTCGATCACTTGCATCAACAGCCGCTTGCTCTTTTCAAACAGACGGTCGTTGTGGCGGGCAATGGATACCAGCTCTACAAGTTCATGGCGGAGCGTATCCCGCTGTTCGCGAAACAGGTGCACCTGCCGCTCAACCAAAGAGATCGCCCGGCCACTGTCGTGGGGCAGTGTTAGGCTGCGCAAAAGCTCATCCTGATCGACAAAAAAATCAGGATTGTGCTTTAGGTACTCAGCCACGGCTTCGCGGGTGAGCTCTCCGGCCTTCTGGTGGGCCGTTTGGTCTGTCATTGTGCTCTCCTGGCTGTCGTCAGATCCGTTGTTTGTTTGGGCGGCTGGGCTTTCGGCGCCGGCTACCGCTTGAATCACCAGGCAGTCTCAACTGCCCTTCAAATACACTCGTAGCAGGCCCTTCCATCATAACAGGCGACCCCTCACCCTGCCATTCAATGACTAGCCGCCCGCCACGCAGTTCAACCTCCACACGGTCATCCAGCAGGCCCCGCAAACGGCCTGCCACCACTGCCGCGCAAGCTCCGCTACCACAGGCAAGCGTTTCGCCCGAACCACGTTCATAGACCCTCAGGCGCACCTGATTGCGACTGACTATCTGCAAAAAACCAATGTTGGCTCGCGATGGAAACCTTGGGTGATTTTCCAGACGCGAGCCAAGCGCTGATACTGGCGCGGAGTCCACATCTTCAACCACAATGACCGCATGGGGATTACCCATAGACACAGCACTAAGTTCGACAGGCTCAGTACCCACGTCTAGGGTATAGACGTCTTTGCGGCGTTCGGCAGCAAACGGAATCGCCGTCGGATTCAACTCCGGCACGCCCATATTGACCATCACCATGCTGTCTTTAACCGCACGCAACTCAATCACGCCACTGGCCGTCTGCACACGGATGATCTTTTTATTCGTAAGGCGTTGGTCACGCACGAACTTGGCGAAGCATCGGGCGCCATTGCCACACTGCTCAACTTCCGAGCCATCGGCGTTAAATATGCGGTAACGAAAATCCACATCCGGCAGCCCGGGCGGTTCCACAACCAAAAGCTGGTCAAAACCGACACCAAAATTCCGGTCTGCCAGTTCTCTAATCATTTCCGGGCGCAGCCTAAATGGCTGACTGATGGCGTCAATCACCATAAAGTCATTGCCCAGCCCGTGCATTTTGCTGAACCGTAACAGTGGTCCCTGATTGCGGCGCTGCTGACCCGCTTCCTGTCCTCCGCTCATTCTGGCAGGCAGTTTTCGGGCGCGAGCTGGTCCTGAATGGTTTCACGACGGCGAACTACGTGGACCTGATCACCGTCCACCATCAGCTCAGGCGGACGGTTTCGGGTGTTGTAGTTGGAGCTCATCACAAAGCCATAGGCACCGGCAGAGCGCACAGCCAAAAGGTCCCCGGCATTAAGGCGGAGGGGACGGTCTTTGCCCAGAAAGTCGCCGGTTTCGCACACAGGACCAACCAAATCCCAGACCTTTTCTTCCGCATCCAGATGAGACTGTACTGGAACAATGGCCTGCCAGGCGCTGTAAAGCGCCGGGCGGATCAGGTCATTCATGCCGGCATCAATAATCGCAAAATTGCGGTGTTCAGTGCACTTCAGAAATTCCACACGGGTAATAAGGATGCCGGCATTCGCCGCAATGGAGCGCCCGGGCTCAAGGACCAACTCCAACTTACGGTCACCAATGCGCTCATCCAAAGCGCGCACATAGTCAGATGGTTTGGGCGGCTGCTCATCATTATAGGTAACTCCCAGACCACCGCCCATATCAAGGTGCCGGATATGGATGCCACTTCTTGCTAATTCATCGACCAGTGCCAAGACCCTCTCGAGGGCGTCCATAAATGGAGAGACAGAGGTAAGCTGCGAACCTATGTGGCAATCCACGCCTTGGATATCCAAGTTCGGCAGGGTTGCTGCTCGCGCGTAGACTGCTGGCGCCTCGGTGATATCAATACCGAATTTGTTCTCTTTCAGGCCCGTAGAGATATATGGGTGCGTTCCGGCATCGACATCCGGATTCACACGAAGCGAGACGGGGGCTTTAACACCCAACTCGCCAGCCACCGCATTGAGCCTGTCCAGTTCGGTATCAGACTCCACGTTAAAGCAGCGAACACCCACCTCCAAAGCCCGGCGCATTTCCCATTCCTGCTTTCCAACGCCGGAAAACACAACCTTGCTTGCATCGCCGCCAGCACGCAGAACCCGTTCCAGCTCACCGGCAGAGACAATGTCAAAGCCTGCGCCCAAGCGCGCAAGTATATTCAGCACAGCCAGATTACTGTTGGCTTTAACGGCATAACAAACAAGAAGCTTGCGTCCTTTCAGGGCGTCGTCATAGGCTTTGTAATGCTGCTCAAGAGCCGCCCGGGAATATACATAAGCTGGCGAACCAAAGCGTTCGGCAATGGAGGAGACAGGTACATCTTCGGCGTAAAGCTCGCCGTCACGGTAGTTAAAATGGTTCATTTGATTCCTGATTCGTGTCACGGTGCTGGTATCGGTAGAACTATTGCTCGCCTGAGTTGCGGTCGCCCGAGCGCTCGGTTTGCGCTTCGGCGCTGACGGGTTTACCGGCGGCAGGCCCGGATTCATCCGGACTCTCCCGGTATAGCGGCCCTTTTTGGCCGCAGCCACCTAGCGCAGTTGCCACAACCAGTATCACGATTGGCATGTTCACTGCCCGCATACTTGGCACCTTTCAGTTTATATTAAGAATTCATATCCAGAGTTGGTAATGGTGAAAGTATACCTGACCCTCACCCTGCACCGCGAGAACGACAGGCTATTGAAACGTGCCAAATTCACGGTTTAAGGCATCCTCCAGAAAAGCGCGGTAATAGAGGTATTGACTGGTCTGTATGTCGCGCTGATATACCCTTGGATCCAAATCGTGAGGCAAGTGCACGTCCGTTAAGTGGATTGGATAGCGATCACCACTCTGGCGCAGCGAATGTATGTAGTGGGCAACCGCCCGAATGAGCTGGTCGCCGTACTGGAGCACAGTAAATTCCTGCTCTGCGCAGTACAGATCAAAGCGAACACGGCTATCACCTTCCTGAATGCCGACGGCTTGCACTTCAAAGCCCGCCAGCGGCCCCCCGATATCCGGTTGCGGTCGATATTCCGGCCGCCAAAGCCCGTTATTTAAAACCAGTTCGTAGCAACGCACTCCAGCCAGAGCAACGGGCACTTCGCTGGTGCGCAGCGTGCGCCGCTCCACCAAGTTTTCCAAAAAGCGCAGCAAGGGTGTCATAAAATGGCGGCGACTGGTGACCCGCTCATTCCAACTGAACAATGAGCCGCGCTCATCAATCACCCGAATCTGAACCTGCCCTCTGCGAATAACATAAAAAACCTGAATACTGTCCGGCTCACTGGCTTGGCAGGCCGCCCGTAGCGCCGGTTGATCTAGCACCGCATGGCGATCAAAAACAATGGGCAGATAGATATCCCGTGGCTGGGCGAGGCAATCCATCAGTGCGGACAAGCTTTCAAGCACCATAAAACTGGGTTCTGAGCCACTGAACTCCAATATGAAGTACCGGCGATCCATCTCAATAACATAACGCAAGGGGTGCGGCCCGGTACCGCCCGCAAAAAACTGGCGCAGCACATCGGCAAACAGCTCACGCACTCTGCGCGCGATGGCGCCGCCATGTCCTCGATTGTGGCTATGCACGCTAATGTCGGGAATGTTGTGGGGCGCCAATGCCACTGAGGCAAGCACATTCTTCAAACACTGTATTAACGTGTCTCCGGAAGCGTAATGCTGAAGACTAACCTCATGCCAGCTATTGAGTGTAATTTGATCGATGGTAACAACCAGATTCTCTCGCCCACCACTAAAGCCCAGAGAATCGTGCCGGGCACTCAATTTGTGCAGCCCCAACTCTGTAAGATGAGCCTGCGGATCAACACCCACGTTGATCAGTAGAAGGTTACGCAGCGGGCGAACGCCACGGGCCAGAGCTTCGCGCGCTGCTGGCGCAACAGGAAAAGGCACAAAGCTTGCGAGCGCATCCAGCATTTCACGCAACTCACTAACAGAGGCAATGCCCTGCCCAGCACGAACATTGAGGCGGGTTGAACGAGTCAGCAAACCGTTGAGATAGCACCACGCCACCAGTTCTGCGAGATTACCGGAACGCCTTATTACCGTTTGCCAGAAGGCATCCAAAGGGTCTTCTAAATCACGGTACAGCAGCCACCCCGACCCTGCCTCGCCCTGTTCCGATTGATAGTGAAAAGCAAGATTTTCCTCGGCCAACGACGGTGCCAACCCAGGGTTAACCTGCTCAATCTTCCCGGCTTTCCGCTGAAAAGCAGCGTAGAGTTTTCGACCAAGAAGGTTGAGATCGTTAGCACTAATCGCTGACTGCTCATCGTCATCGCGAGCCATTTTCGAAAGCAGTCGATAGCTGTGTGTTAGTTCGGACACCATCGCCCGGCGCAGGGATGCAACTTCTTCCGCCCGCCAACGCTGTCGGTTATCCAGCACTTCAATCTGCTTTTTCTGCCACCCCCAACTGTTTATCAGGCTCTGTAGTAACCCGACTCTCCAAACTTCTGCCCCCTGCTCACCCGCACCCTCTATACGAGTGAGCGGCAACCCTGCTTTGATGTACAAGCTGCGACGGACCAAATCCAGCCGGGCATCCGCTCCGGTCTCGGTTAACCAGTGTTCAAGGCGCTGGTACAACATCACGTAGGGGTCCAACACATCCACATCGGTGATACCGCTGAATACTGCCTGCTTGAAAGCACGAGACAACACCGGTAGCTCTTGTGTTTGGGCATAGCATTCAATCAACAACAGTTTCAGAATCGACTTCCAGGGCGCGTCAATTCCCTTATAGAGTTGCCACACTCCCGCACCGAGAAATTCAGTGGGGGGTATAAGCGGCACGGCACCAAAATCGATGTATTCGTCGCCCCTTATAAAACGATAATCCACCAGCCGGTTTACACAGCCCCGATAGTTCGGCTCCTGTTCTGAGGGGATCAACCACCAAAGGGGGTAACAACCGGCTAAATGTATGCTGGTACGATAAAACTCGTCCAATAAGAGGTAGTGCTGGGCACTACCGCAGCTCTCGCCGCTTATCTCTGCACGCTGCCGCCCTTCGCGCCAATCGGCAGCAGAAAAGACAAACACATGCAGCTCGATACCAAAAGACGACGCCCACTCCGTCAGCTTCTGTGCCTTGCGCTCAAGATTACGAATACCCGGTTCTGGGAGGTCATCGCGATGGCACAACCAAACATCCAGATCACTGGCGACTGAATGGCCCAGAGTGCCGGGGCTACCCATGAGGAACAGCGATTGCAAATCGGGCCGACGTTTGCCCTCGTCCCGAAGGCTGAAAGTTCGTGCTAAACGCCGCGCTGCGCCAATAGTCGCGGCGTCTGGTTGATAGTGGTTCAGGCCATAGGGGCAATCAACATCCAGATAGCCGGGCAATGCTGGGTGGTTTGTATGAAATACCAGAGGCAGAATTTCGAGTACCACCTGCTGCCTGTAAGTAAGCGATGAGTGGGCTCGCTGCCAACGCTGGCGGTTAACCATAAGAAACCTGTCCCGCAGACGGCGCAGGGTTTTGCGGTCAATACCCTCATCAAAATCTAGGGTTATTGGTTTGGCATAGGCAGTCAAGGTAGCTCCGGGAGAGAGGTTCTTTCCGGTTTATTTATTAGTATGATGAACTCATCGTTGCAAAACCATCAGAAAAACAAAAGCGAAGTCCACTTAAGAGCATCCGAGGCCCCGCCCAGTGAAAGAGTTTGTCATACAGCGTTATCGTGCCGACACATCCACCGGTTCCGATCATCAGACCCTGTTACGTGTCGACGACGAAGGTAAGGTGCTATTCGCTGACAATAATGCTGAGGTAGTACTGGGGTACAACGCCAGCGAGCTACAAGGCGTTGCAGCTCATAAAATATTAGCGTCGAGAGAGGATGACCCTTTCGCGCCCGTGAACCGGCATCGCTTAGAGAGCGGGCAAACCGTGATGGTCACCTTCCGCCACAAAGAAGGCTTTTTCTACACGGCCAGCCTCTCATTGCGTGTCAGTATGCGCGATTCAGACGAAGCGGCCAGCGCCCGCATTACCCAAGAGGCAAGCTCTGCCATAGATCCCCGCCTGCTTCGTTACGCAGAGAGCGCTGCAGGCTTCGGTATCTGGGAGCTGGACATCGCCAGCAACCAAATTATTTGGACAGAGGGTTTATACCGGTTGCTTGAGCTAAAGCCAGGCACAGGCATTACGCCTGAACAGGCCCTATTTTATTGTCCAAATGGTCAGGACCGCGTTCGGGCTTTGTTCCGCCGATGTGCGCATACCGGCGCGCCCTTCACCATTGATTTAAACCTGATTACCGCCAAAGAAAAAAAGATCCGTGCCACCCTGAGCAGCCGCGCTCTCAAAGTTGGTGGTAAAGTAAGGAAAATGGGTGGAACCCTGATTGATCGCACAGGCGAAATGCAACAGGACCAAGCCCGTATCAGGGCTGAGAAAATCCTAAGCGCCACTACCGCGGCAAGCCCCGGGCTGATAGCAGCGGTGGATAAAAACCTGAACCTGCTGCACTTCAACATGCCTTATGCTCGGCTATTTGCCAGCATCTACGGCGTTACTCCCAGAGTTGGCGACAACCTGAGCCAGTTATTGAAAAAGCACCCCAATGAGCGGCATTTGGCAGAACGGCTTTGGCGCAGGGCTTTCGAACAAGATAGCTTCGTTGTCGACATGCCCATCACCCAACAAAGCGGTGAGTGGCCGGTGTACGAGTTCCATTACCAGCGCTTGACGGATCATCCAGCGGGAAGCCGTAATACCCGCAAGGATGCCGACAAAGGCGAAACCACGGGCGCAGTCGTTGTGGCCAGTAACATCAGCAACCGCGCCAGCAACTCCGGTGACAGCGAGTACCGTTATCGGCACGACCCGATAACCGGATTAACAAACCGGAGAGAGTTCATCGCCCGCCTCCAGCGCAGTCTGGAGCAGAAAGAAGACAGGGCCAGCGACACAAGTCTTTTATATTTGAACCTGGATGCATTTGGGCATTTCAATAGTATTGCTGGCCACGGCGCTTGCGACCGCTACCTAAGGGAATTAGCTGGCACCCTCGATGTTCGCAGCCGGCCACAAGATACTGTGGCGCGGCTTTCCGGTGACACCTTCGCGTTGCTCATTGAAAACTGTACAGAATCTGACGCCCGTAAGCTCGCAGACGACACTCTAAACGTCATCCAGAACTTTGTTTTCGAGTGGCAGGGCCATCAACTGCAAACCACCGCCAGTGGCGGCTTGCTCATTATGGGCAAAAAAACACCTGCCGACCCAGAACAACTACTCGGTCAAGCGGCAGACCTATGCCACGATGCGAAAACATCGGGACGCAACCGAGTTCACACCGCCCACGCGTCTCGCCTTTCAGACAACAACGACAGCAATGAATACGTCGACCAGATACGCAATGCGCTGGAGAAGCAATCGCTGGTTCTTGAATTTCAGTCACTCAGGCCGGTTGCCAGTGTTACTTGGGGTGACCACATAGAAATTCTCTGCCGCATCCCCGGCTACCACAAGCAGGATCAACGACTGCAACCGGACCAGTTTCTTCCGGCAGCGGAGCGGTTTGATCTAGCAAAGCGGCTGGACAGGCAAGTGATTCTGCAAACGCTCAGCTGGCTGGACGACCACCGACTGCTGGAACCCAGACTCAAATACTGCGGGTTCAACCTGTCTCTTGCCAGCGTTCTGGATGACACGTTTGCGGAGTTCGTAGAGTCTGTAGTCAGGGTTACAAACTACCCGACTGAAAGTTTCTGCTTTGAAATCCGCGAAGCCCACGCCACCCAATACCCTGATGAGGTGGCCGTTCTCTGCGACGACCTACACCGGATTGGTTGCCGTATAGCTCTAGACGGTGCGGGCGCCTCGGTGGAAAGCTTCAGCCTTGCAGCGAGGTTGCCGGTAGACGTTATCAAACTCGATCGTAGCCTAATGCTCCGGCTTGGAAACGATCCCGTTCAACAAATAATGGTGGAAGCTCTGCAGCGGATCGCTCAAGAGGCGGGGAAAATAACGGTGGCGACTTATATAGAAAACGACGAGATTCTCCGGAAGGTCCGCACTCTAGGCATTCACTACGGTCAGGGTTTTAGAATTGGCCCGCCCAAACCTCTCGCAGAGCTAAAGCCCGTGGCTGTAGATCTTTCCACGGGACGGATTGGCGGCTAACCCTATGCTTAGAGCCCTATAAGCACAGGGGTTAGTTAGACTCAAGAAATCTGCCTTACAGCTTACGCGCGCGCGCAACAGCTGCCCGTACCTGATTCGGCGCAGTGCCGCCCAGATGATCACGGGCCTGAACAGAACCTTCCAGCGTCAGCACATCAAACACATCCTCCCCTATTATGTCGGAGAAGCGTTTCAGCTCTTCCAGCGTCATATCAGAAAGGTCTCGCGCTTCATCCACACCGAAAGCCACAGCCTTGCCGACAACTTCGTGGGCATCGCGGAAAGGCATACCCTTCTTAACCAGATAATCAGCCAAATCCGTCGCCGTAGAGAAGCCGCGTTTGGCCGCCACGCGCATGTTATCAGCCTTGGCGCGAATGGCCGGAACCATGTCTGCGTAGGCCTTCAAGCAACCCTTAACGGTATCCACGGTATCGAACAAGGGTTCCTTGTCTTCCTGATTATCCTTGTTGTAGGCCAGTGGCTGGCTTTTCATCAGAGTAAGCAAGCTGATCAGATGGCCGTTCACCCGGCCGGTCTTACCACGAACAAGCTCCGGAACATCCGGATTCTTCTTCTGCGGCATAATGGAAGACCCAGTACAAAAGCGATCCGGCAAGTCAATGAAGTCAAACTGAGCAGATGCCCACAGCACCAGCTCTTCGCTGAAGCGCGAGAGATGGGTCATCAGCAGGGCCGCAAAGCTGCAAAACTCGATGGCGAAATCCCTGTCGCTGACGGAATCGAGAGAGTTTTCCGTAGGCCGGTCAAAGCCAAGCAGGCGAGCGGTCATGGCCCGGTCAATGGGGTAAGTGGTGCCAGCCAAAGCTGCCGCGCCCAGAGGCATCACGTTCACCCGCTTGCGGCAATCTTGCAAACGCTCAGCATCACGCACGAGCATTTCATACCAAGCCAGCAGATGGTGCCCGAAGGTTACCGGCTGAGCTGTTTGAAGGTGGGTAAAGCCGGGCATGATGGTATCGGCTTCACGCTCCGCCAGATCCAACAGCCCTGTTTGCAAACGACGGAGCTCCTCCGCAATCACATCGATTTCATCGCGCAGGTAAAGGCGGATGTCCGTAGCTACCTGATCGTTCCGACTGCGCCCGGTGTGCAGCTTTTTACCGGTGATGCCAATACGCTTAGTCAGCTGGGCTTCTATATTCATGTGCACGTCTTCAAGGCTTACTGACCACTCGAAGCGCCCTGCTTCAATGTCTTCTTTCACCCCATTCAGGCCGTCAATTATACTGTCGCGCTCCTCCACAGTGAGCACGCCAACTTCAGAGAGCATGGTCGCGTGAGCAATAGAGCCGGTGATGTCGTGGTGGTACAGGCGCTGATCAAACCCTACAGATGCGGTAAAGCGCTCCACAAATGCGTCTGTAGGTTCGCTGAAGCGCCCACCCCAAGGTTTTTCGGAGCTTGTGGCCTGATCAGGTTTTTTCTGGTCCGTCATCTCTTTAGTCCTATAGTAACATGTAACTTTTGCTTAAGCGTCTGTTTTTACGTGGAATTGTAAAAGTGACACTTTTTGCTATTTTTCGGGTAATTTTGTCCTCATTGTAACGCTTCAAGATTCTGGAATCGCGCTAAATATCGTAGGACGACTGGGGGTTGCCAAACATATCTTGGGTGGTGGCTGTTCGAACTCGGCATGGGGAAAATTTTCCTAAAGCCTAAAATCGTTCGTAAAGGTCGCAAAGCGAACATTCAGGAAGGTTCATGAGTTTTGGTCCAAGTGGTTTTTTCGAGTCTTCGGGCATTTGGAATGGAACTTTCTGGTGCTATCCAAAATGCCCGAAGACTTGACCATTGAATTACCTCTTTAATTTAACGCATTGATAGTACGCACCGGTATCAGGGCTTCGTATCCGGCCGAGGCACTATATAGATCACGGATCACCCCAGCTCGACGGAGTTTGACCCCAGTAAGCTGTCTTGCGCTATTTATTGCGTCCTCCAGTCTGCCAGTGCCACTGGCCAGCTCGTTCAGACTGGCTTCCCAGTGCGCGCGCTGGTTTGGCAAGTGTCGCTCGTTGAGGATGTTCAGGCGACCATGGCCGGCCTCAACGCTTGCCCTCAGTTTAGCGATCGAAGCCCGCCATTCCCGCTGAGCCTGAGTGGCCAGCCATCGTTTTTGTGAGGCTTCGGCAGTCGCCTTTCGAACGGCGCTGTGCTGGCGCTGCCCACTAAATGGAATCCGAACGCCAATGCCGACGACCCAACGTTTTCTCTCGTCAGCCCACAGGCTGTTATAGCCGGCATTAGCTGTGAACGTAGGTCTACGATCGACTTCGGCAACATCCAGCCGCGCGCGCGCCTCGGCTTCCCTTGCCTCGGCTGCCCGAATCAGCGGATGATCTGGTTCCAACTGTCCATCGGCGAACAGAAGCGTTTCAGATGCCTCCGTCAGTTGCAAACTGGCCCCCGTCGGACGACGCCCAAGCAGAGGAATCAGGTCGCTGGCTAGCCCGGCCTTTTCCGCTTGCAGCTCTACTAGTCTGGCATCTAGAGTGTCCAACTCCGTTTTGACCCTGAGCATTTCACTTTGCGAGCCGATGCCATAGTCAAGCCTCTGTTCCGTTACGGTGGCCAGTTGCTCTACCAAAGCGCGTGTCTCATGATGGAGATTGATCGCTTCATTGGTATACCACCAATATGCATACGCCTCCTTAACGCGAGCTGTCAGCTGCCTTATTAGCCACTGAGTCTCCTGCTGGGCGGCAAGCATTCCGGCCTCCGCTGCCTTGCGAGACGCCGACAGATGATCCGGCCAGGGCAGCTGCTGGCTTACCTCAAAGCGATGCCCAACTGTATTAGGTCCCTCTAGAGTTTCAGGCGCAATGCCATACTTGATGACCGGGTCGGCCCAAGTATCTGAGCCCTCCACTTTGGCTTCTGACATTTCGGCGACAGATCTTTGCGCGCCCAGGCACCTTGCTTTTATTGCTACTGCCAGCGGGCATTGCGCTAATGGGGCTTGCATGGCTGGTTCACGGCCTCTTACTGGACCGGATGTCCCGGGAATTCGTCGAGACACGTCTCAAGGATGAGGTCGCCTTTCTGGAGCATCAGATTCGTGATTCTGGCGGTCAATTGGACAGTCTCCAGACTGGTGACTATTTTCAGGAAGTCTTTCACCACGCCTTCGCCATACATTCTCCGTCCAGAACGATCATTTCCCCGGATTCCTGGGCACCGGTGTTAACGTCGTTAATAGAATCAGCAAAGGATGGGACCGTTCGTGTTCGGGATGCGGACACCGTCGAAGGCCCAAAGAGCATTCTTGCGTACCGAAAGTCGTTCCGGATCGGCGATACGCCGATTGTAGTGATCGTGTCCGAGGATCTTGGCGCACTGAAACGCAGCCAGGCAGAGTTGCACGGGTGGACGGCCATCGTCTCTATTCTGCTGATTCTGCTGTTGGTCGTTGTGATCTGGTTCGGTATCAATCTGTCCATGCGCCCTGTCGTCGAACTGAAGGCCACGCTGAAGCGACTTCAGGATGGCAAGGTCTCGCGGATTCATGTCCAAGCACCTGAGGAATTTCGACCGCTGGTCCAGCAGCTCAACCAATTGCTCGACTCGCTGGATCAACGCCTGGAACGATCAAGGGATGCGCTGGCGAATCTGTCTCACAGCGTCAAAACCCCCATTGCGGCCGTCCGGCAGATTCTTGAGGACACCAGTCGTCCGCTCTCCAACGATCTCCGCCTTCAGATGACCGCGAGACTCAATGACATCGACAAACAGCTTGAAGCCGAGATGCGCCGAAGTCGCTTTGCAGGGCCACAGGTTGGGAAAAGCGCTTACCCTCTGAAACAGGCACGGGATCTAGTCTGGATGCTGGGGCGACTATACCCGGAAAAGTCCTTTGAACTGTCGAGCTCCCTGCCGGAGGACGCCCGCTGGCCGATCGAGGAGCACGACCTGAATGAAATCATGGGCAACCTTCTGGACAATGCAGGCAAATGGTCGGAACGATGCGTGGAGCTGTCACTCGTTCAACACTCCGGAAATCTGCAGATCGGCGTAACAGACGATGGGCTCGGCGTCGCGGACGCTGAAATCGGCAATCTGGGTCGACGGGGGTTGCGGCTGGACGAGCAGACCCCAGGCCATGGCCTTGGGCTGGCGATTGTTCGAGAAATTGTCGAACGCTACAGTGGAACCCTCAACTTCTCACCTGCTCCGAAAAGTGGGTTGTCCGTGATAGTTGACCTTCCCAGGGCGGTCCCGGTGATCAATCGTTGACCCGGCCACCTGGTATGTGGTTAAGCGATCACATGTGGATAGTGTTTGTATAGAAAACTTTCCTCACCGTAATGCCTTTTTCAAGCTAGATTCAGCTTCGTCTGTTGTTATAGCGGGTCGCTTGAAGTCCGGTCTCTTAGCTAATTTTGATTTGCTCTCGAGAAGGGCGACAGCCACAATTTTCCAACATCCAGAGACGGCGCTTATAGATGAAGGTTCTAATTGTCGAAGACAACGCGGTACTCGCAGAAAAAATCTCCGTTTGGCTTGCGAAGGAAAACTTTACTGTAGATGTTGCCCAAAACGGAAAAGAGGCAAATTTCTTCGTAGAGACAAGCAGTTATCAGGCGATCATTCTGGATATAGGACTGCCCGACGAGAACGGGCTTTCTTTGATGCAAAAATGGAGAAGCAGTGGCAGAGATGAAGCTATTCTTATTTTAACTGCCCGCTCCAACTGGACAGAGAGAGTTGAGGGCTTGAATGCCGGGGCAGACGATTATCTTCCAAAACCCTTCGAATTCGATGAACTAAAAGCTCGACTTAGCGCCATAATACGAAGAAAAGACGGGCGAGCAACTGATAAGATCATCGTGGATGGTTTTCTACTTAATGCAACCTATAGAACCCTAACAACTCCCGATCATAAAGAGTTCAGACTAACCGCAACGGAGTACCGCCTTTTACAATGCTTTCTTCGCTCTCCTGACAGAGTTTTCTCACAGGACGAACTTGTTGAAGCACTCTATAATATCGAAAGGTGCCCAACCAGAAATGTCGTTCAAGTCTACATAGCCAGGCTCAGAAAGATACTCGGAAAAAAACGAATAAAAACATTGAGAGGACAAGGATATTACTTTGCAAGAGATTCTCTTCAAAAAAGGGTTGAAGCTTAAATGATTTTACTGTGATTTAACCATTTTCCTCAAGGACCAGGGCTCGCCAGATAAATGCGCTGGCCCACAAACCGGGCCAGCTTTCTCAACGATTAACCATTTCGGTGAAAAATACCAAATAGATTAAAAAGACTTAGTCCAGCCCAGCCAAAACTTCGGGTCGTCCGAACTGACCGAACCAAGTGCGTTACTTGAATCGATATCAGCGTACTCCAGATTAACACTAAAAGCTCCAAAGCTTCCCGCATCTTTGGTGACGTTAACAGCTGCATGTCCGTAGCTCGCCTCGCCAATAGACGCCTTGCCATCATCAGTGAAATCATAATAGCCAATCAAAACACCTGTGCTGAAATCGTCTTCCAGTGGCACATCAACTGATGCGTAATAATAGATATCGCCTGGAACGAACAGCCCTTCGCCGCTTACGTCGCTGTTTGCTGTGTAAGCAACACCTATAGATACAATGCTGTAACTCAACTCTCCGTATATTTCGCCAAAATCAATAGATTCAGGAGCATCAGGGTAAGAGTAATAAATGTAGCCAACATCGTAACCGATATCCTCAATTACACCGGAGAAGCCAGCATAAAGATCAAGCTCGTAGCTCGTCCCATCGCCGAAATCCACATTGGAGCCCCAGCCGCCAACATAAAGCCCCGACGCATGTTCGTAGTCAAGCCCGCCTTGCGTCGCCGTTGAGCCATCTGTTTGTGTCACACCGCGAAATAAGTAGTCGGCCCTGCAAAAGTAAAAACCTGAATCAAGGCAATAAGTTGGCCTGATTTCAGGGTATAATTTCCACCATAAATCTCTCCGTTTCGCCCAAAAACCGGAAGAAAACGCCATGATTCCACGGGATAAGCGCCAGGCACCACAGCGAGATCTGTTGGAAACCTACCTCGAAGACATCCTCAATACCCGACACGAGTTGGTGCAGCTGGGAAAGCGTATCGACTGGTCTGCCTGCGAACAGCACTTCGGCCAGTTGTATGCGGTGCAAGCCGGGCGTCCAGGGCTGCCCATCCGGTTACACGTGGGCTTACAGTTGCTCAAGCACATGTACGCGCTGTCCGATCGTGATGTGCTGGATCGCTGGGTAGAGAACCCCTACTGGCAACACTTCTGCGGCGAGGTGATCTTCCAGCACCGCCTGCCCATGGACGAAACCACCATGATGCGGTTCCGGCATCGCATCGGCGAAAACGGTGCTTGTGAGCTTCTGAAAATGAGCATTGCCCTGGGCCAGGATACTGGCATCATCGGCCCGGAAAGCCTCAAGGTTGCCGTCATCGACACCACCGTCATGCCCAAGGCGATTGCCTATCCCAGCGACGCCCGCTTGGCGGGTCGTTGCCATCGCCAACTGGCGGCCCTGGCCAAGGGTGAAGGCATCAAGTTCCGCCAGACCTTCTGCAAGGGGTTACCCGGCATGGTCTGGCAGGTGGGCCGCTACGCTCATGCCCGGCAGTTCAAGCGGATGCACAAGGTACTGCGCCAGATGCACCGGAATCTGGGTAAGGTCTGTGAGGCCATTGTTGATCAGCGCACGATAGAACAACGTTCCGAGCGTCTGAACCACAAGCTCCACCAGGCACTGCGATTGCTGAATCAGTACGGCGACCGCACCGTCAAACCCCGGTTATACAGCCTGCACGAACCGGAGGTGGTGTGTATCGCCAAAGGCAAGGCTCGCACCCGCTATGAGTTCGGTTCCAAGGTCAGCGTGGTGACCACCGCCAAAGAGGGCTTCGTGTTGGATTGCCAGGCACTGGCTGGCAACCCCTACGATGGGCATACCGTCGATACGGCGCTCAAACGAGTGCTTCTGCATACCAGCAAGATGCCGGAGCATCTGCTGGCTGACCGTGGCTACCGTGGTAGCGAGGGCACATTCCTCTCCAAAATTCATATCACCGGCAAACGGAGAGGACGCGGCAAGGCCCACCCCGATCAGCAACACCGGCGAAACAGTATCGAACCGATCATCGGACACCTGAAAAGTGACGGCCTGATGTTCCGGAACTTCCTCAGAGGGTTTACGGGCGACAAGATACACGCGGTATTGTGCGGCGTGGGCCTGAACCTGAGGAAAGTTCTGAGGAAGCTCGCCGAGCTTCTTTGGCCTTATAAAAATGAGCGGTATTTACGACTGATGCTGGCTATTTTATGGTCAATTTTGGCGTTGCCGGATGAATCAACGAAGACCGGTGAATTGCTGGCGATCTGAAAACGGCGTTTTGCAGGGTCGACTAAGTAGTTGCTTGTTATGCCCAAATTAGCACTAACACCTGCGCTGGCAATTAACGGGACCGCTTGGAGAGTTACGAGCAAACCAACATTTAGCAAACAATCTTTAGTCGAGATACGTCTTTTCATCGTTTTTACCTTCTATTTGGGCAGCTTAGTTATTTGCGCATTGAATAACGCACCTATAATGCATACACGTTTTGTGCCACCTTTTAAAAAACTTATTCTATGAGCAATTATTGTCAAATCAGGGCCGCAGTTCATAAAAATGATTAAATATTTAACAATTCAATGCAATAAGCACTCTGCTTCAAGTGTTGCATTGCTCGTCGATAGTGCGCTCATCAATAATGCGCACCAAATAGGAACAAGAATTGAAAAAACGATGACTAAAATAGAACTATTTTTAACTTGGTAATTCTAGATTAGATATGGTTTTATGAAAAATCGAGGGAGGTCTGAATTAGCCATGAATACTGCAAAATATCTTAGTTAAGAATGCAGCTTTCCAACATTTTGCGCTCTGTCTTCCTTACGAGATTCATCAATACTAAAGCGCGACTTTCGCAATTTTGGGAAAATTAACAAAATCTACCATTAAATTAATCTTGGAGCCACGTAATTGCCCGTCTGGCTCCAAGTAAACAACGATAAATGTTATTGCTTTTCCAAGAGATCCCCAATCAACTCTTTAATCAATCTATGTTCTTCCTTCAGTTTTTTGATGGTCTCGCTCTCTTCCACACGATACTGGGAGGAACGTTCATCTATGCTCTTATTAGGATAGCTTCTTGCCTCGTTGTATCTGTCCGCTTGCCCTCCTGCGTGGGCTATAGAAGCACCACTTGCCACGAAAGAAGCTACTATAATCATGGATACTTTCTTCATAAAACGGCTCCGACATTTTTTTCAATTAGACCAGCAACATTCAATGGCCTTGGGTGTTTAGTAGAACATCGAAACTTTAAACACACTTGAAAATATATGCTGATGAAACGTTTTTTTTCAGCGGCTACCACAAGCTCAAAAGCCATTTAGGTCGGCTTTGATTTGATGACACTAAATCAAGTTATTCAAATGCCTAAGAACGATAAGACCAAGCCAGACCGATCTGAAGACCAGAGCGTCCCTCGCTCCGGCTCGCACCCGTTGCGGCACGCTTCGATTCCAACTATGCTTTCCGATCAGAGCACCTCTATGTGCCTTCAACTGAAGCCTTCCGCTCAATCGACAAAAGCACCTTCATGACAGCGCAGAAAAGCATCCGAAAAACTCTCCTCCAATATGGCATCGCTTTCAGCCTCTTGTATTTTTTACTAATTTTTTTCTCGCACACTTATGTAATAGAGCAGCTTTCGAACGAGTCCAGAAAACATCGCCTTGACAAGGAGGTGGAGAGTTTTCAAACCATCATTGAAAACGAAGTTCCGACGCCCGACGAGATTGGCAGCATGATTGATCGATTCCAATTGCTACTGGAGCACGCCCTCGTCGTCGAAGTGAAAGACGGAAGCATCATTGCCAGTAGCAACATAGATCAAACAACGTTGCGAATGGTTTCAAGAAAGCCGGCGGGCTTTGTAGAAATATCCCAAGGTGCAGATGGCCTTCTTGGATTGAAACGAGGTTTCGGAATTGACAGCCCGCTTTCGTCAGTCACCATCCTGGAAATGGAAAGTGGACTCGCCGAGCGATCCAGTGGGGCTCACCTGACCTTGCTGGCTGCCTCCGCATTATTACTTGTTGTTCTCTTGGCTCTGGTAGGCACCACTACTTACCTCGCTTTGAAACCGATCGAACACATCAAGGAAGACATGAGGAGACTGCAATCTGGCAAACAACCTCGTTTGAATCCTGACGCACCAGAGGAGTTCAGTCCGCTGATCAAACAGTTCAATAACCTACTTGAACTAGCAAGTCGTCGCCTTGACCGCCACCGCCGCCTCAATTCCGATCTTTCTCACATGGTCAAGACCTCGATCTCTGCCAATCTCGCAATCTTGTCAGACACTGGTTCATTACCTCCGTCCCGCGACGACATAGAGTTCATGACCTCCAACCTAAAGGATCTAAGCCGGTCCTTGAACTACCGCATGAGCAAGGCAGATATCTCCGGCAGGCAGATGGGGCAAACATGTTTTCCGATTGAAATAGCGAACAACGTCATTTCTGTCATGGAAAAAATCTTTCCCGATAAGAGTTTCCGTATTAATACATCCTTGCCGAATAACTTCAGTTGGCCCATGGAGCGTCAGGACCTATCAGAGTTATTCGGTAACCTGCTCGAAAACGGCGGGAAATGGAGTCAGGCTGAGATTGACGTTTCAATAAGCCAGACCGATTCCGGGCTAACGATAGAAGTTGCAGACGACGGCCCTGGGATTACTCCAGAAGCGGCCTCAAAAGTGATGGATAGAGGTTCCCGGCTTGACGAAACCGTTTCTGGATTTGGATTGGGACTGTCCATCGTGTCCGAAATACTAGAAGACAATTTCGGACGGATGAACATTGGCCCCTCAGAAACAGGGGGCGCCAGAATTACAGTTGTGCTTCCTTTCCCAGAGTAGAGCACAACCATAATTCCTCCGCCCCGCTATGACGGAGGGATTACCCTCCCCTGCTCGCGATCAAAACTGTGTATTTCCACCTCTCTTCTACCGTTGCATATCATCGAGTTTAGACCTTGAGAAGCGCGTGAATAGAGCCGGCAAAACAAAAAGCGTTAGGAAAGTCGCAGTCACGAGGCCACCTACAATCACGCTGGCCAATGGCTTCTGGATTTCCGCACCCACGCCCGTCGACAATAGCATCGGTATCAAACCGAGTGCCGAGGTTATTGCTGTCATCAAGACAGGACGCAAACGGGAGACGGCACCTTCAAACACCGCAGTATCCACGTTCAACCCATCCTGTATTCGCTGATTGATGCTTTCGACCATTACGACCCCGTTAAGCACCGCCACACCAAACAGTGTGATAAATCCAACGGAACTGGGCACCGAAAGATACTGGCCGGAGATCCAGAGTGAAAAGACGCCACCAATAACGGCAAGCGGCACGTTGACCAGAATCAACAGCGCTTGACCAACCGAACTGAAAGCAAAGTACAGCAACAGCGCGATCAGGCCCAGAGATACAGGTACCACAATGGTCAATCGCTTCTGAGCTCGTTGCTGGTTTTCAAACTGACCACCAATATCCACCGAATAGCCGGGGGGAAGGTTCACTTCTGTCGCGATGGTATCCTGAATATCGGCAACCACACTGCCCATGTCACGACCCTGCACATTAGACTGAATGACCACACGGCGCTGAACGTCATCGCGGCGCACCTGAGGCGGGCCGGACTCAATAGATACATCGGCCACATCACCGAGTCTCACCCAGGCTCCGGACGGCGCCTGTAACCTGAAATCGGCAATGGCATCCCGGTCTTCCCGGAAACGTTTGGCCAGGCGCACATAGATATCGTACCGCTCATTTCCGTTGATGATCTGGCCCGCGGCGGCACCACCCAGTCCGTCCCGGACGACACTCATCACATCAGACACGGCGAGTCCGTACCGGGAAAGTGCCTGACGGTCTGGCTGAACCACCAACTGCGCTTCACCGGCAATCTGCTCCATGGCCACGTCCCGGGTCCCCTGAACAGTTCGGACCGCCGCTTCGATCTGCTGACCTTTCTCGGCCAGCACCTTGAGATCCGGGCCAAAGAGCTTGATGGCCAACTGCGCACGAACACCTGACAACAATTCATCAACCCGAGTCGCGATAGGCTGAGAAAAGTTAAACAGTAGCCCCGGGTGCTGTTCGAGCTTCTCCTCAAACAGGGCCTGCAATTCATAGCGATTACTGGCGCTGGTCCACTCCGAAGTTGGTTTTAAGCCAATATAGATCTCTATATTGTTAACGGGCTCCGGGTCGCCACCTATTTCTGCTCGGCCAGCCCGGGAGAGAGCGTAAGTCACTTCTGGAAACTCCATCAACATGGCTTCCAATTTTGGCGCAACTTCAAGCGCCGTATCAAGGCTTGATGAAGGGGCCAGCGTAACCCGGAGGTTGATCGTTCCCTCTTCCAGCTCAGGGACAAACTCAGTGCCGAGTCGAGGCACGACCAGAGCCGCCAGCACAACAAGAACAGCAGCAGCACCGACAACAGATCTGGTGTGTTTCAGCGACCAGTCAAGGCCCTTGCGGTAGAACTTCTCAAGAGGTTTTAAAACGAAGCTTTCCCGCTCCCGAATACCCTTGCGAAACATAAACGATGCCAAGGCCGGCACAACCACCAGAGCAACGATCACAGCGGACACGATGGCCAACATTATGCTGATCGCCATTGGCTGAAAAAGCTTGGCTTCCACACCTTCAAAGCTGAATAAAGGCATGAAAACGACCAGGATAATCGCCGTCGCGAAAAAAATTGGTCGCGCCACTTCCCGGCCTGCCTCCTGCAGTCGAAGCGCAATGCCATGGTCATCGTGTGACGCGTCCAATGGGTCAGGGTCGTTTTTCACCAATTCATCCCGACGGGCGTCATGCTCAGCATCCGGATGCGTCAGATGTTTGAACATGTTCTCGACCATAACAACAGAGCCGTCCACCAGCATGCCAATTGCCACAGCAATGCCGCCCAGAGACATCAAGTTGGCCGAGAGACCGAACCAGGCCATGATCATCAGCGCAATACCGATAGAAATCGGTATAGAAAGCAGCACGAGCGTTGTTGCCCGAAGATTCATCAGAAACAGGGCAAGCACGATCGCAATAAACACAAAAGCCAACAGAAGTGCATTGGTCACCGTCTCTACGGCCTTGGTCACCAGATCCGCCTGGTTGTAATAGGGCTCAAAACGAACCCCACTCGGAAGCGCCTGATTTATGCGATCAATGCGGGCCTCGATGCCGTCGATGGTGGCTTTTGTATTGGCCCCCATTCGTTTGAGTACAATGCCAGAAACCACTTCACCCAGTTGTTCAACCTGACCGTCTTCATCCTTCCGGGTCATGGTCACCGCACCCTGGCGAATTTCAGTGCCCAGCGCTACCTGGGCGACATCGCTCACCGTCACTGTAATGCCATCACTGGTTTTAACGGGCACTTGACGGATCTGCTCCAGCCCCTGCTCGCCATTACCCAGCCAGCCCATACCGCGAATAACCAACTGCTCCTGTCCACGGCCCATATACCAGCCCCCAACATTGGAGTTGGTGTTCTCCAGGGCGTCCATGACGTCGTTCTGTGATAAGTCATAGGACAGCATTCGCGCCGGGTTCAGATTGACCTGGTACTGGCGGACCTCTCCGCCAAACGACAGAATCTCTGTTACCCCTTCAGCAGGTATCAGCAACAGCTTGACCAGCCAGTCGTGCAAGCTGCGTAATTCCATTGCGTCGTACCCCGAATCCGGGTCCGCTATCAGCAAGTACTGGTAGACCTGGCCGAGACCGGACGTATTCGGGCCCATTTCAGGCACCCCGACCCCGTCCGGAATCAGCTCCCGCGCGGCCTGCAACCGCTCGAACACCAGTTGGCGCGCGAAATAGATATCCGTGCCCTCTTTAAAGACCACGGTGACACCAGACAACCCGGTTTTGGAGATGGACCGAACCTCCTCAACATCCGGCAACGCATACATCACCGCTTCAATGGGATAGGTGATCAGTTGCTCGACTTCCTCGGCCGCAAGTCCGGGCGCCTCTGTATTAACAGCGACCTGGACGTTTGTAACGTCAGGGAAAGCATCAAGATTCAGTTTTGGGATCTGAAACGCGGCCGTGGCGATAAGCACTGCAAGCGCAATAAGAACCAACAGGCGGTTCTGAACCGCCCAGTCGACAACTCGGTTGAACATAATGGCTCCCGGAATCAGTGGTTGTGTGGGTCAAAGCCGCCTTTGGCAATTTCAGAGGCCACAAAAAATGCGCCCCGCGAAACGATCCGTTGGCCTGCAGTCAGGCCCGAAATTTCACGGAGTCCGCCAATTGCGCGACCCAGTTCCACTTCCACAGGCTCGTACTCCCCTTCAGCCTCTTCCACATAGACCGTCCAGTCGCCATCGGCGCCTCGCATCAACGCACTCTCCGGCACCGCAAGCACCGGCTCCGTGGTTTTAAAAAGGAAATACACATCTGCAAACATTCCGGGATGAAAACGATCTTCCGGATTGTCCAGCTCCAACCGAACAATTCGCGTGCGGGTCACAGCGTCAATGGTATGAGCTTCCTGGGATACCGTTGCCACAGCTACTCGGCCTGCAACTCTTACTTCCGCTTCGGCCCCTTGCTTAAGGACAATGTCGGAGTTTGCTGGCAGGTGAGCCTCTACCCAAAGTTCGCTTTCATTAGCCAGAGTCACCAGCGGTTGGCCTGCCTCAACTCTTTGTCCTTGCTCAAACTCATCGGTCAGCACTGCGCCATCCACGCGAGCTCTGAGCGTGTATTCACCGAGACTACCTACGCCGCTGGCCTTCAACGCACCAATGTCATCATCGTTTAGCCCATAAGCAAGCAGAGTCGCCCTCGCCGCTTCAATATTCGCTTTCGCCGTATTGAACCGCTGATCACCAACCACGGAACGACCCAGCCCGCTGATTCGCTCCCATTCAGGAAAAGCCTTCCTGTAATCAGCCTGCGCCTGTGCCACCGTCTCACTGAACAGGGTTACCAGTTGCTGACCTTTGGTTACGTGCTCACCCAATTCCACGTGACGTCTCAACACCACCGAGGCAACCCGGGGGGACACGTGATAGCTGGTATAGCCGTTGGTCAGCAGCTCACCGGGAGCGTAGATTTCATAGTCAACGCGCTTGCTCTCGAGGGTTGCTACCTCAATGCCGGCGAGCTCTTTCTGTTTGGCATTGATGCTTGCGGTAGTTGATTCTTCATGACCACCATCGCTCTCCTCTTCGTGGCCATGACCTTCTTCCTCTTCATGCTCACGTTCTTCAGCATGCCCGCCCTCATGCTCATCCTCTTCACCGGTACCTTCTCGATGATCGTCGCCACCGGCGGCATGATCATGGCCCGCCTCGTTATGCGCATCTTCCTCGGCCTGCACCAATGAAGGGGGAGCTATAAACAGCGTCAATACAAATACTGAAATCAGAGTTTTTTTCATGATGACTATCCAGTTTCCAGAATATTATTGGAAGGGGGTGATCAGTTCGCCAGACTGGCTCAAGAGTTCAATCAGGCCCAGCTGCGCCAGCTTTTCCAGTTCAATACCGGTTTTCAGGCTCTCCGCGCGCTGGCCTAACGCCTGGAGATACTCAGAGGTGGAGAGGTCGCCGACCTGCCACTGCTTCTCAAGCAAATCGGCACTTCGCTGTACACGCCCCTGGGATAGTTCTTTCCATCGACGAAGTTGCTTGTCGTATCGCTTCCAGGAAGCGCGAGCGCCTGCCAGGTCATATTGTTGTTTCCGGTAGAGCGCCTGAAACCGCGCTTCGGCCTCCAGAGCCCGTCGATTCGCGGCCCGGATTTCAGCGCTGTAGTTATTACGGACGTTCAGAGGGATCGAGAATGTCAGGCCAACCACGTTCTCGCCGCCGTCACGCCCTCCGCTCAGCCCTACTGTCGGCGATGCTGTGGCTTTGCGTCTCGCAACCTCTGCCTCACTTTTCAACACCTGCCACTTGGCTCGAGCGGCTGCAATTGACGGGTGTGCCAACAGATCAGCCTCACCAATCTGGGACTCCAGCGCTGACCAGATATACTCGGGGATTCCCCCATCCTGAGGCCTCCAGTCCGGCAGACGTTCTCTAACCTGAGTTTCTGCCCGATCAACTGCGGCCTTTGCCTGGGCGACTTCGCTCAACTGACGGGATAGATTTAAAAACAGAAGCTCTGCGTCGGCACGCCCCAGATCACCTGCCTGCTGGCGCTGTTCAACCTGGTCCAGCAAGGCATCCAGGCGCTGCTGTTGGGATTCAGCAATTTCCTCAAACAGCGTAGTAGCGCGCCACTCGACAAGCGCAAACAATGATTCAGACGTTTGTGTCAGAACTGCTTCGCTCAAGCCAGCTTGCGCAGACAGCCTGATCAGCTTTGCCTTCTCCTGTAATGCGCCCTGTTGATCAGACCAATCGATCGTTTGTGACAGCCCTGCCTCAAAGTTATTCTCACTGCCCGTTCTGTCTGCTCCTACGGACAACTCCGGGTTATACAGCGGTTGTTCGCTTGCCTCAGCGTCCTCTTTCCGCGCTGCCGCCTGCTCTGTCGCTGCCAGTACCTCCGGGTGCTTGCTTATCTGGCCAGTGAGCCAATTCGCCCAATTAACAGTCTCAGCTTGACCGAACAGAGGAATGGACAATAGTACTGAACACAGCAACGCCCGAGGCGAGTGCTTGCTTGCCTTCATCGACTTTCTCCCGAAGCGATTAATAGCCAAAAATCATAGGTGTAAGGCGCCTATGACGAGGCAGGAAAAGATCGAGATAATAAGTGCAAACTTTGAAATGAGTTTGAATTCGGAAAAAAAGTTCAGATATGAGTCGCTAAAAACTCTTTGTAGCGCTTCTCAATGAGGCTAAGAACGGCAGCTCGCGACCAATCGCCGCGATGCCACCTGTAGTGGTTCAATGATTCCGGACACCAACGTAGGTGGTAAGATCGCCACCATAAACGAGGTGTCTGATGACCAGAAAGCGACGTTCTTTTTCTCCTGAGTTCAAACAGGAAGCAGCCAGCCTGGTGCTGGATCAAGGTTACACGATTCCGCAGGCCAGCGTGTCTCTGGGAATTGGTGAAAGCGCTGTTCGGCGTTGGGTTCAACAACTGACGGACGAGCGTAAGGGCGTCACTCCGAAAGGCAAGGCGTTAACCCCGGAGCAGCGACGTATTCAGGAGCTGGAAGCCCGCTGCAATCGCCTGGAGCGAGAGAAAGAAATATTAAAAAAGGCTACAGCTCTCTTGATGTCGGACGAGATGAATCGTACGCGCTGATAGACCGGTTGGGGGAGCAGGAGTCAATTGAACTGGTCTGTGAAGCGTTTGATATCAGTCGTTCCAGCTATTACGAGTACCGCCAACGGCGGAACCGTGTAGATGTGGAGCGCCTGGCCCTGAGGGCTCAGGTAAACCGCCTGTTTACCAAGAGCCGCAGCTCTGCCGGCAGTCGTACAATCATAGGCTTGCTCCGCGAGGAAGGCGTTGTCGTTGGTCGCTTTAAAGTTCGACGACTGATGAGCGAGTTGGGGCTGATCTGTAAGCAGCCAGGCCCTCATGCCTACAAGCAGGCTACCGTTGAACGACCAGATATCCCGAACCATCTGGACCGGGAGTTTGCAGTAGAACGGCCTAACCAAGTCTGGTGTGGTGACATCACCTACAGTGTGCCCGGAGTCCAGGGCGAGCATGGAAGCTCAAATGGACCACGAGTCTATCTGGAATATTGAACCGGTAATTCAGGAGGAAGTAACCAATCAATCCCACCCACTGTGAGGGTGGTGAGCCTGAGCGGCAGTGACCTGCGGTATGCCCGCAGGGTGATGTAACCCGCTGACAACGGGGATTGAGGCGAGGTCACTAAGCCAAGATGATCCTCAAGGCTGAGTGCTGAAAGGCTGAAGAACATGAACCCATTCATCCGCCTCTGTGGGTTGAAATGTCACCACGGCTTACGTGACCTGATAAGCCGTACGGGAAGGTTGGGCAGCATGACGCATAGGCGCTGCCAAACGAAGAAGTCCAAATTGGTAGCTCGGGCTTCGGTTCAGCAGTATCCATCACAGATTGGACTGCTGCTTCCTGTCAACTTGCGGCAAGCAAGGGTAAAGAGTGCGATGGGCAGCCTCCTCAGCATGCTGGAGTCCAGATAGGTAAACCGGGGAAGGTCAATATTGGATGCCAAGGGGGCATGACCCCGATGCCAAGTTGACTGGCGGAGCTCCCGTAGTAGTCCGCGATGGGGAAAGCCCATTACATGGCGAAGGGGAGCAGTTTAAACGTGTTTGCCAAGCAAACTACCTGACCAAACAAGGTGAAGACCTTTGATAATCAGCGAAATGCAACGCAAGCTAGCGACCTGGACAACAACCGACCCCACCCGCCGGGTGGACAGGTTGTTGCGCCTGATAGCACAGCCTGACTGGCTCGCAGAAGCGGCTCGGGTCACTCTGTCTTCCAAAGGGGCAAACACGCCCGGGATAGACGGAGAGATCAAGCTGACTGTGCAGGACAGGCTGCCGGCTATTCTTCAACAGATCAGGAGTGATTTACTCTCCGATGTTTACCAGCCGTTACAGGCCCGAAGGGTGTATATCCCAAAGGCCAACGGCAAGCAACGACCACTGGGTATCCCGACCCTACGCGACCGCATCGTTCAACGGGCCATGTTAATGGCGATGGAGCCCATGTGGGAGAGCGACTTCCATACGCTCTCCTACGGGTTCCGACCGGAGCGGAGCGTTCATCACGCGATCCGTACAGTGAAACTGCAACTGACGGACAATAAGGAAACGCGCGGACGCTGGGTCATTGAAGGGGATCTGTCCAGCTACTTTGATACCGTGCATCACCGGCTTCTGATGAAAGCTGTACGTCGCAGAATCAGGGACCGACGGTTCCTGAACCTTCTCTGGCGATTCATAAAAGCCGGTCATATTGATGCAGGTCTTTTCCGGGCAGCAAGTGAGGGCGTACCTCAGGGCGGTGTTATATCGCCACTGCTATCGAATATCATGTTGCATGAGTTCGATCAGTACCTGAATAGGCGCTACCTCGGCAAAAAGGCCCGAAAGGATCGATGGTACTGGAACCACAGTATCCGAATCGGTCGAAGCTCAGCCATCCGAGAGAACCGACAATGGAAGCCAGCCGTCGCCTACTGCCGCTATGCCGATGACTTTGTGGTTATCGTCAAGGGCACCAAAGCCCAGGCAGAGGCGATTAGAGAAGAATGCCGGGAGATGCTGGAAGGAACTCTCAAGCTGACACTGAACATGGATAAGACCAAGATTACCCATGTGAATGACGGCTTCGTGTTCCTGGGGCATCGCATCATCCGCAAGCGGAGCCGCTATGGCGACATGCGGGTGGTGACGACAATCCCCCGGGATAAGGCACGTAACTTTGCAGCATCTTTAACCGCCAAGCTGTCAGGCAATTATAGTGAAAGCAAAATCGACATGGTCGAATCCATCAACCGAAAGCTGAAAGGCTGGGCGGCGTTCTACCAGTTCGTCGATTACAAAGCGAAAGTCTTCAGCTACATCGATGGTGTCGTGTTCTGGAAACTGGCCCATTGGCTGGGCCGCAAATATCGCTCCCGGCTCAAACCGCTGATGCGTCATTGGTTCAAAGCCCCGGCTTCAGGTCAAAGTAAGACTTGGGTGCTGTATGGCAAAACCAATCAGGGGCTATTTAGTGGCGCCATCCTGTACCGACTCGTCGGTCACGGGAAAAAGCGATTCCGTTGGCGTCTTCCAGAGGGTAATCCCTACCTGAGGACAGAGTCCAGAAACACGTGGACCTCTCGCTTTCCCGAAGTTGCTATGGCCTTCGCCAGCGTTTAAGCGGAGAGCCGGATGCGCTGAAAGGTGCACGTCCGGTTCGGAGAGGAGAGGCAGGGAGATAGTTCGACTACGCCCTGCCTCTTACTCTAC
>NZ_JALKAP010000010.1 GCF_023016045.1 Marinobacter sp. S6332 | reverse complement strand
CGTCTTAAGCCACACCTGAACGTGGGCACCATTGGTCACGTTGACCATGGTAAAACGACTCTGACCGCTGCTCTGACTCGTGTATGTCACGAAGTGTGGGGTACGGGTTCTGCGAGTGCATTCGATCAGATCGATAACGCACCGGAAGAGCGTGCGCGTGGTATTACCATTGCGACCTCCCACGTTGAGTACGATTCTCCAACCCGTCACTACGCACACGTAGACTGCCCGGGCCACGCTGACTATGTTAAAAACATGATCACAGGTGCGGCTCAGATGGACGGCGCGATTCTGGTTTGTTCTGCAGCTGACGGCCCCATGCCGCAGACGCGTGAGCACATCCTGTTGTCTCGTCAGGTGGGTGTACCTTTCATCGTTGTGTTCCTGAACAAAGCGGACATGGTTGACGATGAAGAGCTACTTGAGTTGGTAGAGATGGAAGTTCGCGAGCTGTTGAGCGCGTACGACTTCCCGGGTGACGACACCCCTATCATTACCGGTTCAGCGTTGATGGCTTTGCAGGGCAAAGACGACAACGAAATGGGTACCACCGCTGTTAAGAAGCTGGTAGAAGCTCTGGACGACTACATTCCTGAGCCTGAGCGTGCAATCGATCAGCCGTTCCTGCTGCCGATTGAGGATGTGTTCTCTATCTCTGGTCGTGGTACGGTTGTAACCGGTCGCGTAGAGCGCGGTATCGTTAAGGTGGGTGAGGAAGTCGAGATTGTTGGTATCAAGGATACCGTCAAGACTGTCTGCACCGGTGTTGAGATGTTCCGTAAGCTGCTAGACGAAGGTCGTGCAGGTGAGAACGTAGGTGTACTGCTTCGCGGCACCAAGCGTGACGACGTTGAGCGTGGTCAGGTTCTGTGTAAGCCGGGCAGCATTAAGCCGCACACCAAGTTTGAGTGTGAAGTGTACGTACTGAGCAAGGATGAGGGTGGTCGTCATACCCCATTCTTCAAGGGCTATCGTCCACAGTTCTACTTCCGTACCACTGACGTAACTGGTTCCTGTGAACTGCCGGAAGGCGTGGAAATGGTTATGCCAGGTGATAACGTGAAGATGGAAGTCACGCTGATTGCTCCGATCGCCATGGAAGATGGTCTGCGCTTCGCGATTCGTGAAGGCGGCCGTACTGTTGGTGCCGGCGTCGTCGCTAAGATCCTCGAGTAATACGCTCGTTGCATCAGGAAAAGGGGCTGATTTTGTCAGCCCCTTTTTCCGTTTCGGTCGCAACCGCTTCTCCCGATCTCGTCGATAACTAAGGTTGTTGACAGGGTTGGGTATTATGCATACAATGCGGCTCCTTTTTTTGAAGGTCGGCTAACTAGTAGCTGCTACGAGTGGAGTTTGGTGCATCATGCAAAGCCAAAAGATTCGAATCCGGTTGAAGGCGTTTGATTATCGTCTTATCGACCAGTCAACGCAGGAGATTGTCGATACCGCAAAGCGGACCGGCGCTCAAGTGCGTGGACCTATTCCTCTGCCGACGCGGAAGGAGAAGTACACTATTCTGGTTTCTCCGCACGTCAATAAAGACGCGCGTGACCAGTATGAAATTCGTACTCATAAGCGTTTGCTCGACATTGTTGAGCCGACGGAAAAGACAGTAGATGCTTTGATGAAGTTGGACCTGGCAGCAGGTGTAGACGTTCAGATTAGCCTCGGTTAATGCCACCCGGTATTAACCTGTGTAACTGTCCTAAGGCCATAGAGGGTGAGAGCCCCGTACACTTAGAGGTGAAACATGGCAATTGGTGTTGTCGGCCGTAAGGCTGGTATGACCCGTATTTTTACGGAAGACGGACGGGCTTTGCCTGTGACCGTAATTGAGGTTGATCCTAATCGCATCACTCAGCTCAAGACGCTTGAGAATGATGGCTATCGCGCTGTACAGGTAACGGTGGGTACGCGTCGTGCGTCTCGTGTTACTAAAGGCGAAGCAGGTCATTTTGCTAAAGCTGGCGTAGAGGCCGGTCGAGGAGTCTGGGAGTTTCGATTGGCTGACGGCGAAGGTGAAGACCTGGCCGCAGGCGGCGAAATTGCTGCAACCGTCTTTGAAGATGGTCAGCTTGTAGACGCTACTGGTCGATCCAAGGGTAAGGGTTTCCAGGGTGGCGTTAAGCGCTGGAACTTCTCCATGCAGGACGCTACGCATGGTAACTCCCTATCGCATCGTGCTCCGGGTTCTATTGGTCAGAACCAGACTCCGGGCAAGGTATTCAAGGGCAAAAAGATGGCGGGCCAGATGGGTAATGCGCAAGTAACTGTGCAAAACCTGAAAGTTGTCCGTGTCGACGCCGAGCGCAACCTCCTGTTGATTAGTGGTGCCGTCCCCGGCGCAACTGGCAGTGATGTTGTCATCAAGCCTGCACTTAAAGCCTGAGGAGCGGTTCGATGGAATTGACTATTACAGGTAGTGGCAAGGGAATTTCTGTTTCCGATGCTGCATTTGCCAAAGATTTTAACGAAGCTCTGGTTCATCAGGTAGTAACTGCCTACATGGCAGCTGGCCGTCAGGGAACCAAGGCTCAGAAAACCCGTTCAGAAGTCAGTGGTGGTGGTAAGAAGCCCTGGCGTCAGAAGGGCACAGGTCGCGCCCGTGCTGGTACAATCCGTAGCCCTATCTGGCGCTCCGGTGGTGTAACGTTTGCTGCCAAGCCTCGCGGTTTTGAGCAGAAAGTTAACCGTAAAATGTATCGCGCTGCGATGTGTTCTATTTTCTCCGAGCTGGTTCGTCAAGAGCGTCTGGTTTTGGTGGACGATTTCGCAGTAGACGCACCAAAGACCAAGGCCTTTACGGCCAAGCTGGCAGATCTAGGTGTTTCCAATGCCCTGATTCTGACAGAAAGTCTTGAGCAGAACTTGCATCTGGCCTCTCGCAACGTTCCTCACGTCGATGTGCGTGATGTTGCAGGTCTGGATCCGGTTAGCCTGGTCGCCTTCGAAAAGGTTGTGTTGACTGTTCCCGCTCTGAAGAAGATCGAGGAGATGCTGGGATGAATCAGGAACGTATTTACAAGGTCCTTCTTGGGCCTCACGTATCGGAGAAAGCCTCAATGGTTGCCGAGCATGGTCAGGTTGTTTTTCGGGTAGCCCCGGACGCCACCAAGCCGGAGATCAGGAAGGCTGTTGAGCAACTGTTCAACGTCACCGTAGAAGGTGTTCAAGTTCTGAATCGTAAGGGCAAGCTTAAGCGCACAGCCCGCGGGTTCGGCAAGCGTAATGACATTCGTAAGGCTTATGTAAAGCTGGCTGAAGGTCAGGACATCGATTTTCTGGATGTGGAATAAGGTAAAGGGGTCGTAATATGCCGATCGTCAAAACCAAGCCAACATCAGCCGGACGCCGTCACGTTGTAAAGCTGTACAACCCAGATTTACACAAAGGGCGCCCTTACGAACCGTTGGTCGAATCTCAAAGCAAGTCGGGTGGTCGTAATAACAACGGCCGTATCACTACCCGTCATATTGGTGGTGGCCATAAGCAGCACTACCGCATAATAGATTTCAAGCGGACTAAAGATGGTATTCCTGCGACAATCGAGCGCATTGAATACGATCCAAACCGCTCTGCGCACATCGCGCTGATCAAATATGCCGATGGCGAGCGTCGTTACATTATCGCTCCCAAAGGTATGCAGATTGGCGAGCCTGTGCGCTCAGGAATCGACGCGCCTATTAAGGTAGGAAGCACATTGCCACTGCGTAACATGCCGGTTGGTTCTGTGATCCATTGCGTTGAACTCAAGCCTGGTAAAGGTGCACAGTTGGCTCGCTCTGCGGGCGCATCCGTGCAACTTGTAGCTCGGGAAGGCGCTTACGCGACTATCCGTCTGCGCTCAGGTGAAATGCGAAAGGTGCTTGTAGATTGCCGTGCTACGTTGGGAGAAGTATCCAATAGTGAGCACAGTCTCAAGCGGCTTGGCAAAGCGGGTGCATCACGTTGGCGCGGTAAGCGCCCAACGGTTCGTGGTGTGGCTATGAACCCAGTTGACCACCCACATGGTGGTGGTGAAGGGCGTACCTCTGGCGGGCGTCACCCAGTTACTCCTTGGGGTGTTCCGACCAAAGGGCATAAGACTCGTAAGAACAAGCGTACTGACAAAATGATAGTACGTCGTCGTTCAGCCAAGTAAACGACCACATAGAGGTAAATGCTGTGCCACGTTCTTTAAAGAAAGGTCCTTTTATAGACCTGCATCTGTTGAAGAAGGTCGAGGCAGCTCTGGAAGCAAACGATAAGCGACCGATCAAAACCTGGTCCCGTCGCTCAACGATTTTTCCAGAGTTCGTAGGCTTGACCATTGCAGTCCACAACGGCAGGCAACACGTGCCGGTTTATGTAACCGAAGATATGGTCGGGCATAAACTTGGCGAGTTCGCGGCGACGCGCACTTATCGTGGCCACGCGGCCGACAAGAAAGCTAAACGCTGATTGTGAGGGGAATAGAAATGGAAGTAGCAGCCAAGTATAAGGGCGCTCGCCTCTCAGCTCAGAAAGCGCGTCTTGTCGCCGACCAGGTTCGCGGCAAGGCTGTTGAGGACGCCCTGAATATTTTGACTTTCAGCCCTAAGAAAGCGGCGGTGATTATCAAGAAAGCTCTTGAATCTGCCATCGCTAACGCTGAGCACAACGAAGGTCTAGACGTTGACGAACTGCGGGTTTCCACCGTTATGGTGGATGAGGGCCCAACGCTCAAGCGGATCAAGGCTCGAGCCAAGGGGCGCGCTGATCGAATTATGAAGCGCACCTGTCATATCACCGTCAAGGTCGCCGACAAGTAGGAGATGCTCAGATGGGTCATAAAGTAAATCCAATCGGCTTCCGCCTGGGTGTGATTAAAGAGCACAACTCAGTTTGGTATGCCGATAAAAAGGAATACGCAAAAAACCTGTTGAACGATATCCAGGTTCGCGAATTCCTCGACAAGCGTCTGGTTAAGGCGTCTGTTAGCAAGATTGTGATCGAGCGCCCTGCTCAGAACGCCCGTATCACGATTCATACTGCCCGCCCCGGTATTGTTATCGGTAAGAAGGGTGAAGATGTTGATCGTCTGCGTCGCGAAGTTGGCGAGATGATGGGTGTGCCTGTGCACATCAACATCGAAGAAGTCCGCAAGCCGGATCTGGATGCTCGCCTGGTAGCGCAAAATGTTGCCGGACAGCTGGAGCGTCGTGTGATGTTCCGTCGCGCTATGAAGCGTGCGGTGCAGAACGCTATGCGTCAGGGAGCCAAAGGCATCAAGATTCAGGTTGGTGGTCGTCTCGGGGGTGCTGAGATTGCGCGTTCCGAGTGGTATCGTGAAGGTCGTGTTCCTCTGCACACACTACGTGCAGATATTGATTACGCAACCTACGAAGCGCATACCACTTACGGCATTATCGGCGTCAAGGTATGGATCTTCAAAGGTGAGATTCTTGGTGGTATGGAACAGGTCCGTGCTGACAAGAAAGCCTCTGGGAAGAAAGGTTCTAAGTAAAGGGGCAATCTTATGCTGCAACCAAAACGCACCAAATTTCGCAAGGTAATGAAAGGCCGTAACACTGGTCTTGCTCACCGCGCCAACAAGGTGAGCTTCGGTGAATACGGATTGAAAGCGACAACCCGCGGGCGTATAACTGCGCGCCAGATAGAAGCGGCACGTCGTACCATGACACGTAAGATCAAGCGTGGCGGTAAGATCTGGATTCGGGTTTTCCCCGATAAGCCGATCACCGGTAAGCCGCTTGAAGTACGTATGGGTAAAGGTAAGGGTTCTGTCGAGTACTGGGTGGCTGAAATTCAGCCTGGCCGGATGCTCTACGAGATGGAAGGTGTTGCTGAAGATATCGCACGCGAAGCCTTCACACTCGCAGCGGCCAAATTGCCGGTACAGACCACCTTCGTAACGAGGACGGTGATGTGATGAAAGCAACAGAGCTGCGTGAAAAATCAGCCGAGGAGCTGAATAAGGAGCTGATCGACCTCCTGAAGGAGCAGTTCAACCTGCGCATGCGCAAGGCGACAGGTCAGCTCAATCAGTCTCACCTTCTCGTCGGGGTGAAGCGCGACATTGCTCGTGTGAAAACAGTATTGAACGAAAAGGCAGGACAGTGACATGACCGAAGCTACCCAAACTGCCAGAACTCTTAGCGGCAAGGTCGTAAGCAACAAGATGGAGAAATCCATCGTGGTGTTGGTCGAGCGTCAGGTGAAGCACCCTCTGTACGGTAAGTACATGAAGCGTTCAACCAAGATCCATGCTCACGATGAGAGCAACCAGTGCAATATCGGTGACACTGTGACCATTCAGGAAACCCGCCCGGTCTCTAAGACCAAAAGCTGGGCCCTGGTGGAAGTCACTGAACATGCATCCAAGGTGTAAATCGCCCGGAGAACAACCATGATTCAGACTCAGACAATGCTTGAAGTCGCGGATAACAGCGGTGCGCGTCAGGTGATGTGCATTAAGGTCCTGGGCGGTTCACATCGGCGTTACGCCAGCGTAGGGGATGTTATTAAAGTGACCGTAAAGGAAGCTATCCCCCGCGGAAAAGTGAAAAAGGGCCAGGTCCTGAAGGCTGTAGTAGTACGCACTCGCAAGGGTGTTCGTCGTCCTGATGGGTCGCTGATCCGTTTTGACGGTAATGCAGCTGTACTTCTGAACAATCAGGACGCGCCTATCGGTACCCGTATCTTCGGACCGGTTACCCGTGAGCTGCGAAATGAAAAGTTCATGAAAATTATCTCACTGGCACCCGAAGTACTTTAAAGGACCAGAGGCCGGTTATGAAAAAGATCAAACGAGATGACGAAGTAATCGTCACTACGGGGAAAGACAAAGGCAAACGTGGTAAAGTTCTGAAAGTTCAGGACGATGGTAAAGTGATTGTTTCTGGCATCAATATGATGAAGAAGCACACTAAGCCAAACCCGATGTTGGGCACCCCTGGTGGCATCGTCGAAAAAGAAGCACCTATCCAGGCTTCCAACGTAGCTATTTTTAATCCGCAGACCGGCAAAGCCGATCGTGTTGGCTTCCAGACAAAGGAAGACGGGGCGAAAACGCGGATCTTCAAAGCTACGAAAGAAGCTGTCGATAACCAGTAAGCGGTGGTGGTTACGATGCTTAATATGAAAGAGCAGTACAGCAAGGAAGTGGTACCCGCCCTGCAGAAAGAGTTCGGTTTCAAGAACATCATGCAGGTGCCGCGTATCGAAAAGATTACCCTGAACATGGGTGTCGGCGAAGCGGTTGGTGACAAGAAGCTGATTGAAAATGCTGTGGCGGATCTAGAGCGTCTGGCAGGTCAAAAGGTGGTTGTTACTACAGCGCGTAAATCCGTTGCGGGCTTTAAAATTCGTGAAGGTTGGCCGATTGGTTGCAAAGTTACACTGCGCGGTGAGCGTATGTGGGATTTCTTTGACCGTTTGGTTCACATTGCGGTTCCCCGTATTCGTGACTTCCGCGGTCTGAACCCCAAGTCCTTTGATGGGCGCGGTAACTACAGCATGGGTGTGCGTGAGCAGATCATCTTTCCGGAGATCGAGTACGACAAAGTCGACAAGATCCGCGGTTTGGATATCACCATTACCACTACTGCTGCTACCGACGACGAAGGTCGTGAGCTGCTGAAAGCTTTCGGCTTTCCGTTCAAGAAATAAAGGAACGAGAGTAATGGCTAAGGTTTCAATGAAAAACCGTGAGCTCAAGCGCGAGCAAACCGTTGCAAAATTTGCAGCGAAGCGTGCAGAGCTCAAGGCGATTATCAAGAACCCAAATACCAGCGATGATGACCGTTGGGACGCACAGATGAAGCTGCAGCAGCTTCCTCGTGATGCTTCTCCTTCGCGTCTTCGTAATCGTTGCCAGGTGACTGGTCGTCCCCACGGCGTTTTGCGTAAGTTCGAACTTTCCCGGATTAAACTCCGCGAGTACGGCATGCGTGGCGACGTTCCGGGCCTGACTAAAGCAAGCTGGTAAGATAGGTATCCTGACTTAGGTCAGGGTGCCTGTTGGTAAGCGGTGCGGCGCGCCGCTGCACAACTAAAAAGATCAGGAGAGTCATACTAATGAGTATGCAAGACACGCTTGCGGATATGGTAACTCGTATTCGCAACGCCCAGATGGCATCGAAAGCAGATGTTACGATGCCATCTTCTAAAATGAAGATCTCTGTAGCCCAGGTTCTCAAAGACGAAGGTTACGTTGCAGATTTTTCCGTTACAGCCGATGTAAAGCCTGAGCTTACTATCACGCTCAAGTATTTTGGTGGGAAGCCTGTTATTGAGCAGATTAAGCGCGTAAGTCGTCCAAGTCTGCGTCAGTATAAGGGTACAAGCGAGCTGCCGAAGGTATCCGGTGGTTTGGGAGTCGCGATTGTCTCTACGTCCAAGGGCGTTATGACAGACCGCGCCGCACGAGCTGCTGGCGTGGGTGGCGAAGTCATCTGCACCGTATTCTAGGAGAATCACATGTCCAGGGTTGCCAATAATCCTGTCGTGCTGCCTTCCGGTGTTGAGGTTAAGCTGAACGGACAGGAAATTAGTGTAAAAGGCTCCAAAGGAGCTCTAGATTTTTCTATTCACCAAGCGGTTGAAGTAAAGCAGGAAGAGAATGTTCTTCGCTTTGCTGCTCGTGATGGTGCCCAAAAGTCCCGCGCTCTTGCTGGAACAACCCGTGCGCTGGTCAACAACATGGTGACCGGTGTTTCCGCAGGCTGGGAGCGTAAGCTTCAGCTGATCGGTGTAGGTTACCGGGCTCAGGCGCAAGGTAAGAAGCTCAATCTGACACTGGGTTTTTCTCACCCGGTTGAGTATGAGCTGCCCGAGGGGATTACCGTTGAAACTCCGTCTAATACGGAAGTTGTCATTCGCGGTATCGACAAGCAACAGGTTGGCCACGTCGCTGCGGAAATCCGCGCGTTCCGTCCACCCGAGCCTTACAAGGGCAAGGGAGTTCGGTATGCGGATGAGCAGGTAAGACGCAAAGAAGCCAAGAAGAAATAAGGCGGGACTATGAGCGCGAATAACGAAAGATTGCGTCGCGCACGCAAAGTGCGCATGAAGATCCGTGAACTGGGTACGACACGTTTGTGCGTTCATCGCACTCCGCGTCATATGTACGCTCAGGTTACGACAGCAGATGGCAGTCAAGTTCTTGCCACTGCCTCCACGTTGGATAAGGAACTGCGCCAGGGTGCAACCGGTAACGTGGATGCTGCTAAAAAGGTTGGTCAGCTAATTGCTGAACGAGCCAAGGCGGCAGGTGTTGAGCAGGTCGCATTTGACCGCTCCGGTTACCGTTATCACGGCCGAGTTCAGGCTCTGGCCGACGCAGCCCGTGAAGCTGGCTTGCAATTCTAAGAGGTGGAGAAGATGAGCGTTAACGATCAGAAGGCGCCTGAGCTCCAGGAAAAGCTGGTTCAGGTGAATCGAGTTGCCAAAGTGGTCAAGGGCGGTCGCGTTTTTGCGTTTACCGCACTGAGCGTTGTAGGTGACGGGAAAGGGCGTGTCGGCTTCGGTCGCGGTAAGGCACGCGAAGTGCCAGTCGCAATCCAGAAGGCTATGGAAGCTGCGCGTAAAAACATGGTAGACGTACCGCTTGACGGAACTACACTGCAGTACGCGGTGCGAGCACAGCACGGCGGCTCTAAGGTGTACATGCAGCCAGCGTCTGAAGGTACAGGTATCATCGCCGGTGGCGCGATGCGTGCTGTATTGGAAGTTGCAGGGGTGCAGAACGTACTGTCAAAGTGTTACGGCTCTACCAACCCGGTGAACGTAGTACGTTCCACCATCAAGGGTCTTCAGGCAACTCAGGCGCCTGAAGATATTGCAGCCAAGCGCGGTAAATCCGTCGAAGAGATTCTGGGTTGAAGTCATGGCGAACGCAAATACGATCAAAGTAACTCTGACCCGCAGCCCAATTGGGTGTCAGCCTAAGCACAAGCTATGTGTGAAGGGTTTGGGTCTTCGTAAAATCGGTCATACCGTTGAAGTGGAAGATACCCCTTCCATTCGTGGCATGATCAACCGGGTTAGTTACCTGGTTCGGGTTGAGGAGAACTAAGATGCGTCTAAACGAACTTAGTCCAGAGCCTGGTTCACGTCCTTCTGCGAAACGCGTCGGTCGTGGTATCGGTAGCGGTCTCGGTAAAACCGGTGGCCGTGGTCACAAAGGTCTTAAATCCCGTTCCGGTGGCAGCGTTGCCCCCGGTTTCGAGGGTGGTCAGCAGCCTTTGGCTCGTCGTCTGCCGAAGTTCGGTTTCACATCGCGCCAACAGCGCTATGTTGCTGAGGTTCGCTTGAATGAGTTGGCCAAGGTTGAAGGCGATACCGTAGATCTTGCAGCCCTTAAGAAGGCTGACATTATCCGTGAGGAAATTCGCGAAGCTAAGGTTATTTTGTCCGGCGAGCTTGACCGTGCAGTAACTGTGAAGGGGCTTCGTGTAACCAAAGGCGCGCGCGAGGCAATTTCTGCCGCGGGTGGCAAAGTCGAAGACTAAGGCGAGTCGAGGACTAAATGGCCAAAAACGCATCATTGCCTGCGGGCGCGGGTAAGGGACTAGCAGAGCTGCGATCGCGGCTCTGGTTTGTCTTTCTGGCATTGTTGGTGTACCGGATCGGTGCCCACATCCCGGTGCCAGGTATTAACCCAGACCGGTTGGCAGCATTGTTCGAACAGAATCAGGGTACTATCCTGAGTATGTTCAACATGTTCTCAGGTGGTGCGCTTGAGCGCATGAGTATCTTCGCTCTCGGTATCATGCCGTATATCTCGGCCTCGATTATCATGCAGCTCATGACTGCGGTAAGTCCGCAGCTTGAGCAGCTGAAAAAAGAGGGTGAGGCTGGACGTCGTAAGATTAGCCAGTACACTCGGTACGGTACAGTCTTGCTGGCGCTGGTTCAGGGTTTCGGTATTTCTGTTGGTCTGGCCTCTCAGGGTGTCACCTTTAACGACAGTTTTAGCTTCCACTTTGTGGCGGTTGTTTCTTTCGTAAGTGGTGCGGTTTTTATGATGTGGCTTGGTGAGCAGATTACTGAGCGAGGTGTCGGTAACGGTATCTCACTGCTGATTTTCGCAGGTATTGTTGCCGGGCTACCCGGCGCAATCGGTCAGACTCTGGAGCAGGCCCGCAACGGTGAGATGAGTCTGTTGGTGGTTTTGGGTATCGGTATCCTTGCCATCGCAGTGGTTGGCTTTGTGGTCTTCATGGAGCGTGGGCAGCGGCGTCTGACCATTAACTATGCAAAGCGCCAACAAGGTCGCCGGGTTTTTGCTCAGCAATCCAGTCATTTGCCTTTGAAAGTCAATATGGCCGGGGTTATCCCGCCTATATTTGCTTCGTCCATACTGCTTTTCCCTGCATCGTTGGGGCAGTGGTTTGGTCAGGGTGAGGGGATGGAGTGGCTTAGTGATATTTCTCAGGCCTTGGCTCCAAGCCAGCCGTTATACATCATTCTGTTTGCGGCAGCGGTTGTTTTCTTCTGCTTCTTCTACACAGCACTGATGTATAATCCAAAAGAAGTTGCGGATAACCTCAAGCGCTCCGGCGCGTTTATACCGGGCATACGTCCAGGCGACCAAACTGCCAAGTACATAGATGGCGTTCTGACTCGTTTGACTTTGTTCGGTGCAATGTATATTGCAGCAGTCTCTCTGTTCCCTCAGTTCTTGATGGTGGCCGGGAATGTTCCGTTCTATTTGGGCGGCACCTCACTGCTGATTGTTGTAGTCGTGGTGATGGATTTCATGGCGCAGGTTCAGTCACACCTGATGTCGCATCAGTATGAATCACTGATGAAGAAGTCCAATCTCAAGGGCTATGGTCGGAACGGTTAAAACCGTTCCCCTTGAAAACTGGAGTCGACAATGAAAGTACGCGCTTCGGTAAAGAAAATTTGCCGTAACTGCAAAGTAATTCGTCGCAATGGCTCAGTAAGAGTCATTTGCTCGGAGCCTCGCCACAAGCAACGTCAGGGCTGATTCCTTCGGGAAACACTCTGGCTTGAAAACGAGGTTCGTAATGATAGCGCTTGACTCGATGCCGGGTCAGGCGCTATTATTTCGCGCCCCTTTTTTGTGGCGGAAAATTCACACAGCAAAGCTTTGAACGCGGAGTAATTTGGATGGCACGTATAGCCGGTGTCAATATACCCGATCACAAACATGCTGTTATCTCGCTGACCTACATCTTTGGTGTTGGCAAGACAACAGCCCAGAAGCTTTGCGATGCAACCGGCGTTAAGCCGGACGTCAAGGTCAAAGACCTGTCCGACGAGCAGCTTGAAACACTTCGTTCAGAAGTGGGTAAAGTTGTCGTTGAGGGCGATTTGCGTCGTGAAGTACAGATGAACATTAAGCGTTTGAAGGATCTCGGATGTCATCGTGGTCTGCGTCACCGTCATGGGCTTCCAGTCCGTGGCCAGCGCACTAAGACCAACGCACGCACCCGTAAAGGTCCACGCAAACCTATTCGTAAGTAACAGGTAGGCAAACATGGCAAAGCCAGGTACACGTACCCGTAAAAAGGTGAAAAAGACCGTTGTTGATGGCGTCGCACACGTACATGCGTCCTTCAATAACACGATCGTGACCATTTCTGACCGTCAGGGCAACGTCCTGTCCTGGGCCACTTCAGGTGGTTCTGGTTTCCGCGGGTCACGTAAGAGTACACCTTTTGCTGCGCAGGTAGCAGCTGAAAGAGCCGGTAACGCGGCTGCTGAATACGGCCTTAAAAACCTGGACGTAGAGGTTAAGGGTCCCGGGCCCGGACGTGAGTCTGCAGTTCGCGCTTTAAATTCGTGCGGCTACAAGATCACTAACATCACAGATGTGACGCCGATTCCCCATAACGGCTGTCGTCCGCCCAAAAAGCGCCGCGTCTAACACAGGAGACAGTGAAATATGGCTCGTTATATAGGCCCGAAGTGCAAGCTGTCTCGTCGTGAAGGGACAGACCTTTTTCTGAAGAGCGGAGTTCGCGCACTTGATACTAAGTGCAACATCGAAACCCCGCCCGGCATGCATGGTGCACGCCGCGGTCGTCTGTCTGAGTACGGCGTCCAGCTTCGTGAAAAGCAAAAAGTTCGTCGTATATACGGCGTTCTTGAGAAGCAATTTCGCAATTACTATAAAGAGGCGGCTCGTCTGAAAGGTGCAACTGGTGAAAACCTGCTGCAGATTCTCGAGACGCGTCTTGATAATGTTGCATACCGCATGGGTTTCGGTTCTACCCGTGCAGAGTCCCGTCAGCTCGTTTCACACAAGGCGATTCTGGTTAACGACAAAGTAGTGAATATTCCTTCCTACAAAGTTAAGCCAGGCGACGTTGTGAGTGTGCGTGAGAAGGCAAGAAATCAGCTGCGCGTTAAAGGCGCTCTTGAGTTGTCTGCAAGCCGTGCACCGGTGAGCTGGGTAGAGGTTGACGCCAATAAGATGTCAGGCGTTTACAAGTCAGTGCCAGAGCGTACTGAACTGCCGGCCGACATCAACGAGAACCTCATCGTCGAGCTTTACTCTAAGTAAAGCCTGATTTGCAACGTAAGTAGCAACGATAGCAGATAGGGGCGTCTATGCAGCGTTCAGTACATGAGTTATTGACACCTCGTACCATTGACGTGAAAGAATCGAGTGCAATGCGCGCTAAGGTAACGCTGGAGCCTCTTGAAAGAGGTTTTGGTCATACTTTGGGTAGTGCGCTGCGTCGTATTCTCTTGTCTTCGATGCCTGGCTGCGCTGTGACTGAAGCGCAGATTGATGGTGTCTTGCACGAGTACAGCGCCATTGAGGGTGTTCAGGAAGACGTTATTGAGATTCTTCTGAATCTCAAGGGCGTTGCGGTCAAGATGAACGGTCGGGACGACACTGAGCTGACACTCAGTAAGAAAGGCCCGGGCGTTGTAACAGCTGGCGATATTAAGCTGGATCATGATGTCGAGATTTCCAATCCAGATCATGTGATCTGTCACCTGAGTGAAAAGGGTGAAGTGAACATGCGTTTGCGCGTGGCACGCGGTCGGGGCTATGAGCCTGCAGATCAGCGCGGTCTCGAGGAAGATGAAACTCGCGCCATCGGCCGTCTGCAATTGGATGCCACCTT
The DNA here is from genome assembly GCF_023016045.1 of Marinobacter sp. S6332. GTDB lineage: Bacteria > Pseudomonadota > Gammaproteobacteria > Pseudomonadales > Oleiphilaceae > Marinobacter. The sequence goes on along the minus strand of NZ_JALKAP010000010.1, from coordinate 142,858 downwards.
CAGCCCGGTTCGCCGTGTAGCTTATTCCGTGGAAAGTGCACGGGTTGAGCAGCGCACCGACTTGGACAAGTTGGTTATTGATCTGGAGACGAATGGCACTATTGATCCGGAAGAAGCAATTCGCCGGGCAGCCACGATTCTCCAGCAGCAACTGGCGGTATTTGTTGACTTTGATCATGAGAAAGAGCCAGAGCGCGTAGAGGAAGAGGAAGAAATTGATCCGATTCTGCTGCGTCCTGTCGATGATCTTGAGTTGACAGTACGCTCAGCTAACTGCTTGAAGGCTGAAAATATTTACTACATCGGCGATCTTATCCAGCGCACAGAAGTGGAGCTGTTGAAGACGCCTAACCTTGGTAAGAAGTCGCTCACCGAGATTAAGGACGTTTTGGCGTCTCGCGGTTTGTCTCTGGGAATGCGTCTTGATAACTGGCCACCGGCTAGCCTTCGTGGCGACGATCGGGTTTTGGGCGGTTGATTGCCGATTAGTTTAAGGTAAGGAATCAGAGCAATGCGTCATCGTAAAAGTGGTCGTAAGTTCAGCAGGACCAGTGCGCATCGCAAGGCCATGTTTCGTAACATGACTGCGTCACTGGTTGGTCATGAGCTGATTAAAACAACGCTACCGAAAGCTAAAGAGCTTCGTCGTGTAGCTGAGCCTTTGATCACGCTCGCCAAAGTAGATTCGGTAGCGAATCGTCGTCTGGCGTTTTCTCGCCTGCGCGACGACGCGGCGGTTGCTAAGCTGTTTAATGAGCTTGGCCCCCGTTACAATGAGCGTCCGGGTGGTTACCTTCGTATTCTGAAGTGTGGCTTCCGTGCAGGCGACAATGCCCCTATGGCATTTGTTGAGCTGGTAGGTCGTCCGTTGGACATCGAAGCAGAAGAAGTGGGCGAAGGCGACGAGTAATATCGTTGGCTAGTCTTAAAAAAACCGGGTGCCGTTGGTTCCCGGTTTTTTTGTGTCTAAAGTTTGGGTGTGGTTCGGCGGTACCTGCTCAGGGGGGCTGCTCCAGAGTGGTGGGTTTATTTTCTTTGGAAAAATTCCTCGCTGCGCTCAGGCATCTTTTCCCGGCAGAAAATGAACCCACCACCCCGGGCCGAACATTTGTGGTGCTAGATTCGTTTCTGTCCCAACATTGGTTTCAGGTATCGACCTGTGTGGGACTCGGGGTTTTCTGTAACCTCCTCAGGCGTGCCTTCCGCAATGATTTGACCGCCCCCTGAACCGCCTTCCGGGCCCAGATCGATGACCCAGTCTGCCGTTTTTATTACGTCCAAATTGTGCTCAATAACCACAATGGTGTTGCCGTGGTCCCGCAGTCTCTGCAGTACATTCAATAGTTGCTGGATGTCGTAGAAATGCAGGCCTGTGGTGGGCTCGTCGAGTATGTACAGGGTTTTGCCTGTGTCGCGCTTTGAGAGCTCTTTGGCGAGCTTTACTCGCTGGGCCTCGCCTCCAGACAGCGTGACAGCGCTCTGCCCAAGGCGAATGTAGGAGAGGCCTACGTCAATAAGTGTTTGCAGCTTTCTAGCGAGGAAGGGGACTGCATCGAAGAACTCCCGGCCCTCCTCTACCGTCATGCTTAACACTTCATTGATGTTCTTGCCCTTGTAGCGAACCTCAAGCGTTTCCCGGTTGTAGCGTTTGGCTTTACATACATCGCAGGGAACGTACACGTCTGGCAGAAAGTGCATCTCTACCTTGATCATGCCATCGCCTTGGCAGGCTTCGCAGCGGCCGCCTTTTACGTTAAACGAGAAGCGCCCCGGTTTGTAGCCCCTTGAACGGGCTTCCTGAGTTCCGGCGAAAAGTTCGCGGATGGGAGTGAACAGGCCGGTGTACGTGGCAGGGTTGGACCGGGGTGTACGGCCAATGGGGCTTTGATCTATGTCGATTACTTTATCCAGCTTGTCTAGGCCAGTCAGCCCTTTGTAAGGTGCAGTGTTTAGGGTGGTGGCTTTGTTTAGCTTGGCTGCTGCGACTGGATAGAGTGTGCTGTTTATTAGGGTAGATTTGCCAGAGCCCGACACGCCTGTTATGCAGGTCATGATTCCCAAAGGCAAGGTTAGCGTTACATTTTGCAAGTTATTGCCAGTGGCACCGGTCAGCGTAAGAGTTTCCCCATTCCCTTTATATCGGGTTGTCGGGATGGCGATTTCTTTTACGCCGCTGAGATATTGGCCGGTAAGGGAGTCGGGTTTTGCAAGAATGTCAGCAGGTGTGCCTTGAGCGATGATGTTGCCACCGTGGACGCCAGCGCCGGGTCCGATATCAATCACATGATCAGCCGCTCGGATAGCGTCTTCATCATGCTCGACCACTATGACGGTGTTTCCTAAGTCTCGAAGGTGGGTGAGGGTACTTAGAAGGCGGTCGTTATCTCTTTGGTGAAGCCCTATGGAAGGTTCATCCAGAATGTACATCACACCCACAAGGCCGGCGCCAATCTGGCTGGCCAACCTTATGCGTTGTGCTTCTCCGCCAGACAAAGTGTCAGCGCTACGTTCGAGTGTTAAATAATCTAGCCCAACATTCACAAGGAATTGGAGGCGTTGACGAACTTCCTTGGTTATCTTCTCCGCAATTTCACCTTTTCGGCCAGGCAAGTCGAGCGCATCAAAGTAGGAATATGCTTCGCCGATTGGAAGGCGTGTGATGTCGGAAATATTGCGCTCTTCAATAAAAACGTGACGGGCGCTGCGCCGAAGTCTGGAACCTTTGCAGTCTTTGCAGGGCTGTGTGCTTAGGTTGCGAGCCAACTCTTCGCGCATGCTTTGGGAGTCGGTTTCGCGGTAACGGCGTTCAAGGTTTGGAATAATACCCTCAAAGGAGTGCGCCCGCTCCATGATTTGACCGCGAGAATTCACGTAACGAAATGGAATTTCTTCAGAGCCGGATCCATAAAGGAGCATTGTTCGAAAGTGTTCCGGTAGTTCTTCCCAGGGGGTTTCGAGATCAATGCCATAGTGCTCGCCAATGCTACCCAGCATTTGGAAATAATAGACAGCTCGTCTATCCCAGCCTTTGATCGCACCAGCAGCAATTGTTGCCTCAGGATGTTGCACGATTTTCTCAGAATCAAAAAACTGCTTAACACCTAGTCCGTCGCAAGTGGGGCAGGCGCCTGCGGGGTTGTTGAAGGAAAATAGCTTGGGTTCAAGTTCGCTCAGCGCATAACCACATTGAGTGCACGCGTATTTCGCAGAAAAGGTTTGGTCCTGGTTCTCGTTTCCTGTTTCCGAATCCATTGGCGCAACAAGCGCTATCCCTTCGGCAAGCCCAAGCGCGGTCTCGAAACTTTCAGCCAATCGTTGCTCCAGGCCGGGCTTTACCTTAAATCGGTCAACGACCACATCAATCTGGTGCTTGCGTTTTTTGTCGAGAACTGGAACGTCATCGATGTCATAGACGGTTCCGTCTACGCGCAGTCGGATGAAGCCTTGGCTGCGCATAGTCTCTACAACCTGCAGGTGCTCTCCTTTGCGGTCGCGAATCACCGGGGCAAGAATCATCAGTTTGCTGTCTTCCGGCAGCGCGAGCACCTGATCAACCATCTGGCTAACGGTTTGCGCCTCCAGTGGCTGGCCGTGTTCCGGGCATCGCGGCTCGCCCGCGCGGGCGAACATCAGCCTTAAGTAATCGTATATTTCGGTGATAGTTCCGACTGTAGAGCGAGGGTTATGAGACGTTGATTTCTGCTCAATAGAGATTGCCGGTGAAAGGCCTTCGATGTGATCGACATCGGGCTTTTCCATCATCGAGAGGAACTGGCGGGCATAGGTGGATAGAGACTCCACATAGCGTCTCTGACCTTCGGCATAGAGCGTATCAAATGCCAGAGACGACTTGCCAGAGCCGGACAACCCAGTGATCACGATCAGTTTGTCCCTTGGGATATCCAGGTCGATGTTCTTCAGGTTGTGGGTACGTGCCCCTTTGATCTGGATATGATCCATAACACCTCGCTTGGAGAAAAAACGGAAATTATACCGCGTTACGTCGGCCGCGGCGAAAATGCCGGTTAACTAGTGCCGGTCCCCCGTTGAAGAACCTTCTGTTACAATGCGCCGCCTGCGGAACATATGTTCTTTAGCAAGGTCACGTTTTCAATCCCGGGAGAGGAGCCAACTGCCATGAATGCGCTGGAAAAACGCTCCGTATTTGCGTTGGCATCGGTTTACGCTATTCGTATGCTCGGGCTGTTCATGATCATGCCTGTATTTATGCTCTTGGGTGATGACCTTCAAGGCGCGACCCCTGCTCTGCTCGGGTTCGCTATTGGTGCTTACGGTTTGAGTCAGGCCTTGCTACAGATCCCATTTGGCCTGCTTTCTGATCGAGTAGGTCGCAAACGCATGATCTATATCGGCCTGATTCTGTTTGCTGCTGGTAGCATGCTCGCAGGCTCTGCGGACTCAATATACGTTGTTATTGCTGGCCGGATCCTTCAGGGCGCTGGTGCTATTGCCAGTGTGCTTATGGCGTTGCTCAGCGATCTTACCCGCGAAGAAGAACGGACCAAGGCCATGGCTACGGTGGGCATATCGATTGGGCTGTCCTTCTCTGTGTCGCTAGTGCTGGGGCCGTTGCTGGGGGCGGCATGGGGGCTCTCGGGGATTTTCTACGTTACTGCGGCCTTGGCGATAGTTGCACTGCTTATAGTTAACCGCGTGGTGCCTACACCACACCAACACAAAGTCAGTGCCGATACTCACCCAGCGAAAGCGATGCTGGGACGAGTGTTGTCAGACAAACGCTTGTTGCGGCTGGATTTTGGTATTTTCGCGCTGCACTTAGTGCTGACGTCGCTGTTTCTGGTGTTTCCATCGGTTTTACAGGATCAGCTTGGCCTTGCCAGTCAATCACACTGGTGGTTCTATCTTAGTGTGATGATCACTTCATTTTTCGCCATGGTGCCTTTTATCATCATTGGCGAGAAGAAGCGCAAGATGAAGCCAGTGCTTTGCGGTGCAATTGCGCTGCTCACCCTCGCAACGGCTGGGCTTGCGGGGATATCCGCTAGTCTTATTTTTGCCTGGGCGGTGATGTTCTTCTTTTTTATGGCCTTCAACCTTTTGGAAGCTAGTTTGCCGTCTTTGATCAGTAAGGAGGCGCCGGCAGCCAGCAAGGGGACAGCTATGGGCGTGTATTCTACCTCCCAATTTATGGGGGCTTTCCTAGGCGGAGCCTTTGGTGGTTATCTACTGCAACAAGTCGGAATTGAGGGTGTTGTTTGGTTTATGGTAGCTGTACTCGGTCTATGGTTGCTGGTCGCATTGACAATGCCTGCGCCGGGCCACACCTCCGGTTTCGTGGTACAGTTGCGAGATGTGGTCGGCGGCCAATATAACGACGTTGATGGCCGCCTGCGACGCTTGCCGGGTGTGCAAGATGTGGTCATTATTGAAAACGCTGCCACTGCGTATTTAAAGGTGGACCGACAGCACTTTGACGAGGCGTTGCTTGCGGACTTTCCATTCGTTCGACACAGTAGCAATTCTTGAAATCCGGAGGCTCGCAAGGAATGCGGGTATCGTTGAAAATAGAATCGGGAGCAGAACATGGCAAGAGGCGTAAACAAAGTTATTCTAATCGGGAACCTCGGGCAGGATCCAGATACCCGTTACACCCCTAACGGCAATGCCGTGGTGAACCTGACTCTTGCGACCGACGAGAGCTATAAAGATCGGCAAACCGGCCAAATGGTTCCGAAAACCGAATGGCACCGCATTGTTATGTTTGGGAAAATTGCCGAGATCGCTGGACAGTACCTACGCAAAGGCTCGAAAGTTTACATTGAGGGTAAGCTTCAGACTCGCAAGTGGACCAACAAAGAAGGTCAGGACGTGTACACCACTGAAGTGGTTGTCGATATCAACGGCCAGATGCAGATGTTGGATAGCCGTGGTGCTGACGGTGGTATGAGTCAGGGCGCACCCGCGGGGCGTCCGCAGCAGCAATCGACACCAGCACAGCCACAGAATAGCCCTCCGCCACAGTCCGGTGGTTACAACCAGAGCCAAAATCAAGGCCAGCCACAGCAGGGGAGCAGCATGCCCGAGCCAGTGGATGATTTTGATGACGATATTCCATTTTAGAGTTTATCTACTACAGAAAAGCTGTTTAAAACCAGTCGGCCCCAAAATCGGGGCCGACTGGTTTTAAAATATATTAGGCTGAAGCGTTTTCATCCCGCTCGCTGACTATAACCCTATTTTTTCCTGCACGCTTGGCAGCGTAAAGGGCTGCATCTGCAGCTGCGAACCAGTCCTCTTGTCGGTAACCTGTTCTGTAGCTAGCCACCCCCACGCTTACAGTGATGGTACGATCTGGACTGCTGGGGATTTTGATTTCCTCAGCCGCGCGCAGGCGTAGCTTTTCGGCGACTTGATAACCCGTTTTTGCATTCGCACCGGGAATCAAAATTGCGAATTCCTCTCCGCCGTAGCGGCCAACTACATCATAGTTTCTGGCATGCTCCATCATTATGCTTCCCAACTTTGTAAGCACTCTGTCCCCAGTCTGATGCCCCCAGTTATCATTGATCTGTTTAAAGTTGTCTACATCCAGCATTAAAATAACAGCTGGATATTGTCCTCGGGACGCTCGGTTCAGCTCTTGTTGCACTCGTTCCATCAAGTAGCGGCGGCTGTAAACACCGGTAAGTACGTCTTTATTGGCCATTTCTTCCAACTTGGAATTCAGTGCTCTGATATCACTGGTTCGGGATTTGATGGTGGCTTCCAATTTACCCATTGCCAGACGCATACCAAAATAGAGTGCAAGTTCGATAAGTATGAAAACAACGATGGCATAAACAATATTGACCCAGGTGTCTCGATAGAGCCCTTGTAACGCGTATTCAGCGGGCTGCCAAATCATGACTCGCCCCAGTGGTGGCTCATGTTTGTCACGGATGCCAATGTAATCACGAAGAGCAAACTCCGTTAATGTAATCGGGCCGCTTTGTGTTTTCAGTAAGGTAGTGCGGCCTTCGGATGTTGGGTGGTGCACCGGCTTGTTTTCAAGGGCTGCAAGCACGGCTTTCAAATTGTCGGATGAACTGGCTTCAACGAAACAGCCGCAATTTGATGTGAACGATTCCGCTGGTCGCTTCCAGACAGCTTCGTCCACGCGCTCCTTGCGGATCACGATTGCCACCTCGTAACCGATTGCAGAGCTCAGCGACTCAATTAGAGTACTGAACGACGTGCCCACCTCCAGTGCCCCAACCTGTTTTTTGGGATCGCTGAAACTGAAAACGGGTACAACACCGCGCAGGCCAGCGTATACCCGGCCCAATTCAAATCCCTGGCGAGGCTGGCCGTCACGATTTACATCTACGACCAAGTGCCTCAAGTTATCCATGTTGTCGCCGAACTTGTCAGGCTTGTGGATGCGCAAAAAACTATTGGAGCCAGGTCCGAGGTGGAAATGCAGCTGGCGCACTTGATACTCCTTCGTCATTTTTTGCCAGCCTGGAGAAACTGCTTCGTACAGCAGTGCGCGAATGTCGTCAGGCTTCATGACATTGCCGCTGCTATTTTCCGTAGTAGCGCGCTCAGCTTCGTTCATCAACCTCTGCACATCGGGAGAGTTGGCTACAAAAGTCGCCAACTGAGACATGCTGTCTAGAGTTGTTGATAAAGCAACCTCAAAGGTTTTTTGTGACTGTTGCCCTTTCTGGGCAAGCGCGGTTTGTAGGGCTTCTTTGTCACTCGAGTAGTTGATCATGACGAAGATCGCTTCGCTCACGAGTATGGTGAGTGAAACGGCCAGAAAAATTTTGTAGTGCATTTTCGCCATGTTAATGAGTTCGGTAGCTCAAGCCTGAATGTGACGTACCTTTTAACACAAATGTAGCCAATTGCCAGTTGGTCCGAGTGGATTAGAGCCGGGGGCGTGAAAGGAGAAGCTATTCCTCTCCTGCGCGGTCCATGCCCAACTCGTTGATTTTACGTGTTAGAGTATTCCTGCCCCAGCCTAGAAGAACGGAAGCGTCGCGGCGCTTACCGCCGGTGTATTCGAGGGCCGTTTCGATCATGATCTTTTCGAACTCCGGCATAGCCGACTCGAGAATGGCTGTTTCTCCTCGCCTCAACTCCTGATTCGCCCAGTTTTTCAGCCCTTCCTGCCAAGTGGTTCCGGTACTGCGGGGTTCGCTTTGATGGCGCAGTTCGGGTGGCAGGTCGTTTATATGCACCTCTCTGCCACTGGCCATTACCGTGAGCCAGCGGCAGATGTTTTCAAGTTGCCTCACATTGCCGGGCCAAGGCAGTGTGGTAAGGAAGCTCTGGGTTTCCGGGCGAAGGATTTTTGGCTCTACCGTGAGCTCGTTAGCTGCCCTTTGTAGGAAATGTTGCATCAGCCGGGGAATGTCTTCCCGGCGCTCAGCCAACTTCGGCAGATGCACGCGAATGACATTCAGGCGGTGAAAAAGGTCTTCTCGGAAGTCGCCAGCCTGAACGAGCTTTTCCAGATTCTGGTGTGTGGCGGCTATGATGCGTACATCAACCTTAACGGGCGTAGTGCCGCCAACCCGATAAAACTCGCCATCGGCTAGAACTCTTAGCAGGCGAGTTTGGGTGTCGCCCGGCATGTCGCCGATTTCGTCAAGAAATAGGGTACCGCCGTTAGCTTGCTCGAATCGTCCCTGACGTATTGCCGATGCTCCGGTGAAGGCGCCTTTTTCATGGCCGAAGAGCTCGGATTCGATAAGGTCTCTGGGAATGGCGGCCATATTTAGGGCGATGAACGGATGGCTGCTGCGGGGGCTATGATTATGCAGAGCTTGAGCGACCAGTTCTTTGCCAGTTCCGCTTTCCCCGTTGATCAGTACTGTGATGTTTGAGTGGGAAAGCCGGCCAATAGCGCGAAAAACTTCCTGCATGGCAGGGGCCTCGCCGATGATTTCAGTGCTGTGCTGGTGGGCTTCTTGCTTTGGTTGCGAGCCCGCCCGTTTTTCATGGCTATGGGCTACGGCCCGCTCAGCCAGAGCAACGGCATCGTCTACATCAAAAGGCTTCGGAAGATACTCGAAAGCCCCGGTCTGGTAGCTGGTGACCGCACTTTCCAGATCGGAATGGGCCGTCATGATAATCACAGGAATGTCTGGGTGAGATGCAGAAATCCGTGATAGCAGGGTGATACCATCAATGCCGGGCATGCGGATGTCGCTGATAATAGCGTCGGGCTGTTCCTGTTCCAGCCGCTTCATAATGTTCTCACCACTCTCGAATACGGTGGGTTGTAGGCCAGCCTGATCAAGAGCGCGCTCCAGTACCCAGCGTATACTGCGGTCGTCATCGATAATCCATACTTTTGCGGATGTCTGGCTCATGATGTGCCCTCCAGAGGCAGGAAAATAATGAAGTCCGTTTGGCCGGGTTCACTCTCGCACTCAACCAACCCGTGGTGCTGGCCGATAATGCTCTGGGTAATGGATAACCCCAGCCCTGTGCCGTTAGCGCGCCCGCTGATCATCGGGTAGAAAATATTTTGGCGCAGCTCTGGTGTAATGCCAGGGCCGTTATCGATGATATCTATTCGACATACAAGCCGGTGGCGATTAGGTCCAATGGATACTTGTCGCAGGGCGCGGGTGCGGAATGTAATGCGAGGAGCTTGTTCGACACCAGAATGATTGGTTGGGCTTTCAAAAGCCGCTTCCATTGCGTTGCGGGCGATATTGAGGAAAGCTTGAATCAAGAGTTCTTTGTCCCCCGAAAGCTCGGGCAGACTGGGGTCGTAGTCCCTTTGGAATAGCACTCTGCCTTTGCTTTCTGCTTCAAGAAGAGTGCGTACACGCTCGAGTATTTCATGGATATTGGTTGGGGCCAGCTTCAGTGCTTTGTTGGGGCCAAGCATGCGGTCAACAAGGCTGCGCAAACGGTCTGCCTCTTCAATAATAACTCGCGTATATTCCCGCTGGTCTGCGCTAGCCAGTTCCCGGTCAAGCAACTGTGCGGCGCCGCGAATACCTCCTAGCGGGTTCTTGATTTCATGAGCCATGCCCCTTACAAGAATACGCGTGGTTTCCTGCTGGGCAATCAAGTCTTCTTCACGGCTTATTCGAAGTAGACGGTCTCTGGGCTGAATCTCTACCAAAAGCACAGCTGGATCTTGGTCAAGTAGAGATACGGAGTAATCCACGGTGCGCTGTGAGCCGCTGGCAAGCAGAAATTCGGTCTCCCGGCGGGTGTATGAGTGGCCAGTCTCGGATGCTTTGCGCAACGCTCTGAAGGCGTCATCCGAATCCAACAGGATGTCGCTGAGCGCAAGCCCGGCGCTGCGTGTCATGCTGGTTTCGAACAGGTTTTCTGCCGCAGGGTTTAGGTAGCGGATAACCAAATTGCGCTCTAATACAACAACCGATGTGGTGAGGTTGTCCAGCATGTTCTTAAAGTGGTTTTCGCTGGTTGATGACTGTGCCATGCGCGGATCCTGTTGGTTATGGCAAAAGAAGTGGGAGGGTGCCTAAACGGAATTCCCCATATCTGCCTTTGTCGCTGTAACAGAATTCAGCAAGAACCGAACCAGTTTCGGTGCGCCAGTAAACGGAAGTTTGGGCCAAGCAGCAGAGACGCCAAGTGGAACAGTTCAGGGCCGTCTGGGATCAAACAGCGCAGGTAGGTTTGGTGTTTTCTCTATCGGCGCTACGCCATTATTGCACCAAAAGAGTGCGACCGCACCAGACCGGTGCGGCCCGAAGATTTAGTTTTGCACAGAAGGGCGGTGAACGGTAAAGCGTATGGGCTTGCCGGTTTTAATCTGAACGCCGTTTCGGTCAACAATGTGAATGCCCGCATCGTGGGTTCCACGGAAAACATTGTTGACGGTAACCGACCCTGAGGCGCTTTGGCCGACGGGCTGGCCATCGAGCGTTACTTCGTATTTGTGCCCCGGTTCAAGTTCAGGGGTGCTGCGCATTTCAAAGTGCACATCGCCGCTACCGCTGTGGAACGCTTGTTCATCTTCAGGGTAGATGAATGAAACTTGTTCGTAAATCGACCCTTCCCGCTTCACTTCTTCCCGCAATTTGTCGGTTTCACGCACATTGTTCGGTTTGGGGAGTGTTATGGTTGTTACAGGTTTCACTTTCACTGTCTCCGCGCCTTTGGACGGCTCATCGGAGAAGGTTACGTTGCCTTGCGCATCCACGTTACGGTAAACCTCTGCGATTACCGGTGTCGTGATCAGTAGCATTAGCCCTGCGGTTATTCCATGTTTCAGTCTCATAAGTACAGTCCGCTGTATTGTTTTGTGTGATTATCAATGGCCGAGCGGACCTTTTCAATGTGACAGGGGGCGATGATGGTTACATATCGTTAAGGGCAAAGGTGTCGTGTCTACAATTACAAAAAAGCCCCGCTTTTTTAGAGCGGGGCTTTTGAGACTGCTATTCAGTTCCAGTGTGGCTTTAGCGGCTACAACTGAAAGACTTTAGCAGGAATAATACAGTTCAAACTCAACCGGGTGAGTGGTCATGTTAATGCGCTCAACTTCCCCGCGCTTCAAGTCGATGTAGCCCTGAACCATATCCTCTGTAAACACGCCGCCACGGGTTAGGAATTCGTGGTCTTCTTTCAAGGCGTCCAGTGCTTCCTGAAGTGTCTCAGCAACTTTTGGGATGCTAAGAGCCTCTTCTTTCGGCAGGTCATAAAGGTCTTTATCCATGGCATCGCCTGGGTGAATTTTGTTCTGAATGCCATCAAGGCCAGCCATCATCAGCGCAGAAAATGCGAGGTACGGGTTGGCCGCCGGGTCGGGGAAGCGCACTTCCACGCGGCGGGCTTTCGGGCTGGTGACATACGGAATGCGGATGGATGCAGAGCGATTGCGCGCAGAGTACGCCAGCATAACCGGTGCTTCGTAGTGCGGCACCAAACGCTTATAGCTGTTTGTAGCTGGGTTGGTGAATGCGTTCAGGGCTTTGGCATGCTTGATGATGCCGCCCACGTAGAACAGCGCCATTTCACTCAGGCCCGCGTAGCTGTCACCAGCAAATAGGTTTTTGCCGTCTTTGTTTAGGCTCATGTGCACATGCATGCCTGAGCCGTTATCACCGACAACCGGCTTGGGCATAAAGGTAGCGGTTTTGCCGTAGGCGTGGGCTACGTTGTGCACGCAGTACTTAAGGATCTGAACTTCATCGGCTTTTTTGGTCAGGGTGTTCGGGCCAACACCAATTTCACACTGGCCTGCCGTGCCTACCTCATGGTGATGCACTTCAATAACCAGCCCCATGGATTCCATTGCTGCGCACATGGCGCCGCGCAGATCGTGCAGGCTGTCTACCGGTGGTACGGGGAAGTAGCCGCCTTTAACGCCGGGGCGGTGGCCAATGTTGTTGCTGTCGAAGTCGTCGCCGGAAACCCAAGCCGCTTCTTCGGAGTGCAGCGAATACATGGAGCCCTGCATGTCTGTTTTCCACTTCGCGGAATCGAAAACGAAAAACTCTGGCTCAGGGCCAAACAAAGCGCCGTCTGCGATGCCTGTGGATTTTAAATACTCTTCGGCTCTACGGGCAACAGAGCGTGGGTCGCGCTCGTAGCCTTGCATGGTTGATGGCTCAACGATGTCGCAGGTAATGTTGATGGTGCTTTCTTCGGTGAATGGGTCAAGAACGGAGCTACTGTCGTCCGGCATTAGGATCATGTCGGATTCATTGATGCCTTTCCAGCCGGCGATAGATGAGCCGTCAAACATTTTGCCTTCGGTGAAGAAGTCTTCGTTGACCTCGGTCGCAGGTATAGTGACGTGTTGTTCTTTGCCGCGGCTGTCAGTGAACCGCATATCAACCCATTTCACTTCGTGCTCGTTGATCAAATCAGCTGTCTTGGACATGTGTATGCTCCGTAAGTAATCCCGCACCGCGGGTGAATTCGTGATCAGTGTTCCGGATCGTTCTACAGGGCCGAATTCCGGTCTGGTGTACAGGTCTGCGCAGCTTAGCAAAAGCTGTTGATTCTTACCTTCACATTTCAGATGCGCAGAAGGTTTAAAAACTTGTTGGCAGGGTTAAAGCAAGGTGCTTGCCAGTTTTGATTTGAATATCCCGAATTAGGAAGTTTTCAGCCGGCAAGCCGCATTATCTGCCTCAATTATATAACGGAGTTGGTTGAGTCGGGTTGGTCCCGGGCTGTCTGGCTGCACTAATTTGGTGCGTTATGGTGCAGCCGGCCGGTGCGTTGCGCCAAGTTGGTGCGCCAAGCTTGGTTTGGTAAAGCTGATTAAGAAATAGGCGTTCTTCTTCATATAAACGGTGCAGAGTTTTCGATATACTGCGCGCCGCTTCATTTTCTCCGCGTGTGCCCGGGCCATCGATCCGGATGTTACACGTGAGGCGCCGGACCTTCAGGTTTCGGTAGATGAGTTCATTTTACAGATTTGAGATGGCATGTGCGGGCCTTGCCCGAGAACGACCTTCTCAGGTCATTGAGTGCATGCCGCAGGATTAATTTTGTGATTGAAAAACTTCGTAATATCGCCATTATCGCCCACGTTGACCATGGTAAGACCACGCTGGTAGACAAGCTGCTGCGCTTGTCTGGAACGCTGGATCGCAAAGAGCTCGAAAACGAGCGCGTTATGGATTCCAACGATCAGGAAAAAGAGCGGGGCATTACCATTCTTGCTAAAAATACCGCGCTGAAATGGAACGGCTACGACATCAACATCGTAGACACACCTGGCCACGCGGATTTTGGTGGCGAAGTAGAGCGGGTAATGAGCATGGTGGATTGTGTGCTGCTGGTGGTAGATTCCATCGATGGCCCCATGCCCCAGACACGCTTTGTAACCCAAAAAGCCTTCGCAGCGGGTTTGCGCCCGATTGTAGTCGTGAACAAGGTCGACCGCCCGGGCGCTCGCCCGGACTGGGTTGTAGATCAGGTTTTCGATCTGTTTGATAGCCTTGGTGCTACAGATGAGCAATTAGATTTTCCAATCGTTTATGCCAGCGCGCTGAACGGTGTTGCTGGCCTGGATCATGAAGATCTTGCAGATAACATGGATGCCGTATTTCAGGCGATTGTTGATCATGTACCTGCGCCCTCTGTTGATCCAGAAGGTCCCTTCCAGATGCAGATATCCCAGCTGGATTACAGCAGCTTTCTAGGTGTAATTGGCATAGGCCGAATTGCTCGCGGCAAGATCAAAACCAACTCGCCGGTCGTTGCTATTGGTGCCGATGGTAAAAAACGCCAAGGTCGTATCCTTAAAATTATGGGGCACTCCGGCTTGCAGCGCGTAGAAGTCGAAGAAGCTCAGGCGGGCGATATCGTGTGCGTCAGTGGGCTGGACGCTTTGTATATTTCCGACACTTTGTGCGACATGAATAACGTGGAGGCTTTGCCGCCGCTCACAGTTGATGAGCCGACGGTTTCGATGACATTTCAGGTAAACGATTCGCCTTTCTGTGGTAAGGAAGGCAAGTTTGTGACAAGCCGGAATATCAAAGATCGCCTTGAAAAAGAGTTGCTGCACAACGTTGCTTTGCGCGTTGAAGAAGGTGATTCAGCAGACAAGTTCAAGGTATCTGGCCGTGGCGAGTTACACCTGTCGGTTCTGATCGAGAACATGCGTCGTGAGAACTTCGAGCTGGCGGTAGGTCGCCCTGAAGTTGTTATCAAAGAAGTTGACGGCGAGAAGCAAGAGCCTTACGAGAACGTGATTGTTGATATTGAAGAGCAGCATCAGGGCTCTTTGATGGAGCAAATGGGTCTGCGTAAAGGCGAGCTCACCAACATGGTGCCGGATGGTAAGGGCCGTATGCGCCTTGAGTACACCATTCCTGCCCGTGGGTTGATCGGCTTCCGTAACAGCTTTCTGACCATGACCTCCGGTACCGGTATTCTTACCTCAACCTTCAGTCACTATGGTCCGATCAAGAGTGGCGATGTCACTAGTCGCCAAAATGGCGTATTGGTTTCCATGGCCACAGGCACAGCGTTGACCTACTCGCTGGAAACGCTCCAAAGCCGCGGCAAGCTGTTCCTCGATCCGGGTCAGGACATATACGAAGGACAGCTTTGCGGTATCCATAGCCGCGAAAACGATTTGGTGATCAACCCTACCAAAGGCAAGAAGCTGGACAACATGCGAGCCTCTGGCAAGGATGAGGTTATTGGCTTGGTGCCACCGATCAAGTTCACCCTTGAGCAGGCGCTGGAGTTTATCGATGACGATGAACTAGTTGAAGTAACGCCTAAGTCCATTCGTCTGCGTAAAAAACACCTTACCGAGAACGAGCGCAAGCGCGCGAACAAGAAGTAAGGTTTACGCTCCAAATCAGGCCGGCGCTGGTAATACAGCCCCGGCCTTTTTTTGGTCTTGATTCTTTGCAAATGCGGTCCCGTCTTGGTTCAACTCCGCTACACTATCTAGGTAACCAATCTGAACAGTGGAGTGACACATGCTTGCCCTTTACCCCGATATCAAGCCCTACGCAAAACACCGGCTGGCGGTAGAGGCGCCCCATGAGTTGTATGTCGAGGAAAGCGGCAATCCAGAAGGGATTCCTGTGCTGTTTGTGCATGGGGGGCCGGGTGGAGGCTGTGAAGATTATCACCGCCGCTTTTTTGATGCAGAGCGCTTTCGCATCATTCTATGGGATCAGCGTGGAGCAGGCCGCTCAACACCCCTTGCGGAGTTGAAGGGAAACAGCACAGGCAAGCTGGTTCAGGATATGGAAACAATTCGTACGTTTTTAGGCATAGAACGCTGGCTGCTGTTCGGTGGGAGTTGGGGGTCGACTCTTAGTTTGGTATACGCTCAAACCCATACTCAGCGGGTTATGGGGCTGGTTCTTAGAGGTATCTTTCTTTGCCGGCCCCGAGATATTTCCTGGTTCTATCAAGATGGCGCAAGCCGCGTATTTCCGGATTATTGGCAGGACTTTGAGGCGCCGATACCGGTGGATGAGCGCAAGGATATGGTGAGCGCATACTACCGCAGGCTCACCAGTAGCAACGAGCTGGAGCAGATACAGGCTGCGAAAGCCTGGTCTATATGGGAAGGCCGCTGCGCAACTTTGCACCCGAATCCGGGAGTTATTGAGCATTTTGGCCACCCCCATGTAGCCATTGCTCTGGCGCGAATCGAATGCCACTACTTTATGAACGGGTCCTTTTTAGAAGACAACCAAATACTAAGGAATGCGCATAAGCTCCGGGATATTCCCGGCATCATTGTGCATGGGCGCTACGACATGGTTTGCCCTTTAGACAATGCTCTCGCACTCAGCAAGGCCTGGCCGGAGGCGGACTTGAGAATCATTCGTGAAGCGGGCCACTCTGCGTCTGAGCCCGCGATTGTGGATGCTCTAATGAGAGGTGTTGACGAGGTGATCGCCAAAGCAGAGCAAATTGCAGGCTGAGGCTATCCGTTAATCGGGGTTGCGGGAACCTATATGCATGGATACACTCTTGCTTGTTTGTAATTTTCTTGCACCTCGGGAGTTGTTAAAAGCCACATGAAAGGGCTTGTCCAGCGGGTATTGAAAGCAGGTGTCGAAGTTGGCGGGCATGAAGTTTCGTGCATAGATGCAGGCGTTCTTTTGCTGTTAGGCATAGAGCGGGGAGATGGGCAGAATGAAGCGCAGGAATTGTGCAGGAAAATTCTCGCTTATCGAATTTTCCCCGATGAGGCAGGGCGCATGAATCTTAGTCTGCTTGATACTGGCGGTGCTCTACTCGTAGTGCCCCAGTTTACACTCGCAGCCGATACGTCATCTGGAACCCGACCGGGTTTTTCGCACGCAGCTAGCCCGGATTTAGCCGAAAGTCTCTATGGCAGCTTTCTTGATTTCGCCCGAACGAGTTTAGGTGTAGAACGTGTTAAGGAAGGCTGCTTCGGCGCGGACATGAAGGTGAGCTTAGTAAACGATGGGCCGGTAACTTTCATGCTTTCAACGCGCTAAGCATGCCGTAGATATGTTGGCATTGGGCGAAGAGAGACATTAAATATTTGCAAAATTGGCTTATTTGTATTATTGATAAGCCATCATGCAGTGCTTTAAGAGGGCTCTGTAAGTGACTGAACTATAAAGAGACGCCTAACCGCGAATCTTTGTTATAGGAAAAGTTGCTGTTATGTCATGTATTTGACATGTGGCGATCGTAAAATAGGAGCCATCCGGTTTTCTGGGGCACCTTACAAAATCGGGATTAACCCGTTGTTAAAACCTGAAATAACTCGCAAAAGGACATACAAGATGAAAAAAACGCTTATCGCATCTGCTATCGCGGCAGCCACTATTTCCGGCACTGCACTGGCGCAAGAAAGCAATATGCCGAAGGTTTACGGCAATATTCAGTATGTTGCATATCACGCTGATGTTGCTGGTGGTGCTAACGGTCTCGAGCACGCAGATAATGGTTCTACGCTAGGCGTATTGCATGACCACGAAATCGCTCCGGGTATCACTGGCTTCTTCAAGCTGGAATTAGACGGCTTTAATGCTGATGACAAGTCGTACGGTCGCGGTCAGGCTCGTCTGGATGAAGCTTACATCGGTGTAAAAGGAGACAGCTTCGGTCAGATTTGGGTAGGTTCCGATGACTCTACTTATGAGCGCTCGATTGACAAGATTTCGAACTTTTACGAGTTTGCCGCTTACAACTTTGGCGGTGGTTACACCACAGGTGAAGGCGATCTCATTCAATATGCATCGCCTTCCTTTGGCGGGCTGGTTGTTGGTGCGGCCGTTCAGGTAAATGGCGATCTTGACTCCCAGACGACCAAAAAGTCCTACCCGTACCAGCTAGCCGCTACCTACTCACTTGATGCGTTGGAGCTTGCTGTTGCAATGGACTCGAACGAGGGTGATGGCAGCAATGAAAACACTTACGGCGTACGTGCCACATACAACATGGGCAGCTTGAGCTTGACCGGTCAATACCAGACTCGCAAAGACGCACGTGATAACTACGGTGTTCACGCTGTTTACGCTTTGGGTGCAAACCAGTTCGCTTTCTCTTACGAAATTGAAGAAATTGACGGTTCCGACCTAAGTCGCGACAACATTACTGTTCAAGCTCTGCACAACCTGTCTGATCATATGTACGTGTACGTAGAAGGTTATTTGGGTAACGGTGACGATGGCGCCTATGGCGTTGCAAACGAAAGCGAGCGTTCTGCTTTGGCTGTCGGTGGTACCTACTATTTCTGATCAGCCAACCAGCTAATCAGTTAGTTTAGTACTAAAAACCGGTGATCCTAGGGTCACCGGTTTTTGCGTTTTTGGTTCGTGGAATTTAAAGGTGTAATAAATATGGCTGAAGAGCTAGAGATAAAACTGAGTCTTGCGCCTGACAATCTAATGAAGGCATTCAGTTGGTTGCAGGCTCAGCCAGAGGCCGAAAACGGGAGTAAGAAGTCACTGGTGAACTGCTACTATGACACGCCAGATGCGGAGCTTAATCGCCAAAAAGCCGCCTTGCGTGTGCGTCAGGGTGGCAACCAGTATATACAAACCCTTAAAACACGTGGTGAGTTCGTCAATGGTGCTCACCGCCGCGAAGAACGGGATTGGCCAGTCTCGGGGCCGAATTTATCCTTGGGGTTGCTGGCGGATACATCATTGGGAGGCAGGGTGAACTTAGCTCGGTTGGCGCCTATTTTTGAAACCAACTTTACCCGCCAAGTGATCATGCTGGACGATGGCGATGCCGTGATTGAATGCGCTTTGGATGAGGGTGTTATCGCAGGCGGTGGTCGGGAAAAGCCGCTACACGAAGTCGAGTTTGAGTTGGTGTCCGGTGACCCGAAACGCCTGCTTATCTGGGCCGAACGGCTTGCCCAGCAGTGTCCGGTTTTTTTAAACCTGATCAGTAAGGCCGAGCAAGGTTACTATCTTGCGGGCATACACATGGTCGGTTCCGCCGTTGTTGAAAACACCGACGAGCAGGATGACCTTGATCGCTTTTTACAGCGGCTCAGCAATGCTTGGCTAGAGCAGACAAGCGTCCCGCTTGCAGGTTTGGATATTCAATCGCTGAGTGCTCAAGCTGCGGCTTGTGGGCTGGAGCAGTCCTTTGCGTCTGTTATTGAAGCCCTAGAAATGGGTAAGCCCTTGCAGGATTTACTAGCCGAGCCAGACATTGGTCGGTGCCAGTTGGCTCTATTGGCGAATCGTCTTGGGTCAGGTGCCTAAAATCGCTGTGGCGATGCTGAAATAAATCAGCACCCCGCTAACGTCCGCAATGGTTGTGATTAGCGGGATGCTCGCCGCAGCCGGGTCAACGCCTAGCCGGTTAAGTAGTAGCGGCAGCAAGATGCCGATAAGCCCGCCCGCCAGTACGACGGCTATCATGGTTATGGCAACGATGGTGGCAATAACCATTTCTGTGCGAAATATGCCTACAGTCCAAACCGTCAAGGCCATGGTCAGGCCGAGTGCTGTCGCTACGAGCAATTCTTTGTTGAACAGGCGGAGCCAGTCACGGTTTACCACGTCTCCCGTGGCAATCCCCCGCACCACCAGCGTTGCAGACTGTGCGCCTGCGTTGCCTGCACTGGCGACCAGCAGGGGCATGAAAAACAGTAGGGCAAGGTGGGCACCGATAATGTCTTCAAAGTGTGCTATTCCTGCACCGGTAAAGATATTGGCAAACACTAGAATAACCAGCCATTGAATCCGGGAGCGATACAGGGAGAAGGGGGAGGCTGTCGTAATGCCGGTATCCAGATTACTGACCGACCCACCTTTATGGATATCTTCTGTGGCCTCGGCTTCGATAACATCCATGGCATCATCGTAAGTAATAATACCTGCCAAGCGGTTGTGTTCATCCAGCACAGGCAAAGCCAGTAGATCGTATTTCGCGATCAATCTGGCAACATCATCCTGAGAAGTGTCGGTTTGGGTTGTTACCAAACCGGTTGCGAGCAGCGAATCGATGACCGCGTCTGGCTTGGCAACAATCAAGCGGCGCAAAGAAACCACGCCCAATAGCACCTGCTCTTCATCAATCACATACGATTGGTAAATAGTCTCTTTGTCTTCTGCTGTCTTGCGCAAAATATCTATGGCTTCACTAGCCGTGATGCCAGACTCAAACACGGCGTAGTCCGTGCTCATCAGCGCGCCAGCTGTGCCTTCGGCGTGGGCTAAAAGGGCCGTTAGGTCATCCCTATCTTCCTCGTCGAGCTTTCGGATAAGCTGTTTCTGGCGAGGCTCTTCAAGCAGGTTAAAGAAATCAACCCGATCGTCTGATGGCATCTCGGCGGTCAGCAGCGCAAGCTCTGTTAGGGGTGTTGCTTGTGTCAGTACCAGCTGGGTCTCCGGGTTGGTGTAGCCCAACACCTTTGCTCGCTGGGCCAGCGGGAGACTCTGAAACAGGGAGATACCTGCATCGCCCTCGCTGTTTTGTTCAATAAACTCGGCAAGGTCGGCGGCGTTAAACAAGTTGGCAGCGTCAATAACGGCCTGAGGTTGCCCGGATGCAAGCGCATCTACCAGCGGCTGGAAAAGTACGGATTCCATAGAAAGCGCCTAGGGAAGTTGCTTAGTGGGTAGTGGAAGCGGGTGGATCAGCAATGGTCGCATCTTCCTGCATGTTTCTCCATTTCTCCATAAACTTACGGTAGCGCTCCAGTGCTTCCTTAATCACTTCAAGATCCGGTGTATCACTGGATTTCACCAGCACGATAAGGCCTTTGCCCTCAATCTCTTTGCTTATGGGGGGGTGGCAAACAACTTCGTCGTTGTGATCGATGTACGCCAGAGCAGTCCCAATGCCATGACGGATCAACGCGCTGACAATGTCCGCCCAGTTGAGATCATCCAGTTCTAAATCGTAGCGGTGGGGGTGGTCCTGCTCGTAATTGAACATGTCTTCCAGCACCTTTTCGGATCCGGGTGCTACCACTGAACGCACCATGATTTCAGGGTAGGTTCGTACGGGGCGTATAACCGCCCGTACTCCGAGTTCTTTGTAGCGGCTACGATTTGCGTCCGTAACACACTCTACTGTGGTTTTCTGGCCAAGGTTGAGCTCGGCGAGGCGGTGGGAGATGTCGAAAGTCAGGCTGTCCGAGTGGGGGTCAGATTCGTCTGCTGCCAGCACAACAATGTGCTTTGCGCTTCCTGCGTGCACGGACTTCAAGGCCTCCGGATCGAAGCCGGAACCGTGGAAATGCACTATGCCCAAATCAGACAGTTCCGCTGGCAGGCCGCTGGGGAATTCCCGGGTAAGCAACATGATAGGGATGGTTTCATAGCCCTGAACAGAGCGGATTTGCGTTGCAAAACGCATGAAATAGGTTACTCCGCCGTGTTTTGGGGTGTTGATGATGACAATGTGGTTGTTCATTTTATAGATCCAACGTCCGGTTAAAATGCGTTCCCGGCGGTAGAACCGGTACTCGATAAAGTCGCTAACAATCAGCGTCATTAAAGTGATGGCGCCCACGAAAATGAACAGAATGGTGCTTAGGCGGCCAACGTAGGTTACGGGGGCAAAGTCGCCATAGCCTACGGTCGCGATGGTGGTCATGGTCATCCAAAGCGACTCGAACAAAGTCAGCTCTTCTACTGCCCAGATTATCAGTATGTGGATGGTCAGAAGCGCAAGCAAAACCATGAATAGGTTTTTTGCCCGCTTCCGAATGAGCCCTCCCATGGGGATTTTGCTTTTTTCATGTTCCGCATTGAGGGGGAAGCGGTTTCTCAGCATCCGGTGTCGGCCTGTTCAGTCTCGGGTAAGTTCGTTATACAGTAGCGGAAATATAACAGAGAGACAGGGGTTTGCATTATGTCCGAGCCATGGAATTGCCTTCCGTTACCTTTGGCAGATGATGTTGCTGCCAGTTGGGCTTCGGTTTTTCCGGAAGGTTTGCCAGATTGGCTGCTGGACGATGCCAGCTTATCGGAAGAGGTAATTGCTCAGGCTGTTGCCCGCAGCCTCTTTTTACGCCAAACCCTTGAGCGGCATCCGGAACAGGTCTGCGCGCTGTTGCAATCGCGGGTGCTGGGTGAACCGACTACCCCCGACTACCTGCAAGCACGTTGGGGTGAGTGTCTTGCCGATGTCACCGACGAACCCAGCTTACATGCAGCTTTACGCCGTTTTCGCCGGGAAACGCAATTCCGAATTATCTGGCGGGATTTAATGCGTTGGGCCGACCTTGAGGAGACCATGGCCGCGACGAGTGCGTTTGCAGAGGTTTGCATTCAGGGTGCGTTGGATTGGCTGCATGAAGCCGCTTGCGAGCAATATGGCACGCCTTGGGGGAAGGATCCGGTATCTGGTGAAGAGGCACCGCAATCTTTGGTCGTTATAGGCATGGGAAAGCTGGGTGGGCGCGAGCTAAACGTGTCTTCCGATATAGATCTGATTTTTGCGTTTCCCGGTAAGGGCGAAACCCGGGGCAGTCGCCGCTCACTGGATAACCAGCAATTTTTTATCCGTCTTGGCCAGCGCCTGATCCAAGCTCTGGATCAGATCACCGCCGATGGTTTTGTATTCCGTGTGGATATGCGCTTGCGCCCTTATGGACAGAGCGGGGCGCTTGCATTGAGCTTTGCTGCGCTGGAAACCTACTACCAAGATCAGGGGCGAGACTGGGAGCGTTACGCCATGGTCAAGTCCCGAGTGGTGGCTGGGGATTTGAAAGCTGGTCAGGTTCTTATGGAGAGCCTGCGGCCGTTTGTGTATCGCAGATACATTGATTTCAGTGCCTTCGAATCGTTGCGCAGTATGAAAGCCATGATTGGTCGTGAAGTGCGTCGGCAAGGGCTGGAGAACAACATTAAACTCGGCAGCGGTGGCATTCGGGAAATCGAGTTTGTGGTCCAGGCGTTCCAGCTTATCCGGGGTGGCCGGGATAGGGAGCTGCAGCAGCGGGAATTGTTGGTCATCCTAAAAGAACTTGAAGCCTTGGAGTTGCTGCCGCCTCAGGTAATCAACGAGCTCCGCGAGGCCTACGTTTTCCTCCGCAATCTGGAACATGCGCTGCAAGGTATGGAGGATAAGCAAACCCAGTTGTTGCCTGAAAACGACCTGGCAAGAGCACGAGTCGCGCTGATCATGGGGTTTGATGATTGGCACAGCTGCCAGCAGGAACTGGCACGGCACCGGGAAAATGTTGCCACACATTTTGCCAACATCATCGCCAGCGAAGAGGATGATAGCAGCACTCAGTCATCACTAGACGAAGGTTGGTGCGAGTTATGGCTGGCGGAGGTTGACGAAGTTTCAGACACCCAGTGGCTTGAAAAACACGGTTACGAAGACCCGGCAGCCAGCCTCAGCCTCCTCAGTAGTTTGCGTGATAGCCGCACCGTCCAAACCATGCAGACACAAGGGCGCAAACGCCTTAACCAGTTTATGCCGGTACTGTTGGAGGCGCTGGCCGAAGTAGATAAGCCCTCTGAGACCCTGTCTCGAGTGTTGCAGCTGGTTGAAGCGATATTGCGTCGAACGGCTTACATGGTACTGCTGCTGGAAAACCCCGGCGCCCGTGCACAACTGGTAAGCCTTTGCAGTGAAAGCCCATGGATTGCACGGCAGCTGGCAGAAACACCGCTGTTGCTGGATGAGCTGCTTAACGCCGAAAGCCTATACAGCCCGCCTGCTCGAGACGAGTTGCAGGATGACTTGCGACAGCAAATGCTGCGAATTTCCTACGACGATCTGGAAAACCAGATGGAATCGCTGCGCCACTTCAAGAAAGCTCACACTCTGCGTGTTGCTGCCTCTGAGCTCAAAGGTACCTTGCCTCTCATGAAGGTGAGTGATTACCTAACCTGGATTGCAGAGGTGGTGCTAGATCACGTTGTGGATGTTGCTTTTGCCAATCTGGTCGCCCGCCACGGTTATCCCGGGCAGGCTGAAGGTGTAAATAAGGGCTCGGATTTCGCGGTTATCGGTTATGGCAAGCTTGGGGGGATCGAGCTTGGTTATACTTCAGACCTTGATCTTGTGTTCATTCACACTGCTGATCCGGCGCTGACAACGGATGGTGATAAGCCTATTGATAATGCGGTTTTCTATACGCGCCTTGGGCAGCGGATTGTTCACATACTTAACGCCCAAACACCTTCGGGCCAGCTGTATGAAGTCGACATGCGCCTGCGACCTTCAGGCAATTCCGGCTTGCTGGTCAGTACGTTACAGGCGTTTGAGAAGTATCAGCGAAATGACGCCTGGACTTGGGAACACCAAGCTTTGGCCAGAGCCCGGGGCGTTGCTGGAAGTGCCGAAGCAATTTCAGCGTTTGAAACCGTTCGGCACAACATACTTTGCGAGAGTCGTGATAAAGACAAGCTGCGCCACGAAGTAGTAGAAATGCGAGAGAAAATGCGCGCCAACATGGGCACACCGGAGAGTAGGCAAGAAGAGACTTTCCATATCAAGCACGACACTGGCGGTATTGTGGATATGGAGTTTATGGTGCAATACCTTATGCTCGCCTGGTGTGAGCTGCACCCTGAGTTGACCCAGTGGCCTGACAATATTAGGCAGATGGAGGAGTTGGGTAGGGCAGGTGTATTGCCTGTAAGCGATGCAGAGAAATTGCGGGAAGCCTACATTGCGCTCCGCTCCAGCATTCATAGACGGGCGCTGCAGAATCTCAACAGTCAGGTGGCAGGCGATGCGTTCGTAGACGAGCGGGTTTACATTCGGTCTGTCTGGCAGAAAGTCATGGCGGTATAGCGTGTCTGCTGTCGTTTCGTCAAAATTTCCTGCTAGAATGCAAGCTCTCTCAAAACCGCTTTTTTAGGAGCAACGAAGCATGTCGATGGCTGATCGCGATGGCGTTATCTGGCTTGATGGAGAAATGGTTCCCTGGCGTGATGCCAAAACCCATGTCCTGACCCACACCTTGCATTACGGCATGGGCTGTTTTGAAGGTGTGCGCGCATATAACACTGCGAATGGCCCGGCTATTTTTCGCCTGAAAGATCACACCGACCGTTTGTTCCGATCCGCTCATATTCTGAATATGAAAATGCCGTTCACCAAGGAAGAGTTGAACGATGCCCAGTGTGCCGCAGTTCGTGAGAATAATCTGGATGAAGCCTACCTGCGCCCGATGGCGTTTTTGGGCTCTGAAGGCATGGGGCTGCGAGCAGACAACCTAAAAGTGCACGTGATGATTGCAGCTTGGAGCTGGCCGTCTTACATGTCGCCGGAAGCCAAGGAAATCGGTATTAAGGTGCGGACCTCCTCCTACACCCGTCACCACGTTAATATCACTATGTGTAAAGCCAAAGCCAATGGTAATTACATCAACTCCATGCTGGCGCTGAACGAAGCTATCGCCAGCGGTTGTGAAGAAGCCCTGTTGTTGGATAACGAAGGCTATGTGGCCGAGGGTTCCGGCGAAAACATCTTCATTATGCGCAATGGGGTACTGCATACTCCAGAACTAACTTCCTGTTTGGAAGGTATTACTCGCCAAACTATTCTGGATTTCGCAGCAGAATTGAATATTCCGGTAAAAGAGCGCCGTATTACACGTGATGAAGTTTACATCGCAGACGAGGCATTCTTTACCGGTACAGCCGCTGAAGTTCTTCCCATTCGTGAGCTGGACGGCCGCGCGATTGGCGCTGGCAAGCGCGGGCCGGTGACCGAGAAATTGCAGGCTATGTACTTTGACGCAGTGAAGGGAAAGCTGCCGCAGCATAGTGACTGGCTGACACACGTGCGGTAGTTGCCCAGTGGGGGCGGATTATATCCAGCATAAAGGGGGCACCGGAGGTTATTTGGTGTCCCTCGCCGCCAAAGAGCATTTCCGGGAAGAATGGTTTGATCCGGAGTTCTGGGGTGAGCAGGCGGTTTTAATTACTCAAGGTGGTCGAGGCGCTGCCTGGTTTATTCACGCGCCTTGTGGCGAGCTTGTTTTGCGCCACTTTTGCCGTGGTGGGTTACCCGGGCGCTTTATACGGCGAGGTTACGTGTTTACTCGTGAGGAAGCCGTTCGGTCAGTCGTTGAATTCCGATTATTAAATCATCTCTTAAAACAAGGTTTGCCCGTTCCTGAGCCCATCGCGGCAGGCTATCGTATGCGTGGGCCCCTGCTCTACACTGCGTCTTTAATTGTCCGTCGGATTCCCGATGCAAAGCCTATCGCAGAATGTGTCGGGGCTTCGAGCGGAGAAATCTGGCGCGCAGCAGGTAGCTGTGTGCGCAACTTTCACCACGCAGGTGTGTACCACGCCGATCTCAATTGCATGAATATTCTGGTTGCAGATAAGGTGTACCTGATTGATTTTGACCGAGGCCGCATAATGCCTGAACACGCCGGAGAGCGTTGGAAGAAAGGCAACATCCGCCGTCTCGAACGTTCAGTGAACAAGTGCTTAGGGCAACTGGATAGCAACGTGCGTGATCAGTTCTGGCAGGAATTTATGACGGGTTACCGCGGGGCCTGATCAGTATACGGGTGTTTCGCCGGGCGCTGTTCTGCGAAAACGTTTGTACTCCCACTGGTATTGGGCCGGAGCCAATTCAATGCAGCGCTCTACAGAGCGATTCAGTGCACTAAGCGATTCACCCATATCTTTTGAAATCATGCCGTCATCCGCTCGTTTGATAACAATCTTGAATCCCTCACCGTTGGGTAGCCGTTGGGCAAAGGTAATTAGCGGGTGCGCATCCGTTTTGTGGATCAGCTTTGATGCGAGAGTCATAGTGACCGCAGGAATGCCAAAAAACGGCGCAAACTCACCGCCTTCTTGTCTAGGTGTCTGGTCAGGCAGTACGCCTACCACGCCTCCGCCGCGTAAGATGGCAAGTAGACGCATAATACCCCGCCGATCGGTTGCAACCAGCTCGGAACCGCTGCGGCTACGGACATTTTTAATATAGGTTTCAAATTCCGGACGGTTTGGTGGGCTATAAAGCGCGGCCATCTTATAGCGGGACGCGAAGAATAGCCCCGCCAGTTCCCAGTTGCCCAAATGCGGTGCTAGCAGGAGCAATCCGTTGCCGTCGGCCTTGTAGTCATCAAGTAGCTCTTCACCTTCAATTTCCTTGATCAAACCTAAACAACGTTCAACAGGCCACTCCCACATCAACGGAATTTCCATCGCTGTCGCTCCGGTTTCTCGGAGACTCTGCTTTCCCAGCTCTTCCCGTTCTGAGTCTGTTAAATGCGGATAGCAGGCACGAAGGTTCTTACGCGTGGTTTCCACGGAACGCCCACCAAGCTTCCACACAACACCCCCGAGAAAACGGCCAATGCGTTGTGCCCAGCGCAGACTGAGTTGGGACAATAAGCTAAAAGACAGGGCGATGAGTTTGGCTGACACAGGAAGAATCCAATCAGTGGAATGCAGAGCAGGAAAGTACCATTGTCATCTGGCCCACACAAGAAGATGACCGCTGAGTTAACGGACGGTTTTCTGTTTTTCGAGCGGCTCCGTGATAGAATTTCCCGCTTTTAGAACAGCCGCTCGGAGGAGGTTCAGCCCTATATCCGAGCTCAAGAACCAGACGTGGCCAGGGCAACAACTATGTGGAATCTAATCCAATTGGCTTTTTTCCGATTTGCGGCAGGTGGTTGGGTACCTGCCAGGTGGTTTGAGCCAAACCTGCCTTGCGAAAATGAACGAGTCGCTCGAAAAGGTCACCTGAAATTGGAGGTGGTTAGCCATTGCTGGAACTACTCACATTTTCTGGTGTATCAACTGAGTTCCGTTGTGCTTTTTCCGCCCCAAAAGCTTGATATAACAATGACCGTTTTTTACAGCCCAGAAGATGTAAAAACCAAGGCATTGTTGGATTTTTTTGGCCGGCAGAGCGTATCTGGGGTTACTTGGAACTGGCAGCCAGTTCCCAAGCAACAGCTTTTTCGTCGGGCTATCGGCCGCAATCGGGCTGCTCTGGCTACAAAGGCTGATTGGGTGTGGTTTACAGACTGTGATCTGATGTTCCGCGACGATTGCCTCGATGTGTTGGCTGAGGTGCTACAAGGCAAGAAAGAAGCACTACTATTCCCGGCAGTTGAGCGCACAACGGACCTTTTGGCTGAAAACAACCCGATGCTTCAGGCAGGCTCAACGGAGCCGCAGGTGCTGGATATCGACACCACATCCTTTACCTCGCGACAAATATCCAAAGCTACCGGGCCGCTTCAGATTGCCCATGGCGATGTGTGCAGGGCTGTGGGGTATTGCCGAAATATAGGCCTCTATCAGCAGCCTGTAGAGAGCTTTGCAAAGTGCCATGAAGACCGTGCATTTCGTTGGCTGCTGCGCAGCCAGGGTGAGCCTATTTCAGTTCCCGGTGTTTTTCGGATTAGGCATGTTGCGAAAGGGCGTTACAGTGGTAACGAGACCCGAAGCAAGCTTAGAACATGGCTGCGGGTTTGGCAGTCGCAAAGACGAGATAGAAAGCAGGGAAGCGGGTCGGCGAATGATTAGCTTTGAAGGAGTAGCAAATTGAACGCTTCGGGATCAACAGGCGGGGCAGGGGTGGCGCCAGCTTCTTTCTCTGCCCGGGTGGCCTCTAAGTTTCCCGTTTTGATGGCTGTTTGGCTCTTTCTCGCTGTGTTGGGGCCGCATCAAGAACTCTACAAGGTCTTTTTTCACGGCATAATTGTGCCAGCTGTGTTGGTGCTACTGTTTTCGAAAAGGCTTAGCTTTGCGGGAGTTGATTCCCTCTTAAAAGTGGCGTTGTGTTTTTTCGTTTACGCAGGGATTACGACATTTTTTGTTGGGCTCGGTCCTATTGATGGACATTTCCGCGCTCTGCGATGGTCTATCGAAGCTGCGTTTGGTCTTCTGGCTCTTTGGGCATGGCTGCCTGATGTAATGCGCCGCCCCGTGTGGTGGGCCAAATATCTTTTGGTTATTACATGTTGCGCTGCATTAGCCGGAATTTTAAAGTTTGTACTTTTGGATGACATGCAAGGTCGACTGACGGGCTTTGGCGGCTTGCATAATCCTATCCATGCTGGCGCCGTGTTTATCGTGTTTCTGGCGATTGCGCACTTTGTTCTGGCCAAGCAAGTCGCGCCAACAGCAATAAGAGACCGCCTTCTGCTGTTGCTTACCCTGGCTCTCGTTGCATTGGCTGTTCTGCTCTCCGAGAGCCGTGGCCCCATCGTTGCGATGCTAGCTTATTTGCCATTTATAGCCATCGTTGAGCTGCACTCTGGCGTTAGGCTCAGGAGCTTCCTTATTTCAGTGACCGCTATCGCCATGGTGGTTGGTGCGGTAGTAGTCACCTATGGCCCCGAGTCGTTAATGGATCAGTTAATGGCTAGAGGAACCTCCTATCGGCTAGAAATTTGGAGGGGGTATATAGACTATCCGCCGGACTCTTGGTTATTTGGATTCGGGCTGGGAACAGAAAGTCAGTATGTCCCTGCAGTCGAGGCGTTTTGGAAACCCAATGGCATCCCCGTTTTTCACCCTCACAGTGTGTATGTGGGCACGCTAGTAGAAACGGGGATCATTGGTGTGCTATTCCTCATTCTAATGGCCGGGCTGCTATTTAAGGCTGTATACAGTTCAGCGCTGGCGAGTCAGGAAAAGGTTCGCTTAGTAGGCATACTTGGGTTGGTATTTATTCTCACGTTGACTGTTTCACAGGGCGTTATTTCGTCTATAAAAATGCTGTGGTTGTTTTTTTGGTTTCCAGTGGCCTTCGTTTGGTTCTGGAGCAAAGTTTCTCCCGAGCGCACTGATCGATAGGTTTTATATGAATACTCGGCTTCTATTTTGTATTTTTTCATTCAATCGCGGTCGGTTTTTGGAACACTGTATAAGCACAATTGAACAGTGTGTACCGGATGCGGACATTGCAATATTTGACGACGAAAGCTACGACGAGTACACCCGCGATGTGCTCGCCCGACTCGCTGAGAAGCATGAAGTGCTGCAGCCTGGAAACCAGTCTACCCACAAGCTGGGGGGGTTGTATGGCAATATGCAGTCGGCGCTGGAGTATGCGGCCGACCGCAGTCTTGTTTGTTTTTTGCAAGATGACATGCAAGTTGTCCGGCCTCTTGCTAGCGATGAAATAGCAGGGTTTGATCGCACGTTTGATGAAAATCCAAACCTTGCATTTCTTCATCCATGTTTTTTAAAAGGGATAAACCGAGAGCGGGATGTCTCAACATTGGATTTCAATCCCGATTTAGCGGCCTATCGCCGAAGCGATACAGGGCAGAGCGCAGGCCAGTACTTCTCAGCTATTCTGATTGTTCGCCCTTCTAGGTTGTTGGATAAAGGCTGGTTGTTTCGTAGAAATGAACCCGAGAACGACCAGCAGGCGAGACAGCATTTCGAACGGATAGGCCACCTATTTTCGCCGTTCGCAATGTGGCTACCAGAGGTGCCCGCATACCGCGGAAAGCGTAAAACCCTAGCGTTGAAGTTGGCAGAAAGGGCAAGAGGCTGCGGGCTGTACCCCTATAAGATAATGAGCGAGCAGGAGGTCCGCAACTTAAATACCCGGTCGCCTGATGTGCTGCCTATTGCAGAAGATTTTCTGGAGTGTACGAACAGCAACCTGCCAACGCCTTGGGGATACTATCCCATGCAAGGGAGCCGCTGGCTCAAAAAACTGAATAGCTTAGAGTTGGCCCTTAGGCGTTTATTCAAGCTATAAAATGCTGGCGGCTCTCTGCCGAATTGGACTGGTTAGAACGTTATGAATCAAGTTGCATTGGATGACAAAGTGAAGCCGGTCATTCATCTTGTCGTGGTCGAGCTGCACCACCACAGTGAGCTGATTCGGAATATTGTTGAGGTTCTGGGAAACGGCCTTTTCAAGATTTCGATTGTGACACTGCCGAAAATTTTTGAAGATGCAGGGTTAGATGCCAACAGCGGTTCCGTTTTCACTGCACACCTGAAAAAGCCTGATGAGTCAGTTGAGGTGTTTGTTCGGCGAATGAAAGCCGTCTTTGAGTCTGCGGATATCCTATATTTCAACACGATTCGCCACTACTGGAATGAGCTGGCTCAAATCGAGTCCGCAGCGCCCTCAATGGTCAGGGTGCATAATGCACATTGCGATTTTGCCCCTTGGGGACATTTCCACAAGCCATTTGTGAACATCTTTGGCATCCTCTCTCACCTGATTCGAAAAGTGTTGCTTGGCGGGGAGTGGCGCGCAAAAAATAGGCTATTCCGAAAAATTGATTACTTTATGTTTCCCAATCAAGCCATTACCGATTATGTGCTGAAAAACAAATGGCTACCCGCTTCCCGGGTGTTACCTCCGGTGTTGCCATTTGGATTTCTTGGAACAAAACATCAGACCCTAACGAAAAGTGATGAAGAGGTCCGAATCGCGATCACAGGAAAGGTGACGAATGCAAAGAAGGACTTTGATTTAGTGTTCAGCGCTCTCAAAGCGTGTTTGACCCAGCTCAAAAAACCGGTTCGGCTTGTTTTGCTTGGAAAGGCTGCCGATAAACAAGCGCAGTCGATTCTTGCGAAGTTCAAATCACTGGAAGGCCAGATGTTCTCTTTGGACTACAGCGAAAGCTACGTGCCAGCCGAGGTGTTTGAAGAAAAAGTTAAGAGTATCGACTTTTTGCTAGCACCTATCCAAGTTGACACTCATTTTCGGAAGTATCACGAAGTATACGGAAAAAGTAAGGCGTCCGGGATTGATGTTGATGTGCTGCTCTACAGAAAACCGTCGCTGGTTGTTTCTGGCTATCAAATGAAGGGCGCTCTCAACGGCGTTGTCGAGTATTTTGAGCCAACTCAGGCGTCTTTATCTCAAATGCTGGTCCGCTGGGTGAATGATGGGATCTATGAGCAACTCGCAGGTAATTTTGACACGCTTCAAGGCTATCAGCGTGACGAGATTGCCGATAACTTTTACCAACTCTGCCAAGACTTGATGTCGTCACGCCCCCGTTCTTAACGCTGTTCGGGGCGCGAGAGTTGTTCTATCCCGTGAGTGGTGCGTGTAATTCCTTGTTTTTCGGAATCCACACGCAAAGCCTTATTAGCTGCGACAAGCTCTGGATCTTTATACCCCCGCTTATGGTCCAAATGGATAACAATAGCGTTGTAACGGACGTGTTTGGGCTTGATGCCTAAATTAGTGAGCCTTACGCCAAACTCACGATCAAGTCCGCCCCAAGGCATTCGTTCGTCAAAGCCGTTCACCGCCAAGATATCCTTAAGCCAAGCTGAGCCATTGGAGCCTTTGAAGTTGCAGGCTGTTGGTGTGAGGGCGTTAAATATCTTCGCCTTGAGCGGGGTTGCCGTGAGCTTACTGTTTTTATGGCTGGATTTAAGACCGTTAGCTTTTAACCATTTTAGATCAAAGCAGCGCCCACTGATGATGTCGTCTTTAGTAATGGCCTTGCTGGTGCTCATAGGGAGCTTGTGATACCCGCCAGAAAGGTATTTATTAGGCTCCGCTTCCCGGGCATGAACTTCTAGGAAGTCTTTGCGAGGTATGCAGTCGCCGTCAGTAAAAACGACATACTCTGACTCTACCTCTAAGATAGATTTATTCAGGATTCGACACTTCCGAAAGCCATTGTCTTCCTGCCATACGTGTTTAATCTTCATGCCGGTTTCGTCACGAATGCGGTCGATAACCTCTTGGGTTTCTTTTGTAGATCCGTCGTCTCCAATGATCATCTCGAAGTCTTCATGGGACTGGACGCTGTATCCCCACAGAACTTTTTCAAGCCACTCTGGCGAATTGTAAGTGGTCATAATGACAGAAAGCTTCATGGTGTCAGTCCTGTAAGTAATCTTTGACTCCGAGGCCAGAGGCGGCCCTTGAGTCAGGGGTAATACAACTTCGGGATTGCTCGTGGGACGCCTGAGTTACTTTAATAAACGACGGACGCTCACCTCAAGCTGATTTAAGGGTTTCAGCCAGCCAGTATTCGCCAGCGGATTATAGGCCCATGGTTTTGGTGGTTCAAAACCATCACAGCGCAAAAAGTCTTCTGCAATAGGTAGCTTGTGACTGTCTCTATGTTTAAGAGACGTGCTTTCCTGTTCTGACATCAGTGCAAACGGATAGTAACCGCAGTTTCTCTTTTTTTCAGCAAGCTTTAAACCGATCGTCTTTTTCTTGCCGCGATATGCTGGAACCTCAGGCAGCCACATAGCAAATGGGGCATGAAGGTAGCCCATTAGTGTAAAAGCTTTGGCCGCTACTTTATTATTTTCCGGCTCTGAGTGAGAAAATGTCCATTTGGCGGATACCAGGCGTTGGGGCTTCATTATGAGCAGTGCGGAAAAATAGGCGCCTGAACTGCGCGGTGTGGATTCCTTGAAATAGAGCCCAAGCCCAGAGTTATAGGAGTATTGGGCGTTCTTAGTAAAATTAATTCCGCGAATAAAGCATGGGCTTATAAAGGCGAGCGAAGGCTCTGCGGTAAAAGCGTGTTCAATTTTAGCAAAGTCGTCGTCACCCAATTTTCGCACCATTTGAGTGTCATCTTGCAGGTAACAGACTAAGTCAGCATGGCGAAATTTTTCGAAGGCCAGCTGCATGTTGCCATAGAGCCCACCAAGGTGATGACGCGATTTTGCATTTTGATCGGGTCGAATGACGTCGTGCGTCTTACTATAGTTTTCGAGTACTCGTATTGTTTCAGGGTCGTCGCTGTTGTCATCAAAAATCGTGATGGGGTGGCCTGGGGCGCAACTCTCAATGGAGCGGATGCAGTTTTCTAGG
Source organism: Marinobacter sp. S6332 (assembly GCF_023016045.1). GTDB lineage: Bacteria > Pseudomonadota > Gammaproteobacteria > Pseudomonadales > Oleiphilaceae > Marinobacter. The sequence goes on along the minus strand of NZ_JALKAP010000010.1, from coordinate 109,225 downwards.
AACTGGCCCCTATTGAAAGAAAAGATGCAGAAGATCATTGCGACCCCTTAGATTGTTTGGTCTCTTTGTTAGGCAGACTTAAAGCCTCACTTTCTACCGTATCGGTCTTCATACCGCACAATATCATCCTCACCGAGATAGGATCCTGACTGCACTTCAATTAGCTCTAAATCGATAACGCCCGGGTTTTCCAAAGAATGCACCTGTCCTATCGGGATATAAGTGGACTGATTTTCAGTGACCAGATAGGTTTTTTCTCCGTTTGTTACCTTTGCAGTGCCGCTGACGACAATCCAGTGTTCCGCGCGGTGATGATGCATCTGCACGGAAAGCTTGGCGCCAGGCTTCACAGTGATTCGCTTGACCTGATAACGGTGGCCACTGTCTATGGAGTCATAAACGCCCCAGGGGCGATAGACCTCGCGGTGGTTCATATGCTCGTGCCGGCCATCATTGCGGATTTGCTCGACCACTGCTTTTACTTCCTGAACCTTGTCTTTGCGAGCAACAAGAACCGCGTCTTTGGTTTCGATAATAACGAGATCATCGACACCAATAGTTGCGACGAGCCTACTGTCTGCACGCACAAGGGTGTTGCTGGCTTGGAGAGCTATCACGTCACCGCTCAGGCTATTGCCGTCAGCGTCTTTATCGCTAACTTCCCAAAGAGCGGACCAGGAGCCTATATCGCTCCACCCAGCGTCGAGAGAGACAACCGCAGCGTGATCGGTTTTTTCCATAACGGCGTAGTCGACGGATTCGGAGGGGCAACTGGCGAACAGCTCAGAGTTTATCCGTATAAAGTGGAGGTCTTCATCGGTGTCTGCCATGGCAGCGCGGCAGGCTTTGAGAATATCCGGGCGGTGCAACTCAAGCTCGTTCAGGTATTGCTGGGCACCAAACATAAACATGCCGCTGTTCCAGAGATACTCTCCCGATTCAAGATAGGCCTTCGCTGTTTGACTATCTGGCTTTTCCACAAAGCCATCAACGGAGTAGCAATCGGCAGAAATTTCGTTGCCACGGTGTATGTATCCGTAACCGGTTTCCGGTTGATGGGGAACAATTCCAAAGGTCACAAGCTTGCCTTTTTTGGCTAAAGGTATCGCTTTTGTGACGCCTTGTTGAAAAGCCTCTACATCCTTGATGAGATGGTCAGCGGCAAGTACCAGCATCAGCGGGTCATCGCTATCGCTGCTTTCGCAAAGGCGCAGTGCTGCCAGCGCGATGGCAGGGGCGGTGTTCCGACCGCAAGGCTCAAGAATAATGCAGCTGTCTTCAAGTCCGGACTGTCGCATTTGCTCTGCCGCCAAAAAGCGATGTTCCTCATTGCAGATCAGCAGTGGCTTGCGAGCGTCTATTCCGTCAAGTCTGGCCACTGTGCTCTGCAGCATCGAAAGCGGGCCGTCGGCCAGCTTGAGAAACTGTTTTGGGTTAAGTTGCCGTGACAGCGGCCAAAGTCGCGAGCCGGTGCCGCCAGCCATAATGACGGGATAGATCATGCAATTGCTCCAAGTGTAGCTTTCAGTCAGCATTGGCATCTTCGAAAGGCGGAATATTAACACAGGCTGCTCTGTCTGGCAGTTAGGGGTTGCGCCAATTCTCCTGACTAATACAAAGAGGTTGTTGATGAAAGTATGTCAGGTCATGGCCGGAGATGGAGACGGTGGTCTTGAGAGCCATTTCGTTGAGCTTAGTAACGGCTTGGCGGGCGCTGGCTGTCAACTGGTCGCCATAGGTCATAAAAAATACCGTAGCCGCTTCGAGTCGTCTGTGAAGCATATCCCGCTCGACCTGAGTGGAGGGCGCCGTAATCCGCTATTGTTAGCGCATCTTGCTTGGATTTTACGACAAGAAGCTCCGGATATCGTTCATGCCCAAGCTAACAAAGCGGTTGAAATGCTGGCACAGATTAGGGCCGTAGTTCCCGGGTATCGAATGGGGACTATTCATAATAGTAAGCGTTCGACTGGAATGTTTGCCAGGATGCAAACAGTGATAGGTGTCAGTAAGGGTGTGGTTTCCAATCTTACACACCCTGATGTGCGGGTTGTTTATAACGGTATGAAACCTTATTCCGAGCAGGCGGTTGACCGATCCGCTTTTGCGCAAACTTTCGACTTGAACCCACATCTTCCAATAACCCTGTCAGTCGGTCGGTTGGTACCTACCAAGGCCTTTGATAATCTGATTTCAGCGTGGCAGCCCCGCCATGGGCAATTAATTATTGTTGGAGAGGGAGCTGAGCGGCCAAAGTTGGAAAGCATGATTCGCAACAGAGGCTTGGAGCAGTGCGTAAAGCTGGCGGGCTTTTGCTCTGATGTCCGGGCAATGATGCAGGTTGCGGACTTGCTTGTGTTCGCCTCTCATCGCGAAGGGTTTAGTTATGCGTTGGCAGAGGCGTTGTTGAGCCGTCTGCCCGTGCTATCTACAAGAGTGCCTGGTGCTGAGGAGGTGCTGCCACCTGAGTATTTAGTTGAGTGCGATAATGTTGGCGCGCTCAGCGATAGATTGAGCTGGCTGACACAAAACCTTGAAAGGGCTAAGCAGGATCAGGCTGCACTGTTTGATTGGGCTCGTCAGGCGTTAACGGTCGATAATATGGTTGCCGAAACGTTCAATATTTATCAGGAGGTAATGGGCCGTAAGTGACCAAATTGAAGGTGCTGATTTTATCAGATGGCGTCCCCGGCCATGTTAATCAAGCGCGGGGCTTGGTGCACTGGTTGTCGAAGCGATACGAGTTAGTTTGCTCTGAGCAAACGGTCAGTTTACGTGCGAGGCCAGCGGCTCGTGTTTTTTTGCCTTATGCGTTCAAAGTGCGTGGCATAGGTGCCAATGTTGGCAAGGCTTTTTATCGTACAAATGGTCTTGATGGCACACCGCCGGATCTGATCATCTCTGCGGGCGGGAATACTTCGTTTTTGAATATTGCCTTGGCACGAAAGTGGTCTGTGCCGAATGTGTTTTTGGGTTCAAGCCGTAGGCTACATTCAAATGACTTTGCAGCACACCTAACCCTTGAGCCGACCGGAGAGCCGCACAATATCGTTATGGATCTGGTTCCAACGGGAACCAATCTGAGCGAGCAAAGCCGCAAGGGCCGTTTGCTACAAGACAGTGTGCAGCAGCAGGCACAACAACCGCTCTACAGCCTTATTGTTGGTGGTGCGGGGTCAGGCTTTGTTTATGAAGAAGCTACATGGCGGCAACTTGGTGAGCTGGTCGCGGATTTATCTGATCGAGACGGTTGCCGGTGGCTTGTTACGACCTCGCGGCGCACGGGCAATACAGGTGAGCAGTTGCTGAGAAAGGCGTTGCCGCAGTCAGTGTTGGCAGACTCCGTTTGGTGGGGCAATGAACCGAAAAAAGTAATGAGCAGCTATCTTGGCGCGGCGGATGCCGTTTTTGTCACGGGGGACAGCATGATGATGGTTAATGAAGCAATTGCGAGCCAAAAGCCAACCGTTGTTTTGGAACCAGGCAATGCAAGGCCAAGTGAACGCCACCGTAAAGCCCTTCTGCGCTTTCAGGAGGCGGGATACTGTAATCTGCACCAGTTGGGATCAGGTGTGCCTAGTCTGCCAAGTAACGCCAATAAAGACAATCGCGCCGGTGATTTGGTGCTTTCTCAATTAGAAAAACTGATCCCCTCTCTGCAACGCTTTCGGTAATTGCGGGCCCGCTCTTTATCGGGTTATTGTTGCACCAATCTCTGGTATATATCGAGCGTAGACTCGGTTTGCGCCTGAAGCCGAAAACGGTATGGAATGTTAATTGCTGGAGTTCTGCCCTGTAACAGTTTGAGGGCTACCTGCGCGAACTCACGGGTATCATCCGGTGTTACCAGCCCGTCGCGAAAACAGGCTTGTAATGTTTCTGCGGCGCCGCCTCGATTAAAGGCAACCACCGGTGTTCCGGAGGACAGGGCTTCTGTCACTGTGCGGCCGAAAGGTTCCGGCTTGGTGGACATGTGGCACACCAGATCGGCAAAGAGGTATAGCTCTGCCATGTCGTCTCTCTGCCCCAGAAACGTCACCTTGTTGGCAAGCCCAAGCTTCTCCCTATATCGCTCAAGCTCCTGCATAAAACGCTCTTTGCCCGGTTCTGCTCCGCCCACAATAATACCGTGGCAATCTGGATTTTTGCGGGTGATCTCCTGCATGGCTTCAAGAAACTGCAACTGGCCTTTCCAGCGCGAAATGCGCCCGGGCATCATCAGAATGCGTTTGTCTTCAAGTTCGGGAAACTTCGTTACCAAAGCCTGACGCCATGCCTCGTTCAATTCTCTGCGCTGGAAATAATCCACATCCACACCGCGCTGAATTACCGTCAGTTTTTGCTCTGGAACCTGATAGTTTTGGATGATGTAGTTCCGCACGCAATTGGATACTGCAATCACCTGATCGGATTTTGCCATGATGGCGCTGTACGGATTAACGGAGTACATGCCGTGAAAGGTTGAAACAATCCCTGGCCGTTGATGCGTGGGTAACCCCTTCCATGCAAGGCGCACAATCCAAGCCGGCATGCGTGAGCGCACGTGAATAATGTCTGGCTGCAGCTCTTGAATCAGGGTTCGCATGGGGCGGATTTGCCCGAACGACGCCGGTGACTTGCGATGGATGGGCATTCCAATGTGAGTTGAGCCTTGTTCCTCAAGGCGTTTCGCTAGAGGGCCGCCATTGGAAACGACAAAGGACTCGTGGCCGTGCCGTACAAGGTCCGCAGCAAACTCGACGGTGCCTCTTTCTACTCCGCCACTGTTAAGGGCCGGCAGTGCCTGAAGGATTTTCAAGAGTTCTCCCTCTTTGGTTTTGATCGCTTTCGGGTATCAGGGGCAAGCCAGCGTTGTATCACCCACTCGGCAGCCCGATCCGCTTCCCAAAGAGCTTTTTCCTGACCGGTTTTGCCTGCCATTACCGCAGCATGATCACTCCAACGTGCCACATAACCCGCTTTTACTAACTCCAATATGCCGTTTGCAACACGGCTTCCGGAAAGTTCTGGCAGCTGGAACAGCCCGGTTGGTACCCCCGATGTTGCTGCCTCGCACACCATGGACATGCTGTCTGGTGTTACCCAAATGGCTCGGGATGCAGCGATTTGATGGTTGAGCCAATTTTCATGTGTCTGCTCAGGGGTAACCACTGTAATTTTGGCGCTTGAAAACTCACCAATTTTTGTTTTGAGCGCTTCTGGTGTTCGCCTTGAAGTTGTGATCGTCCAGCGCCACTGAGGGTACTCGCCGATCAGGTGAGCCACTTGCCCGAGTACAACGTCGCCGTCCCAGTCAAAATGTGCAGATGGCCCCCCAAGTAATAACAGAGCCTCCGGTTTGTCAGTAATTCTGGCAAGTGGCGTTACGGTGTTTATGGCGCCTTCGGTGATCAGCGTTTTCTGGTCTTGTGCTACGCCATCATGGGCAGGAATTATGGCACCATCGACCCACTGGCGCGGGAAGCCGGGTTTCATGATCACCAGCGTCTTAGCGTTTCTGCGCCTTCTTAGTGAGAGCAAAAGCCTATGTGTGCCGGAGCCCGCAGCAATAACCAGATTGGGCTCGGGGAGCGACGGGTCCAGCGAAGGGGGAATTGCGAGTAACGCCCGCCAAAGCGGAACCTTAGTATTTTGGGTTGAAATCCAGAACAAGCTGGCGCCAGCTTTAACCTGCAATCGGTTACCCAGACCTTTTAGCTGATTCCGGTGCCCGGGCTTGTTGTCTGTAAGCAACCATATTACAGGTGCCGCAGAGGTGTTATTTGTCCCCATAAAAGCCCGGATCGTTTATGTCTGGCCGCGTTTTGAAACGGCGGTGCATCCAGAGATATTGGTCTGGTGCGCGGCGGATTTCTCGCTCAAGAATCTGGTTGATTTCGGTTGCGTCCTGCATGTCGTCGCCGCTGGGAAATGGGTCCAGAGGAGGGTGGAAGTATATGTCATAGCCCGGTTTATCCTGCCGCCGGAAGTGGCTGAACGGGACTACTTTACAGTGGCTGCGTGCAGCAATACGGGAGGTGGCCGTAATGGTGCCCGTTGGCACTCCAAAAAAAGGCGCGAAAACAATATCTTTGCGGCCGTAGTCTTGGTCTGCGGCATACCACACCGTGCGGTTGTTACGAAGGCTGCGGAACAAACCACGCAGATCTCGTGCGCCAAGAACCGTCTCATAGCGGCGCTCCCTTGCCCGGGTCATAACGGCGTTCATCAGGGGATTGTTGTGATCCCGCTGCATCACGTCAGCTTCTATGTACTCGGTAACCAAACTGCCCCCTAAATCCAGAGTGCTGTAATGGCCCCCGAGTAGCAACACACCTTTGCCTTCGGCCAAGGCATTATCAAGATGCTCTTTGCCATGAACTTCCGTTATGTCTGTTAACTTTGCAGGGTTTCGGAACCAGGCTATTCCTAATTCCATTACACCAATGCCGTTTGCGATAAAGGTGTTGCGAACTAATGCATCTTGCTGTGCTTTTGGAAGCTCGGGGAAGCACAGGCGTATATTAATCTCAGCGATGTGACGTCGTTTTTTGGTTAGCCGCAACGCAAGAAGCCCTATGCACTTGCCTAACCACCACTGAACGCGGATAGGGAGTTGTGCTGAGCACCACATGACAAAAACCCCAATCCAGGTCGGCCACCAGCGGGGGTGGCGGTAGGCTGAGTAGTCTGTATTGCGCGCCTGGCGGCGGTATGTCTTGGTCACTTGAAATCTGCCCTGCAAGCTCAGTGGATCATTGCTTAGCCTATGCTGCCCGGAAGAGTGAGTCGGAAGCAAATGATTAGGCTTTACGATATGATATCGCACTTAGTTTTCTGGGGGTCCTGTGTGCTTCAATTTATTTATTCACAGCTTATACGCTTGGTGCTGCCGTTTATTCTTCTGAGGCTGTGGTGGCAAGGCCGAGAGACGCCGGAGCTAAGGGTGAATTGGCAGCAGCGTGTGGGCTTTGTGCCTCGGGCCAGTGGCACGGTTGTCTGGGTACATGCTGTGTCGGTAGGTGAGACGATTGCCGCGGCGCCCATGGTGCGGCGGCTGCTCGCCCGCAATCCCGATATTACCGTCTTGATGACAGCCATGACAGACACAGGCCTCACGCAGGCGATGAAAATGTTTGGCAGCCAAGTTCAGTATGCCTACGCACCCTACGATACCCCTGGGTCTATACGCCGCTTTCTCAACCGGGTTAATCCCAGAATTCTGGTCATTATGGAAACGGAAATATGGCCAAACATGATTCGCCAAAGCCGCTCCAGAGGCGTGCCGGTATTCCTTATCAATGCGCGGCTCTCCGAGCGTTCTGCACAGGGTTACGAGCGTGTTAAGCGCCTGGTTGCGCCGATTATGCGCAGTATCAGTTGGGTGGCTGCTCAGGCTGAAAAGGATGCAGAGCGCTTTCGCAGAATAGGGGTGGCTGCCTCTAAAGTTGCCGTTACTGGCAGTGTCAAATTTGATGTGGATATACCCGAGGCGGTACGCCAAGAATCACTGCAGTTAAAACAGTCCCTATCTAACCGCCCTGTATGGGTTGCTGGCAGCACCCATGAGGGCGAAGATGCCCAGTTATTGGCAGCGCATAAACAACTTTTGCGCGATCAACCTGAAGCACTTTTGATTATCGTGCCACGCCACCCCGAGCGGTTTGAATCCGTGGCGGATTTGGTTCTTCAGTATGAGTTCTCTCTGGCGCGGCGCTCGTTGGGCGATGATTTCTCAGGTGCCCAAGTCTATCTCGGCGATACCATGGGTGAGTTGATGATGCTTTATGGTGCCAGTGACGTGGCTTTTGTTGGTGGTTCGCTGATTCAGCGCGGCGGTCACAACCCTTTAGAGCCCGCAGGCTGGGGCATTCCGGTGGTTTCCGGGCATCACGTGTTCAACTTTGAAACGATCTATCAAAGGCTCCTTGACGATGGCGGTGTGACCATGGTCGGCAACAGCGATGAACTCTTTCATCACTTGTCAGCTTTGTTCAGCAATGCTGATGAGCGACAGGCGAGTGGTCAGCGGGCGCTCTCGGTGGTCAACAAGAACAAGGGTGCGCTGGATAGGGTTGTTGATGGAATCATTGCGAGGGTGTGATGGGAGGCAGGGTGCGGAAGCTGGGTTCCACACCCTGTTTCATTCATTTGCCGAGTGCTGAAGATTAACCTAGAGGGTCGGGTCCTTCAGGGTTTCTTTATCATTGGCGAGAGCCTCAATGCCCGGTGCGTTGGCGCTAAGCCAATTGTTCAATTCAATCAAATCCCTCGGGCTGAGGGTGCCTGCAGCCTGTTTTAGCTGAAGCATGTTGATGACGTAGTCGTAGCGTGCGTTGGCGTAATCTCTCAGAGCCACGTAGTAAGCTCGTTCCGCATCCAGTACTTCAACAATATTCCGGGTGCCTACGTCATAACCCGCACGAGTGGCATCGAGTGCGCTACGACGGGAGATGATGGTGCGCTCCAGAGCTGAAGCTGTTTCAATATTGTTGTTGATCGTCAGGAACAGGCTGCGGGTATTAACACGCACATCGCGGCGAACGGTATTCAGCGACTGTTCCGCTACGGTCACCAAGGACCGCTGCTGGCGTACCCCGGCTTGAGTACCGCCGCCCGTGTACAAAGGAACCTTAAGGTTCAGCGCGATAATACCCTGAGTTGTTTCGCCATCCCGCGGAGACTGCGGAGTATTCTGTTCAACCCCATGCACATCTGACTTGCCATAAGACGCACTGAGATCCAATGTGGGGTAGTGGCCCGCCTTGGCTTGCTTTAGCCCGGATTCGCTGGCGTTCAGATCATACATGGCAGACTGAATAGACCAGTTTTGCTCCAGCGCGGTCATTTCCCACGCAGCCGGGTCCATGGGCTCCGGACTGCCAAGAGGGAAATTCTGGCGCAGGTTCTCCAGCTCGTTCGTGTATTCGCCAGTCAATCGGGCCAACTGCTCCTTGGCAATGTTGGCTTGGTTTTCTGCCGCAATGCGCAAGCTCCTGCTGTCGTCGTAGCTGGCGCGAGCTTCGTACACTTCTGTAATGGCGATAAGGCCCACATCAAAACGCTCTTGAGCTTGCTCGTATTGGCGCTGGATTGCTGCCTCGGTGGCCTGAGAGGTCATGACCGTATCTTGCGCACGCAAAACGTTAAAGTAAGCAGTTGCGACGTCAAGAATCAGTTGCTGTTGGGCCAGATTGTACTGAGCACGCGCTGAATCTGTTTGAAACTGGCTGGCGTCATAGCGAAACCATGCGTCGGCGCGAAACAGAGGCTGTGTCAGTTGAAGGCCGTATTTTAGCTCGCGATAGCTGTTGTCTTGGTTGGGGCCATCAATATCAATATGTTGGGCATCGCCATAGGCGCCAATTTGGGGCAGCAAAGCGCTCTGGCTGATATCACTCGATGCCTGCTGCGATTCGAATCTGGCCTGCGCTGTTGCAATACCAGAGTCGTAGGAGAGTGCTTTCTCGTAGGTCTCTACCAGATCCAGGGAAAGGGCGGGCTGTGCCGCCAAGAGGCCAACAAGTCCGGAAAGCAATCGTTTTTTCATTGTTACTCCTGAGTACATGTGCGCGTCTGCGCCTTTTCGAGGCGCTCAACAGGGATGCCGGATATCTACAGATATTATGGATCTGGCATCGGTAATGGCATGGAAAGTCGTACCGGCCTAAACAGACCGGTCATTATGGACAATAATTGCGCTCAGCTCTACACTTGCAAACAGCACTCACTTTGGGTGCTATGCATTACAGACTCGCGTCTTGACGGGGTGCTGGCGGCCTAACGTATTTGGGCCACCGGCTGAGATTGCAACGCAGAACCCGCGACCTGATCCGGATAATACCGGCGTAGGGATTGAGACCAGACCATCGAAGAGCCAATGCTGCCGATTAAATAAAGGCAGAACTGCTCTCTCCGTCATGCGCGACCCGAATACCAAAACAATGTTCCGGGAGCGAATGATGACAGATCTACCAACTTACCTCAGTGATTCCGCCCGCGTAGATTCCGCCGCGATACAGCCGTTGCCAGGATCGCGCAAAATATACGTACAGGGTAGCCGTTCCGACCTACGGGTGCCTATGCGTGAAATTACCGTACAGGACACACCCACAGAATTAGGTGGTGAGAAAAATGCGCCGGTGATGGTGTACGACACCTCGGGCATCTACAGTGACCCCAACGCGACCATTGATCTACGCAAAGGGCTTCCCGCCATCCGTGCCGCATGGATAGCCGAGCGTGAAGACACCGCACCCTTGTCAGGTTACACCTCTGAATATACCCGCCGTCGCATGAAAGACCCACAGCTTGATCCGCTTCGTTTCATGGATGAGCGCAAACCACTGCGGGCGCTTGAAGGTAGGAACGTTACCCAGATGCATTACGCCCGCAACGGCATTATTACACCAGAGATGGAATACATCGCCATTCGCGAAAACATGAAACTACAGGAAGCTCGGGAGCAGGGCTTGGCAGATGATCAACATCCCGGCCAATCCTTCGGCGCCAGCATTCCAAAGGAAATTACCCCCGAGTTTGTGCGCAGTGAGGTTGCTCGAGGTAGGGCGATTATCCCGGCCAACATCAACCATCCCGAATCCGAGCCCATGATCATCGGCCGCAATTTTCTGGTGAAAATCAACGGCAACATCGGCAACTCAGCGGTCACCTCGTCAATCGAGGAAGAAGTGGAAAAACTCACATGGGGCATACGTTGGGGCTCCGACACCATCATGGACCTCTCCACCGGCAAGAATATTCACGAAACCCGCGAATGGCTGATTCGAAACTCACCGGTGCCTATTGGCACAGTGCCCATCTATCAGGCTCTGGAAAAGGTCGGCGGTGTTGCCGAAGACCTTACTTGGGAAATCTTTAGGGACACCTTAATCGAGCAAGCAGAGCAGGGCGTAGACTACTTCACCATCCACGCTGGCGTGCGCTTGCACCACGTACCCATGACCGCCAAGCGCACCACGGGTATTGTCTCTCGTGGCGGCTCCATCATGGCGAAGTGGTGTTTGGCCCATCACAAAGAAAGCTTCTTGTACGAGCACTTCGAAGACATCTGCGAAATCATGAAGGCTTACGACGTTTCCTTCAGCCTCGGCGACGGTCTGCGCCCCGGCTCCATAGCCGACGCCAACGACGCTGCCCAGTTTGGCGAACTGGAAACCCTAGGTGAACTCACCAAAATCGCCTGGAGGCACGATGTTCAGTGCATGATCGAAGGCCCCGGCCACGTACCCATGCACCTAGTAAAAGAGAACATGGATAAACAGCTGGAATGTTGTGACGAAGCACCCTTCTACACACTTGGCCCCTTGGTTACCGACATAGCTCCGGGCTACGACCACATCACATCCGGCATTGGCGCTGCCATGATTGGCTGGTTCGGTTGTGCCATGCTTTGCTACGTGACTCCAAAAGAACATTTGGGCCTGCCCAACAAAGACGACGTAAAAACCGGCATCATCACCTACAAAATCGCCGCTCACGCCGCTGACTTGGCCAAAGGGCACCCCGGCGCCCAAATACGCGATAATGCTCTTTCCAAAGCCCGGTTCGAATTCCGTTGGGAAGACCAATTCAACCTTGGCCTCGACCCAGACACCGCACGAGCTTTCCACGATGAAACCCTACCGAAGGACTCCGCCAAAGTGGCACACTTCTGCTCCATGTGCGGCCCGAAATTCTGCTCCATGAAAATCTCCCAAGAAGTTCGCGACTACGCGGCAGAGCATGGTATTGATGAGATTTCTGCGGTGGATGCAGGCATGAAAGAAAAGTCCCGGGAATTCGTGGAGTCTGGAAGTAAGCTTTACGATAAGGTTTAACTTTCAATAAGCTGGCGGCGCAGCGCACTAAGGATTTGCGCTTGCCAGCGTATTGCTCATAACTATGGGGCAGGTGTGGGGAAAGGCTTCCCAAAACTGTGCGAAGCCATGGGTGAAGAGCGAAGAGCTCTTCACGGGTTGGCCAAGGATGGCCAGCCCAGGACTCTCACTGCGACGCAGGAGCACTAAGTAGTGAGAGGTGTAGCCAAGCGTACAGGGATGTATCCACAGCGTGTTTTGGGAAGCGCTCGCCCACAGCTGTCTTGCACCCAAAGCAGGCTTGCAATAAACAACACCAACCGGCTATCGTGCAAAACCCAAGTCAAACAGAGCAAAGCATGACAAAGCCGTTCCAGTTTAAAGCCAGCGACGTCAAAATCGAAAAGCGCGAAACCGTCTTTCAAGGCTTCTTCCGCATGGACAAGCTATGGCTGACACACCCGCGCTTTGATGGCCGAAGCATGCCACAGTTTACCCGCGAACTCTTCATTCGCGGCGACGCCACCTGCGTACTCCCCTACGACCCTGAAAGAGACGAAGTTGTGCTGCTTGAGCAGTTTCGCCTCGGCGCACTCGGGCGCGAGCAATCTCCTTGGTTGCTGGAACTGGTCGCCGGAATGAACGAAGACGGCGAATCAAGCGAAGAGGTAGCACAAAGAGAGGCAGAGGAAGAGGCGGGCCTAAGCTTTAGCAAATTGGAAAAAATTTGCGATTACTTGGTCTCTCCGGGCGGCACTACCGAAATGGTCTATTTGTATTGCGGGAAAGTAAGTACCGAATCTGCGGGGGGCTTGTTTGGTCTGGAAGAGGAAAGCGAAGATATACGAGCTCATGTCGTATCTGCAGACGACGCCATCGCCATGATTACCGATGGTCGCATCAACAACGCAGCTGCAATCATTGCCCTTCAATGGCTGGAGTTAAATCGTACAAGGTTGCGGGCAGGATGGTAGTTATGAACGAATGGGCAATGAAACCCAAGCGCTACGTGCCAGACCTGCGTCAACTGGGCGCTTTGTGTGAGGGCAATTACCATCGGCTTAGCCGACTGCGCCAGCTGAGGGTAGACGATGAGCCCGTATGTGAAATCGAGCTGCACCGAGAAAACGAATACCTAGGACGCGTTCGAATTCAAGTGCTGCAAACCGCCCGCTACACCGAAACCCTCCTGCTTGAACAGATCCACAACAAGGGTCGCTGGCTTAACAATCCACAGATGACGGTTCGGGTATACCACGATGCGGTGATGGCCGAGGTTATTAGCTGCTATCGTGATACACAAATCGCACCAGTCAACGATTATCCCAATCGCTTTATGCATCACCCGGATGAAAAAACTCAGGTGAACGGGTTTCTTGCCGATTGGTTGGAATACTGCCTTCGGTTCGGCCACTTGCCTCTTGAACATGCGGCCTGGACCGGCGCTGAAAATGCCGTAGATAGCGCCGGAGAGAATGCTGAGAAGAGTGCGGGAAAAAGCGCTGATTAATCTGGCTTGCCCGCTACTGAGGTAAAACCGTACACTTGTAAAGGCGCATTGAGTTGGCAAAAACGGCAATAAATTACTGGCGTTGAGCCAGAATGTGACGCCGGTTCCAGTCGCAAGTGATAAATTCGGAAGCTGACAACGTACACTTGTATGTGAGCCATGGGAGCCTGAGTTAGGTGGTAGCCCATGAATCTGTTCCTCAATGGATGACCGCAAGCAGACCGATAAGAATCATGACTTCCAAGGAAACCGCCCGACCGCTTCGGGTACTGCAGTTAACCGATCCACACCTGATGGCGAACGCTGATGGTGCATTGCTGGGTGTAAACACTCGCGACAGTCTGGACGCCGTTATAACCGAGGTACTCAGATCCCACGGGCAGCCGGATCTCATCCTAGCCACGGGCGACCTCGCTCAGGATGGTTCGGAAGAAGCTTATCGGGTTTTGGCTGATCGACTTGGCGCTTTTAGTTGCGAATCTGCATGGATTGCTGGAAATCATGATCAGGTTGCGAGCCTGAGGGCCGTTGCAGCGCGCTGCGGTGCAGATCGTCGTCACATTATTCAAGGTGGTTGGCAGTTTATTCTTCTGGACTCATCGGTTCCAGGTAAAGTGCATGGAGAGCTGGCGGAGTCCGAGCTGGATTTTTTGGCTGAGATGCTTGAACAGCATCCGGAGATGCCAGCGCTTATCACGCTACACCACCACCCTGTTGATATTGGCACCGATTGGATGGCCAATATTGGTCTTAAAAATCGTGAAGACTTCTGGCAGTTAGTTGACCGCTTCCCGCAAGTAAAGATTGTGCTGTGGGGGCACATCCATCAGACCCACGAGCAGCAGAGGAACGGTGTGAAGCTACTGGCTAGCCCTTCCACCTGTATTCAATTTACTTCCGGCTCGCGCAAGTTTTCCGTAGAAGACTTGGCGCCCGGATATCGCTGGTTTGAGCTCCATAGCTCCGGCAACTTCTCAACTGAAGTGTGCCGGGCTCTGGACTTCGAGTTCGAGCTTGATCAGAGCAGCTCGGGTTACTGAACGGCTTCTACAGTCTCCTGTTTCACAGAATTACTCTCTTGGCTTTGCGCCCGCAGTTGCTGTGCTGCAGCGACCATAGCCTTGAGCGCGGGTATAACTTCTTCCCAACGCCTCGTTTTCAAACCGCAATCCGGGTTGACCCACAACCGCTCCGCTGGAATCCGCTCGGCAGCCTTTTTCATCAAGTCTGTCACTTGCTCAACTTGCGGAATGTTCGGTGAGTGGATGTCGTAAACGCCCGGGCCAATATCGTTGGGATATTCGAAGCCTTTGAACGCGTCCAGAAGCTCCATGGCCGACCGTGATGTTTCAATGGTAATGACGTCCGCATCCATGCGAGCAATGGCGTCAATAATGTCGTTGAACTCGGAATAGCACATATGTGTGTGAATCTGAGTGTTATCCTGCACGCCGTTGGCGCTGATGCGGAAGGATTCTATGGCCCATTCCAGATAGCTATTCCAATCTGATTGTCGCAAAGGCAGGCCTTCACGCAGGGCCGCTTCGTCAATCTGAATAATCCCTACTCCTGCTTTTTCCAAATCCTGCACTTCTTCACGTACGGCTAAAGCCAACTGTAGACAGGTGTCTTTACGCGGCTGGTCGTCACGCACAAAGGACCAGTTCAGGATCGTCACCGGACCGGTTAGCATGCCCTTCATAGGCTTGCTCGTCAGAGATTGGGCGTAGGTGGTCCAATCTACAGTCATGGCTTTGGGGCGGCTTATGTCACCGAAAAGAATCGGTGGTTTTACGCATCTAGAGCCATAAGACTGTACCCAACCAAAGCGGCTGAACACATAGCCTTCCAGCTGCTCACCAAAGTACTCCACCATGTCGTTACGCTCGGCTTCGCCATGCACCAGTACATCCAGGCCAAGCGCTTCCTGTTGCTCAACGCAGTAAACAATTTCTTCGCGAATTCGCGCAGTGTAGTTCTGTTGGCTCAAGTTTCCCTGGCGGAATTCTTTGCGAACCTCCCGTATCTCGGGGGTCTGCGGGAATGAGCCAATGGTTGTGGTTGGGTACGCTGGCAGCTGGAATCGCTCTTGCTGCAACTTAGTCCGAGCTCTGAATGGGCTCTTGCGCTGACCATGCTCTGGCGTAATGGCTGCCAATGCCTTTGAAACCGCGGGGTTGTGAACCCGCGAAGATTGGCGGCGGCTCGCGATGGCCTTTTGGTTTGCGTTCAGCTCTTGCGCGACCGATTCACGGCCGTCATCCAGTGCTTTGGCCAGCGTATTCAACTCCTGCAGCTTCTGCCGTGCAAAGGCCAACCAGTTACGGACCTCCGAATCC
The DNA here is from genome assembly GCF_023016045.1 of Marinobacter sp. S6332. Classification (GTDB taxonomy): domain Bacteria; phylum Pseudomonadota; class Gammaproteobacteria; order Pseudomonadales; family Oleiphilaceae; genus Marinobacter. Next base: position 93,578 of record NZ_JALKAP010000010.1, on the reverse strand, counting down.
AGCGTGGTTTCACTCTCTAGATCAACGGGAACATGCAGCAGGGAACATGAAGGCGCGAGCCATAGCCGCTCTCCCAGCTTTTCTTTTAAGGGTTCCAGCAAATCAAGTGTTGCGCTTAGGTCGGTTTTCCAAATGTTACGTCCGTTGATAACACCGAGAGACAGTACCTTGTGGGCTGGCAGCCAGTCCGCCAGCCGTGCAACTTCACCTTGTGCGCTGATAGCATCCAAATGAATGCCCGCTACCGGCAGCTCGCAAGCCAGTTGCAGGTTTTCTCTGAGCTCCCCGAAATAGGTTGTCAGTAACAATTTTACCGGTGCTGTTTTCAGCTCGTGGTAGGCGAGGATGAAGGCGTGCCGCCAGTCAGCGTCCAGCTCTGTAACCAGTGCTGGTTCATCAATTTGAACCCATTCGGCCCCGGCTTCAGCAAGCTTGGTTAGCAGTTCAGTGTAGACTGGCAGTAGCTTGTTCAGCAGGTTCAGGCGATCGGAGTCATCCTTGGCCTTGCCCAGCCAAAGGTAAGTAACCGGTCCGATGATGACCGGCTTGGCGTTAATGCCTTGTGCTCGGGCTTCGGCGAGTTGCTCCAGAATGCGATCAGCGTTCAGGCTAAAGCTTGTACCCGCATCGAACTCCGGCACTATGTAGTGATAGTTGGTGTCGAACCATTTGGTCATTTCTCCCGCATGTACGCTGCAGCAGGCGCTATCGTTTGGCGAGCGGCCCCGCGCAACACGAAAATACGCGTCCAGATCGGAGCCATTCTGAGCGCTGGCCCGTTCAGGCAAGTTGCCGAGCGTGGCGCTTATATCCAGAACCTGATCGTACAGCGAAAAATCGCCCACAGGCGCCAGCGATAGGCTCTCCTGCTCTTGCCAGTTCTGTTCCCGTAATCCTGCGGCCGTTTCTTGCAGGGTTTGTTCGCTAGAATTGCCATGCCAGAGGGCTTCCAAAGCAAATTTAAGTTCGCGGCGGGCGCCGATGCGCGGGTAGCCGAGGTTGTGTGTTGTGGTCATTCCGAACCCCTGATTCAGTGTTTAGTAGGCTGTTGATAGGAGTGGTTAGGTTAGCTTTAAGGTTTAATGAAAAATAATGGTATTATTTCAAGCTGCCATTAATTCTAATCATGGATCGGGAAATGATTGAGCGTCATCACTTGGAAGTTCTTCGAGCTGTAGAGGCGGAGGGCTCCCTGACAGCAGCAGCGAATCGCCTCCATCTCACTCAGTCCGCACTGAGCCACTCTGTTCGTAAATTGGAGCAACAACTGGGAACCCCAATTTGGCTCCGGGAAGGGCGGCAGCTACGTCTGACTCAGGCTGGCAACCACATGTTGGCGCTGGCCAACCGCCTGTTGCCACAGTTTGAGCATGCGGAAATGTTGATCGGCCAGTTTGCCAAAGGGCAGTCGGGTACACTTCGTATCGGCATGGAGTGTCACCCCTGTTATCAATGGCTGTTGAAGGTTGTAGGTCCCTACCTTAAGCAGTGGCCATCAGTGGATGTGGACGTAAAACAGAAGTTTCAGTTCGGCGGAATCGGTGCACTGTTTGGCCACGATATCGATATGCTGGTAACCCCGGATCCATTACACAGGCCGGGCTTAGTGTTTGAGCCGGTTTTTGATTACGAACAGGTGCTGGTGGTGGCGGCCAATCACGTTCTGGCTGGCAAGCCTTGGGCAGAGGCTGCCGATCTCGAACCAGAAACACTAATTACCTATCCTGTAGCCATTGAGCGGTTGGACGTGTTCAATTATCTGCTGGTGCCCGCAAACATGCGCCCGGCGCGCCACAAAACCATCGAGACCACCGATATTATGCTGCAAATGGTTGCTGCAGGGCGTGGGGTGGCAGCTTTGCCCCGCTGGCTGGTAACCGAATACAGCGACCGACTGGGCATAGTTCCGGTAAAACTAGGTAAGGACGGCATCGCCAAACAAATATTTCTGGGCCGCCGTGAGCGCGATGTGGGGGTGCAATACATGGATTCCTTCATGAAGCTGGCGAGAGAGGTTCGCTGGCGCTAAGGTTTCGGTTACACTGCCCAAAAAATTTGTCAGGAATTACCCTTATGAGCGAAACACCTCCCGATCTGAAGTACATTGAAACCCATCAGTGGGTGCGCGTAGACGCCGACGGCACTGCCACAGTAGGCATTACCGACTTTGCTCAGGAGCAGTTGGGCGATGTGGTGTACATTGGCGTTCCGGACGTTGGCGATACCGTTACCGGTGGCGAAGAAGCCGGCGTTGCCGAATCTGTGAAATCTGCATCTGACGTGTTCAGCCCGGTAACCGGTGAGGTTATCGAGATTAACGAGTCTCTTGAGGATGAGCCGGAGAAGGTTAACGAAGACCCTTACGGTGATGGCTGGATGTTTAAAGTAAAGCTTGCTGACAAGGGTGAGCTTGATGGACTGATGGATGCCGATGCCTACGCTGAGCATGTAGCTGTCTCTGAGTAATTGTTGGCTCTGGTTCGAGAGCAGTTATAGGCACACTCCAGTGTCGAAGCAGTCGGGGTGCAGCTCCCAAAACTGTGCGGAGCCATGGGTGGAGTGCGAAGCACTTCACGGGCAAGCCATGGACGGCTTGCCCCGGACCTTTAGCGCGACGCAGGAGCAGTAAGCGCTAAAGGGCGGAGCCAAGCGTACACGGACGTATTCACAGCGTGTTTTGGGAGCTGCGCCCCGACTGCGTTCCCGACCCGTGTGTGGGTATCGTCAGTTAATGTATAATTCCCGCCCTATTTTTCTCTACCCTAGGTGGCAGCAATGAATTTCCCTGTTTTATATCTACGCAAAGGCGCCGAGCGCAGGCTTCGGGCCGGCCACCTTTGGGTTTACAGCAACGAAGTGGATATTCAGCGCTCACCTCTAACGCAGTTTGAAGCAGGCACACAGGCCGAGCTGCGGGCTTCCAATGACAAACCACTCGGGGTCGTTTTCGTAAACCCCCACGCTCTCATTTGTGGCCGTCTGATTAGCCGTGATGCGGCACAAGGCATGACGCCAAACCGATTAACCCAGCGGATGGAAACGGCGCTGGCGTTGCGCGACAGATTATTCGATAAACCCTTCTATCGTTGGGTATTTGGCGATAGCGACGGCTTGTCAGGGCTGGTGGTGGATCGCTTTGGCGATACGGTGGTGGTGCAGATCTCCACAGCTGGCATGGAGCAGATGAAGGAGTCCATCGTTCGGGCGGTTCAACGTCTGGCGCATCCGAAGGCCATCATTCTCAAAAACGACGGCAAGATGCGTAGCGTTGAGGGGTTGGACGCTTATGTTGAGCAGGCCCATGGCCCGGAAGCGGCGCTGCTTGAAGTAGAAGAAAACGGCGTTCGATTTGAGGTGCCGCTTGAAGGCGGCCAGAAGACAGGCTGGTTTTACGATCACCGCATGAATCGCCAGCGTCTTCAAGCTTACGCACCGGGCAAGCGGGTGCTGGACGTATTCAGCTACGTGGGTGGTTGGGGCATTCAGGCAGCCAGCGCCGGCGCAACTCAGGTTACCTGCGTGGACAGTTCTTCCACTGCCATTGATTCGGTCCACCATAACGCGAAGCTCAATGGTCTCGAAAATGTGGAAACCATTGAGGGCGATGCGTTTGATGCCTTGAAAGCGTTAGCGGAAGAAAAGGAAAAGTACGATATCGTCGTGCTGGATCCGCCCGCCTTTATTCCCCGTCGTCGCGACCAGAAAGCCGGAGAGCAGGCCTATGCGCGCTTAAACCAGCTTGGCTTGCGGCTGCTGGATAGGGACGGAATTCTTGTGTCTGCCTCTTGCTCCATGCATCTCTCTCAGGAGAAGCTGGTGGATATCATTCGGGGCAGCGGGCGCAAAATTGATCGCTTTGTGCAGCTTCTGGAGCAGGGGCATCAGGCGCCAGATCATCCGATCATTCCTGGGATTCCCGAAACTGACTACATCAAATCCTGCTTTGTACGCTCCCTGACCAGTTTTATGTAACATCAACTTTGAGCCCGCTCTCGAAGAGAGGGCGGGCCAGTGTCTCTTCAGCGGGAATTCAATCGCGGAGAGTCATAACACGCCAACCTTTGCTTTTGGCGAACGCCTCCAGTTTCGAATCCGGGTCAACCGCCACCGGATTCTCCACCTTCTTAAGCAACGGCAAGTCGTTGTGCGAGTCGCTGTAGAACCAGGCGCCGTTCAGGCTTTGACCTGTAACAGCCAGCCAGTCGTTTAAACGAACAACTTTGCCTTCTTGAAAGCTTGGGGTGCCAGCGATTTCGCCTGTGTAGCGGCCGTTGACCATTTCTGGTTCAGTGGCGATAAGATGGTCAATGCCCAACACTTCGGCAATAGGTTCGGTCACAAAGCGGTTGGTGGCCGTGATAATCATCAGGGTGTGGCCGCGCTCGCGGTGGCTGTCTAAAAGTTTGCCAGCCTTCTGCTGCAGCATGGGGCGCACTTTTTTTTCCATAAACTTGCCTCGCCAGTCCAGAAGCTCATCCATGTTGTGAATCGAAAGGGGCTGAAGAGCAAATCTTAGGTAGTTCAGTATATCGAGCTCGCCATTCAAGTATTCTTCATAAAAGCGATCATTAGCTTTGCGATAGGCTTCGGCATCAACAATACCTTCCTCTACCAAAAACTCACCCCAAGCATGATCACTGTCACCAGCCAACAGGGTGTTGTCGAGATCAAAAATTGCGAGCGTCAAGCGATTACCTCCAAGGAAACAGGGCTAGCCAAAACCGGTATCTTACCACGGCCGCTATAGTTCAGCTGCGTTTGCCGAAGTGTTGGGATTCTGTAAGAATGAGCGCAACTTGGAAAAATCCGACCGGCAAATATTTGACCGGTCTGCCGACTTTACTAAGAGGACTGTGCCGTGATCGATTCAGACGGTTTCAGACCCAACGTCGGAATCATTCTGGCCAACCATCAGGGAGAAGTTCTCTGGGCAAGGCGAATAGGGCAAGACTCCTGGCAGTTTCCCCAAGGCGGCATCCATTTTGAAGAAACGCCGGAAGAAGCACTGTATCGGGAGCTTGGAGAGGAAATTGGCTTAAGCGCCAATGATGTCGAAATCATCAGTTGTACCCGGGGCTGGCTCAGGTATCGCCTTCCCCGAAGAATGGTACGGCACAACTCGCACCCCGTTTGCGTGGGCCAAAAACAGAAATGGTTCCTGCTGAGGATGTTATCACCCGATGCGCGAGTGCGCGTTGACGGTACGGATTCACCCGAGTTCGACGGCTGGCAGTGGGTAAGCTACTGGTATCCGCTGGGACAGGTGGTTTCCTTTAAGCGTGAAGTATATCGACGTGCGCTGAGAGAGCTCGCACCAAGGCTGTTCTATAATATGGAGCAGTGGCACAGGAGCGAGCATAACCGGCGTTTAAAGGATCAAGCGAAATGACGGACTAACACGCCCATGCTGAGCATTCTGCGAAGTCTTGTACAAGAGGTAAACAGTGCCCGAGATCTTTCGGAAGCGCTGGGTATTATCGTGTCGCGGGTGCAAAAGGCCATGAACACCGAGGTCTGCTCTGTTTACTTGCTAGATCCAGCGTCCAATCGCTATATTTTGATGGCAACCGAAGGCCTGTATCCAAAAGCCGTGGGTAAGGTAAGCCTCGCCCACTCAGAGGGGCTTGTGGGTCTAGTGGGTTCCAGAGAAGAGCCGATCAACCTGGAAGACGCCCCGTCTCACCCACGCTACCGTTATTTTCCCGAAACCGGCGAAGAACGTTTCCGCTCGTTTCTCGGGGTTCCCATCATTCACCATCGCCGTGTGCTTGGCGTTTTGGTTGTGCAGCAGAGGGAGAGTTCCCGGTGCTTCGATGAAGGTGAAGAGGCATTTCTGGTGACGGTCTCGGCCCAACTGGCGGGCGTTATTGCCCACAGTGAAGCGACGGGTGCTATCAGCGGCCTCTCCCTGACCGGCGAGGAGGCCCGCGACGTAAGCTTCAATGGTGTTCCCGGCGCGCCTGGTGTGGCGATAGGCCATGGTGTTGTGGTTTATCCAGCGGCTGATCTAGACGTGGTTCCTGACAGGCCAGCGGAGGACGTTGATCAGGAGTTGGAGTTATTTCGGTCAGCGGTACAAGCGGTTTGTGCAGACATTGAACAGGTTGCTCGGCGGCTGACATCAACCTTGCGCCCGGAAGAGTTGGCGCTGTTTGACGTATACCTGCGCATGCTAAGTGATGAGGCCTTGCCTGGTGAGGTCAATAGCCGAATCCGTGAAGGTATCTGGGCTCAAGGTGCTCTCAAACAGGTGGTTCAGCATTACGTTCGCCACTTTGAAATGATGGACGACCACTATCTCCGGGAAAGGGCTGTTGATATCCGTGATCTTGGTCGCCGCCTGCTTGCGTATTTGCAGGAAGGTGAGCAGGAGGATTTGACCTACCCTGAACGCACGGTATTGGTTAGTGAAGAACTTACACCGGCCATGCTTGGAGAAGTGCCCCGGGGGCAGTTAGTCGGCTTGGTCTCGGTTAAAGGCTCCAGTAATTCCCATGTCGCCATACTGGCCCGCGCCATGGGCGTGCCAACGGTTATGGGGCTGGTGGATATTCCGGTTAACCAGCTCGATGGCAAAGAGCTTATCGTAGATGGCTTCGAGGGGCAGATTTTCGCTTCGCCCTCTTCAGATCTCAGGGCGTTTTTTCAGGCTATTTGTGAAGAAGAGGACGAGCTGGATCGCGGTCTGGAAGCGCTTCGAGACAAACCATGCATTACAACGGACGGCCACCGTGTTCCCTTGCTGGTGAACACCGGTTTGATGACCGATGTGGTTCGCTCCTTGTCTCACGGTGCAGAAGGTATAGGCCTTTACCGTACTGAAGTGCCCTTTATGATTAAAGATCGCTTTCCGTCGGAGCAGGAGCAGCGGCAGTATTACCGCGAGCAACTGGAAGCCTTTGCGCCTAACCCTGTGACCATGCGCACCCTCGATATTGGTGGCGACAAAGCGCTGACTTATTTCCCTATCGAGGAAGAGAACCCGTTTCTTGGGTGGCGCGGCATCCGGGTAACGCTCGATCACCCGGAAATTTTTCTTGTTCAGGTACGGGCTATGCTCAAGGCCAGTGAAGGCCTGAACAATCTTCAAGTTATGTTGCCCATGGTCAGCAACATCTCCGAGGTTGAGGAATCCCTGCACCTGATTTACCGGGTTTACCACGAGGTACGGGAAGAAGGTTTTGATATCCATATGCCCAAAGTGGGTGTAATGGTGGAGATACCGGCTGCCGTATATCAGGTGCGCGAGATCGCCGATCGTGTTGATTTTCTTTCAGTCGGATCTAACGACCTAACCCAATACCTGCTGGCAGTAGATCGCAACAACCCCCGGGTGGCTCAGCTTTACCACTCGTATCACCCCGCCGTTTTGCAGGCGCTTGTGCGAATAGCTCAGGATGCTCATGCGGTGGGCAAACCGGTGGGCATTTGTGGTGAGCTGGCGGGGGATCCCGGTGGCGCATTGTTGCTGATGGCCATGGGCTACGACTCACTATCCATGAACGCGGCCAGCCTGCCAAAAGTGAAATCCGTTATTCGCAGTGTCAGCCGGGAGTGGGCGGTGAAGCTATTGAAAGACGTGCTATTGCTGGACTCCCCTCACGTTATCAAGAGTTGTGTGGATCTTGCGTTGCGCAATGCGGGCTTTGGCCGTTACCTTCGGCCCAGTATGTCCACAACAGCAGCTCTAGCTGGGTAGGCAGCCTCCTAGGGGTAGAGAGATGGTGTCATATTGTGCCGCCCTTTAAATATAGGGTGCGTATTCTAAACCGGATTGCTACTTTGTGAGTAAGACAGTCCAGAATATCTGATCTGGCTATTTATCCGGAAAAGGAAAGGCTATGAGAAAGCCAACCGAAATGAAACCTACGTCACGTATCGGGCTAGCGCTCGGCGGTGGCGGCCCATTAGGCGGTATTTATGAAATTGGCGCGCTCCGGGCGCTTGATGAAGCCTTGGATGGGCTGGATTTCAATAACCTTGATGTGTACGTAGGTGTTAACTCCGGCTCGTTTGTCGCAGCAAATCTTGCAAATCAGATGACTACGGCGCAGTTGTGCCGGATCTTTGTCCGCAATGAAGCGGAGGTTCACCCTTTCCACCCGGATGTATTCTATCGTCCGGCACTTAAGGAAATGGCAGGGCGGCTGCTGGCGGTTCCCGGCTTGCTCACAACAGCCGTTCGTCGCTTTATTACCAACCCCTATGATCAGAGCCTGCTGGAAGCCTTTACCATACTGACTCAAGCGGCTCCTGCAGGGCTATTTGATAACCAAGGCCTACACGATTACCTCAAGCGGGCTTTTTCTATGCTGGGGCGCTCAAACGACTTCCGGCAGCTGAAGCGTAGCCTGTATATCGTGGCAGCCGATGTTGAGAGCAGCGAGGCGGTGTGCTTTGGTGCTCCCGGGTTTGATCATGTGCCCATATCCAAAGCCATTCAAGCAAGCACGGCGTCTCCGGGCTTGTATGTGCCGGTGGACATAGATGGCCGGTATTATGTCGATGGAACTCTGCGCAAAGGTTTGCATGCGTCGGTTGCGTTTGAAGATGGCGCTGACTTGGTTTTTGCCGTCAACCCTCAGGTGCCCATCGATGCCAGCGCGGCCGTGCGAGCGGGCACCATGGCACCCGGGGATCTAACCCGTTCGGGTATGCCAAACCTGCTGTCGCAGATGTTCCGCACCATGGTTTACTCCCGTATGCAGTCGGGCATTGCTCATTACGCCACAGATTATCCGAATAAGGATATTGTCCTTTTCGAGCCGACCCGAGACGACGCCAAGCTGTTTTTCTCCAACGTGTTCAGTTTTCAGTCGCGCAGAATGGTGTGCGAACACGCTTATCAAATGACCCGCAGTGATTTGCGTAGCCGAGCTGATGAACTAGAGCCAAAGCTGGCGAAGTATGGAATAAAGCTACGGCGGGATCGTTTGGAGGATGAGCAACGAACCATCAGCACCAGCCTTTATGGTGAAATGCTTCCACTGTATGTGGCAAAGAGCAGAAAGAAAAAAGCAACTGGGAAAGGCAAGCTGGCGACTGGGTTGGAAAACGTCACCCACTTGTTTTCGAAAGCTGAATAAATACTTGGCTCAGGCGCACAAAGCCTGCCTGAGCCAAGGGCTTTCAAACTACATTGCCGGGTCAAAGAATATAGCGGCTCAGATCCTCGTCTTCCGATAGGTCTCCAAGTTTTTCATTCACGTATTCGGCAGTGACTTCAAACCCCTCGGTTACGCCGTCTCCCGCATCAAATGACAGGCTTTCCAGCAGCCGCTCCAATACCGTATGGAGGCGCCGAGCACCGATATTCTCTGTGGTCTCGTTAACCTTCCAGGCGATCTCTGCGATACGAGCAATGGCTTCTTCACTGAAGGTTAGTTTAACCCCTTCCGTATTCATCAGCGCCTCATACTGTTGAACCAGCGATGCATCCGGCTCGGTGAGAATGCGCTTGAAATCATCCGGGCTCAGCGCCTGCAGCTCGACACGGATGGGTAAGCGGCCCTGCAGCTCGGGAATCAGATCCGATGGTTTGGACAGGTGGAAGGCTCCAGAGGCAATAAACAAGATGTGGTCAGTGCGAACAGAGCCGTATTTTGTGCTCACCGTGCTGCCCTCAATCAGGGGAAGTAGGTCTCTCTGAACACCCTCCCGGGACACATCGGATGAGGTGTTTTCCGAACGCTTGGCCACTTTGTCAATTTCGTCAAGGAATACAATGCCATTCTGCTCTACGGCAACAATAGCTTTTTGCTTGATCGATTCTTCATTGACCAGCTTGGCTGCTTCTTCTTCCTTTACCCGCTTCAGCGCGTCTGAAACTTTCATCTTGCGGGGCTTCGACTTATCAGAGGCCATGTTAGAGAACATGCTCTGCAGTTGATTGGTCATCTCCTCCATGCCCGGGGGAGCCATTATCTCAACACCAGCGCTCTGATTGCGGAGGTTGATCTCGATTTCCTTGTCATCCAGCTCACCTTCCCGCAGCTTCTTCCGGAACATTTGCCGGGTAGATGAGTCCTCGGAGGGAGCTTGGCTGTCCTCATTGAAGCTTCTGGGGGGCGGGAGTAGGGCATCTAGAATGCGCTCTTCTGCAGCATCTAACGCACGGTCTTCATGAAGCTTCATTTCTTTGACGCGAAGCATTTTGACGGCCATATCCGCTAGATCGCGGATAATTGATTCAACGTCACGCCCAACGTAGCCCACTTCGGTAAATTTGGTGGCTTCCACCTTTAGGAAAGGCGCATCGGCCAGTTTGGCCAAACGGCGGGCAATTTCAGTTTTGCCCACGCCAGTGGGGCCAATCATTAGAATATTCTTGGGTGTGACCTCATCACGAAGAGTGCTATCCAACTGCATCCGGCGCCAGCGGTTTCTCAGAGCAATCGCCACAGCTCTCTTGGCCTCTTGCTGACCCACGATGTGTTTGTTGAGTTCGTGAACAATTTCACGGGGAGTCATTGCAGACATGGTTACTCCGGATCAGACGTTTTGGAGGGTTCTACTTTAGAGAGCAGCTCAATAGTGCGGTTGTGATTTGTGTAAATACAAATGTCCGCGGCTATCTCCAGCCCTTTCTCCACAATGTCGTGGGCAGAAAGTTCGGTATTTTCGAGCAACGCACGAGCGGAGGCCTGTGCAAACGGGCCGCCTGATCCAATAGCGATCAGCCCTTGTTCGGGTTCTATCACATCGCCATTCCCTGTGATGATCAGAGACGCGGTTTTGTCTGCTACAGCCAAAAGCGCTTCCAGCTTGCGCAGTGCTCTGTCTGTACGCCAATCTTTGGCGAGCTCTACGGCTGCTCTTGTGAGGTTGCCGTTGTGCTTCTCAAGCTGGGCCTCAAACCGTTCAAACAGAGTAAATGCATCCGCAGTACCACCTGCAAAACCCGCGATAACTTGCCCGTTATAGAGGCGGCGGACCTTGCGGGCGTTGCCTTTCATCATTGTGTTCCCCAGAGAAACCTGGCCGTCGCCACCCATGGCAACTTCGTCATCGCGTCTGACGGAAAGTATGGTAGTCATTAGGGCTCCAATTGCCTGATAGAAATCGGTATTGGGCAGTTATGGAGGCAGGTTGGAGGAATTCAAGTAGTTTGGAGTAGGAGTCTGCCGGGTGCGGCTTTTCAAAACACGCTGTGAATACCTCCCTGTACGCTCGGCTCCGCCATCCATGGCTCCGCACGGTTTTGAAAAGCCGCACCCGACAGACTCTCGCAACTATATGGGAGCCGTCAGCCCTGCTTGGGTACTTTTCGAATCAGCGGCTGAATGTTAATCGAAACAAGCTTATCGATAGCTGAGCTCATTTGGCTGCGGGATGTGAACGGGCCCACATTTACCCGGTACCAGACTGAACCACTATCAAGCTCTATTCGCTGCACCCCAGCTCTTAGACCTTGAAACGCAATTTGTGCGCGTTGGCGCTCTGCGTCTTCTTTGCTGCGGAAAGAACCGGACTGCACCAAGTAGTCAAAGTCCTGCTTGGCCGGACCAGGTGTGTATTCCTCGACTTTTTGTGGGATAACCTCCGACTCCGGAAGCATTTCATAGAATCGGAAGCCAGGTTTTTTTTCTTCCTGTTTCACAGTTTTGTTTGCCGGAGCTTTTACTGACTTTTCGGCAGTTGCTGGCTGCCTTGGCCCGTCGCTCGGGGGCACCGAGTTCAGGTAGACAATAAACCCAATAAAGCCACCAACCGTTGCCAGTGAAAAAATCCACTTCAAGGACAAGCCTCCCCGCTGAGAGCGCGCCGGAGCTGCTGGCTTCGTGTTCTTTTTAGGGGCGCGAGCAGACTTAGCAGGCTTTTTCTTGGTGGCGGCTGAGGACGCGCCTGACCGGTTTTTACGAGCATAGTCTCGGGACATGGTTATTACTTACATCTCTTCCGGTGCGCTTACGCCCAGCAGGTCTAGGCCATTTGCTATAACTTGGCGCACGGCGAGGTACAGGCTGATGCGGGCATCGCGCAGTGCTGTGTCTTCAATCAGCACCTTATGGGCGTTGTAATAGGTATGGAATTGGCCTGCCAGATCCCTCAGGTAGTGCGTGAGGTGATGGGGCTCACGCTGGATGGCAGAGTTTGCAATCAGTTCAGGGTACTTCGCCAACTGGTTTGCTAACTCTTTTTCTTCATCGAGCGTCAATAAAGACAGGTCGCCTAGACATTCATTGAGTCCGCGCTCAACGCCTTCCGCAGCCAGCTTCCGTAACACGCTGCATATACGGGCATGGGCATACTGAATGTAGTAGACCGGGTTTTCATTCGTCTGTGAGCGGGCTAGGTCGATATCGAAAGTCAGCTGGGAATCAACGCGCCGAGCCGCGAGGAAAAAGCGGGTTGCATCCCGGCCAACTTCATCGATTAAGTCGCGAATTGTGACATAGCTGCCAGCGCGCTTGGAAATTTTCACCTCTTGTCCAGAGCGGGTCACCATAACCATCTGATGCAGAACATAATCCGGCCAGCCCTTCGGAATGCCAGCGTTAAGGGCCTGCAACCCGGCGCGAACCCGTGTAACCGTTGAGTGGTGATCCGCTCCCTGTTCATTGATGACGGTGGTGAAACCGCGCTGCCACTTGTCCAGATGGTAGGCTACGTCTGGCAAAAAATAGGTGTAGCCGCCGTCTTTCTTGCGCATGACCCGATCTTTGTCATCACCGAATTCTGTGGTTTTCAGCCACAGGGCGCCACCGTCTTCATAGGTATAGTCGTTGTCCTGAAGGCGTTTGACCGTAGCCTCTACCTTGCCGTCCTGATATAGGGACGACTCCAGAAAATACACATCAAATTCGACCCCAAACGCCTTTAGGTCTAAATCCTGCTCCCGGCGCAGATACGCCACCGCAAATTCCTGAATGGCAGTCTGATCGTCTGGGTTGGCGCTGGCCGTTACTTCTCTGTCGTCAGCGGTAACGGTATCGCCTGCCAGATATGCCTTGGCGACATCAGTGATGTAGTCGCCACGATAGCCATCTTCCGGCCAGTTCTCGTCCTCGGGTGTTAACCCTTTTACGCGAGCTTGCACAGAGAGCGCCAGATTATTGATTTGGGCACCCGCGTCGTTGTAGTAAAACTCACGGGTAACCTCGTAGCCGTTGGCCTCCAATAGACGGCTTAGGCAATCGCCAATGGCAGCGCCTCGACCGTGGCCCACATGTAGCGGCCCGGTGGGGTTGGCGGACACAAACTCCACCTGAACTTTTTCACCCTTGCCGTTGTTGTTGCGGCCAAATTCGCCAGCCTCATCCAAAATTGTGTTCACTATCTCGAAGGCGCTGGCGGTACTCATGAAAAAATTGATAAAACCGGGGCCCGCAATTTCTACCTTCGCTACGGCACTGCTTTCGGGCAGTTTCTCAATTAGCATCTCAGCCAGTTTACGGGGCGCGCACCCCGCCGTTTTGGCAGCAACCAGAGCAATGTTGCAGGCGTAGTCACCGTGGGATTTATCTTTGGTGTTGCCTACTTGCGGCGAATAGGTCTGGTCGGCTGGCAACGCGCCCTCGGATTGAAGCGCGGCCAGTGCGGACTGGAGCAGATCGGAAACTGTCTCTTTCATACTTTCAGGTAACTCGATGATTCGGAGTGTTTGGAGACGACGGGCGTCCCGACTGGGGTTTTGGGTGAAGTATTATCGGGGAAAGAGGGGGGATTCTCAATGGAGTCGGAAAGCTGGAAAAAACAATGCGAGCCTATTTGGCTCGCATTGTTAAGCCGGTGCTACTTGGTGTCGAAGCAGCTTGTACCTGTGCCAAACATGCTATTTCTGCCGCCTGGCGGGGTTATCTCCAAGTCATTCAAGTCACTGGCCGCGCAGCTTAAAGCAAAGTCATAGTCTTCAACACTTTCGGTGCCACCGACTCTCACCGTTGCAGTTATACGGGTTTTAACCCAGCTACAAACACTCTGAGGATACTTGATTGAAAAATTGCCCGAGCCGTCTGTCTTCGTGATCAACGATGACACCGTGGTTGTAGCCGGATTGGACGGCGTCAGCCTGTTGTTGCCGTTAATGTCTTCGCCGTCATCCAATATGCCGTTTTTGTTGGTGTCTTCGGCTGTGCAATAGCCGGTAACTCCAACGTTATTCTCTGGTGGCACACTGGAGATTACTGGAATCCAGATGTCATCGAAAGGTGCGGGTTCATAGCGTCCTTTAGCGTAGCTCACCGGCAGTACGCTAAGCTCTACAGAGGCTCCTTCTACGGGAGCTCCGTTTGCATCGGTTACAATAGCTACGAAATCTTTCAGGTAGCTAGCTTCATCAGGTTCAACAATAGTGTTGCCGGTACCGATAACCACCCTCAAGGCTCTCCGTGCTACCGTCATGTAAAGTGAGCCGGTGACATTGCTGTCAGCCGCGGTTGCCTGAATTTCAACTCCATCCCGAGCACTGATCGACTGCCCAGCTGTGTAGGTTGTGGATACCCGGCCGAGACTGTCGGTGATTCCGGAGCTAGACGACAGGTTGCCGCTGCTGCCATCAGCAACGATTTGGAAGGTAACTAGCTGGTTTTTGGCTAGGTTGTTGTTTTGATCGCGAACCACCGCCAGTACTTCAGTAGTTTCTCCGAAATCAAGTTGGGTCTTTGTTGCTTGAACATTGACTGAGTCAGCAGTGGTTGCTACAAATTCAAAGGTGCGCTCTGTAGAAAGGCCTGAGTCAAGAGTTCTAGCAGTTATGGTCGTCGGTCCCGAGATGTTTGAGCTTATCCGCACAGAAGCGCGACCATTTGAAGTAGTCACCAGCCCGTCTGCGGGCTGTAAAGTTCCGCGAGTGCTGCTAAAGCGAACGATACGCCCGTCCACTGGAGCGTTGTCAGATTCCCATTCCAGTGTGACCACTTGAGGTGTGTTCAAGTTGATTTCTGTGTTTGCAGTCGGAGATCCGAATACAAAGGTTTCAGGTGAAATGCTAATGGTCTTGGTGGCCTCTACTAAGCTTTCTCCCGAAAACGCCGAAACGGTTATTACGTCTTCACCGCTTAACTGGGTGGCCAGCTGAATGTCCACCACACCATCTGTTGTTGTCAGGCTCGAAGATGTAATTGTGCTGTTATTAGTGGTGACAGTGATTTCCTGATTGCTAATACCATCCCCGTTGCCATCGCTGAGTGTAATCCGATAGGGCACGGTGTCTCCAAGTGAGACAGAGTCAGGGCCTGCGATTGATATGGATGATCCTACAATAGTGACCACTACGGAGTCACTTTTACCGCCCGCACTAACGCTAACAGTGTTCGTTCTGTTCCTAGCGTCGTCCGACGTGCTCAGAATCGCTGTCGCCGTGCCAGACTCGTCCGTGTTGGGGTTGTCTACGCGCAGCGTGCCATTGTTATTGACCGAAAACTGAACAGGTACATCTGGAAGCAAAATTCCATTGGGGTCTTTAACCAGAGCTGTCAGGGTTGATGTGGCTCCCGAGGACGTGCCGATCTGAACCGGGCTTGCCAGAAGTTGGACTGATCCTACGTTGACTACCTCTTCAGGTGTGCCCCCGCCATTTCCTGAACCATCACCTCCAGCTAGAGGCGTAGAGCTATCGTCGCCACCGCCACAGGCCACTAAAAAAAGTGCAAGCGACAAAGCGAGCACACGCGCAAGGAATTTCCCTGACATTTTATAATCTCCAGTTCTCGTTTACAGCACGTTCCTTTGGCAGTTCGTTTCTCTCTGAACGAACAAATGAAGAGAGAACCGCAACCTCAGATTGTTGCTGGCATTTTAAGCGTATCGTAAAAATAATAGCACAGTATCCGCAACGGCAATCCTTTGCAGTACAGTTTTATGCAAAGGAATGTAACAGTTTGAACGCCGAGGACTGGGTCACACTATTTAGCCTGTTTCCTGAGGGTCCACATCAATCATCCATTTTGCGCCCTTGGGAGGTCTTTGCTGTTCGAGAGTTTGGCAAATTCTACTCAATAAACTGTTTAGACGCTTCCGGTTATCTGTATTCAGTACAAGTTGCGCTCGGTGCCTGTCTGCTCGTCGTGCGATGAGCGCAGGCAGAGGCCCCCACACTTCGATGCCGGGCGCATTTACGAGGCGCTTTATGCTATCCAGTATCTGTAGGCTTTGCTCCATGGTATCTGCCTCCGCCCGGAAGATTGCCATGGCACGAAAGGGTGGAAGCAGTCCCGATTCGCGTTCAGCCAGAAGCTGGTCAGCCATACTCAGGTAGTGGCCATTGCAGAGTGCCCTGAGGAGAGGGTGGTCGCTATGGCAGGTTTGTACAACCACGTTTCCAGCTTTCGTTCCGCGCCCAGCTCTACCACTTACTTGTAGCAGTGTTTGTATCAGCTGCTCTGGCGCCCGAAAATCTACGCTAAAAAGCCCACCATCCGCATTAATTGCAATCACTAGAGTTACATTCGGAAAGTCGTGCCCTTTAGCGAGCATCTGGGTTCCGACGAGGATGCAGGGCTCTCCGGTGTTAACTTGTTGAAGAATAGTTTGAATGCTGCCCTTTCGCTGTGTGCTGTCACGATCTACTCGAACGATAGGAGTAGTGGGGAAGTTGGCAGCGAGGATATCTTCAGTCTGCTCTGTACCTTGGCCGACGGGCTTGAAGGTCTCGCTTTTGCACTTCGGGCAAGTCTCCGTTGCTGCTGTTTGATAGTCGCAGTGGTGGCAGCGCATTGCCCGGTCGCGCCGGTGATAGGTGAGTCGTGTGTCGCAGCGAGGGCACTCAACCATGTGGCCGCAGTCGAAACACATCATAACCGGAGCGAAGCCGCGGCGATTGACGAACACCAGTGCTTGATTGCCTTTGTCTAAAGTTTGTTGGAGTGCCTGCAGGGCAGGGCGGGAGAGTCCGCCCTCCAAGGGGCGGCTACGTATATCCAGCAAGCTGATTGATGGAGGTAGTGCTGCGCCTGCGCGTTCTTCGAGACGGATAAGCCGGTACTTGCCATTCAAGGCGTTATGGTAGGACTCCAGCGAGGGTGTGGCGGAGCCAAGAATAATCGGGCACTGGTTTAAGCGGGCGCGATAAACTGCAACATCCCTACCCGAGTATCGAAAACCTTCGCCTTGTTTGTATGAGCTATCGTGTTCTTCGTCGACAATCAGTGTTTTTAGTGCCTTAAACGGAAGCAGGACGGCTGATCGGGTGCCGATGAGTATAATGGGTTCGCCGTTGCGAATTTTAAGCCATACGCTCAGACGCTCGCTGTCGTTGAGGGCGGAGTGCCACACCAGAATGCGTTCGCCAAAATAGCGTTTGAAGCGGGCAACGGTTTGCGGAGTTAGATTGATTTCGGGAACCAACACCAGCGCTTGTCCATCTGCGGTTAGGTTCTGTTTTAGATAGTGCAGGTAAATCTCTGTTTTTCCGCTACCGGTTATTCCATATAAGAGGGATGCGTTGAAGCCGTCATCTGGCGATGGAAGTTGGCAGGCCGCTTCCGTTTGCGCCGGAGATAAGGTTGGTGCCGTTACCTCTTCTTTATAGAGCTGGCTTTGGGAACTTATACCTGAGGTTGTTACAGGTTTAAGCAGGTCTTTATCGTTCAAAGCCTTTAATTGTGTGCGGGTAAAGCCAGCTTTGACGATCTCGCTGCCCTTTACTCCCTGATCATGTTGGCTAACCCAGTCCCACAGGCTTTTTTGCTTATAAGCGGTTGCGGGCAGTATCGCGCCGTTGCCGCAGGCTTGCCATCGATCCTCGCTTTTCTCGAGAGCTGGCCTGCCCCGACGTAACGCCGGTGGCAGTGCTGTGAACAAACACTCTCCGAGCGGGTGTTGGTAATAGTCACTCGCCCAGCTCAAGAGTTGGAAGGTTTCGCTCGGCAGAGCTGGCCATTCCTCTAAAACGCTTTGCACGGGTTTGAGAGTAATTCCTTCTGGTGGTGTAGCATCTGTTTCCACCACCAAACCCACTGCTTGTTGGCGCCCAAAAGGAATCTTTACGCGCTGGCCGGGTGTCAGAGTGATGCCTTCTGGCACAATATAGTCAAAGAGCCTTCTTAGTGGCCGGTTCAGCGCAATGCGGGCGGTTGATGGCACCGGGTGATCCTTTAATGGTTTATGCGTATGGGTCAGGATTCATGCACCTGCAAAGCTTGCCTGCCAAGATAATTGCAAGTAAGATTCGCGGTCTGTTTGCGGCAGGGCATGGATTGTGCCCCGTCTTCTCCATTGATTCAAACATGCGGTGCCCGACGCCAAAGCTCAAATAAGAGCTCCGCGATCAGGTAGCGGCATGACCCACAGAGGTTCGCCATGAAAGAAGGTATTCACCCTAAGTACGAAGATATCACTGCAACCTGCTCCTGCGGTAATGTGATCAAAACCCGTTCTACTATCGGTCACGATCTGCAGCTAGATGTTTGCTCCCAGTGCCACCCGTTTTACACTGGCAAGCAGAAAGTTATGGATACCGGCGGCCGTATCGATAAGTTCCAGAAGCGGTTTGGCGGTCGTATTGCTGGTGGCAAGAAAGACTGATCTTGCTGGAAAGTTGAAAAAAGCGCCTGAGGGCGCTTTTTTCGTTTGTGCTGACGAAAATAAGCCCTTAAATTTGATTATACGCAATTCGCCGTATTGACTGGTCATAATTTGTTCGGCTTGCCCTTGTCGTTTGAGGTCGAGCGCGCCATAATGTCGCGCTCCTTCAGGCAGGCATTCGCCGCCTGAAGGCTTATTACCTTTAAACGTGACAAACGGAACAGTGGCAATGTCTCAAGATCTGAAAGAAGCAGCCCTTGAATATCACGCCAAGCCGCGGCCTGGAAAGATTAGTGTAGAAATCTCCAAGCCGACAGCGACCGCCCGCGACCTCGCTTTGGCATATAGCCCGGGTGTTGCCGAGCCGGTTCGTGAGATCGCGAAGGACCCGGAGAACGCATACAAGTACACTGCCAAGGGCAACCTTGTGGCGGTTATCTCCGACGGTACTGCGATCCTTGGTCTGGGTAATCTAGGTCCGCTGGCAAGCAAGCCGGTAATGGAAGGCAAGGGCGTACTGTTCAAGCGCTTTGCTGGAATTGACGTGTTTGATATCGAGGTCAATTCCGAAAGCCCGCAGGCGTTCATTGAAACTGTTGAGCGTATTGCTGACACCTTTGGCGGCATCAACCTTGAAGATATCAAGGCGCCAGAGTGTTTCGAAATCGAACGCGCACTGATCGAGAAGTGTAATGTGCCCATCTTCCATGATGACCAGCACGGCACAGCGATTGTTACAGCCGCTGGTATGATCAATGCTCTTGAACTTCAGGGCAAAAAGATTGAAGACGCAAAAGTGGTTTGCCTGGGAGCGGGCGCCGCTGCAATCGCATGTATGAAGCTGTTGATCAGTTGCGGTATCAGCTCTGAAAACATCTTCATGCTTGACCGTAAGGGTGTGATCCACTCCGGTCGCGATGATCTTAACCAGTACAAAGCGATGTTTGCCAACGATACTGACAAGCGTACTTTGGATGAAGCAATTGATGGTGCTGATGTATTCCTCGGTCTGTCTGGTCCGGATCTGCTGAGCGCTGATCAGCTAAAGAAGATGGCACCAAACCCGGTTGTGTTTGCATGCTCCAACCCGGATCCGGAAATTGACCCGGCTGTTGCGAGCTCGGTTCGTGATGATTTGATCATGGCTACTGGCCGCTCAGATTACCCGAATCAGGTTAACAACGTTCTTGGCTTCCCATTCATCTTCCGTGGTGCGCTCGACGTTCGCGCGACCTGCATTAACGAAGAGATGAAGGTGGCTGCAGTAAATGCAATTCGCGAGTTGGCTAAAGAGCCTGTGCCGCAGGAAATCTGCGAAGCTTACGGTGCCGACAGCTTTGAATTTGGTAAAGAGTACATCATTCCCAAGCCCATGGATGTTCGCTTGCTGGAAGTTGTTCCAGCGGCAGTGGCCCGTGCTGCGGTGGATTCCGGTGTTGCCGGTAAAGGCTACCCGGAGCACTACCCGCTGAAGAGCATGGATGACATCATCTAATTGATGGCGTTATGAGCTCACAAAAAAACCGGCGGTGATCCTGCCGGTTTTTTTGTGGGTGCTTGTTTTCGTGTTTGGTGTTCAGAATATTTGGCGTGAGAGGTCATCTCCGTTACCGTGAGTGCCGTTTGATCTCTCATCCTCTTCTGCCAAAGGTGCGGGTGCATCTTCCTCTTTGAATATCTCGAAGCTGCCGTCCTCACCCGGTCTTGCGCGCCTTCCGGTTTCCGGGTTGATTCGAATATTAACGATACCGTTCGGGCGTGGCATGAAAGCCGATGGCGCACCCTCTAAAGCTAATTTCATATAGTCTATCCAGATAGGTAGTGCTGTGCTTGCGCCGAACTCTCTACGGCCCAGTGGGGCAGGTTGATCAAAGCCTACCCATACCGTAGTAGCAATGTTGTGGTTGAAACCGGCAAACCAAGTGTCTCTCTGCTCGTTCGTTGTGCCTGTCTTGCCTGCGATATCATCCCGCCCCAGTGCCAGAGCGCGGCGGCCGGTGCCCCGTTTCACAACGTCCCGAAGCATCGAGTGCAGGATATAAACCGAACGCTCGTCCGCCAGTCGCCGCATAACCCGCGTTTCGGGGGCGTTCTCTGCCGTTAGTGCGGGTGTGTCATTGTCTGCAATCGCATCTTCGTTGACGGTTTTAGTCTCGGTTTCGGTTCCGTTGGTATCGCAGTCGCGATCACAAAGAATAATAGTTGGGGCCCGATATACTTCCTCGTCATTTACATCTGTAATGCTTTCGATCAGATAGGGTTCTACGTCGTATCCGCCGTTTGCAATGACAGCTAGCCCTCTAGCCAGTTCCATGGGTGAGAGTTGTCCGCTGCCCAGAGACAGGGAGAGATCTTTGGGCATATTCTCTGTCGGAACCTTGAGTTGTTTAAGGTAGTTCAGAGTGTTGGGGATGCCGAGATCCCTTAAGAGCCGGATGGAGACAAGGTTGCGCGAGCGATACAGTGCCTCGCGAAGCGGCGTGGGGCCGTAAAATTGGCCTGAGGAGTTTTGTGGGCGCCAGGCGGTTTCGAGCTCTGAATCGTCAAAAACGATCGGGGCGTCGTTGTATATGGTTGCCGGTGTCATGCCGCTTTCCAGTGCAGTTAAATACAGAAACGGCTTAAAGGTAGAGCCCGGTTGCCGTTTTGCTTGTATGGCTCGGTTGTATTTGCTCTGCCCAAAGCTGTAACCGCCTGCAAGAGCTTGAATGGCGCCGGTCTTTGCCTCTAGAGAAATCAGGGCGCCCTCGGCTTTGGGGGCTTGCATGAGTGACACTTTTACCGGCTGGTCAATGTCGGTGGCTAGGGTCTCTGAAGGTTCGTCGTCCTCGGGTAGAGCAGGGGCTTTTGGTAGTTGCTCGACCCGAACGTAAACGACATCGCCAACGTTGACAACGTCTGAAGGTTTTTCAGGCTTCGAGCCTGTCAAATTTTCCGTTTTATAACGCCTTGCCCATTGCATTGACTCAAATGGCATTACGGCCGCCCCAAAGCGGCGGACATAGGCGCGCGCTTCATTATCTTTATCATTAACTGCCGTAATAACCGCAGGCATCAAGGACTCTATTCGTGGATAGTTCAGCATTACCTCGGACAGATCACTATCAGCCAGAATTTCATCGTCAATTTTGCCTATAGCCCCCCTGAACCCATGTCTGCGATCGTAAGCTTCCAAGCCGTCCCTGAGTGCGTCAGTTGCTGTTTGCTGTTCTTTGCTGTCTACCGTCAGGGTAACAGTGTAGCCATCGGTATAAGCTTCTTCTCCGAAGCGTCTGACCATTTCCGCTCTAGCCATCTCCGCAACGTAGTCGGCATCTACCTCCGCTTCCGTCGCATTGTACGTGGCGGTAAGTGGTGCCTTAATGGCAAGTTCGTAGGCGTCCGGAGTAATGTATTGGAGCTCCTTCATTCGGCCCAGAATCCAGTCCCTGCGTTGCATTGCGCGCTGAGGGTTGGCGAGTGGGTTGTAGGCAGACGGAGCTTTGGGTAGGCCTGCCAGCATGGCCATTTGAGCGAGGGAGAGTTCGCTAACCGGTTTGTTGTAATAAACCCGAGCTGCAGCAGCAATGCCGTAAGCTCGATTGCCCAAATAGATCTTGTTTAGGTACAGCTCAAGAATTCGGTTTTTCTCCAGCTCACGCTCTATCTGAACTGCAAGAAGTATCTCGTTGAACTTGCGAATAAAGGTCCGATCACGTGACAAAAAGTAATTTTTTGCAACCTGCATAGTGATGGTGCTGCCGCCAGATTGGATCGAACCGGTTGAGACCAGTTCGATTGCAGCCCGCACCAGGCCTTTGATGTCGACCCCGAAGTGCTCGTAAAATCGCGAGTCTTCCGCCGCTAAAAAGGCTTGTAACTGAACTGTTGGGATCTGTTCGATTGTGATCGGTGCCCTTCTCTTTTCACCGAATTCTGCTATTAATCTGTTGTCTTTGCTGTACACCCGCAGCGGCGTCTGGAGTTTTATCTCCAAAAGTTGCTCGACTGGGGGGAGGCCGGGGCGAAGGTAAAGATAGAAGCCTGAGCCTAGGATAACGGCGATACTCATTCCGGTGAGAAATAACCAGGCAAAAAGGCGAGATGTACGCAACAAATGGGACATTTTTTCTGACAACTGTTGGATATAGGTCTATCATTTGAGAAATTGCTTTAGGAAGGATGAGTCGCTTCACCGTTGCAATTGTTCCCAGTTGAATGAGAGCGAGTATTGTAAACGGAATAATGAAGAAATTCTCTTAAATAAAAAACACATAACACATGTAACCGGGTGCATCTAACCAGGTATAGGGTGAGCGCGTGTTCGGATTGTTCGGAAAGAAATCCAGTGCAGTATTAGGTGTCGACGTGAGCTCCAGCTCCGTCAAACTCCTTGAGCTGTCGAAGCAGGGCGACCGTTACAAGGTCGAGAGCTATGCTGTTGAGCCATTGCCGGCTAACGCAGTCGTGGAAAAAAATATCACGGATGTCGAGGCTGTCGGTGAGGTTCTCAAGCGCGTCGCTTCCAAATCCCGGACCAGCGTTAAGCAAGTGGCGGTGGCGGTCTCGGGCTCAGCGGTTATAACGAAGCTCATCCAGATGGATGGGGGTCTTAACGAATTCGAGATGGAAGACCAGATCGCTCTGGAGGCAGATCAGTACATTCCATATCCGCTCGACGAAGTGGCGATTGATTTCGAGGTACAAGGTCCCTCGGAAACGAATCCGGATCAAGTGGATGTTCTTTTGGCGGCTTGCCGTAAAGAAAATGTGGACATCCGTGAAGATGCGCTTGAGATAGCTTCGCTCAACACGAAGATTGTGGATGTCGAGGCTTACGCGCTTGAGCGTGCCTACGCCTTGATTGAATCCCAGCTTGAGCATCAGGGCGAAGACTTGGTCGTTGCCATTGTGGACATTGGTGCCACCATGACCACGTTGAGCGTTTTGGCTGACGGCAAGACCGTTTATACGCGTGAGCAGATTTTCGGCGGCAAACAGCTTACCGAAGAAATTCAGCGCCGCTACGGGCTTTCGGTTGAAGAAGCCGGGCTTGCCAAGAAGCAGGGCGGCCTTCCGGACGACTACGATTCCGAAGTGCTTACACCCTTCAGGGAGGCGGTCGTTCAGCAGGTAGCGCGCGCCCTTCAGTTCTTCTTCGGAGCTAGCCAGTACAATGCGGTGGATTATGTGGTGCTTGCCGGCGGCACGGCTTCGATCCAAGGGCTGACAGAGATGGTGGAAGAGAAAACAGGCACGCCAACACTGGTCGCGAATCCCTTTGCAGAAATGGCGGTTGGCTCGCGGGTTAATGCATCGGCGCTGAGCAATGACGCTCCTTCGCTGATGATTGCCTGTGGCCTGGCAATGAGGAGCTTCGACTAATGGCAAGAATTAACCTCAGGCCTTGGCGCGAAGAGCTCCGGGCAGAGAAACAAAAGCAGTTTGTTGTAATGGTATTGGGGGCCGCTATTATCGCTGCCGGTCTCACATTCTTGTGGAGTTCGGATCTTGATAGCAGTATTGCGTACCAGCAGTCTCGGAATGCCTATATCGAATCCGCCACCAAGAAGCTAGATGAGCAGATTCGCGAAATTGAAAGCCTCAAGCGCAAGCGTGATGAGTTGCTGGCCCGCATGAAAGTTATTCAGGATTTGCAGGGTAAGCGTCCGGTTATCGTCCGTGCCTTTGA
This sequence comes from Marinobacter sp. S6332, assembly GCF_023016045.1. GTDB lineage: Bacteria > Pseudomonadota > Gammaproteobacteria > Pseudomonadales > Oleiphilaceae > Marinobacter. The sequence continues at coordinate 69,442 of NZ_JALKAP010000010.1, read as the reverse complement.
TGAGTTGGTTCGCACCTTACCTGATGGCCTCTACTACACGGACCTGAAGAGATCGGGAGATCAGGTAAGCATTGTGGGTATGGCAGAATCCAACAGTCGCGTTTCAACTCTGATGCGTCAGTTTGATGAATCCGACTGGTTCACGAGCCCGAACCTGTCCAACGTGTCTTCGGCGGATGGCCAGCGTGCGGGCTACAGCGAGTTCACTATGACCGTGAAGCAGCAAACACCTGAGCCTGAAGGGGAGGATAAACAATGAGCCTTTCGGACTCCCTAAAAAGCCTTAATGAGTTTGATATCAATGATCTTGATATCAATAACGCTGGCATTTGGCCTGCACCTATCAAGGCGATTGTTGTTCTGATTGTTTTTGGCCTGATAATGGGTGGCGGGTACTGGTTCTTTATAAAGGATCAATACGTGCAGCTCGATAGGGTTGAAAAAACGGAGCAGGATTTACGCAAAAAGTATGAAGAGAAAGCGTATCAGGTGGCCAATCTGGAGGTTTTCAAGGCTCAGATGATTGAAATGGAAGAAACCTTTGGAGCGCTTGTGCGACAGTTGCCAAGTGAAACCGAAGTGCCCGGCCTTCTGGAGGATATTACCAACACCGCTTTAGGTAGCGGTCTTGCTCTTCAGGAAGTAAAGCTTCAGCCAGAGCAGAAGCGCGACTTCTATTCCGAGTTGCCAATCAATATCCGGGTTACAGGCTCATACCATGAGCTTGCATCGTTTGTTAGCAGCGTAGCGAGCTTGCCGAGGATTGTGACCCTGCATGACTTAACTATTAAACCAACTGGCGGAGACAACGAGCGACTTGATATGCAGGTTGTCGCTCGTACCTACCGCTACCGGGCTGGAGAATGAGCATGGCAGCAAAGCATGCGGGAAAAGCCTGGCTGGGTGTGTGTCTGGTAACACTGTTGACAGCCTGCTCCCAGGGCAGCGGTTTTTCCGATCTGGACAAGTTTATGGCAGACACCCGAGCCAAACCTCGGGGGCACGTAGAGCCATTGCCGGAATTCAACGCGTACGAGGCGTTTAGTTACTCTGCAGCTGATAGGCGGGCTCCGTTTGAACCGCCGATGGATGTTCAGCTTACGATGATTGACGAAAAACCAATCAGCGACGTTGAGCCCAACCTGGACCGGCCTAAAGAAGTGCTCGAAAACTTTGATCTCAAGGACCTGAGCATGGTAGGCACGCTTCAAGGTGAAAAAGGAAACCTGTTTGCACTGATTCGAGATAACGCGGGTGGCATACACAGGGTCCGTACCGGGAATTTCATTGGGCAGAACTACGGCCGTGTTATAGGCGTTAGTGAAACCCGTATAGAACTTATCGAAATCGTTCCCAATGGCCGGGGTGGCTGGGTAGAGCGTCCTCGCTCTCTAACACTGGACGAAGATGCAGGTTAAGGAGCGGTTGGATGAAACTTGAAAGAAAAATGCATGTACAAAAAAGTTCGGGGTCGAGGCTAGCGATGTTCAGAAAACTCAATCTATACGTCAGCGTAATTGCTTTTGGGTTGTTATCCGGCCTGGCCAGTGCGGTCACGCTGGAAGACGTGTCGTTTTCGTCGCTACCGGGAGAGCGTCTGGAAGTGACACTTAAATTTGATGGTCAGCCGCCTGAACCGTCGGGTTACACCATTGAACGTCCAGCGCGGATAGCGGTGGATTTGGCTGATACCACCAGCGGGTTGAACACCCGGAGCGTTCCGCTTGGCTCAGGCAATGCACAGAGCATGACGGTAGTTGAAACCAAGGATCGGACTCGCTTGATTTTCAATCTGGTTGAGCTCGCTCCTTACAAGACCGTTCGAAACAACAACTCCTTAGTGATGACAATCGGCGGCGGAACAGGCTCCGGCTCGGTTGCTGCTAGTTCTTCCGGAACTACGACTGTTTCGAAGCCAGCTTCTGCACCAGACACGCTGGCTGGCGTAGACTTCCGCCGGGGCAATAAGGGAGAAGGTCGAGTCATTGTAGATCTTGGAAGCCCGCGGACACCGGTAGACTTGTCAGAATTGGGCGGCAAAATTCGTCTTACAATGAATGGTATTGCAGTGCCGGCAGACCTGCGTCGTCGTTTGGATGTGACCGATTTTGCAACACCTGTCAGCCGCATTGATACGTTCGTGCAAGATGGCAATGCTGTGGTTGAGATTCGGCCTGAAGGGAATTACGACTACATTGCGTACCAGTCTGGTAGCCAGTTCACTGTTAGCGTAGAAAAGCTCAGTGAAGAGGAGGCAGAATCCCGCCGCGAGGAGAAGTTCCCATACTCCGGAGAAAAGCTTTCCCTCAACTTTCAGGATATTGAAGTACGCTCTGTACTACAGTTGATTGCGGATTTTACGGGCTTGAACCTGGTTGCCAGTGATACGGTAGGTGGAAGCATCACTTTGCGCCTGCAGAACGTTCCTTGGGATCAAGCACTTGAGCTTATCCTAAAAACAAAAGGTTTGGACAAGCGCCAGATTGGTAACGTGTTGTTGGTCGCCCCAGCAGATGAAATCGCAGCGCGCGAGAAACTTGAGCTTGAAACCACTAAGCAAATCGCTGAGTTGGCTCCGGTTCGCCTAGACATAGTGCAAGTTAACTATGCCAAGGCTGCTGATATCGTGGCGCTGATTGAGGCCGACAAAGAGCTGATTTCCGATCGTGGTTTTGTTTCCTCCGATTTGCGTACCAACACGATCAGTGTGCGCGAGACAACGGGCAAACTGGAAGAAATTCGCCGCCTCGTATCCACCTGGGATGTTCCTGTACGGCAGGTTTCAATCGAAGCTCGTATCGTGCGTGCTCAGAACAACGTATCTGAAAGCCTTGGTGTTCGTTGGGGTGGTGCGGCATACAACGTGAGTGGAAATAACATTGTTTCCGTAGGTGGCTCCCTTGGAACTGTAGGGGAAGCGAGAGAGGCTGCTGCTGGCGGATCTGCGGGCATTTCTTTCCCGGGAGCACTCGCAGTGGATCTTGGTGTTAGTGGTGAAGGCGCGTCCTCATTTGCCATTGGTTTTGGTAGCGATGACTTCTTGGTAGATCTTGAGCTATCTGCGCTTGAGAGTGATGGCAAGGCCGAGATTGTGTCTCAGCCCCGTGTGGTGACAGCTGATCGTCAGACTGCTTCAATCAAATCGGGTCAGGAAATTCCGTATCAGGAAGCCTCCAGCAGCGGCGCAACGAGTACATCTTTTAAGGAAGCTGTGCTATCTCTTGAAGTGACGCCGCAGATAACGCCCGATGACAAGATTATTATGGATCTGGTGGTCAATCAGGACTCTCGAGGTGAAGAAACGAATGCTGGGCCAGCAATCAATACTAACTCTGTAACGACACAGGTACTGGTGGCGAATGGCGAAACGGTTGTGTTGGGCGGCATTTTTGAGTCTACCAATACAACGCAGACTACTAAGACCCCGTTCCTTGGCGATATTCCTTATCTTGGGCGCTTGTTCAAGCGTACTCAGACAACGGAACTTCGCAGTGAGCTGCTAATCTTCATCACACCGAAGATCATCAAGAACGACTTGATCCAGTAACAGGGGTCAGGAAAAAAGCCGCCGCGATAAACCGGCGGCTTTTTTGTGTCTGTACCGTTTGTTGTGTTAACGCCGAAGCTTATGCAATCTTCGGCCCTGTGATATTCTCACCCGCCTGAACACTATTGAGCGGAAGTTATGTCTTTGCCCAAACGCGTAGTGCTGGTTGGCCCCATGGGCGCAGGTAAAAGTACGATTGGTCGGATGCTTGCCCGGGAGTTGGGGTATAGGTTTCTGGATTCTGATCGAATCATTGAAGAGCGTTGTGGGGCAAACATTCCCTGGATATTCGATGTAGAGGGCGAAAAAGGCTTTCGGCAGCGCGAAACAGCAATGTTGGATGAGCTGTCTACTGAGCCTGAGACTGTTTTAGCAACGGGCGGCGGCGCGGTCATGCGTACTGAAAACCACGCACTTTTAAAAAAACACTCAGTGGTCGTTTACCTGCGAACATCCATAGAGCAGCAGGTAGAGCGTACCCGGAAAGACCGGAATCGCCCTTTGCTCCAGAACGATGACCCTGAGGGCGTTTTACGGCGATTGTTTGCGGTACGAGACCCGCTGTATACCGAGCTTGCGGATATTATCATGCATACAGACCGCAAGAGCCCACGACTTGTAGTGCGCCAGCTGGTTAATCGCATAAACCCCAAAACACCGAGACAACAAAGACAAGTACGAAAGGAAGGGCGCAACCATGTATAAACTGCTTCACACACTCCAGGTTGAGTTGGGCGAGCGCAGTTACCCCATTGTGATCGGCGAGGGTGTGCTCGGTGAATATGAACTCTCAAACTACGTTCGCGGCTCACAGGTAATGATTGTGACCAACGATGTGGTTGCGCCATTATATCTGGAGCAAACAAAAGCCTGTTTTCCAGCCAAGACTGTTGATGTAGTCGTACTCCCCGACGGCGAAAAGCACAAGGATTGGCAAACACTGAATCTGATTTTCGATGCTTTGCTGGAGAAACAACATACCCGAAAAACCACTCTCGTTGCTTTGGGCGGGGGTGTTGTTGGCGATATGACGGGGTTTGCCGCGGCGTCTTACCAGCGTGGCGTGCCGTTCATACAAATTCCGACGACGCTGTTGTCACAGGTTGACTCGTCTGTGGGTGGAAAAACCGGCATTAACCACCCGCTCGGCAAAAACATGGTTGGCGCTTTCCATCAGCCAGAAGCCGTTTTGATCGATACGAATACGCTAAACAGCTTGCCACCGAGAGAGGTATCTGCAGGGCTAGCAGAGGTCATCAAGTACGGCTTGATTCGCGATACAGCTTTTCTTGATTGGCTGGAACAGGCGATGCATCAACTTGTGGATTTTGATAGCAATGCGTTGGCTGAAGCTATATTCCGTTCGTGCGCCTGCAAGGCCGATGTTGTAGCTCAAGATGAAAAGGAAAACGGGCTTAGGGCTACGCTGAATCTAGGCCATACCTTTGGCCACGCTATTGAAACCTTTGCCGGTTATGGCAACTGGCTGCATGGAGAAGCGGTTGGCACAGGGATGATAATGGCAGCCGATTTGTCCGCCCGGGAAGGCTGGATAAGTTCGGCCGATTACGACCGTATCCTGCACATTATTCGTAAGGCGAACCTGCCTGAGAGGCCTCCGGCGAACATGACACCTGCGGATTTTATGAGTCTGATGGCTGTCGACAAGAAGAATGTGGACGGCATGCTGAGGCTTGTGTTACTTCGGGCCGTGGGTGAGGCAGAAGTAACATCCCGGGCCTCTGCGGAAAATCTCTCGGCAACGCTCAGTGCATTTTGCCACCAGAAAATCTGAGCAGGGCGTGCAACATTGAACGGCAAGGATCTTTTGTGACTGACGATAGCTTCAACAGCCTGGACGGGGGAGGATTGTTCCCGCGGTTACAGCAGCGATACGGTCTGAGAGATAACCCGCTGGAAATGGAGACGCCATTCTTTCCGGATGGTATGCGCCATCACGCGTTAGAGGCGCTTCGTCATCTATGTGGGTTTGGCGATATGGCGCTGTTGCTCACAGGTGGGGCGGGGTCTGGCAAGAGTCGATTGCTAACAGAGTTGATGCGTAGCGAGTCATCGCGGCTGGGCTTCCATCGGCTTTCGGCTGCGGCCATGACCAGCTCCAATGCGCTGGCAAGGGACCTTCGGCAAGTTACCCGTTCCGGCTCCAACTCTGATGGCAATCCGCGCGACGCTGTGTATCGATTTTTCCGTTGGTCTGAAAGCCGGGTTGCTAAAGGTCAGCGCATGGTGCTGCTGATTGATGATGCTGACCGGGTGCCTCCTGAGCTTCTTCGGCTGATCCTTCAAGGCTTTTTAGCCGCTGACCGTGCCAAGGCGGCAGTTCCGGTGTTTGTCGGGGAGGACCGCCTCGTAACACTTCTTGGGCTTGATGAGTCTACTGTTTCCGTTCATCAGATTCACTTACGACCGCTAACCAAGGAAGAGGTTTTTTCTTACCTTGAGCCTCGTGTTCATAAGGCGGGGGGCAAGGTGAACGAACTTCTGAGTGCCGCTCGCCTTTCGACAATATACGACCTCAGTCAGGGCAGCTTTTCCCGTCTGAAAAGGGTGACGCCCGGTATCTGGCTGGATATTGTTTCTGAAGCCTCAAAACAACGTCCATCCCGGCGTGTCGACTTAAAACAGCTCCGCTTGCCAGCACTGGCACTGCTGCTTTTGGGTGGTTCTTGGTGGTTCGTTTCCCAGCAATACGATGAATCGGTTGCGCTGGAAAGTGAAACGATTCCGGAGCCGGATAGAGTGCGCAAGAGCATTACCATTGGCCCTGAAACACCAGAAGATGAAGTGCCCGCTGAGACGCTTCCGCCATTGACAGAGCAAGCAACTCCGGCGGACCCTATTCCTGAGCCTGAGCCTGAGCCTGAGCCTGAGCCTGAGCCTGAGCCTGAGCCTGAGCCTGAGCCTGAGCCTGAGCCTGAGCCTGAGCCTGAGCCTGAGCCTGAGCCTGAGCCTGAGCCTGAGCCTGAGCCTGAGCCTGAGCCTGAGCCTGAGCCTGAGCCTGACTTTGTTCCAAAAAATGCTACCCGGTATGTGGCGGTTGAGCAGCTGCGCAGCCGTAGCAAAGGCTGGACTATTCAGCTTGTTGCTGGAAACTTGGAGCAAACGGCGCTTAATGTTATCTCCCGCTATGCGTCTCTCGATGAAATGGTATATATCAAGACCGAACGCAAGAAGGAGCCCTGGTTTGTGGTGCTTTATGGTAACTATGCCACCAAGGAAGAAGCTCAGAAGGCTGTGTCGCAATTGCCCGATGCACTGATTTCGCGCACTCCCTGGGTGCGTTCGACCGAAGGTTTTTAGCTCAGTAAAATCTACTCCAACTTCCTGTTTCCTTGAGGGAAATGATCTGTTGCTACGGCGCCGTTCAAATAAGTGATGTCGATTTTTGTTGCGTACGTACTTTTACGTGTGTAGTGTAACCGCCCAATTTTTTTAACGTCGGTTGATTTCTTGCACTGTTTTGGTGCGCAAGTCGCTGATTAAGATGCATTTCTATGCAAGAGGGCGCTTATGAGAGAAGGTCTGTATCACCCCGACGAATTCAAGGATAACTGCGGTTTTGGGTTGATTGCCCACATGAAAGGCGAGGTTAGCCACAAGCTGTTGCAAACAGCTATAGAATCACTCACCTGCATGACCCACCGAGGTGGCATCGCGGCAGATGGCAAGACCGGTGATGGTTGCGGTCTACTTATCCAAAGCCCTATTGCGTTCCTAAAAAAAGCGGCCAAATCCGCGTTCGGTAAGGAGCCAGAGAGCTTGTTTGCCGTGGGTCAGGTGTTCCTGAACCCGGATTCGGCTAAAGCTGCCAAAGGCCGGGCGGCAGTTGAAAAGCGGTTGGTAGAACAGGGGCTTGAAGTTATGGGCTGGCGTGAAGTGCCAGTTGACGATAGTTGCCTTGGACCAATGGCTTTGGATTGCATGCCTCGTATCGAGCAGGTGTTTTTAACGCCGGCCGGTAAGTCTGAGCAAGAGTTTGCTATCAGCCTATTTATTGGGCGTCGCCATGCCGAGCGGGATATGGCGGACGATTCAGAGTTCTATATCTGCAGCCTTTCCCATCGCACACTCGCGTACAAAGGCCTCATGATGCCAGCGGATCTGGCTAACTTTTATCAGGATTTGGGCGATCCTGATTTTGCTACCGCGATTTGCGTGTTTCATCAGCGATTCTCCACCAACACCATGCCTCGCTGGCCTCTTGCTCAACCATTTCGCTATCTGGCTCATAACGGCGAAATCAATACCATTGATGGCAATCGCAATTGGGCCATTGCTCGAGCCGCAAAATTTAGCTCCCCAAACTTGCCGGATTTGCAAACTCTGCAGCCGCTCGTGAATCTGGCCGGATCTGACTCATCAAGCATGGACAATATGCTTGAAATCCTTCTGGCAGGTGGCGTGGATCTATTCCGTGCGACGCGCATGATGATTCCGCCAGCTTGGCAAAACGTCGACACAATGGATTCTGAGCTCCGGGCGTTTTACGAATACAACTCCATGCATATGGAACCCTGGGATGGTCCAGCTGGCCTCGTTATGTCGGATGGCCGTTACGCTGTCTGCATGCTTGATCGCAACGGCTTGCGGCCAGCGCGTTGGGTGATTACCAAGGATGATTTCATCACCTTGGCGTCGGAGATTGGTACCTACGGTTACCAGCCAGCGGATGTGGTCGCTAAAGGCCGCGTGGGTCCCGGGCAAATGCTCGCTATTGATACAGAAACGGGTGAGGTGTTGCACACCCGTGATATTGATCAACGTCTCAAGACTGCAAAGCCTTATCGGCAGTGGCTGCGTGAAAATGCGCTGAGAGTGGAAACCACCTTCAATCAAGAGACGCCTGAATTCCGGCTGATGGATGCCGATGAACTGCTGGTACACCAGAAGATGTTTATGGTGTCCTATGAGGAGCGCGACCAGATCCTGCGCCCTCTTGCTGAAAATGCTCAGGAAGCGGTTGGGTCCATGGGCGACGACACGCCAATGGCCGTCTTATCGAGCAAGGTTCGCCATGTGGCTGATTATTTCCGGCAAAAGTTTGCTCAGGTAACCAACCCGCCAATTGACCCGCTGCGCGAAGCCATAGTGATGTCGCTGGAAACCTGCTTGGGTGCGGAGCGGAATGTATTTGATGAAACCGCCGAGCATGCTGATCGGATTATTCTGACAACGCCCGTACTGTCGCCCGCAAAGTTTCTCCGGTTAGAGGGCACCAAGCGACCGGGATTTGCCGAGGTGATCATCTCCTTAGGCTATTCGCCAGAGTTCGGGCTTGAACAAGCTATTCGGCGAGTGTGTGAGGAGGCAGCCCAAGCCGTCCGTGACGGCAAGGTTTTACTGATTCTTTCGGACAAGAACCTACAGCAGGGTGAGCTGCCTGTTAGCTCGCTAATGGCAACTGGGGCGGTTCATCATCATCTGGTGACTCAGGGTTTGCGTTGCGACTCCAACATTATTGTGGAAACCGGTTGGGCCCGTGACCCTCACCACTTTGCTGTGCTGTTTGGCTTTGGCGCAACGGCGGTTTATCCGTATCTGGCGTATCAGGTGATGAACGATCTGATCCGAACCGGCGAACTGCTGATGGATCCAATCGAAGCGAAGAACAACTATCGTAAGGGCATAAACAAAGGCCTGTTAAAGATCATGTCCAAGATGGGCATTTCTACCATCGCTTCATATCGAGGAGCCCAGCTTTTCGAAGCCATAGGTATGGCTGATGAAGTTGTCGACCTCTGCTTTAAAGGCGTGCCAAATCGAGTTCAAGGCGCGGGCTTTATTGATTTTCAGCAGGATCAAGAACAACTTGCGGCTACGGCGTGGAAGCCGCGTAAGCCCATTACCCCGGGTGGCCTCCTGAAGTACATCCATGGTCAGGAATATCACGCGTTTAACCCGGACGTGGTCGGTAAACTGCAGGATGCAGTCAGCACTGGGGATTACGGGCACTACAAAGAATACGCGGCGCTGGTTAATGAACGGCCTGTTGCGACTATCCGGGATTTGCTTGGGTTCCGTGAGGATATTGAAGCTATTGGGCTTTCCGACGTTGAACCGGTTGAGAGTATCTTTCCTCGGTTTGACTCTGCGGCTATGTCTCTAGGCGCTCTATCGCCGGAAGCCCACGAGGCGCTGGCGGTGGCCATGAATACTCTTGGCGGGCGCTCCAATTCTGGTGAGGGTGGTGAGGACCCCGTTCGCTATGGCACGGAAAAACGATCCAAAATTAAACAGGTCGCTTCCGGCCGCTTTGGTGTAACCGCAGAGTACCTGCGTAGCGCCGATGTTATGCAGATTAAGGTGGCACAAGGAGCCAAGCCTGGTGAAGGCGGGCAGTTGCCCGGTGGCAAGGTGAATCAGCTGATCGCGCGTCTGCGCTACTCGGTGCCGGGCGTTACCTTGATATCGCCGCCACCGCACCACGATATCTACTCGATAGAAGATTTGGCGCAGCTGATCTTTGATCTCAAGCAGGTGAATCCGCAGGCGCTGGTTTCGGTCAAACTGGTCTCCGAACCCGGCGTCGGCACCATTGCGGCAGGTGTAGCCAAGGCTTATGCCGATCTGATTACTGTCTCCGGCTACGACGGAGGTACGGCGGCAAGCCCCCTAGCCTCGATACGCTACGCTGGCTCGCCTTGGGAACTGGGATTAACAGAAACCCAGCAAGCGCTGAGAGCGAACGACTTGCGTGGGAAAATCCGTTTGCAAACGGATGGTGGTATTAAAACTGGTTTGGATGTCGTGAAAGCGGCCATTCTTGGTGCTGAAAGTTTCGGGTTCGGAACCACCCCCATGGTGGCGCTGGGTTGCAAGTATCTTCGTATCTGCCACCTGAACAATTGCGCAACCGGCGTTGCAACTCAGAATGAGCATCTCCGTGAGGAACACTTCAAAGGCACGGTAGAAATGGCTATGAACTTCTTCCGTTTTGTGGCGGAAGAAACCCGCGAGTGGATGGCCAAGTTGGGAGTGCGCACGTTAGAAGAATTGGTCGGGCGTGTTGACCTTCTTGTGCGTCTGCCGGGCGACACCGAGCGGCAGAAAAAGTTGGATCTAACACGGCTAGTGTCCAACGACCATATTCCCGAGGAAAAACCCCAAACGTGTCAAGTTGAGCGCAACCTGCCTTTCGACCAAGGCTTACTGGCGGAAGAAATGCTTAAGGCCATAGCGCCTGCGATTGAAGACAAAACCGGAGGCGCGTGGAGTTACCGCGTCACCAACTGTGATCGCTCAATTGGTGCCCGTATTTCAGGTGAAATTGCAGCGAAGCATGGAAACCAAGGCATGGCCGATGCACCCATAACGCTGGATCTCGTGGGTACTGCTGGTCAGAGCTTTGGTGTCTGGAACGTTGGCGGGCTTAACCTCATTCTTGAAGGTGACGCCAACGACTATGTTGGCAAAGGCATGACCGGCGGCAAGCTGGTGGTTAAACCGCCCCGTGGTAGTGCTTTCGAATCCCAGAACACAGCCATTGTTGGTAACACCTGCTTGTACGGAGCTACGGGCGGTAAGCTGTTTGCCGGTGGCACAGCCGGAGAGCGTTTCGCTGTTCGTAACTCTGGCGCCCATGCCGTGGTTGAAGGCGCAGGCGATCACTGCTGTGAATATATGACTGGCGGGCTGGTGACGGTACTAGGCTCTACTGGTGCCAATTTTGGTGCAGGTATGACTGGCGGGTTCGCGTATGTACTCGACATGGACAACACGTTTGTCGATAAATACAACCACGAACTGGTGGAGATACAGCGTATTTCCCGCGAGGACATGGAGGCTTACCGCAACCATCTGCGCAGCGTGATTCGCGAGCATATCTCGGAAACCGGCAGCGCCTGGGCTGAGCACATTCTTGAAGATTTCGACGACTACATCGGCCGCTTTTGGCTGGTGAAACCCAAAGCTGCGAATTTGCGCAGCCTTCTGGCAAGTACCCGTGCGCGTCCTGAGTAAGGTCAGTGCATTGAGTCTGTTTCCTTGTAAGGGTTTAGGGCTGCTCAGATCAGCAGCCCTTGTCGATATTGAGCTGATGAGAGCGCCAACATGAAAGAACGACTTAACAACGATTTCCAATTTGTGGAAGTAGGGCGGGTAGACCCAAAGAAGGTGCCTGCGAAGAAGCGCAAAAAAGAATTCGGTGAAATCTACCACCCGCTTGCGGCAGATCATGCGGCATCCCAGTCCCATCGCTGTCTGGAGTGCGGCAATCCTTATTGTGAGTGGAAGTGTCCGGTGCACAACTACATCCCGAACTGGCTGAAGTTGGTGTCGGAGGGTAATATCATGAAAGCTGTGGAGTTGTGTCATCAAACCAACTCGCTGCCAGAAGTGTGTGGCCGGGTTTGCCCTCAGGATCGCTTGTGTGAAGGTGCCTGCACCCTGAACGACGGCTTTGGCGCGGTTACTATCGGCTCTGTTGAAAAGTACATTACCGATACGGCCTTCGCTCTGGGGTGGAAACCGGACATGTCTGCGGTTAAGTGGACGGATAAAAAGGTAGCCGTGATAGGTGCGGGCCCTGCAGGTTTGGGTTGTGCCGATGTGCTGGTACGCAACGGTGTGAAGCCGGTGGTGTTTGATATGTATCCAGAGATCGGCGGCTTGCTGACCTTCGGAATCCCGGAATTTAAACTGGAAAAATCTGTGATGGCGCGGCGGCGTCAAGTGTTTGAGGAAATGGGTGTTGAGTTCCGTTTGTCCACAGAAGTGGGTAAGGATGTTCAGATGCAGGACATTCTTGACGAATACGATGCTGTGTTTATGGGCATGGGAACCTACACCTACATGAAGGGTGGCTTTCCGGGCGAGGATTTGCCGGGGGTCTACGATGCCTTGCCGTTCCTCGTATCCAACGTTAACCGTCGACTTGGCTTTGAACAAGATCCGGCGGATTTCATTGATATGAAAGGCAAACGCGTGGTGGTGCTTGGTGGCGGTGATACCGCCATGGACTGCAACCGCACCTCTATCCGCCAGCAGGCAGAAAGCGTGATCTGCGCTTATCGTCGCGATCAGGCCAACATGCCAGGCTCGCGCCGCGAAGTTTCCAACGCCAAGGAAGAAGGCGTTAAGTTTCTATTCAATCGCCAACCCATCGCCATCATTGGCGAGGATCAGGTGGAAGGTGTAAAAGTGGTGTCGACACAGCTTGGTGAGCCCGATGAAAACGGTCGTCGCCGCCCGGAAGTGGTGCCCGGTAGTGAAGAGGTTATCCCGGCAGACGCAGTGCTGGTTGCTTTCGGCTTTCGTCCAAGCCCGGCGGACTGGTTTGATGACTTAACCATCAATACCGACGAGTCGGGCAGGGTAACCGCCCCGGAAAAGGCGGAATACGGCTTCCAAACTAGCAATCCGAAAGTTTTTGCCGGTGGCGACATGGTTCGAGGCTCAGACCTTGTGGTGACCGCAATCTGGGAAGGCCGTCAGGCTGCTGAGGGCATCATGGATTATCTGGATATCTGACAAACGCTTTGATTCGGATCAGAAGGCCAGCTTAGTAAGGGTAAGCTGGCCTTTTTTATTATGGCAAACGGGGTATCATTGCTCTCGTTCCGTTTAGACCACTTGAAAGAGACAATGTTGGGATCCTTATGACCGAGTTGAAGAATGACCGCTTCCTGCGCGCCCTGATGCGCCAGCCTGTTGATCGTACCCCGGTATGGATGATGCGCCAGGCCGGCCGTTATTTGCCCGAGTATCGCGCTACCCGGGAAAAAGCGGGTGACTTCCTCAGCTTGTGCAAGAACACGCCCTTGGCGTGCGAGGTGACTCTCCAGCCGCTTGAGCGTTTCCCGCTGGATGCCGCTATTCTGTTCTCTGATATTCTCACCATTCCCGATGCTTTGGGCTTAGGGTTGTACTTTGAAACCGGCGAAGGCCCCAAGTTCAAACACACCATACGCTCCCAAGCGGATTTGGATGCAATGCCGAAGATCAAGGCAGAAACCGACCTTGATTACGTGATGAATGCTGTTTCCACCATCCGTGGCGCGCTCAATGGCCGCGTTCCCTTGATCGGCTTCTCGGGTAGCCCCTGGACGCTGGCGACCTATATGGTTGAAGGTGGCTCGTCCAAAGATTTCCGCGAAGCCAAAAAACTCATGTACGGCCAGCCGGAGGTAATGCATCAACTTCTGGACCTTCTCGCGGACGCAGTCATCGATTACCTCAACGGCCAGATTAAGGCTGGTGCTCAAGCCGTTCAGATTTTTGATACTTGGGGCGGCATGCTCAGCGGCTGGGCGTACGAGGAGTTCTCTCTGCGTTACATGAAGAAGATTGTCGATAACCTGATTCGCGAAAACGATGGGCGCTATGTGCCGGTAATCCTGTTCACCAAAAACGGTGGCCAGTGGCTTGAGTCCATTGCCGACTCTGGCGCTGATGCCGTTGGCCTCGACTGGACTACGGACATCGGCAATGCCCGTTCCCGTGTGGGTGATCGCGTGGCTCTGCAAGGCAATATGGACCCCACCATGCTCTACGCCCCTAAAGCACGGATTCGCGAAGAAGTAGGCGACATCCTGCGCCGCTACGGCTCCGGGCCAGGTCACATCTTTAACCTTGGCCACGGCATTACGCCGGATGTAGATCCGGAGCACGCCAAGGCGTTCATCGAGGCGGTTGTTGAATTGAGCCCGGAGTACCATCGCTAAACTGAGTTAAGTCGAGGGGGGTAGTGCACTGCCTATGACACGTAGCCTAAGTGCGGTTCTCACCTCAATCAGACCCCTGTTGGGCGGCACAGCCGCCCTCATAGCGGGCAATAATCTGCTTGGCGTTGTTCTGCCGCTTCGAATGGAGGCGGCAGGTTACCCGGTCGCTCTTACAGGTGCGATCATGGCCGCCTACTACTTTGGCCTTGCGCTTGGTGGTTGGCGCGGCAAGCGGGTCATCCTCCGCATTGGACATATCCGCGCCTTCGCCGCTTTCGCAGCACTGGCTGCTACCGTAACTCTCGCCTATACCGCTTTTACCCACCCGGCCGCTTGGGTTGCCCTTCGAGTTGTTAACGGGTTTTGCATTGCCGGTTTAACCGCCACAATAGAAAGCTGGCTCAATACCAAAAGCAGTAACCAAACCCGGGGGCGCATCCTCGGTTTCTACATGCTCACCTACTATCTCGCGATTGTGGTTGGCCAAACCATGGTTAACCTGGCCGACCCAACTGCTCCGGATCTCTTCATGTTGGCCGCAGCCCTAACGGTGGTTTCTCTAATACCCGTCGCAATGATCAGCCTAGGGGAGCCTAACCTCAGCGACAGCCGCGTGCTTAGTGTAAAGGCTCTCTATGCTGCATCGCCTGTCGGCCTAATTGGCGCTGCAGTAGCGGGCCTAATGATCGGATCCTTCTACGCCCTTGGCATCGTCTTCGCGAGCAGAATCGGACTGAGCGTAACGGAAGCCGCTATGTTTATGAGCACCGTAGTGCTTGGCGGGCTTGCCTTCCAACTACCCATGGGTGTACTGGCGGATCGATATGACCGGCGCCTGATAATGTCCATTGCCCTGATAGCTGTGGGAGGGCTATGGCTAATACTGTCCGGATCTGCCGCCGCCGGAATACCGTTTACTGCCTTGCTGGTAATGGCCCTCCTATTTGGCGGTGCCATGAGCAGCATCTATCCGCTTTGCGTTGCCGAAACCTTCGACCGCCTTGAACGGAAATACTACGTCGCCGCATCTGGCCGATTGCTGATGATACACTCCATAGGCGCAACCGTTGGCCCAATGGTAGCCGCTGCGTTGATGGCAGTTTTCGGACCCTACAGCTTCTTTTTATTCGAATCAGCCGTGGCTTTGATCTACGCCATGTACGTACTCATGCGCTTGGGCGTACGACCATCAATCCCCAAAGCCCTGCGGGAAAAATACGTTCCCCTCCCCGATGTAGCCCCCATCGCCACCGGCCTAGACCCGCGCTGCCAAAATGAAAACGGCCGAGACTGCTGACCCACACCCGCCCGCTGCACCTTCAAAAGGACCTTTCTGGATAGAAACCGCAGTTGCGGCTATAGTTCGAACAGATGCCGGATACCACTAAAGGAGCGACCCCTTGCCCGACAAAGCCTCAGAAAAACGGAAATTCCACCGAATAAGCTTTGATGCGCCTTGCGAATTGCATGCGATTGACAGCGTGTGGATAACAGAGGTTTTGGACATTTCCCTGAAAGGCGTTTTGGTTAAACGTCCAGAAGGGTGGGATGTGCCGTTAAACCAACCCTGTGAGGTGGTTATCCATCTTGATGGGGAGCATGTAGGGATTGTTATGGCGGTTGAGTTAAAGCACATCGAATCCCACAGGTTGGGTTTCAAGTGCCAGTACATAGATCTGGAAAGTGCGACACACCTGAAGCGCCTTGTTGAGTTGAATCTGGGGGATCAGGTTCTTCTTGATCGGGAGTTTGCGCACTTAATTGGTTAGTCGGTTTCCGTACGGCGTTGGGGAAAGCACGTTCTATGTTTGAGGACAGCACTGGCAGGCGCAATCCAAAAATGTCGTAGGCCATGGACGGCCGGAGACAAGCCACATGGATGTGCTTGGAGCGTTTTTTGGATTGCGCCTGCCAGTGCTGTCCATGCGCCAAGATATGAGGTTATAACTCCTCCAATGCTGTAATAGCCTCACTAAGCTTAGTTACTGGAGTCACCTTCATCCCCGCTATAGCTTTACGTGGTGCATTGGCTTTGGGTACCAGAGCACGAGTAAACCCATGCTTCGCCGCCTCATTAATACGCTCCTGACCACTAGGCACCGGGCGAATCTCCCCCGATAACCCAACCTCCCCAAAAATCACCAAATCCTGCGGCAACGCCCGATCCCGAAAAGAAGACACAATGGCAGCCAGCAACGCCAAATCCGCGCTGGTCTCATTAACCTTCACGCCACCCACCACATTCACAAACACATCCTGATCCGACACATGCAAGCCACCATGGCGGTGCAGCACGGCCAGAAGCATGGCCAAACGATTCTGATCCAGCCCCACTGCAACACGCCGAGGGTAACCACCCTGAGCCATGTCTACCAACGCCTGAATCTCCACCAGCATCGGCCGTGTGCCTTCCCACACCACCATAACCACACTACCGGGCGCAGCTTCCTCACCACGGTTCAGGAAAATAGCGCTGGGGTTCTTAACCTCCTTCAGACCCTGCTCCAACATAGCGAACACACCAAGCTCGTTCACCGCGCCAAAGCGGTTCTTAATCCCGCGCAAGGTGCGGTAACGGCTGTCACTGGAGCCCTCCAGCAGAATAGAGCAGTCAATCATGTGCTCCAAAACTTTCGGCCCAGCAAGGCTACCATCCTTGGTGACATGGCCTACCAAAAACAGAATTGTGCCCGTCTGTTTGGCAAAGCGAGTCAAAAACGCAGCACTTTCTCGAACCTGAGAAACCGAACCCGGAGCTGATTCAATGTCCGCAACGTGCATCACCTGGATACTGTCCACCACCAAAATTCGTGGTTTCTCCGCCTCAGCCACCTGCATAACACGCTCGACACTGGTCTCTGAAAGCATTTTCAAGTCTTTGGTGGGCAAGCCAAGCCGCTTCGCGCGCATGGCCACTTGCTGCAGAGATTCTTCGCCTGTTACATAAAGCGCTGGCATGCTAGCAGCCAAGTGACACACAGCTTGAAGCAGCAGCGTACTCTTGCCTGCGCCGGGGTGTCCGCCCATAAGCACAGCAGAACCTTCCACAAGCCCGCCACCTAGAACCCGGTCGAATTCCTGCATGCCGGTACTTATGCGCTCCTGCTCGGCGAGGCTTACCTCATCCAAGCTTTGAACAGCGGAAAGGCTGCCCGCGAAGCCTTCAAAACGCACACCGCGAGCGCCCTTGGCATTGCTGCTAACGCCACGAACTTCGCTGACAGTGTTCCAGGTTTGGCAAGCCGTGCACTGGCCCTGCCATTTGGAGTAGTCTGCGCCGCACTCGGTACAGACGTAGGCGGTTTTGGCTTTTGCCATGAAGATAGTCCTGATGGTTTTGCGGAGCGTTTAACCTTTCACCCTCTCCCCCGGCCTCTCTCCCGTGAAGGGAGAGGGGAGCTACACACCTGAAGCCTGAGATCTCTGCACAAATCTCACAGGCAGTGCAGTAAAGCCCCTTTCCCCCGAGGGAGAGGGGTTGGGGAGCTACCCACCCAAAGCCTGCAAGGCCCTACACAAATCTCGCAGGTCCAGCCACCAGCTTACAGGCAGTGCAGTAAAGCCCCTCGCCCCTTGAGGGAGAGGGGTTGGGGAGAGGGGGTGTTGCCATTAAGCCAACTTCTTATACTTCATGCGCTGGGGCACCATGGCGGAATCCCCTTTGCGCTTCTTGTGGTCTTCGTCGTACTCGGCGAAATTACCCTCGAAGTACACCACCTCGCCATCATCCTCAAACGCCAGGATGTGCGTGGCTACTCGGTCAAGGAACCAGCGGTCGTGCGAGATAACCATAGCGGAGCCCGGGAAATTCAGCAGAGCTTCCTCCAGCGCGCGCAGAGTCTCTACGTCCAAGTCGTTGGTAGGTTCGTCCAACAGCAGCACGTTGCCGCCTTCTTTCAATAGCTTCGCTAAGTGCAGACGATTACGCTCACCACCAGACAAATCGCCTACGCGCTTCTGCTGGTCTGAGCCTTTAAAGTTGAAGCGGCCGGCATAGGCCCTTGAAGGCGTTTCGTAGTTGCCGACCTTAATGATGTCCTGTCCTTCACTTAGCAGTTCCCACACAGTTTTCGAACCGTCCAGATCTCTGCTTTGATCCACATAGGCAAGTTGAACGGTTTCACCCACGGTGATGGTGCCGGAGTTGGGCTGGTCATGACCGGCTATCATGCGGAACAGGGTGGATTTACCGGCGCCGTTACCACCGATAATGCCGACAATTGCTCCTGGTGGCACAGTGAAGGAAACATCTTCGTAAAGCAGGCGATCATCAAAAGCCTTGCTTATGCCTTCCACTTCGATGACCTTGTCACCTAAGCGAGGCCCGGGTGGTATGTATATCTCATTGGTTTCATTGCGCTTCTGGAAATCCTGAGAGCTCATTTCTTCAAAGCGGGCAAGGCGGGCTTTGCTCTTTGACTGACGGCCTTTGGCGTTGCTGCGTACCCATTCCAGTTCCTGCTTGATGGCCTTCTGGCGCGAGGCTTCCTGTTTTGCTTCAGTGCTCAGGCGCTGTTCCTTATTCTCCAGCCACTGGCTGTAGTTACCTTCAAACGGGATGCCCTGACCACGGTCCAGTTCCAGAATCCAGCCAGCTACGTTGTCGAGGAAGTAACGGTCGTGTGTGATGGCAACCACAGTGCCTTCGTAATCGTGCAGGAAGCGCTCCAGCCAGGCTACGGACTCTGCGTCCAGATGGTTGGTCGGCTCGTCCAGCAAAAGCATGTCCGGGCCGGAGAGGAGCAGGCGGCAGAGAGCCACGCGACGACGCTCACCACCGGAGAGATTTTTTACCGGCTGATCCCAAGCGGGTAGGCGCAGGGCATCAGCAGCTACTTCCATTTTGCGTTCTATATCGTGGCCGTCGGTGGCCTGAATCAACGCTTCCAGCTCGCCTTGCTTTTTGGCTAGCGCATCAAAATCTGCATCCGGTTCAGCGTAGGCAGCATAAACCTTGTCCAGTTCTGCCAGTGCATCATGAACTTCAGAAACTGCCTCATCGACAATCTCTTTAACCGTTTTGCTGTCGTCCAGTTCCGGCTCCTGAGGCAGGTAGCCCACTTTGATGCCGGGCTGGGGGCGGGCCTCACCGATGTAATCCTGATCCACACCCGCCATAATGCGTAAAAGGGTGGACTTACCGGAACCGTTGAGACCGAGTACGCCAATTTTGGCGCCAGGGAAGAAGCTCAGGGAAATATCCTTGAGGATTTCACGCTTGGGCGGAACCACCTTGCCCACGCGGTTCATGCTATATACGTATTGGGCCATAAAGGCATTACCCTCTTAAAAACGAGATGTGAGAAGGTTCCGCAAGGGCTTTTTGCTATCGCCTTGCGCAACCTTGCAATTAGGACTGACAGTTGGGTCTGTAAGGTATCGAAACAAGGGAGCTATAGCAATTTCGGGGAAACAGGCGATATCGGCATGACGGTATCTGCGAACAGTATAAAGGATGATTTCCAACCCAGTAATGGGCTAGAATGGCGGCCCAAATTTTAAGGGATTCCGGAGTCATTCCCAAGACTCTCCGGACCAGTCAAGCACACAGGGGCAGCACACCGATGTTTAATCGTGATATGAAGATCGCCGGTTTCGACGACGAACTCTGGAACGCCATGCGGGCGGAAAGCAAGCGTCAGGAGGCTCATATTGAGCTGATTGCATCAGAGAACTACACCAGCCCGAGAGTAATGGAAGCTCAAGGCAGTGACCTTACTAACAAGTACGCTGAGGGTTACCCCGGCAAGCGTTACTATGGTGGTTGTGAATTTGTCGATATTGCCGAGCAGTTGGCTATTGATCGCGCCAAGGAGCTGTTTGGTGCCGCCTACGCCAACGTACAGCCGCACTCCGGTTCGCAGGCCAACTCAGCAGTCTTTATGGCGCTGGTTAATCCGGGCGATACGGTTTTAGGCATGAGTTTGGCCCACGGTGGCCACCTAACCCACGGTGCTGGCGTGAATTTTTCCGGCAAGATCTACAATGCCGTGCAATATGGTATCGATACGGATACCGGCCTGATCGACTACGATGAGCTAGAAGCGCTGGCGGTTGAGCACAAGCCGAAGATGATCATTGCCGGTTTCTCCGCCTATTCTCAGGAATTGGATTTTGCCCGTTTTCGCGCCATTGCCGACAAGGTTGACGCCTACCTGTTTGTCGATATGGCCCACGTAGCTGGTCTGGTAGCCGCGGGCGTTTATCCCGACCCCATGCCTCACGCACATGTGGTCACCACAACAACTCATAAAACCCTGCGCGGACCCCGTGGCGGCCTGATTCTGGCGTGCGACGATGAAGCTCTGCATAAGAAGCTGAATTCCGCTGTTTTCCCGGGTGGTCAAGGCGGCCCCTTGATGCATGTGATTGCTGCCAAAGCAATCTGCTTCAAAGAGGCTATGAGCGACGAGTTCAAGACCTATCAGCAGCAGGTGGTCAAGAACGCTTCCGCTATGGCGAACGTATTTGTTGACCGCGGCTACGATGTGGTTTCCGGTGGCACCAAAAACCATCTGTTCTTGGTCAGTCTCATCAAACAGGACATCACAGGTAAAGATGCAGACGCGGCACTGGGTCGTGCGCACATTACCGTGAACAAGAACGCTGTGCCTAACGACCCGCGCTCGCCGTTTGTGACCTCTGGCCTGCGCCTTGGTACGCCAGCGATTACAACTCGTGGCTTTGGTGAAGCCGAATGTCGTGAGCTGGCAGGTTGGATCTGCGATATCCTTGATAATCTGGAAGACGAAACCGTGAATAGCCGTGTCCGTGAGCAGGTTGAAGCCCTGTGCGCGCGCTTCCCGGTATACGCATAAGCGTCTGGTAATGCTTGCCGGGCAAGGTGCGCGATAGCCGCACCACCCGGCGCCCTCCCGGAGTACCTGATATGCACTGTCCTTTCTGTGGTGAAGCGGATACTAAAGTTATTGACTCGCGGCTCGTTACCGAGGGCGATCAGGTGCGCCGCCGCAGAGAGTGCCTTTCCTGCCGCGAACGCTTTACCACGTTTGAGTCCGCAGAACTGATAATGCCAAGGGTCGTCAAGCAAGACGGCGTTCGGCAGCCTTTTGACGAAGACAAGTTGCGTTCCGGTATTATGAAGGCGCTGGAAAAGCGCCCGGTTAGTATTGAGCAAATTGATGCTGCACTGAATCGTATACGCTACCGCCTACGGGCAACGGGCGAGCGTGAGGTGAAATCCATGCAGCTGGGCGAAGAGGTAATGACCGAGCTTCGGCAGCTCGATAAGGTAGCCTATGTGCGCTTTGCCTCTGTTTACCGCAGCTTTCAAGACATCAATGAATTCAAGGAAGAAATTGAGCGGCTCTCAGCCAGCAACGGCGAGGCGGCGGTTGATGTTGCAAAGGCATTGGCGGACAAGCAATCTCCTGAAGGAAAGAAATGACCGAACTCCGGGAACGGTCCATGATGGCCAGAGCCGTGCAGCTTGCATGGCGTGGCCGCTATTCAACGCATCCCAATCCACGAGTTGGCTGCGTGATAGCCCGTGGTGACAAAATTTTGGGTGAAGGCTGGCACGAGCGAGCCGGGGAAGCGCATGCAGAAGCCCGCGCCTTAAGCGAGGCCGGCACTGCTGCCCGTGGCGCCACTGCTTATGTCACGCTTGAACCATGCAGTCATTTTGGTCGTACGCCGCCCTGCGCACGGGCCTTGATTGATGCGGGCATATCGCGTGTTTTTGCAGCCACACAGGATCCCAACCCATCGGTTTCGGGCAGGGGGCTTGATATGCTCCGTGAAGCCGGGATCAGAGTTAATGTTGGACTGCTTGCAGATGAAGCGGCACGCCTGAACCCCGGGTTTATGAAGCGCATGAATACCGGCCGTCCATGGGTGCGCTTGAAAATGGCGGCAAGCTTGGATGGCCGCACGGCCATGGCCTCCGGCGAGAGCCAATGGATTACCGGTGAAGAAGCTCGCCGTGACGTACAGCGGCTCCGTGCGGTGAGCGACGCAATTCTTACCGGTGTAGGTACTGTGCTCGCGGACGATCCCTCATTAACCGTCCGCCGTGAGGAACTTGGGGATATTGGCGACGCCACCGAGCCTTCGCGGCAACCGCTTCGCGTGATCGCCGATAGAGATGCGAGAACGCCACCGTCGGCAACCATTTTGCGAGGCGGTAAGGTGCAGGTTTTTTGCGCATCGTCCACGCTAGCAACAGCGCCAGCGCAAGATCTTGCGGCATTGGGAATTCGCCTCAAGGGTGTTTCATGGAAAGATAATGGTATCGACGTTGCCGAGCTTTTGGATTCGCTGGGCGAGTTGGGCATTAATGAGCTTCTGGTTGAGGCTGGACCAACGCTGGCGGGCACGTTCATAAACGAGCAGTTAGTAGACGAACTCTGGCTTTATCAGGCTCCGGTGTTTCTGGGCAGCAACGGTCGGCCGACAGCGCATCTTCCGCTTGAAACCATGGCCGACAAAATCGAATGGACGGTACAGGACCGGCGACAGGTAGGAGAGGACCAGCGTCTGATCCTGATTCGCCGCTAAGCATTTAAATTCACAGTGCGCACTGTAGCTGCTTTTGTGGAGCGGTAATGGGTGCATTGAAAGGGTGCAAAACAGTATGGCACTGAACAGCGTTGAAGAAATCATTGAGGACATCCGCCAGGGCAAGATGGTTATCCTGATGGATGATGAAGATCGTGAAAATGAAGGTGATCTGGTAATGGCGGCCGAACACTGCACCGCCGAGGACATCAACTTCATGGCCCGCTTCGGCCGTGGTCTTATTTGTATGCCTATGACACGCGATCGCTGCGAGCAGCTGGGGCTGCCCCTGATGGTCCAGCAGAACGCTTCGGGCTTCGGTACCAAGTTTACTCTGTCCATTGAAGCGGCAACGGGCGTAACCACGGGGATTTCGGCTGCCGATCGTGCGCGTACCGTGCAGGCAGCCGTTGCCCGCAACGCAAAAGCGTCGGATTTAGTACAGCCGGGACATATCTTCCCATTAATGTCTGACCCCGGCGGTGTGCTCAGTCGCGCGGGCCATACGGAAGCCTCCTGTGATCTGGCTGCTCTCGCGGGTAGTGAGCCGGCGGGTGTTATTTGTGAAATTATGAATGACGATGGATCTATGGCCCGCCGTGAGGATCTTGAGCGTTTTGCTGAAGAGCACGAGCTCAAAATCGGCACCATTGCGGACTTGATCCACTACCGCACCACCCACGAACGCACCGTTGAATGTGTTGAAGAGAACCAGCTCGATACGGAATACGGCGTGTTCAAGCTGCGCACTTACCGGGATATCATTCAGGGTTCCACGCATCTTGCCATGGTTTATGGTGAAATTCCGGCAGATGAGCCAGTGCACGTGCGTGTTCATATTACTGATACCCTCCGAGACTTACTTGGCGCGCGCCGCAAGGATTCTCGAAGCTGGCCACTGCACCATGCGCTTGAAAAGGTGGCCGCTGAAGGCTGTGGCGTTGTCGTTCTGCTTAACAGCGCGGAGGACAGCTACAATCTGGAAGACCGTATTCAGGAGTTTTTCGACCAAGGACACGGGCCCTCTGGCAAGGGCAGCTCCGGTGTGTACTTCACCGTGGGCACCGGTTCCCAAATCCTGCGGGATATAGGTGTAAGCAAGATGCGTCTGCTTAGCCCGCCCGTAAAATACTCAGCCATTTCCGGGTTCGATCTGGAAGTTGTTGAGTACATTCCCTACACCCCGGACTGATAAACCCGGTTGCAACATTACGGTTGCAGCCCGATAAGGAGCCACCGATGGCCGACATCAAAGTAATTGAAGGTGATTTTACCCAGTGCACCGGGCGCTATGCGCTGGTGGTTGGTCGTTTTAACGGTTTCGTTGTAGAAAGTCTGGTGGAGGGTGCTATAGACACGCTGCGCCGCCACGGAATTGCAGACAGTGATATAACCATCGTCCGTGTGCCTGGTGCCTATGAGATGCCTCTGGCTGTGAAGCGCGTTGCCGAAACCGGTGGGTACAGTGCCATTATTGCTCTGGGGGCCGTGATTCGCGGTGGCACCCCGCATTTTGAGTATGTAGCGGGAGAGGCCTCTAGTGGCATCGGCGCAGTAAGTCTGGAAACAGACGTGCCGGTAACCTTTGGTGTACTGACTGTGGATTCTATCGAGCAAGCCATTGAGCGCTCTGGCACCAAAGCCGGTAACAAAGGCGCCGAGGCGGCAATTACAGCGCTTGAAATGGTTAGCCTGTTCAACAAACTGGGTGAGTAATGAACGACACTGAAGATACGACACCCCGCCCGGCGCCGACAGGCCAGCCAAAAGCTGGCGATCGCCGCCGTGCCCGGGTTCTGGCAATGCAGGGGCTTTACCAGCGCCACTTTACCAAGAGCCCGATTTCGGATATTGAAGCCGAGTTCATGGTCGATAATGACATGACCAAAGTGGATTCTCTGTATTTTCGCGATGTTCTGCGCGGTGTTCATCGTGAACAGGCGGAGCTGGACAAGCTGATCGAGCCATTTCTTGATCGCCCGCTACTTGAAGTAGACCCTGTGGAGTTGGCCATTGTTCGCGTGGGTGCCTATGAACTGCGCCACAGAATGGATGTGCCCTACAAGGTAGTTATCAATGAAGGCATAGAGCTGGCGAAGCGGTTTGGCGGCACAGAAGGACATAAGTTTGTTAACAGTGTGCTGGATAAGTTGGGCCGCCGCTTGCGCCTTGCCGAGACGCGTCCGCGCTGACCGATGGGAGAATTTGAGCTGATACGGCAGTACTTTATGCCGTTAGCACGTCTGCACGGTTCCAGCTCGGTTATCGTGGGGCCGGGCGACGATTGCGCAGTTCAGAGGGTTCCACCCGGTTCTGATCTGGTTTTTTCTATTGATACGCTGGTTGAAGGCGTGCACTTCCCCGTTGGTTATCGCCCCGATTATCTTGGTTGGAGAGCCCTCGCAGTTGCGGCGAGTGATCTCGCGGCCATGGGCGCTGAGCCTGACTGCTTTACGCTTGCGCTAACACTTCCCGAAGCAGACGAACTCTGGTTGCGGGATTTTGCGTTTGGGCTTGGCAATGCGGCTGAGTCTTTCGGTTTGGCACTCGCTGGTGGCGACACAACCCGCGGCCCTCTGACACTGAGCGTGCAAGTACACGGAGTTGTGGAGCAGGGGTGGGCGATTCGCCGCACCGGAGCCAGAGCTGGTGACCTGATTGTTGTATCTGGCTCCTTGGGGGATGCTGGCGCCGCACTAGACTACCTTCCGGCCCAAGACGATCTTGATGCCGGCCATTCCATGGCAGCGGATGAACAGTTTGTGCTGGAACGTTACCACTATCCGCAGCCAAGACTAGAGTTGGGTATAGCCCTCAGGAAGCTTGCGACAGCCGCCATTGATGTATCCGACGGATTGCTGGCAGATCTTAATCATATTCTTGAGGCTTCTAATGTAGGTGCCAGTATCGAGCTTGCCCGGATACCTGTATCTCGTGCGCTCGTGCGCTTGAAGGGCAGTGCAGCCAAAGATTATGCGCTGCATTCCGGTGATGACTATGAGTTGTGTGCGACTATTCCAGAAGCGAGCTGGGCAGGGGCACCGGCGTGGCTTAAACAACAGCTCACGGTTGTCGGTGTGATTGAACCCGTAGCCGGGTTGCGCCTTGACGGCAGTGCTGTAGTCTCAGGTTCTGAAGCGACAGGTTTTGATCATTTCAGGAGAAAGCCATGAGCCAAGAAGAACAATGGCCAGAACCGGATTTACCACAAGCTATTTTGCCCCCCGGGTTCCTGAAGAACCCGGTACACCTTTTGGCCTTCGGCTTTGGCAGTGGCGCAGCACCCCGGGCACCGGGAACCTGGGGTAGTTTGGCTGCCATTCCACTTTGGTACGGATTTGCATGGCTGCCGCCCATAGCTTACTGGGCTATTGTTGCGCTAGCGTTCGTACTGGGTGTTTGGCTATGCGGAAAGACCGCATCAGACTTAAAAGTACACGACCACGGCGGCATAGTTTGGGACGAGTTTGTGGGTATGTGGATTGCGCTGGGGCTGTTTCCAGACCAAATCTACGGAGTGTTGTCGGCGTTTCTGGTCTTCAGGTTTTTTGATGTGCTCAAGCCCTGGCCTATTAATTGGCTGGATGAGCGGTTGCCTGGTGGGTTGGGTATAATGGTCGATGACGTAGTTGCAGGCGTGATGGCGCTTCTGTGCTTGCTCGCGATTGATATCTGGCTGATGCCTTACGTACTTTAGAATAAGTGCCCAAGGCTCTCATTAGCATATATGCAGCTTGCGTTAGTGCACTTGATGTTCTTCAGGAAGCAGCTTTACCACGTGTAGAAAACGCTTTAATCCGATTTCGGCGCGCTCCCGTGACGCGAAGGGGCCGCTATCGAATCCCTCGCGGGTTGTGAAGTACCATTTGTTTCCGACACAAAAAAAGCGACTACTCCGAAAAGGAATACGTCGATCTTCTCCTGATCTGCCCTGAGTATTCATGGCCGGCTCCGGTGTCCGACCTACGTCTATGGCATGTCGGGCGATATGTGTTTTATCGGGGTCTGCTTAAAATTAATACATTTTTTGACAAATTCAATGTTTTTTTAACATTAATATGTTGACCTCTTGTTTAAATGCAGCCAGCCACAGTTTGTGGAACCGGTTGCCATCAATTGTCACGATGTTCAAAATGCGTCTCAACTGGCGGCGGCCCTGATCCGAACAAGCTTCCCCTTACCATAAGGAAACTAGCATGAATGTTTTTAGCGTTTTACGTTTTACAAGGTTTGAGACGAGCGGTTTCCGTGGGTGGCTGCAGACAAGCCGAATTTTTTTTCCTGCGTTGCTTTTAGCAGCTTTGGCTGGTTGTTCATCCGCACTTACAAAAGTTGAGACCTGGGACGGCGAGCCCGCCAGTGCGTTGAACGCGGCAACCTTGAAAGCGCCGGGAGTTATTCATGTCAGCCGGGTTAACGGGCGTTCAATGACCAACTATCTCATGGACGACTTAGCGCTGGATTATGCGCTACTGCCCGGTGAAAACGAGGTGGTGTTCACCTACAAAACAATCTGGGCCAAATCCGGGGTTGTGAAGAATGGCGAATCGAAGGTTCATGTGATTGAAAGTAAACCGCAAATTGTGCAGTTTGAGGCGAGCCCCAATTCGGTCTATAGCTTCGAATTTGCTAAACCTAAAACCCGTCAGCAGGCAGAAGATGCGCTCCCCGAGTTTTCGGCAGCGATCGTGGGGTCCGATGGAGAGGCATTGGCTCGTTCAAGTAACTGGTCGGGTATCGACAAGACTCAGGTGGCAGGCTCATCCTTAACCCTCGACAAGGGTAGCGACGATGGTAAGGTTTTATCCAATAGCGAAGGTGTGAGCCCGCTGAACCGCCTGAAGGCAGTCTGGGAGACTGCGTCAGAAGAAGAGAAAAAAGCGTTTCTGCGCTGGGCGTTTGAGTAAGCACTCAGCGCTTTCGAGTGGGGTTAACGCCTGAGGCGGCTCGTTAGTTTTTTTAGTGAACCTTCAAGTAAGTTCATCGCGCTGTCTGCCAGTGACTGGCTCCGAGTTTCTTCAAGAGGCGTATGCATCTCCTCCGGATCCAGCATGCTGGCGGCTTGTTCAATGGCATCGAGACTCGCGCAGGCATGGTTTCGCAGAGAGTCCCCTTTGGTCACCACATCTGGGCAAATAGTAAAATTGAGGGTCAGGCTACCCTGATAGCTTACAGCTACAATAACCAGCCCCATGCTGTCGAAAAGCGGGGCGGCGTTATACTGTTGCACTAACCTTGCACCTTGCAGGTATAGGGGTACTTGAGGCCCAGGAACGTTGGTAATGGGCAGGTTGAATACGGGTTGATAGCGCTGGGTGATCTGCAGCTCTGAATACAATCGTGCTGACAGGGCTAGCATGGTGGAAGGTAGTAGCTCGGTAAGACGATCTGCTGCAATGGCTTCACGGTATGGCTCAGACGCTACTGCGTTCCAGTGAATCCGGCGAATGCGCTTGGCTGGGTTCTGCTCGTTGGTAGCAAGATCCAAAAGCATGGCTGACATTTGGTTGCCGGTGGTTCTGTTCAGTGTACTTGAACGTACAGACAAGGGGGTCATGGCAATCAGTGATTCGTTAGTGCTGGCGCCCTGATCGCCAAGGTACCGGTGCAGAGTTTCCGCACAAAGCCCGAGCACTACATCATTGAGAGTGACATCCCCCAGCGTTGCTTTGATTGCCTTGAGGCGAGAAAGGTCCAGCTTCGCAGAGACTATCTGGCGATTGGCTGTTATCTGGCGATTAAAAGGGCTGTGGGGCGCCGAAAACAGAGGGAACGGCAAAGGAATTCTGCGCAGCTGCTTCTGGATAAGACCGCGCGCAGTTGCCCCCGCAGCGCCCGCAGCTATAGATGTAACTCGCCAGGGTGTGCGCAATATGTTGGCCCCTGCCTGCAACATAACGCGCTCTTCTGAAGGTTTCGGGCGTGGCTGCCATGGTCTGGGTGCGCTAATGGGTTGTGGTTCCGGCGTGTATTCCAGCAGTTTTCCCATTATCTCTGCACCGCTAAACGCATCAATGGCTGCGTGGTGCAGCTTTACAATGAGTGCGAAGCCGGGTTTGCCCTCTTTGTCGCCACCCAGCTGGAAACCATCAACAAAGGTGATGTGCCAGAGTGGGCGGTCTCGCTTCAAGGGCTCTTCTAGAATTTTGGAAGCCAGTGTCATTAAGCTCGCTTCCCGGCTGTTTTCGCCGAGGCTAACATAAGCCAGGTGCCGCTCTATGCTGAAATCAGGGTCGTCAATCCAATAGGGGCGGCCCATGCGCAGCGGGATTTCTTTCAGGCGCTGGCGAAATACCGGCACCACATGCAGGCGACTACGCAGGTAGGAAACAAAGGTGCTGAACGCTAAGGGCGTTTCTCTCTCGCTGGCATCAAATAGATAGATGCTGCCAATATGCATCGGCGCATTAGCTGACTCCAAGTACAGGAAAGAGGCATCCAGTTCCGATAGCTGCCGCATCAAGGGACTCCATTGTTTACAAGGTTGGTTGCAGTATAAATGAACCGGCTAACCATGCCGTTGACTCATTTGCCTGCCTGAATTCTGCTTTGCAGTCATGATGACCGTGTTTTGCAGGGAAGTTCAGCTCTCAAGCCAATCTGTTATGGCTGGATCGGTTATGAGCCGTTGCCAGAACCAGATTAATGCTTTGCCTTTGTCGTCGGCGTGCCGCGCCGCCTGAAGGGTGATGGGCTGTCTCGGCTCGCACACCTGTTTTTCGATGAGTTGGCCGGATTCCAGTAGCTCTTTAACTCGGGCTCGTGGCAGCCAGCCTATCCCCAGACCTGCTTTTTGAATGGCAATTTTGTGGTCGATGTTGGTGCCGCTTAACGTTCGCTGTCGGTGAAATATACCGGCGTGGCCCGCAGGCAGCGAGCGGGATGAGTCTGCGGCAACCGCGGCTGGAAAGCGGCAAATGTCGTCTTCGGTCAGGGGGTTTTTGGCTTCTGCCAATGGGTGGTCAAAAGAAACAGCAAAAACGAAGTCCATAATGCCAAGTACATGGCTGGTGAAGTTTCCAGCAGGTTTGCTGATGTCGTCGGCACCAATAACGAGATCTACCCTGCGGCTTTGCAGAGCATCCCAGGTGCCGGCAAAAACTTCTTCGGTGATTTGGATGTCGACCGGAACCCCCAGGGCATAGAAGTCCTTAATCGCCGGGAACAGGCACTCTGCTGGAAGCAGTGAGTTGAACCCAATGCGTAAACGCGTTTCCCAGCCTTGAGCGACTTGCCGGGTTGAGTGCGCAAGGTTTTCGGCTGCCTCAAGCAGCGTTCTGCCTTCTTCGAGCAGGTAACGGCCAGCGGGGGTGAGTACTGCTCGGTGCCCGCTCCGGTCAAACAGCATTACGTTCAGCTCTTCTTCGAGTTTTTGCACTGTGTAGCTTATGGCTGATGGCACGCGGAATAGCTGGCCTGCTGCTCCGGCGAAACTGCCTTTTCGGTCGATGGCGTCTAGGACTCTTAGGGCGTCTATGGTGATGGCTGTGTGCATGTTCGAATTATCTGAGGTTGTTGGCCAGAATTGGTTGCTTGAGAGTGTAGCAGCTGGGCCGCTATGCTTCTTTAGCAATGGAATTCGCGGCTATCGGGCACAGCCTTCACAAACACGCCGTGAACCCTTCCCTGGGGGCTCGGCATTGCCATCCATGGCAATGCACGGTTTGTGAAGGCTGTGCCCGATAGCCGCCCGATACTGTGTGCTGGCCTTCTTGGAGCCTGACAAGGCAATTCGTATGCAAGGTTGGTGCGTTAATTCAGAACTTTTGAGGAGCATTCATTATGGGTCTTCTTGTTGACGGAAAATGGCAGGACAAGTGGTACGACACCAGCAAAACCGGTGGTAAATTTGAGCGTGAAGCGGCGCGTTTTCGGAACTGGGTAACGGCAGATGGTTCGCCGGGGCCTGACGGTGAAGGTGGTTTCAAGGCTGAATCCGGGCGTTATCACTTGTATGTGTCTCTGGCTTGCCCATGGGCCCATCGCACGCTAATTTTCCGGAAGCTGAAGGGCCTTGAAAAGCATATTTCCGTATCGGTAGTGCATCCGGATATGGTTGAGAACGGCTGGGAGTTCCAGCCGGATGACAGTGCCCATAAAGACGATCTTCATGATTTCCGCTTTATGCACCAGGTGTATACCAAAGCTGCGCCGGATTACACCGGTCGAGTGACGGTTCCTGCTTTGTGGGACAAGCACCAGAACACCATAGCCAGCAACGAGTCGGCGGAGATTATCCGCATGTTCAACTCGGCGTTTGATGGTCTTGAGGGTGTAAACACCGACCTGGATTTCTACCCGGAAGCGCTGCGGGCCGACATTGATGCAGTGAATGAGCGGGTCTACGACACGGTTAACAACGGCGTGTACAAGGCAGGTTTTGCCACGGCTCAGGATCAGTATGAGAAAGCCTATGCCGAGTTGTTCGAATCGCTGGACTGGCTGGAAGACAAGCTGGCGAAGCAGCGTTATCTGACCGGAAGTACACTAACAGAAGCGGATTGGCGCTTGTTCACAACGCTGGTTCGGTTTGATGCGGTCTACTACAGCCACTTCAAGTGCAATCGCCAGCGCGTTAGCGATTTTCCAGCGCTTTCAGGGTATCTGAGAGAACTGTATCAGGTGCCTGGTGTGGCTGATACTGTGGATATTCGCCAGATTAAGCAGCACTACTATGTGAGTCAGCGTACCATCAACCCTACGCAGGTAGTACCGGTGGGACCGCAGCTGGATTTCACGGCTCCCCACGGGCGCGATGGCCTTTAACCCGTTTTGCTTTGGAAGGTTTTTTAGCTGACTCGCGCCACGGCGACCTGAGTCAGCAGTTCCAGAGCCTCTTTATGGGGCGAGGCCGGGAGTGCGTTTA
The DNA here is from genome assembly GCF_023016045.1 of Marinobacter sp. S6332. GTDB lineage: Bacteria > Pseudomonadota > Gammaproteobacteria > Pseudomonadales > Oleiphilaceae > Marinobacter. The sequence continues at coordinate 37,827 of NZ_JALKAP010000010.1, read as the reverse complement.
GGGTATCCGAGGCTTTTGCAGCTTCGGTTCTGGCGCGCTCCATGGTGTACTCCAGCGCCCCGGAAGCATTAACAAGATCGAGAACCTTTGGTAGATCATCCAGCCCGCCTTTGCGAATGGCCTGACGTATGAGCTGGCGGCCTTCGTCGCTGCTGTTTGCCATGGCGTGGATTAGGGGCAGGGTGGTTTTGCCCTCAGCCAAGTCGTCGCCCACGTTCTTGCCCATGGCTTCGGCGTCGCCGCGATAGTCCAGAACATCATCCACTAGCTGGAACGCCAGCCCCAGATGTTTACCGTAGTTTTTCAACGCCTGTTTCTGCGTGTCGCTCGCGTTAGCGAGGATAGCGCCGGAATGGGATGCCGCTTCGAACAACATAGCCGTTTTATTATGGATCACGGTCATGTATTGCTCTTCCGTAAGATCCGGGTTTTTCACGTTCATCAACTGCATAACTTCGCCCTGAGCGATAACGGCTGTCGCGTGGGACAAAATCTCCATGATAGGAAGGCTTTTAAGCTCCACCATCATCTCGAATGCACGGGCGTAGAGGAAATCACCTACGAGTACGCTAGGCGCATTGCCCCAATTGGCGTTCGCTGTGCTCCGGCCCCGGCGCATATCCGATGTATCCACCACATCGTCGTGGAGCAGGGTGGCGGTATGGAGAAATTCAATGACAGCAGCCAACTTCAGGTGTTCATTTTCGCGATAACCTGACGCCCGGCTGGAAAGCAAAACCAGTAATGGTCTCAGGCGCTTACCGCCACTTTCGATGATGTGCTGGGCTATTTTCTCTACCAAAGGGACGTCCGAAGAAAGCCGTTGGATAATCAGGTCATTAACGCGGCTGAAGTCATCCGCCACGGTGTCGTAAATGCGCTGGGCTGTCATGCGGCTTGTGGATCCCTTGCTGGTGTTGAAGTTTTGTGGCTGTCTGACGCACTGATAATACAGGCAGGACGCGGCAATGCTAGGTATTGCTGCGGTTAGTGTCAACTTGGCTTGTATTGCCGGGCGCCTTTTCGTACAATCACGCGCCCAACTCATCCCAACCTGCGCTCCCTGTTATAGGGTTGCCAAAGCGCTTCCCTTAGAATCAGGCGGATAAGAGCAGGGATGGGTCAATCGCGGAGAAAGTTAATGTACGCAGTTATTGTTAGCGGTGGTAAACAGCACCGAGTTAAAGAAGGCGAAACTCTGAAGCTTGAAAAGCTGGAAGTGGAAACTGGCGGCAACGTCGAGTTTGACCGCGTTCTGCTAATCGCCGATGGCGACAATTTCAAAGTTGGCGCGCCGGTAGTTGATGGTGCCAAAGTGACTGCAGAAGTGGTTAGCCACGGCCGTCACGACAAGATCAATATCATCAAGTTCCGTCGTCGTAAGCACTCAATGAAGCGTCAGGGCCACCGTCAGTGGTTTACTGAAGTCAAGATCACGGGTATTCAGGGCTAAGCCCTCGAAAAAAACCCTTAAATTAGGAGGCTTGTCATGGCTCACAAAAAAGCAGCAGGTAGTACCCGTAACGGTCGCGATTCCGAGTCGAAACGACTTGGTGTTAAGCGCTACGGCGGCGAAGCAGTTTCTGCAGGCAGCATTATCGTTCGTCAGCGCGGAACCCGTTTCCATGCAGGCACCAATGTTGGCCTGGGCAAAGACCACACGCTGTTTGCGAAAGCAGACGGTCAGGTTGTGTTCGAAGTGAAAGGTCCACAGAACCGCAAGTTTGTAAGCATCGTTCCAACTGCTGCCTAAGCAGCGGCGATCCGGTTCTGTTGAGCCCCGCAAAGCTTCCATGAGGCTGCGGGGCTTTTTAGTTTATGCGCTACGCGCAAAGGGTTGATTCATGAAATTCGTAGACGAAGCCACAATCATCGTTGAGGCCGGTAACGGCGGCCACGGCTGCCTCAGTTTTCGGCGTGAAAAATACGTTCCCAGAGGTGGCCCCGATGGCGGGGATGGCGGTGATGGTGGCTCCGTTTATCTTGAGGCGAGCGATTCGCTGAACACGCTGGTGGATTATCAGTTTCAGCGTAAGCACAAGGCGCAAGGTGGCGAGCAGGGTTCCGGGCGGAATTGCACGGGCACTAAGGGTGAGGATTTGGTACTGCCGGTTCCTGTTGGAACCACGGTGGTTGATGTGGATACCCACGAAGTGCTTGGCGACCTGACTCGCATTGGCCAGCGCCTGAAGGTGGCTCAGGGCGGTTTTCATGGTCTCGGCAACACTCGGTTCAAGTCGTCTATAAATCGTGCGCCCCGTCAAACTTCAAAAGGTTCTGAAGGTGAGCTCAGGAACCTGCGTTTGGAACTGAAAGTTCTTGCAGATGTTGGACTGCTTGGCCTGCCCAATGCGGGTAAGTCTACCTTTATACGCTCAGTCTCAGCCGCGACGCCCAAGGTTGCGGATTATCCGTTTACTACGCTGGTGCCAAATCTGGGTGTGGTGAGCGTGCAGGCGCACCAGAGCTTTGTTATCGCAGACATACCCGGTTTGATTGAGGGTGCTGCGGAGGGCGCGGGCCTTGGTGTGCGTTTCCTTAAGCATCTGGTGCGCACTCGCTTGTTGTTGCATTTGGTTGATGTGGCTCCGTACGATGGCTCTTCGCCAGCCCACGCCGTCAAGGTGATCGCAAACGAGCTGGAAAAGTTTAGCGAAACTCTGGCCAGTCGGGATCGTTGGTTGGTGTTGAACAAGGTTGATATGGTGCCGGAAGCAGACCGTGAAGCCCACTGTCAGGCGATTGTTGATGAGCTTGGCTGGAAAGGGCCGGTGTTTCGTATTTCTGCGCTAAGCGGTGAAGGCACCAAACCGCTGACTCAGGCGGTAATGCGTTGGATTGAGGAACGCGCGGTAGAAGAGGCAGAAAACCCAGAAGTTGCCGAGCAGGAAGCGGCAAGGCGCAGGCGCATGGATGAAGAGGCCCGTGCCGGTGTAGAGGAAGAGCGACGGGCTCGCAGAGCCGCTCGCGAAGCAGCGGACGACGATGATGATTTTGACGACGATGACTACGACGTTGAAGTGGTATATGTGAAGGATTAGGTTTCGGTGCTTTTATCAGTACCTCCTGAGTTATCCCGTTAGTTCGAAAGAGACAAAGCCCAAATCATGACGCAACGCACCCAGCTGAGCCGGGCCCGCCGCCTGGTGGTGAAAATTGGAAGTGCCCTCCTAACCAACGATGGCCGTGGCCTGGATGTGGATGCGTTAGCGCTTTGGGTGGATCAGATGGCGGCGCTGGTCAAAGAAGGTGTTGAACTGGTTGTGGTTTCGTCCGGTTCGGTGGCAGAGGGTATGAGCCGGCTGGGCTGGAAAAGCCGCCCGGAGCAATTGCATGAGCTGCAAGCCGCCGCCGCCGTGGGCCAGATGGGTTTGGTTCAAACTTGGGAAGCGCAGTTCAAGCGCCATGGTATCCATACGGCGCAGATTCTTCTCACCCACGACGACTTGTCTGATCGAAAGCGGTACTTGAACGGCCGCAGCACACTCCGGGCTTTGTTGGATTTTGGAGTGGTACCTATTGTAAACGAGAATGATACGGTGGTTACCGACGAGATTCGGTTTGGTGATAACGATACCTTGGGTGCTCTGGTTACCAATGTGGTTGAGGCTGATGGTTTGATTATCCTCACCGATCAGTTGGGTTTGTTTGATAAAGATCCGCGCAAAAATCCGGACGCCAATCTAATAACGGAGCGCTTTGCTGGCGATCGTGATCTGGATGCTATGGCGGGAGGTAGTGCTGGTGTGCTGGGCCGGGGTGGCATGCAAACCAAGCTGCGGGCTGCGCGCTTGGCGGCAAGATCCGGTGCCTTTACCGTGATAGTCGGTGGACGCATCGACGGCGTGCTTGCCCGGTTGCGTCAGGGAGATGTTGTGGGCACCTTATTGCTTCCGGAGCAGGGGCGCATTGCTGCGCGTAAGCAGTGGCTGGCTAGCCATCTGCAAACCCGAGGTAGGCTGACACTGGATGATGGCGCGGTTAAAGTGCTTCGTCAGGGTGGGCGTAGCCTTTTGCCCGTTGGGGTAAAGGGTGTGATCGGCCAGTTCCGGCGAGGCGAGATGGTGTCTTGTGTTGGGCAAGATGGTGCAGAGGTTGCGCGAGGCTTGGTGAATTACGATGCGGATGAGGCTAGAGCGATAGCGGGGCTCTCGAGTAACAGTATCTCCGACGTTCTAGGTTATATCTCCGATGAAGAGATGATTCATCGGGATAATATGGTCATCATCTAAAACAAAAAACCGGCGAATATGCCGGTTTTTTGTTTCTAAATAAGCGATTTCTAGTACAACGACTATTATTCGCCCTTCAGCGCCTTGATCTTGGTGACCATGCGGCTCTTCTGGCGGGCTACCTTGTTCTTGGTAAAAATGCCCTTGTTAACCATGCTGTCCATGATCGGTTGAGCGGCCTTGAAAGCAGCCTGAGCTTCTTCGTAGTTGCCGGACTCGATCTTGGCCTGAACTTTTTTCATGTAAGTGCGGGTCATGGAACGCAGGCTGGCGTTGTGCTTGCGGTTCTTCTCGTTCTGACGTGCGCGCTTTTTGGCTTGCGGGGTATTTGCCACCGTAAAACTCCTGAAAGTACTTAAATTCGTTACTGAATGATTCGTACGGAAACTCTGGACAAAATACCAGTCAGAGGCTTCCTGAAATCGCGGGCGCGCCCATAACCAGCGCGTCGAAATAAATGACGCGGAACTATGCCGCTCAATCCCCAAAAAGTCAATACCAAACCCTGTCCAGCACACAGATAGTCACCGGGCACAAAGCCCTGTGTTAAACTCGCGGCTCGCCGGACGCGGGTATAGCAGGGAAGCAAGTAATTCCCGAGATGCCCGGCCGAAAGAGCGTGCAACATGGATACAAGCCCGCATGTCATCGCAACCTGAAATACCACCTGAGAATAAACCGCCCATCAGAGCGCCAGGGCTGCTTCGTTCGTCTGGCCTAGTGGGTAGTATGACCATGCTCTCCCGAGTGTTGGGATTGGTTCGGGATATGGTTATTGCACGCTACTTCGGCGCAGGCGCCGGAGCAGATGCGTTCTTTGTTGCCTTCAAAATCCCAAACTTTTTGCGTCGACTCTTTGCTGAAGGTGCCTTTTCTCAGGCTTTTGTGCCGGTCTTGTCATCTTATCGCCAGAATCACCCGGTCTCTGATGTAAAGCGTCTGGTGGACGCCGTTGCTGGCTCTTTGGGGTTGGTGCTGTTGGGTATTACGTTGGTCGCTATGCTGGGCGCGCCCTTGCTAACGGCGGTTTTTGCGCCTGGTTTTTTGGATGACGACGTCAAGTTCGGGCTGACGAGCGATATGCTGCGGATAACCTTCCCGTATTTGCTGATGATCTCGTTGACTGCGTTCGCTGGCGGCATCCTTAATAGTTACGACCGCTTTGCAGTACCCGCATTTACTCCGGTATTGCTCAATCTGGCCATGATAGCTGCTGCTATCTATCTCACGCCTTTGATGAGTGAGCCGGTTATGGCTCTGGCTTGGGGGGTGTTTATTGCGGGCGCGTTGCAGCTGTTTTTCCAGTTGCCGTTTCTAATGCGTCTGGGCCTGATGCCTCGGCCCCGGGTTGATTATCGGCACGAGGGCGTCAGCCGTATTCTTAAGCTGATGATGCCAGCCCTATTTGGCGTGTCGGTCAGTCAAATCAACCTCTTGCTGGATACTGTGTTGGCGTCCTTCCTCCAAACCGGCAGCGTATCCTGGTTATATTATTCCGACCGGCTTTCTGAGTTACCTTTGGGGGTGTTTGGAATTGCCATCGCAACGGTTATTTTGCCCAGCCTGTCTCGCAAGCACGCGGCGGACTCCCGTGAGCAGTTTGCGGCCACGCTGGATTGGGCTGTTCGAGCGGTATTGATTATCGGGGTGCCTGCAGCACTTGCGCTGGCGCTCTTGGCAGAACCTTTGATTGCAACGCTGTTCCATTATGGTGAGGTCACCGATAGAGATGTGGCCATGTCGGCCCAGAGCTTGCGGGCCTATTCCGCGGGGTTGCTGGCGTTTATGGTTATCAAGGTGCTGGCACCTGGCTTTTTTGCCCGTCAAGATACTCGCACTCCGGTAAAAATCGGGATCATCGCCATGGTGGCGAATATGATCTTCAATTTGGCGCTTATTGTACCACTAGCCCACGCCGGTCTGGCGTTGGCTACATCGCTGTCGGCTTGGCTTAACGCAATGTTGCTCTGGCGCGGGCTCAAGCGGCAGGGCGCTTGGAAAAGCCAGCCCGGCTGGGGGAAGTATTTGTTGCAGCTTGGCTTGGCTAACGCCGCCATGGTGGCCGTTATCATCTGGCTGAACTATCCCGTTATGCGTTGGCTGTCGGCGGATGGAATCGAACGCTCTCTGTATATGGGGGTGATGGTTGTGGCGAGTGCTAGTGCCTACTTCATCGTTCTGGCGCTGACCGGGGTGCGGGTAAGACATTTCCGCCAGAGGTAAGGTATAATCGCGCGTTTTCTCACCAGCGTCTTGCATACTCAATCAAGCGTTGAAAGCCAACTGGCAAATGAAGGTTCGCATTGCATGCGTCTGATCCGGGGCCTGACCAACCTGAAAATGCTCTCCAGACAGGTGAATTCACCGCTGGCTAATGGCTGTGTTGCCACTATAGGCAACTTTGATGGCGTTCATCTGGGCCATCAAACCATTATCGAACAGGTCAAAAACAAGGCCAGTGCTTTGGGGTTGCCGTCAGTGGTCATGGTTTTCGAGCCCCAGCCCAGAGAGTTTTTTCAGGGCATGGAGGCGCCGCCAAGGTTGATGGGGTTTCGGCAAAAGTTCGAAGCCCTCATGGCGGCCGGTATTGATATTGTGCTTTGCCTAAAGTTTGACGGAACCTTCCGCAGTTATTCCGGAATGGGTTTTATCGATAACGTCCTTATTGACGGGCTTGCGGTGCGTCATCTTGTCGTTGGTGACGACTTCCGCTTTGGCTGCGATAGAGCTGGCGACTTTGCGTTACTTGAAAAGGTAGGCAAGAGCGCCGGCTTTTCAGTTGAGAACACTCGCACAGTTACTGTTGCGGGTGAGCGTATTAGTAGCACCAGAATCCGTAACCTGTTGTTGGATAGTAAGCTGGCCCAAGCCGAGTCTCTACTTGGGCGCCCCTACCATATTCGCGGACGAGTGGTTTATGGTCGCCAGTTGGGGCGCCGCATTGGATCGCCCACCGCCAATATTCTGCTCGATAAAATGCCAGCTCTGCGGGGCGTGTATGTTGTCGGCGTTACACTTGAAGGCGGAGTAAAGCAGGACGGCATTGCCAACATTGGCTTGCGTCCAACGGTGGATGGCAAGCAACCCGCGCTAGAGGTGCACCTGTTTGACTTTACTGGCACACTTTACGGCCAGCGAATTGACGTTGTATTCCGCCACGGCCTGCGGGATGAAGAAAAGTTTGAATCCATCGATGCGCTCAAGGCGCAGATAGCCCGAGATTTCGATGCAGCCAGAGCCTGGCTGGCCGAGCACTCCGGACACAGAAACACTGACCCAAACTGACCAAAAGAGTACGCACACAAACCATGAGCGACTATAAGCACACCCTGAATCTGCCGGAAACTGCGTTTCCAATGCGCGGCAATCTGGCCAAGCGCGAGCCTGAAATGCTCAAGCGCTGGCAGGATTTAAACGTATATGCCAACTTGCGTCAGCAGCGTGAAGGGCGTGAAAAGTTCATCCTTCATGATGGTCCTCCCTACGCTAATGGCAGCATTCACATCGGTCATGCGGTTAATAAGATTCTGAAGGATATGATCGTTAAATCCCGCGGCTTCATGGGCTTCGATGCGCCTTATGTTCCGGGTTGGGATTGCCACGGCTTACCCATTGAGCACAAGGTTGAGCAGGAAATCGGTAAGGCAGGTGTGAAGGTTGATTATAAAACCTTCCGTCAGGCATGCCGTGATTATGCAACCAAGCAGATTGCCGGCCAGAAAGCCGATTTTGTCCGCCTTGGTATCATGGGTGAGTGGGACAAGCCCTATCTCACCATGGACCCGAAAGTGGAAGCCGGTATTGTGCGTGCTTTGGGCAAGATTGTTGCCAAGGGACATGTGGTTCGAGGCTTCAAGCCGGTTTACTGGAGTGTGGTGGGTCAGTCCGCACTGGCAGAAGCCGAGGTGGAGTATCAGGACAAAACGTCGACGCAAATTGATGTGCGTTTCACCGCTGTGGATCAGGCCAAGGCATTGTCGCTGTTCGGCACCGACAAGGGCCAAGGCGATGTGTCTGTGGTTATCTGGACCACCACGCCTTGGACCATCCCTGCGAATCAGGCGGTATCGCTTAATGCCGATCTGGATTATGCGCTGGTGCAAGTTGATGCCGGTAACGGCCCGGAGCGCATGATTCTTGCGGCCGCCATGGTAGAAGGCGTTATGGCGCGCTGGGAAATCAAGGACTATGAAGTGCTGGGCAATTGTCTGGGTGCAGATCTTGAGAATCTGGCCTTGCATCATCCCGTTTACGACAAGCAGGTGCCCGCGATTCTCGGTGACCACGTGTCTATCGAAGCGGGTACCGGTGCGGTTCATACTGCGCCTGATCACGGTATGGAAGACTTCGTGGTTGGCAAACATTATGGAATCGGCACGCTGAACATGGTTCAGGCTGATGGTACCTACACCAGTGCGACTGGCGAGTTTGCGGGCATTCATGTGTATAAGGCCGACGAACCGGTATGTGAGGCTCTGGCCCGTGAAGGCAAGCTGGTACGCAAGGAAAAGTTCCGCCATAGCTTCCCCCATTGCTGGCGCACCAAAACACCTTTGATCTACCGTGCTACACCGCAGTGGTTTATCAGCATGGAGAAAGAAAATCTCCGCGCAGATGCACTGGAGGCAATCAAAGGCGTGCGCTGGGTGCCTGCCTGGGGGCAGAATCGCATTGAGGCCATGTTCCAGCAGTCGCCAGATTGGTGTATCTCGCGTCAGCGTACTTGGGGCGTGCCCATCACCCTGTTTATCCATAAGGAAACGCAGGAGTTGCATCCGGACACCCAAAGCCTGATTGAAAAAGTGGCTCAGGCTATCGAAACCGACGGTATTGATGCGTGGTATGAAATTGATGCCCGTGAGCTCTTGGGTGATGATGCCGATCACTATGAGAAAGTGATGGACACCTTGGATGTTTGGTTCGATTCCGGGGTTACCCACGAATCCGTTCTGCGTGTGCGCCCGGAACTCGGACAGTTCCCGGCTGACATGTACCTTGAAGGCTCCGACCAGCATCGCGGCTGGTTCCAGTCCTCACTGAAGACCTCCATCGCCATGAATGGTGTTGCGCCCTATAAGCAGGTGCTAACCCACGGTTTCACCGTGGACGGTAAAGGCCTCAAAATGTCCAAGTCTCTGGGCAACGTGATTGCACCTCAGGAGGTCATGAACGAGCTGGGTGCAGACATTCTCCGCTTATGGGTTTCAGCGACCGACTACAGCGGCGAAATGACCGTCTCCAAGGACATCCTGCGGCAGACAGCCGACGGGTATCGCCGTATCCGAAATACCTCGCGTTTCTTGTTGAGCAACCTCACAGGGTTTGATCCTGAACAACACATGGTTGCACCGGAAGATATGATCGCTTTGGATCGCTGGATGGTGGATCGAGCCCTGCAGCTCCAGAATGAATTGCATGAGGACTATGGCAACTACGCCTTCCTGCGGATTTACCAGAAAGTTTACAGCTTCTGCGAAGCGACGTTGGGCGGCTTTTATCTCGATATCATCAAAGATCGTCAGTACACCACTCAGGCAGACAGTCTGGCACGGCGCTCCTGCCAGACTGCGCTGTACCACGTAGCTGAGGCGCTTGTGCGCTGGATTGCGCCGATTCTGAGCTTCACTGCTGACGAAATCTGGCAGCACTTGCCAGGACAGCGCGGCGATACCGTGTTCTACGAAACCTGGTACGAGGGGCTTACCGCATTGCCTGACGACGCCGAGTTGGGCCGCGACTATTGGCGCAGGATCTACGGTGTGAAAGAAGCTGTAAACAAGTGCATGGAAGAAGCCCGTGCCCGGGGCGAGATCAAAGGCTCTCTGAGCGCCGAAGTCACCTTGTATTGTGAAGGCGACTTGGCCGCCGATTTGGAGTTTCTTGGAGAAGAATTGCGTTTTGTGCTGATTACCTCCGAAGCTACCATAAGACCGGTATCCGAAGCGGGTAGTGCTGAGATGACAGGCTACGAAGGGTTGCGCGTAAAGGTTACACCGGCCTCTCATGGCAAGTGCGAGCGCTGCTGGCACCATCGGGAAGATGTGGGAGCCAACGCTGAGCATGAAGACCTGTGTGGCCGCTGTATCACGAACGTGGAAGGGGTGGGTGAAACCCGCTCGTTTGCCTGATGGATGCAGTAATGAATGAACCCGTTACCGGAACAAAGCTGAAGTGGCTGTGGCTGGCTGCGCTTGTGGTCGTGCTAGATCTGGGCACCAAAGCCATGGCGACGGCTATGCTGACCTACGGCGATCCGGTGCCGGTTATTCCGCTGTTCAACCTGACACTGCTGCACAATACCGGAGCGGCATTCAGCTTTCTGGCAGGAGCGGCCGGTTGGCAGCGCTGGTTCTTTGTCGTCTTGGCGCTGGTGGTCAGCGTGGTATTGGTCGGTTGGTTGAAAAACCTGCAGCGCCATGAAACCTGGACCGCTATCGCCATAGTACTGATTCTGGGTGGTGCTCTTGGCAACGTATACGACCGGGTTGTGCACGGTTACGTTGTCGACTTTCTGCATTTCTATTGGCAGGACTGGCACTTTCCCGCATTTAATCTGGCCGACACCGCCATTACCATAGGTGCAGCCATGATGATTCTTGATATGTTCCGCAAGCCTGCCGATTCCGACACGCCTGCGAACGGGAGGTAATAAAGCCCATGAAAGAACTGCCAATAGATAAAGGGACACGAGTAACCTTGCACTTTGCACTGAAATTCGAGAGCGGCGAAGTGATTGACTCCACCTTCGATAAAGATGCGGCAACTCTGGAGATTGGTGATGAAAGCCTGCCAGAGAACTTTGAAGCCTACCTGATGGGCATGAAAGCTGGCGACAAGGCCAGCCACAACGTGCCGCCGGAGAAGGCGTTTGGCCAGCGTAACCCCAACAACGTACAGACGTTTAAGCGGCATGAATTCAGTGCAGATATGGTGCTGGAGCCAGGTGTGATGATCTCGTTCGCTGATGCACGCCAACAAGAGCTGCCGGGTGTGGTGAGCCGTGTGGAAGGTGATCAAGTAGAAGTGGACTTCAATCATCCACTGTCCGGACGTACACTGACCTTCGACGTAGAAATCATTGACGTAGAACCGGCAGGACAGACGCACTGATTATGCAAATAAGACTGGCAAACCCCCGTGGTTTTTGTGCAGGCGTAGATCGCGCCATCGAGATAGTAAATCGTGCTCTGGACGTGTTCGGTGCGCCCATATACGTACGCCACGAGGTGGTACACAACAAATTTGTGGTGGACAACCTTCGTAACCGGGGTGCCATATTCGTAGATGAGTTGGATGAGGTGCCAGACGACAAACTGGTGATCTTCAGCGCCCATGGTGTCTCGCAGGCCGTACAGAACGAAGCGGCCCGCCGTGGCCTGAAAGTCTTCGACGCCACCTGTCCGCTGGTCACCAAAGTGCACCTAGAAGTGATGCGCTACAGCCGCGACGGTCGCGAGTGCATCCTGATCGGCCACCACGGCCATCCGGAGGTGGAAGGCACCATGGGCCAGTACGACCACAGTACCGGTGGCGATATCTATTTGGTGGAGAACGAAGACGATGTCTCGAAGCTGGAGGTAAAAGACCCAGCACACGTATCCTACGTTACCCAGACAACACTCTCCATGGACGACACGGCCCGAGTGATCGATGCCCTGCGAGCAAGGTTCCCGCTGATCGAAGGCCCGCGTAAAGACGACATTTGTTACGCCACCCAAAACCGGCAGGATGCGGTAAAACAACTCGCTGGTGACTGTGATTTGATGCTGGTGGTAGGCTCTCCCAATAGTTCTAATTCCAACCGCTTGCGCGAACTGGCGGAGCGGATGGGCACCCCGGCCTACCTGATCGACGAAGCCTCGCAAATTGACCCGCAATGGCTGGAAGGCAAAAAGTCAGTCGGCGTAACCGCAGGCGCTTCAGCTCCGGAAGTTTTGGTCAATGACGTAATTGGCCGCCTGCGCGATCTTGGTGGCAGCGTGCCGGAGGAGATTGCCGGGCGGGAGGAGAATATTGTTTTCTCTATGCCTAGAGAGTTGCGGATTGATGTGGTTGAAGTTGAGTAGCTTTTGCTAGTGTGAGGGTGTGCCGGTACGACAAAGCACTCAGGCAACAAAAAAGCGTGGCTTCGGTCACGCTTTTTTGTTGCCTGAGTGCCGCTCATCATCGGTTTTAATCCGCTGGTCGATTTTCGATGTTTATTCACATGAGAGTTTTGTAATCTAAAGCTGACATTAATAGAGGTTCTGTTTTTATGCGCACTCGGATAAACAGTGGTTTTACCCTAATAGAGTTGCTGGTAACGATCGCCGTTCTCGCCATCATGATGGCCTTGGCTGCGCCATCATTTGTAAACATGATTGAAAATAGTCGTGTTACAACTCAAGCCAATACACTATTGGCGGCAGTGAATTTGGCGAGAAGCGAAGCCGTAAAGCAGGGAACTCCTTTTTCGATACAGAATGAACCGGGAGGGTTTGTTAACGGGTGGTGTGTTATCGATGGCGGCTTGGGCGTTAACGACTGTGACACTGGCACGATCATAAAGCGCTTTCCTGCTCTTGAGGGGGTTAGCGTAAGCCAAGGTGGAGTAGCGGGAGTAACGTTTGACGGTCGCGGTTACAAAATAGCGCCAAACGCCGTTGTAAATATCGAGCTAGAGCCACCTACCTGCACGTCGGGTAGTGCCCGCATGCGCCGCGTATCTATCTCAATGGCTGGTCGTGCGACAGTCACTTTAGAAGACTGCAGTTAAGAGGCTGGGTATGAAATTAACTATGAGCCAATACAAAATTAAAGAGACAGGCATAGCCTTGATAGAGGTCTTAGTTGCCGTGCTGGTGCTTGCCGTAGGGCTTCTCGGAATGGCCGCCATGCAAGTTCAGTCGAGCCAGATGACGAATGGTGCTGAGCAAAGAACTCAGGCAATTTTATTGACAGCCGATATGATGGATAGGATTAGAGCGAACCGCAGTAATGCTATTAATTATAATGGTATTTCGGTCGACCCCGCTACAACCTCCTGCGCTACCGATTATGCGCCGGAAGCAACGGGATCGGTCAGGGATAACGACGTTGCTGAGTGGTCTAACCTAATTGTTTGCTTGTTGCCAGAAGGTGAAGCAACTGTGAGTGTAGACAACGGAACTGGGGAGGTTGTCGTTGTCGTTGACTGGACTAAAGCAGATCCTGATGGGGTGGCCGTGACTTTAAGGACGGTAATTTAATGATGAATCACCAGCTTAAGCGGGAAAAGCCACTATTTGTACAGCAGCTAATTCCGAGCAAAATGGCGGGGCTTTCTTTGATTGAGCTCATGATAGCGATGTTGCTCGGTATTATCCTCACTCTTGGTGCAACGCAAGTGTACTTAGGCACTAGCCAGAGCTACCGACTCACGGACGCTATTGCTCATGGTCAGGAGAATATCCGGTTTGTGTCGTCGATGATGCAGCGAGATGTGCGTTCTGCCGGAGGTTTAGCGTGCCTCCAAAGTGCAGGCGAAGTCGACGATAAGCTTAACCTTGCGCGAGTAGTTCCTGTTGGAGATGGAGTTCTTGGCTGGGAAGCAGCTGGGACCGGAATCGGCGCCGCTTATAACGCAGTAGACTCTGTAGCTGCAGGTTCAGGTGATTGGACTGAGGGATCGGGTGCCGGAACATTCCCGGTTGAAATTACTGGAGAGGTGGTCAAAGCCACTGATGTACTCATTGTTAACAGCGTGCAAACACTGCCGGTAGATGTGACAGGCAGCACGGCAGCTCAAATCAACTTGGGTGCGGCATCCGGGCTGCCAGAAGGGCAAGTTGTTCTGGCAGTAACCGATGACTGTTCGGCTGGCGAGCTCTTTCAGAACACTGCTACCGATGGTGATAGTTCAGTAAGTATAGCAGGCGGAGCCTCCGCGCCGGGTAATGCTGCGCCTGCAAGCTTTGACTTAGCTTATGGTACGGAGGCTCGAATTGCCTCTTATAGTACGGTTGCTTATTACATTGGTGTTCGTAATGACGCTTCTGGAAATAGCACGCCGGTTTTGTACCGACAAAGATTGGACGCCAGGGCGGAAGGTCCGCAAGAGCTGGTCGCGGGTGTCGAGTCTATGCAAATTCTTTATGGCCTTTCAAGTGGAGTTCTGAAGCGCGCGGATAGTTACACGACAGCGGACAACGTTACTAGCTGGGAAGATGTCGTCAGTGTAAGGGTAGCTTTTGTTGTGCGAAGCGAAAACGGAGCGAACAGCGAGAAGCTTCAGCGAGTTTTCAACCTGCTTGGAACGGAAGTGACTACATTGGAGGATCGCCGAGCGAGGCTTGTTGCGACTTCTACAATTGGACTTAGAAACCGTTTGGAATAAAGACCATGAATATTAGCTTATCGCCGTCATCACAAGCGGGTAGCGCTTTAATAATATCTTTAATCATGCTTCTGCTTATTTCCCTAATAGGGGTGGGCAGCATGCAAGGCACCATTCTTCAGGAGCGAATGGCTTCTAACCTGCACGATAGAAATATAGCTTTTCAAGCCAGTGAGCGCGCTCTAAGAGTTGGGGAGAATTGGTTGATTGCAAATACTTTGACAGCACTCACGAACGATAGGCTTGACGACCCTAGTGTTTGGAATGGCGCGGGAGCCAATGCGGTGGCCGTAAATACTGGTGATGCCCAGCTATCTGAAGATCCTTCATATCATATTGGTTGGATATCGACATTTTGCCCGAGTCTTGAGGCTGGTGCTGCCTGCTTTGATCGTTTTTCTGTTACATCTCGTGGTCAGGGTGGCACGGCATCATCCGTAGCAATCCTACAGTCAATGTTCATGCCCCAGCCACTTTAAGCCAGAACGTTAAATCAGAAATCTAAAGTTTTGATTGCGTTGTGTAGGAGAATTAAAATGAAAACTAAATTTAATAGTCTATTGTACTTTCCGAGGTTGCGCACAAGCTTGGTAACCTGTGTGTTCGGTCTATTCACATTTAACTCAGCTCTAGCTGCACCTGTAGAAATTGCAGACTTTCCTCCCTTCCTTGGTGGGACTGTTGCACCGAATATAATGTTTATTATTGATGATTCGGGTTCAATGCAGTTTGAAGTGCCTGAAGGTGATTATAACCAAGGTGCACGCTATCTTTTTCCGCCTGTAGATGACATGTATAAATTTGGTTATTACTCTAATGATGGCTATAATAGAACCTACATTTATGATTTTGATGACAATAATGAGTTTAATCGTTATTTTCGATCTTCAGATAGCAATCCTTTTTTCTACAACTCCGCTAAAACATATGAGCCTTGGTATAAAGGTGACCGCTCCCAGTGGCCGCAGGCCTCGCCAGACGAAGCTTATTATTTTCCTGGGCACGAGGGTTCCAATTCCGATACGCTTGACTTGACAAGCAGGCAACAAAGTTATCGGTGGATAGAAAGCGACGGGGATGTGACCGCAACTTGGAAATACTATTGGCCAATTACATATTATGTGCTGAAGTCGGCTAGCGCAGATCCTAAGCAAAAAGATAGTTACGTACGCTATCAAATAAGAAATGGAACTGGGTACGCCAAGGACTTGGAAACAGGTGATGAGAAAATCGTATCAGAGTTTAAGCACGATGGTGGTACGCGGTCAGTATCTGAAGAAATTCAGAACTTCGCCAATTGGTTCTCATATTATCGTTCTCGCACTTTAGCATCAAGGGCGGGTATTGGTAATGCTTTTTCTAAACAGGGCGAAGGCATGCGGGTTGGTTATGGTCGCCTTAATAAGGGGTCGGGGAACGTAGATGGCGTTAATACATCAGTCATTGTTAACGGCGTTCGTCTCTTTAAAGGCTCGGATCGGGAAGCCTTTTTCAATAGTCTTTATACAGATGGTGTGCCCCAAGAGGGAACGCCATTGCGCGAGGCTCTTTATCGTGCTGGCAAATATTATGAGCGCAAAGGCGATAGCAGCCCGTGGGCGGCTGAGCCGGGTCGCAGTAATAGTGCAGATCACCTAGAATGCAGGCAATCGTTTACCATTCTTATGACGGATGGCTATAGAAGCGGCTCGTTATCAAATAGCGTAGGCAACGTCGATGGCAATAACGCCACTCAGATTGACGATTACAAATATGTACCTACCTCTCCGTTTAAAGATAGCAGAAGTAATACGCTTGCTGATGTTGCGATGCACTTCTGGGTTCGGGATTTGCGGGACGACTTGCCCAATGAAGTCCCTGTTAGCTCCAAAGCGGGGAATATAGATCCTGCGTTCTGGCAGCATATGGTGACTTTCGGTGTGGGCCTTGGAGTGGAAGGCGAAATTGATGCTAAGACGGCATTTGATGCCATTTTGGACGACAGTATCTCTGTCACTTGGCCGAGTACAGATAGCGATTCAGGCAAAGTTGATGACTTACTCCACGCAGCCGTAAATGGCCGAGGTGGTTTCTTTAATGCCGCAGATCCGGACACTTTTGCGACCAAGCTAGCGGCTGTTCTTAGCGATATTGTTTCTCGAGTTGAGGAGTCATCAACCTCGGCGGCAGCGAGCTCTGCTGTCCTCAGAGAAGATGCTCTTAGCTTCTCTGCCGGCTTCCGCAGCACAGATTGGAGCGGAGCTTTGCAGGCAGCAGAAATTCTGCCGGGGGGCGCTCGCGGGCGCCTGATATGGGACGCAGAATATGGCTTGGAGTCGAAGGGAGCCAATGGCAGAAACCTGTACACCTATAGCGCCGGTGCTGGGGTTGAGTTAAAGGCGATTGGTAATTTGAGTTCGGCGCAGGAATCAGCGTTGAACACAGCAACTGATGGCTCGGTTGATGACTTAGGGCAGGCAAGAATTAATTGGTTACGCGGCGACAATGCTGCCGACTCTTCTTTCCGAGATCGCTTGTATGTGCCATCTGCTGCAGGTGGCGTGAGCCGACTCAGGTTGCTGGGTGATGTGATCGGGTCGGATCCGCAGTTTGCGGGGAAAACAAACTTTGGTCATCGGCGGTTGGCAGGTACAGAAGGCTCATCCTATGCCACGTATCGTGCGAGCGCGGATTACCAAGACCGCCCAGACGTGATTTACGTTGGAGCGAATGATGGCTACTTACATGGGTTCGATTCGCTAACCGGTGAAGAGTTGTTTGCCTACATGCCGAGTGAGTTGATTCAGCCTGATGATGGGAGCAATTTCGCAAAAATCAACGTTCTGATGGAGTCGGATTACGATCATAAATATTTCGTTGATGGCACGCCGGTCATTCAAGATGTTTACGTTGATGGTCAATGGAAGACAATTCTGGTTGGAACAATGGGCGTAGGCGGCAAAACAGTCTTTGCACTTGATGTTAGCGATCCCAAAAACTTCAGTGAAGCCGATGTGCTTTGGGAGTTCACTAACTCGGAGCTTGGTTACGGTGTGGAGTCGCCGCAGATTGCAAAACTGGAGTCTGGAAAGTGGGTGGCCATATTTGGGAATGGTTACAACAGCGCATCAAATAAGTCGTCGCTATTTGTAGTTGACGTAAGCGATGGGTCGCTAGTGGCGCGTATGGATACTGGGGCGGGCGAAGCTGATACTCCAAATGGTATGTCAACTCCGTCGGTTTTGGTTGATCAGAGTACAGGGCTTGCAAAAACGGCGTATGTTGGGGATTTGTTAGGTAACCTTTGGCGGGCCGACCTAACCGCAGGTAGTCTCAGTGCAGGCAGTGCCATATCGAAGCTTTTTTCTGCTACGAGCACAGACGATACAAAGCAACCGATTACTTCAGCCCCTTCATTTGCCCGGAATCCGAATGGTGGGCCCAACGACTTAGTCATCGTGTTTGGTACTGGCTCGTATTTCCGGGTAACGGATAGCGGTGATAACCAAACGCAGAGCCTTTACGGGATTTTCGATAATGGTTCTGTCAGCGGTATCGATCGGGGGGATTTGCTCAAACAAACCATTACAGATGAAACCTCTACGACCTATAAAGTCGATAAGGATGGAACGCTTGTCCCCGTAGAAATTGACGTTAGGGTAGTATCCGCTAAAGAGTTTGTCGGTACTGAAGATGGCTGGTTCATGGATCTTGATAAAATTGCAGGCGAGCGCATAGTGAGCAGCCCTTCCTTCCCCTCTGGTTACCCTGTAGAGCGGGTAAGGTTTAGTACGCTTATTCCGGATAATAACGATTGCGGTGGTGGTGTCGATGGCTACTTGATGGATATGGATCTTGCTACCGGGGGGCAAACAGAGGATCCCGTTTTTGATCTCAACCGCGATGGGGAGTTTAACGAGTCTGATAACACCGTCAAAAATGAAAAGGGCGAGAGTGTAGGTGCAGGTCAGGGCGACGGTGAAGGTGAGAGCTCTGTTGTAAGCGGCATTAGAGGTGTTGTGTCCGGCGAGGAAATCCGGGTTGTCCTCGATAACAAGACTGACTTGTTTGTTGAGTCTGTGATCGTTGATTTACCCAATGATTACGATGGCCCTGTTGATCCGCCTACCGATCCTACGCCAGATGATGGAGATTCGGAGGACCCAGAGGACCCAGAGGAGCCTACTACCTGTCAGGGGCCAGCCTGTGGTGCTGCTGAAGGGTATAACTTCGGTCGTCAAAACTGGGAAGAGTTACGCTAATCGTTCACTTGGTTGGGGGGGCTGCTTGGCCCCCCAAACTCCATTAAGGCGTTTTCAGATATGTCACATGAAAAAAAATCGATTAATTCGATGTCGGGCTTTACGTTGATAGAGCTGATGATTGTAGTGGCAATCATTGGGATAATTGCGGCGGTGGCTGTGCCTAGTTATCAGCGATATGTAGAGTCCACCCGCCGGGCGATAGCTCAAGCTGACCTTTTGGAGTTGTCACAGTTTATGGAACGCCGTTATTCAAACGGCTATGATTATCGTAAAGCAGATGGCACTGCGCCGGGTTTGCCTTTTACCACGCAGCCAAGGCAAGGCAGTTCAGTGTTTTATAATTATGCTTTTGATGGGGGCGTTGGCAGAGCCACATACGTTCTTAAGGCAACTCCGGTAGGTGGGCAGTCGGGTGATAGTTGTGGCTGGTTGAAGATTACACAAGCGGGTGTCAGAACCAATGAGTCTGGTGACGCCGATTGTTGGAGGTGAGGGTGGGCAAATAGTCCACATACCCGGCTATTTGCGCAGCTCAGTAATTGAATGGTTCTACTGCTTCTTTACTGATGCTAGTCTTGCACGACCTGAGAAACTAATAATGATCTTGCGTGCAAATGTGGGGTCATTTGTCTTTGGTGAATAGGTTAAGTTGCCTGGCGTGCCTCTTGAGCTACCTAGCGCGCCGAACTGGAAATACCCACGTTTTTTAGGAGTAGATTTTAGTGCACCCGTTGAAGGGGGTGCTACCAGTTTGATGACGGTTTCAGTGTTAGTGACAGAGCGACTGTTGTCAGGATCTATGAAAACTGAAATAGGGTTGTTTTTCCAGTCTCCAGAACAGTTACCAGTTTTATTTGTCGGGCAGAGAGTAACAATCGATCCGCTGGTTATGGCTTCTGTGCGGGCTAAGTTGAATAGATGGAGCAATTCTCTTGTGACAGAGTCTGCTCGGTGTTTCTGAATAATTGAAGGAGCGAAAGACACCGCAGATAGGGTAATAATTGCCATTATTGCTAGTACAGTACAAAGCTCAACAAGTGTTACGCCTTTGCAGGTCTCTGTATATTTCATGGATCGTTCCTTGACTTTTAATTGAACCGAACATCCTGTTCGATTTATGAATGTTACTACGTTGTTCTAAGGGAATTCAATATTACTTCTCGTAGCGGGCTTTTGAAGTTGGGAGTGAAACGTCACTCCATCCCCAACTTCTTCAACCTATACCGCAACGCCCGAAAACTGATCCCCAACTTTTTTGCCGCAGCTGTTTTATTCCACCGAGTCGCCTCAAGTGCCTTCTCAATAGCTTGGCGCTCAATGGATTCCAAATAGCCCTCCAAATCAATATCGCCTTCCGGTATTAGCGTCGGGCAGGCTTCAGAGGTTGCGGTCGTGCTCGTGTTAGTTGCTCCGTCTGTTGCGGTACTGCCAAGGTGTAGGTCGGAAGCGCTTATTTTGTCTGCGTCACAGAGGGTAAAGGCGCGCTCAAGAATGTTTTCCAGCTCCCGCACGTTGCCGGGGAAATCGTGCTCTTTCAAACGGTCTACTGCATCTTGAGTGAGGCTTGCCGCCTCGCATTCATACTCTTGGGCAATGCGCCCTAGAATATGGTTTGCCAGCAAGGCGATATCGTCTGTGCGGTCCCTAAGCGGCGGTACTGCCAGCTCTATCACGTTAATCCGGTAGAATAAATCTTGCCGAAAGCTGCCGTTCTGCACCAGCTCTGCCAAATCTTTGTGGGTTGCGCTGAGCAGGCGTATATCAACCGGCAGCTCTTTAGTGTCACCCACGGGGCGAACTGCTTTCTCCTGAATAGCGCGCAGCAGTTTCACCTGCATGGCTAGGGGTAGGTCGGCTACTTCGTCGAGAAAGAGTGTGCCACCGTCTGCGGACCGAAACAGTCCGTCCTTGTTCTCCACAGCGCCTGTGAAGCTGCCTTTTTTGTGCCCGAAGAATTCACTCTCCATTAACTCGGAAGGAATGGCCCCGCAGTTAACGGCAATGAAGGGGCCGTCTCTACGAGGCCCTTGCATGTGAATCATCCGAGCCACCAGCTCTTTACCACTACCGGATTCGCCGCTGATAAACACGGGCGCTTGGCTTCTGGCGAGCTTGCGGGTTTGGTTGCGTAATCGCTTTATCTGTGAAGAGTTGCCGAGCAGGAGCCCCGGCTCGTCTGTGGCATCATCAACGGCTGAGTCGGGTTTTGTAAGCTTTAATGCGCTGGTTACGAGTTCTCTGAGCCTAGAGAGTTCAACCGGCTTGGAGACGAAATCGAAAGCGCCGGCTTTCAGTGATTCGATGGCGGTATCCATGCTGCCATAGGCTGTAATAACGGCCACTGGGGTGGCGGGTAGGTGCTGCTGAATCCACTGCACCAACTCTATACCGTTGCCATCGGGCAAGTTCATGTCTGTTAAGCAAAGTTGTGGGCTGTGTTTTTCTAACAGGGCGAGAGCGCTTGCAAGGTCCGGTGCCGTTAGGGTTTTAATGCCCATGCGGGTAAGAGTGATTTCAAGCAGGTCCCGGATATCCGGTTCATCATCAACAATCAGCGCAGTATGAGTGGTCATCTTGTCGTGTTGGTTCCATGTCAGATCATTCGCCCCGGGTGGGCAAAGGTAATACGAAAACAGCAGCCGGGTTGGCCGTCTTCCGTCAAAGAAAGATGAGCTTGATTAGCCTCGCACAGTTCTCTGGCTAGATAAAGCCCAAGGCCGGTGCCACCTTTGTCTGTTGTGTAAAAGGGCTCGAAAATGGAATGGCTGGCTTCTGCTGTGACGCCAGGCCCGTAATCCCTTACATCGATGTAAGCTCGTTCACCATCCGCTGTCGCCCCCGCACTCAGCGAAATTTTTCGTACGCCTGATTGTTGTTGGCTATAGCGCAAGCCATTGTCACACAAGTTTACCAGTACCTGCTCAATCTGGCTTTTATCAAACCGTGCATCGGGTATGTTAGGTTCGATGGTTAGGGTTAGTTCCGCCGGAGGGCTGGTTGTTTCCTGAGTTTGCAGGAAATCAGTTCTGTACTCATCTAGCCAGCTTGGCACGTCAACAAGGTCTGCATTTGCTGGCCTGCGCCGGGAAAGGCTGAGTACGTTCTCTACAATGCTGTTCACTCTGCGGGAGTGGCGTCGGATGATATCCAACATTTGTTGGTCGCTAGTATCAAGGTGAGGCGATTCTTCCATCAATTGAGCCGCGTGGCTTATGGCGCCTAGCGGGTTGCGAATTTCATGGGCAATACCTGCGGTGAGGCGCCCGAGCGAGGCCAGCTTCATTTGCTGTGCCTGCTGGGTCACTTTGCTCATATCTTCGATAAATACGAGGATCAGGTCGCCACGCTCCTGATCCAGCCGGGTAAAGCTTGCCTGTAGCATCGGCGAGGTGGGTGTGGGTTGAAACGGTGTGGTGTGTTGGAAGGGGTTTTTCAGCCAGACTTCCAGCCCGGATTTGAGCGGCAAAGGTAGAGCGCGAGATGGAGAGTTGTGCTCCCCTTTGTGGGTTGGAACTCCAAACAAAAACTCTTCAGCCGCAGCGTTGGCTAGACGCATCTGGCCGTATCGGTCCAGGACAAGAATGCCGGTGCGCATGCGCTGGATGATCTGTTTATTGATTTGCTCCAGTTCCACAATGCTCTGAGCACGGCTGGTGGCTAGAGCTTCGCTTCGCATCATTCTCCGGGAGATATTCTGCAGGATAAAGGCCGCTGCGAAGTACAGAATGCCCAGAGAACCTGCTCGCACAATGTCATCGCCGTTGCCCCCAAGCGCCAGTATGGCCCACCCTGAAATGCTGAGTGAACAAATGGCTGCAAGAGCTGCATAGAAGGTGCCCATGCGGCTAGGGGTAAGAATATTGCCAGCTGCCACTGAGATAATGACAAGGTTCGCGAGGCCGTTGGTAATACCTGTACTGGTAAACAACAGCCCGTGCATAATTAAAATGTCCAGCAGTATGGACACTGTGATGTGTCGCTGCCCCGGCTGAAAACCCGCCAGTATGAGGATTGCAACAAAACTGTTCAGTGCAAAGTAGCCCGCTACGCCAAACTGGTAGTAGTCCAGAAACCGGAAACGGGTATCGAAATTCACGGGGTCAATGAACAACAATGCCACCAGCATCAAGCTGATCAAAACCCGGTAGTGGTTGTAGATGCGGAACAACTTGGCCTGCTGTAAGCCGGGGGGGTGTTTGCCTGAGTTGGCTGCCGGTGTGGAAGCTGTCGCCATGGTTTTCAGAAATCCGTTGTTGAGCGGAAGAATTCAAAGCCTGTGCGGGGTTATAATAGCCTTTTCATGGCAGTGAGTTACAGGAGCCAAAGTATGTCCGTTTCCGGGAGTAGCCCGTTTCCCTCTAAATCACCCCGAAACCTAAGGGTTGCGATGGCGCAATTGGATTTTCTGGTGGGGGATATTCCCGGCAACACCGACCGGATTATAGATGCTGCAAGGCGTGCTCACTCAAAAGAGGGGGCAGATGTTGTTGTCTTCCCGGAGCTTTGTGTTACAGGGTATCCGCCGGAAGATTTGCTGCTTCGCCCCAGTATGAGCCTGCGCGTAACAGAATCTCTCGAACGCCTACAAAGTGCGCAGCTTGGCGCGGCTATTGTTATTGGCGTTCCGCTTCAAAATAAGGGCCTGTTGTACAACGCTGCGGTGGTGATTGAAGGCGGCAACATTACAGGCCGCTACTTCAAGCGGTTCCCCCCGAATTATCAGGTGTTTGATGAGAAACGCTATTTTGCGGAGGGCGAGGGTGCAGTAGTGGTAGAGATTTGTGGCGTGCCCGTTGGCTTAACGGTCTGCGAAGACATATGGGCAGACGGCCCGGTTGAAGACTCCGCTGCGGCAGGTGCAAAGCTGATTATTAACCTGAACGCCTCACCCTATGATATCGACAAGCAGGCCCGACGTAAGGCGCTGCTTGAGCGCAAGTCTCGGGATAATCAGGTGAGTATCATCTACACCAATTTGGTAGGTGCTCAGGATGAGTTGGTGTTCGATGGTGGCTCCATGGTTTACGACCACTCCGGTTCCCTCGCAGTAGAAGTGCCTCAATTCAATGAGGGCCTTTTCCCTGTCGATTTCGTGTTTGATCGCCGTTGCCAGCCCGTATCCCAGCCGTTGCCGGCAGAACCTTCGGTGGAGGCAAATGTCTACAGTGCGCTTGTGATGGGCGTGCGGGACTATGTCAATAAAAATGGTTTCAAAACGGTCGTACTTGGGCTTTCCGGCGGTATAGATTCCGCTCTGGCTCTTGCTGTGGCGGCGGATGCTTTGGGGCCGGATCGTGTTCGCGCTGTGATGATGCCTTTCCGATACACCTCAGACATCAGCCTAGAAGATGCAGCAGCCCAAGCAGGCGCCATGGGCGTTCAGTACGATGTGTACTCCATTGAACCTATGTATGAATCTTTCATGACCGCGCTGGCTGAGCCGTTCGAGGGCACAACCCTCGACACCACCGAGCAAAACCTTCAAGCGCGTATTCGCGGCGTTATGCTGATGTCACTTTCTAATAAATTTGGTTCGCTGGTGCTTACAACCGGTAATAAGAGCGAACTCGCTGTGGGGTACTCGACGCTTTATGGCGATATGGCGGGCGGCTTTGATGTCCTTAAGGACGTTCCCAAAACACTGGTCTTTCGCCTCGCTTGGTATCGTAATTCTGTGTCGCCAGTGATTCCCGAACGTGTTATCACACGCCCGCCCTCTGCGGAACTCGCGCCTGATCAGAAGGATGAAGACAGCCTTCCGGGCTACGATGTGTTAGATCAAATTCTAAATTTCTATGTAGAGCGAGATTTTAGTGCGGATGCGATCGTTGCGAAAGGGTTTGATCAAGCGGATGTTGATCGCGTTATCCGCTTAGTCGATCTCAACGAATACAAGCGCAGGCAGGCGCCTATCGGGATCCGCATTACCGAGCGAGGATTCGGTAAGGATCGCCGCTATCCCATTACGAGTGGCTGGAAGAGCGGCAATTAATATCTCTTTTATGCGGCGGCTTACTCGTCGCCCATAAGTCCGAAGGTGATTACGCTGGATAGCGAGCGGTTTTCGCGCTTTAGCAAGTTGGCTTCAAATTCGCCTTTGCTATTGAAAGCATCGCTCTTGGGGAAGTTCTGACGCAAAAGCGCTACTGCATCTTGCGAGCCCTTTTTAAATTTCAGGAAATCAAAGGTCTCAGCCAGAATAATCAAAGCCTCTTCAACGGCTGGCGAAGTAGGGTAGTTCTCGATTATGTAGCGTGCCCGGTTATTGGCCGCCACATAGGCCTCGCGCTTGATGTAATAGCGCGCAGCGTGAAGTTCCAGTTCTGCCATGCGATTGCGCACGGCGATCATGCGTTGGCGGGCGTCGGCAGCGTATTCGCTTTCAGGGTACCGGTTCAATAGTTCGCTGAAATCGCGAAACGCCTGTAGTTGCTCCCCTGCATCTCTGGCTGCAACGTCAATCGCAAAGTAGCGTGCGGCCAAACCAATATCTAGATTATAGGAAGCGAGCCCGCGCATGTAGAGAGCATAATCAGCGTGATCGCTTTGGGGGTTCAGACGCAGGAATCGGTCTGCTGCCGCTCTGGAGCCTTCAAGATCAAGATTTTGGTAACGGGCATAGATAAGGTCAAGCTGGGCCTGTTCGGCGTAGCGGCCAAACGGATAGTAGGTTTCTAAAGAATCAAGATTTTCCTCGGCTTCATTAAAGTTGCCGGAGTTCATTGCCTGACGAGCATTGTCGTAATAGGTTTTTTCCGGAAGCACTTCCTCCTGCTTGTTGGACGCGCAGGCACTGATCAGGACGACCAGTGTGGAAAGTAGCAGTAAACGAAAACCTGATCTCATGCCGGAATCCCGTATAATGTCGATAAATTCGAGGGCGGTATTGTAACGGGGAACTCGCCCAATGTGCAGAGCGCGTCCCGTTTGTTTCAATTATTCTGACCGAAACGTAACACACACAGGCCCCGGGGGCTTAATGTCATCTGAAAATCGAATAACTGCCAGTTTTTCTATACCGCCAGAGCTAAGTGACCGGCGACTGGATCAGGCAGCCGCTGAGCTTATGCCCGAGCACTCGCGTTCGCGCTTGCAGTCATGGATTCGCAGCGGTGCTTTAACCGTGAACGGAGAGCCGCGTAAGCCCAAAGATAAGGTGATGCTGAGCGACCAACTGGCCCTTGATGCCGAGCCTGAGGCTCAGGTGACTTGGCAAGCGGAAGCGATCAGTCTGGATATTGTTTACGAAGACGAGCATATACTGGTTATCAACAAGCCTGCAGGCTTGGTGGTGCATCCGGCCGCAGGGCACGCAGATGGTACGCTAGTAAATGCGCTGTTGAACTACGCGCCCGAGGTAGAGAATCTGCCCCGTGCCGGCATCGTCCACCGTCTTGATAAAGATACCTCCGGTATTATGGTGGTGGCGCGCAGCCTGATTGCTCATACATCGCTAGTGGGTCAGCTGCAGACTCGAACCATGGGTCGCGAATACGAAGCAATCGTAGTAGGCACCCTGACAGGCGGCGCCACGGTGGACGCGCCGATTGGCCGCCACCCTCATGAGCGAAAGAAAATGGGGGTGGTCAGAAGCGGAAAACCTGCTGTAACTCACTACCGTTTGATTGAGCGTTTTGCGGCTCATACTCATGTGCGCTGTAAACTTGAAAGCGGTCGCACACACCAGATTCGCGTGCACATGGCCTACGTAAAGCACCCGCTGGTGGGCGACCCGCTCTACGGCGGTCGTCTTCGTTTGCCCAAGGGCACCACGGAAGAGTTACGTGAAGTACTCTCGGCATTTCACCGGCAAGCACTGCATGCGCGACAGCTCACATTGGAGCATCCACAAACCGGAGAAATACTGAGCTGGGATGTGCCCTTGCCAGCGGATTTTGTTGGCTTGTTAGCTGCGCTGCGTAAGCACGTTCAGGGGTTGGAGAGTGATGAGTTCTGAGGGGGCTCCGGAGCTATCATTTATCCGCCCGGACTGGCCTGCCCCTTCAAACATATACGCGCTCTGCACGACGCGCCTAGGCGGGATCAGCGAGCATCCGTGGGGCAGCCTTAACCTTGGTGAGCATGTGGGCGATGAACCTGCCCATGTGCAGGAAAATCGCCTCAGGCTAGCTCGTGCCTGCGGCCTTCCCAAAGCAGCATTTAGATGGCTGAATCAAGTTCACGGCACAGGTGTTGTGCGATTTCCGCAAAACCAACGAGCGGCGATTCCAGAAGCCGATGCAAGTTTTACCCACAGGGTTGGGCAAGCCTGCACGATTCTTACAGCAGACTGTTTGCCGGTTATTCTATGCGACCAGAAAGGCACCACAGTTGCGGCAGCTCACGCTGGCTGGCGCAGTTTATGTTTTGGAGTGCTGGAAAACTTGGTGGCTCGTATGGGACTGCCCGGCAATACCTTGATGGCATGGTTCGGGCCAGCCATAGGCCCGCAGGTGTTTGAGGTTGGCCCGGAAGTTAGGGTGGCTTTTGTGGAGCGCAACCCTGAAGCTGATGTTGCTTTCAGCTCCATTGGAGCTCGAGAGGGACGCTATATGGCAGATATTTATCGACTTGCCCGACAACGTCTCGAAAGTCTGGGCGTCCACCAAATCTATGGCGGTAACTTTTGTACGGTTACCGATTCCCAGCATTTTTACTCCTACCGCCGTGATGGACAAACCGGTCGTATGGCCACCGTTATTTGGAAAACCTGAGGCTTGTCAATTTTCTGACGGTTTTGAGTGTTCCGGCCTTGAACTTCCCTTGATAGCCCCTACATTAGTTCTCAATGCAAACCGAATGCGCAATTTCTGATCGCATTTACTGAATAACTCGGGGAACGAATTCATGAGAATCGACAAGCTCACCAGCCTTTTGCAAACCGCACTGGCGGACGCGCAATCACTGGCCGTTGGCAAAGACCACAACTTTATTGAACCCATACACCTTATGCAGGCCATGCTTGATCAGCAGGGCAGTTCTATCACCCCGCTTCTCAAGCAAGCAGGTGCTGAGCCCGGTCGTGTGCGCCAGGCAGTAGCTCAGGAAATCGAGAACTTGCCAGAAGTGAGCGGCAGTGCCGGCGATGTCGCTATGTCTAACGATATGGGGCGCCTGTTCAATATTGCCGATAAATTGGCGCAGAAGCGGCAGGACCAGTTTATTTCTAGCGAACTGCTGCTATTGGCCGCTTTGGAAGACCGGGGCACGCTCGGTCGTGTTTTGCGCGAGCAAGGCGTAGACAAGGCAGCGCTGGAAAAAGCCATTGATGCCGTGCGTGGAGGAGAAAACGTTAGCGATGCGGGTGCAGAGGAAAATCGACAGGCGCTTTCAAAGTACACCATCGATTTAACAGAGCGGGCGGAAGCCGGGAAGCTTGATCCGGTGATTGGTCGTGATGACGAAATACGTCGCACCATTCAAGTGTTGCAGCGCCGTCGCAAAAACAACCCGGTACTGATTGGTGAGCCGGGCGTAGGTAAAACTGCTATCGCAGAAGGTTTGGCGCAGCGCATTGTCAATGGAGAAGTGCCCGAAGGCCTTAAAAATAAACGCGTTTTATCTCTGGATATGGGCTCGCTTATTGCTGGAGCCAAGTTTCGGGGCGAGTTTGAAGAGCGTTTGAAAGCCGTGCTGAATGAGCTCGCTAAACAGGAAGGCCAGATTATCCTGTTCATTGACGAAATCCATACGGTCGTAGGTGCGGGTAAAGCTGAAGGCTCCATGGATGCAGGCAACATGCTCAAGCCTGCACTGGCGCGCGGCGAGTTGCACTGCGTTGGCGCAACCACACTGAACGAATACCGTGAGAACATAGAGAAAGACGCTGCGCTGGAGCGGCGCTTTCAAAAAGTGCTGGTGAACGAACCGAATGAGGAAGATACCGTCGCAATTCTGCGCGGTCTGAAAGAGCGTTACGAGGTTCACCATGGTGTAGAGGTGACCGACGGGGCTATTATTGCTGCGGCCAAGCTCTCCCAGCGTTACATCATGGACCGCCAACTGCCAGACAAGGCTATTGACCTGATCGATGAGGCTGCCAGCCAAATTCGTATGGAGATGGACTCCAAGCCAGAGCCTCTGGATCGGCTGGAGCGCCGCTTGATTCAACTTAAAATTGAGCGGGAGGCCTTAAAGAAAGAAACAGACGCAGCGTCAAAGAAGCGCCTTGAGGAGCTTTCCGGTGTTATTCGGGATATAGAGCGCGAATATGCGGATCTTGAGGAAATTTGGAATACGGAAAAAGCCGCGTTGCACGGCTCTCAGAAGATTAAGAGCCAGTTGGAGCAAGCCCGTATCGATTTAGAAACGGCCCGTCGCGCAGGCGACCTGGGTAGAATGTCCGAGTTGCAGTATGGGCGCATTCCAGAGTTGGAGCGTCAACTCGATATGGCCAGTCAGGCTGAGATGATGGAGATGAAACTCCTACGCAATCGGGTCACTGACGAAGAAATTGCTGAAGTTGTTTCTAAGTGGACTGGCATTCCGGTATCCCGAATGCTGGAAGGTGAGCGCGACAAGCTTATGCGTATGGAAGACGCGCTGCATGACCGTGTAATCGGTCAGAATGAAGCGGTGGAGGCCGTATCGAACGCCGTGCGTCGTTCCCGTGCAGGGCTTGCAGATCCCAATCGGCCAAATGGTTCGTTTCTGTTCCTTGGCCCAACCGGTGTCGGTAAAACGGAGCTGTGCAAGTCACTTGCTTCATTCCTCTTCGATACTGACGACGCCATGGTGCGGATTGATATGTCGGAGTTTATGGAGAAGCATTCCGTTGCCCGCCTGATTGGTGCGCCCCCTGGATATGTTGGCTATGAGGAAGGCGGATACCTTACGGAAGCGGTTCGTCGTCGCCCGTATTCCGTGCTTCTACTGGATGAAGTCGAAAAGGCGCACCCGGATGTCTTCAATATTTTGCTGCAAGTGCTGGATGATGGTCGCTTAACGGATGGGCAGGGCCGAACGGTGGATTTCCGGAATACGGTTATCGTGATGACGTCCAATCTGGGTTCGGGGATCATTCAGCAAAAAGCTGGAGAAGAGAACTACGAAGCTATGAAGAGCGCGGTCATGGAAGAGGTGGGAACCCACTTCCGTCCGGAGTTTATTAATCGGGTAGATGAAGTGGTTGTGTTCCATCCGCTGGCGGGAAGCCAGATTCACGGCATCGCCAAAATCCAGATAGAAATTCTGAATAAGCGGCTGCAGGAACAGGGTGTTAAGCTGGAACTCGATGCAGCTGCGCTGGACTTGCTGGCGGAAGTGGGATACGACCCGGTTTATGGCGCCCGTCCGCTGAAAAGAGCCATCCAGAGAATGATTGAAAACCCATTGGCGCAAAGGTTGTTGCAGGGCGATTTTATCTCTGAAGATACAATCCTTGCTACGGCGAGTGACGGTAAGCTGGTATTCAACAAAGCTTAAGATGGGGCGCTAAAAAAGTAATAACGGGGCAGGACTTGGGTTCTGCCCTGTTATCGTATCTAGAATAAAAAACTAGGGTTGGCTCTCTGGCTCGCAGCTTTTAGCGGCAATTTCTTCCAGCTTCTTGCGCTGCTCGTCGATTTCCTCTGGCGTTAAATAACGCATCTCCCCGTTCTCTTCGATCCGTATACGTGCGTTGTTCTGGATGACTTCCAGATTAGAGCGGGCCGTTTCGCAGTTTGCCTCGCGTTGCTTGCGACGAGCAGCCTCAACGGCGCTTTCTTTTTCGCGCTCCGCTTCTTTCCTTTTTTGCTCTTCAAGTTCACCAAGGCGCTCTTGAGGGCTGGGCCTGTTGTTGCTGGCTGCGGAAGATGTACCAGAGCGCACGTTGACGGTCTCGGAGTTGGACCCCACAGGCTGGCGGTCGCCAAAATGGGTAACGCCATCTTCGTCTGTCCATTTATATACCGAGGCGCTCATTGCAACGCTGGGAGCTACGGCGATTAATAGTGTCAGCATCAGGGCTTTTCTGTTCATGGCTCTACTCGTTGTGTGTTCGCTGCTCCCGGGTAGGCTTGCAACCTGAGAAACCGGGCCCTTCGTTCTGTTTCGCGTTTGCCTATAGTGCCATCTATGGGACGTTTTTTCTTCCATCTGGTTCAAAATTCCGCGCCTGTAGTGATGCATAATGATGGCAGAGCATGCGCCAGTATGAACACAGAAAGCAACGGAGGCTATTGACAGGGAGTTTCGCGCTGTCAGAATTACCGATTGCCTGAAGACTGGGGTAAATACGGCAGGCAATCCCGTGCAAGTATCCCCCTGTTATTTACCACACTGAGCGTGCCGCGCATATGTCGCGGAATGGTTGTTGCTTAAATGCAACCCGTCGATTGGCCGTTCTCCGCAACCCTCAGGAGGGCGGCTGGCCAGGAGACAACCTCTTAACAAGGTGTGGAGCAGCCGGTTCCGCTTTCAAAAGAAGCAGCGAATCCGTGGACCCAGGCAACCGGGCGTGTGCCCGGCTCATTCACTCGTAGAAGAGGGTAGAAAATCGTGGAGTTATTGTCTGGCGCCGATATGCTGATCCGTTCCCTACAGGACCAGGGGATCGAATACATATATGGCTATCCGGGTGGTGCAGCCCTTCATATTTATGATGCGCTGTTCAGGCAGGATGAAGTTAAACACATTCTGGTAAGGCACGAGCAGGCTGCTGTGCACATGGCCGACGGCTATGCGCGCGCTACGGGGCTTCCAGGAACTGTGCTTGTAACCTCCGGCCCTGGGGCCACCAACACTATTACCGGCATTGCTACCGCATTCATGGATTCCATCCCTATGGTGGTTCTGTGCGGGCAGGTTGCGTCTACCCTGATTGGCGAAGACGCTTTTCAGGAAACGGACATGATGGGTGTTTCCCGGCCGGTTGTTAAACACAACCTCAGTGTTCGCCACCCTTCGGAAATCCCGGAAATTATCCGTAAGGCCTATTATATCGCCTCGACCGGTCGCCCCGGGCCTGTTGTTGTGGATATTCCCAAAGATATGACAGCACCGAATGAGCGCTTCGAATACGCTTATCCGAAAAAGATAAAGTTGCGCTCCTATAGTCCCGCGATACGCGGTCATGCTGGCCAGATCAAGAAAGCTGTCGATATGATGCTGGCAGCCCGTCGCCCCATAATATATGCCGGTGGCGGTGTTATTCTGGGGAAGGCCTCTGGTCAGTTGACGGAGCTGGTACGCAAGTTGGGGTACCCGATTACTAACACCCTAATGGGCATTGGTTGTTACCCTGCCAGCGACAAGCAGCATCTCGGCTGGCTAGGCATGCACGGAACCTATGAAGCCAATATGGCGATGCATCACTCAGATCTTATTCTCGCGGTAGGCGCGCGATTTGATGATCGAGTAACAAACGCAACTGAAAAGTTCTGCCCGGGTGCGCGCATCATTCATATCGATATTGATCCGGCGTCCATCTCTAAAACCATTGACGCCGACGTTCCTATCGTTGGGCCGGTTGATGCGGTTCTCAAAGAAATGCTCGCACTGGTAAAAGACAGCAAGGAAAAACCAGACGCAGAGGCATTGGCCTCTTGGTGGAAGCAGATCGACGAATGGCGTGCATTCCACGGTATGCGCTACGAAACCAGTCCGGATGTCATTAAGCCGCAAGAAGTGATCGAAATGCTGCACCGTCTCACTAACGGGGATGCGTTTGTTACGTCTGACGTCGGGCAGCATCAGATGTTCGCTGCCCAATATTACAAGTTTGATAAACCCAATCGCTGGATTAACTCTGGTGGTCTTGGAACCATGGGTTTCGGCTTGCCAGCGGCAATGGGCATTAAGCTCACCCATCCAGATGACGAAGTTTTGTGTATCACCGGTGAGGGCAGTATCCAGATGAATATTCAGGAACTCTCTACCTGTAACCAGTACAAGTTGCCGGTAAAGATCATCAATCTGAATAATCAGGCTTTGGGCATGGTGAAACAGTGGCAAGACATGAATTATGAGTCCCGCCACTCCCATTCGTACATGGAGTCGTTGCCGGATTTCATCAAGCTTGCTGAAGCTTATGGGCACGTTGGTGTCCGTATCGACAAGAAGGAAGACCTTGAGCCGAAATTGAAAGAAGTCTTGGCTATGAAAGACACGCTTGTCTTTGTGGATATTCAGGTTGACCGTTTTGAGCACGTATACCCGATGCAAGTGGCCCGCGGCTGCATGAAAGATATGTGGCTCAGCAAGACGGAGAGGGTGTGATCATGCGTCGAATTATTTCTGTGTTGCTTGAAAACGAATCCGGCGCGCTGTCACGTGTGGTTGGGCTGTTTTCACAGCGGAACTACAACATCGAGACCTTAACCGTTGCGCCTACAGAGGATGAGACCTTGTCTCGTCTCACAGTTACAACGACGGGTTCAGACCGGGTTATCGAGCAGATTACGAAGCAACTCAATAAACTGGTTGAGGTGGTCAAGCTGGTAGACCTGACAGAAGGTCCCCACATCGAACGCGAACTGATGCTGATCAAGCTGAAGGCAACCGGTTCCCAGCGTGCTGAGATTAAGCGCACTGTGGATATATTCCGAGGCCAGATTGTCGACGTCACCAGTTCGGTTTATACCGTCCAATTGGCAGGGGCCAGCGATAAGCTTGACGGTTTTGTTCAGGCGATCGGAACGTCAGGTGTGCTTGAAGTGGTGCGGTCCGGGGTTTCCGGGATCGCCAGAGGCGAGAAGGTTTTGAGCCTTTAAATTATTTATCCATTACGAACGATTTGGCCTCCTGAAAGGCCATCACACATCATAGAGGTTAGTCATGCAGGTTTATTACGATAAGGATTGTGATCTTTCCATCATTCAGAGCAAAAAAGTTGCCATTATCGGTTTTGGTTCGCAGGGTCATGCCCATGCGTGCAACCTGAAAGAGTCCGGTGTTGATGTCACTGTGGGTCTGCGCCCTGGATCTTCTTCAATCGCTAAGGCAGAAGCCTACGGCTTAAAGACCAGCGACGTGCCATCTGCCGTTGCTGCGGCCGATGTTGTAATGGTTCTGACACCGGATGAGTTTCAGTCTCAACTCTATAAGGCGGAAATTGAGCCAAACCTAAAGCAAGGTGCCACTCTCGCCTTTGCTCATGGCTTTGCAATTCACTACAACCAGATCGTTCCGCGCAAAGATCTCGACGTTATCATGGTTGCTCCCAAAGCTCCGGGGCACACTGTGCGCACCGAGTTCGCCAATGGCGGTGGGATCCCAGACCTGATTGCTGTGTTCCAAGACGCTTCCGGAAACGCAAAGAACCTATCTCTATCCTACGCTAGCGGCATCGGCGGTGGGCGTACCGGTATCATCGAGACCACCTTCAAAGATGAAACTGAAACAGACCTATTCGGTGAGCAAGCTGTTCTTTGTGGTGGTGCTGTCGAGCTGGTAAAAGCAGGTTTTGAAACGCTGACTGAAGCGGGCTATGCGCCGGAAATGGCGTACTTTGAGTGTCTGCACGAGCTCAAGTTGATTGTAGACTTGATGTACGAAGGCGGTATCGCGAACATGAATTACTCCATCTCGAACAACGCAGAGTATGGTGAGTATGTGACCGGCCCAGAAATCATCAACGAACAATCTCGCGAAGCTATGCGCAATGCGCTTAAGCGAATTCAAAGTGGTGAGTACGCGAAGATGTTCATCTCGGAAGGTGCTCTCAACTATCCGTCTATGACAGCGCGTCGTCGTCAGAACGCCGCTCATGAGATTGAAGTGACAGGTGAGAAGCTACGCGGAATGATGCCGTGGATCTCCGCCAACAAGATTGTGGATAAGGATAAAAACTAAGCGACGTTCCGTTTGGTTTAATGAAGCGCGGCCCGAGTGGCCGCGTTTTTCGTATATACTTCGCCCAAATACTTTCCGGAGTAGTGGGAATGACTAAAGAAAGAGAAGATACCGAATTGGATCAACGTGCGCGCGAGTCGGAACTTTCGTCCGGTTCAGGAAGTGAGTGCGATATCGAGCCCGGAGAGGTTGTTGAGGAAGAGCTAGTTGAGGGCGCGCCTGTGCGCAGAAAAGGGATATACCTCCTTCCTAATGCTCTCACAACAGCATCATTGTTTTCCGGTTTTTACGCCATTGTTTCAGCTGCGGGCGGTGTCTACGACAACGCTGCCATTGCGATCTTTGTGTCCATGATTTTGGATGGGCTTGATGGGCGCGTTGCTCGTATGACTAATACCCAAAGTAAGTTTGGAGAAGAGTACGACAGTCTTGCTGATATGGTGGCGTTTGGCGTCGCACCCGGGTTTGTCGCATTTTTCTGGTCCCTGAATGGCTTGGATAAAATCGGCTGGGCTGTAACCTTTATATATGTGGCTGGTGCCGCCCTGCGCCTTGCGCGGTTTAATACGCAAATCGGCTCGGTCGATAAAAAGTATTTTGTAGGCTTGCCTAGTCCTGCGGCGGCTGCGTGTGTTGCAGGTCTTGTGTGGTGTTTTCATGCCTATGACCCAGCTGCTTGGCTTACGTTCCTTACGCTCGTGGTTGTAGGTGGTACTGGAGTGCTGATGGTTAGCAATGTGCTGTATCGCAGCTTCAAAGATCTCGACCTTCGTGGGCGGGTGCCTTTCGCCGCGATACTGTTAGTGGTGTTGATTTTCGTAGTGGTTGCACTGGACCCGGCAACGGTTTTGTTTACCGGCTTTTTGGTTTACGCCTTGTCTGGACCGGTTCGTGCGTTGTTTCGTGGAAAGGTGCGTCGGTCGAGCAAGTCCGAATAATTAGTAAAGTGCAGCAATAGTGTTGGAATGGTACGTTTTTTGTTCGGTTTCCCCCTGGGTTTGACGTATTTATAGGTGGAAACCGAAGTTCTTTAGAATTAATTCAAAATGGCGTTGACAGAAGTCTGTGTGTCTGTAGAATGCGCATCTCGCTTGAGGGATACACCGGAACAGCGGAGTGTTTTGAGAGAGTTAACTGTTTGAAAGTATTGAAGAAAAAGCTTTTAAGATTCTTCGAAATAACAGTTGACAGGGTTGGGATTCGATGTAGAATACGCCCCTCGAAATAAAGTATGAATCAGCCGGTAAGTATCGGTGGTTTTGGAAGGGAAGCTTCTGAAACGACTTGAAAAAAACGGTTGACAAGGCGGCGAGACGATGTAAAATACGCCACCTTGATTGAGCAACGGCTCAAACGCTCTTTAACAAATTAACCAAGTAATTCGTGTGGGCGCTGACTGGAGTATTTCGACAAGAAATACCAAGACAGCGACTCGTCGAAAATTGAGTTTTGTCTTGAGCAAGAATTAAGAATCTTCGGATTCTTGTATGATTTAAACTGAAGAGTTTGATCATGGCTCAGATTGAACGCTGGCGGCAGGCTTAACACATGCAAGTCGAGCGGAAACGAAGATAGCTTGCTATCAGGCGTCGAGCGGCGGACGGGTGAGTAATGCTTAGGAATCTGCCCAGTAGTGGGGGATAGCCCGGGGAAACTCGGATTAATACCGCATACGCCCTTTTGGGGAAAGCAGGGGATCTTCGGACCTTGCGCTATTGGATGAGCCTAAGTCGGATTAGCTAGTTGGTGGGGTAATGGCTCACCAAGGCAACGATCCGTAGCTGGTCTGAGAGGATGATCAGCCACATCGGGACTGAGACACGGCCCGAACTCCTACGGGAGGCAGCAGTGGGGAATATTGGACAATGGGCGCAAGCCTGATCCAGCCATGCCGCGTGTGTGAAGAAGGCTTTCGGGTTGTAAAGCACTTTCAGTGAGGAGGAAGGCTTTCAGATTAATACTCTGGAAGATTGACGTCACTCACAGAAGAAGCACCGGCTAACTCCGTGCCAGCAGCCGCGGTAATACGGAGGGTGCAAGCGTTAATCGGAATTACTGGGCGTAAAGCGCGCGTAGGTGGTTGAGTAAGCGAGATGTGAAAGCCCCGGGCTTAACCTGGGAACGGCATTTCGAACTGCTTGGCTAGAGTGTGGTAGAGGGTAGTGGAATTTCCTGTGTAGCGGTGAAATGCGTAGATATAGGAAGGAACACCAGTGGCGAAGGCGGCTACCTGGACCAACACTGACACTGAGGTGCGAAAGCGTGGGGAGCAAACAGGATTAGATACCCTGGTAGTCCACGCCGTAAACGATGTCAACTAGCCGTTGGGGATCTTGAATCCTTAGTGGCGCAGCTAACGCACTAAGTTGACCGCCTGGGGAGTACGGCCGCAAGGTTAAAACTCAAATGAATTGACGGGGGCCCGCACAAGCGGTGGAGCATGTGGTTTAATTCGACGCAACGCGAAGAACCTTACCTGGCCTTGACATGCAGAGAACTTTCCAGAGATGGATTGGTGCCTTCGGGAACTCTGACACAGGTGCTGCATGGCCGTCGTCAGCTCGTGTCGTGAGATGTTGGGTTAAGTCCCGTAACGAGCGCAACCCCTATCCCTAGTTGCTAGCAGGTTATGCTGAGAACTCTAGGGAGACTGCCGGTGACAAACCGGAGGAAGGTGGGGATGACGTCAGGTCATCATGGCCCTTACGGCCAGGGCTACACACGTGCTACAATGGTACGTACAGAGGGTTGCAAACCCGCGAGGGGGAGCTAATCTCACAAAACGTATCGTAGTCCGGATCGGAGTCTGCAACTCGACTCCGTGAAGTCGGAATCGCTAGTAATCGTGAATCAGAATGTCAC
Organism: Marinobacter sp. S6332; assembly: GCF_023016045.1. Classification (GTDB taxonomy): domain Bacteria; phylum Pseudomonadota; class Gammaproteobacteria; order Pseudomonadales; family Oleiphilaceae; genus Marinobacter. The sequence goes on along the minus strand of NZ_JALKAP010000010.1, from coordinate 361 downwards.
GGTGAATACGTTCCCGGGCCTTGTACACACCGCCCGTCACACCATGGGAGTGGATTGCACCAGAAGTAGTTAGTCTAACCTTCGGGAGGACGATTACCACGGTGTGGTTCATGACTGGGGTGAAGTCGTAACAAGGTAGCCCTAGGGGAACCTGGGGCTGGATCACCTCCTTAAACGAAGTCGACGCTTCGGTCAGAGTCCACACGAATTACTTGGTTGATTGATAAAGAGAGCAAGGGTCTTTCAGGCCCGACTTGGCTTGTCTATGGCAAGCAAAACCGGGTCTGTAGCTCAGGTGGTTAGAGCGCACCCCTGATAAGGGTGAGGTCGGTGGTTCAAGTCCACCCAGACCCACCAAAAT
>NZ_JALKAP010000001.1:300892-598784 GCF_023016045.1 Marinobacter sp. S6332 | reverse complement strand
GGCTCTTCACTTATCTGTGTGGGTCAGGTGCCATTGGCAGTCCGCCATAGTGAAATAGAATCGCCCGCTTGAACCTCTCCTTGTTCCGGAACCCCCGGGATCGGACCTTTAACGCTCGAACCTGTCCATTGATCGCTTCCGCAAGGGCATTTGAAGCTCGGAAACGCATAGCGTTGAGGATCCCAAATAGCTTGGTTTCGATCTGATTTGCTGTGGAGCTCAGAGCTCGAACTTCAGTGAGTCGAGCCATGTGGATCCATTCTTTCCACGCCGCTCGGGCGCCTTTGACCCGGTAGCCTCGCCAGATATCTCGCGCTTTCTCCTTGAGATACCACACTAAACCGGTGTCTTTGAGAGCGCCGGACAAATATTTGATCTGTTGTATCTGCTGTTCTTTAAGGCTCTTGCGATGGCGTAGCCAGGTGTATCGGCTTCGATGGATCTCCTTCCGCATCGAATGATCCGCACGTGCCATGTCAGCTTTGCGAGTGGCATCAAGCGTTCGGGTCAGCATTTGCGCGACGTGGAAATGGTCGAAGGCGATCTTCCGGTGGGCTTTCTCGATATGCTCAAATGTCGCCTTCTGATAGGCCGGACTCATATCCATGGAGATAGACAGAATCGACCGCTTACGAGACGCATCCAGAGTGGCGTAAAAGCGCCCAAGACTACCAGAGGACCGACCGTCCTCCACGGCCAAAACCTGACCCCGACCGTTAGAAACGATCGTTACATAGTCGTGCCCTTTACGAAATGCCGTCTCATCGACGGCTAGCCGTGACGTATCTCGGTCAGGAGCATTAGCCAGACCACGTCGCACAGCCCGTTCCATGATGTTGTCGATGGCAGTCCAGCTCAGGCGCAACTGCTTGCTGACCGCAGAGATTGAGGCTGCCCTGAGCCAGCTGATAACGAAGGCTTCAAATAGGAGTGTGTACCGGCTGTTCTGTTCAGCCCAAGGAACACTGATCGTCAGACAGCCATGCTCGGGACACTGCACACGAGGAACCTGAGCAACCACTTGCGTTCGGAACTGACAAGTATCGAGATGACGCCAACGACGTTCCCGCGAGTCGTAGCCCGGGCAGGCATCGCCACAGCGGGGGCAGACAAGCTTAGCGCCTTTGTCCAGACTGACCTGAACGACGACTTCTCCCTGACTCTTATCCAGTTCGACGCCTGATACAAGCCAAGGAGAGGACAGCCCTAGAATGTGTTCGTAGAGGGTGTATTGATCCAACGTTGGTCCCCATCCATTGAGTTAATCGGATGCGACAACAGTGACCAAAAGCAGCAGGAAAATAAAGGGTTACCCACCATGATAAGTGAAGACCCCTAAATATACAGGCCTATGGCAGGGAGCCCACAATGCAAGGAAAGCAGCCTCGTTTACGCGATCAGGTTCGCGCGGTGATTCGCGTCAATCATTACAGCATTCGTACCGAGAAAACCTATTGGTACTGGATTCGCTACTTCATTCGTTTCCACCAAATGAAACACCCACGAGATATGGGCCCGCCGGAGGTTAATGAGTTTTTGACCTGGCTTGCCGTACATCGCAATGTTTCTGCAGCCACGCAGGCACAGGCGCTGAACTCTTTGGTGTTTTTGTACGACAAGGTATTCGGGACTCCACTCGGCGAGATTGGAGATGTAGTCCGGGCAAAGAAGCCTCGTAAGTTGCCCGTGGTGCTCACGCACGATGAAGCGATGCGCATCATCAACCATCTCAGTGAACCTAATAAGCTGATAGCATCCCTCATGTATGGCTCTGGTTTGCGGGTAACCGAGGCCTGTCGTCTGCGCATCAAGGATCTGGATTTTCAACAGCAGGTAATCACCGTGCGCGATGGAAAAGGTGCCAAAGATAGAACCACTTTATTACCTGCCACGCTGATTGAGCCGCTTCAGAACCATGTTGAGAGCATCCGCAAAGCTTGGCAGCAGCGCAGTGAGGAGTTTCTGCACCCGGTCAGTATGCCCTTCGCGCTCGCTCGCAAGTATCCCGGAGCAAGCCGTTCCTTAGCGTGGCAGTGGCTCTTTTCCTCTCCGGTTTTGTGTACAGACAATCTAGGCAATGTATCCCGACACCATCGCCATATTACATCCGTACAACGCTCTGTGCGCGGTGCGGCAAAGGCTGTCGGTATCCATAAACCTGCCAGTTGCCACACCTTCCGCCACACCTTCGCCACGGAACTTCTAAAACGTGGTAACGATATCCGCACAGTACAAGATCTACTCGGCCACGCAGACCTGCGAACCACCCAAATCTATACCCACGTTTTAGGGCAAGGTTTTGCGGGGGTTCGCAGTCCGTTGGGATGAGCGCAGCTCAGCGTTTGTGAGTACTCACCACTCCAACTGAGCCCCGGTCTGGTACTCAATCACCCGCGTTTCAAAGAAGTTCTTTTCTTTGCGCATGGTGGCTTGTTCTTCCAGCCACGGTGATACGTTTTTCGCCCCCGGGAAGGGCTCTTCCAGCCCTACGGTGCGGGCTCTTCGGTTAGCTATGAAGCGGAATTGCTCTGTGTGGTATTCCGCCGAGTAGCCAAGGATGGGGTCCCGCAGAATGTAGTTGGCGTAGTCGCTTTCGGCGGCTTCGGATTCTTCCCACATTTCACGCACGGCTTTGGGATCGAAGCTGATGTTTTCTTCTTCCAGTATCTGGTTCACCACTTTCAGGCCGAAGGCGAAGTGCATGGCTTCGTCGCGCAGTATGTATTGGAACTGCTCACCCGTGCCGCGCATCAGGCCGCGGCGTTGTAGGGCGAAGATGGGGCTGAAGCCGTTGTAGAACCAGCAACCTTCAAACACCGCTGCAAAGAACAGGTATGACATGATGAATTCTTGCAGGTCGTCTTTGTTCCGCAGGTTCAGGTCGGAGCGCATGGCGGCGTCCAGGCGGCGGTTTGCCATCTGGATTTTTGCGTTTATTTGCGGCACCACGCGGTAGCGGTTGTAAATTTCGCTTTGGTCCAGGTTGAGGGTTTCAATGCAGTGCTGGTAGGTCCAGGTGTGCAGGGCCTCTTCGTACACTTGGCGTGCCTGATATATCTGTAGCTCAGGCGCAGTCATCTTCTCCATCACCGCCAGACCAATGTTGCGCATGGCCAGTATGTCGGAGGTGGTGAGGTAGGCCACCACGTTTTCAAACACGTGCTTTTCTGCCGGGTTCAGGCGGTGGTGGTAGTCGTGAACGTCCTGGCTCATGTTCACGTCCAGCGGGGTCCAGTGGTTTTTGTTGGCGTTCATGAAGAACTCCCAAGCCCAGGGGTACTTGAAGGGGGCCAACTGGTTTACGTCGGTTTCGCCGTTGATTACGCGTTTGTCGTCTACGTTCACCGGGGCCACGCTGCTGTCTGCAGCGGGCTGGGTTTTTGGTTTGGTTTCGTCGTCCCAGTTCAGCATGGGTGGTGTCCTCTTAGTGTTAAGCCTGCAATTTTGGTGCGGAACCGCTCTGGTCATCCCTTCCGAAAACCGCTCGTGAACCCATCCATGGGGAGCTTGGCTGTAGCTATCCTTGGCTACAGACATTTTCGGGAGGGATGACCAGAACGGTTCTTCGAATTTAGGGGCTGCCGCTTCCCCCTCTCCCTAGCCCTCTCCCGCAAGGGGAGAGGGGATGTATGGTGCTGGCCTGATAAGTTATTGCTTTACTGACAAGCCTCACAATCAGGTTCATCAATGCTGCATACTTGTGGTTGCGGTGCGGCCACGGGGGCATCCTGCTGGTTCACGCCGGTCGCACCCAGCGAGCGCAGGTAGTAGGTGGTTTTCAAGCCACGTTCCCAGGCCAGCTGGTAGAGTTCATCCAGTTTTTTACCGCTAGGCTCGGCCATGTAGAGGTTCAGGCTCTGGGCCTGATCCAGCCACTTCTGGCGGCGGGAGGCGGCTTCCACCAGCCAACGGGCGTCGATCTCAAACGCGGTGGCGTAGCGGGATTTCAGTTCGGTAGGTATGCGGTCAATTTGCTGCACGCTGCCGTCATAATATTTGAGGTCGTTCACCATCACGTTGTCCCACAGGCCGACCGCCTTGAGGTCGCGCACCAGTGAGGGGTTCACCACGGTGAATTCGCCGGAGAGGTTCGATTTCACGAACAGGTTTTGGTACGCAGGCTCAATGGATTGCGACACGCCCACGATGTTGGAAATGGTGGCAGTGGGCGCAATGGCCATCACGTTACTGTTGCGCATGCCGTGTTGGGCGATGAGTTCGCGCACCGGCGCCCAGTCCAAACGGCTGTCGGTGTTCACGCTGATATCGCCTTCCCGGCGGGCGTTTTTCAGCAATTCGATGGAGTCGATGGGCAGAATGCCCTGGCTCCACAGGGAACCTTCGTAACTTTCATAAGCGCCCCGCTCTGCCGCCAGCTGGGCGGATGCGCGAATGGCGAAGTAACTCAGCTGCTCCATGGCCACATCGGCGAATTCCACCGCTTGCGGGCTGGTGTACGGTAGGCCCAGTGCGTAGAGCGCATCTTGGAAGCCCATCAAGCCCAGGCCCACCGGGCGGTGTTTCAGGTTGGAGTTGCGTGCCTGGGGTACGGCGTAGAAGTTGATGTCGATAACGTTATCAAGCATGCGCACTGCGGTGTTTACGGTGCGCTCCAGGCGTTGTACATCCAGCTCGCCATTGGCGATGTGGGCGGCCAGGTTCACCGAGCCCAGGTTGCACACGGCAATTTCATCGGCGCTGGTGTTCAGGGTAATTTCGGTACACAGGTTGGAGCTGTGGACTACGCCCTTGTGCTGCTGCGGCGAGCGCAGGTTGCAGGGGTCTTTGAAGGTGATCCAGGGGTGGCCGGTTTCAAACAATACGGTCAGCATTTTGCGCCACAGCTGTTTGGCCGGGATGGTTTTGAACAGCTCGATTTTGCCTTCGGCAGCGAGGGCTTCATAGTGTTCGTAACGCTCGCGGAATTCGTTGCCGTACAGGTCGTGCAAATCCGGCACATCGCTGGGGCTGAACAGGGTCCAATCGCGATCCTGGCGCATGCGTTCGATCAGCAAATCCGGCACCCAGTTAGCAGTGTTCATGTCGTGGGTACGGCGGCGCTCGTCACCGGTGTTTTTACGCAGTTCCAGAAACTCTTCGATATCCAGGTGCCAGCTTTCAAGGTAGGCACACACGGCGCCCTTGCGCTTGCCGCCCTGGTTTACGGCGACGGCGGTGTCGTTCACGACTTTCAAGAAGGGCACTACGCCCTGGCTTTGGCCGTTGGTGCCCTTTATGCGGGAGCCCAGCGCACGCACGGGCGTCCAATCGTTGCCCAGTCCGCCTGCCCACTTGGAGAGCATGGCGTTGTCGCGAATGGCGCCGTAGATGTCTTCCAGATCATCGCCCACGGTGGTGAGGTAACAAGACGACAGCTGGGAGTGGCGGGTGCCGCTGTTGAACAGTGTGGGTGTGGAAGCCATATAGTCGAACGACGACAACAAGTTATAAAACTCGATGGCGCGGCTGTTGGGGTCGTCTTCACGCAGTGCCAAGCCCATGGCGACACGCATGAAGAATACCTGTGGCAGCTCCAGGCGATCTTCTTTCCAGTGCAGGAAGTAACGGTCGTACAGGGTTTGCAGGCCGAGGAAGCCAAACTTCTGGTCGCGTTCAGGTTTGATTGCCGCGCCCAACCGCTCGAGATCAAACGCGGCAATGGCTTCATCCAGCAGTTCGTAACGAATGCCGGCGTGGATAAATGCGCTCAGGGCTTGTGGATAAACGTCTCCCAAGCTCAGGCTGGTGTCGAGGTTCAGTGCGGTCACGCTTTCAAGGCGCAGTTGTTCCAGCAGCAGGCGGGCGGTGACGGCGCTGTAGTCGGGCTCCCGCTCGATACGGCCACGGGCAGTCATAATCAAAGCGCTCAGCACTTCGGCTACATCGATGCCGTTGTAGAGGTTGCGAATAGCCTCGTCCACCAGAGATTCGGCTTCTATGCCTTCCAGCCCTAGTGCTGCTTTGTCGACCTGCTGCTTCATCAGGCCCAAGTCCAGCGGCGCTGTTCGGCCATCAGCCAGTTTTACGGTCAGCGTTGGATGGGCTTCTACCGGTTCGTGCAGGGCGCGTTCGCGGGCGTGTTCTTCGCGGTAGAGTACGTAGGCGCGAGCAACTTTCTGCTCTTCTGCGCGCATCAGGGCCAGTTCTACCTGGTCTTGTATGTCTTCGATATGCACCCGGCCACCAGCTTTCAGGCGACGGCTGATAGCTTGCACCACTTGCTCGGTTACCCGATGAACAGCGTCGTTTATACGGGCAGAACCTGCGGCTTCATCACCTTCAACGGCAAGAAAAGCCTTGGTAACCGCTACGCTGATTTTGGATGGGGTAAAACTGACCAGATTGCCGTTGCGCTTGATGACTTGCAGGGCTTCTGTGGCGGATGGTGATGAGAGCTGGGGCTCGGCGAGAGCGGTCGCAGACATGTGCTTTTCTCCTGAGTACGCGTTAAGTCCGTAACCTTCGCGTACGCAGGACAAACCAGCACAACAGCCTGTAGAGGCTGTTCTATGCATTGTTTGTTGCTGCTTACCTTGTAGGGCCTAAGTTGGCGCCTGAGTCGCGAAGGTACAGTATGTATTCCTTGGCTGGTCTTCGGACTCAGGGGCATGAACCTGTCGGTTCTGCCTTGCGTGGCGACTTCCCGGCTTGCGCCAGTGTCTTTGTGCCACGCTCGTTCCCCAATACCGCTGCGCGTCAGTTCCGGATTCTCACCGGATTCCCGAATACCATATTTGGTATTCAACCAAGGATTACGGCACTATATACGGGATAATTTCGAGAAACAAGGCAACTTTACCGGCTCGCCGCCCTACCACAAACACACTGCAAAGTGGGACAATTTTATGCTGATCACCACCCGCGCTATTAGTTGGCTTGTTGTTACTCTAGCCAGCCTCGCCTCCCCGCACCTTCTGGCACAAGAGCCGCTGCTCCCTGCATTCTCCAAAATGACATCGCTGACAGACGGTTGGGAGCCGCTGGAGTTCCCTGACATAGAAACACATTCCCGCTACGAACTGGTGCTTGAGAATGGTGTTCAGGTTATTCAGGCCAACACCTCCGGCGGAGCGTCTGGCCTTATCACACGGTTGGATACACAGCCAGAAAGTTCACCGATACTGAGCTGGCGCTGGAAGGTATCTAATGTTTTTGAGAAGGGCAATGCCCGTACAAAACCCGGCGATGACTACCCTGCCCGGATTTACATTGCCTTCGAGTTTGAACCAGAGAAAGCTGGATTTTTTGAACGGGCCAAGCGCAAAACCGTAGCACTGCTCTTTGGTGCAGAGCTACCGGGCAATGCCTTGAACTACATTTGGGCAAACACTCTGCCGGAGGGCGAATTTATACCCAACCCCTATACCGACAAAACCATGATGATTGCCGTCAACTCTGGCAAAGAGAAAGCCGGGGAGTGGGTGAGTATAGAACGGGATATTGTTGCGGATTATCACCAAGCCTTTGGGGAAAGCCCTCCGCCCATTCGGGGTATTGCAATCATGTCGGATTCAGACAATACCGGCGAAGAGGCAACTGCTTGGTATGGCGATATCACTCTCACCCGCGCTGACCCCAACTAGAGCGCCCTCTTAACGGTGCTCTTCAGGAAATCCGGGGATAACGAAGCCTGCCTTGAACTCCCGAACGGGCGCCACCTCACCCCGGCTGAGAAGGCGTAGATAAGCATCGTCAAGCTCCTCCCGGAGCAGTGATGCTCTGGGGCTCGCCAGAGAATAAAGCCATGCTGAATAGCGTGATCGCAGTTCCGAACCACGAATTCTATGAGTGGGTTGTTGGCGCAGTATTTCCTCAGCCGGTTCAAGGTAATCCAACACATAATCTCCGCGCTTGAGCCTCAACATCTCAAGCGCTGCGCGATTATTAGGCGCCTCGGTTAACCGTATGCGATCAGATTTCTCAAGCCAAGAAAGCAGGCCACCGTAGGTATAGCCATTGATTACAATAACGGTTTTACCCTCAAGCTGATCAAAATGTGTCAACGGGGTCGAGTCCTCTAGGTGCCAGGCGTACAACTTAACCGGGTATACATTCACCCAGCTCTCTAGCACCTCACCCTGAAGCACCGGAACCCCGGAGAGACCAGGAAACAAATCAATCGCGCCGCTTTTTAAATACAGATAAGCCCGGCTTATAGGCAAGTAAATAAACTCGGGCTCATAGCCTGCTTCCTCAACAACTTTTCGAGTGAGTTCAATAAAATAGCCCGCAGGCTGGCCCTGTTCATTCTGGTATTCAATGGGAGGGAACTCGGTATAACCAATGCGCACTGCATTTCCGCCCGTATCAGCCAACACAGGCTTTGCGAGGACAACAAGCCCCCATAGCGCAAACACAATCACACGCCGAGCGAAAAAGTGCCGGATAGAAACCGAGGCACAGTGAGAACGCCAAATTTTTTGCATCTTAGATATGGTACATAACCATATACAATCCCACACCTCCCATCACCACCGTGTAAGGGAACGCCATAACAACCATTCGACCATAGGACAGCCGAACCAATGGCGCAATGGCCGATGTCAGCAAAAACAGAAAAGCGGCCTGACCATTGGGGGTTGCTACGCTTGGCAAGTTGGTGCCGGTATTGATTGCAACGGCAAGGCTCTGAAAGTGCTCATAACTGATACTGCCCGCATCCAGAGCTTGTTTAATTTCACTTATATAAACCGTTGCCACAAACACGTTATCGCTGATCATCGAAAGCAGGCCGTTGGCAATGAAGAACATGCCCGGTTGCTGCCCTTCCGGAAGTGACAGTACGTAATCGATGACGGGTTTGAACAAGTGCTGCTCGTGGATCACTGCTACCACTGCAAAGAACACAACCAGAAGCGATGTGAACGGCAGAGACTCCTGAAAGGCTTTACCTATTTGGTGCTCACTGGTTACACCGGTAAACGAGGTGATCAGGATAATCACAAGCAAACCAATCAGGCCCACTTCGGCCAGATGCAAAGCCAAACCCACCACCAGAATAACCGCCGCGCAAGCCTGTACCCAAAGTGCCGCCTGATCAGCCTTGGTGCGCTTGGCGCGCTCGTTATCCGCAAACTCTTCCAACACACGGCGCACCGATTTAGGCAAGCGACCGCCATAGCCAAACCAGCGCATTTTCTCCAGTACCCAGCAGGTTACTAACCCGGCTGCCAACACCGGCAAGCTCACTGGCGCCATGTGCAGGAAGAACCCGATAAAGTCCCAACCTACCACCTTGGCAATCAACAGGTTTTGGGGCTCGCCCACCATGGTTGCAACGCCACCAAGGGCCGTGCCTATGGCACCGTGCATTAGCAAGCTGCGCAGAAAAGCCCGAAAGTTTTCCAAATCGTCGCGGTGCAGCTCAATAACCTCGTCATCACTATCGGAGTTGTGATCGCTGCTCTGATACCCCTTACCAGAGGCCACCTTGTGATAAACGGAGAAGAAACCGACAGCAACGCTGATAATAACGGCGGTGACCGTCAGCGCATCCAAAAAAGCGGAAAGCACCGCAGCCGCAATGCAGAACAAAAGAGACAGGGCCGACTTAGAACGCACTCCCACCAAAATCTGGGTGAACGCAACTAGCAGCAGATCCTGCATAAAATAAATACCTGCCACCATGAACATCAGCAACAGAATAACCGGGAAGTTGGTGAGCACTTCCAAATACACCGCGTCTGGCGTGGTTAGGCCTATCAACAAGGCTTCTATTGCCAGCAAGCCGCCGGGCAGCAGAGGGTAGCATTTCAGCGCCATGGCAAGGGTGAAGATAAACTCGGCGATAAGCAGCCAGCCCGCAGAAACCGGCCCTAACAGGTACATCACAATCGGGTTGACGATTAAAAACAGGACGATGATCTGCTTGTACCAGACCGGAGCCTTACCAAGAAAATTGCTGGTGAAGGCGGAAAAAATGGTTGTGGGCATTGCGGGAGTCTTCTGGGTTAGCGGGCCAAAATAGTATAGGGCGACAAGCCTGTATCTTCCTTGATATTTCTGCGCCGGTTAATGGTATAAAGATACAGGATAGCCTTATTCTTTAGTACTGCCAGCTTCGCACCACTCAGCGCGCTCTAAACAGACTCTGAGTGGAAAACAGCCCTGAACCTCCGGTGTTCTTTGAGTACAGCGTCACTCCCTCTTGCAATCAGCCTTACAGGCTCTCTCGGTAAACACTGAGCTAACCGTGAAGCAGACAGCGGCGACAGAGCGCCTAACCGGGGGTAACCGCCAATGGTCTGGCGATCATTCAGCAAGACAATCGGCTGACCATCCGGTGGCACCTGAATGCTGCCGAGACTAATGCCTTCTGAAATAAGCGTGTTGATCTTGCAATTCAGCCGCGGACCTATAAGGCGCACACCCATTCGGTCAGCACGGTCATCCACTTGCCACCAAGTATTAAATGCGTCGAACAGGCTGCGACCAGTGAAAGATGCAATCTGGGCACCCGGCAGAAGATCCAGCACCGCTGGCTGGCTGAAATCTGGCAAAACATTCTTCGGAGCTTCAGTTGGCGCGTTTGCCAGTTGTTGGCCGGAACCTGAACGATTAACCGAAAGCTCATCGCCTGTTGCCAACTTTGCGCCATTGCCTTCAAAACCACCCAACTCTTCACGGGTTACGCAAGCCACGCTGCCCAACACGGGCTCTGCCGCAAAGCCACCACACACAGCAAGATAAGCCCTTAGCCCACTTACAGGCGCAGCGAATGTCAGTGTGTCGCCAGCTTTCCAGCGTGTTCGCTGCCACAGGGCGACGGGTTTGTGCTCAATAGTTGCGCCCAAGTCTGCACCGGTAATCGCGATTTCCAGATCTCTTACCGCGATGAGCTTTAGACCGCCGAAGGTGACCTCCAGATTCGCCGTTCCCCAAGGATTGCCAGTGAGATGGTTGGCCCAGGCCCAAGAGTAAATATCTGCTGGCCCGCCCTGAGTAACACCTAAATGCCGCACCCCAAACCGCCCGCTATCTTGCAGCAAAGCGAGAGGCCCGGCGCGCAACACTCGGATATCCGCCTCAGGCGAGTTATGTTGCGTCACGTTATTGGCTCCAATGGCGTGGTGTTTCCGCCCTCGCGCTCAAATACCTCGCGGCTCACAGGGACAAAACGTACCCGATCACCAACCCTTAGAAGGCTAAACCCCTCACGCTCACGGTCGAATAGACGGGCACTGGTGCGCCCCAACAGATTCCAACCGCCCGGGGTTTCAGTTGGGTATGCCGCTGTTTGGAGCCCCGCAAGAGCAACACTTCCGGCTGGTACCCGCTTACGGGGCGTATCCAGACGCGCGCACTCAAGGCGTGGGTCGACTAACCCCATAAAGGCAAAGCCCGGAGCAAATCCCAAGGCAAAAACCTTATAGGTACGCTGGCTGTGGGCTTCAACCACTTCACTAACCGCCATACCCGCGCCTTCAGCCACCCTTTGTAGTTCTGGGCCTACGCTAATGTCGTACCAGGTGGGCAATTCGTGCACCTCACCTTCATGGGCAGTCTCTTCCGGCTCTAGACCAGCCAACGTCTCGCAAATAATTGCCCGCGCCTGCGAGGGCGAGACATTAAGCGGGTCAAACACAACCAGAAGCGTTGTATAGGAAGGTACGAGATCAACCAACGCATCGCCAAAGGCCTCCTCACACCGGCGCGCCAGCGCAGACAACCAAGACACATTGCGCTCGTCAATCGACGCAAACATCCTGACAATCCAGGCATCCAACCCGGCAGATTCGAGCACCGGCTTCCAACTCACGGTGAGATTGCCTCTTCCACAGCCTGCGCGACGCCAAGCACACTGCGATCGGAGCCATGTCGGCCAACTAACATCAGGGCGCTGGGCAAGTCACCACTTGGATGGTTTGGGAGCGTAATAGCGCAGAGATCAAGAAGGTTCGCGACCGTTGGGTTGCGTAATACAAGTAAGTTCAGGCGCAAGTAATCCGCGTCGCTCTCCAGCTCTGTGAGCAGAGGTGGTGCAATAGCAACCGTGGGTGCAAGAAGTCCGTCGTAGGCACTAAGCCAATGGTCTGCCTGCTTTTTTAGCGCCGCCCGTAGCTGCAGTAGGTCGAGGTAATCTGCAGCGCTGATACCCGCGCCCCGCTCCATGCGCTCCCGCACCCGTGGGTCGTATTCGTTTCCATGTTGCTGCAGCCAATGGCGATGGACATGATAGCTCTCAGCGGCTGCAAGCCCTCCACTCTTCATAAGCTCCGGTAACCTATCCAACACAGGAACCTGTGTTTCCACGATATGGGCCCCACAATCGCGCAGTTTGCGCAGACTGCTGGCGAACGCTTCAGCGACCCCGGAAGACAAGTCATCCAGCATGTAGTTGGTGGGTACCACAAAGCGGCGGCCGCGCAGATCTGCCTGACGGTTCTTCTGCCAAGACTCCCCTGCCATCACGGCATCCAAACGCGCACAGCAATCAACGCTATGAGCGATAGGGCCAATGGAATCGAGGCTGTGAGATAAGGGGAACACACCATCACGTGGTATGCGTTTTTGGGTAGGTTTGAAACCCACCAAACCGCAGAAAGCTGCAGGTATGCGCACCGATCCGCCAGTGTCACTTCCAATGGCTGCTACAGCCATTCCACAAGCGACAGCGGCTGCAGCTCCGGATGATGAGCCTCCGGATATACGGCCTGGTGCTAGCGGGTTGGCAGGCGTGCCGTAGTGCGGGTTAAGCCCAAGGCCTGAGTATGCAAATTCGGTCATGTTGGTATGGCCGGTGATAACCGCTCCAGCCCGGCGCAGGCGCGAAACAATCAGCGCATCGCTTTGTGCTTTCTGGCTCCACCATTTGGAGCCGGAATGGGTCACTTCACCGGCAACATCAAACAGCACTTTTAGTGCAATGGGCAGCCCGGCAAGCTCTCCCATTGGCACACTACTCTGTTGCAGCGTATCAATAGCGGCGGCCTCAGCTCTGGCTGTGCGATCAAAGCGGGCGGTGTAAACCTGATTGGCAGGGTCATCGTAGTGATCGATATTGCTGAGGCAGCTTTCAAGAAGCTGACTGGCAGACAATTTGTTCTGCTGCAGCCTCACCAACAGCGACGATAAGGTTGCCTCATTCAGCGTTAAAGGTGGCTGGCCAGATTGTCGTTTCATATTCCCACTGCGGTCTCATGGTAGATGTTGCTCAAAGTAATTTCTGGCTCCCAGTCTAGTGGATACCTTTGTTAACGCACAGAACGATTGGCAACTGATGAGTTTTCAGATTTTACTGAGGCCCTATCGAGCTTCTTTTACAACTCCTCCGGGCTTCCGAACCCTTGTGACCTACTTTTCTGCCAAGCGCTCAATGCTGGAACAAAGGCCACCAACAAGGCCGCCAGCGGCACAGAAGCCAGCAGAACCCACTCATCCAGGTTCAGGGGGCGCAATTGAATTTGAATGCCGTAATTTGTCAGTAACCAAGGGCCAAGTATTGAGATTGCGAGCGAGCTCAATACAAGCGCGGTCAAACAAGCCACCACTGCAAGCCCCAAGCATTCGATCACATAGAGGCTGGCGATCAGCCCGGGAGATGCCCCGGTCGCGCGCAGGATCGCAATCTCATGTGCGCGCTGGGCTTGCAGTGTGAGCAGTACCGCAATTAAACCGATCAAACTGGTCACCACAACAAAGCCGGTTATGCCAAGCAACGCCCGTTCAAACTGGCTCATCAAGCGCCATAGCTCACTCAAAGCGACACCTGGCAAAATGGCAGAAAGCGGCTCCTCGGCGTACTGATTAATATCGCGCTGCACACGGAACGTCAGAATTTTACGATCCAGGCCGGCAAATACGGCGGTAATCGCGCTAGGCGTGAGATCTCGGGCCTGCGCCCGCTCGGGCGTGAGGGTGCGCCCTGGAATAGCGACTCCCGACTCCCAACCTACGTGTATCGCCTCCATTCCTTGAAGGCTGATATAAACTGCCTGGTCCACCGGTGTGCCCGTGGCCTCAAGAATGCCGGTTACCTTGAAGGGCGTGTCTTTGTGATTGGAGAAGCTGGTACGCCCACCCCCATGGGACAATATGACGTCATCATTGAGATGATGGTTCAGGGTTCTTGCAACGCCTGCGCCCAATACCACATCAAAAATCCCATCAAACCACTGACCACCTGCTAGCTTTAAAGGTTGACCTTGGCCGTACCGGAAGTACTCCTTAAACGCTTTGTCGGTGGCTACAACTCGGAACCCCTTGTAGCTGTCACCCAGTGAAATAGGAATCAGCCAGTCGATACGCGCATCTTTTTCGAGCGCCTGAAAAGTCGACCAGCGGATATTGTTTGTGGCATCTCCCATATGAAACACCGTGTACAGCAATAGGTTAAGCTGGCCACTGCGGGCGCCGATAATCAGATCGGTATCGCTGATGGTGCTGGTAAACGATTGCTTCACCTCAGTACGCAAGTATTGAACGCCAAGTAGCAGGGTGACGCTAAGAGTAAGGGTGAGGCACACCAGCGCCAACACCTTGCGCCTGTACCAAAGGCTTGCTGTTGCAAGAGACAATGCGAGACGAAACTTCATGCTGACACCTGTCCGAGCTCAATCTGATGATGAAAGCACCGGGCAAGCGACCTGTCGTGGCTAACAAACACCACGGATGTGTTGCGCTCGCCTGCCAGTCCTAAGAGCAGGTTGATGAAGCGGTCACGGTTATCGCTATCCAATGCGGATGTAGGCTCGTCAGCCAAAATAATCTCCGGAGCCCCAATGAGCGCCCGTGCAGCGGCAATGCGTTGCTGCTGACCAATGCTGAGCTGGGTGACCTTGCGTTGCCAATGGCTCTGTGGAATCGCCAAGGCGGACAATAGCCGTTGTGCGGCCACTGTTGGGCTTTCCCCTGTAGCGGACTGGCGCCGGGATGAAAGTTTACAAGGTAAAGTTACATTGGCTTCGGCGGTGAGGTAAGGCACAAGGTTGAATTGCTGGAAGATCACACCGATATGATCCGCTCGGAAACGGTCGCGCTTGCCTGCACCTGACGTGTGGAATTCGGTGCCTAACAATTTGACCACGCCACTGGCTGGCGAAAGCATTCCAGCCAAGAGGCTTAGGAGCGTACTTTTACCGGTCCCGCTTGGGCCGTATAAAAAAAGGTGCTCGCCTCGAGGCAGGTTAAGATCAGGGAATCTTAACGTCGGCTGAAGACGATCCCAGCAAAAAGTAAGGTTTGAGGTTTCAAGTGCGGCAGGCTTATCGATAGAGCCATCTGCGCTGGATAATAACTGGCTGTTCATGTTGATCGGTAACGGCTCCGTGTATTATTCCAATATCTTATTCGCAGCCGCTTAAACGGCTGCAAGTTTTTCGGGGAAGTTTGCAGTGCTCCACTCTTTTAATGGCCCTGCAAGGGCGTCCGTATCGGTTTTTCTGTTTTTTCTACTGAGCATGTCGGTGGTGCCCGCACACTCACAGCCACGGGAAATTGATTGGCTTGAACTCATGCCCGCCAAGGATCTGGCATTGCTCGAAAGCATGCCGGAACTGGAGCATGACGGTGATGGGCCTGCACTCTTGCCGGACGAAATTATGACCGGCCGGGTTGTTCCGGAAATGAGCAATATTGAAAGCAGAATCCCCGGTTTTGTCGTGCCTCTGAAAACAACCAAAGACATGCGCATATTAGAGTTTTTTCTGGTTCCCTATTATGGCGCCTGCATACACGTTCCGCCTCCGCCGCCCAACCAAATTATCCACATCAAGTACAAACAGGGGTTTAAGCTTGAAGCTTTGTACGACCCCGTTTGGGTTGAAGGTACTCTGGTGATTGACCGCACCGAAACCGACATTGGCACCTCATCCTACTCCATGGTTGCCGAAGCCGTTGAACCCTATGAAGAGTAACCTCAGCGCCCAAGCTTAAAAGCCTGATTCCCGGGCTCCAATCGGGTTGCGCCCTGCCCATCTGGGCCAACCCATTCGATAGTGAGATGTTCCACGCCCGAAAAGCGAGTGGAAATAGGCGTTACCAAAGACACTGCTTGTTTTAGACCGGAACACACCAGAACCTGAGTAACTTCAATGTCAGCGTGATGCTCCTCCTCGCCATGGGTGTGGGCATGAGCTTGCCCATCATCATGCCCTAGGTGCTGAACGTTAGCAGCCTCCACCGTGCATGTTGATTCGGAAGTATTGATGAGCGGTGTTGCCTTTAGCCAACTAGTGACGCTATCTAACGTTTGTTGTTGTTCCGTTGTACGCGGTTCATGCTCGAACCCCAGCAAGTTACCAGCAGGAGATTCGAACAATAAATCAACCCGATTATCGTTGAAAGCAAGTTGCAGGTTGGCCTGCCCGTGCAGATGTGAAGCGGGGTTGTCTGCGGCCATTAGGGGCGAACCGATGAGTGCTGAGGCGATGGTGATAACCACTCGTTTTCTGGAAAGCATTTCTTTACCTTATTGCAGTTAATACTAGGGAAAGTGTCTATATTCCCCACCCGTTAAACTTCAGATGGGCGGCTGAATATAGACGGTCACAATTTGCTCTTAGTGGGTTCAGCTAAGGCAGCACGAAGCTGCTGATCCAGCTGCTCAGGCTCCAATTTTTGGCTGATAATCTCGAGCCGGGACTCATCGGTCGGCTCCGCGTCTAGCAGCGTTAGAACACCCTCCACGGCATTAAACATCCACCAACCTTCGGTCGTGCGTGCCACCCCTTTGAAGCGCTCAAACTCCGCGTTGGAGGCCAGGCTTTGCAACGCAATCGGATCAAACATCAGGTCTTCATGAACCCGCCAGCCCATGCTGTTATAACCTTCGCCCTGATTGAAGTAAGACTGCCAAGGCTCATCCGCCAGCGAAGGCTTCTCAGCCGAGGTTTTACGGTGGTGATGGTGGTGACTGTCGGGATAATGTGGAGGCAAGTTGCCCGAACTACCTGCTAGCCAATCTAGCGGAAGCTCACCGCCACTGATCTGCCCAATGCGCTGCTTTGCGGGTTGCCAAGTATTTGCCCAGTTATCAAATTGATCTAACTGATGAGCCGTACAAAGATCTGATTTGCTCGCCACCAACACATCGGCCACAGCCACTTGGTCATGAAATTGTCGGCTAGCAAGCACACGTTTGTCTTCCAACCTGCGCGGATCAACCAAGCAAACGGATGTGCAAAGACTCACTACATCTTTGTAAAACTCGCCCGTTAAGGTTTCGATTACCTGTGCCGGGTGGCCCAACCCTGTTGGTTCGATAAACAGCCGGTCCGGACGGGCAAAACTGATTAAGCTGTTAAGCCCAATCTGCATAGGCAGCCCGGAAACACAGCACATACAACCACCAGGCACCTCTTTAACCGCCACACCCTGATTCGACAAAAAGGCTCCGTCAATACCAACCTCGCCGAATTCATTAACCAACACCGCCCACCGCTCCCCTTCCGGCTTCTGCTTCAACAGGTTGAGAATTGCCGTGGTTTTTCCAGCACCGAGAAAACCAAGCACTAAGTGAGTGGGGATGCGTGTCGGATTGCCTGCCATTTGCTGACCCTTCGTTGTCGGATAAACTCTGCTTTACACCGAATATGTTATAACATAACATTTTAAAGCGTTCAGAAACACTCCATTTTGTGACCAAATCCCTCTAAGACGGTCTACGCCCAACAGGATAACACTCCATGTCTTGAATCAGGATTGGCTCGCTTCAATGTCAGAAATGCAATGTTATAACATCTAAAAGGAAGCTTTATGATCTACCACTCTCACCCCCTCCCCTCTATGTTGCGCCTCTTGGCACTGACCACCGCAACGCTCCTAACCGCCTGTGGCGGAAGCAGTTCAGATGAGGCGCACAACAACACAGACATCGATACCGGCGGGCGTCTGGCCCTGTTTGATATGGATGCGTCGGCCCTGAAGTTTTTGAACTTGGACGATGAACAGGTACTTACGTCCATGGCTATGGACGGTGAACCCCCATACCTCTATGCATCACCCGATCATCGGTATGCTGTTGCTATCCAACGTGAAGGCGATCGAGTGTCATTCTTTGATGGCGGGCTCTATACAGAGGATCACGGCGATCATCTACACGACTATGCCGAAGCCCCGGCCATGCTGCCCTTGACGCTGAATGACCACAAGCCCACTCACTACACTTTGGACGAGCCTTACGGTGTCGTCTTCTTTGACGGTGGTTCTGCTGCCCGTTCAAAAGTGACAGTTTTTTCTGACGCGACCTTGGGGAACAGCTCCACTCTCGCCAGTCTCGATCTTGAAAACAACATGCACGGTGTTGCCAAACTGATTGGCGAGCACCTATTCGTGACCTATCGTGATAGTGGCATTACAGATACCACACTCCCAGCGGCAGTCGAGCGTTATCATTTTGACGGCTCCAGCTTCAACTTCGAGACTCGGTACGACGAGGCCTGCCCGAAGCTCCACGGTGCCGTCGCGAACGCGCACAGTCTCGGGTTTGGGTGCGATGACGGCGTGCTGGTGATCGACCTCCACGAAGCTGGCTATCCAGCTACCAAATTGGCTAACCCTGACAGCCTTGAAACAGGCGCACGCATTGGAACCCTTGTCGCCAATCATGACGTTGAAGAGCTGGTAGGTATTGCAGGAGACCAGCTCTTTATCATCGATCCAGAGTCAGAATCGACTATTTACCAAGAGCTGGACCTTGGCCCAGACGTAGCCCCACTCACCCAAGGATTTACGACTCACGGTGAGGTGTTCTATGTACTTGGTAACGACGGCAGCCTACGGCTATTCAACCCCGCCGATAACTGGGCATTGTTCAAAACCGTTCAACTGATGGACGCGCCCAGCGAGGAAGATACCTTGGCGGTTACTGTATCGGCGGCTCAAGAACACGTGTTCGTACTGCACAATCAAACCGTGATCGAGGTGGATATGGCTGATGGTGATGTTGTCCGCAGCATCGACCTAGGCTTTAACGCGTCTTCCGTTGTCTGGCTGGGCCTGACAAATGGGGAGCACAACGAAGAACACTCGCACTAACCCATTCTGAACCTCACAAGGCAGGCCGGTGCTCACTGGTTTGCCTTGTTGCCTTGCCGTTGGAGTATCCATGTTAAATCGCATTGTACCTTTTACCGCCCTATCGCTGGCACTGCTCACAAGCGGTGCCGAGGCAAGCGAACTCAACCCAGACGTAAGCCTTACTCTGGATGGACACTACAAACAAAATGACACCGCACTGTCTCACCGAGAACAAGGATTTGGCCTAGGGCATACAGAACTCTCACTCTCATCTCCCATAGACGATCTATTTTCGGGGCAGTTAACCACCGTTTTCGAAGAACATGATGGCGAGAGCGAGGTTCTGATTGAAGAAGCTTATTTACAAACCAACGGCTTACCTCTTGGGCTGAACGTACGAGCAGGCCGCTTCCTCTCTCAAGTAGGTTACCTCAATGGCCGACATATGCATGAAGATGATTTCGTGGAGCGACCAGCCGCTTACCGGGCGCTGCTGGGAAG
Organism: Marinobacter sp. S6332; assembly: GCF_023016045.1. Taxonomy (GTDB): domain Bacteria; phylum Pseudomonadota; class Gammaproteobacteria; order Pseudomonadales; family Oleiphilaceae; genus Marinobacter. The sequence continues at coordinate 579,326 of NZ_JALKAP010000001.1, read as the reverse complement.
CCACTATTACGATACCGGCCTGCGCATAAATGCTCTCCTACACACACCGTTTTACTGGCAAATAGGCGCCGAGGCATTCAATGGCAATCAACTTTCGGAAGGGGCCGAAGATATCGGTGTCTATACCCTCAATACCCGAGTAGGTGGCGATTTTTCTGCCGCCCAGAGCTGGCAGGCAGGGCTGTCCTATCTGCATAACCGTCAGATCAGCACAGACGAAGAAAACCACGACCATGCCCTCGATCATGAACATGGGCACGACCACAGTCATGGCGCATCCTACACCGGTAAAAACCTCTACATTGCCGATGCCATTTGGAAATGGTCCCCAAACGGCAACACCCGCGAACAACAGTTCACACTCAGCGCGGAATACCTCTATGCCGATGACCTAAACACATTCGCGACGTCCGATGACTATCACGAGGGTTGGTACGTATCTGGCGTTCACCAATTCGCCCCACAGTGGTCGGCGGGTATCCGGTATGGCGAAGTGGACTTGCGTGAAGCACATGGTGATCACTTCCACAGCCAACGCCTGAAAGAAACAGATGTCATGCTGGCCTGGTCGCGTTCACATTTTTCGACACTCAGGCTCCAATACACTCATCAGTCGGCAACCGGGTTCAGCAACGCGGATAATACCGTGGCGCTGCAATATGTAGTGTCGCTCGGCGCACACGGGGCTCATGGGTACTGATATGCGCTACTCAATCTGGCTCATCCTCGCTGTATTGACCGGGCTGATTTCTCTGCCCGCCCGAGCAGACTTTCATGTGTTTGCCTGTGAGCCCGAATGGACGGCTCTAGCCCGAGTATTCATACCAGACGCTCACTTCACAACAGCCACAAGCTATCTGCAGGACCCTCACTACATAGAAGCAAGGCCCAGCCTAATCGCAGCCATGAGTCGGGCCGACATTGCTGTGTGTACGGGAGCTTCACTGGAAGCGGGCTGGTTGCCGGCACTGCTTCAGAGAGCCGGCAACCCAGACATTCAGACGGGGCAACCCGGGCTGTTCTTTGCTTCAGATCACGCTCAATTGTTTGCTCCCCATGATCACGTAGATCGCAGCATGGGAGATGTACATCCCGAGGGAAATCCCCATGTGCATCTCTCGCCGGACCAACTACCGAACATCGCCAAGGCGCTGGCTGAGCGCCTTGGCGCAATGAGGCCAGACAACTCGGCAGATATCTTTGCGCGTTATATAAAATGGCGCGTTAACTGGAACTTCCATCGTGCGAATTGGCAAGAAAGAGCAAAAGCCTTGCAGGGGCGCTCCCTTGTCATCCAGCACACCGGGTTCAGCTATCTATTAAGATGGCTTGGCATAGGCGCAACCATGGATCTAGAACCGAAACCCGGTCTGCCGCCAAGCGCCAGCCACCTGAATCAGCTATTAGCAGATCCGAGGTTAGAAGATGCGGCAGCGATTTTGATTGCCAGTCACCAGAACCAAAAGCCTGCGCAATGGCTGTCGGCTCAAATACGAAAACCCATTCTGGTACTACCGGGAACCGTTACTGACGACTCAAAAACGGACACGTTGGCTGAGCTGATTTCTGAAATTATCAACCGCCTTGAAAGTGCCATGCCAGAGGTTGCTAATGGGAGCCTTTGAGTGGATGCTCCTACCGGCGCTCGGTAGCGCGCTTCTCTGCCTGCTACTCGTGCCACTGGGGTATCAGGTGATTGCCCGAGGAGTCATTTTTGCGGATCTTGCGATTGCCCAATGGGCGGCGCTGGGAACTCTGGCGGGATTGTATTTCCTGCCAGACCATACACTTGCAGGGGCGTCGATAAGCAGTTTGCTGTTCGCCCTACTCGCGGCCATAGCCGTACAACTGATTTTCAGGTTTCTCGGCACGGGCAAAGAGGCGTGGATTGGCATTCTCTATGTACTGGGAGCCAGTCTGGCGGTATTGATGGTTAGTGGTGACCCTCACGGCGCTCAAGCACTGCAGAGGGCGGCTGCGGGTGATCTACTATGGGCAAGTTGGGAGCTCATCATAGCAACGGGGATAATGACAGCGTTTGTATGGCTACTCAGCTGGAAGCTACCAGCTTGGTTTTCCGGTGCTGCCTTCATGCCCGTTTTCGCCATTTCAGTCACTTACTCGGTGTCGCTCGCCGGTATTTACGTCGTGTTCGCGACCCTAATCATCACACCGTTGATCGTGGGTTCTGTTCACGATAAACCACCAATTGTCGCAGCGATTTGTGCAATCACCGGCCATTTTGTCGCGATCGCCTATTCCGTGGTTTCCGATGTGCCCGTGGGGCCAGCTATCGTCGTCGCAACACTGCTTACAGCCATGCTTTGGATTGCCGGATATTACTTCAGATTAGAGAGCAAACAGGCCCCAGATACTAATGAGTAAGTAAGGGACGCCCATCAAAAAAAGTAATATGCATAGAGCAGCATGTAGCTTACACATTATGATAGTCGACAACCCCACCGGAAGCGGTTCGTTGAATCCTTTAAAGCGTTTCTTCTTGGCAAAAGTTGGCAATGCAATCAAATAGACCTAATTCAGTGAGCGGAAAAGGCTCAACGGGAAAACCCGGTAATTCAGTAATTCCGAAGATTTAAAAAAAGGCCTTTGAAACAAAATAGGGTCCAGTTTTGACGGCAGGATGTGATGGAGTGCAGCCCAGAGGGGGATTAGTACAAGCATCACCAGTAAGCCAACACCCATGATGCCGAAGTAAATGTAAAAGAGTAAATCAATAACACTCACAGCAATGCTCTCCGGCTCAAAGTATGGACAACGAGGAGTCGGAAAGTAAGGATTTTCGCCCATGTTTTTGTGCAACAGAGCAGAGAGTTCCGACGCCTACTTTCGAAACAATATCGACCTTCGCACCACTGAGATTATAGAGTGCTACACCCGTTCTACCTCCAGCATATCCCGCTGCAACACCGCCAAAACCGATAACCAGACCGCCAACCCAGCCAACAGGAGTAGTCATAGCAAGTAGAACAAGCGACGCACCGAGCGAGAAAACAAGCCCTCCAAATACTCCACCTGCGGTTTCCACCAAGATATCGTTTTTATCCCGCTGTGTTCGGGCGTTGGCAATTTGGTTGCAGGCCAAACCTAGACTTACCCCAGTCAGTAAGATGCCGCCTGTTTTGGCGTGCGACGCCGCGCCTTGCATCTTCTTGATCGACGCTTTGATGTTTATTGTGGGTGTGACACCCTTGCTTCTGGATATACGAAGCACCTCTGTAGGCCTTTGGCTTTCTCACCGGCCTTGTAGTTTTCATGGTTGGTTACCATTTCCCGCATAAGTGGTGCATTGGTAGAGAACGTGGTGTCTATCATCGACATTTTTGCACTTCCCAGACCAATCAAGGCTGGTAGCAGAGTAGACATTAAATCACGTTCTTCGCGGGTACTCCGGTTTCAGGTGCGCTCCAGCTCAGCCACCCAATATTGATTGTCTGTACGCACGGTCAGCAAGTGGTGGTTGGGCCTAGGGGCAGCGCAGTACTGCTGGGGAATTTTCAGGCGGATTAATTGGTCGGGTTTTATCAGGTCAGGATTGATAATCGAAGGATTGTCGGCCTGCACTTGCTGAATCAGTAGTGAAAGCTGGTCGCAAAAGCTGCTGTGCTCATAACAAATCCCTTTTAAAATTCCGTTTTAAATCCCGCCTTTCATCCAAGTTCCGTGGCAGGTCTGTTTTCCATTCAAATGGTAATCATCCTCTGTGGTGATGACAAGTTAAAAGCTGGCCATCCAAAAGACACCAAAACTAATCATGTGTAGCGCTTAAAAAAACTGTCATCAGACGTTAACTAAGCCTAGGCAATATTAGCGCCTGTACAGCCTTAGATTAGCCAATCACCCCATTCTCGCCGACTAACGCGATGCTGGAAAAACCAATATATCCAACAAAAGGCCCGTTATGAAAATCTTGTTTATATTGCCTCTGATCATCGGCGCTCTCGCTATGTTATCCGGCTGCAACGACAGCGATAACAACGCCAGCGCGCCCGAAGCGACCCCCTCTGATGACAGCTCATCGCTGGTTCAGCTTGGTCCCAGACCTTACTTTCTGGTTAACGATATGGATGAGGGTGAACTGAAGAGTACGCTGCAAGCGTGTGAATCTATGACCCCGACCGCAAGCGCTTTCTCTATTGCCCACCGTGGCGCGCCGTTGCAGTTTCCTGAACATACCCGCGAATCCTATGTGGCAGCTGCCAAAATGGGGGCTGGGATTATTGAGTGCGACGTTGCCTTTACCAAGGACCGCCAATTAGTCTGCCGCCACGCTCAGAACGACCTGCACACCACGACCAACATTGTGGCCGTGCCAGAGCTGAACGCCAAATGCACACAGCCATTCGTGCCCGCCAACCCGAGCGCAGGCACTAAGGCTGAGGCTGAATGCCGCACCAGTGACATTACACTAGCTGAGTTTAAGACGCTCCGGGGAAAAATGGATGCGTTTAATGAAGATGCCACTACCCCTCAAGAGTATCTTGGCGGCACCGCCGATTGGCGCACGAATCTGTATGCCACTGAAGGCACCCTGTTAAGCCATCGCGAAAGCATCCAACTGATTAAAGAGCTAGGCCTTAAGTTCACCCCCGAGCTGAAAACACCGGTGGTCGAGATGCCTTTTGAAGGTGACTACACACAAGAAGATTATGCCCGACAGATGATCAACGAATACATCTCTGCTGGCGTGAGCCCCGAGGATGTATGGCCGCAGTCATTCCTATTGGATGATGTCGTATTCTGGGTTAATCAAATGCCTGAGTTTGGACGCCAAGCCGTATTTCTGGATGAGAAAAGTAACGACCCAGAGAACACATCTATGGCGTACATGGAAAGCCTTACCCAGCAAGGGGTTCCTATTCTGGCACCCGCACTTTGGAAAATGCTAACTCTAGACGCTCACCAAAAGATTATTCCGTCTGACTATGCACTCAACGCTAAGGCTGCAGGCCTTGATTTGATTGGCTGGTCATTGGAGCGCAGTGGGCCCTTGAATGAAGGTGGTGGCTGGTATTACCAAAGTATCAGCGATGCCATTAACAACGACGGCGACATTTATGCCGTGATTGATGTGCTGGCTCGGGAGATAGGTGTAATAGGAATCTTTTCAGACTGGCCTGCGACCACCACTCACTACGCCAATTGTATGGGGCTTTAAAAGTCTCATTCAGCCCCATTCACCTGATCAGCCGATCCCTCTAGGTTAAACGAGATTGCGTGATACAGACTTTTGGGTTCAATCCCTTGTCGGTGTCACGTAACCATAACATTACCTGATTAGTATCTGGCTGATGATGGTTTCATTACCCAAGGACACACCTATGAATAAGTTGATGACACTAACATGCGCAGCCCTAATGACCCCAATGCTCGCACAGGGCGCATTCAAACTGGACTCCCGATACAGTGATCAGGACGGTGATCTGATTGCAGACATTCCTGCCAAGTCTGAGCAGGTCGACCCTTCTACGCTGATTTTTGCATACACGCCGGTGGAAGACCCTTCTGTTTACGCTGAAGCCTGGTCCGACTTTTTAGACCATCTGTCTGAGAAAACGGGTAAGAAAATCCAGTTTTTCCCCGTGCAATCCAACGCTGCACAAATCGAAGCCATGCGCGCCGGACGCCTCCATATTGCCGGTTTCAATACTGGCTCCAACCCGATAGCCGTTGCATGCGGTGGTTTCCGCCCTTTCACCATCATGGCTTCTGCTGATGGGTCATTTGGCTACGAAATGGAAATCATCACCCATCCGGATTCCGGCATTACCGATGTAGAAGGACTAAGAGACCGCGAGCTGGCCTTTACCTCCGAAACCTCAAACTCAGGTTTCAAGGCGCCGTCTGCGATTCTGAAAGCCGATTATGACCTTGTACCAAACAGAGATTTCACTCCGGTGTTTTCTGGCAAGCACGACAACTCCATTCTTGGGGTTGCCAATAAAGACTACGACGCTGCAGCCGTTGCCAACTCTGTTATGTCGCGAATGCTGAACCGGGACGTCATCAAAGAAGAGCAGATTGTATCTTTGTATAAGTCCCAGACCTTTCCCACCACTGGATACGGCGTCGCACATAACCTGACACCAGAACTTCAAGACAAGATTCAGCAGGCGTTTTTCTCCTTCAACTGGGAAGGCACCTCTCTGGAAGAGGAATTCTCTAAGTCAGGTGAGGCCCAGTTCATCCCGATTACCTTTCAGGAGCACTGGGAAGTTATTCGTAAGATCGATGATGCCAACGGCGTAGTTTACAACTGCCGCTAAGGGCTCAGACCACAACCTGTCGTCAGTGGGTTGGCCACGTTGCGAGATGTGGCCCACCCACCGTCTTTTATTATCAGCAATGGCAACAAATTGTGCTTGAACTAAAAGCCTTATCAAAAACCTACAAAACCGGCGACCGAGCGCTGAGCGATATCAGTTTCTCCGTACCTGCGGGGCAGGTCGTAGGACTGATTGGTCCCTCTGGCGCCGGCAAATCAAGCCTGATTCGGTGCATCAACCGCTTGGTTGAGCCAACCGCCGGCAGCGTTTGCCTCGGTGAAACCGAGCTGACCACCCTCAACGGCCGGGCTTTGCGTCAGGCTCGCCGACGTATCGGTATGATTTTTCAGGAGTACGCTCTGGTAGAGCGTCTTACGGTGATGGAGAACGTATTGTCTGGACGATTGAGTTATGTCTCCAGTTGGCGATCTTTCCTACGCCGATTCCCTCAGGCTGACATTGATCAGGCCTTCAGTTTACTGAACCGCGTAGGGCTGGGTGATCACTGCAACAAACGGGCTGATGAACTCTCGGGGGGGCAACGGCAACGTGTAGGTATTGCCAGAGCATTGGAGCAGAATCCGGAACTTTTGCTGGCAGACGAACCTACCGCATCACTGGATCCTAAAACCTCCCGCCAAATCATGCGGCTAATTCAGAGCGTTTGTCGGGAAATGAACCTGCCCGCCATCATCAATATTCACGATGTTGTGTTGGCTCAGAATTTTACAGACAGAATCATCGGCTTACGGGCTGGCAAGGTGGTGTTTGACGGCTTGCCATCAACCTTATCTCACGAGGCCCTCACTCGTATCTACGGCGCCGAGGATTGGGGCCAGATGCAGCAGGCCAATGAGCCACAAGACGACGATGTCCTCCTAGATAACACTCTAAATAGCTCTCTAAATAGCTCTCTAGATAGCTCGCCAATGCTGGTGAGCTCGTGAGCAGTATTATCAGCTCTTCGCGAACTTGGAAGCGGCCGCCGGTATTGCTCAAAAGCCAACGCTGGCGCTGGATTATCATGTCAGGCAGCGTGGTCTATCTGATTCTGGCGATCAACTCGGTGGAGGTCGACTGGTTTCGGGTTTATGAAGGGTTAGAACGAGGATGGCGCTTCATTCAGGGGTTTCTAACACCGGATTTCAGCTCTCGCTGGCAGGATATCCAGATTGGACTGATCGAAAGCTTGACCATGACTCTAACCTCTACCGTAGCCGGCGTATTAGTCTCAGTACCAATCGGCATCGGTGCCGCCCGTAATCTAGCCCCAGCGCCGGTGTATATGTTCTGCCGGAGCATCATTACGCTTTCACGCTCATTTCAGGAAATCATTATCGCAATTCTGCTCGTCTCCATGTTCGGGTTCGGACCTTTTGCCGGATTTCTTACGCTGACGTTTGCCTCTATTGGGTTTTTATCCAAGCTGTTGGCGGAAGACATCGAAGATTGTGACAGCGCCCAAATCGACGCCATTCGCGCTAGTGGCGCTCGTTGGTGGCAAGTCGTTAACTATGCCGTTCAGCCTCAGGTGATGCCGCGGCTAATAGGCCTTTCTCTGTATCGTCTGGACATCAATTTCCGGGAGTCATCGGTTATCGGCATCGTCGGCGCTGGCGGTGTAGGAGCCACTCTGAATACAGCCATCGATCGCTACGAATACGATTCGGCTGGCGCCATTTTAATCATCATCATCGCAATAGTGTTGGTGGTGGAATACTCCTCATCCTATATCCGACGGTGGGTTCAATGATATCCGGAGCAGACACGCAGATCTGGCAGTTCCGCACCCCAAAACAACACATTCTGCGATGGCTCGGTTGGTTCTGGTTAGTAGCGTTGACCGTATTTTGTTGGAACCTGATGACCGAAGACACCATCTGGGCTTTTGTAGCAGACGCTCCCCGTCAGGCCTCGGATATTGGTGGTCGCATGCTTCCGCCACGCTGGGGCTACCTCAATCAACTTTGGCAGCCGCTCTGGGATACCCTGAACATTGCGACCCTTGGCACGTTGATTGGTGTGATCATCGCAATACCTGTAGCATTTTTGGCCGCAGGCAACACCACACCGAGCCGCTATTTCGTGCGCCCAGTGGCGTTGCTGATCATCGTAACCTCTCGTTCAATCAACTCCCTTATCTGGGCGTTGCTGCTAGTAGCCATCATAGGCCCGGGGCTTTTGGCGGGAATTATCGCCATCGGTCTTCGCTCCATTGGTTTCGTTGCAAAGCTCTTGTATGAGGCTATCGAAGAGATTGATGAGAAGCAGGTAGAAGCCATACGGGCAACAGGCGCTTCCGGTGCCCAGATTATTGATTACGCGATTATCCCGCAGATCCTCCCGGCATTCTGGGGTATTTCAGTCTTCCGGTGGGACATCAACATTCGCGAGTCAACTATTCTCGGGCTGGTTGGTGCAGGTGGCTTGGGCCTACAACTCCAGTCATCATTGAGCACATTGGCCTGGAACCAAGTAACCGTAATATTTCTCGTTATTCTGGCAACGGTTATTGTTTCAGAATGGGTGTCTGCAAAGGTCCGGCAGGCGGTACTTTAAAGTCGTTCAAAAACTGGCCTTCTGTATAGTGGCAGCGCTCGCGTATCACGCGAGCAGACCGCTCGAACTCCTGCAGGGTACCGAGAGTTTCTTCGTGATACGCTCTAACCTACTCAACCGTAACGCTTTTCGCTAGATTTCTCGGCTGGTCCACATCCGTGCCTTTGAGCACGGCAACGTGGTAAGAAAGCAATTGCAACGGAACGGTATAGACAATTGGAGCGGTTATTTCATGTACTTGCGGTAGCTGCACCACATGGATGTTTTCTTCTGGCTTTATATTCGCTGAGCTATCGGCAAACACAAACAGCTCGCCGCCCCGAGCACGCACTTCTTCCAGATTCGATTTCAGCTTTTCGGCCATGCTGTTGTTGGGTGCCACCGTGATCACCGGCATTTCGCTGTCTACGAGCGCCAGCGGTCCGTGCTTGAGTTCACCTGCAGGGTAGGCTTCAGCGTGAATATAGGAAATCTCTTTCAATTTCAGAGCACCTTCCATGGCCACAGGGAACTGCGAGCCGCGACCTAGGAACAGGGAATGGTTTTTATCCATAAAACGCTTAGATATCTCTGCAATCTCACCCTCCAACGCCAGTACATCGTTTACCTGTCCCGGTACTAGATGAAGCGCTTGAACAATCTCGGTTTCGCGTTCTTCGCTCAAGCCGTTTTTGCGGGCCAGCGCCAGAGTGAAAATAAGCAGTGCGACCAGCTGGGTAGTAAAAGCTTTTGTGGAGGCAACACCAATCTCCGGGCCAGCCTGAGTCATGATGACCAGATCAGATTCTCGCACCAAGGAACTGCCCGGCACGTTGCAGATAGCCAATGCGGCACGGAAGCCCGCTTTTTTGGCCTGACGCAGTGCAGCTAGGGTATCTGCGGTCTCGCCAGACTGGGAAATACACAGAAACAAGGTGTCTTGCTGGATAACGTGTTTGCGATAACGAAACTCAGAGGCTACCTCCACGGAGCAAGGTACACCGGCCAAATCTTCGATCCAGTACCGAGCTACCATTCCAGCGTGGTAACTGGTGCCACAGGCAATAATTTGTACGTGACGAACGTCTTTGAGTAAGTCGCCAGCTTCGGTGCCAAGAGCTTGCTCCAGCACCCGTGAGGCTGTCACACGGCCTTCCATAGTCGCCTTGATCACTCTTGGCTGCTCATGGATTTCCTTGAGCATATAGTGCCGATACTCGCCTTTATCTGCGGAGTCTGAGCTGTGTTCAAAGCGGTTTGTGGGTCGGTCAACCTGCATGCCATCGCGATCGTGAATCTCGATGCGGTCCTTGCGGATATCCGCAAGATCGCCTTCTTCGAGGAACATGAATCGATCGGTTACTGGCAGCAGTGCCAGTTGATCCGAGGCAATAAAGTTTTCACCAATACCCACACCGATCACCAGCGGGCTGCCTTCACGGCAAACAACCATATGGTCAGGCTCATCGGCATGCACCACTGCAAGTGCATAGGCACCACGCAGGCGAGTTACGGAGGTCTTCACCGCATCGTAAAGTTTGCCCAGTTCGCGGAAGTTCTTTTCTATTAAGTGCACAACAACTTCAGTGTCGGTTTGAGACGTAAACTCAAACCCGTCGGCCTTTAGTTCTTCACGCAGTTCTTGATAGTTTTCAATGATGCCGTTATGCACGATTGCTAGGCGATCACCGGACATGTGGGGGTGAGCATTGAGTTGTGACGGCTCGCCGTGGGTTGCCCAACGGGTGTGGGCGATGCCCAGATAGCCGGTAAGCGGGCTGGCTTCAATTGCAGCGGCAAGTGAGGCTACCTTGCCCACTTCTCGAGCACGCTGCACGGCACTCTTTCCATCCAAAACTGCCATACCGGCGGAATCGTACCCCCGGTATTCCAGGCGGCGCAGGCCCTCAAGAAGAATGCCCTGAACGTCCCGTTCTGAAACTGCACCTACAATGCCACACATGTTTCGTATCCTGTTCGTGATAAAAATCGTGGTGAAAAATGTAAAAAACCTGCTCAGTTTTTCTCCGGCTTTTGCCAACCCGAAATATTTCGCTGGCGGCCCCTGGCCACGGCCAGCTCATGCTCCGGCACATCCTTGGTAATGGTTGAGCCAGCGCCGACAGTAGCACCTGCTCTTACAGTAACCGGAGCAACCAACGAACTGTTGGATCCAACAAACACGCCATCCCCCAACACCGTCTGGTATTTATTCACGCCGTCATAGTTGCAGGTAATAGTGCCCGCACCCACGTTTACATTGGTTCCCAGCGTAGCATCACCCACGTAGCTTAGGTGGTTAATTTTGCTGCCTTCGCCAACGATGGTTTTTTTAGTCTCAACAAAATTGCCCACCTTGGTATTGGCCGCCAGTTGCGTGCCGGGGCGCAATCGCGCGAAAGGCCCAACCTGTGCATTAGGGCCAACACTGGCTTGCTCGATAACACTGTGGGCATGAATCTGAGCGCCATCCGCAATGTTGGCATCGGTAATCACACAGCCGGGTCCAATGGATACATGGCTGCCCAAGGTCACTTTGCCATTAAAGACCACATTCACATCAATCAGTACATCGTTTCCGATACAAAGTTCCCCGCGCACATCCACCCGTGCGGGGTCAGCCAGCGTTGCTCCTTCGGTCATCAAACGATCCGCTATTCGGCTTTGGTACCATCGCTCAAGTTCAGCCAACTGCAAACGGTTGTTAACTCCCTGCACTTCGAAGGGGTTGCCCGGCTGAGCAACGTTGACGATCATGCCAGCCTGCACAGCCATGGCGATGATATCCGTAAGGTAGTACTCGCCCTGAGCGTTGCTGCTGGAGAGCCGGGGCAACCAGTCTTTTAAATGGCGGGCGCTAACCGCGAGAATTCCCGTGTTTACTTCTGTAATAGCCAGCTGTTCCGCACTGGCGTCTTTTTGCTCAACGATGGCGATAACCTGCCCTTTCTCGTTTCGCAAAATTCTGCCATACCCTTGTGGGTTATCCAGAGTCACGGTTAGCAACCCCAACGTGGTTTCATCCAAATCCTGAACGAGCCCTTGGAGAGTTTCTGCGGTCGTCAGCGGCACGTCGCCATAAAGCACCAGCACCCGCGCATCGTCCGGGAGTTCCGGTAGCGCCTGCGCAACTGCATGGCCTGTGCCCAATTGCTGTTCCTGCATTACCCAACTAACGCTATAAGCAGTGGAGGCCGCTTTAACCTGATCAGCACCATGGCCAATAACGCCATGAACCTTCTCAGCACCAAGCGTTTGGGCGGTATCAATCACGTGATGAAGCATGGCTCGCCCAGCCACCTTGTGCAGTACCTTTGGCAGCGATGATTTCATCCTTGAGCCCTGACCGGCGGCCAAGATAACAACGTGCAACGGTGACATGGGGCAACAACTCCCTTACGTGGTGGGGTTCTATCAATGGTAGTTCACACAACAAAAAAGCCGCACCTCGTAGTGGAAGCCAGCATCGTAATAGCCTTTTCAGGCCATACAATACCCGCTACCCACGCCGGGATGCGGCTTTATCGGGGCAAGCTCTGCCAGAGCGTTCTAGCGAACGTTCTTGCGCAGCTTTTGCAAAGTACGTAACTGAGCGGCCGCTTCGGCCAGCTCTGTAGCCGCACGGTAATACTCAAACTCACCCGTCTTATTCGCCAGTGCTGCTTCGGCGTCTTTCTGAGCCTGCACAGCGGCAGCCTCATCAACGTCTTTGGCACGCACCGCCGTATCGGCCATCAAGGTTACAAGGTTTGGCTGCACTTCCAGGTAACCCCCGGAAACGTAGAGGATCTCCTCTTCGCCACCTTGTTTGATGATCCGGACTGCCCCCGGTTTAAGGGCGGACAGCAACGGAGCATGGCCAAACTGAATGCCCAACTCACCCTCGGTACCGGTAGCGATAAGCATCTCTACCAAACCGGAGTAAATCTTCTTTTCAGCGCTTACGACGTCGCAATGTACTGTCATAGCCATATCTCTAAGCCTCTTGGGTCAGAAAGTGAAAGAGGATTACTTAGCTTCTTTCGCTTTCATGGCCTTCGCTTTTTCGATGGCTTCGTCCATAGAGCCGACCATGTAGAAAGCCTGTTCAGGCATATCGTCATAGTCGCCATTGAGGATGCCTTCGAAGCTGCTGATGGTGTCTTTCAGAGACACATATTTGCCGGGAGAACCGGTAAATACTTCAGCAACGTGGAACGGCTGAGACAAAAACCGCTCAATCTTACGGGCACGGGATACGATCTGCTTGTCTTCTTCTGACAGCTCATCCATACCCAGAATAGCGATGATGTCTTTCAGTTCCTTGTAGCGCTGCAGAACGTTCTGCACACCACGGGCAACAGCGTAGTGCTGCTCACCAATCACCAACGGATCCAACTGACGGGAGGTGGAGTCGAGCGGGTCGATTGCAGGGTAGATACCCTTGGAAGCAATGTCACGGCTCAGTACCACAGTCGCGTCAAGGTGCGAGAAGGTGGTTGCAGGAGATGGGTCAGTCAAGTCATCCGCAGGTACGTATACCGCTTGGATAGAGGTGATAGAGCCATCTTTAGTGGAAGTAATACGCTCCTGAAGCTCACCCATTTCCTGAGCCAGAGTCGGCTGGTAACCTACTGCTGAAGGCATACGGCCCAACAGTGCAGATACCTCAGTACCAGCCAAGGTGTAACGGTAAATGTTGTCTACAAACAACAGTACGTCACGGCCTTCATCACGGAACTTCTCAGCCATAGTCAGGCCGGTCAGTGCTACACGCAGGCGGTTTCCAGGGGGCTCGTTCATCTGGCCGTAAACCATGGCTACTTTATCAAGAACGTTTGAGTCCTTCATTTCGTAGTAGAAGTCGTTACCTTCACGAGTCCGCTCACCAACACCTGCGAATACGGAAAGACCGGAGTGCTCCTTCGCGATGTTGTTGATCAGTTCCATCATGTTTACGGTTTTACCTACACCGGCACCACCGAACAGACCAACTTTACCACCCTTGGCAAACGGGCAGATCAAGTCGATAACCTTGATGCCGGTTTCCAGAAGGTCAGCGGAAGCTGACTGGTCTGCATAACCTGGTGCTTTGCGGTGAATACCCCAACGCTCTTCTTCACCAATTGGGCCGGCCTCGTCAATGGGGCGTCCCAGAACGTCCATGATACGGCCCAGAGTCTGGGTGCCCACGGGTACGGAAATTGGCTTGTGTGTATTTTCTGCTTTCAGGCCTCGCTTGAGACCCTCGGTGCTGCCCATGGCGATGGTACGAACAACGCCGTCGCCCAGCTGCTGCTGAACTTCCAGAGTTGTCTCGCCACCTTCAAGCAGCAGTGCGTCGTAAACGCCTGGCACGGCGTCACGTGGAAATTCCACGTCGATAACCGCGCCAATGATCTGAACGATGTGTCCGCTACTCATGCTCGGTTCCTCGTTATCTTAATAGTCAATAAAACCAGTAGGATTGTGGCGGATCAGACCGATGCCGCGCCGCTCACAATTTCCGAAATCTCTTGCGTAATGGCTGCCTGACGAGCTTTGTTATAAACCAGCTGCAACTCGTCAATAATGTCACCTGCGTTATCGGTAGCACTCTTCATGGCAATCATCCGTGCCGCCTGTTCGCAGGCAAGATTCTCTACCACGCCCTGATAAACCTGGGACTCAATAAAACGTGGTAGCAGCCCGTCCAGAATCGGACGCGCATCCGGCTCATAGATGTAATCCCACTGGCGACCAATATCTTCTTCCGTGCCTTCCGGCAGTGGCAGAAGCTGCTCAGCTTTCGGCATTTGTGTCATGGTGTTCACAAACTCGTTGCTCACCAGATACAGGCGGTCAATCTTGCCTTCTCTGAATGCATCGAGCATCACCTTAACGTTGCCGATCAGCGTTTCCGCACTGGGGTCATCACCCAAATGCGTTAGCGCAGCAATCACGTTTCCGCCGTAGTTGCGGAAAAACGACGCACCTTTCTGCCCGATAGCACAGAGATCGGTTGCGACACCTTTTTCTTTCCAGTCGCGCATTTCGCGCACAAGCAGTTTGAACACGTTTGCGTTCAAACCACCGCACAAACCGCGATCGGAGGAGACAACGATGTAGCCAACACGTTTCACCTCACGCTCAACCATGAACGGGTGGCGGTAATCTTTATTGGACTTGGCGATGTGTCCAATTACCTGCCGCATCTTTTCTGCATAGGGGCGAGTTGCCTGCATACGCTCCTGAGCTTTACGCATTTTACTCGCAGCTACCATTTCCATGGCGCTGGTGATTTTCTGCGTGCTCTTGATGCTGCCGATCTGGTTACGTATTTCTTTTCCGATGGCCATATGTCACTGCCCTTTCAAGTTAGACACTCTTTGGGACCAACAAACCCGCCGCAGCGGGCATTGGTATTACCAGGTTTGAGTGGTCTTGAATTTCTCCAGAGCAGCTTTCAGGCCAGCGGCAATTTCATCGTTATATTTGCCTTCAGCACCGATTGTTTCGAGCAGTTCTTTTTGCTCTGACCGCATCCAGTCCAACAACTGGGCTTCAAACTTAACAACCTTGTCAACGTCTACATCGTCAAGGAAGCCTTCGTTCGCGGCAAACAGAACAGTACCCATTTCAGCCACAGACATTGGGCTGTACTGGTTCTGCTTCATCAATTCGGTAACACGTTGACCGTGCTCAAGCTGCTTACGCGTGGCTTCATCCAGATCCGATGCGAACTGGGCAAAAGCGGCCAGCTCTCGATACTGAGCCAGAGCCAGACGGATATTGCCGCCCAGTTTCTTCATGATCTTAGTCTGGGCTGCACCACCTACCCGCGATACCGAGATACCTGCGTTCATCGCCGGGCGAATACCGGAGTTAAACAGGTTGGTCTCGAGGAAGATCTGACCATCAGTAATCGAGATTACGTTGGTCGGTACGAATGCAGAAACGTCACCAGCCTGA
This sequence comes from Marinobacter sp. S6332, assembly GCF_023016045.1. Taxonomy (GTDB): domain Bacteria; phylum Pseudomonadota; class Gammaproteobacteria; order Pseudomonadales; family Oleiphilaceae; genus Marinobacter. The sequence continues at coordinate 563,574 of NZ_JALKAP010000001.1, read as the reverse complement.
GTTTCGATGATTGGCAAGGCGGTCAAAGAACCGGTCTTACCTTTCACTTCACCGTTGGTGAACTTCTCAACATAGTCAGCGTTTACGCGGGAGGAGCGTTCCAGAAGACGGGAGTGCAAGTAGAAAACGTCACCTGGGTAAGCTTCACGTCCTGGTGGACGACGCAACAGCAGGGAGATCTGACGGTATGCAACGGCCTGCTTGGAGAGGTCATCGTATACGATCAGGGCGTCTTCGCCACGGTCACGGAAGTATTCACCCATGGTAGTACCGGCGTAAGGTGCCAAGAACTGCATAGATGCAGGATCTGCAGCACCGGCGGCTACCACAATGGTGTGGTCCATCGCGCCATGCTCTTCCAACTTGCGTACAACCGCAGCAATGGAAGACTGCTTCTGGCCAACGGCGACGTATACGCATTTGATACCAGAGTTCTTCTGGTTAATGATCGCATCAATCGCAACAGCAGTTTTACCGATTTGACGGTCACCGATGATCAACTCACGCTGGCCGCGGCCAACGGGAACCATGGTATCGATGGCTTTCATACCAGTTTGTACCGGCTCGTCAACGGACTGACGTTCGATAACACCCGGTGCTACTTTTTCAACTGGATCAGTCTTAGTGGTTCCCAGATCGCCTTTTCCGTCAATCGGGTTGCCCAAGCCATCTACAACACGGCCCAAAAGCTCCGGGCCAACCGGTACTTCCAGAATACGGCCGGTGCAACGTACTTTCTGACCTTCGGCCAGATCTTCGTAGTCACCCAGTACCACGGCGCCAACTGAGTCGCGCTCAAGGTTCAACGCCATACCAAATACGCCATTGGCGAATTCGATCATCTCGCCGTACATAACGTCGGCCAGACCGTGGATTAGCACGATGCCGTCTGCTACAGACAGGATGGTGCCTTCATTTTTTGCTTCAGAAGAGATGTCGAGTTTCTCGATTCTCTTTTTGATGATGTCACTGATCTCGGATGGATTCAGTTGCTGCATGCCTTTGTCCTCAAACCTTTTGCTGAAATCAGGAGCCCAGTGCTTTAGCCATTTTGGCCAGCTTGCCACGGACTGAAGCGTCAATAACCAAATCGCCGGTATTCACCACCACACCGCCGATCAAAGAACGATCAACAGAGGTTTCCAAGGCGACTTTACGCTCCAGTTTTCCGGACAATGCTTCTGCTAGCTTTTGCTGCTCATCGGCGGTCAATTCATACGCAGTGCTTACCTTCATATTAACTGTGCGCTCAAGTTCCGCACGGTAGAAGGTAAACAGCGTTGAAATTTCCGGCAGCAGCGCTAGGCGCTTGCTTTCAGCAAGAATCAACAGGAAGTTTCTGAGTGCTTGAGGCATCTGTTCTTCTGCAGTATCGAAAAACAGCTCTGCCTTGCGTTGCTCAGACAGGCCAGGATTGGCCAGAATTTTCTTCACAGCGTCGTCCGCCGCCAACAAACCAACAAAAGCAAGTGCCTGATCCCAGGAATCAACGGCGTCTTGCTCTTTAGCGGCGTCAAAAACGGCTTTCGCATAGGGCCGGGCTAACGTAATCAGTTCTGCCATGGGACCCTCGCTTAGAGTTGTGCGGCCAGCTTGTCCAGCATCTCGCTGTGAGCTTTGGCATCGACAGAGGTTTCCAGGATCTTCTCGGCACCGGCAATGGCAAGCAATGCCACTTCTGTCCTGAGTGCGTCGCGAGCCTGAACACGCTCCTGCTGAATTTCCGCCCGGGCCTGCTCAATGAGCTTTTCACCTTCTTTGCGAGCATCGTCTTTTGATGCTTCTACAATCTGGGCGGCGCGCTTGTTGGCCTGATCAATAAGAACAGCAGCTTCTTCTTTGGCTTGCTGCATTTGCTGGGCCGCCTTTTCCTGAGCTAGCTCAAGATCCAGTGAAGCCCGGTCAGCAGCAGAAAGACCATCAGCAATTTTCTTCTGGCGCGCTTCCATGGCTGCCGTAATTGGCGGCCATACATACTTCACGCAGAACCAGACGAAAATAGCGAAGGCAATCGATTGCCCTATTAACGTAAGGTTTATATTCACGGCAATATACCTCTTGCTATTCGTTGCGTGCTGGAAACCGAAAAACCAGGCGCCAGCCTCTGATTATCAGGGTAGCGCCCGCATCTCTGGTCTGTGTTAGCCAGCAACAACGAAGATCAGGTACATCGCGATACCAACACCGATCATCGGAACGGCGTCCAGAAGACCAGCCATGATGAAGGTCTTAACCTGCAGTTGGTTAGCCATTTCTGGCTGACGAGCGGTTGCTTCAAGCAGTTTGCCGCCCAGAATACCAAAGCCAATACCGGTGGCCAGTGCGCCCATACCGATGATGATCGCTGCTGCAATAAATACCATTTCCATTGAGAACTCCTCAGTTTTTCAGATAGTTAAGGGTTTGCTTTTTAACGGGTAAATCAGTGATCTTCGTGCGCCGCCGCAAGATAAACTATTGTCAGCATGGTGAAAATAAACGCCTGCAGCGGAATTACCAGAATATGGAAAATGGCCCAGGGCACGTTCAGAGTCCACTGCGCCCACAATGGCAGCAGTGCAATCAGAATAAACACAACTTCACCGGCGTACATGTTACCGAACAGACGCAACGCCAGGCTGATGGGCTTAACGATGAGTACCAGAATTTCCAGTACAAGGTTCACCGGGATCAACGCCCAATGGTTGAACGGTTGCATGCCAAGTTCTTTAGCAAAACCGGTAACACCTTTTATTTTCAGGCTGTAGAAGATAATCAGCAGGAACACGCCAATAGACATACCAAAGGTCGCATTGGGGTCTGTGGTAGGTACGATCTTGAAGTACTCAAGCCCCATAGCGTGTGCAATCGTTGGAATGTAGTCCACTGGAATCAGCTTAAGCACGTTCATTAGCAGTATCCACACGAAGATGGTCAATGCCAATGGTGCAATCAGCGGGTTACGGGCATGAAAGCCGTCTTTTACCAGATTTTCAATGAACTCTACGGTGACCTCTACCAGGTTTTGCAAGCCACCAGGCACACCTGTAGTCACTCGCTTGGCCACGAAACGGAAAAGCCCCAAAAACAGGACACCCATTGCGATCGACCAACCTAAGGTATCTACGTGGATAGCCATGAAGCCCATATCTGCAGCTTCTTGCGCAGTACGAGCGAAGGTCCAGCCAGACTCACTCATCACACTGCCGTCAAAACGCTCATAGCCAGCATCAAGCTTGCCATAGGTCAGATTTTGGAGGTGGTGCTTTATATACTCTACTGGGGTATCAGCCATTCTGCTCTCGTCCCATCATCGCCGTGGTTGCGGCCGTATCAGCCAGCGCAACGCGCCACCTGCTAAGACCATCACAGCAAAAGTGAATAACAGAGCCGGAACGTATACCGGCTCCATTAAAGTGAAAACGGCCGCGAAAAAAATTGCGGTAAGGGCGATTTTGGTGGTTTCCGCCCTGAACAAATTCCCCACCATCAGGTGCGCATTACGGGCGCCCTGGTAACGATAAACCCGATTTACAAACCAGGCATTTGGCACTATAAAGATAAGACCGCCGATAAATGCGGAATAACCGGCCAAAACACTGTGAAGCGACCATAGCAGGCTGATAATGAACAAGCCTGTAAACTCTATAATCAGCCAACGGGCCAAAGGAACGTGGGTGATTCGAGATTGCCGAGATTTCATATCACCGCCATCATTCCAATCGCGCGAAATTATATGTTTTAAGCACTTGTTGTTCAACCAGACTCTGCACGAAATCTGGCCAAAACATACTCAAACTAGCGCTAAGAATCACCATTTACCACACAATTTGTGGTTAGCGGCTGTTGTGGTCACGACATCTGGTGGTTATGGGACTTTCAGCCGACATGCTGATTTTAATGTCCAATTAGCGGATATGACCAAGAATACCGTCTAACTCGTCCAGTGAACTGTACTCAATCACTAACTTACCCTTGCCGCGCTGACCGTGTGCAATCGATACTTTTGCCCCCAAACGCTCGGCAAGGTCATCCTGCAAAGCACGAATATTGGGATCTATGGCACCGGTTTTTGCGGGTGTTCCGGCTTCTGCGTTTTGCTGAATCCGACGCACCAGATCTTCAGTCTGGCGCACAGACATGGATTTTGCGACAACCTGCTTCGCCACCTGCACCTGCTGCTTCGGTGAGAGCGTCAACATGGCCCGGCCATGACCCATTTCCAAGTCGCCGTGTTCAAGCATTAACCGTACATCTTCGGTCAAGCCAATCAGGCGTAGTAGATTGGTAATAGTGGTGCGGGACTTCCCAACGGCTTCGGCTACCTGAGCTTGGGTTAAACCAAACTCTTCTTGCAATCGTTGGAGTGCGAAGGCCTCTTCAATGGGGTTGAGGTTTTCCCGCTGGATATTTTCAATAAGCGCCATGGCAATGGCAGCTTCGTCTGGCACATCGCGAATGATGGCAGGAATACTGTCCAACTCCGCCATCTGGGTAGCGCGCCACCGGCGCTCACCGGCAATCAGCTCGTAACGGCCTTCGGCAATTGGGCGAACCACAACAGGCTGCATCACGCCCTGCTGGCGAATGGAATCTGCCAGCTCCTGAAGAGCAGCAGGGTCCATATCACGCCGGGGCTGAAAACGACCGCGCTGGATCAGATCGATGGGAACCTGTCGCAACTCACCGTCGTGATCTTTCAGTTCCTGATCCAGATTAACTCTGGAACCGGCTAGCAGGGCTCCCAGCCCACGCTCGCCCAATCCTCGTTTCTTCGCCGCCATGGTATCAGTCATTCTTCCCGTTGATGGTGGTTGTGTATCTATAAAACCTAGCGAGGGGGTATGTTACACCGCAACCTGAGCCGGTGTCTTTTTTGCCCCGTGGCGACGCACCATTTCTCCAGCTAATGCAAGATAGGCAATAGCCCCTTTGGATGCTTTATCGTACTTTAAGGCTGGCATGCCATAGCTCGGCGCTTCTGCAAGGCGTACGTTACGTGGAATAACCGCACGATAGACCTTATCACCAAAATACTCGTTGAGCTGACTGGACACATCCAATGTGAGGCTGTTCCGAGGGTCATACATGGTTCTTAAGATGCCCTCTAGCTCAAGGTTTGGGTTCACGGATTCCTTAATTTGCTCCACGGTATTCATCAGTGCCGCCAAACCCTCTAGCGCGTAGTACTCGCACTGCATGGGTATAAGCACCGAGTCCGCTGCTGAGAGCGCGTTAACGGTTAGTAAACTTAGTGACGGCGGGCAATCGATCAAAATATAGTCGTAGTGGTCACGAACGCCGTTAAGAGCAAGCCTAAGCCGGTGTTCCCGGCCAATTTCGTTCATCAGCTCCACTTCCGCAGCGGTCAAGTCGCCGTTGGACGGCATAATGTCAAAGCCGGAAGCTTCTGCCGGGATAATAACTTCAGCAGCGGAGGCTCGTTTGGTCAGCAGGTCGTAGCCGGAAAGCTGCAGAACGTTTTTGTCCACGCCACTGCCCATAGTGGCGTTGCCCTGAGGATCCATGTCCACCAACAGAACCCGGCGCTTGGTGGCGGCCAACGAGGCAGCAAGGTTGACGCAGGTGGTGGTTTTGCCCACACCGCCTTTCTGATTGGTCACTGCAATCACGCGCGCCATGTCTTGCCTCCTTGTTCGTAAATACTGTTACTGAAGACCGCTGCCGAATACAGTTGCGGGTTACCGGGGCTAATCTCTAACTGGACTCTGACCGGGTTACCACCAGCAGGTGTCTCTCACCGCCAGCACCGGGTACTTCCAGAGAATGACTGGATGATACCTGCCAGCCTGCAGGAAGGGCAGCTATCTCATCATCCGGATACTGACCTTTCATGGCAAGGAAGCTTCCGTCACGCGCTAACAAATCACCACACCAAGCTACCAGATTATCCAAAGCGGTAAACGCCCGACTGCTGATTTGGCTATATGGGTGCTCGGGGTTGCAGTCTTCGGCGCGGCCGTGAATCACTTCCACGTTTTTCAGGCCGAGCTCCAGAACACACTGCTGCAGGAAGCGGGTTTTCTTACCATTGCTGTCCAACAATGTGAAACGCTTTTCAGGCAACACAATAGCCAGCGGGATACCGGGCAAGCCGCCGCCAGCACCCACATCTAACAAGTGCTCTGTGGTTACCCAGGGAAGGATGCTAAGGCTGTCGAGCAATTGCCGGGAAACCATTTCGCTTTCGTCCCGCACCGCGGTGAGGTTATAGGCCCGGTTCCATTTATTGAGCAGAGCCAAAAACGCCAGCAGTTGTTGTTGCTGGTCTTCGTTGAGGGAAAGTTGCATTTGCGCCAGCCCCTCAGAGAGCTGGCGCTGCCAGAGCGATTGAGTCATAGCCGCGTTCAGGCGCTCTGTTTGCGCAAAAGCTCGCGCTTCTTCAGGTGCACTAGAACCTGCGAGATTGCTGCTGGTGTAACGCCCTGAATGCGGGATGCCTGAGCAACCGTCTCAGGACGTACCTCTTTGAGCTTTTGTTTGATCTCGTTAGACAGGCCACCGATCACATCGTAATCCATGTCGATAGGCAGTGCGGTATTCTCATTCCGGCGCAAACGCTCAATTTCATCTGTCTGGCGCGAAATATAGCCTTCGTATTTGATTTCGATTTCCACTTGCTCTGCCACTACCGGGTCATCTGCCTGGGCAGCACCGATTTCAGCAACATGGCTGTAAACAATTTCCGGCCGACGCAGTAACTCTGCCAGAGTGTGATCCCGAGTCATGGGTTGCTTGAGGAAAGCATTGGCGCGTTCGCCTGCTTCGGTTGCAGGATGAATGCGGGTAGACTCCAGACGTTTGCGCTCAGTGGCTATGGCTTCACACTTTTCACTGAACTTCTGCCAACGCTCGTCATTGACCAGACCTAGCTTGCGACCAGTCTCTGTGAGGCGCAAATCGGCGTTGTCTTCACGCAGAATGAGACGGTACTCGGCGCGGCTGGTGAACATACGATAAGGCTCTTTGGTGCCCATGGTGATCAGATCGTCCACCAGCACCCCAAGGTAGGCTTCATCCCGGCGTGGATACCACTCGCTCTTTTCCTGAGCGCGCAAAGCCGCGTTGATGCCCGCCAACAAGCCCTGTGCACCCGCTTCTTCATAACCCGTGGTGCCGTTAATTTGGCCAGCGAAATACAGACCCTGAATAAACTTGGTTTCGAGCGTGTGGCGCAAATCCTGAGGGTTCAGGTAATCATACTCAATGGCGTAGCCCGGCCGCGTGATATGGGCGTTTTCAAAACCCGGAATAGAACGCACCGCCGCAAGCTGGATATCAAACGGTAGGCTCGTGGAAATGCCATTGGGGTAAAGTTCATGGGTGGTTAAGCCTTCAGGCTCTACAAAAATCTGGTGCGAATCCTTGTCGGCAAAACGGTTAACCTTGTCTTCAATAGACGGGCAATAGCGCGGCCCAACACCTTCTATATTCCCCGCGAACATGGGCGAACGGTCAAAGCCGCTACGAATAATGTCGTGAGTCTGCTCGGTGGTGCGGGTTACATAGCAGCACACCTGTTCCGGGTGCTGATCTCGGCTGCCGACAAAGGACATAACCGGTGCCGGGTTGTCTCCCCACTGCTCCTGCATCACAGAGAAGTCGACAGTGCGGGCATCGATACGCGGTGGTGTACCGGTTTTCAGGCGGCCTACATTAAAGGGCAACTCTCGTAACCGCTGCGCCAGCGCGTTGGCGGGTGCATCGCCTGCGCGCCCCCCGGAATGCTGCTGCATGCCAATGTGAATAACCCCGCCAAGGAAAGTGCCGGTAGTCAGTACCACTGTTTTAGCATTGAACCGGATGCCGGTCTGGGACACCACACCGATCACCTGATCGTTTTCCACAATCAGATCGTCTGCCGCCTGCTGGAACAGGGTGAGGTTTGGCTCGTTTTCGAGCGTATGACGAATCGCTGCCTTGTACAGAACCCGATCTGCCTGAGCGCGGGTAGCCCGCACGGCCGGACCTTTGCGGCTGTTGAGCACGCGGAACTGTATACCTGCAAGATCCGTTGCCCGAGCCATGGCGCCGCCAAGGGCATCGATTTCCTTTACCAGATGGCTTTTGCCTATGCCTCCGATGGCCGGATTGCAGGACATTTGGCCCAGCGTTTCAATGTTGTGGGTCAACAGCAGGGTTTGAGAGCCCATGCGTGCCGCCGCAAGCGCGGCTTCGGTACCGGCATGGCCACCACCAATGACAATAACATCGAAACGGGTTGGAAAATCCACAGCTCACCTCGGAAATCGGGGGATAAAATCAGGGCGGGGAGTATAACGTTTCACTTAAGAAATTGCAGTCAGAATGTGCAATTTTTAACCAGGAGTAACGACGGATTGCTCTCGTTAAACATTGAACCTCGGGACAAAGGTCTGGTTCTTGCCGTTTTTCGCACTGTGGAAAACCGAAATGACCGGCTTTTCATAGGCTTGGACGGCTCTCCTAACAAAAGTTTTCAATAAAGTTATCCACAAAAACTACCACTTACCACGAAGCCTTTATTGACAATCAAACCTTTGTTTTAATTGAATTTATCAAAACCTATTCAGAGCTTGTCCGCAGCTTATCCCAACAATTATCCACAGACTCTCACCCGGCTTTACGCCTCAGGCGCCACACGGCTATGAGCATAATCCCGTTAACCAACGACAACAGCAGGAAGAAGCCCGGAATAGCTACTTCGAGAACGCCAAGCACCACTATGCCCGTAAGCGCACTCACCACCATGAACAGCGCGTTGATCACATTCAGTGCTGCAATAATGCGTGCCCGTTTGTTTGGCGGGGTTTCATGCTGGATAAAAGCATAAAGTGGCACGATGAACAAACCACCACAAACCCCAATGCCCACCAAATCAAGCAATACCCGAATGTAAACGGGGTCGGTAATCAGCGTCCACCATGTTGAAGGTTGCGGGTTCCCCGGCACCGCAAAAAACAAATCTACCCCTAGCAGAGTTAGGCCAAGGGCTCCCCATGGCACAGGCGCAAGAGTGATGCGGTGTTTGGTAAGCCGTTCGCACATCATGGAGCCGATGGAGATACCCACAATAAACATAGACAACAATAGAGTGACCACGGTTTCATCACCCTGAAGGTTGCTGTAGGCAAAGCTGGGGAACTGGGTGAGATAGGCGGCACCCAGAAACCAAAACCAGGATATCGCCAAAATGGCCCAGAGCACAGGTTTACGCTCAGCGGCGACACTCATCAGATGCCAGGTTTCCAGAATCGGGCGGAACGGGATCACTTGCTCGCTACTAGCCATGCCAGTTTGTGGCACTTTTCGAGCCGCGAGATAGCCTACAACCGCCATTGCCACCACACCGACTGCTGTAAGTTTGGCCGCCGCCTCAAGACCCATCAGTACACCAGCGGCTATGGTTCCAAGCAAAATGGCCACGAACGTGCCCATGCTCACTAGGCCATTACCGCCCACCAGCTCGCCGTCACTCAGCACCTGCGGCAAAATGGCGTACTTTACCGGCCCGAAGAAAGTGGATTGGGTGCCCATCAGGAATAGCAGTATCAATAAGCCTTCGTACCAACCAAACCAGAGCGCCAGAGCCGCCATGGCCATAATGCCTATTTCGGCCAGCTTAACCTTGCGAATTATGGCCGACTTCTCGTAACGGTCTGCCATCTGGCCTGCAATGCCGGAAAACAGGAAAAACGGCAGGATGAACAAAAAAGCTGCCAAATTAATCACTGTGTTAACCGAAAGCCCCATCAAACCGGTGGTCTGATAGGCAATCAGGAGCAGCAGCGCGTTTTTATAAAGATTGTCGTTGAAGGCCCCGGAAAACTGGGTGAGATAAAACGGCAAAAAACGCCGCTGTCCCAGTAAACGGAACTGACTGTGTATGGCCATGTAAGCATCCGGGTTGCTAGGTTTCGCTTCAGTCTAACGAGTTTGCTTGAGGCAGAGATGCCTGGCGTTCCAGCTCATGCTCTACTGCATTTGCCGATTTGGCAAAGCCAGCCAGTAGATTGTAGAGCACCGGAATGATAAACAAAGTAAGCGTGGTCGCAAAGATTAGCCCACCCAGAATCACCATGCCAATCGCCGCCCGGCTTTCCGCGCCGGCTCCCGTCGCTATAACCAGAGGTACAGCGCCAAAGACGGTGGATATGGTGGTCATCAGCACGGGTCGGAAGCGCAAGGAGGCGCCCTCCAGAATTGCATCCTTCACCGCGTATCCTTCATCCCGCAGCTGGTTGGCAAACTCCACAATCAATATGCCGTTTTTCGACATAAGCCCTAACAGCATGATGATTCCTATCTGGCTGTATATGTTCAGGCTTATGCCGCTCCACCATAGCGCCAACAGTGCTCCGGTTACCGCCAATGGCACCGGGAGCATGATGATCAGCGGGTGAATCCAGCTTTCAAATTGGGCTGCCAGAACCAAAAACACGATAATAAAGGCCAAACCAAAGGTGACATAAATCGCCGAGGACGATTCTTGGAATTCCCGGGACATGCCCCGGTAGCTCACCCTTGCTTCGGGCGGCAGGTTATCCACAGCCAGATTGTTCAGGTAAGTCAGTGCCGAGCCCAAATCGTAGCCATCTCCTAACGACGCGCTGACTACCACAACCGGCAGCCGGTCGATACGGCGCAGATCGGGGTTTGCGCCAAGTTCGTCAACCGTTACCAGAGCCTGCAGGGGTATGAGTGTGCCGCCCTCTCTAGGCCGCAGAAAAATCTGCCCTAAATCCGCTGGCGTAGCGCGGTCGGCGTCCGCCGCCTGCACGATCACATCGTATTCACGGCCACGATCCTGATAGGTAGTCACCTGACGGGATGCCAGCATGGTTTGCAGGGTTAAGCCAACATCCTCAATGGTAATATCCAGATCGGCCGCCCGCTCGCGATCAATTTTCAGGAGCAACTCTGGACGGGTGAGTTCAAAGTCCGTTTGCACATTCAACAAGTCCGGGTTTTCCTTGGCCAAGGCAACAATTTCCTCACCCCAGACTCGGGCGGATTCGTAATCCGGGCCAGCAATAACAAATTCCACGGGTTGGCTAAAGCCTCTCTGGCCCAGCCCCGGTGGGTCTATGGCTACAATCCGAACCCCCGCAACCTCACGCAGCTTGTTGCGTATTTCACTGGTAATCTGTTGCTGTTTTATGTCCCGCTCTTCCCATGGCGCAAGGCCCATGATCATGAAGGCGCTGTCTTCCTCGTTCCGGAAGCCAACGATGGAAAGCAGGCGACTGGCAACACCGGATTCAAGATAAGGCAAAAGCTTTTCTTCGGCCTTGCGTGCGTAATGGTCAGTAAACTCCACCGTGGAACCCCGAGGGGCATTGGCGGGCATGATGATAACGCCCCGGTCTTCCGTAGGCGCCAGTTCCTGAGGCAGCTGCGGGTAGATAACAACAGCAACTACCAGCCCCACAAGCCCCAAACCCAGCACTAACCCCGCCTGATTGAGGGAAAATCGCAGCAGCCGTTCATAGCCGTTGGTGAGGCCGTTCAGCACTTTCTCACTAGCGGCCCAAAAACGATGCCCTTCCGCGCTCTCGGGACTGTGTCTGAGCCATTTTGAACAAAGCATGGGAGCAAGGGTAAGCGCCACCAGGCTGGACACCACCACCGCTGCTGCCAGCGTAAAACCAAACTCCGCAAACAGTCGCCCGATGTTGCCTCCCATGAATGAAATGGGCACAAACACGGCCACCAACGTAAGCGTGGTAGCAATAACCGCAAAGGCCACCTGCTTGGCGCCGCGATAAGCCGCTAGCAACGGCGGTTCGCCTCCATCGATACGTCGCTGGATGTTTTCCAGCATCACAATGGCATCGTCCACCACCAGACCAATGGCGAGAATCACCGCCAGCAAGGTGAGCACGTTAACGGAAAAGCCCAGAAATCCGAGGCCAATAAAGGCACCGATCACCGCTACCGGAATGGTAACGGCCGGAATCAGCGTTGCGCGCCAGGAACGCAGGAACAGGAAGATAACGAGAATGACCAGAGACACAGCAATGGCCAGAGTGATCATTACCTCGCGAATGGAAGCGCGAATAAAAATGGACTCGTCGTAGCTTTCGGTAATAGAGATTTCCGGAGGCAGGGTTTCCCGTATTTTGTCCAGCTCAGCTCGGACAGCATCGGATACCGCCACAGTATTCGCCTTGGACTGGCGGATAATACCCATGCCGATGGCGGTTTGGCCGTTGGCCCGCAAACGCCCGATATCGGACTCCACGCCCATGTGCACATCCGCTACTTCTCCAAGACGCAGTAACTGATTGCCATCCCGGCGAATCACAAGTTCACGGAATTCTTCAACTTTGGTCAGGCGGCCTTCTGTGCGAACGGAAAAATTGCGAGTAGAGGAATCGACCGAGCCCGCCGGTAATTCCACATTGTTGGCACGTAAGGCCCGCTCCACCTCGGCCACAGTAATGTCCCGGGCGGCTAGGCGTTCCCGGTCGAGCCACACGCGAATGGCATAGCGGCGCTCACCACCAATGCGCACATCGGCAACGCCGTCCACCACGGCCAATCTATCCGCCAGAACCCGGTCCGCATAATCACTCAGTTCGGCACTGTCCCAGACCTCGCTGCGTAAAGTTACCCACATCATCGGGCGGGCATCGGAATCCGCTTTGCGGATAATGGGTGGATCCGCTTCGTCCGGTAGCTGGTTGGCAACTCGGGACACCGCATCGCGCACATCGTTGGCGGCGATATCGACATCCCGGGAGGTGGAAAACTCGATACTGGTGCGGGAATCCCCTTGTTCGGTAGACGACTCAATGGTGCGAATCCCTTCGATACCACTGATCGCTCCTTCAATGACCTGAGTAATCTGGGTGTCCACCACATCGGCGGCAGCACCGGTGTAATTTGTAGAAATCGACACTATGGGCGGATCAATGTCTGGGTATTCGCGCACCGGCAAACCCATCAGGGCTGTGAGCCCAAACACCACAATCAACAAGCTGAGAACCGTGGCAAAAACCGGGCGTTTGATGGAAATATCGGAAAGAATCACCGCTTACGACCCCACAACACTGGTGAACCGATTATCGGGAATGGCGGTTTCATCATCCACCACCCGAATACGTTCACCACTGCTCAGCCGATCCTGACCACTTACAATCACTTGATCATCGGCGGTCAGGCCTTCGGCGACCTCTACGCTCCCGGGCATGCGCGCGCCCAAGGTGACGCTCACACGTCGGGCGATCCCGTCCTCCGCGACAAACACGTATTTATTGGCACCACGTAGCATCACCGCCTGCTCCGGAATAACCAAAGCCTGCCGTTCACGCAAGGTCAGGTTCACAGACATGAATTGCTCGGGGCGCAAGCGGCCCTCAGTGTTATCGATCAGGGCGCGGACCGGCAGGGAGCGGCTTAGCTCGTCAATTCGGCTACCCAATTCAACCAGTTCGCCACTGAACGTTAACTCGGGATAGGCGGGGGATCTGCCCTGAACTTTCTGGCCGGGGCTGATCTGGCCAAGAAAGCGCTCGGGAACGGAAAAATTGAGTTCCATGCGGGAGGTGGCATCCAGTGTGGTTACCCGTGTACCCGCCGTTAAGTATGCACCAATGCTAATATCACTGAGGCCTGTTACACCGGCAAACGGCGCTTCTATAAGATGGTTTTCAAGCCGGACACGGGCCGCGGTGTGTTGGGCTTCAGACACTTCTACGGCTGTTCGGAGTTCATCCACCAAAGACTGGGAAATGCTGTTCTTGTCTCTCAAGCTTCGGGCGCGCTCGTACTGGCGCCGGGCGTCTGCCAGCTGCGCTTCGATAACACCCAGATCTGCCCTCGCCTGCCGGTCATCCAGCCGCAGCAGCACATCGCCCTGCTTCACCTGTCGGCCGGATTTTAGGTTGATCTCCATCACACGGCCGCTTGTTTCTGCGGTTAACTCAACGGCATTCACCGCTTTCAGGTTACCAACCGCCGCCACCTGATCGCGCACGGTATCGGTTATTGGCAGTACCGTATTTACCACACTGGCTGGCCGTTCTCGGGCAGCTTGCTCCTGCACGGGGCCAACGAAGTTGCGATAAGCCAGAGCACCACCAACTGCCAAAACCACCAGCAGCAAACCGATCAACCATTGCTTCAACATACAATTTCCCAGCAGACAGACCGGCTAGCGCCGGGTGTTATTTTTTCTGAATCACAAGTACAAGCTCGCCCACATCAACCCCCCATTTGCTCATAGTGGTTTGATTGATCAAGGTATCGGGCGTTACAAGATACATCCAGTCGTCCATTCGCACATCCACAGTTCCATCACCATAGGCTATACGAAGCACGTAATTCATGTGAATGGTATTACCACTCCAGCGCATGGTGCCGGGCTCTACCACATCACCCGCCTCGGCATGATAGCTATCGGCAGTCTCCGAAGGCGTTAGGGTCCAAATCCGGGTTTGGACTTCGCCGTCATCAAAACGGAATTCTTCATCCAGCGTCCCCACCCCGGTGTTGTCCCAAGATGCGGAAATATCCGCATCGAATGTGCGAATCACTTCACCAGACATGTCCTTGACCACACCACGGGCACTAAGTTCACCGCTAAAAAAGTTTTCCGGAACAAGCTTGGGGCCACGCTCTGCGTAGTCGGTTAATGCTGGCCCGGAACACCCACTCAACAACCCCAAAACTGTTATAAAAACGAGTATAGAGCGCTTACCTGTTTTGGGAATCATGGAAGGCGGGTTTTGCATCTTTTTTACACTATTCATAGGGCTCTCCAGGGGAGGTTGAGTCAGAAACTCCATCAAAATTCACAGTTCAACGCGTGTTGAATGCATACGCCCAGAGGCAGGTCTTCGATCAGCAGATACTTAAGGCAGAGCCCATTGACTGTCTTTATTGACATTGCGTTGGGCGCTTTTCGTCAATGGAAGCCGGAGCGGAATGCCGTAAAACAACAACCAACTTTGCAATAAATAGCCCTACTTTCAGATTTTCAGACCTTTACAGAGGATTGATTATGCCGGTATACAAGGCGCCTTTGCGTGACATGAAGTTTCTGCTTAACGAAGTGTTTGATTACCCGAAACACTACGCCTCACTAGCCAGTGGCGAGAACGCAACCCCGGATATTGTTGACGCTATCCTCTCCGAGTGCGCTCGCTTCTGTGAAGAACAGCTGAGCCCCCTTTACCAGCCCGGTGATGAAGAAGGCTGTACGCTGAAAGATGGCGAAGTAACCACACCGAAAGGCTACAAAGAAGCCTATAACCAATATGTGATGGGTGGCTGGCAAGGGCTTTCTGCCCCGGAAGAATTCGGCGGTCAAGGTCTACCTGCCTCCATGGGCCTTCTAAAGCAAGAAATGATGGGCACCGCGAACTGGTCTTTCTCCATGTACCCGGGCTTGTCCATGGGTGCCATGAACACCATCTTTTTGCATGGTACTGACGACCAGAAAGATACCTATCTTACTCCGATGACCGAGGGCCGCTGGGCCGGTACCATGTGCCTGACCGAGCCCCAGTGCGGCACCGATCTGGGTCAGGTAAAAACCAAAGCCGAACCACAGGCAGATGGCACCTATAAGGTTACCGGCACCAAAATTTTTATCTCCTCCGGCGACCACGATCTTACCGAGAACATTATCCACATTGTGTTGGCTCGCCTGCCGAACGCACCCAAGGGCACCCGCGGCATTAGCCTGTTCATTGTGCCTAAGTTTATAACCGCAGCCGAAGGTGGCGTAGGTGAGCGTAATGCCGTGGTATGTGGCAGCCTCGAAAAGAAAATGGGCATTAAGGCGTCTGCTACTTGCGTAATGAATTTCGATGGCGCAACCGGTTATCTGATCGGCCCTGAAAACGAAGGCTTGGAGTGCATGTTCACGTTTATGAATACAGCTCGTATCGGCACTGCAATTCAGGGTGTAGGCCCGGCTGAACTTTCTTACCAGTGGGCTTTGGACTACGCCAAAGAACGCCGCTCCATGCGCGCACTTTCGGGTAAGAAAGAACCGGATCAGATTGCCGACAGCCTGATTCACCATGCCGATGTGCGCCGTATGCTGCTCACCCAGAAAGCGATCGCCGAAGGTGGCCGCGCCATGCTCTATGATGCCGCCCGCCTAGCCGACCACATGGTTGAGGGTCATACCGCCGGTGATGCTGAAAAAGCGGATAAGTACGATGACAAGCTTGGCTTCCTGACACCCATCCTGAAAGGGTTCCTTACTGAACTGGGCAATGAAGCCGCTAACCTAGGTATGCAGGTTTTTGGTGGACACGGCTACATCCGTGAACACGGCATGGAGCAGATCGCCCGGGATACCCGTATTGCCACACTGTACGAAGGCACCACCGGTATTCAGGCACTGGATCTACTTGGCCGCAAAGTATTACTAACCACCAAAGGTGGCGCAGTTCGTGATTTTACGGCCCGAATTGCCAATTTTGCCCGCAAGCACCTAACCGACAGCCGGGTACGCCCCTTCGCTCTGGAACTGCTTAAACTCACTGCTCAATGGAATCTGCTTACCATGCGGATTATGTTTGCAGCGCGCAAAGATCGTGACGTGGTAAGTTCCGCTTCGTACGATTTCCTGATGTATAGCGGCTACGTGACCATGGCTTACATGTGGGCTCGACAAGCTGCAGCGGCAACTAATTGTCTGGATAACGGGGGCGATGAATCAGAGGCTTTCTATAACGCTAAGCTGGCAACTGCAGACTTTTACTATGAGCGTTTACTTCCCAGGGCTCAGGCACACGCAAGCAGTATGCTGAGCTCTAGTAAAAACCTAATGCAAATAAGTGCGGACGATATGGCCTTCACTGGATAAGTTATCCGGTGATTTTTGTCCCGGGTAGTTTCTACCCGGGAATTTTTCGCAGTGCGAACTCGTGTTTACAGGCCGTATTTAGTCCCGATAGCGTCAAAAGTTCCATCTTTCTTCGTTGCTTCAAGAGCCTTGTTGAGCTCTTCGATAACCTCATCGGGTGTTTCCGGACTCATTGCCAGATATAGATCAACGTCGTTAAACGAGAACACCGGAACCAAACCTTCAACATCCTGTTGCGAGGCCAGATAAGGCCCTGCAAGACGCTCTGCAATCCAAAGATCAATCTGGCCTAACGCCAAACGCTTTGGGTTGAGATCGTCACTCTCGATTACAGACACATCATATCCACGTTTCAGAAGATATTCGCTACGGACATCGTTGCGATAGCCTCCAATGGTTTTGCCTTTTGCATCCTCAAGCGTCTCCATTGTGAACGTGCTTCCCGGAGGAGCAAAAACCGTCCATAGATTCTGCGCCAATGGCCCCACCCACTTAAACAAGGGTGCACGCTCTTCCGTGTAAGTTGTGCAGAAAATGCCGTGGTTGGCTTTAGACAAGGCCCGGTTGTAGCCATAATTCCAGTTACGTAGTTTGATCCGGTAATCGAGGCCAGACTTATCCAGAACCGCTTTCGCCCTTTCCGTGCATATGCCATCAATATTATCGGCGCTATGTTCGAACGCGCGGCCTTGGGTGCTCATGTTGTAGGGCGGAAAATTCTCGGTATAGATATACAGCCTTTCAGCCGCAAACACTTGCTCGGTGCTAAAAAATGCGAGCATTGCCAAAAAAATCAGAGAAATGAATTGCATGGAAAGGTCTCCTTTAACCCACGTTCCGACGCACAGAGATACAATCAATTAAAAATATTGTTAAACCGGAGTGTAGTTGAAGGCGCTTAGAGTTTGTATTTAATGGTGTATCGTTATGTAAAGCAAAATTCGGATGTGTGGATATGGCTACGTTAGAATGGCTCTGTCACCCCGAATAAGCGGAGTTCGGAATAACAGAGCCAAACAAGTTTTAACTCACTGCAAAGATCACTGCGGCACGACCATGGATTCCGGTTTCGGGGTATCGTCGGTGCTTGGTGGCAACTCGGGATACCGTACCTCCGGAATTTTTCCGGTCAGGGTTTTCAAGAAGGCTGTGATGGACTTAACTTCCCCATCGTTCAGTTCCGCACCCAACTGGGCGGTACCCATAACAGCAACGGCTTCTTCCAGACTCCAAACCGCACCTGAGTGGAAATAAGGCGCTGTCAGCTCGATGTTCCGCAGGGGTGATGCCCTAAATACATATTCATCAGAAGCGGTGGAAGTTACTGCAAAACGGCCTTTGTCGCCGGTAGGCAGAATATCGGCGCCAGGCTTGGTCACCAGACCAAACGGATAGTACGCCTGACCGCCCAGATTTACGCCAGCATGGCAGGCCACACAGCCCTTATCCATAAACAGAGCCAAGCCTTCCTGTTCCTGCTCGTTCAAGGCTGTTTTATCGCCGCGCAGGAATTTGTCAAAATCGGCATCGGGCGTAATCAGCGTAGCTTCATAGGCCTCAATCGCAACAGCCATATTGTTAAAGGTTACTGGATCATCCTCACCGGGAAAGGCTTGGCCAAACTTTTCAACATAAGCTGGCATGCTGGATAAGGTCTTTACAACACGCTCCGGCGTGCTGCTCATCTCTACGCCCGCCTGAACTGGCCCTTTCGCCTGTTCCGCAAGATCCGCCGCCCTGCCGTCCCAGAACTGCGCGGCGTTAAAAACAGCGTTGAACACGGTAGGAGAGTTTCGTGGCCCTTTCTGCCAACCGTGGCCAATAGAAACTGGAAGGTAGTCGTGCCCACCCATGCCTACGTTATGGCAGGTATTGCAGGAAATCAGGTGGCTTGCAGACAAGCGCGGCTCAAAAAATAGCATTTTCCCAAGCTCGACCTTTGCTTCGGTCAGCTCATTGCCATCAATAACCGGTGGGTACTGGGGAATCGCCGAAAACATGTCCCGCGCACGATCCTGCAAGTCTGCCGCTATTGCGGTCCCTGCAGTAATACCCAGGCTCACAGCGATAGCCACTTTAAGTGTTTGCCGTTTCATTTTTCTGCTCTCTCATTTGCGGGTAGTTACTAAATCTCAAACTAGCAGAAGGTTAACGTTTGTAAATGAAAGGAGCGCTGCAGGCGACATTACCTGCAGTAAAATTGACGACCGTCAAATTCAAGAATTCAACGCTTGGTTTTATTAACTCAAGCCCCGCGCGGGTTATTCACGAAACCGCTGTATAAATGTTTCAGATTCCGCGATGGATGCTTCCATGTCACGAACAAGGCTATCTACATCCTGTTGAATCTGCCCCAATTCGTCTTCAAGGGAACCTATCGCCTGAGCATTAAGGTTATGCTTCAGAAAAAGTACCTGATCTTCAAATGCTTCGAGCACAGGGTCCATACGCTTTTCAACCTGATGCATTCGGGTAATCAAGCTGCTGTATAACTCGCGGGTTTCATCTAGTTTGCGCTTGCTCGTTTTCCTAAGTGAAGCACTTTCGTAAAGATCCAGTTCATCTTCCCACTCGTCAAACAAGGCTTCGGATACATCCTCAACCGCCTCGATACGATCCCGTACCTTATTTGCCGATTTGAGGCTGTCATCATAAGCGTCACTGATGACATTATATTTGTCCTGAAGCGTGGTTTCTGGCGTGTCCACCACGCTCTGAAACTGCTCTAAAGACGAGCGGAAGGTTTCGCGGGCATCACTCTGGGAATCTCTAGCATCCCCCACTCTATCCACCAGAATATCGCGTTTTTCAACACCGAATTTTTCCATCGTGCTGTAATACATTGAACTGCAACCACTGAGTACCAGCATCAGACAAAATAATCCGGTTAGCCGGGTGAATACAGAAGCTTTAGTGGTTTCGGTAAACATGGTTTGAATCAATCCTTTGGTGAATGGGCGCGGTTGTTATACTGCAAGCTTAATCCTTGACGCAAATGCTACAAAATAATGACAGAGCAAACTACTATCCCACACTGCCCCTGTGGCAACCAGAGCCCATACGCAGACTGCTGCCAGCGCTACCACCAAGGCGCAATTGTTCCAACTCCCGAGGCCCTGATGCGTTCACGCTTTAGCGCATTTGTGCTGAAGTTGGAGGACTACCTCCGTGTAAGCTGGCACTCCAGTACCCAGCCAACCGTTCTGGATCTGGACAAATCACCAGACTGGGCATCGCTGCGTATTCTGGAAAGCAGCGAAAGTGGCGATAGGGGTCGCGTACACTTTCAAGCCATTTACCGACTCAACCCCGGCTGGGGCTTTCTACAAGAGGATTCGGAGTTTGTGCGGGAAAATGAGCGCTGGGTTTACCTAAAGGGTGAACCGCAAGAAGGTATTTTAAAGCCCGGACGCAATGACCCCTGCGCATGTGGTAGCGGCAGGAAGTTTAAGGCGTGTTGTTTGTGAGGTTTTTGGTTTTACTTTCCGATACAAAACGACCCAAAAATCTTCCCAAGCAGTTCATCCGGCGTAATCTGCCCAGTAATTTCACCAAGCGCATCCTGAGCCGCACGTAAATCTTCGGCCAACAGCTCGCCAGCGCCATAGCCCTCAAGCTGAGCCTGACCTTGAAGTAGGGATTTACGAGCGCGCTCCAATGCATCCAAATGCCGCCGCCGAGCTAGAAAGCCACCTTCGGTTGTACTGGCAAAACCCATACAGTGTTTAAGGTGATCCCTAAGTACCTCAAGGCCCTCTGTGGATTTGGCAGCGAGGCGTATCACCGGAGTTGCTTCTCCGGATGGCTCTGAAATCCCGACGCTCTCTCCGCTCAAATCTACTTTGTTACGAATGACGGTAACCGGCGCCGAAGCGGGTAGTTGGTCGATAAAATCCGGCCAGATTTCGTGGGGTGTGGTTTTATCTGTGGTGGTAGCATCCACCATCAGCAGAATGCGATCGGCTTGGCGAATTTCATCCCAAGCCCGGGCAATGCCGATCTGTTCCACTTCATCGGGGCTGTCGCGTAGGCCTGCTGTATCAATGATGTGCAGGGGCATGCCATCAATGTGAATATGTTCCCGCAGAACATCCCGGGTGGTGCCTTCAATGGCCGTTACTATGGCCGCTTCTCGACCGGCCAAGGCATTAAGAAGGCTGGACTTTCCCGCATTGGGGCGGCCGGCAATCACTACCTTCATGCCGTCCCGTAGAATTGTACCCTGTTGGGCCTCGCCCAAAATGCCTTCGAGTTGTTCCAGCAGTGTCTGAAGATCTGTTGCAACCTTGCCATCAGCCAGAAAATCGATTTCCTCTTCGGGAAAATCAATGGCTGCTTCTACATAAATCCGCAAGTGCGTCACTGCTTCAACTAGAGTTTCTATCCGCCGGGAAAACACGCCTTGCATGGATCGGACGGCGCAGCGCGCGGCTTGCTCTGAACTGCTTTCTATAAGATCGGCAATGGCTTCGGCTTGGGCCAAATCCAATTTATCGTTCAGAAATGCCCGCTCCGAGAATTCACCGGGGCGAGCTAACCTAGCTCCAAGTTGGCAAACTTCCCGCAACAGTAGATCCAGAATGATGGTGCCCCCGTGCCCCTGCAATTCGAAAACATCTTCGCCGGTAAACGAATGGGGGTTCGGGAAAAATAGACCAATGCCTTCGTCAATAAGCTCTCCGCTCTGATCCAAAAAGGCACCGTAATGGGCGTATCTGGGCTTTGGTGTATACCCAAGCATTGCCGTGGCAATGTTTTTCGCCAGCGGGCCGGATACCCGAACAATACCCACCCCGGCCTGACCAGGTGCCGTGGCTATGGCTGTTATGGTTTCAGGCGTATTGGAGATAACAGAGTTCTGGCTCATGAAGTTTGCCTCTTACACTACAGTTTAGTGCATTCCTTAAACAGTAAAGGCCCCTTCACGGAGCCTTTACTGTTTAATCAATTAGCCACTGAATCAGTGTTTTTTAGCGGCCATTTCTGCTTCGATTTTCCGGGTAATGTACCATTGCTGGCTGATCGACAGAATGTTGTTTACCAGCCAGTAAAGTACCAAACCAGCCGGGAACCAGAGGAAGAAGATGGTAAATACGACAGGCATCAGCTTCATGATTTTCGCTTGCATCGGGTCTGGAGGTGTTGGGTTCAAGCTCATTTGCAACATCATGCTGGCACCCATCAGGATCGGCAAAATGAAGTAAGGATCCATTACAGAAAGATCCTGAATCCACAGCATGAAGGGCGCATGGCGCAGTTGTACGCTTTCGAAAAGCACCCAGTACAAGGAGATGAACACCGGCATCTGGACCAGAATAGGCAAACACCCACCCAGCGGATTGATTTTTTCTTTCTTGTAAAGCGCCATCATTTCCTGCGACATACGCTGGCGATCATCACCGTACAGCTCTTTGAGTCTGGTGAGCTGAGGTGCAACAGCACGCATGCGGCCCATGGAGCGATAGCTGGTTGCGGAAAGTTTGAAAAATACCGCCTTAACCAGAACTGTAAGCAGGATAATGGAAACACCCCAGTTGCCTACTAGGCTGTGGAACCATTCCATAATAATGAACAAGGGTAATGAGATAAAAAATAGCCAGCCGAAATCCACAGTGCGATCTAGGTTGGGCGCAACGGCTTCAAGACGGTCGATAATCTTCGGACCAATATAAGCACGGGCACCGATGTCTGTGGTTTCTCCCGGCGCTACGGTTGTTGCAGAGTAAACAAAGCCCATGACATGCAGTGGCCCGCGGCGGGTAGTTTGGAACTGTGCCGGTTGATCTCTCTCTGGTACCCAGGCTGCTAAGAAGTAGTGTTGTAGAAACGCCATCCAGCCGTTGGTAACGGTTTCATTGATGCGCTTATCTTCTAAATCACCAAAATCGAACTTTTCATAAGGGTCTTCCGGGGAACTTGTTACTAACCCGAGAAACGCTTTAATACCCATGCTCGGTCCGGAGGTAGGATCCGGTGACTGGTCACGAACGATTTTACCGGTAAAGTTTGCCTGCCAGTTTTCACTGGATTGGTTATTGATCAGATAGCGAACATCAATTTCGTAGCTGTCACGGGCAAATTGGTAACGCTTCGTGATTTGAACGCCATTTTCCATGGTGTGTACCAGGTTAACGGTCAGCTCGTTTTCACCCTCAGCGAGTTCATAGCTAGTTGCGTCGGTGGTATAGACAGGTGCAGGACCATTCTTTGCGCTATCTGGTCCGTTTTGGCCTATAAGACCACTTTCAAGTACATAAAACCGGTTTTCTGTATTGTTCAGAAGCTTGAGCGGCTCCTTACTATTTAACGTTTTGTTATAAGTGAGTAGCGAACTTCTAACGAGATTCCCGCTAACACGATCAATTTCTAGATCGAGTACGTCAGTGCGAACTTTTATATATTGATCGCTAACTGTGACGTCAGAATTAGCTGAATTGGATACGGTTTGATCGCTTTCAGGGGTTGCGAACTCTTCGTCTGCAGAATTTCTGGTGTTATTAGTCGATGTTGTCGCTTCACCTGGAAGCACCATGGCATCGCTGCCTACAGAACTGTTATCTGTCTGGATGCGCCCAGTTTCTGCCACCTGCTCAGCAGGAACCGGCTGGTGATAGTCTTCATTCCAGGCAAGCACCATCAGATAACTGACAATAGCCAGGCCGGCAAATAATACGATGCGTTGAATATCCATAGAGTTACTGTCTGGTCTGGGTTGTTATAGATGGGTTGTCAGCCTGAGGGCAACAGGATGTTGTATCGTCTGGTACAGAGTGCACCATATCAGGAACCGGGTCATAGCCGCCTTCTGCCCACGGATGGCATCTCAACAAGCGTTTTACGGAAAGATAAAGGCCTTTCAGTGTACCGTGATGAGAGATAGCTTCCACTGCATATTGTGAGCAGGTTGGGTAGTGACGGCAATGACTAGCCATGAACGGGCTGATGGCATATTGGTAAAAACGGATGGGAAAGAGAAGCAACTTACGCATTAACCTTTTCCCTCACCGGTAGAAGGGGAATCCACTGGTCGAGATGGCGGTAACTGATGATATTTTTTCGCCAGCCGTTGCCAAAGGCCATTCAATGAGGCTTGGACGGTTTGATTGTCCAAAACTGCAAGCCCCTGGCGTCCAAGAACAATGATGTCCATTCCCGGAAGTTCAGGTTGATGACGGAACGTTTCCCGTACCTGACGTTTAATTCGGTTTCGCTGAACGGACAGTTTCAGATTCTTTTTCGCAAACACAAGGCCGATTCTGGCATGTCCGAGATTATTCGGAGTAGCCAGAATCAGAAAATTCCTGTGCGGAACCTTCAGCTGTACGTCGTTGAAGACTTTGCCGTAATCAGCAGGCCGCAATAAGCGATGCGATTTCGGGAAATTCAAAGCCTTCACAAGGCGTACGACAGATTACGCAGACAGACGTGCACGGCCTTTGGCGCGGCGACGGGAAATTACCTTGCGGCCGTTAGCAGTTGCCATACGGGCGCGGAAACCGTGAACGCGCTTACGCTTCAGTACGCTTGGTTGAAACGTTCTTTTCATGGTGACTATCTCACAATTCGTGTATTGGACATTCGCGTGTATTAAACATTCGAGAGTTGGCTGAAAAAATTAATAGCCAAAACAGGAGCGGCATTCTATTCAAATTCTCGGTCGGGTTCAACGTTTATTGGTAGTGGCTTATGCCGATGGTGGGTTATTCGGTGGGATTAGGAATTGAGCGGCGCCAGATGGTTTTTGGGACTGGGCAGAACAATAGTAACTATAGGTCTTTTTAATATTCTTTAAAGAATTTTATTATTACTGTTATTACACAGACAGTTTTCTGTGGAAAAGCTGTATTTTCTATTAATATTCAAGAATTTGAAGCCTTCATAAGGCACCGGAAAACCCCACTTGAGCCCTGTGGATGAGCCCATTAAGGATTGTGGATAAGTTCAAGTGCAATGAGTTTCTTTAGTTATCCACCTGAAGGCAAGGTAGTTGCACACAGAGCTGAAGGTCGGTTGTACACACAGGGTTGTGCGTAACTTTCAGGAATGATTTTTCTGTACACAAGGCTGTACATAAGTTCGTAAGATAATGATAAAAAACACTATTAATTTCCACAGGCTGTTTATGATAAGGCATTTGCTCTTTCACTGAAGGGGCTGGCAGGTTAGAATTCGTGGTCATCTTTCGGGATCGGACAGTCTTTGTTCGGTTCGAGAAACTTATGGGTTATCGGGAGCGGACTGTCGTGCCGAACAGATTGTGGCATCAATGTCTTGAAGTACTCCGGGACGAGTTTCCCGCACAACAGTTTAATACCTGGCTCAGACCCCTGCAGTCTGACCACCGGGAAGGGCAACTGATGTTATTCGCACCTAACCGGTTTGTGATGGATTGGGTTAGCGAGAAGTATCTGCGGCGTATAGAGGAGGTACTTAAAGATCTGAACGGAGGACAAGCACCCAGAGTCGGGATGAAAGTCGGTTCTGCTCCCCGTGAAAGTGAGCCGGTAGTGCGCTCGGAACTGGTCCAGCAGGAGACGACCAAGCAAACTCAGGATGAATCCGGTGGTAAGGTTACGGAGGAGGAACGGGGTGTCGCAGCTACGTCCGGGGGTAGTCGTCAGGCCCAGCTTAATGAATATAGGTCCAACGGTGGACGCCGCCCGGTTCAGGTAGAAGGCGATATCAAACATCAGAGCTTTCTAAATGAAGGCTTCACATTCGATACCTTTGTAGAAGGTAAGTCGAACCAACTTGCCCGAGCCGCTTCCATGCAAGTTGCAGAAAACCCCGGTGGTGCCTACAACCCACTGTTTTTATATGGGGGTGTGGGTCTCGGTAAAACCCACCTTATGCACGCGATCGGAAATGATATCGTGCGGCGTAATCCCAACGCCAAGGTGGCCTACCTGCGATCGGAGCGGTTTGTTGCCGATATGGTAAAGGCACTGCAACTGAACGCTATTAATGAATTCAAGCGATACTACCGGTCCGTTGATGCTCTATTAATTGACGATATCCAGTTTTTTGCCCGTAAAGAGCGGTCTCAGGAAGAGTTTTTCCATACCTTTAACGCGCTTCTGGAAGGCGGTCAACAGGTCATCGTAACCTGTGATCGGTTTCCGAAAGAAATTGTAGATATGGAAGAGCGCCTTAAATCCCGATTTGGTTGGGGACTGACGGTAATGGTAGAGCCGCCTGAATTGGAAACGCGGGTAGCGATTCTGATGAAAAAGGCCGAGCAGACCAATGTTAAATTGAGCAGTGAAGCCGCTTTTTTTATAGCTCAAAAAATCCGTTCAAACGTAAGAGAGCTCGAAGGGGCGCTGCGTTTGGTGATAGCGAATGCTCACTTTACCGGCTCTGAAATTACCCCACCGTTTATTAGGGAAAGCTTGAAAGATTTGCTTGCCCTGCACGAGAAGCAGGTGAGCATAGATAATATTCAACGCACGGTGGCTGAGTATTACAAAATCAAGGTTGCGGACTTACACTCCAAACGCCGAACCCGCGTAGTTACCCGGCCCCGGCAAGTTGCTATGTCGCTCTCCAAAGAGTTGACTAACCATAGCTTGCCGGAGATTGGAGATGCGTTTGGTGGCCGAGATCACACCACTGTTTTACACGCGTGTAAGAAAATCGTGGAACTTCAGGAAACGGATCCCGGTATCCGCGAGGACTATCAGAACTTTATGAGATTGCTGACTACCTGAATTGTGATCCAACGATTAAATTGGTTCAGTGAGGCGGGCGAGTTGCCCAAGCAAATAACATTCATCCTTCCAACAATAGAAAGCTGAGTGACATGAAACTGACGATCAGCCGTGAATCCCTGCTCATACCCTTGCAAAGCATTGCCGGTGTTGTAGAGAAAAAACAGACCATGCCGGTACTGTCTAACGTGCTACTGGTGGCCGAAGACAATACTTTGGTTTTGACCGGTACAAACATGGAAGTCGAGCTGGTGGGGCGGGTTACGCCTGTCCATGTCGACCAGCCGGGGAGAATTACCGTTCCTGCCCGTAAGCTCTCGGATATTTGCCGGGCACTGGGTGATGAAGCGCCCATCGAGCTGGTGTTGGAAGGCGATCGCTTGCATGTGCGCTGTGGTGCCAGCCATTTTACCTTGTCGACGTTACCTGCAGAGCATTTTCCCAACGTGGAAGATGAGCCCGAGAGCTTCCGCCTAGAGTTGCCACAAAAGGAACTCAGACGCATGTTCGACGCTACGGCTTTCGCCATGGCGCAACAGGATGTTCGTTATTACTTGAACGGTTTGCTGTTTGAAGTGGATAAGGATCACGTTCGCACGGTTGCAACCGATGGCCACCGTTTGGCGATGGCGCACGTGGAACTGAGCACGGGGTGTGCAGAGCCGCGCCAAGTAATCGTGCCGCGTAAAGGTGTTCTAGAGTTGTCTCGTCTTTTGGATGATGTAGAAACGCCGGTTACGCTGGTTATTGGAGACAACCACCTGCGCGCTACGGTTGGATCTTATACCTTTACTTCAAAGCTTATTGAAGGCAAGTTTCCTGACTACAATCGTGTGATTCCGCGGGGCGGCGACAAGGTGGTCTTAGCGGATCGTGCGACCCTCAAGAATACCCTTCAACGTGCGGGCATTCTCTCCCATGAGAATATTCGTGGTGTTCGTCTCAACCTCGCCTCGAACGAACTCCAAGTGTTTGCCAACAACCCAGATCAGGAACAGGCCGAAGACGCGCTACCAGTTGACTACCAGGGCGAATCCCTGCAAATCGGTTTTAATGTAGGCTATTTGATAGACGTTATGAACGCGCTGGATGAAGATCAGGTCAGGATTACCTTGTCTAACCCCAACAGCAGCGCTCTGATCGAATCGTACAATGATAACCGCTGTCTTTATGTGGTTATGCCGATGAGGCTATAGGAGAGAATTGATGGGCACCGTATCGAACGGAATCAAAGGCGTTTTCAGGATTGGGCAAACACTATCAGTATTGGGCCGAACCGGTGTCAAATGGGTTGGTGGGGAACGGCCCCCTGCCCCGCGCTTGCTGCGTGAGACATTTGAATCGTTGGGTGCCACTTACATCAAGTTAGGTCAGTTTATAGCCAGTTCACCGACCTTTTTCCCGAAAGAGTACGTTGAAGAGTTTCAGCATTGCCTTGATCGAACGCCTAATCTGCCGTTTGGTGTTATTAAGCGGATCATTAGCCAAGAGCTGGACCGCCCTATTGACCAAGTGTTTTCCGAGATAGATCCAGTAGCCCTCGCCTCTGCCTCTATTGCGCAAGTTCACGCTGCTCGATTGATCACCGGTGAAGATGTTGTGATCAAAGTTCAGAAGCCGGGCGTTGAGAATATCTTGCTCACCGATTTGAACTTCCTGTATCTCTCAGCTCGTGTTCTCGAAACCTTGGCACCGAAGCTATCTTGGACATCCTTATCCGGGATTGTGGAGGAAATTCAGCGCACCATGATGGAAGAATGCGATTTCATCAAAGAAGCGAACAACCTAAAAGTGTTCCGAAACTTCCTTCATGATACTCACAACGAAGACGCCACTGTTCCTGTTGTTTATGAACATTGCAGTACTCGACGCATTCTGACGATGGAGCGTTTCTACGGTGTTCCCCTTACCGACTTGGAGAGCATTCGAGGTTATGCAAAGGATCCTGAACGCACTCTAATTACAGCGATGAACACGTGGTTTTCCAGTTTAACCCAGTGTGAGTTCTTTCATGCCGATGTGCATGCGGGCAACTTAATGGTGCTGAAAGACGGGCGTGTAGGTTTTATCGATTTTGGTATTGTTGGCCGCATCCGACCAGACACTTGGCAGGCAGTGAGTGACTTTATTTCGGCCGTTATGGTTGGCAATTTTGATGGTATGGCCGAGGCGATGATTCGTATAGGTATCACTAACCAGACTGTGAAAGCTTCTGATTTGGCGGCCGATTTACGTAAGTTGTACCAACAGATGGATAAAATGGTGCCTGACCATGTGCCTTACCAAGCCGATCAGGCGGAAGATGACGTGAACAGCATTCTTATGGATATGGTGAAAGTGGGTGAAAGCCATGGCCTCCACTTTCCACGGGAGTTTGCATTGCTTCTGAAACAGTTCCTGTATTTTGACCGCTACGTACACATTCTTGCGCCGGAAATGGATGTATTCATGGATGACCGTCTAAACATGCTCCATTAAAGGCGGTCGCCTTCACCATCCCGGTTTTGTACACTAAGGCAGCGTTTCACCTAATTCGTGAAACGCTGCCTTTTTTCATGGATGCGTTCCATTCCTCTTGCTGCCGCGACGAGCTGTGCTTTTTATGGCGCTGGTAAAACTTCATACCGAGTTTTTTCGCAACCTATCCCCTACCGAAGCTATTTCGTTTTCACCGTCTTTTAATTTGTTGTACGGCGAAAATGGCAGTGGCAAGACGAGCGTACTTGAAGCTATTGGCTACCTTGGGCTTGGGCGATCTTTTCGGGTAAACAGGCACCAAGCCGTTGTGCAGCATGGACAGCGACGATTCACAGTATTTGGAGGGCTGGACCATGGATTTGATAGTGAGCGTAATGAAGTAACCGGAAATGCGCTCGCTCATCGGCTCGGCATTTCACGCGACGTATCTCAGAAGGAAACCACGCTTCGGGTAGATGGTGAAAGCGTAAGAAGTCTTTCTTCTCTTGCCATGCATTTGCCTGTGTCTGTTATTGATCCCGGCGTTTTCGACATCGTAGCAGGTGGTCCTGGAAAGCGTCGGCAATTTTTGGATTGGGCAGTGTTCCACGTGGAACCTTCCTTTGCATCAAGCTGGCAACAGTGCCAGAGAGTTACATCACAGCGGAATCAAACGCTGAGAAATGGTAGACTAGACGAATCCATGTTGCGTATCTGGGATGCCCAATACGTAGCACTGAGCGAACGAATAAGCGATGCTCGCAAACAGGCCTTTGATAAATTCAAAAGGGCGTTCGACAGTCTTGTTCACGAAGTTGATGTGAGCTGGACTAAGGGGCTAAAGCTAGAGTTCTATCCCGGATGGGACACAAGCCAGTCGCTTTCAGATGTGCTTGTCCGTCATAGGGAGCAGGAAGCACGCATGGGGCATACCCTATATGGGCCAAACCGTGCGGATATCCGCATCAAGTTCCAAGGACGACCGGTAGCGGAGACTTTTTCCCGAGGCCAGCAAAAGACCCTCGTTATCTTGATGAAGATTGCCCAGAGTATGGTGTTAAATGATCTCGGAAAGCAGGTCAGCTTTTTGGTTGATGATATTAACGCCGAGCTGGATGAGAGTCACAAAAGCATGTTGGCTCGAAAGTTACAGGAATTACGCTGTCAGGTATTTATTACTGCTATTGAGCATCCCGACCCGGAGTCTTTGTGGCAGGGTAACCAGATACCCGATTATCGAATGTTCCACGTGGAACATGGCAAATTGAAGGAAGAATAAAACCGGCCTATCTACCTTTTGCACCGCAAACATGCGGCTTTAGGAACGCGCTGGCCCTTACGCTTCAGGAGTTACCTAATGAGTGAATCGAGCTACAATTCAGCCAGTATCAAAGTCCTGAAGGGGCTTGATGCAGTGCGAAAAAGGCCAGGTATGTACATTGGCGACACGGATGATGGCACCGGCCTGCATCACATGGTGTTCGAATTGGTGGATAACTCCATCGATGAAGCTCTGGCCGGTCACTGTTCCGAAATTGGTATTATCATCCACCCAGACGAGTCCGTGAGTGTTCACGACAATGGTCGCGGTATACCGGTGGATCTCCACGAAGAAGAGGGTGTATCAGCAGCTGAAGTTATCATGACAGTGCTGCACGCCGGAGGTAAATTTGATGATAACTCCTACAAGGTTTCCGGTGGTCTTCACGGTGTAGGTGTTTCCGTTGTAAACGCCCTGTCCTCTACCCTCACCTTGACCATTCGTCGTGATGGTAAGGTATACGAGCAGACTTATACCCACGGTGTGCCAAATGCGCCTTTGGCGCCGGTTGGCGATACCGATGCGTCTGGCACTCGGGTACATTTTATTCCGTCTCCCGAAACCTTTACCCACATTGAGTTCCACTACGACATCCTGGCGAAACGCATCAGAGAACTGGCGTTCCTAAACAGTGGTGTTCGCATCCGCTTAACAGATGAACGCAGTGGCAAGGAAGAGGTGTTCGAGTACGAAGGTGGCCTACGAGCATTCGTTGAACATCTTAATACCAACAAAACGCCTATAAACCGGGTTTTCCACTTCAACCGGGAACGCGAAGACGGAATCGCGGTTGAAGTTTCCATGCAATGGAACGATGCCTTTCAGGAAAATATTTACTGCTTTACAAACAACATCCCCCAGCGGGATGGTGGTACCCACCTTGCTGGCTTCCGCGCAGCCCTTACTCGCTCCCTGAATAATTACATTGAACAGGAAGGTTTGGGCAAAAAGGCCAAGGTAAGCACCTCCGGCGATGACGCCCGTGAAGGCCTAACGGCGATCATCAGTGTAAAAGTCCCTGATCCGAAGTTTTCTTCCCAAACCAAAGATAAGTTGGTGTCTTCGGAGGTAAAAACCGCTGTTGAGCAAGAGCTCTACCAAAGCTTTGCAGAATACCTACAAGAGCAGCCTAGCGAAGCCAAACTCATCGTAAACAAGATGATTGAAGCGGCGCGTGCCCGTGAAGCGGCTCGCAAAGCGCGGGATATGACTCGACGTAAAGGCGCGTTGGATATTGCCGGGTTGCCCGGCAAGCTGGCTGATTGCCAAGAGAAAGACCCTGCCCTTTCCGAACTGTTCATAGTGGAGGGTGACTCGGCCGGCGGCAGCGCCAAACAGGGCCGAGACCGTAAAACACAAGCTATTCTGCCGTTGAAGGGTAAGATCCTGAACGTGGAAAAAGCGCGCTTTGATAAGATGTTGTCCTCTGCTGAGGTGGGTACGCTCATTACGGCATTGGGTTGTGGCATTGGGCGGGAAGAGTTCAATCCAGACAAGCTCCGTTATCACTCCATCATTATCATGACGGACGCCGACGTGGATGGTTCCCACATCCGCACCCTGCTGTTGACCTTCCTGTTCCGCCAGATGCGCGAAATCATCGAGCGCGGCCACGTGTTCATTGCTATGCCCCCGCTGTATAAAGTGAAACGTGGCAAGCAGGAGCAGTATCTGAAAGATGAAAAGGCAAAAGAGGCTTACCTCACCCAAACCTCTCTTGAAGGTGCACAGCTGTATGTGAATCCGGAAGCGCCTCCTATCAAGGATTCTGCGCTTGAAACCATGGTTAAGGATTATCAAACCGTTATGGCCATGATTGAGCGCTTGTCCCGCGCTTATCCGGCGAAGGTGTTGGAGCAAATGCTGCACAATGACACCCTGAAAGCGGAACATCTCAAAGACGAGCAAACGGTTTCTGCATGGGCTAGCCGTCTTGGCGACAAGCTGGATGTGGATACGCGCACCGGCACCAAATACACCTTCTCTGTGGCCAAAGATAGCGAACGGGAGCTTTATCTACCTAAAGTGACTATTTATGTGCACGGTATTCCCCACGAGCATGTATTTGGACACGACTTCTTTGATTCACCCTCGTATGGCGCTATAGCTCGCCTTGGCGAGACTCTTAACGGGCTCATCGAGGAAGGAGCATACATACAGCGTGGTGAGCGTAAACAGGCTGTACTATCGTTTGAGGGCGCACTCGACTGGCTGATGAAAGAAGCCCAACGTGGCTTGAACATTCAGCGCTACAAGGGTTTGGGTGAGATGAACCCGGATCAGCTTTGGGAGACCACCATGGACCCAGAAAGCCGCCGTATGATGAAAGTGAAGATTGAAGACGCTATAGCGGCAGATCAGATCTTTACGACTCTCATGGGTGACG
This sequence comes from Marinobacter sp. S6332, assembly GCF_023016045.1. GTDB lineage: Bacteria > Pseudomonadota > Gammaproteobacteria > Pseudomonadales > Oleiphilaceae > Marinobacter. The sequence continues at coordinate 530,893 of NZ_JALKAP010000001.1, read as the reverse complement.
ATGTAGAGCCGCGTCGTGACTTTATCCAGACTCATGCTCTGGAAGTAAGTAACCTCGACATCTGATCGTATTCGGATAGCTAATAAAAAAGCGGCCAGAGTATCACTACTCTGGCCGCTTTTTTTGTTGCTGAAAAACAACGAAGGTTATTGAATTAAAGCGCTATTTACCGGAAGAAGAGCCGGAGGATTTAGCCTTTTCCTTCTCCGCCAAGTGGGGCGCCATCACTTCTTCTAGTGTATAACCCGTAAGGCGACGGATGGTTCTCCATAGGTAATAGAAGATAAGCATCATCATCACCATCGACGGGATAGCAATCATTGGATAACTCACCAGAGTCATCCTGCCAAGCTCTTCATTAAAAGCCTGTGTACCGGAAGGGCTGACCACAATCCAGCGGGCTACCAAGTAATTCATGATGGATGAGAACAAAAAAGTGCCAGCGAAAAAGTAACTAGCATTCAGTAGCCGCGCTTCAAACTCTTCTACACGCTCTTTTTCTTCAAGAGTTTCCTGAATTTTGTCCACATCGAGTACGTTCGGGTTATACAGAAGCGTACGTACCAACGGGTACTTGGTGCGGGTGGAAGCTAGAACCGCAAGGCCAATAATCGCCGGAACCGCTGCTTCTTTTATTGCGAGCCAACCAGCATCGAGCTCTAGCAAGCCTATACCGCCTGTTAGCCCGACACTGATTAAGCCCAACAAGGCGATGAAGTTTTTCTTGTTGTAGCGAATTAGTTCAAACAAGCCCCAGCCAAGCGGGAAGGCTAAGCCAAGAATAAGGGCGTTAACGCTACCAAGATGCTGGTCACCACTGAACTTCATTAGGATGACAGAGGGAATAATAATGCTGACCAGCAGATCAACCCACGGTCTGGGCTTGTGATCGGGCGCGGACGTGGTGTTTGGTGTCGTCATGGTTCTGCCTGATTGGTGAAACTACTCAGGGCAGTATACGACGAACATCATAAAAAAGCCGAACCCGGAGGTTCGGCTTTGGTCACAAATGGCTCAAATTATTGAGTCAGGCGCCGACTTCCTTCAGGCACTCTTCAACAATCGCCAAGCCTTCCTCAAGGATACTATCCTCAATGGTTACCGGCATCAGGAAGCGCAGAGTATTACCAAACATGCCGCAGCTCAGAAGGATCAGTCCCTTCTCTTTGGCCTTTTTGGTGATCTCCGCCGCCAGATCTGGTCTAGGTGTGCGGCTTTCCTTGCTTTCAACCATCTCGAAGGCTGCCATGGGGCCTAAACCACGAACGTTATCCACATGGGTGAACTTTTCCTGCCATTGGCTGAAGCGCTGATTCAGCTTTTCGCCCAAGCTGATGCTTTTACCAAGAATATCCTCGTCTTTGAATACCTCGAATACCGCAAGGGCAGCCGCACAAGCTGTAGGGCTACCGGTATAGGTGCCGCCCAGCGAGTTGGGCCCGGACGAGTCCATAACCTTGTCAGTACCAACAATGGCTGAGATTGGCATACCATCCGCCATACTCTTGGCCATGGTAATAATGTCGGCTTCAACACCGCTGTGCTCAAGGGCAAACATCTTGCCTGTGCGGCCAAAGCCACTTTGAACTTCGTCCACAATCAGCAGAATGCCGTTATCGTCGCAAATCTTACGGAGTGCTTTCAGGAAGTTGGTTGGCGCAGCGTAAAAACCACCCTCGCCCAGAACCGGCTCGAGCACAATGGCGGCCGTCTGGTTAGCGGGTGAATCGGCTTTCATGGTCATTTCCAGGCCACGCAGAGCGTCTTCTTCCGTCACACCGTGATAGGGCACAGGATAAGGGGCGCGGTATACGCTGCCCGGCATGGGGCCGAAGTCTGTCTGGTAAGGCGCTGCCTTGCCATTCATCGCCATGGTCATGAAGGTACGGCCGTGGTAGCCGCCGTTAAAGCAGATTACGTTGGTACGGCCAGTGGCTGCCCGGGCAATCTTGAGGGCGTTTTCCAAGGCTTCAGCACCGGAGTTGGCCAGCATAACCTTGGCGTGGCCTTTTACCGGTGTGACTTCGCTCAGCTTCTGTGCCAGACGAACGTAGCCCTCATAGGGCATAACGGTCTGGCAAGTATGCATCAGCTTGTCCAGCTGGGCTTTAATAGCCTCAACCACCTTCGGGTGCCGGTGACCTATGTTGAGCACACCTATACCGCCGGCAAAATCGATCATGCGCTTGCCGTCTGCGTCCCATAGTTCTGCGTTGGTTGCATGGTCGGCAAATTGTTCATTGGGACTCGCCACGCCCGCTGCAACATAGCGTTCTTTGAGGGCCTGCAATTCTTTATTGCTCACTTTGCCATTCTCCCTGTGTCTCTGATTAATCAATCTCGTTTAACAGTGTAGGGAGTAGTGAGGCCTGACACAAATTGACAATGTTCATTATTATGCCGTTTGCTCCCGAAACTGCAGCGCCGCCAGGCGTCTGTATAGCTCGTTTTCTTTTATGAGTTCTTCATGGGTGCCGACCGCTAAGAGCCGCCCCTGATCCAGAACAGCAATGCGGTCAGCATCTCTTACAGTTGCAAGCCTGTGGGCGATTACCAGCGTGGTCCTGCCAGAGGTAAGTGCCGGCATGGCCCGCTGAATCAGGCTTTCACTCTCTGCGTCCAGCGCGCTGGTGGCCTCATCCAGTAGAAGTATAGGTGCGTCTGCCAGCAATGCACGGGCAATTGCCAGCCGTTGCTTTTGGCCACCTGAGAGCCCTAGCCCAGCATCACCCAGTTGCGTGTTATAGCCATCTGGTAACTTCTCGATGAACTCGTGGGCGTGGGCAATGCGTGCCGCTTCTTTTACCTCTGACTGACTGGCATCGGGACGGGCGTAACGGATGTTGTCGGCAACGGTGCCATGGAACAGAGCGGGGTTCTGCGGCACCAACGAAAAGCACGCCCGGAGCCCTTCAAGGGAAACGGTTGCGCTGTCTGTGCCATCAATGTGAATGGTGCCGCTGTCGGGCTGATAGAAGTGCAGCAGCAAATCAAACAAAGTGGATTTCCCCGCCCCGGAAGGCCCTACCAACGCCAAGGTTTCACCGGCCCGAACCTGCAGGCAGATATCGGTGAGTGCCGGGTGCTCCCTTCGATTGGGGTAACTGAAGTTAAGGTCGTTGATGGCGATTTCTCCGGTAACGACCCCCGGGAATTTGTTTGCCTGTTCTGTCGGCCGCTCAAACGCCGGCTTCGTCTGAAGCAGCTCAAAAAGCCGCGCAGCCGACCCAGCCGCCCGCTGCAGTTCACCGATAACTTCGCTAATCGCGCCTGCGGCTACGCCTACCAGCAAACTGTAAAACAGAAACGCTGCCAGCTCCCCCGGGGTAATGCGGCCGTGGATAACATCCAGGCCACCAATCCAGATCACTATGCCCACTGCGCCCATGACGAGGGTTATGGCCAGAGTCGTTAACCAGGCCCGCTGTTTTATACGGGCCCGGGCAATGTCAAAAGCTCGCTCGGATACCTCTGAAAAGAAATGCCGGTCGTGGGGTTGATGATTAAACGCCTGCACGGTTTTGATCTGCGTGAGGTTTTCCCCCACGTAACTACCTACATCTGCGACCCTGTCCTGGCTGAGCCGGGAAAGCTGCCGAACCCGCCGCCCGAAAAACAGGATAGGCGCAATCACCAGGGGGAAACCCAGCAAAATAATGCCGGCCAGCTTGGCGTTGGTGATGAACAGTAATAATAGTCCACCCACCAGCATCAGTGCGTTGCGCAAGGCGATGGACACGGTGGAGCCAATCACTGATTGCAGCACCGTGGTGTCGGCGGTAAACCGGGATTGTATTTCCAGCGCCCGGTTCTGCTCGAAAAAGCCCGGATGCAGATCAATCAAATGATTGAACACCTGCTTGCGGATATCCGCCACCACGCGTTCGCCAATCCAGGACACCAGATAGAAGCGGGCAAAAGAACCAAAGGCCAGCCCGATCACCAGTATGAAAAACAAGCCAACAGCCCGGGCCAGGTTCTCCGGAGATTGGGTAGCCAGGCCCTGATCCACCAGAATTCTAAGTCCCTGCCCCAACCCGAGAGTGATACCTGCAGTGATGACCAGTGCCACCAAAGCGCCTGCGACGGCTTTGCGGTAAGGGTGTATAAACCCTATAACGAGTTTCAGGGCCTGCCGGTGACGAGTGTTGATGGTGTGCCTCCTGGGTTCTGGCTAAGGTAAACTTAGCCAGCTATACGATTATGCTTTGAGTAGAGACTTATCATACAGTCAGATAAGAGCATGTGGGCAGGTGCCTTCGGCCAGAACCGTCAAAAGCCAAGGATGGCTTTTGTCGAGCGTACAGGGAAGTATTTACAGCGTGTTCTGGCCGAAGGCACCTGCCCACATGCTCGTTAACTCCGCCGTAAAAAGGATCTCGAGTGCGAGCCTACGCAGACAGTGATTACCCCGCCAACCATAAACCGAACTGGAAGGTGATTGCCGGGCTTTGGCCCTATCTCACAGAGTTCCGTGGGCGAGTAGCCCTGTCGATCAGCTTCCTGATACTGGCAAAGCTAGCCACAGTCGCAACCCCGGTGGCTCTGAAATACATCGTCGACTACCTCGACCAAGGCCGGGAAGGCGAACTTCTTTTGTGGATTCCCGTTGTGTTGGTGGTGGCCTATGGCACCTTACGATTTGGCAGCACCTTGTTCGGCGAACTGCGGGATGCGGTGTTTGCGAGGGTTGCCGAGCGCGCCATGCGGCGGGTATCACTCAGGGTATTTCGCCATCTCCACGAACGGGAACTGGCGTTTCACCTGGATCGCAAAACCGGCGGGCTGGCCCGGGATATTGAGCGGGGCACCACCGGTATCAGCTTTCTGCTGCGCTTTACCCTGTTCAATATAGTGCCCACCCTGCTGGAAATCCTGATGGTGGCAGGGATTTTGTTCGTAGCGTTTAACGCCAGCTATGTGTTGGCCATCCTCATTTCAGTGGTGGTGTATGTGGTTTTCTCCATCAAAGTTACCGAGTGGCGAACGAAATTCGTACGCGAGGCCAACGCTCGGGACAACCAATCCAACTCCCGCGCCATCGACAGCCTACTAAACTACGAAACCGTTAAATACTTCAATAACGAAACCTTTGAAGCAGAGCTGTACGACGAGAATCTGGAAGGCTGGGAAAAAGCACGCCTGAAAAACCGCTTGTCCCTCGCGGCTCTTAACTCCGGCCAGGCTCTCATCATCGGGTTGGCCATGATCACCATGATGGTGATGGCCGTCAGGGAAGTGGCCAGTGACGCTATAACCCTCGGTGACTTCACCATGATCAACGCCTACCTGCTGCAATTGTTTATTCCTCTGAATGCTCTGGGCTTTGTCTATCGGGAAATTCGTCAGTCTCTGGTAAATGTGGAACGCCTGTTTGGCTTGCTTGGGGAAACGCCAGCAATAACAGACGCACCCGAGGCCTCTGCGCTCACAGTGGATAAGGGCGAGGTAGGCTTTCATAACGTACATTTCGCCTATCGAGCAGACCGGCCGATTTTGCAGGATGTAGACTTCACCATACCTGCTGGACACACAGTGGCTGTTGTGGGTGCCAGCGGTGCCGGTAAATCCACCCTCGCCCGCCTGTTGTTCCGGTTTTTTGAAGTGGATAAAGGCAGCATTACCATTGATGGTCAGGATATTCGTGAGGTCAGCCAAGACAGCCTACGCTCTATGATTGGAGTGGTTCCGCAAGACACTGTGCTGTTCAACGACACCCTGTACCGAAATCTGGCTTACGGCCGCCCCGATGCCACCGAAGCCGAGGTGCATCATGCTGCGAAGCAGGCACACCTGGATGACTTCATCCGCAGCCTCCCCGAGGGCTACAACACGAAAGTGGGCGAGCGCGGCCTGAAACTCTCCGGTGGTGAAAAACAGCGGGTGGCCATTGCCCGTGTACTGCTGAAAAACCCGCCGTTGTTGATCCTCGACGAAGCGACTTCCTCATTGGATTCCATTTCCGAGCAGGCGATTCTGGAAGCCCTTAATGAAGTCAGCCGTCAACGCACCACCCTTGTTATCGCCCACCGCTTATCCACAGTGCGCGATGCCGACAAGATTCTGGTCATGGATCAGGGGCAGATTGTAGAAAGCGGCAGCCACAGTGAGTTGCTGGCACAGAATGGCTATTACGCCCGGTTGTGGTTGCAGCAGCATAGTGAGAGCGATGTATCTGGCTGAGGTGCGTGACATAGTTGAGTGCAAGCTTGTCTCCGGTGGCAGGGCTTCCGAAAAACGCCCGTGAATACGTCCCAGTAGGGCTCCGTCGCGCCATCCTTGGCGCTCCAGGTTTTCGGAAGCCCTGCCACCGGAGACAAGCCCTAACAATAGTGTTATGCCGCTTTTCTTGAAGTGATTGAACCTTAAAAGCATCTGGTTTTTAGCTGTACTTGCAGAAAATGAATGGGTTTACTTGAAAAGTTCCGGGCTTGGCAAAGAGCCGGATTGCGTTGCTGGGGAAGAGCCTCCCAAAAACGTCTGCAGCCAAGGATGGCTGCAGTCGAGCCCTACAGGGACGTATTCACGGGCGCTTTTTGGGAGGCTCTTCCCCAGTAACGCAAAACTCCCAAGCTAACCGACGCCAGACCCAGCAAGAACCAAAGCCAACCCCGAGGCCCGAACCACACGCTGCTCTACACTCTCACTGAACACACTGGCATCACCGGTAATCAGGCTGAACCAGTTCTTTGCACGGGTAATGCCGGTGTACACCAGCTCCCGCGTGAGCACCGGGCTGAGGCGATCCGGCAGCACCAGGCAGGTGTGATTGAACTCTGAGCCTTGGGATTTATGCACCGTCATGGCATACACGGTTTCCAGTTGCTGCAGCCGGCTGGGTGATATCCAGCGGATATCGCCGCTGCCATCACTGGCGGGAAAGGCCACGCGCAGCAAGGGTTTCGGTTGTTCGTCGCTGGCTTGTGCGTCAGTGGCTTGGGGCAAACTGAAGGTAATGCCCACATCGCCGTTCATCAGGCCCAGATTGTAATCGTTTCCGGTAATCAGAACTGGCCGTCCGGCGTACCAGCCTTCGGCTCGAGGAATGAGCTTTTGTGCCAGCAAGTGGTGGGCGATCAGCTCGTTCAGGCCTTCTACACCCCAAGGGCCGCGGCGCAGGGCGCAGAGCACCTGAAAATCACTGAAGGCCTCCAATACGGATCTTGCCAACTCGTCCCACTGCTCTGTTGTGCTGTTAGCATCCAGACTGTGGCTCTGCATCAGCGACAAGTAGTGACGATAGCCTACGGGTGGCGGCAGGGGCTGGCTGTTGCCACCGATTCGCCCTTCCCCGTTATTGTGGAATGCTTCTGGGCTGCCACTGACCGCATGGCGGCAGATCAGCGTCTGGGTGTCTTCCAGCGAGGGTTTGTTGGTACTGCTATTGAGCCACACCACATCCTCAAAACTGGCGCTGCAGGCCTGCTGAAGCATGCTGTCGTTCAAAGTATTGGTGTTAACGGCCTCGGCCAGTTGGCGAATGCCACTGCCTTCGGCAAAGCGGTAGCTCTTGCGCAACATGGCTACGGCCTGATCCAGCGGCTGGCCTTTGGCGTTTTGCAGGCTTGCAGGAATCTCGGTGCCGGTTATGGCTTTCAACCATTGCACAGTTTCTGGCAGATAGTGGCCGTCTGGCGCGCGTTGGCAGAGTTCACCCAACACAGCACCGGCGTCTACCGAGGCCAGTTGGTCTTTGTCGCCCAACAGAATTAGTTGGGCGTTGGCGGGCAGGGCGTCGAACACCGACGCCATCATATCCAGATCCACCATGGACGCTTCGTCGATCACCAGAATATCCACCAGCAGCGGATTATCGCGGTTGTGGCGGAATATGCGGGTATCCGGGCGACTGCCCAGAAGCCTGTGAAGCGTGGTTACTTTGGTGGGAATGTCTGCCAGAGATACCTGTCCTGGTAACTGCTCGAGAGGTAGACGGCTGACGGCACCACCGATGGATTCGTTCAGCCGGGCGGCGGCTTTGCCTGTGGGGGCTGCCAGGCGGATACGGTATTTGCGTCCATCGCGCTCGGTGGATTCTCCCGCGACGGATTGCAGGGCAGCCAACAGGTTCACCACGGTGGTGGTCTTGCCGGTGCCGGGGCCACCGGTAATCACGGCAAAACGGTTGCGGGCGGCCAGGGCACAGGCGAGCTTCTGGTAATCCGCAGCGGGACTCGCAGAACCCTGAGGTTTAAACAGAACGTCCAGAGATTTGCTGAGCGTTGAGGCCGCATCTGAAGACGGGTCAGCCAGGGTAGATGGCAGCGCCAGACGCTGCAGAATACCTGCAGCAATCTGCTGTTCGTAACGCCAGAATCGGCGCAGGTAGAGCCGAGTACCACTCAATACCAGTGGCGTAGTATGTGAGCCATCACTTACTGCAAGGGCGTTGTCCAGAGCGGCCATGCATTGCTGGGTGGATACTCGGGCCAGAACATGTCCGGGGCTATTGAAGTTGCCATCAGCGTTTTCCTGCTCTGCCAATGAGCCAGGCAGAACGCCCCTGGTTTGTGCGGAGAGAGCACCGCCGGATTCCTCCGGTGGCAGTGAAAGCGTATTATCTGCATCGGCCAGTAGAGTGGCCAGATCCACACACACATGGCCGCGGCCGACCTGGTGAGACGTCAGGGCCGCGAGTAACAAAACCAGCGGTTGCGGTGCTTCGCCCTGCTCTTCCGAAAGATCCTGAATCAGCCGCGCAAAGCGCACATCCAGCGGTCGAATCCAGCCAGCCATCTGCCAGCTATTTAGGAGCGCCAGAACCGTTTCGGTCTTATCCAAGGTCAGGCCAGAGTCTTGGCTGGAAGATGCAGAAGATGTTTTATCCACATCAGCGGCTTCATCCAGATCAAAGGCAAACTGGTTGTCGGTATTCCGGTTTTTGCTCATGCCGCCACCTCCCCGGAGACTGTCTTGCCATCGAACATGGCATCCAGTTGTTCAATCAACTCTCTGGGTGGTTTGTCGGTAAACGCCCCTGCCCCCGGCGCGTTCACGCCCCGCAAAAAAAGATACACCGCGCCACCTATGTGCTGCTCGTAGTCGTAATCTGGCAGACGGGCTTTCAGTAAACGGTGCAGAGCCAGCAGGTAGAGGATGTACTGCAGGTCGTAGCGCTTCTCCAGAATTGCCTCGCCCATGGCCTGATCGGTATAGGCGCTGTCGTTATCGCCAAGGTAGTTGGATTTGTAGTCCAGAACGTAATATTGCCCGTTGTGTTCAAACACCAGATCGATAAAGCCTTTCAGCATGCCGTTGAAGCGCCCGGCATCCACTTGCGGCCGGTCCGCTCCGTTTAAGGTGTGTTGAGTCACCAGTTTGTCCATGGCTCGGGTGCTTACGTTACGGCTCTCAAACCAGAACTCCAGTTCCGGGCGCAGGGTGCTCAGGCTCGCCAGGCTGGCGCTTTCAGCGCCGTTACGGTTTAACGGCAGCGGCTGGCGAATGAGCGCAAGTATCCAGTGTTCAAGCGTATCTACCCAGTCGCTCCAGCCCCGTGTGCTACAGCGGCGGGTGAGCTGCTCACGCAAGTGTTCCGGGTTATCCACAACCTGTTGCAGGCCTTGTTGCTGTACGCACCACTCCAGAAGATCGTGCAGGAAGGTTCCTGGCGCTGCACCTTTTGGGAAGCTGTGCAGGCTGTGGCTGAGCAGAGTCGCTGTGTCTTCGTCTTCCGGGTTGTGGGCGCCCTCTTCCAGAAGGTTCTGGGTTTCGGCGTCTTCCACTTCTCCGGTGAAGGCTATGCCTGTTCCAGAAAGCCCGGTGTATTCCAGTGAGGAGTAGCTGGCAATCCACCAGTCTTCCCGTGCCTCCCGGCTGGAAGCCAGTGCGGGTCCAAGAGCTTCAGGGGCTTGTGGGGTATAGAGCGTATCTTCCGGTTCCGGCAGGGGCGTAACCGAAATCTCCGGCTTGCCTTCAGCCAAGGCATCCAGGCACTGGCTGATGTTGTCAGCCCCGTTCCCGGAAATCAGATAACCCAGCCCGCTTTGCTGCCAGTTATCGAGGGCGGCGGCGCCCACCCAGGTGGCGAACCTTGCCCGGGTCAGGGCCACGTAGATTTTGCGGATGTCTTCGCCCAGGCGTTCCTGATCGGCTTTGGCAACGTCGTCGGCATCGGGGTCGAACACGGTAATCAGTTTGTTGTTGCAGTCGTGGTAGCTGACAAACGACTGCTTCTCGCTTTGGGCCCGGTAGGCGGTGCCAAACGGCAGGAACACCAGAGGGTATTCCAGGCCTTTGGATTTGTGCACAGTAATGACTTTCACCAGAGCCGCATCGCTTTCGAGGCGTAGGGTGCGATGTTCGTCCTCCTCGTCTGCGGCGCGCAGGATCTGGGTGAAGTGATGCACCAGGGCGTGTTCGCCATCCAGTTGCAGACTGTCTTGTTGCAGCAGCTCGGCAATGTGCAATATGTCGGTTAACCGGCGCTCGCCATCGGGCCGTCGTAGCAGGCGCCCGGGCACCTCAAAATCCATCAGGAAGCTACGCAGCATGGGCAGCACGCCCTGGTTGTGCCACTGCTGTTGATAACCGATAAACCGTTCTATTTCCCGCTCCAACGCAAGTTCGTCGCTGAGCAGTTGGTTCATTGCCTGCCAGGACTGGCTCAGTGTCGGAGTCGCCAGCGCAGCCCGGATGTAAGCCAGTTGCCGGGGTTCGGCAAAGGCTCGCAGCCAGGACAAGACTTCTTTTGCTTCCGGCGACGTCAGTACCGAGCCCCGGTCAGACAGGTACACACTTTTGATGCGCCGGCGGCCTAACGCATCGCGAACGGCAGCGGCTTCATCCCGGTTGTTGACCAGCACGGCAATGTCTTGTGGGCTAACCGGTTCCAGATCCTTCGGGTTGTCCAGCAACACAAATCCGGCTTTCCCGGCCTGCCCCAGCGTGAGTAAACGGGCAATTTCACTGGCGCAGGTTTCGGCGATATCGGTGGTGGCGGTGCCTTTTGCGATGGCTTTGGGGCTGCCGTCTTTGTGGGTATCGCCGGATTCGTGAGTCCAGAAAATCAAGCTTGGTTGTGGCTCTTGGTCTATTGACCACACCCGCTTGGTGCCGTTGGCAGCGACACCCTGAAACGGCAGTGGTGAGGTATCACCCTGCCCAAACAGGAAGGCACCGTCCTGGCTGTGTTGGTCACTGTATTCGAACACCCGGTTGACGGCAGACACCATGGTTTGTGCAGAGCGGAAGTTTTTCCCCAGGGTATAGGTGCGGTCTTGCACCCCCAGGCGGGCTTGCAGATAGGTGTAGATATCCGCACCCCGGAAACCGTAAATGGCCTGTTTCGGGTCGCCGATCATCAGCAGGCAGGTGTCCGGATGGTTCTCTTCAACCCGGTAGATGCGGTCGAAAATCCGGTACTGCACCGGGTCGGTGTCCTGAAATTCATCAATCAGCGCCACCGGAAACTGGCGGCGTATGGTGGCGGCCAGTTGCTCGCCCCGGGGGCCTTGCAGCGCGTCGTCGAGCCGGGTCAGCAGGTCGTCGAAGCCCATTTCCGAGCGTTTCTGCTTTTCATCTTCCAGCCGCTGGGCAATCCAGTGGCTGGCATGGCGCAGAATGTCGGATTTCGCGCTGGGCTGATTCTGGCCGAATTCGATCAGCTCCTCGATGGCATCGAACGCCGGATGGTGAGGGGCCGGGTCGTCACCTTTCAGGATGTTATCCAGCCCTTCGGGGGTCTGGTTTTTGAAGCCTGCGGCGGAATCCAGTTTTTCTGGCAACAAATCGTTGGAGCTGGCCCAATCCACCAAGGTGTCCCACACTTTCAGCATGGCGTTCTTGCTGCCACCGTGCAGCCGTTTGCTCTTGTTGAGATCGTTCAGCAGGTCAGTGACTTCACCTTGCCATTTGGCCCAGTCGTAGCGTTTCAGCGCGTTGGATTGGTTCTCTCTTTCGGTGACCACCTGATCAATAGCGTTGTGAACATCCGCAGGCGGCGTACCCAGACTTTCGGGATCGCCAATCAGGTTGCGCACGGCGGCACGCAGATCCGTTGGGGTTTTCCAGTGACTCAGCGCTTCATCCATCAGCGCTGGCGGCAGCGGATACACAAAGGTGCGCCAGTAATCCCGGGCGACGTCATCCAGCAACTCGCTCTGATCGGTTTCCAGCGTGAGTTTAAACAGGCTGCCACTGTCGAAGGCGTGCTCGCTCAACATGCGGTTGCAGAAGCCATGGATGGTGGACACCGCGGCTTCGTCCATCCACTCGGCGGCGAGTAGCAGTTTTTTGCGGCAATCGGGCCAGCTGGCAGGGTCTGGATAGCTGTCGTCCCGCAGCTTGTGGATAAGTGCCGTTTCCGGTGCTGGCTCAAGGTCGGCGGCGTGCTCGGAGAATACCTCGGCGGCCTGGGTGAGCCGGGTGCGGATACGGTCCCGAAGTTCTTTGGTGGCGGCTTCGGTGAAAGTCACCACCAGCAGATTTGGCGGCAGCAGGTCTTGCAACGGGCTTGGGTCTGTCTGGCCGTGGCCGAGCACCAAGCGCACATACAAGATGGCGATGGTGAAGGTTTTGCCGGTACCCGCACTGGCTTCAATCAGCGCACTGCCGTTCAGGGGCAGCGTTAACGGGTCGAGATTCGGGTTTCGGTTGCCTGATTGCTCTGTCATGCCATCTTCTCAATCTGTTCTGCCGCGGACTTGTCCTGCTCTGCTTCCCACAGGGGTACATACAGATCGTGCAGGAGCGCTTCAAATTCGCCACTGGCCATGAGTGATTCGGGGGTTTCGAAGGCACCGCGCAGGTAGCCGGTGTCCCGGCTCAGGGCGGTGTTATAAACCGTTTCCGCTTCTTCTATGGCGCGCTCGTGATTGCTCAGGTATTTCTTGCCACCATAGTAACTGGTGACCCACGCAAAACCGGCGTCGCAGTGAATCGGCAAGGCCCGGGTGGTGGCTTCCATCCAGCGTTTCAAAACTGTGTCGAAGTGTTGTTTGGCCGTTTCGGTGGCCATGGGGGCGAAGGTGAATTTTCGGTCTTCTTCCTTGCCCAGAATCAGCGTTGAAAACGGTTGCCCGCTAAGTTGCCCGGCCAGGTGAATCAACCAGTCCCGAATCAGGTTGGCGTAGCGCACTTTTCTGCTAGAGCCGGAGCCGGTCAGTAAACCTGAGCTGGCCACCACCAGCCGACACAGATCGCCATTGGCATTGCGGCGCAGGCCATCAATCAGGTCGGCGACTTCCAGGGTTCTGCTGGCATTTTCATAGGTGTAGTTGAAGACCAAAGGCTCAGTCACCGCTTCCGGCCATTCTGCCAAGGCGCTTTGGTAGCGCCCGAACAGGTTAGGCAAGCGCCCGGACAATTCAGTGCGCAGGCGGTGTTCGGTAACACCCATACCCAGGTCGCCGCGCCGGGCCATGCTGTCCAGCGTGGTTTCCAATCGTTCGTGCAGTTCTTCTTCGGTGCTGGCTTTGAGCAGGCTTTGCTGAATGAGTTCGTTATCCAGCCGCCAGCGGTCCAGCCCGTTCAGGTCGAAGTTTTCGTTGTCGGTGTCTTCGTCTTCCACCTCATCAAAGCGCACTTGCAGGCGGCGTTGATAGAAGGTGTCGATGGGCTTTTTCAGAAAGCCGGCCAGATCGTTCAGGCTGATGGGCTCTTCCGGTGCTTGATAGGGCAATGGGGTTTGAGCGAGTTCGTCGGCTTCAACGCCATGGGCGCTGCGCCACTCCCGCTCGTAGGTGAACAGGCTTCGGCTTTGCAGTACCTCAATCAGTGGCTTGGCGGTTTCTTCCGGGCTGTTTTCTGACCCATTGGATTTAGGGAAATAATCCCGACTGAACGGCTGCAACGGGTGTTGAGTGGTCAGCACTTTCGTCACCTCTTTATTTGGCTGCCCCGCCACTGCCCACAGGCTGTCGAGATGATCCTGAAGCTGGGCTACCAATACCGAGGGCGGCCGTTCTGAGTCGTCTTTGATGCTGCGCCCTACCCAACTGATATAAAGCTGTTCGCGGGCAGAAAGCATGGCTTCGAGAAACAGGTAGCGGTCGTCTTCCCGGCGGGAACGATCCCCGGGGCGGTAATCCTGAGCCATCAGATCAAAATCCACCGGCGGCCGAGAGCGTGGATAGTCACCATCGTTCATGCCCAGCAGGCACACCTTGCGGAAGGGAATCGCACGCATGGGCATCAATGTGGCGAAATTTACCTTGCCCGCCAGAAAGCGCTGATTCAGACCGCCCTCATCCAGGCCTTGCAGCAATACGTCCTTCACAATATTCAAGGGTAAGTATTGCTTGTCCAACCCGGCGGCCAGTGTGTCTTCCAGCCACTGCTCCAGCTGCCGGCGAAAGCGGTTCAGCAGCAACAAATCATGCCCTTCCACCTTGTGGAAAAACTGCTCCAGCATGGCCGAGAAAAGCTCTTCCCATTGTTGCGGTGTGCGTTGTTCCTGCAGCTCCTGCCATAAGGTTTCCAGGCGGAACACAAACTCCCCAAGGCGCCCTGCCAAACTGGCTTGCAGGCCGCCTATTTCGCCGTAGGGCTGAACACCGGCCCAAGGCTCGTCGTCGCCCATGCCGTAACCTAAAAGCATGGAGCGCAGGCCAGCTTGCCAGGTGTTGCGCTCCAGACCGGAAGGCAGCTCCAGGCTTTCCCGGTGCGCACCGTGCAGACCCCAGCGGATGTTGGCGCCTTCTACCCAGCGCCGCGCCAAAGGGATTTCTTCTTCGGCAATCTCGAAACGATCGCGAACCCCGGGCACTTCCAGCAAGCTGACGATTTCACTCACCCCGAAGCGGCTGCGGGGCAGAGACATAAGCGTTTCCAGGGCAATCAGAACCGGCTCATGGTGGCGCTGGCCCTGATCGGAAATGGTGAACGGAATGTGGCGCTTGAGACCTGATGTATAGCGACCAAACACTGCCTGAATGTGGGGCGCGTAGACGTTGATATCCGGCACCATCACCATCACATCCCGGGGGCGCAGTGTGGTATCTGCGTTGAGCGCCGCCAAAAGCTGGTCGTGCAGAATCTCCACTTCCCGTTGTGGGCTGTGGGCATCGTGGAAGGCTATGGAGTGGTCGTGAGCCAGATCGAGTTCACGCTGTTCATCCCGGATTTCCTGAAGCGGCGTCAGGTTGTAAATGTCGTTCTGGAGCTGGTGTAGCAAACACGGTGCCTGATCAGAGCCATGTTCGGAGAAGATATCGATCTTCTGATCCGGGGTCTGGAAACTGGCGCGGTACTCATCGGGATTATCGAACTCATCCAGCAGGCGAATGTAATCCCGGCCCTGTTTACCCCAGGCGGCCAGCAGAGGATTGGCGTGCTGGTGCAGCTGATCGGGATCTTCAATTTTCGACAGTGTTTGGTGGACTTTGCCGCGCTTACGTTCGGCTTTCAGCAGTTCCCGGTCACTGATAATATCGGCCCAGTAAAACTGCGACGGGTTGTGAACGCAGAGCACCACCTGACTGAATCGACTGAGAACGTATAGAGCCTCTAGCGCTTGACGTGGCAGCGAGGAAACCCCGAACACCACAATGCGTTTGGGCAAACGGCTGGGGTGAGCAGGCGCAGTGATACGCTGGCCTTCGGCCATAAACCGCGTGTGAATCTGCGATCGGCTGGTGTGGGCTTCCGCGCCTGTGTTTTCCACCAGCTTGCGCCAGAGCAATGGCTGCCAAAGCGTTTCCTTCTCAACCGGCTTTTCCTCGCCGCGAGCGGTGATCACCACATCCCGGCCCTGTTCCCAAGCAGCCAGCCAGTCGGCGCGGAACACCTGATACTGGTCAAACAGATCCGCTACTTTTTCCGCCAGCTGAAACGCCCGCAAATCCGTGTCGCTACCCTCCAGAAAGCGCGCCAGCGGGTTGAATACTTCGTCTGTATGCACCAGTTCCGGCAGCAGTCGATAAAGCCGCCACACCAGCCTGCGCTTATCAAACGGGGATTGCTCCGGCACCTCGCCATCCGGCAGTACGGCCCGGTAGGCTTGCCAGATAAACCGCGCCGGGAACAAAAAATCCATACCGGCGGCGATGCCCAACCCGCCTTCACTGCCGTCTTCCGAACGCTTTTCTGCCAGCGCCAGCTTCAGCCACTGGGCAATGCCATTACTCTGCACCAGAAAGGTTTCGCTTTGCAGCGGTGGCAACGGGTTCTGCTGGCAGATAAACACCACCGCCCGGCGCAGGTCTTCCAGATGGTTGGCGTGAACGGCGTGAAAGCCGGGGGTTATGGCAGCGTGTTCGGGCATGGGCTTCCCTGTTTGGTATCTGAGGCAATTCCGATGCTACAGGTTACCGCATGTGGTTAGAGAAACAGAT
This sequence comes from Marinobacter sp. S6332, assembly GCF_023016045.1. Classification (GTDB taxonomy): domain Bacteria; phylum Pseudomonadota; class Gammaproteobacteria; order Pseudomonadales; family Oleiphilaceae; genus Marinobacter. The sequence continues at coordinate 514,619 of NZ_JALKAP010000001.1, read as the reverse complement.
AGCGCAAACCTATGGTGCTTAAAATTCTGGAACGGCTGGTTGTGAGTGTTTAATCCCCTGTAGGGGGTTAAATTGACTTTATCCCCTATAGGGTATATATCTCAATTAATCCTCTAGTGGGTATAGTTATGAAAGTTACATCTTCTGAAGCGCTGGCTACGGTAATAAAAAATGCCAGAAGTCGCCAAAGGCTCAGTCAGCGAGCCACTGCGGACAAGGTGGGGGTAAAGCAGGCCACTGTTTCAGGTTTCGAGAATCATCCGGATAAAAGCCGAATCGAGACCCTGTTCAAGCTTCTTTCCGCCCTTGATCTTGAGCTGCGTGTGGTGGAGCGTGGGGCCCCGGATCCGGCGAGCGGCTGGAATGAAGAATGGTGAGTGTGCATGTCTGACTTGAGCGTGGCCCTGAACGGTATTGAGGTAGGGAGGCTAACGCTGGAAAGCTCCGGTGCCATGGCTTTTCAGTACTATCCCGTCTGGCTGAATCAACCTGGCGCCCGAGCCATTTCACTTTCATTACCGCTATCGCCAAAGACCTATCGAGGGGCGTTGGTTTTTAATTTTTTTGACAACTTGCTGCCGGATTCCGAAGCCATTAGATCTCGAATGCAGGCGCGTTTCAAAGCGGCTACGCGCCATCCGTTCGATCTGTTGGCAAGCGTTGGCCGTGACTGTATTGGTGCTATTCAGCTGTATCCGCAGAATTCGGTGGTGCCAGATGTTCGGACTGTGACGGCGGAACCCTTGGGCGCCACGGAAATTGAACAGCTTCTGGGCGACTATCAGAATTCACCTTTGGGAATGGCGCGGAACAATGATTTTCGCATCTCTTTGGCCGGTGCCCAGGAAAAAACCGCGCTGTTATGGCATCAAGACAATTGGCAACTCCCTACAAATAGCACGCCCACCAGTCACATATTCAAACTGCCTATTGGCTTTCTCGAGCACAGCAATATCGACCTTCGGGAAAGTGGTGAGAACGAGTGGCTTTGCCTGCAGCTCCTGAAAGCCTTTGGCTTGCCAACAGCTAACGCAGAACTTGGTCAGTTTGGGCATCAGAAGGTATTGATTGTAGAGCGCTTTGATCGTCGCTGGTCAAAAGATTCCAGCTGGCTCATGCGGTTGCCACAGGAAGACTTCTGCCAAGCGCTAGGGGTGGCTCCCGCCATCAAGTACGAAAGTGATGGCGGGCCGGGGATTCATGATGGAATGAAACTTCTTCTTGGCTCACAGGAAGCCAACAAGGACCGTAAAGCCTTCTTCAAGGCACAAATAGTGTTTTGGTTGCTTGCTGCAATTGATGGTCATGCCAAGAACTTCAGCCTGTTTATTGAGCCTCACTCAGCCTACCGTATGACACCTCTCTACGACGTGATTTCAGCATATCCGCTCATGAAAAAAGGCAGCCTGGCGCCACAAAGAGCGAAAATGGCGATGTCAGTAAAGGGGCGAAATCGCCATTACCATTGGGATCGTATTGAGCCCAGGCATTTCATAAGTACCGCGAAGCAAGTGGGGTATTCCAGCGAAAGGGCGAGCGAATTGCTTGAAGAAACCTTGGAGCAGATGCCCTCGGCTATAAGTCTTGTGGAGGCCTTGTTACCAAACGATTTTCCATCTCGTATCAGTGAGTCAATTCTTGAGGGCGTTAAGCTTCAAGCTGGAAAATTAGCGCAATTTCACGGGAACGTTCACTAAACTCCAGTTGCTAAAGCCCGGCAACAAGGTCTTACAGTGCCATTATGAGCAAGAATGTTCGGGTTTCTCTGCCCGCCTCGGCAGATCTCGAAAACCCCATGTACTACCTGCAAAACATGGAAACGGTCGTCTCATGGGTGGCTAACCACCACTCGGATTTACTGATCGAAGCAGAACGTGCCTGCATGCGCGGTTTTTTTGAGTTGCCTCGCGCTGCCCGCGCTTTGCTGACCCGCATGGTGATGCGCACAGGGGACCTGTTTCGCACCGACAAGCTAAATTACCCGGAATTGGGATGCCCGGAAGCGGAGGCGCTTGACGAGCTGATTTCCGATGGCTGGCTGGATGCTGATCCTCTGCTGACTCTGGATGACATTTTCCGTCTGTTCACTTTGGCTGAACTGCGCACGGCTTTTTCACCAATGCTGGAGCAAGCTGGTCTAGCCAAAAGCCTGCCAAAGGCACGGATGAAGGAAGCCCTGCAGAAAACCTTTACCGATACTCGCAGGCTGGCGGATTGGTTTGATGACGTGTTTTCCCCGGTGGTGCGGGTCAGCCACATGGCGTTGTTCGATCGCATTCGCCTGATGTTCTTCGGCAACTTACGCCAGAGTTGGTCGGATTTTGTGCTGGTGGAGTTGGGTCATCATCGCTATGAGCAGGTGGAGTTTACCCCTGAATCACGGGCGTTCTCTCAGCGCAGCGAGGTGGATAGTTACTTGGCCATGCACCACTGTCGCGAGAGTCTGGATGCAGGCGTGCCCGCTGCTGAGGTTTGGGCCAATACTCCCGCAGCCACGAACAACCCTTGGCTAACCAGTCGCCGTGATCGCCTACTGCTAGAGCTGGGGCGGCAGGCGGAACGTCAGGGTGATCGGGAACTGGCACTGCAAGCGCTGGCGGCCAGTGGTCATCGCGAGGCGAGATTAAAACAGCTGCGGCTACTAGAGCGGTTGAAACGTTTTGAGGAAGCCTGGGCTATCGCTGCTCGTTGGGGAAATGAAGAACTAAACGATGCCGAAGCTCAGGGCTTAGCTCGAATTGTTAAGCGGCTGGCGAAAAAGGTAGGCGAGCCGGGTCCGCCCGCCTCGGTGCCTCCTGCTATCCGGGAGTTCACATTGACCCTGCCACAAACCGGTGACTCGGTTGAGATGGTAGTTCGGGATCACCTTTCTACGCCTGAGGCACCGGTGCTCTATGTAGAAAACACGCTGATCAATGGCCTTTTCGGCTTGCTGTTCTGGCCCGCAATATTCAAAGCGGTTCCCGGTGCCTTTTTTCATCCTTTTCATACCGGCCCCGCAGACTTGGTTCGGGAGGATTTTGTAAGTCGTCGGCAAGCGTCATTTGATGAGTGCTTCGTTGCGCAAAAGAACGGCAGTTATCGCCAGAAAATCCTGGATACCTACGCAGCCAAACAGGGCATCACCAATCCTTTTGTTATATGGCCCGCAATGGATGAAGAATTGCTGAAGCTGGCACTGGATAGAATTCCCGCCGTAGATTTGCAGGTAATGTTTGAGCGGATCTTATTGAATATCCGAGAAAATCGCAGCGGTTTTCCTGATCTTGTTAGGTTTTCGGCACAAATAGGCGAAGATCGCCACAGTTATGAAATGATCGAAGTAAAAGGGCCGGGTGACCGACTACAGGATCATCAAATCCGCTGGCTGCACTTTTTTGCCCACAAGGGAATTGCCGCCAGCGTGTGTTATCTGCGCTGGCAAGACAGCGAGGTAAGAACATGAGGGTGGCGGTCCGAACCCTTTGCGAGTTTGCTGCTCGGGAAGGTGATCTGGACTTTCGTTACACCCCGGCTCCCAGCGCTGAAGAGGGTATTCTTGCCCATCAGGCCATTCAGGGTAAACGCGGGTATGGTTACAAAAGCGAGTATTCACTTACCGGTGAATGCATGGGGCTGGAGCTCTATGGCCGGGCCGATGTGTATAACCCCCACTCCGGCCTGCTGGAGGAAATTAAAACCCACCGGGGCGATCTTTCTCGAATCCGGCCACACCAACGGGCGTTGCACCGGGCCCAACTAAGAGCTTACGGTGCCCTGCTCTGTAAGCAGGAAAACCGTAAAAACCTGAAGCTATCGCTGGTGTATTTCAACATTGGCAACAACCGAGAAACACCGGTGACTGAAACCGCCACTGCCAAGGAGTTGTGGCAGGAGCTGGAAATCCTGTGCGGGCGTTATCGGTTATGGGCAGAGCAGGAAACCCATCACCGGGAGCAGAGGGATAGTCGCCTTGCGGGTCTGCGCTTTCCGTTTGAACAATTTCGTCCCCGCCAGCGGCAGCTTGCCGAAACCGTGTATAAAAACGCCGTAAAAGGCGAAACCCTGCTGCTAGAAGCACCCACAGGTCTGGGTAAAACTCTGGGCACCTTGTTCCCGGCCCTTATGGCCATGCCCGCCGCAAAACACGACCGACTGGCATACCTCACTTGCCGAAACACCGCTCGCCAACTGGCGGTGGATGCAGTAAAACGGTTGCGAGCCGCGCAGGAGGAACCGCACATCTGGCCCTTGCGCACACTGGAGTTGGTGGCCAAGTCCGATGCCTGCGAACACCCCGACAAAGCCTGCCATGGGGATTCCTGCCCTCTGGCCAAAGGCTTCTTTGATCGCTTGCCAGACGCCCGTGCCGAAGCCGCGCAGATGGACATAACGCTCACTCAGGAAGCGCTGGCAAAAATCGCCGCAGGCCATGACATCTGCCCCTATTTTCTGGCCCAGGAAATGGCGCGCTGGTGTGATGTCATCATTGGTGATGTGAATCGGATGTTTGATCAGTCTGCCCTGCTCCATGGCCTCACGCGGCAGAACAATTGGAAAACCGCCGTTCTGGTGGATGAAGCCCACAATATGGTGGATCGCGGCCGTGGCATGTATTCGGTACAACTTGATCAACAGCGGCTTCTAAACGTCCGAAAAACAGCACCCAAGGCTTTGAAGCAGCATCTCGATCGCACAGCCCGAGCTTGGCAGGGAGTTATTCGTGATCATTCCCACAAAGGCGACACGCCAGTATTTCTCGATGAGCTTCCCGCTGCACTGATCGGCAGCCTGCAAGGGTTGGTATCCGGGTTGTCTGATTACCTTGCAGACAATCCGCCAGATTTGGCGCTGCAGGAAGTGTTGTTCGAATCCGTCGCCTTCATGAAGCTGGCGGACTCCTTTGGTGATCATTCCCTGTGCGAATTTCGCCGCGCAGGTCGGGGCCGAGCCAGCATCACCATCCAGAATCTGATCCCGGCAGACTTCCTGCGAGAACGCTTCCACGCCGCCGCTTCCGTCTTGCTGTTCTCCGCCACATTAAGCCCCGGCATCTATTACCGGGATCTGCTGGGCTTGCCGGAGGACAGCCGGTTCATCTCGCTGCCCAGCCCCTTCAGTGCTGATCAGTTGCAGGTGCAATTCACACCAAAGATCAGCACCCGACAGGCGCACCGCGAAGCATCGGTAAAGCCAATTTCTGAACTGATCGCGAATCAATACCGGGAGCGCCCCGGGCACTACTTGGCTTTTTTCAGTAGCTTTAAATATCTGAATGAAGTGAGTGCAGCTTTGGCCAGTAATGCCCCCGATGTACCTCAGCGTTCACAGCATTCGGGAATGAATCCGCAGCAGCGCAGTGAGTTTCTGGCAGGCTTCCGGGAAGAATCCGGCAGTGTGGCGTTTGCAGTGTTGGGAGGCGTGTTCAGTGAAGGTATCGATTTACCAGGCGAGCAGTTGATTGGCGCGTTTGTGGCTACTTTGGGCCTACCGCCGTTTGATGCCTGGCATGAGATTCTCAAACATCGGCTGCATCTGCGGTTCGGCGCAGGATATGACTATACGTATTTAATTCCGGGCTTGCAGAAAGTGGCGCAAGCTGCCGGACGGGTTATTCGCACGCCGGAGGATCGTGGGGTGATCTGGCTTATAGACGACCGCTTTACGCAGCCACAGATTCGGGGGTTATTGCCTGAGTGGTGGTTGAAAACAGAGACCGCCGAATAGAACGGTCTCTGTTTTGCGGCGTTCCGGATTAACCGAAGTGGAAGAACGCCATTTTGTTGCCGTCCTGATCTTTCAGGTAGGCACCGTAAAACTGGTCTGGGATACGCTGCCCGGGTTCACCATCACAGGTTGCACCCAACTCTATGGCTTTCTTGTAGTAAGCATCAACCGCCTCTTTAGAGCCCGGCCAGAATGCCAGCATATTGCCGTTACCGGGATGGTTAGGTTGCCCGTCGAAGGGTGTGCAAACAGCTAACGAGGGGCCTTTCATGCTTTCACCAATAAACGCAATGCGCCCCATGTCCACAAGAAGCTTTGCACCCATACCGCTAAGAAGCTCAACGTAGAACTTCTTGGCTCTTTCCATATCGCTGACACCAATGGTGACGTATCCAATCATGTTTTATTCTCCTTTATCGCGTTTTCTACGCGGTTGGCATTAAGCCGTAAATCTGTTTTCCCACCTGAAATTCTCTGCCCAACGCAGGGCTTCCGGAAGTGGCAGGGGTTTGCTATAGAAAAAACCCTGACCCAAATCACAGCCAAGCTCTATTAATTTGCTTTCAACCTCTGCACTTTCAATGCCTTCGGCAACGAGCCGTCGATTAAAGCTTTTTGACAGGCTAACGATAGCACTGACAATCATGCTGTCGTCTGTGTCTACCAGCATGTCCATTACGAACGAGCGGTCAATTTTTATTTCTTGTGCAGGCAGCCGACGGAAATAATCCAGCGATGAATACCCGGTTCCGAAGTCATCCAGAGAAATATCCACTCCCTGTTCGCGACAGGCTTTCAAGTTTCTCAGAGCGGCTTCCGTATCGTCCATCGCAGTGGTTTCAAGAATCTCCAGAATGAGGCGGGCGCGCAATTCGTCTGGGCAGTCCTCCAGCGCACTGGACAAATCGTTCTCGAACTCTTGGCTTAAGAAGTGGCATGGGCTTAGATTGATACTCACAGTGTAAGGAAGATCCTGCTTGGAAAATTCCAGAAGCTGTTTTACCGCTTCCCGAATCACAAAGTTGCCCAAGGTGCGCGCATACTCTGTGTACTCAATATGCTCTAGAAAGTGCGCCGGGCTGAGAACGCCTTCGCTTGGGTGGTTCCACCGGATAAGCACTTCAAAGCCGTTCACGCAGTGATGTTGGTAGCAGATCTTGGGTTGGTAGTACAACTCCATCTGTTGTTCGCGCAGGGCCGTATCCATCTGTTCCAACACTCTAACCCGTTCTTTGCGGGACGAATGTGATCGAAGGTCGAATACCTTGAAACAATTCTTACCGATTTCTTTGGCCGCATACATGGCCTGATCTGCATGGCGAAGCAGCAAATCGGAATCAGCGTCATCGTCCGGGAACACGGTAACGCCCATACTGCCGGACACCTGAAGTACATGGTGCTTGAAATTAATAGGATGCCGGATGGCATCAAGAAGGCGTGCGTATACCCTTTCATCGCCTACATCCCGCAGGATAGCCACAAACTCATCACCGCCTAAACGGGCTACGATATCGTGACTGCGCACAGTGGCCTGTAGCTTTGCAGCCACGGATTTCAGAACAGCATCACCTACGGCATGGCCGTGCTCATCGTTGATGCTCTTGAAACCATCAAGATCGATAAAGCACACAGACACTTGGCCATTTCTTTGTCTGGCTTCGTAAAGTTCCTGTTCAAACAGTTCAGTAAGCCGTTGGCGGTTGGGTAGGCCTGTTAGCGCGTCGTAATTCGCTGCCAACTCAAGATCTTTCTTATGGGTTCCCTTTTCTGCATACAGGCGCTTGCGTTCAATAAGATGGCCGAGGGTTTGTGAGAGCGGTGCCAGCTCGTCTGCCAGTTGTTGAGTGTAGCCTTCGGGCCGGTTAGCCAGACCAATCAACCCAAGATGGGTCTTGCCGGAAAATACCGGGATACCTATGTAAGTATCGATAGCGGGGTGCCCGGCAGGCAGGCCACCGCGTCTTGGGTCCTGCGATAAATCGTTGGAGATAACGATCTCACCGGACACCATAGGTAACCCGAGAATATTGTCCAGACGATCAAAAACCATGCCCCGACGCTCCAAACCCTGATATAGAGCTTGGGTTTCCGGGTTCCATGCGATGTTGGTAATGGCACCAACCTTGAGAAAGGGTGTGCCGTTGCTCTTATGCAGTACTTCGCCAATAAGCCCGAACTGACTGCCCGTTAAGGTGAGCAGATCGTTGAGCATCTGGCTGAACGCCGAGCTTTCGTTGTCGCTTGTGAGGAATACATTCTGGGCATTGTGGATAGCGCGGTTGAGTTGGGATACAGGCACATATTTGCTTTTATCCGACTCAATATACGAGCGCTCTAACTCTTCCTCCACTATGCTTGCCAGAATGCGGAGCACATCCAAGTCTTTCTCGGAGAACTGTCGAGGCCTGTCGTCAATGATGCACAAGGTCCCGATTTTGAAGCCGCTAGGTTCGCGCACCGGTACGCCAGCATAGAAGCGGATATTTGGGTCATCCAGTACGAGAGGGTTGTTGCAAAAGCGCGGATCCTGAGCGGCATTTTCCACAATAAAAACATGATCCTGCCGTATGGCATGATCACAAAATGCTATCGATCGTGGCGTTTCAATATCCTCAAGCCCCTGACGGGATTTGAACCACTGGCGGTCGCTATCCAGTACGGAAAACAAAGCGACTTTGACCCGGTAGTGCTGGCGAGCGATACGGGTAAGGCGCTCAAACCGTTCTTCTGGCTGGGTGTCGAGAATCCCGAGCCGAATGACTGCCGCGAGTCGTCTTTTCTCATTTTCCGTCACACTCATTCGGGATCCTTGGAGAAGCCTGCAAATGAAATGTTAGCAGATCGCGATTTAATATTTTGTGACATTTGGTGAACCGGGCAAGTGTGTACAACGGCGTGTTCGACAGGCCAGCCAGAATTGAGTTTCTTGATATAAGATAATAGCAGTGATCGGCCGCAGCGCTAGAGAATCTCTGATTAACTCAGGGCAGTCTTTGGTTAATAGAGCAGCTCAGGCAACAGCCCTATTGCCGAAGCAACGGAGCTGTTGCCGGTTGGGTCTAGCGGCGTGCGGGCTTAGCCAGCCACTCATGGCCCTTGAGCATAACGTGCCAATATAATGCCGGTAGCTGCTTGGCTTTCAAATACCAGGCGGCTTTTGTGGCTTTGGTGCCGTCGTTTATCCAGCTTGGAAACGTGGGCTGCAGCGTTCCGTTGTAGCCAAACTCCGCCAGAACGATACGGCCGTTTTCTACGGTTAGTGGGCAGGAGCCATAACCCAGATAGGCCGCTTTCATGGGCTGATTACGCAGGTTTGCGAGTAGGTTTTCGGCAACGACCGGAGCCTGTTTGCGAATGGCAGCGGCTGTTTTTGCATTACCTGTGCCGCTCACATCCCCCAAGCCGAAAATATTGGTATGCCGCTTATGGCGAAGGGTGTCGTCTTCCAAATCCAACCAGCCGCCTTCATTGGCAAGCTTGGAATCCCGGATGAATTCCGGGGCACGTTGGGGTGGCACGGCGTGCAGCATATCAAAGCCAATTTCCCGGTCTTCGGTGTTGCCGTTCGGGTCTGTTCGGCGGAAAGTTGCTTTGTGGGCCGGACCATTCACGGCCACCAAAGTGCTTTGGTAATTCAGCTCAATACCGTACTTCTCTATGTAGTCCTCTAGCGCTGGAACGTAATCGGGAACACCAAAGAGCACAGCGCCTGCGTTGTGGAACTGAATGTCTATATTGTTCAGGACGCTGTTCCGGAGCCAGTAATCAGAAGACAGATACATGGCTTTCTGCGGTGCTCCGGCGCACTTGATGGGTATGGGTGGTTGGCTGAAAAGAGCTCGGCCGCTTTTCAGGTTCTGCACGGTTGCCCATGTGTAACTGGCCATGCCTTCTTGATAGTTTGAGGAGACACCGTTCGAGCCCAGTGACTCTTTTAAACCGTCAATACCGCTCCAGTTCAATTCCAGCCCGGGAGCTAGAACAAGAGCTTGGTAGCCGATTTTTGACCCATCTGCCAGCACTACCTGATTGTGCTCTTCACCAATGGAGAGCACAGACTGTTTGTACCAGGAGGCGAAGCCGGGCATAACGGCAGCCATAGGTTTGGAAGTTGCTTCCGGCTTGAATATACCTCCGCCGACCATAGTCCATCCCGGTTGGTAGTGGTGTGTTTGAGACGGTTCGATAATGGCTATGTCCAGACTACTGTCTCTTTTGTGAAGGCTGGATGCTACGGAAATACCCGCGGCTCCGCCTCCGACAATAACCACGGTGTGCTGCTTTTCTTTGCTTGCTTCTGCAGTGGCGTTATTCATACCTCAAAACCTCTTGTCATTATTTGGAAGCTTGGCTTTCTCTTGAGATGCGTCAAATACTAACAAACTATTTGTTCTATGGTTATATTTATTGGGAATATGGGGCGGCTGCTCATTCGGTGATATGGATGAACTGTACTTGGTGGGAGTTAATCACCCGCGAGGGTGACTTTGTCACTGACCCTGGTTAGGTGAGCACCTACTCTGTGGCTATACCGACGATAAAACCGATAAAGGAGCACTTACTAATGATGAAATCACTCAAAGCACTTGTCGCAGCGGCCGTGGTTGCTGTTGCCCCTATCAGCGCTCAGGCAGGAGATCAGAAAATGGTTGAGGAAGTACTGGTGATTCTTTCAAGCGAATCCCTGCAAACTCAGGGCATGGCGATGGTGCTTTCCAACACCATGGCGCAACAGGGTGCCAAGGTGAATGTACTCTTGTGTGACAAAGCTGGTGATCTGGCTCTGAAAAGCTATGAAGCCCCGGCTCTAAAGCCGAAAGACGTAACCCCCGGACAGATGCTGCGTGGTTTGTTAAAGCAAGGCGGCGTTGCCAACGTTTGCGCTCTTTACCTGCCTAACAGTGAATACAGCAAGAGCGATCTCCTTGATGGTGTAGGCGTTGCTACACCACCGGAAATGGCTGGCCAGATGCTGAACCCGGCCATGCGTACCTTTACCTTCTAAGCCCTTTTTGGCTTTTGGTAAGACGAGAAAAAGCCGACCCTGCTTAACGCAAGGGTCGGCTTTTTTGTGGCTGCTTAGTCAGCGAAGAGGCAGTTTGTCAGGGCTTTTCCGCAGGCTCGTCTAGCTCCTCATAGCCGGTCACCATAGGTTTGATGTGGCTGGTGAGAGTGTGTCCCATCGTTGTCATATATACGTGGGCAATAATGAATACCAGCATGGCAAAGGCGGCTGCGGTGTGGACCAGTGCTACGGTTTCAAGGTTGAGCGCTCCTGCCAGCACGGCGGGCCAATCGTTGTAAAAAAGATACAACAGACCACTGACCCAGATGACGGGTGAGATCACCAATTTGAAGAACAGGTATGCCAAACGCTGCAACGGGTTGTGTTTGGCCTTGCTGGTTTTTCGGTATGGATGCTCGGCACCGGTAAAGGTGCCAATCAAGTAGTAGTGCATTACCGCAAACAACCCGTCGCGTGTGGGCACGTACTGGCGCCATTCACCGGTAGTGATGTGCCAGAAGATGGCAAACAGCCAAAGCACAATCAGTGACCAGGCGGCGATGGTGTGCAGTCGTGTGGCATCACCAAAGCCCAGCAGTGAATAGCTGCCGTGTATCTCGAAGCCAGTAATCAGCAGACTAAAAATCAGCAAGGCCTGAAACCAGTGCCAGAAGCGTTCAAAGCGTTTGAAGATCATTACCCGGCTCATGACTGCTTCCTCCTTCTGAATACCACGCGGGCAAGGGCATGAATCACAACCCCGGCAAGGGTTAGAGACACGACCAGCCAACCGATTCGATTGAGCCATGGATTGGCGCTGTGCCCTGGCATATAGATACCGCCAATACCTGCTAAGCGGCTTTCTGCTGTATGGCAGGAACCACAGCGCAGAGCTTGATCGGCGGTGGGCACCATGTGGGTAATGGGCCAGTACATTCGAGTTTCTATAAAATCGAAGTTGCCACTGAACGGCAGCCCCGACTTTTCACTGGCAAACTTCAGGGCTTTTGGCCAGTCGTAATTGCTCCAGAGAGAGGAATCATCAGCGCCGAATACGTGGGTGGCCAACAGGGTTTTGTATTCGGTGTCGAAAGGCTGCTTGCCCTGCATTAGCTTGAATGGCCAGATGCGGGAGCCGGGGTCGTTTGGTTCGCCGTCCAGTCGATTGATTTCAAGCGGCGGGTTATCAATATCAAACTGATCTTCCACCATGGTGTATTCAACGGTGCCATCAAACCAGGCGTAATAAGGCACCACGTTCTCACCGTGGCGGAAGTCACCCTTCTCGCTTAGATAGCTCACATGGCCATCTGCATCGTAGGTGACAATGGGTTTACTGTTTTCGTCGAGTTCACCAGCAGTGGACCAGTCCCACCACATTTTGGTTGGTACACCTCCACGAGCAAAGGCGGGTACGTGACAAGTCTGGCATGCAACTTTGTTCACATGATCGTTCAGTTTCTCTTTCTCATGGGGGGCAGGGCCATGGCAGGATTCACAGCTCGCCCGGCTGAGGTCTGTGTGCCCGGGGATATCAATGCCCAAGGTATCTTTGGCATTCACCTGATAGCGGCTGCCAGAAACACTGTGACCCCAGGTTGAGTGGCAATCAGAACAACTGAAATTGGCGCCATCCGGTGACATGTGTACGTCGAGTGAGCGATCAGGCGATATTAAAGAAGAGTCGAGGTCGCCGTGTTTTACACCATCGCCACCGCCTCCATAGAAGTGGCAGCTACCGCAGTTTTCGCGGCCTGTAGCACCAACGTTCTGGGCGATGTTGGGTAGGTCTGGCGGCTGAACTATTTTACCGCTGCCTTTGGGCCATTCTCTGGGTACATAGGTTGGGTCGCCAGCGAGAGTCGGGAATTTCCAGTAATCGCCGGTGGTGTCGTGGCACACCAGACAATCCACGGCGGAGTCCGCCTCTGGTGGGGGCTCGTTCATATCCTTCCAGCCATAGCCTACGTGGCAGGAAGTACACCGAGGCTCATTGGTAACAGCCATACCGCAAAAGCTGTTGATAACCTTGTTTTTACCCAAGGTTTGCCCGGTCTCTTCATGCTGGTAGAGCCAGGTCCAGTGGGTGGTTTCTTTAATTTGCCCGGCTGCCTCGGTGTGGCACTCGAGACAGGCTTCAGTTACCTGACTGGCGGTTTCAAACGGGCCTTTGAGGGATTTGAACTTGCTATGATCGGCAGTGGCAGGGCTACGCTCGATCGCAGCCCAACCGGGGGTGCCTGCAAACATCAGCAGGGCGGCCAGCCCGCTTACCACAAGGTATTTAGCTGGGTAAGCCATGATTAGCTTGGCCATGACGTCCTCCATATTTTTATCAGATTAAGGAATCGCCTGTGCCCTGTGAGTATAGCTATTGTCAGGGCTGGTATATCTTTTCCGGGTTAAGCTTCATGGACCAGGGCAAACCATCGTTCTGCCAGCCGTTTACAATTCTCATGCCGGACTTTTCACCTTCTTTTGAACCGCTGCCCTGAAAGCCGTGATCGATGTACTTTACGTTGGTGAAACCGCGCTCCAGCAGGTAGTCCGCACTGGGCTTGCCACGGGTGGAGCCTGAGCGGCACATGGTTACGATTAATGCATCTTTGTTAAGCCCTTTATCCTTCAATGCCTGCTCAACACTGGCAGCAAAATCCGGATTGGGGGTCATGGCAAACCGGCCTTTATCAGCAAGAAACGTGCTGCGATCGGCCAACATGAAGGGAATGTTCTTGTCCACAACGTCGGTGAAACCGATAAACATGATTTCGACCGGGTCCCGCACATCAACGAACAACATCTGATCGCCTTGCTTTTGAACCAGATCGTAGGTTTCTTGCGGGGTTAGGGATAGAGCTTCTTCCGCTGAAGCGTGAAAGCTCAACCCGAAGGTTATGAGAAGTGCAGCCAGTAACAGCCTCATCGCGTTTTCTCCTGAAGTCGCAATACGGTAAGGGGGCAGCCTTAACCATACTCTTAACAGGTCGAAAGGTTAAACGATGGAATAAGCTTATAACTATAGATTTGACCAAGGTCAAAATAACTGGAGAAGAGCTGGTTCGCTTATCCTCTAGTCAGGAGGCGTGGGCTGTTGTTGAACCAGCTCATTCTGTACATGCTATTTGTCGAGAAGCACCTGTATAAGCTTTCCAGGCAACGCATTCAGTATCTGACTATCGGTTTTTTGTATGCCTTCCCACCGTTGGTTACCGCTGCTGTGGCAGCCCCACATCAGCACACGGTCTTGTGAATAATCGTAGTCCAGGCACTTTCCGTTACCTGCATTTCTCAGTCTGTCATTGTCATCGTAATTCCAGCTTTGATTGTTATTGTCAGAATCACACAATGCGAGACTTAGGTGCCCCTCGTATGGAATCAGGCAGTTCCAGGGTTGATCAAGCGGGTGTGCCCTACAACTGCCACGGGGGGCAGTTCAGGAATTTGGCCGTCAAAGGTTGTTTGAGTTAGCTCAATATCCACACCGTCGCGTCGGCACGTCAAGGTTGCCTCGGTGGGACGGAACATCGCCTCTACGTTGAAGTGCAGTTGGTTGACGCTGCTGCTGCTGTAAAGGGTTCCAATACCATTGCCGCCACTGAGCCCGTGCCCTTGGCGCCCGTTTTGATCTCGGTCTCGCCTCCGCTCTCGGTCCCGCCTCCGCTCTCGGTCTCGCCTCCGCTCTCGGTCTCGCCTCCGCTCTCGGTCTCGCCTCCGCTTTCGATCTGGCTTCCGCTTTCGACCTCATTGCTGCTGTCACTTCCACCACAGCCTGCCATAATCAGTGCAGCCAATACGCCTATCAGATTGTTTCTGAGCATTTCGAAATAGTCCTTAACTTTCGATGAATGCTGGGGAGTCTACGGCCCAGCACAAAATGCCCAACTGGTATTGCGTTACTTTTTGTACGCTGTGACGGTGGCCACTAAATTCGTTGTAGATGAAGGAGGTTGCCAAGATATTTATGCACTACGCATCGACGCATAGGATAGAAAAGAGCGGCTGCGTTTTGGGTAGAGACTTGATCAAAAAGGAGTCATTCAATTGATAAACCGACCCGGAAAGTATTTTCCGAGAGTGGTGGCTGTTCTGGCTATACTGTTGGCCATTGGCGGGTGCGCTCTACCTCCCATGACCGATCGCACTGAAAGCCACTCGGTACCCAGTGAACAAACCGCAGATACCCGGCTGGGACGTGCAATTGCTCCTTTGGCGCAGGCACACCCGGGAGACAGCGGAATAGTGTTGCTGGAAAACGCCCACGATGCGTTTGTTGCCCGTGCCCTACTGGCCGAAGGTGCAGAAGCGACTCTGGATGTGCAGTATTACATCTGGCAATACGATATCACCGGAACCATGTTGCTTGATGCGCTCTACCGGGCTGCTGAGAGAGGTGTGCGGGTTCGCCTTTTGCTAGACGACAACGGCATTACCGGGCTGGATTCCGCTTTGGCCGCATTGAACACCCATCCGAATTTTGAGGTGCGGCTGTTTAATCCATTTGTGGTGCGCAACCCCAAGTGGATAGGCTTCCTTACCAGTTTTCCGCGCCTGAACCACCGCATGCACAACAAATCGTTCACAGCAGACAATCAGGCCACCATCATCGGCGGGCGCAACATTGCGGACGAGTATTTTGGTGCAGGCTCGGGCGCCCTGTTTGCTGACCTTGATGTGTTAGCTATAGGCCCCGTAGTCAGTGAGCTTTCTGATGATTTTGACCGCTATTGGTCAAGTGCTTCTGCCTATCCGGCAGCACTCATTCTGCCGGAAGCCGCAGAGGGTGACATGGCCAGAGTTGTGGGAACCGCTAGGGAGTGTAGTGCCAGCTCCGAGGCTAGCCGATACGTGTGTGCGGTGGCGGAATCTGCGTTACTGAAGAACTTGTTACAGGGCAACTTAGGGTTTATATGGGCGCCGGTTTCCATGGTCAGCGACGATCCGGCCAAAGTACTCGGAAAAAAGCCAAAGAACGGGTCCATGAGCCGACAGTTAGCCGAAGCTATGGGCAGCCCCGAACACTCGATAACACTGGTTTCGCCTTACTTTATCCCCACCAAGGCCGGGGTAGAGATATTCCGACGTCTGGAGCGCAAAGGCGTTCACGTGCGCATACTCACCAACTCTCTGGAAGCCAACGACGTAGCCATGGTTCACGCCGGTTATGCCAAGTACCGCAAGCCGCTGCTGGAAGCCGGCGTGCAACTTTTTGAGTTACGCAAAGTGCCGGGCGAAGAGTCGGTGGAACGTAAACTGCAAGACAACCTGATGGGCAGCTCCTCATCAAGCCTACACGCCAAAACCTTTGCGGTGGATGGCAAAAGGCTGTTTGTGGGTTCATTCAATTTTGACCCCCGCTCGGTTCATATCAACACTGAGCTAGGCTTTGTGATTGAGAGCCCGGAACTGACCCAGATGATGGAAGGCCACTTTGAAGAACAGGCCCGGATAACCGCTTACGAAGTGGTGCTGGATGGCTCGGACGATTTGCAGTGGATTGAACGCAATGGTGACGAAGAGGTTCGTTACAGCCATGATCCGGGAACCGGTTTGTTCAAGCGGATGCTGGTTTCGATTTTTTCGTTTTTGCCGATTGAGCATTTGTTGTAGGGGTGGCTTGGTTAAACCGTTTTTTTATTCGGCCTGCGTCGCCTTTAGTATCCGCTCTAGCTACTTGCGACATATGCTGAAGACTATAGAAAAGAGGCCTTACGCTTTGACGCGTGTCAGTTTGGCGCAGAAGTTTTTTTGTTACACTGATAGCAACCTAATTTTAACTGCAACAACTCATGCCTGCGCCAGGGAAGAACAATGTCCGGTTCAAAGTCCAAAGTTTGCCAGAAGCTTCTCATTACTCTTGCTGTGATCGCTGCTATTGCCATAGTCGCCTGGCAATTCTTGCCGGATAGCGACATGCTTCCAGAACACATTGCCTCCGGAAATGGCCGCATAGAGGCTACTCAGGTGGACATTGCCACCCGTATACCGGGCCGGTTGCAGAGCTTTTTTGTAGCTGAGGGCGACCTAATTGACGCCGGGAGTGCAGTGGCTGAAATGGACACTGATGAACTACTGGCAACCATGGCTGCCGCTCAGGCTACCCTGAATCAGGCAATAGAGGCCCGGAAGCTGGCCGAAGCCGTGGTGGTCCAGCGTGAAAGCGAACTCCGGCTGGCCCGAGCTGAGCTGGGCCGGATAGAGTCTTTGGTCGATAAAGGCCATGTCTCCCGCGAGCAGCTTGACCGTGCCCGCACCACTGCAGAAACTGCTGAAGCTGCATTGCAGGCATCGAAGGTTCAGGTAGCCTCTGCCGGTGCCGGTATTGAAGCAGCGAGAGCCAGCATTCGTAAGGTTCAAACCACGATTGACGACAGCCACCTTGTCAGCCCGATTGGCGGGCGCGTACTTTACCGTTTGGCTGAACCAGGCGAGGTGTTGGCGGCCGGAGGCAAGGTTGCAACGGTGATCGATGTTACAGATGTGTACCTCACCATTTTTCTGCCCACCGCCCAGGCCGGTAAGGTTCGGGTTGGTTCCGAAGCCCGTATTGTTCTGGATGCTCTGCCCGATTACGTAGTGCCGGCGGAGGTGAGTTTTGTGGCGGCCGAGGCCCAGTTCACGCCCAAGGCGGTGGAAACCCGCAGCGAGCGTGAGAAGTTGATGTTCCGGGTGCGCATAAGAATCAATGCGGAGTTGCTCGAAGCCTACCGCGATCGGGTTAAAACCGGTGTGCCGGGGGACGCCTATGTGCGCCTGGATGAAAGCCAGTCCTGGCCGGAGCAACTGGAAGTGAATCTGCCCAATGGTTGATCAGTGTAACGCCGACGCCATGGAGACAGAACCGGTTGCCCGGCTGGAGTCAATAAGCCACTACTACGGCAGCCGCACTGCCCTGCAAAACGTCAGCCTTGATGTACCCGCTGGCTGCATGGTGGGCCTGATTGGTCCCGATGGCGTGGGCAAGTCTACCTTGATGGGGTTGGTAGCCGGCGCCCGCGAGTTGCAACAGGGCCGTTTACAGGTGCTGGGTGGCGACATGGCCGATTCACGCTTTCGTAGCCAAGCCGCGCCGCGCATTGCCTTTATGCCTCAGGGCCTTGGCGGCAACCTCTATCACACCCTGACAATCGATGAGAACATCGGCTTTTTTGCCGACTTGTTCGGTTTGCGAGGAAAAAATCGCGCCAACCAAATTGACCGACTGCTTTCGGCCACCGGCCTGCTGGAGTTCCGCGACCGGCCCGCCGGCAAGCTTTCCGGCGGTATGAAGCAGAAGCTGGGGCTGTGCTGCGCCCTGATCCACAATCCGGAACTGTTGATTCTGGACGAGCCCACCACCGGCGTAGATCCACTTGCCCGTAAACAATTCTGGGATCTGATCGACTCTATCCGCGCCCAGCAACCCATCATGAGCGTGCTGGTGGCCACCGCCTATATGGAAGAGGCCGAGCGCTTCGACTGGCTGGTTGCCATGGACGGGGCCGCCATACTGGATACCGGGTCCCCTCAGGAGCTGAAGCAGAAAACCGGCACAGACACTCTTGACGAGGCCTTTATTGCCTTGCTGCCGGACGACCGGCAGGAAACCGCCGGCACAAACCCGAAAACCGCAGCGCCGACCGTAGTTTCAGCCGATGACATCCCGGCCATAGAAGCCCACAACCTCACCCTGCGCTTTGGTGACTTTACCGCAGTGAAAGACGTCAGCTTCACCATTCCCAAGGGCGAAATATTCGGTTTTCTGGGTTCCAACGGCTGTGGTAAAACAACCACCATGAAAATGCTGACGGGCCTGCTAACCCCAACCGAGGGCGAGGTCTCGCTGTTTGGTGCGCCTCTGGACTCCCGTGATCTGAGCACTCGCCAGCGCGTGGGTTACATGTCCCAGTCGTTCTCGCTCTATAGTGAGTTGACGGTGCGTCAGAATCTGGTGCTGCACGCCAAGTTGTTCCATATAGCGCCGGAGCGTATACAGCCCAGGATAGATGAGCTGGTTGACGAGTTTGATTTGGCCGATGTGATGGACGAGCTTGCCGGCGATTTGCCGCTGGGTGTTCGCCAGCGGTTGTCATTGGCGGTTGCGGTGGTGCACTCGCCGGAGCTGTTGATTCTCGATGAGCCTACTTCCGGAGTGGATCCAGCTGCTCGCAACAGTTTCTGGCGCCTGCTGCTGCGGTTATCCCGCGAAGACGGTGTCACCATTTTTATTTCCACCCACTTCATGAATGAAGGTGAACGTTGCGACCGGATTTCTCTGATGCACGCCGGCGAAGTGGTGGCCTGCGACACCCCTGCTGCACTGATTGAGCAGGCCGGGGCAGAGAATCTGGAAGGCGCCTTTATGCAAACGCTTGAGGCAGCCATCGATCCGTCCACAAGTCAGGGCGACGGTAAGGTACTGGGCTCCGACAGCGCCTCTCAGCCTCGTCACCGGCGTTTCAGCTGGCAAAGGTTGCTGGCATACGCCCGGCGCGAAACCCGCGAGCTGCTGCGCGACCCTATTCGCATGTCGTTTGCGTTCATCGGTTCAGCCTTGTTGATGATGATTCTGGGCTACGGCATTACGCTGGATGTGGAAGATCTGCCCTTTGCGGTTCTGGATCAGGACCAGAGCCCCCAAAGCCGCGACTACATAACCGCTGTCTCCGGCTCCCGGTATTTCATTGAGCAACCCGCGCTATCCAATGTGGAAGAGTTGGAACGGCGAATGCAGTCCGGCGAGCTCAGTTTGGCGCTGGCCATACCGCCGGGCTTCGGTAAGGATATCAAGCGCGGCCAGTCCGCTGATATTGCCGTGTGGGTAGATGGCGCTATGCCGTTTCGTGGCGAAACCATTCAAGGATATATCCAGGGGCTCCACTTCAGCTATCTGAAAGACCTGGCGCTTCGCACCTATGGCGCCGTGCCAACGCTGAGCTTGGTGACCATCGAATCCCGCTACCGCTACAATCAGGACTTCCGGAGCCTCGACGCCATGGTGCCAGCGGTTATCCCGATTTTGCTGGTGTTCATTCCGGCCATCCTGATGGCGCTGGGTATTGTGCGGGAGAAGGAGCTGGGCTCGATCACCAATTTGTATGTAACACCGGTGAACCGGCTGGAGTTCCTGCTGGGTAAACAGCTGCCTTATATCGGGTTCAGCATGTTGAGCTATGCCAGCCTAGTGCTGCTGGCGATTTTCCTGTTCGATGTGCCCGTGAAAGGCGGTGTGCTGACACTGACCCTGGGCGCTCTGCTGTTCGTAACGGCCACCACCGGTCTGGGTCAGGTTATCTCGGCCTTTGCCTCTACTCAGGTAGCCGCGCTGGCAGCCACCGCCATCGTTACCATACTGCCCACCATTCAGTTCTCCGGCATGACAGAGCCGGTGTCGTCACTGGAGGGTGCCGGTGCGGTTATCGGCCAGTTCTGGCCCGCCACCTGGTTTTTGCAGATCAGCCGTGGTGTGTTTACCAAGGGGCTTACGTTTGCTGATCTGCAGTATTCTTTCCTGATCCTGGCGGCGTTTATTCCGATGCTTACGCTGATGTCTGTGTTCCTACTTCGTAAACAGGGGCGTTGATGATGGAATCAATCGTCAATATCTGGAATCTGGGAATGAAAGAACTGCGCAGCATCTGGAGCGATAAGGTGCTGCTGGTGTTTGTCGTACTGGCATTTACCCTGATGGTCTATACCGCTGGCTCTGCTGGTTCCATGGAGCTGAACAACACGCCCGTTGCAGTTGTGGATGAAGACCAGACCGCGTTGTCTGGCCACATTATCGATTCCTTGCAGCAGCCTTGGTTTCTTGAGCCCGATCACATCAGCTTTGGCCAGATAGATACCGTGCTGGACAGCGGCAGCCACACCTTCGCACTGGTGATTCCCGAGGGCTTTGAGCGCGATATGCGCACCGGGCGTGTAACCAGCCTTCAGCTGAATATTGATGCCACGCGCATGACCCAGGCCTTCATCGGTTCCCGTTACATCGAGCAAATGGTCACCATGGAGGTGGCGGAATTCTTGCGCCGTGATAGTGCCAGTGCCGCCTTGCCAATCAATCTAGTGGTTCATGCCAGCTTCAATCCGAATCTGGAAGGCACCTGGTTTGGTGGGGTGATGGAACTGATCACCATGATCACCATGATCAGTATTATTCTGTCGGGAGCGGCGCTGATTCGGGAGCGCGAACACGGCACGGTGGAGCACCTGATGGTCATGCCCATCCGGCCTTTTGAAATCATGGCGGCAAAAGTGTGGGCCAACGGGCTTATTGTGATGCTGGCGGCGATTTTTTCCGTGATGGTGATTGTCCAGCAAGTACTCGGGGTGCCAATACAGGGCTCGCTGCTGCTGTTTTTCTTCGGTGCCTTGATTCACCTGTTCTCCACCACCGCCATTGGCATTTTGATTGGCACTGTGGCGCGCACCATGCCCCAGTTCGGCCTGTTGTTGATACTCACCATCATCCCCCTGCAGTTGCTCTCAGGCGGCATAACACCTAGGGAAAGCATGCCCGATCTGGTGCAGAACATCATGCTTGCAGCGCCCACCACCCACTTCGTCAGCATGGCGCAAGCCATCCTGTACCGTGGCGCGGGGCTGGAGGTGATATGGCCACAAATGCTGGCGCTGGCGGGTATAGGTGTGGTGTTTTTCAGTGCTGCGTTGGCGCTGTTCAGGCGGCATTTGTCGGTCTAGAAGTCAGTAGCCTGCGGATTGCGTTGGTAAGGGTTCGGGCGAATAAACAGGGAGGAGGATAGCTGGGGAAAGCGACAAAATGGTCGGCGTGGCAGGATTCGAACCTGCGACCCCTTCGTCCCGAAGGCAGTAGTCTAGTGTTTCATTTCGGTTCATTTAGGTTCATTTCGTTTCCGTTAATTCGTAACAACTATATGATTTATATAGTTTTTTATAGAATTATTGTGTGTTGAGTTGATTCAGGTTGTGGCAAGACGTTTTACAGGTACCCAGCATGTACCCAAGCCAGAATCTGTCCCCAGCCAGTACCCAAAATTCTTTAAAATTAGTTTTAACGGAGTCAGACAATGGCAGTAAAAAACAGGGAGCTCATTCCGAAGAGCGCCGATTCAGCGGATAAATTGATCCGGACACTGACACCCAGTCAGAAAGACACATACATTCAGGATTCGACTATCACCGGCTTGGTGTTGCGTGTAACGCCAAGCGGAAAAAAACTCTGGCATCTGAGGTATACCGTTCAGATTGGTTCCGGTCAGTGGGTCGGGCGAAAGTATTCACTTGGTGCTTTTTGCGAAGGACTGAAAACGCGTTCTGCGAGGGAGCAGGCCGAGACATGGCGGGTCCGTATTCGACAGGGAGAAGACCCCCAAGAGGAGAAAAAGAAGCAAGCGGAACAGCGAAAGGCTGAGCATTTGCTGGAAATAGAACGGAAGCAGGCATTGCGGACTTTGAACGATGTGGCCGTTGTTTATGCCGCCAAGCTAGCTAACAAAAAGAAAGGCCATAAGGATGGTGGGACGCATGCAATGACGATCTTGCACAATCACCTGCTCGATCGTTTCGGGACGATACCCATTCAGGAATTTACGCGCCAAGATTTCTTTTCTGCGATTGATCCGATTTTAGCGGCTGGGCACAACTCAATGGCCAACACTGTACTGTCATACACGAAGGCGATGTTTCGGTTGGCCGTCAAAAGGGAGTTCATTGAGTATTCAGTTTTAGATTGCCTCGACAAAACAGACGTGGGCGGGAAAGACAAGATAAGAAGCAGAGTCCTCTGTGCGACCAGGACAAAAGCGGATGAGTTAGAAGATCTATACAGAATATTGCCAGATTCCGGTCTATCACTGAATCTGCAATGCGTTGTTCACATCCTTCTTGGAACGGGTTGTCGGGGTATTGAGCTATTCAAAGGAAGGTGGGATCACCTGAATTTTGACAACAACATGTGGCTGATTCCCGGTGAACATTCAAAAAATGAAGATCCGATCATCATTTATTTATCTGAGTATTCAAAGAAATGGTTCTCCGAGCTTTACAAGCTTACCGGTCACACGAACTGGATGATGCCCGGAAAATCGAAAAAACGGCCTCATATGATTCCAAAAGTATTGAGTAAGGCAATATGTGAGCGGCAACGTGCTCCAGAGGCACCACAAAAAAAAGGCCGGACAAGAAATCACTCAACTTTGATCCTTCCTGATGGCCATTGGACAGTGCATGATCTGAGACGCACGGCGGCAACTCAAATGCAAATGCTCGAAGTGACACCGGATATCATTGATGCTTGCCAAAACCACCGTCCTCTGGGTGTCCGTCGTCGATATCAACATGGTCATAGCATGGATCAGATGCGAGCTGCGTGGGATTTGCTGGGGCGTTCTCTTGCGGCTAAAGCTGATGTTCATCCGCCAACAAATTGATTGTATTAGATAATTTTTTACGCATAGGAGAGGGGCCCGATTTCGCGCGAAAGAAGGCTCCGAGCGGACTTTTTGGCTGCGTTCTACCAAGCCTCCTTCATTAACTGTCCGTCAGAGGGGCTCTGAGGCGGTGGCGGGCTGTTTCGCTCCAACAGCGTTCTGTGGACACGAAAACGAGAATCGACTGCGGGATTGGTGAGCCAAATGCTCCTGAGCAACGAGTTATCGCAGCTTAGGTATCGGTCAATACCACAGAGATTGCCGAGGGATCGATCAATGAAAATGCAGCGCGCAAAAGGCGCTTGGGTGAGATTTTCCGGATTCGTTTGAAAGATCATAACCTGAGAAGTAAATGAGTTTTGAGCGCTTCGATGTTTGCCCACTAAACAAAAGCGAACATTCGAGTCAGAGTTTTGCTCTAGAGCTTTCAAGCTAATCACAGCCATTGCACCCAGTATGATTGGCGGAGCAGATTGTAGACACTAAATGATTACATGGCAGATAGAACCATGCTCGGCTAAGCTATTGTTTTTTTAGCTTTATGTGCAGCGCTATTGATGGTTCAAAGTCAGTAATAATGTCGCAGTCAGATTTCTGCAATGACTAAGCGTGCTGCCCAATTACTTTCAGGCCTCGGACCCAAAATCAATGAAAGACCTAAGCCACCACGCTGAAATGTTTTCTTTCGATGCTGAGATGACGGATTCAGATGGCAGAAAACTATCTATTGACTGCAAGGTTGTGCTGCCAACGATATGGGGAGATAACGCTGATATTGAAGTAGCCGTTCCTCATTCCGTGATGCCAATCAGAGGTTTTGAGAACCCCTGCGAATTGAACCTAGTCTGCAGTGATCCTGTGTTCCGAGTCGAACTCAATGATCTCTGGTTTCGGAATTTACCCACTTCGGTATATCCCTCAAGGCTTCACGGGGCAGCGCCAATCAAACTGACGCATATTTCGAGCATGCGGGTTGTGAAAGAATTGTCACAACCCACGAACCTCTTCAACATTTACATCTCTAGTCCGGACATGTTGAAAAATGTAGGTAGTTGGAAGCCCAGTGAGAAAATGCTCGAAGAATTGGCGGCTTTTCGTTGCCCGAAGCTTGGGCATATCCGATTAAAACGCTATTGGGTGACAGCCGGTCTTAACGGCACAGAAGGCTTATTATCGAGAACGGGGTTTTTGCTTGAGGCCACGCCGTCAAATGGCAAGTTAGCTCCGCAGGATATCTTGGGAGGCATCGATTCCGTCTTGAAATTGATGTCCGTGTTTTTCCGTCAGAAAATCATGGTTCTTGGGTGGGAAGTCCTCCACGAGGGGGCGCATGAGCGATTTTGGCAATATCCATTGGAGCCGCCTCGAACGACTTACGTGAGCGTCGAGCCAAAGCGTTACTTGGTTAGCATCCGCTCACTGTCCGAGCGGATGGAGGCTGCGCTCGCTGCGTACCACGACCTAGATGATCTGGAGCGGAAATTTGTCGATGATTTGAGCTATAGCCTTCGTCCAGTCGCCAAAATCGGTGATGGTGAGTGGTTTATGGCGATGTTCAGAGACCTCGAATCGATCGCTGGTAAATCCGCATCCTCGCAACCACTTAGTGAGGGCGAAGCTAGAGCGGTAGATGAGTTGCGCAGCCTGGCAGACTCTTTTAGTGAGGATTGTTCCGAGATGTCGAAGCGTATCAACGGCTTTGCTAAAAAAATGGAAGGAGGAGTCCCACCTGTAACCGAGAGCATTTCCAGCTTGTTTCAAAGATATGCTGTTTATAGCTCTGATCTTTGGGAGGTCAGCGGAAGCAAAGGTCTCGTAAATATCAGAAACAAGTTAGCCCACCGAGGCCCCGGGCGGGTCCATCACCAAGGGCTAGCCGTTGCGACCCTCCACTTATCGTTGTTAAACGAGCGACTCGTGCACTGTATTCTTGGACTCGAAATTTCCGGCGACGAATTGCACTCTGGAAGGGACGAGTGGTTGCAAGGTGCTTACGTAGAGAACGTCAAAAAATATGTATTTGATGTAGCGCGCTAAATTAGGCGCATATGGCGCAACGGGGCAATACAAGGCGCAGCAGTTCGCGGGGATTTTGCCCCATTACTACAGATTGTTCTAATAAAGGAGTGGAATATCTCCCGGAGGAAGCGTTGGTCTATCCGCTTGAACGTTCGCTTTGCGACCGTCCCAGGCCTCTCCAACTCTTAACAGAAGCGAACATTCGCCGTACCCCAGTGCTGGCTTGTATCTCCACTAGAGTTCATAAAAATCTAGGTCGGGGTCATGAGTCGGATTTTTCCAACTCTGGGTGGACCTAACACGGGGTCAGGGGCACGGCCCATCAGGCAATCGCTTTGATCTTTTTGGTTGTGTGCTAGGTTGTCGGGAAGTGACTCAATTCAAGAATCTGGATGATGCCGTTATGTTCAAAACCCTGAAATCCCTATTCTCCAAAACCGATGAACTCAAGCCTGACGAATACACCGTTTACACCGTCCACGGGGGTAGGGAGTACGTCAGCCATGACGGGCTGGGACTGAAGACGCCTCAGCCAGAATCGGAGCCCGAGCCAGTTCCAGAAACAATGGTGACATTCCCCGACTGGCAAGATATCAGCCAGGCGGGCGGTTTTTTCGAAGATTCAGAGACGGAGTCTGTGATCGATGATGAAAGCCTGTTCACAGGCGGCTTGCTTAATGATTACTCCGGCCTATTAGGCAATGACGGCAGTATCGCAAGCGGTGGCATCAACCCCGCGACCGGGCTGCCTATGGCCGGCAGTATGATTGATGTCGGCGGTAACGTTTACGGAATGAGCGACGACAGTATGAGCATCGGGACTGGGATGGATAGCGACTTTGGCATAGACACCTTTGGTAGCTCCGATGATGGTTTCTTGTAGCCTTCCCTAAATTCCGGCCTGCCGTTCAATCTTCGCCGCGTTCGGTACTTACATAACGCCTGAACCACTCCATCTGGCGTCGGTTCCACTGAGCGTGGCCGGCGCCGAACACCTCATCTGGACTTATCTTTTTTCCGAAACACTCTGCGCACCTTTTTCTCAATAGAATCCGAGAAGTACAGGCTGGTGAGAAACACTAAGGTGACGGAGAGGAAAAAGGCTGAAAAAAGCGTAAAACGCCAGTTCCATACCCACGGTTGCCCTTGCCAGAAAGTAAGGAGATGTCAGATAAAAGAAAACCCCGGGCAGCCAGGCTACGCGGGGTTTGATCTTTTGCCTATGCCGTAGGCTTTCGGTCGACCCCCGGAGAGGAGGCGGTGCGGTTTGGATGCACCTTGACCCCGTGATCGACTGCCGGTGTTTAAGCCATCGCCGGCTGAGCTGCCCCTCGATTAACCTCGGAGCCGGGTTGCTTTTTCGTTTGAGCATTGCAAATGCGTTCGTTGCGTTTTGCTGCTTGATGGTCGCCATCATTGCACAGGTTTTCAGAGATGCAACACTGAAACTTAACGCTGCAGCATTCGGCTGCTTTCGAGTCTTTCCCGGAGTTGTTCATGATTGATCGCGTTCCCAGTTTCCTTGAATCTCGTTTTTTCGAAATTTCCGCATCTTACTTTCGCGGGCTGGTGATCCTTTCTGCAGTGGCGCTTGGGGCTGCATTCACTTACAGAGCCCTCTCTTCAATCTTTGCATCCTACGCCGGTGTCGATCTGGCTCAGCAGGCGCCATGGTTCGAGCCGGTCTTCCAGGTAGTGGCCACGGCGCTTGTGTGCGTCTTCTCGACTTACACGGTGAACAAAATGCTCGGCAAGGAAAAACAATTTCTCTGGTACTGGCCAGCCGTTGTGGTTTGCTTTTCGCTCATTTTAACCGCGTTCATGGGCTCGGAATGGTCGTTTTCGGAGGACGCGCAGCGCACAGGCGCGGTGGTCTTGGGTGTGGTCGTCATGCTCCGACTCAGCGACGAAAAATGAGGCTGAGCTGCTCCCAGGGCAATCGCTATGATCTCCGGCGCTTTGTGTTACTTTCCCAAAATGTAACGAAACAAACTATTCAACCAATCGTTGAGCGTGGATGACCTGAAGCGATTCCGCGCCGACAATTCCGAAAAGGAGCCGACTCATGAAAGTAACTTTTGACGTTGAGTGGTGGTCAAAGTGCACCACATCGGACACAGGCGAAGGACCGGTCGCAGACCGTCACAGAGAAGCGCTGGCGAAAACTGCCGCTCGGGTGATCGCTGATCAGGTAGCGCAGGGCGCTACTGAAGGAGACCTACACGAGGTCGTCTTCGATACCCCGGATAAAACGGATAGGGGTTCGCACTACAGCGGTATGTGGTTCCTGGTCAGGGCCGCCTGGTGAGAACCAGTACGTTATTAGACGCCAATGGCACGTTCACCGTGCCTTTCTTTCACGGCACCAGCTCCCTGTTTCTCCCCGATATCTATCGATTCGGTCTGGGCGGTCAGGATGTTGTGAAGGAAAACGGTTGGGTTCAGGCGTTTGTCGATCTGTTCGAGTTCGCCGACCGGCAATTGCACGATCAGCCGCTCTGGATCGATAACCGTCACAACCTGCTGCCTGTCGTCGAACAAGGACTCACTTGCGACGGTAATCGGCACAATTATCAACACGGAGAGACCTACATCTGCCCCGAAGAGAGGGTCGCGGCACGTTACGGGTTCTCTGAAGGCTGTGAGCTGCTTCACTATATAAAGAATCTCATTCACCTTCTTCAGTTAAAAACAGGCTCGCTTGATTGCTTGGATGTGCTGCCCGGGCCATTGGTCTCGATACTCAAGAGCGAATATCAGCCACTGCTCTTCCAGATCGATGGGTTAAGTTTTCACGAAATCGCCACCGAAAACGGTGACGATAAGATGGAAACGCTTGATCGCTACGAGAAGATCCGCGGTACCGGCCAAACCGCCGTCGACCTGATCAACTGGAAACTGTTGAAGCCGATTTCGGTTGAGCGATTGAGCGTTCGGCAGCTTTAATTGGGTTTTTTATTCCAACTGAGCAAATCGATGCGACGCCAGAATGGAATCCGGATGATGGTGAGCCGCCATTGAGCGTTTCAGAGGCCTATCGCCTGCTCAATGGTTGGGGCTCCCTCGCATAGAGCCCGGCGTCAAAGCCGTTGTTTGCTCAATTGCAGTTTTCAATTGATTAATCAAAGAGAGAGCAGCCTTTGCGTCCCGCTCTGCTTTCTACAAGAATTGGATTCAGTGGCAATCGACTAGGATACCGCTCCTTCTTTTCATTTTTTGATGAGACTCCGCAGTGTTTGAAGTCCCTCTTTGGTCTCCCACTTCAAAGCAGGAGGATGGTTATCTAACACCTTGATCGGCGATGAAAGCCAGCGATCCGCTGTAATCTGATCGCCCTCGAAGAGCTTCAGAATATCATGACAAACCCGCTCCCCTAGCCAGTTGCTTGGTCAAACCGCGACTTCATGTATTGTGGAATTCGACAGGTCAAAAATCTAATTTCACAGGAGTTTCATTATGAGAAATGCACTCAACGAAATCAGCTCATTGCTGAGAGAAGCACTTGCGGTTGCGGAAACCATTGATCCCTTCAAAGGTGCTACGGCGTCACTGACGCTGTCTTGTTTCGACGGCAGCACCGCCACTATTACAGAGACACTCGACAACTCCGGCGATGACACAGACAACATCGGATCTTCAACCACGCAAACGCCGCCCCAAAAGTCATTGGTGGATCAGTTGGGCGACATTAAAAAGAACAACTGGTTCTGAGGAGAGCTAACTATGAAATCAATGTTCGAAGCAAAGCGTTTGGCCGCCGCACTTGCGGCGGAATTCGGCTGCGGCGACTTGCATATCAATGTCCAAATGGAATGTGGTGAAGATTGGCTAAACATCGATATGTACCAGAACGCCAGCGAACCGGGTCGCCTATTGGCGCCTGTCAATTGCGGTGCTGAAGTGGGTTTGATGAACGAATCAACCACACTGCACTGAGCGCCGATATACAGCCCCGATCACATTCTAGTGGTCGGGGCAGTTTTTCTCTCGCCAATACTTTTTGGACCGTTTGATTCCGACCTCTCCGGGGCGACCGCCTCGTTCCGTCGCGGGTTTGATTCCAAGAGCGCCCAACCAGGTTCCGGGTCGGCCCAGCGCTCGAACAATTAGTCCAAGTGCCCGCATATATTCCCGTTGAGTCGATGTTGACTTCGAACGGTCTGGCAACCAGACATTCCGGAAATACTGGCAGTGTTTCAACTTAATCTGTTCTGGTCGGGTTACGTGAGGGAATTGCTCCTCAATAACCGCGAAAATTCGATTTATCCGATTGATATACCGCCTCCGCTCCGTTTCGCCGAGTGAGCTGAAATCCAACCGCTTAAACAGATAGTCAAGCTGCATTGCGCATGCCTCCCACGTATGCACTTGCGACTGATACGCGGTTGTGGCCCAGCTGCCGTGCGACTTCTTCTCTGGCTATCCGGTCCATAACTTTATCGCGGATCGGTCCTTTCAACGGTGACGGCCCACCCATCACCTCTTCATAGATATCCTGGGCAAAACCTGCCCTGAGCTCCATAAATTGAGGAATTCCGGATGATCGCAAAAATTGCCGGCACGGATTGATTTCTGTCCTCAAAAAAGACTTTACCGTGTCGGTTTCCGACAATAAATTCCTAGATCCTTCCGGTCGAACTTCGATGGCGTAATTCAGTGCTTCCATACGAAATTCATTCACTTTGATGGAGCGGTCTTTCGCTTTTCTGCCGCCTTTGCAACCCTCAAGAATGGCTGCCTCTTCAGTAACTTCGATTTCGCGCTTCATACGATCAAGATCCTGAAGGATGCATTCCCTGACCCGCATACCCCAGGCACGAGCCAACAGAATCAAAGCAGCGCCACGCTCAAATCCAGCAGCGATTGCCACGTTGGCTGCGTACCTTGCATCCACCACATCTACCTTAATTTCTTTGGTCCGAACCGATTTCCTGCAAACCCCCAGAACTTCCCGGGCCGATACTTTCAGAGTGTCATCACCACGAAATGCGCGCATGACGGTGTTAACCGTGCTGATGGCATTGTGCGCGTATGCGACACTGATTTGCTCATCAACCTCCCCATCAGACCACTCGTAATCAGAACTCAGTCTGGCTTTGATGTAGGCCCCGAATTGAAGAGTGAATTCCCGATCGATTTTTCGAGCGTCGTTCATACCATGGCGTTTGCAATAGCTCACGAACACACCCGCCCGACGCTTGTGAGTCGCTCTCGTGTTGAAGTGGCTGTCCCGACCGTAGTGCTGATCTAGGGCCTGATGAATAGCCTCGCTCAGTTTTTTGCCATAGCCGTAGTTTCGCCGGTAATCCGGCCTCCTCCGCTTTGCAGAGCGGCAACCTCGTTTAACAGATTTATTACTCATACCTTCCTCCTTTCTGTTGAAAACTCATGAATACAGGGTGCGTGGCAAACCATGCGGAATCTGGGGCAAAGAGCCGGTTCCCACGCTGATGCTCCGCCCCGTAGTCCGCATTAAGTGTGACTGTGCCAAGGTCCAGAGGGCCCTGACGGTGGGAGCATCCATCGTGCTGCTGTATCAGCACTGTTTCGTCTCGATTGCGAGCCGTGAACACGAGGTCGAGAATCGACAGGGTGTACGGGGAGCGGCATCTCGTCATCAGCGAGATATCACAACGGAGGATTTGCCAAACGGCGGAGGGATGACCGGAGAGGTGAGCAGCCAACGATGATGCGCTGGTAACGTTCCCTGTTGCTCAATTGCGGAGTTAACGTAAACCTTTTCCGCAATTTTCGGTCATTGGTTAGGCCTGCAACTTACTGATATTAGTATTTTTGCAAGCCTCTTTCCTATTTCCATCTCACTATGTAAACAGCAGCACTGCTGAGTGGTCAGTGATCGGGTTTTGGTCGGGCGCCAGGTAAAAAACGCACATAGGAAGTAAGGTGGCGTGGCCACCATTTGTAGATAATGGATCGTGAATGATCCGTTGGAAGGGGTGATCACGAGGATCGTTTTTGAGTCCGGCAAAGCCGGGAACAATTGCTGATTGTTTTGAATGCCCAGCTAGCAACCCCCTATCCGAAAAATGGAAGGGAGGAATTAAGAGTAAGTCTGGCAAAACGTTCTGCAGATCTCAACGCGAGAAAACACGAATTTTCCGCGTTAACTCAGGATTGCTGTGAAAAATTCATCCAACAAAATCCCACGTGGCGAACTTGCCCATGCAAAAACAGCAACCTACACTGCATGCATTGTATGCATAGGAGGCCAATGCAATGGCGATGCTCACGGTTCGCAATCTACCCGACGAAGTTCACCAAGCCCTGCGTGTGAAAGCAGCCATCAACGGCCGCAGCATGGAAGCAGAAGCCCGAGCGATTCTAAAGAGTGCTGTGCTGGCCGGTGATCCGAGCCAACCTACGAAGCCAGTCACCAGCGAAATGGTCAAAGCTCAGTAGAATTACTCTTGTCGGTCCAAAGAAATGGGTCGCCTAAGCAGACAACAGTATATGGGGCGGGCATGCCCACAGGAGTGGCAAGTTTTGGAAATGATCGACAACATCAACCGCCTGCTGGGCGATGATTTAAAAGAAACCATCATCCCAGGTGCCCGCCTGAAAATTGCGGCTTCTTGCTTCTCTATCTATGCCTTCGAAGCGCTGAAAGCCGAGCTGTCTGATGTGGAAAGCCTGCAGTTCGTGTTCACCGCCCCCACGTTTGTACCCACCGAAGTGACCGACCGCCTGAAAAAGGAGCGCCGGGAATTCTTTATCCCCAAATCTCAGCGTGAAAGCGGACTTTACGGCACCGAGTTTGAAATTCAGCTGCGCAACAAGCTCACCCAGCGTGCGGTGGCTCGGGAATGCGCCCAATGGATACGCGAAAAAGCGAGGTTCCGCTCCAATAAAACGAAGGCTCCAATGCAGTCCTTTGTCCACGTGGCCGGGGGCGATAGCCGTGTTGCGTACATGCCGGTCAACGGCTTTACCACCGTGGACTTGGGTTATCAGCAGGGCAATGCCGTCTCCAACTTCGTTACCCGCATGGACGAGCCGGCCCACGCTCTAATGTACCTGCAACTGTTCGACCAAATCTGGAACGATCCCGATAAGGTGGAAGATGTTACTAGCGCCATTTGCGACCACATTGAATCCGTCTATCAGGAGAATGGCCCCGAGCGCATCTACTTCATTATGCTCTACAACATCTTCCACGACTTCCTGGAGGATGTAGATGAAGATGTATTGCCCAACGACCTCACGGGATACCGCGAGAGCCTGGTCTGGAACAAACTGTTCAACTACCAGAAAGATGCCGCAACCGGGATTATTAACAAGCTGGAAACCTATAGCGGTTGCATCCTGGCGGACAGCGTCGGCTTGGGTAAAACCTTTACTGCGCTGGCGGTGGTCAAATACTACGAGCTGCGCAACAAGTCGGTATTGGTGCTGTGCCCAAAGAAGCTCGCGGACAACTGGCGCAACTTCAACAGCAACCTCACAACGAACATCTTCGCCAAAGACCGCTTTAACTACGATGTGCTTTGCCATACCGATCTGTCGCGCACTGGCGGGGAATCCTTTGGCATTCCCCTGAACCGAGTCAACTGGGGCAACTACGACCTGGTCGTCATCGACGAGTCCCATAACTTCCGCAATAACGATGTTTATAAAGACCGGGAAACGCGATACCAGAAGCTGATGAATAAGGTCATCCGCGCCGGTGTAAAAACCAAAGTGCTGATGCTGTCAGCCACTCCGGTCAACAATCGCTTCAACGACCTGCGTAATCAACTGGCTTTGGCTTACGAGGGACAGTCAGAAGCACTTGGCAAACACCTAAAAACTGAAACCAGCGTAGAAGAGATCTTCCGTCAGGCTCAAAAGGCCTTTAACGAGTGGTCGGCACTGCCACCAGAAGAGCGCACAGCGGCCTCAATTCTCCGGGCGCTGGATTTCGACTTTTTCGAGCTCCTGGATAGCGTAACGATTGCGCGATCACGCAAGCATATCCAGACCTTCTACGACACCACGGATATCGGGCCGTTTCCGGAACGGCGCAAGCCATTATCGTTCCATTGCCCGATTACTGAGCGGTCGGATGTCGCCGACCTGAACCATATTTTCACCGAGCTATCCCTGCTCAAGCTGGCCGTGTATGCGCCCATCAGCTACATCCTGCCAAGCCGTATCCGCAAATACGAAGAACTGTACGACACCCAGGTCGAGGGCGGTAAAGGCAAGCTGCGCCAGGCTGACCGCGAACACAGTCTGCAGGCGTTGATGACAACCAATTTGCTCAAGCGGTTGGAAAGCTCCGTCGCAGCTTTCCGGCTAACGCTAGCAGCCCTCAGGGCCAATATCACCCGCACCCTGGACGCTATCGAGGGATTTGAATCCAGAGGTCAGGCGATTCAGATTGGTGACTACCTGGATAATCCGGGCGGCTTTGATAGTGATGATGAAGATCTGACCGGGCTGGACGAATTCACTGTCGGCAAAAAGGTACAGATCAGCCTCGCCGACATGGATCTTCCCTCATGGCGCCATGACCTCGATTCCGACCTGCTACTCATCGACGGGCTGTTAGAAGCCATGCGCAAAGTGACGCCGGCCGATGATGCCAAGCTCCAACACCTGCTACAACTGATCAACGGTAAGCTCGAAAATCCACTCAACCCCGGCAACCGCAAAGTTCTGATCTTCACCGCCTTTGCCGATACCGCCGACTACCTCTACGACAACCTGGCCCCCATGGCGCGGAAATTGGGGCTTCACGTCGGTAAAGTGACCGGATCGGCCGCGCCCAAGTCAACGCTGCACAAGGCCTACGACTTCCAGAGCCTGCTCACCCTGTTCTCCCCCCGCTCCAAAGAAAAGGCCATCGCACTCCCGAATGAGCCGAGTGAGTTGGACATTCTGATTGGTACCGACTGCATTTCCGAAGGCCAGAACCTTCAGGACTGCGATTACCTGATCAACTACGACATTCACTGGAATCCCGTGCGCATTATCCAGCGCTTCGGCCGGATCGACCGTATCGGCTCGCCCAACCAACAGATACAGCTGGTCAATTATTGGCCGGACATCAGCCTGGACGAGTACATCAACCTGAAGGAGCGGGTGGAAAACCGCATGGTGATTGCGGACGTGACCGCCACCGGCGATGACAACGTGCTCACCGCCAAATCCAGTGAAATTGCTTACCGGAAAGATCAGCTCAAACGCATGCAGGAGGAGGTGATCGAACTGGAAGACGTCAAAGCCGGTGTGTCGATTACCGACCTGGGCCTTAATGACTTCCGCATGGACCTACTCAACTACGTGAAAGAGCACGGCGAGCTGGAAAACGTGCCCTTTGGTATGCACGCTCTCGTGCCAGCCCAACCGCAACTGGGCATAGAGCCGGGCGTGATCTTCGCACTGAAAAACATCCACGACAGTGTGAACGTCAACCAGCAGAATCGCCTGCACCCCTATTACCTAGTGTATATTGGCGACGACGGTGAGGTGGTCGCAGACCACACCGAAGTCAAACGCTTGCTCGACCTCGTCCGTAGCAGCTGCAAAGGCAAAATGGAACCGATTCCCGACCTGTGCCACAAGTTCAATGCACACACGGATGACGGACGCAACATGAAGCGCTACTCAGATCTGCTCAGCCAGGCCATCCGCAGCATGATTGACGTTAAAGACGAAAAAGACATCGACAGCCTGTTCGGTGGTGGCCGCACCACTGCGCTGACCAATACCATTAAAGGTCTGGATGACTTCGAACTCATTGCCTTCCTGGTCGTCGAAAGGCAAGGTACATGACCCTGTTTGCCTGGCCTAGGACAGCTGCCTTTGACCGGGTGGTACCCAAGCGCAAGATATACGAATATGGGGCCGTCGGTAGTGCCCTGAAGGAGCGTTTTGTACAACAGGTGGAGCAGATTACCTGGGCCTACAAACTGGCCCCGGAGACGGTCAACCTGCCCGCCACTAAGACAGTGAAGGAGATTCAGGTATTCCGCATCACGCTCAAGGGCACCGAACTGGATCGGGACGTGCTCAAGGCAATTGACCGGGCGATTCCTTTTCCACTAATTTTCGAGTTAATACAAGGCGCGCGGATTAAGGTAGCAGCCACCTATAAGCGACCAGCCCAGAACCCGAAGAATGAGGCGGACAGCAGCCACTCAGTGACGGGCAATTACTTCGAGACACACTGGTGGCCGAGGGACATTCTACGTCAGACCTTACCGGTGGCGCTGGATATGAACGGGCTTTACGAACAACTGTTGCACCACTTGATTCCCATACCTTCACGGCCAGAGGAGTCATTAGCTGACGCGGTGGACCGTGTAGAGCAACTACAGGCCAGGCAACGGCAAATAGACAAGATCACAGCTCGGTTGAAGCGCGAAAAACAGTTTAATCGCAAGATTGAAATCAATGCAGAATTGCGGCGAATGAAAGCTGAGCTTGAAGGGTTAAAATAACCAAGAGTTGTTGATCACTTTCGAAATAATCCTGTAGGGGAAACACTATGGCCACCGGCAAACTTCTCCGGCAGCTTGTAAAAACGGGAACAGAAGGCAACCACGAAGCCTTCAAGCGGGTTTCTGAACAACTGATTCAGGAAGAACGTGCCAGAAAGCATCATCTACTGGCAAACGACCTGGAAAGAATTCTCTATGGTCGCCGTAACACCGCTGGGGCGACAAATACGCTCTTGAGTGATCGCGTCCCAAAAGATAAAGAACGCAACCTTCCACTTTTGCAGATCAACGAACCCGTCCGTCGCATCGAAGATGCTGTGTTATCCGATGAAAACGCTTCTTTACTGAACGAGCTATTACAGGAACACCATCGAGCTGAAGCTCTGCATAGCTATGGCTTGCATCCAGCTGACCGCCTGTTGTTCTGCGGCCCACCGGGGTGTGGGAAGACGCTGACAGCAGAAGTTCTGGCCAGCGAGCTGGGACTACCGCTAGCAATCGTTCGCATTGATAGCGTGGTGTCTTCTCTGTTGGGAGAAACCGCCTCCAATTTGCGGCAGGTCTTTGATTTCATAGCCACCACACCGATGGTTGTTTTGTTTGATGAGTTCGATGCGTTGGCCAAAGAACGCGCGGATACGGCTGAGCATGGCGAACTGAAGCGTGTTGTCAACGCCTTCCTGCAAATGCTGGATGCCTACGAGGGAAAGAGCATTCTGGTCGCGGCCACTAACCATGAACGTATCCTAGATGCTGCAATCTGGCGCCGATTTGACGAAGTGCTGGTCTTCGAATCTCCGAACCTGGAGCAATTGCGGCGATTATTGTCTATCAAGCTTCGCGGGTTGCGTCGCGAGTTTGACATTGACGATGCACGTATAACCAGTCTTTTCAAGGGCATGAGCCATGCCGATGTGGAGCGCGTCTTGCGTCGGGCAGCAAAAGACATGGTGCTAACAGGTAAAGAATTTCTCAGCGAACGACACCTTCAATCGGCCATTCGTCGTGAAGACGCCCGAAGGGCTCGCATACAAGGAAACTAAGCCGTCATGGAAGAAACCTTTCCGCATCTGAATATTCAACGAGAAGCGCCGGTCAACCAAAAGCGCTCAGGTAGTGGCCCGCGCACCGAGATCCCGGACGATGTGCCCTCTCATGGAAGAGGGCTTCTCGGAAAACTCGCTAACGCAACGAGGGAAGCCTGTGAAGATGTCGGTGGTTTTGATGAGCGTAAGCTCTTTCGGTTCACAGTTCAGAAAGGTTTTAACCCTGACGACCTGAGAAAAATTTCCACTGAGATAGAAGTTGTCAGCCAGGAAGACGAAACCGTCGTCATCGGCTTCGCTACGAATGCCGCAATGGCACAATTTGAAGCTCGGCTTGCCAGCATGGCTTCGGGGAAATATGTCACCAACAAAGAAGTTATCTACGCATTACAAAGCGTGGATGGTTGGAGCTCGGCAGACCGTAAAGGTTGGGCACTGAAGCAGCATGGCTTTCCCGATAATGAAGATTTTCTTTTGGACGTCGAGATCTGGCCTTTAGAAGATAAGCCTGATGCCAGACAACAAGCCTGGACTAAGTTTGAAAGCTGGCTGTCAGAACAAAGTATTGAGAAGCTCGACCAGGTCAAAAAGCCAGAGCTGACACTCTACCGTGTGCGCTGTACAGCCGCTCAGGCTAAATCATTGCTCCACCATAGGGATATTCGATCAATCGACCTTCCACCAAGCTTTGCGCTGGAGCGCTCGGTAGTATTCCAAGATATTCAGCAATTCCCAGAAATTCAGGCACCTTCAGCCCAAGCGCCGGGTGTTGTAGTGCTGGATAGTGGCATTGCCGATGGGCATCCGTTGTTGAAAGCTGCCGTAGCTAAAACAGCGAGTTTTCTGCCGGGCGAAGGCCCGCATGACGAAAATGGGCACGGCACCCACGTAGCGGGCCTGGCACTCTATGGCGATTTTGAAAAACATCTTCGCGCTGGAGCCTTTGCGCCAACCTTGCGCTTGTACAGTGGTCGGATTCTCGACAGAAACAATGAAAACACTACAGGCTTTGTAGAGAACCACATAGAAGAGGCCGTTCGATACTTCGTTACCGAGCATGGTTGCAAAGTGTTCAACTTGTCCTTTGGAGATTCCAACAAGCCTTACGTTGGAGGACACCTGAAAGGATTTTCGGTGACGTTGGACACCCTTTCTCGTGAGCTCGGCGTGCTGTTTGTAGTGTCATCAGGAAACCATCGGATCAATGCAGACTCTCCAGATGGTCTGGAATGGCGGGATCAATACCCAAACTATCTACTGAATGAAAGTTGGCGGATCATTGAGCCCGCACCCGCATTAAACGCGCTTACCGTAGGCAGCCTGGCGCGACACAACCAAACTTATAACAGTCAGCGTTATCCGCTCGACCCGGCAGAAATACCAATTGCAGGGGCGGACCAGCCATCCCCTTTTACCCGTAACGGCCACTCTGTCGATGGAGCCATCAAACCAGAACTGGTAGCACATGGCGGAAACTGGGCGATACACGCGCGCGCTAACTACGCATTATTGGACGGGCTAACCGGCCTTGGGGTTGTATCCACACACCATCAGTTTGCAAGCGGCCATCCTTTTTTAGTGGATGGAGGGACCAGCATGGCAGCTCCCCAGGTGGCTCATCTGGCAGCATCCATATTCCACGAACACCCGGATGCCACAGCCAATTTCATCCGCGCGCAACTCTGCCTGAACGCAGCTATACCACAGGCCAGTCAGCACCTCTTTGAACAAAACAAAGCGCTTAGCCGGGTTTGTGGCTATGGTGAGGTGGATGAAACTGCGCTGAAGCGGTCCAGTGAAAATGCTGTCACCCTCATTACGGAGAGCAGGATCGAAAACAAGCGGCACCATTTTTATGAAATCCCGGTGCCGCCTGACTTCACCAGCGGCGGAAAGAAGCGACTTCGGGAAATTGCGGTCGCTTTGGCCTACGCGCCGCCTGTTCGCTCAACACGAATAAAGTATCGAGCCACACGCATTGATTTTAAATTGGTTGCAGCGCGAGACCTTGAGCATGTCACTACTATGTTTAATAAGGCCACGAAGAAGGATGACTATCAAAGCATCAAGGAACTGGCCGGGGCGACTATTGGGCAGACTGCCCGAAGCAAGGGAACAGTCCAAGCTGAATCCTGGAAATTTGTTCAATTCAATTCCAACTCCGCATTACGCAATAAAAAACTATTTGTTGTAGTCACGCGCAATGATTTTCCATGGGGCGAAAGTCTATGTGATAGCGAAGAAAGCTACTCACTTCTGGTAAGTCTCCGCGATAAGCAGAATTTATCCGCGCAACTTTATACACAAATCAAGGCTCGCTTGGATACCAGGGTACCGGTACGTATTCGCGTATAGCCATATCAGAGCCTGAGAAAAGAATTCAAGAGGTATATTTCCGTGGACAAACTCAAAATGCACAGCCCTGATCTGAGCCAGGACAACATTGCAAAGATTCGTGAGCTGTTTCCAGGATGCGTGACCGAAACTCGGGATGAAACAACCGGAAAATTGCGCCTATCCGTGGATTTTGATCAACTGAAGCAGGAGCTGAGTAATGACATAGTCGAGGGACCACAGGAGCGGTATCGACTTGACTGGCCAGGGAAGCGAGAGGCGCTGGCGACCGCAAATGCACCAATTGGCAAGACACTTCGCCCGGTTCGCGATCAAAGCGTCGACTTTGATACTTCAGACAACCTTCTGATCGAGGGTGACAACCTTGAGGTGCTCAAGGTATTGCAAGAATCCTACCTTGGCCGGGTCAAGTTGATCTACATAGACCCGCCTTATAATACCGGCCGGGATTTCATCTATGACGACGATTATTCAACTGAGACGGGAGACTATTTAAGGCAGTCCGGCCAAGCGGAGGAGCTTGGTAATCGGCTTATTGCCAATACTGAGGCGAATGGTCGGTTTCATTCGGATTGGCTTTCAATGATGTATCCCCGGCTGCGGCTGGCCAAAAATCTGCTTGCCGATGATGGGGTTCTCTTCATCTCCATTGACGATAACGAAGTCGATAGTTTGAGAAAAATTGGTTGCGAGGTTTTTGGAGATATGAACTTCGTGGCCACGATCATTTGGCAAAAGGTTTATGCACCTAAAAACTCAGCCAAATGGTTTTCAGAAGACCATGATTTTGTCCTGGTTTTTGCCAAGAACCGGCAGGCGTGGTTTCCAAACCAGCTTCCCCGCACAGAAGAGATGGCGGCTCGATACAAGAACCTAGACGATGATCCGCGCGGACCATGGAAAGCCGAGAACATGACCGCGCGCAACCCCTACGATGCGGGTGTTTATCCTGTCGAAACACCTTCCGGCAGAAGAATTTCTGGTCCACCAACCGGCACATATTGGCGGATCAGCAAGGAAAAATTTCTTGCACTCGAAGCTGACAATCGAATCTGGTGGGGAAAGGATGGAAACAACACACCTGCTGTTAAAAAATTTCTTTCTGAAGTTTCTTCTGGCCGGACGCCACAAACACTTTGGTCTTATAAAGAGGTTGGCCACACTCAGGATGCAAAGAAGACGCTTCTTAAATACGTTCCATTCGAAAATACCGAAAACGTACTGAACTCAGTCAAACCCGTGGAGCTAGTTCAGCGAATCGTTCAGCTAGCAACCAAGCCAGACGAAAATGCGATCGTCATGGACTTCTTTTCCGGTAGCGCTCCAACTGCCCACGCTGTTCTGGAGCAGAATCGAATAGACGGTGGAAACCGGCGCTTTATCGGAGTTCAAATTGCTGAGCCGCTCCCCATTCCCGAAGACCGCATGAAGACCATTTTCGACATGGGTAGGATGCGCTTGCTCAGCGTCATCGAAGAGTTTAAGGCTCAAGGCAAGAATACAAAGGGATTCCGGGTGTTCAAGCTCGACAACTCGAACATGAAGGACATCTACTACCGTCCCGATGAGCTATCTCAAGGCGATCTGCTAGAAGCGGTGGATAACGTTAAATCCGACCGCACTCCAGAAGATCTTTTGTTCCAGGTGCTGGTGGACTGGGGTGTAGATCTGACTCTGCCGATTCGTCGCGAAACCCTGCAAGACAAAACCGTATTTTTCGTCGATGACAATGCGCTGGTCGCTTGTTTTGACAGTGGTGTTACGGAGGATCTGGTCAAAGAGCTGGCCAAGCATGAGCCCTTGCGCGTAGTTTTCCGCGACAATGGGTTCGTCTCTGATGCGGTGAAAATAAACGTCGAGCAGATTTTCCGCCAGCTTTCACCCAGCACCGAAGTCAGAAGCCTCTAAGGAATCACGGCATGGACCAACTGGCCCTGAACACGCTGCTTGAAGGCTTGATCCGCACTTGGGAAAACGAGGTGGCGGAGTTCAAAGAGGCGGGCAATGACTACGACACCAACAAGATTGGTGCGTATTTCTCTGCCCTCAGCAACGAAGCCAATTTGCGAGGGCTGGAGCGTGCCTGGCTGGTGTTTGGCGTGAGCAATAAAACCCGGGAGGTGGTGGGAACAAACTACCGCAGCGAATCCGAGCGGCTGCATAGCCTGAAGCTGCAGGTGGCACAAAGTACCGAGCCCAGCATTACCTTTCGTGATATCCACGAACTACAACACGCAGATGGGCGGGTGTTGTTATTTGAAATTCCCGCGGCTCCAAGGGGCATCCCAATCTCTTGGAAGGGTCACTACCACGCCCGGGCCGGGGAAAGTCTGGTCTCCCTCAGCCTGGACAAGCTGGACGAAATTCGTCAGCAAACTCTCGCTCAGGACTGGAGCGCGCAATTGGTGCCGGCCGCCAGCCTGACCGATCTGGACGAAGCGGCTCTTGCAAGAGCACGGGAGGCGTTCGCAAAAAAGTATGCCAACCGCTTTAATGCCGAGGAAGTCATGGCCTGGCCATTGCCAACCTTTCTTGATCGGGCACGGGTCACCCAAAACGGTCAGGTCACCCGAACTGCGCTCCTGTTGCTGGGCAAGCCCGAGGCAGCCTGGCACCTGTCGCCACACCCTGCACAGATGACCTGGAAGCTGGAGGGCGCAGAGCGGGCCTATCAACACTTTGCCCCGCCCTTTCTGCTGACCACCACCCAGCTGTATCAATGCATCCGTAATATCCAGCTGCGTCTGTTACCAGAAGATGAGTTGTTGCCGATTGAGGTGTCCAAATATGACCAGAAGATGGTGCTGGAAGCCTTGCATAACTGCATCGCTCATCAGGACTACACTCTCCATGGCCGGGTGGTGGTGATCGAACAGTCCGACAGGCTGATCTTCGAAAATGTAGGCAACTTCTACGAAGGCACGCCGGATGATTACCTGGAGGGCAATCGCACACCCCACCGCTACCGCAATCCCTTTCTTGCCCAGGCCATGTCTGAGCTGAACATGATTGATACCATGGGATACGGCATTCACGACATGTACGCCCGTCAGGCTCGTCGCTATTTCCCAATGCCGGATATGACCTTGCCGAACCGAGTAGTGTGCGGTTGACCATATACGGCGGCGTGGTTGACCCCGCTTACAGCCGTCTATTGATTCAAAAAACTGATCTGCCACTGGCGGATGTGCTGGCCCTGGATCGAGTGCAAAAGAAACTGCCAATTCCTGATGAGGCCATAAGCCGCCTACGGCGAGCAGGTCTGATTGAGGGTCGCAAACCCCATTTGCACGTTTCTGCGACGGTTGCCAAGGTAACGGCAGACAAGGCCGACTATATCCGTACCCGCCCCCAAGACGATGAGTTCTATGCCAAGTTGCTGACGGATTACCTGGAAAAATTTGGGCAGGCCAGTCGAGCGGAGATCAACCAGCTGTTGCTGGATAAGCTGAGTGATGCTCTGAGCGATAAACAAAAAAGCACCAAAGTCAGCACGCTTTTGACAAAGCTGCGCCGCCGAAAAGTGATTGAGAACACCGGTTCCGACACAGCATCTTGTTGGAGGCTGACAAAGAGAACATGAAGAACTGCAAAGAGATTCGCATAAAGCCCATTACATTCAACGAGTTATAGCTCTTTGGAGCCGCCATTTTGCAAAGAGCCTGCAAAGAGAAAATTTTATTATGAAGCTCAAATTCAAAACCCAGGCTTACCAAACGAATGCCGTCGAATCCGTAGTGGACTGCTTTGCTGGTCAACCCATGCGTGACGGCCTGGCCTACCGCATCGACCCCGGCCAGCAGGCTCAGACTGGCGCCTTCGACGCGGAGGGCTTCAAGAATGCCGACCTGGCACTAGGTGAAACCCAGGTATTAGAGAACATTCAGGCCGTTCAGCGTCGGCAGAACCTCCCGACGTCATCGTCACTGACGGATTTCACCACCTACGACACCAAGAACAACCGTGTGCCGGCTAAAGCCGCCTACAAAAAGGATGCCCTGGCCGCCACACGCATCCACCTGGACGTGGAGATGGAGACCGGCACCGGCAAGACCTATTGCTACATCAAAACCATTTTCGAGATGAATAAGCGCTATGGCTGGAGCAAGTTCATCATCATGGTGCCCTCGATTGCTATCCGCGAGGGCGTGTATAAGTCGCTGCAGATCACCGCTGAGCATTTCACCGAAAGCTACGGCAAAAAGGCGCGGTTCTTCATCTACAACTCCAAGCGACTGCATGAGCTGGAAAGTTTTTCTTCCGACGCCGGCATCAATGTGATGATTATGAACATCCAGGCCTTCAACGCCCGGGGTGCCGATAACAGACGCATTTATGATGAGCTCGATGACTTTCAGTCGCGCAAGCCTATCGATGTAATCGCCGCAAACCGGCCTTTCCTGATTCTGGACGAGCCGCAGAAGATGGAAGGTAAAGCCACCATGGAGGCCTTACCCCAATTTAATCCGCTAGCAATTCTCCGCTACTCGGCCACTCACCGTACCCAGCACAACCGTATTCATCGCCTGGATGCTCTGGACGCCTACAACCAAAAACTGGTCAAAAAGATCGCTGTGCGCGGCATCCAGACACGTGGCCTGGCCGGCACCAACGCCTACCTGTATCTGGAAGGTATCGACATCTCCAAGGATGCACCGGTCGCCCGCATAGAGCTTGAAGTAAAACTCAAATCCGGCGAGATCAAGCGTCAGCTCAGGCGTCTTCGCTTCAAAGATGATCTGTTCGCGGAATCTGGTGAGCTGGATCAATACCGGGACGGCTTCACCATCAGCCAGATTGACGCCACTACTGACACCGTGGAGTTCACCAATGGGCTGGTGCTCACGGCTGGAGAGGCCAGTGGCGACGTTTCCGAAGGCGACATCCGTCGTATTCAGATCCGCGAGACCATCAAGGCGCATCTGGACCGGGAGAAACAGCTGTTCGGGCAGGGCATCAAGGTACTGTCGTTGTTCTTTATCGACGAGGTGGCCAAGTATCGTGACTACGATCAGGAAGATGACAATGGCGAGTACGCCCGCATCTTTGAGGAAGAGTATCAGCTACTGAAGAATGAATACCTGTCTGAACTGGTCATCGATAATCAGGCCTACCGCCAGTACCTGGAAGATATTGACCCGGCGAGCACTCACCAGGGTTACTTCGCCATCGATAAGAAGACCAAACGTCTGAAAGACCCCGCAGTGGGTAAGCGGGCTGTCGATTCCGATGATGTGGACGCCTACGATCTGATCCTGAAAGACAAAGAGCGTCTGCTCTCCTTTCAGGAACCTACGAGGTTTATCTTTTCCCACTCGGCGTTGCGTGAAGGCTGGGACAACCCCAACGTGTTTATCATGTGCATGCTTAAGCACAGCGACAACATGATATCCCGCCGCCAAGAGGTG
Organism: Marinobacter sp. S6332; assembly: GCF_023016045.1. GTDB lineage: Bacteria > Pseudomonadota > Gammaproteobacteria > Pseudomonadales > Oleiphilaceae > Marinobacter. Next base: position 470,246 of record NZ_JALKAP010000001.1, on the reverse strand, counting down.
GGGCGCGGCCTGCGATTGTCAGTCGATAGGCACGGCGACCGCATGGATAACCCTGCCGTCGTTCATGACATCAACGTACTGACCGTGATCGCCAGCGAGAGCTACAAGGATTTCGTTACCGGGCTGCAACAGGAAATCAGTGAAAATCTGAGTGCCCGGCCGCGTCAGGCAACTGAAGCCTATTTCACGGGCAAGCTATTGGCAACCGAGCAAGGCACTGTAGAAGTCACATCTGCCATGGCAAAGAAGATATACCGCTATCTGGTAAAGAACGACTATACCGACGATACAGACCAAGTTATCGATACCTACCATGATGCGAAGGCACAAGGCGCCCTGGCGGAGTTACCCGAGGATCTGAAGCCATTCGGTGAACAGATCTTTGCCTTGATCGACACCGTGTTCAGTGAAGGCCAGCTGCCCAAGATCGAGGATGGACGTAAACCGAAGACAAACCTGCTCAATGCCAACTTCGACAAGAAAGAATTCCAGGCGCTGTGGCAGCGCATCAATCGCAAAGCCGTGTACCGCGTCGATTTTGATTCCGATGAATTGGTGCGCAAGTGCATTGCAACGCTGGACAAGGAACTGCGGGTTACACCGCTGCAGTACACCGTACAGAAAGGCATTCAGCAAGAGGCGCTGACCGACGAACAATTGCGTAGAGGCGATGGCTTCAAGGTTGAAGAAACGGCTACCGAATACGGCGACTCCATCCACTCAAGGGTCCGCTATGACCTGTTGGGTAAGGTGTCAGAAAATGCCCACTTGATCCGTGGGACCGCAGCCAGCATTCTTCAGAGCATTCAGACCGCCGTGTTCAACCAGTTCCGCCAGAACCCGGAACACTTCATTGCCGAGGCATCACGGCTTATCACTGAACAAAAAGCCGCTATGGTGATTGAGCGACTGGCCTACGATGAAGTTGATGAACGGTACGATGTGGATATCTTCACCGCCAATCAGACTTGCCAGGACTTCTCCCGCGCCACGGAAAAGCTGAAGAACCACGTATATGACTACGCGATTACGGATTCTGATGTTGAGCGCCGCTTCGTGAAAGAATTGGATACGAGCAGTGAAGTGGTGGTTTACGCCAAGCTGCCGAGAGGCTTTCTGATTCCTACCCCCGTGGGCGATTACAATCCGGACTGGGCGATTTCCTTTCAGGCTGACAACATCAAGCACATCTACTTTGTTGCTGAGACCAAAGGGTCGATGTCGTCCATGAAACTGCGGGAAATCGAAAAGACCAAGATCGAATGTGCTAGAAAGTTCTTCGACGAGATCAATTTAAAGGTCGCTCAGGACAAGGTGAAATATGATGTCGTGACTGACTACGCGAAGCTGATGGACGTGGTGGGGGCGTCCACAACGCAGTGACGAACAGGGGCCTGGAAGCAAGAAGTACAAGTTTTGCCCTTTTGGATGGCCTATATCACCATAGGGCAACACAGGTGTTTGCTTCCCTCCGTTTCCGCTCGTTTGTTGATACGTAAAAAATCAGTCAATCCACCAGACGGCGACACATGATGGGGTAGACCCGGATACTGCGACTCACCCTGAATGTGACGCAGTTTTAAGGGCCTGCCAATTGGCGCGGATATACTCCTATCTGCATCTAATTTCTACATACTGGCGAATTTGGACTCAACTCATAATGCAAATGGACAATCTGGAACTCTCCAAAAAGGTATGTGGTCTCGCGGCCTCGACTTATCTCGCAAATAAGCACCGTGGGGGAAAGGCTGGTGGAGAGGGGGTTCAATACGAAAATTGGTTCGCCGTCTACAATGCTGCAAAGCTCGTGAGGGATACAATCCAGAACGGACTGCCAGCGCCATACCTATCGACACAAACGATGGATTTCGTCGATGACTTTGTAATTCTCTGGAACGAAGATTCTTGTCATCAGCACTTCCAGCTCAAAAATACTGAAAACGTCTCTTGGAGCTCAGGTGACCATCCGATTGCCGATGATTTCCGGTATCAGAAGCTCTTGAACGAAGGAGCTGGCGTGGGCAAAACTTCCTCCACGCTCGTCTTACCCTGCGCAGAGAAAGCAGCAAGGCTCCAAAGATCAATCCCAGAAGATATTTCTAACTACTCGGCTGTGGAACAGTTCGCCTTTGGAGAGACTCTAAACCACCTCCTCCAGATTGAACCCAAGCTCCGCGATGCGCTCGCGAGTCTGTGTGTTAACGCTGACCTCGATAAGATAGAAAGACTGGGATCTTTATTTGTCGGCGAGTGGGTGAGTAACTGTGGTACCCCCTGTAACCTCAAGGATCTTTGGGAGCGGGTTCTGCGGCACGAGCCAAATTACGTTAGATCGCTATCTAGAGTTGACATTCTTGAAAAATTTGAAGCGATACTGATGCAAATTGAAGGTTTCCACTATACTATGGGACAAGGGTTTTTCGAGTGGAGTTATCTGGAGTCAGATTCTGGCGTACTTGAGTACTCGGTGGGCTCTGAGAAGTTCTCTGAATTTCAAAGAATTATAGTCATGGAAGAACCGTCTACATTCGAAGAATTAGAGAGGCACTTGATATGAGCCGGACACTGACCGAACTCGCTAACGCCTCCATTCAATCTTTATTGGATCGTCTAGCCGCCCCTGCAACGCCCCCTGAAGAATATAAACATATCATGTATCAGCTGGGTTTTGAGCATGGTAAAGCGCTCAGGGACAAGCTCGAAGGTAAATCTGTAGGCATCGCCTGTACAGTTGAAGACGCAGATTTTCTGGCTCAGGGAATCATTGAAGGCTTGAAGGGTAGTGTTAGCTCGATTTCCGTAGCTTGCTTTTGGAACAAGCGTTTTCCTGGAGACGAAACCAGAAATATTCCCGATACAGCACCCATCCAGAGAAAGTACTCCGAACCTGCTATAAAGTCGGTAGAGAGTCTTATTGTCGCAAAATCAATCATTTCTGGTGCTTGTGTGGTAAAAACGAATCTTACGCACCTTATTCGTGAATCGAATCCATCAATGATTTATGTAGTTGCTCCGGTGATGTTTACAAACGCTAAGTTGAATCTTGAAAAAGAGTTCGCGAGCGATATTACTCGCCGCTTCTCTTATTCTTATTTTGCTCAGGACGATCAAAAATCAGCGGATAATAATGTCATACCAGGTATCGGTGGTAACGTTTACCAGCGCTTGGGGTTTGAAGATCAGGATGATAAGAATCATTACACCCCGGAATTAGTGATCAATCGCCGCAGAAACCTTTCCTCCGATGAGTCGACACCTTTTTCTCACGCCTAGACCTAGCCGCGGTTAACATTAATTCTCGAAACTCAAATCGCTCTGAATTAATTTGTAATGATGCTGTAGCCGCCCATACGTCACGAGAGTGGCGATGGGGCGCAGACTCCAGTAGAGGTCTTTGCCCCAGACGTCATGATCACTCAGTAGGCACACCCCCATTCCGGCCGAGCACCTCCTGATCGAACTTTTGAAGGTCGCTCAGTGGCCAGCGCCTGGTTCTAGAGCCCAGTTTCTTTCCGGGGGGAAACTTGCCTTCGCGAACCCAGCGCCTAATGGTGTATCGGGATAGTGAGTAGTAGTTTCCCACCTCCGTATCTGAGAAGTACATTTTCTGCGTATCTTTCATCTCCATCTCCGTTTAGTTGTGAACACGATTAAATTCTACGTGGATACGAGATATGTTTGGCTGGTGTAATTAGGCTATAACTGCAATAAGCCAAAGATTGCGTGGTAAAGTAGTAGCCAACGGAAACGAGAGCGTGCGCAGACGTGGCACGTTGAAGCGGCTTTCGATGAACGGGTGTGAACCGGGGATAGAGTGGTGGCCGGTTTATGTACCCAACCTGTACCTAGCCAGAAACGAAAAAGGGCCCACCCGAAGATGCGCCCTAAGTCGTTGATATCTGGTCGGCGTGGCAGGATTCGAACCTGCGACCCCTTCGTCCCGAACGAAGTGCGCTACCAAGCTGCGCCACACGCCGATTAACCGCCGGTATTATACGGGTTCACTTACTCTTTTCCAGCCCTGGGCCGGATAAAAACGCATCCGTGAAAGCACTAAGGTGATCGTATATTGCCACTTTAGCGCTGGGGATCGGGCGGGTTTTCAGATGGTGCTCGGTGTCTTTGCCATTGCCGGTTCTTACCAGTACAGGCTGGCAGTCTTCCGCAACGCCAGCTTCCAGATCTTTGCGGCTGTCCCCCACCATAATGGCACCCTTGAGGGTGTTCAGTTGTAGGTGATCACGGATTTGTTTCAGTAGACCGGTGAGTGGCTTGCGGCAAGCGCAACCGTCATCCGGAAGGTGTGGGCAGTATGCAATGAACTCAATGCGTCCGCCCATAGCCTCCAGCAGTTGCGTCATCTTTTCGTGCATGCCATCCAGTATGTCGGTGCCGTAGAACCCGCGGGCAATGCCCGATTGATTGGTGGCGATGGCTATGCGATGGCCCGCTTTGTAAAGCCGTGCCATCGCTTCGATACTGCCGGGAATGGGTTGCCAATCATCCACAGAGCAGATGTAGTTGCCATCGTATTCGTTGATGACCCCGTCCCGGTCGAGGATGATTAGCATCGGTCAGCCAGCGGTGGGCAGCAATGATATATCGGCAACGCGCAAGAACAGGTTGTGCAGCCGGTTCAACAATGCGAGGCGGTTATCTCGCACGGCGTCATCTTCTGCCATCACCATCACTTCGGTAAAGAAGCTGTCTACAGGCTCTTGCAGGCTGGCCAGTGATTGCAGCGCGTTGGCGTAGTTGCCTTGCTCAAACAGTGGAATCACCTTGGCAGCTTGCTGCTCTACCTGTGCTGCCAGTGTTTTCTCGGCGGCATCTTGCAGCAGGTTGCTGTTTACGCTTTCCCCAACGCTGTCTCCGCCCTGCTTGGACAGGATGTTGGAAACACGCTTGTTGGCACCGGCGAGCGCTTGGGCTTCTGGTAGCTGGCGGAAGGCTTCCACCGCCTTTACCCGGCGGTCGAAATCCAGTGGGCGTGTAGGGCGACGGGCGTGAACAGCTAGAAATACCTCGGCACCAATGCCGCGCTCATCGTAGTAGGCGCGGAACCGGTCGAGCATGTAGTCCACTACGTTGGAGGCAGTGTTATCTTCAGTCAGCCCGGAGAAGTTTTCTTCCGCCCATTCGCAGCACGTTTGCAGATCCAGCGGCAGTTCCCGCTCAATAATGATGCGCAGTACGCCCAAAGAGGCCCGGCGCAGGGCGAAGGGGTCGCGGGTGCCGGAGGGTGGCTGGCCGATACCAAATAGCCCTACCAAGGAATCCAGACGGTCTGCAATGGCGAGTGCGCAGCTGGTCATGGTTGTAGGTAGGCCATCTTTAGCGAAGCGGGGCATGTACTGTTCGTTCATGGCCTTGGCCACATCTGCAGGCTCGCCGTCGTCGGCTGCGTAGTACTGGCCCATAATGCCCTGAAGGTCGCTGAACTCCAGCACCATCTCGGTTACCAGATCCGTCTTCGCCAGCATGGCGGCACGTTCCGCCAGAGCGGGATCGCTGCCAATGGCGGCGGCGATTTTCTTCGCCAATGCGGCTACCCGCACAGACTTGTCGTAAATACTGCCGAGTTTCTCCTGAAAGACAATCGGCTTGAGCCTTTCTACGCGGTCTTCCAAACGGATCTTGCGGTCGTTTTCGTAGAAGAAAGCGGCATCCGCCAGCCGTGGCCGAATCACTTTTTCGTTGCCGGAGATAACCTGAGAAGGGTCTTTGCTCTCAATGTTCGCAACGGTTACAAACAAGGGCAGCATGTCGCCGTCGGTGCTTACCACGTGGAAGTATTTTTGGTGCTCTTCCATGGAGGAAATGAGAGCTTCTGCCGGCACTTCCAAGAAGCGTTTGTCAAACCGCCCCATAAGCGGTACTGGCCATTCGTTAAGGCCGGTGACTTCATCCAAAAGGTCTTCGTTGATCACTGCCTTGCCACCTGCCTCAGCTTCAGCAAGAGCGCTGACGCCGGAGCGAATCATTTCTCTGCGCTTGGCAAAATCGGCAATCACATAGCCTTCTTGCTCAAGAACAACTTCGTAATCGGTTGGCGTTGGGATGATCAGTGTTTTTGGGCAATGAAAGCGGTGGCCCATGGTTTTGTTGCCTGGCGTCAGCCCCATGATGGGCGTATCAATAACTTTATTGCCGAACAGCATAACCAGCCAATGTACAGGCCGAACGAACTCAGTGCGGTGAGCGCCCCAGCGCATGCGCTTGGGAATAGGCAGCGCCGCAAGCGATTGCTCAACCAGCCCGGACATCAGATCCACAGTTGGCTTGCCTTGCTCTACGGTGCGGTAAACCAACCAGGCACCTTTATCGGTTTCCAGCGTGTCGAGCTGATCCGGAGTGACGCCCAGAGAGGTGGCGAAGCCCGTAAGAGCCCGTGTTGGGTTGCCGGAGTCATCAAACGCGGCTTTCACGGCCGGGCCGCGTTTTTCAACGGGCTTGTCGGGCTGGGCATCGGCCAGATCGCGTATGCGCACAGCCATACGGCGAGGCGTAGCAAAGGCTTCTACCTTACCGAATGCGATGCCAGCTTCTTCCAGACCCTTGGTGATACCCTGAGTGAACGCATCAGACAGTGGCTTGAGTGCTTTCGAGGGGAGTTCTTCAACGCCCAGTTCGACGAGAAAATCCTGCTTTGCCATGATTATGCGTTTCCCTGTTCCTGTTGTGCCTGCTTCGCTTTTTTGCCTTTCTTGCCGTTGGCCTTGTTATCGGCGGCTTCGGCGACGGCTAATACTTCTTGGCGCAATGCTTCCGGGGCTAGCGGGAAGCCGAGTTTGCGGCGGCTGTCGAAGTACGCCTGAGCAACAGCCCGAGCCAGAGTGCGTACACGCAAAATGAAGCGCTGGCGCTCGGTAACGGAGATAGCGTGGCGGGCGTCCAATAGGTTAAATGTGTGAGAAGCCTTCAAAACCTGCTCATAAGCAGGCAACGCAAGGCCCGCTTCGATCAACCGGGCACTTTCACGCTCGTGCACATCAAAGCTCTGGAACAGAAACTCAACGTCTGCGTACTCAAAGTTGTACGTGGACATTTCCACTTCTTGCTGGTGGAACACGTCGCCGTAGGTGACTACGCCGTCCGGGCCTTCGATCCATACCAGATCGTAAACGCTGTCTACGCCTTGCAAGTACATGGCGATGCGCTCAAGACCGTACGTCAGCTCGCCGGTGACCGGGTAGCATTCAAGGCCGCCCACTTGTTGGAAGTAGGTAAACTGGGTGACTTCCATACCGTTCAACCAGATTTCCCAACCCAGACCCCAGGCGCCGAGCGTGGGCGATTCCCAGTTGTCTTCTACAAAACGAATGTCGTGCACCAGCGGGTCAAGCCCTAGTGCTTTCAGCGAATCGAGATAAAGTTCCTGAATATTGTCTGGCGACGGCTTGAGTACCACCTGAAACTGATAGTAATGCTGCAGGCGGTTGGGGTTTTCGCCATAGCGACCGTCAGTTGGGCGGCGACTCGGTTGTACGTAGGCAGCGTTCCAGGTTTCCGGCCCTATGGCCCGAAGGAAGGTAGCCGGGTGAAAGGTACCTGCGCCCACTTCCATATCCAATGGTTGAAGCACAACGCAGCCTTGCTGCGCCCAGAAATTTTGCAGAGCCAAAATCAAGCCTTGGAAAGTCTTGATGTCTGGAGTGCTGTTCGTTGCCTTGTCTGTCGCCTTCTCTTTCACAACGTTTGCCTGCTGATTCGGTCTGTGTGTAGCCACTCTTTTATATCGATCGCATTCATCGCGCCAATCTCGGGCTCATTCGCCCGCAAGAGGGTCATTCGGAAAAAAGGCGCATTATACGCTCGCCAAAGCGGTATTTCTAAGTAGTCTTCATGCTATTGATTTTGAACTAGAAGAACGTTAGCCCCACGGCGAAAAGCTTCTCAACCTCCCGTACCCGGGATTTATCTACCAGGAACAGAATAACGTGGTCGTCTGGTTGCACACGCAAGTGATCATGTGCGATCAGCACTTCATTGAGGCGAACAATTGCGCCAATGGTCGCACCTTGAGGGAGGTTGATTTCATCCAGCCGCCGGCCAACGACTTTTGAGGATTTATGATCCCCATGGGCAATGGCTTCGATTGCCTCGGCAGCGCCCCTACGCAGTGAGTGAACGTTTACAACGTCGCCACGGCGTACATGGGTGAGCAGGCTGCCAATGGTGGTTTGCTGGGGAGAAATCGCCACATCAATCTCGCCGCCCTGAATCAAGTCCACATAGTCGGGGTTGTTGATCAGGGTGAATACTTTGCGGGCGCCCAAACGCTTGGCCAGCAAAGACGCCATGATATTGGCTTCGTCATCGTTGGTAACGGCGATGAACACATCGGTATTCTCAATGTTTTCTTCCAGCAGAATGTCTTTGTCTGCAGCATTGCCTTCGAGCACAACCGTTTTGCGCAGGCTTTCGGAAAGCAGCACACAGCGCTCGTGGTCGCGTTCAAGCAGCTTTACCTGATAACGGTCTTCCAAGGTGTAGGCTAAACGCTGGCCGATGTTGCCACCGCCGCAGATAAAAATACGTTTGTAGTTTTTTACCAGCGGTTGCAGCTCGCTCATCACCGAGCGTATGTGATCGGCGCCAGCGATAAAAAACACTTCGTCGCCGTCTTCAAGCACCGTGTCGCCTTTGGGCATAATGGCTCGGTCTTTGCGGAAAATGGCGGCAACCCGGGTTTCTATTTTCGGCATGTGCGTGCGCAGATAGGACAGCTCTCGGCCCACCAGCGGCCCACCTTCGGTGGCGCGGATAGCCACTAGCCGAACCAGACCTTTGGAGAATTCCAGAACCTGCAGGGCACCCGGGTATTCAACCAACCGTGTAATGTGACGGGTAACCAGATGCTCCGGGCTGATCATTACATCGATCGGGAAGCCGCTTTCTCGGCCGAACAGTTTTTTGTTCGAAAGGTAAGCGCTAGCTCTCACCCGGCTGATGAGTTTGGGCGTGCTGTACAGAAGCGAGGCTATTTGACAGGCGACCATGTTGGTTTCGTCGCTGTTGGTGACAGCAATCAGCATGTCTGCGTCTTCCGCATTCGCCTGGCTCAGCACCGTGGGGTAGGAGGCCATGCCCTGTACGGTGCGAATATCAAGACGATCCTGCAGCTCCCGAAGCCGTATTGCATCTGTGTCTATGACGGTAATGTCGTTGGCTTCGCTGGCTAGATTCTCTGCAAGAGTACCACCCACTTGGCCAGCACCGAGGATCAGGATATTCATGATTCAGGTTTCTCCAGCACGGCATAGAAAAAGCCGTCATGGCTGATTGGATCGGGTAGAAGCTGTCGCCCTGCGCCCATATCGCGGCCCCATTGAACCTCTGGTTCAATCAGAACAGCGCTGCTTTGCTGCTTAATAAACCTTTGGATTATACGGTGGTTTTCCTGTGGGAACACGGAACAGGTGGCGTATACCAAGCGACCGCCCGGTTTGAGCACGGCCCACATGGCGTCGAGTAGCCCAAGCTGTATTGCTGCCAATGACACAATATCGGTTTCCCGGCGCAGTAATTTGATATCCGGATGGCGGCGGATTACGCCGCTGGCGCTGCAAGGCACGTCGAGCAATATGCGATCAAATGCTTGACCGTCCCACCATTGCTCTATATCTGCTGCATCGGCCTGAAGCAAATTGGCCTGCAAGTCCAATCGGTCTAGGTTTTCTTGAACCCGTGGCAGTCGCGCAGCAGATTCGTCGATAGCGACCACTTCGGCAAGCTCTGCCTGGTTTTCCAGAATGGCACAGGTTTTACCCCCTGGTGCCGCGCAGGCATCCAAAACCCGTTGGCCGGGGGCTAGGTCTAACAGTGTGGTGCAAAGTTGCGCAGCTTCGTCTTGCACGCTAACGGCGCCGTCAGCGAACCAAGGCAGCTGATCAACCGGTGCTGGACGGCCCAGTTGGATGCCGTGAGGTGCAAAGCGGGTGGCACTAGCTTCGATGCCTGCTTCGTTTAATAGCGCGAGATACTCGTCGCGACTGAAGCGCAGAGCATTGACCCTAAGCGTCATGGGAGCTTGGGCATTATTTGCTTCCATAATCTGCTGCCAATGGTCGGGCCAGTTATGGCGCAGTTTTTCCACCATCCATACGGGGTGGCTGAAACGGCTGGAATCGTCTCCCGGTTCCGGGGCACCTTCGCGTTCAGCGGCCCGCAAAATACCGTTCACCAAACCGGTGAGGTGGGGCTTGTCGAGTGCGCGACACGCTTCCACAGATTCGTTCAGAACAGCGTAAGTAGCCTGCTGGCTGAAACGGAGTTGGAAAAGCGCGACCAGCATCAGGTGGTGAACAATGCGATCCTGTCTTTTAATCGGTTTTTTGAGCCGACTATTCAGCTCGCTGTCGAGGCGGTGAAACCAGCGGCAAGTGCCGTAGCACAGAGCCTGCAGCACAGGGCGCTCGTTGGGCGCGAGACGTTGCAGAGCAGGAGGTAGGCATTGCGATAAAGACTCGCCCTCTTCTACCGCCAGCAGCACATCCGCAGCAACAGCGCGCATGGGCACATAGTAGTCGCCCATGTTAGTTCAGCTCCTGTCCGGGTAGCAGCAGTTGTTTGCCACCGTTGATTAAGTCGTTCACGCTCTGGGCCCGGAACCCTGGTAGTTGCAGGCGCGTAATGCGTAGAGTGCCGGTGCCACAGGCGATATCAATACCTTCTCTCTCCCGTCTGATGACGGTGCCGGGCGGATTTTGACTCTGCTCATCGGTGGCTGTGGCCTCGTGGATTCGCAGGCGTTGCTGCTCAAGGTCTGTATAAGTGCCGGGCCATGGGTTGAAGGCGCGAATCAGGCGCTCTATGTTTTGTGCGCTTTGGGTCCAGTCAATATGGCCTTCTTCTTTTGACAGCTTGTGGGCATAGCATGCCTGCTCGTCACTCTGCGCTTCGCCTTGAAGCTTGCCTTTTTCCAGCAGCTCCAGAGCGTTTAGGAGCGCTTGGCCGCCCATTTGTGCAAGGCGGTCATGAAGGCTGCCGCCGGTATCGTTTGATTCAATAGCCGTGGCGGATTTCAGCAGCATGTCGCCGGTATCCAATCCCTTGTCCATCTGCATGATGGTAATACCGGTATTTTCGTCGCCCGCGGCAATCGCGCGTTGGATGGGGGCTGCGCCGCGCCAACGGGGTAAAAGCGATGCGTGAATGTTGAGGCAGCCATGAACGGGTATCGCCAAAACCGCCTCTGGCAGAATCAACCCATAGGCTGCAACAATCATCACATCCGGTTGGAGGTTGGCCAGTTCTTGCTGTGCTTCTGGAGTTTTCAGGCTTTCCGGCTGAAACACCGGGATTCCGTTGTCTAGCGCAACTTGTTTGACGGGGCTGGGCTGAAGCTTGCGACCCCTACCGGCTGGCCGGTCTGGCTGGGAGTAAACGCCTACAAGGGTGTGGTGGGTGCCCAATAAAGCGCTTAGGGCGGTGGCTGCGAAATCCGGGGTGCCAGCAAAAACGAGTCGCACGGTGTTGGGTCTCTGTTTCGTTGAATACGAAAAGACCGGGCGTTGCCCGGTCCGATACTTATCAAGCGTTCTGCAATTTACTCGCGCGCCTGTCAGGCAATATTCACGCGCTCTGCTTTTGCTGCTTTTCCAGCTTCTTGCGAATGCGGTTGCGCTTAAGGTTGCTCAGGTAATCCACGAACAACTTGCCATTCAGGTGGTCCATCTCGTGTTGGATACACACCGCCAAAAGGCCCCGAGCTTCGAGCTCAAACGGCTTTCCATCGCGATCCAGAGCGCGAATAATGCAGTGTTCCACCCGCTCGACGTCTTCATAAAATCCGGGCACCGAGAGACAACCTTCTTGCATGGCTTCGCGCTCACCATCGAGGACTTCAACCTGCGGGTTGATAAATACCCGTGGCTCGCTTTTGTCCTCGGACAAATCCATCACAATGATTTGCTTGTGCACGTTGACCTGAGTGGCGGCCAAACCAATGCCGGGCGCATCGTACATGGTCTCGAACATGTCGTCGATCAGTGTGCGGTCGGCGTCTGTCAGTTCGTCTACCGGCTTGGCAATAGTGCGAAGACGGGGGTCCGGGTATTCAAGAATATCTAGTATCATAGTGCTCGTACTTTTGGCCTGTATGACGAACGTCAGAAATTTTGGCTGACATTCTGAATGACTAACGGCTTGGGCGAAATTTTAACGTTGCCTTTTGTAACTGTGTGAAAGCGATCTCTGAATTGCGACAGCAAAGAGCGCAAATTGTTCCCCTCACACTAATATTGGCGGTGCCTTGCCTATTTGCAGTACATTATCCAACAAATAGTCGATTGAGTACAAACTGATCAGGCAATAGCCAAAACCTTTCGTAAATGGCATAGAATTTACTGGAAGAACAAAAGATAACATCACAATTCGCGAGACTTCTTCTATAGTAAGTTGCATAACAACGTAATAAGCTGCAGAAAACTGGCTGCATCCTTACCAGAATGCATAGAACCAAGGCACGCGATCAAGGACTTAGACAATGAGGAAACTGCTGTACGCTCTGGCAGCCACTACGCTGCTATTCACCTCCTGGGCTCATGCTGCACCCGAACTGCGGTCTGATCATCCTGAGCGTTACACTGTTGTGAAGGGTGACACCCTCTGGGATATATCAGGGCGGTTTTTGAATGATCCCTGGTATTGGCCAGAAATCTGGCACGTAAATCCGCAGGTTGCCAATCCACACCTAATCTACCCGGGCGATCGTCTTGCTCTGGTTTATATTGACGGCCAGCCTCGCGTAACCAAGGTGGCGCACAGTAACGGCGTGGTGAAGTTGTCGCCGCAGGTGCGCTCGGAGCGGATAGAGACGCCTATTCCGGCTATTCCTCTGGATGCGATCAGCAGCTTTCTGACTGATACCCGCATTGTTAGCCCCGAGCTGATCAATAAGGCACCGTATGTTCTGGAAGGTGCAGATGGGCGTATCGTGACCGGTGCTGGCGACAGGGTGTATGCCCGCGGCGAGAAGCCTGCGGATAAAGTGGGTGTATTCCGTCGCAGCAAGGAATTCCGCGATCCGGACACCGGCGAGTTTCTGGGTCTTGAAGCTCGTAGCATTGCCCGTGGCGACGTGTCTTCTGAAGATGGCGATGTTCTAACCGTAAATCTCACGCGCTCTAGCGAAGAAGTCCGTATTGGTGATCGCTTGCTGGTCAACGAAGATCGCCGCCTGACCACCAGCTTTGTGCCCAGCGCGCCGAAGCAGAAGGTTGAGGGTAGGATGATGTCAGTGGATGGCGGTGTTACCCAAATTGGTCAATTCGATGTGGTCGCCATTAGCCGTGGTACTCGCGAGGGGCTGGAGGCTGGCAACGTAATGGCTGTTCTCAAAAGCGGCAATTTCGTTCGCGACCCGGTGACCAACGAAACCGTTGAGCTGCCCTCGGAGCGGGCCGGTTTATTGATGGTGTTTCAGGTTTACGAAAAAATGAGCTACGGGCTGGTTCTACAAGCAACGCGTCCGTTGTCTGTGGGCGACAAAGTTACTAACCCATAGTCTCTTAATCGGTTAATCAAAAGCCGGGCCAGGAAGGCCCGGCTTTGCTGTCTTCAAGGATGATGTCGTGTTTTCCTCCCTTTCTGCGCAGTGGCTGTTTCTTACCTGCTTACCTAAATTCGGGCGTACCCGTCGGCGAGCGCTTCTCGCAACAATTCCCGACCTTCCCGATCTTCTTACAAAAAATGCCGCTACCCTCCGCGCTCTGAGCTTACACGCTGAAACAATAGCGGCAATTCTGGCATGGCAGCAGCGTGATGAAACCCATACGGCGGTCAACACAGCTCGGCAGGCTCTGTTGGGCTGTGAGCGGCATGGCATTGATATCGTAACTTGGCAGAGCGCTGGTTATCCGGAAGCGCTGAGACACATCCACGATGCACCTTTGGTGTTGTACACCCGGGGTGATGCGCGTTTATTGTGCAGCGAGCAGATTGGTATAATCGGCAGCCGCAACGCCACGCCTGCGGGGCTTGATCACGCGCGCCGCTTCGCTGCCGAGCTTGGCGAACGAGGCTTGCTGGTCACCAGCGGTCTGGCCCTGGGAGTTGATGGCGCGGCCCATGCCGGGGCCTTGGATGCCGGGCATGCAACCATTGCCGTTATTGGGTGCGGGCTTGACCGAATATACCCCAACCAGCACCGCCGACTTGGCGAGCGTGTTATCGCCAATGGACTTATGGTTTCGGAGTACCCACCTGGCACACCGGCAAGAGCTGCCCACTTTCCCCAGCGCAATCGCATTATCAGTGGTCTGAGCCGGGGCATATTGGTCGTTGAGGCAGGGCTTAAAAGTGGCTCCCTGATTACCGCCCGGCTAGCGTTGGAACAGGGACGAGAGGTATTTGCTATTCCCGGGTCGATTCATAGCCCTGTGGCGCGAGGCTGCCATCACCTCATCAAACAGGGCGCCCGCTTGGTTGATCAGGTAGACGACATTCTGGAAGAGCTGGGCTGTGCTTGGTCACTGTCAGCCGGGCACCTAGCGCAAGAAGTAGCCAGCCCAACGGACGCTTTGGACAGCCGTGAAATCGCGGTGTTTGAGGCATTAGGGTATGATCCTCAATCAACCGATGCACTGTGTTCGGCAACCGGTCTTCCGGCCGACCAGCTTGTCCAATCTCTTCTGCTTCTAGAGCTTGAAGGGTTGGTGAGCTCTGTTCCCGGAGGCTTCCAGAAAATCGCCTGAATTCAGTGTGATGATTAATTCCGTTATGGTCTGACAACATCATCATGGCTGCCCCCAGTGCTTTAAATGATCAGCAGTTACAACGTGCCCGTGGCACCATTTTGAAAGGTGGCGTTATCGCCTACCCCACTGAAGCTGTGTGGGGGCTCGGGTGTGATCCTTGGAACCTTGAAGCGGTTACACGCATTCTTGAGCTCAAAAATCGGCCCGTTGATAAAGGCCTGATTTTGGTAGCTGCGACTGTAGAGCAAATTCGCTTTTTGCTCGATCCTTTGCCCGAGGAACTTCAGCAGGAGGCTCTGAGCCATTGGCCCGGCCCAGTGACCTGTTTGTTGCCCGACGTGAACAAGCAAATTCCTGACTGGGTTCGCGGTAGCCATAGCTCGATTGCCGTAAGAGTGAGTGAGCACTCGGTGGTTAGAGCCTTGTGTGAAGCCGCCGGTATGCCTCTGGTTTCTACTTCCTGCAACCCGGCCGGACTAGAGCCTGCCCGTGACGCCTCTCAGGTTAGCCGCTACTTTAAGGGCCAGCTTGACCAGATTGTGCCCGGCGCCCTTGGTGGTAATCAGAAACCCAGCCGTATTATTGATATTGTCAGCGGTAAACAGCTTCGTTAGGAGAATTCATGCCACAGCAACCGGATAGCAATGCGGTTAAACAGTATCTGCTTGGCTTACAAGACGCGATATGCCAACGATTGGAAGCTCTGGAAGACGGTACAGAGTTTGAGCGTGACGCTTGGGATCGCCCCGAAGGCGGTGGCGGTGTAAGTCGTGTGATCAGTGACGGCCGCATCTTTGAAAAAGGTGGGGTCAATTTTTCCCATGTTATGGGCGCGACCATGCCTGCGTCTGCCACCGCACATCGTCCCCATTTGGCCGGTGCGCCTTGGCAAGCCATGGGTGTATCCCTCGTCATTCACCCGAATAACCCTTACGTACCTACGTCTCACGCCAACGTACGATTTTTTATCGCCACGCCGGAGAACGGTGAACCCGTGTACTGGTTTGGCGGTGGCTATGACCTAACCCCCTATTACGGGTTTGATGAGGACTGTGTGCACTGGCACAAAACCGCCAAAGAGGCCTGTGCTCCATTTGGTGAGGACACATATAGCCGTTACAAAGACTGGTGCGATGATTATTTTTATCTGAAGCATCGGGATGAGCCCCGGGGCGTTGGCGGGCTTTTCTTTGATGATCACAACACCGGGGATTTTGAAAAAGACTTCGCGCTGATGCAATCCGTGGGTAACAGCTATATTGAAGCCTATGAGCCGATTGTTCAGCGTCGTATGGATCATGCCTACGGCGAGCGCGAGCGGGATTTTCAGCTCTACCGGCGAGGGCGGTACGTTGAATTCAATTTAGTGTACGACCGGGGCACCTTGTTTGGCTTGCAGTCTGGTGGGCGCACAGAATCTATATTGATGTCGCTGCCACCTCTGGTGCGCTGGGATTACAGCCGGGTACCCGAAGCAGGCAGCGAAGAAGCACGGCTGACTGAGCATTTTCTTACCGGGCGCGATTGGCTGGCCGGTGACGCAACGTAAACGGGGTTGTTAATGAGTAACGAGCTTTATGCAGTGATTGGCCACCCGATAAACCACAGCAAATCACCGAGAATTCATAGCCTGTTTGCTAAGCAAACAGGAGAGCCGGTTGAGTACACAGCTATTCAAGCGCCTCTGGAAGACTTCGCCGGGACGGTTCGCCAGTTTTTCGAGGGTGGCGGAAAGGGGCTGAATGTAACGGTACCTTTCAAAGAGCAGGCGTGGGCGCTGGCGGATAGCCGGGCTGCCAGAGCCGAAAAAGCGGGTGCCGCGAATACGCTGTACCAGAACAATCAAGGTCAACTCATGGCCGATAATACCGACGGTACAGGACTGGTTCAGGACCTGACAGCCAATCATGGTGTACAGCTCAAAGGCGCACGAATATTGATTCTGGGTGCTGGAGGAGCCGTGCGTGGTGTTCTCGGCCCCCTGCTTGCACAGCTGCCCGCAAGCCTGATGATCGCAAACCGTACAGTGGCCAAAGCTGAAGCTCTGGCTACACTGTTTGCAGATGAGGCGGGTGCTACGACCCTGAGCGCTTGCGGGTTTGAAGCACCAAATCGGCCATTCGATATCATTATCAACGGCACCAGTGCCAGCTTGCAGGGCGACTTGCCACCCCTTCACACAAATGTGATCAACGCTGCCACGGTTGTTTACGACATGATGTATTCTTTGCAAACAACCACGTTCAACCAATGGGCTATAGATAATGGGGCGGTTCGCGTTTTTGATGGTTTGGGCATGTTGATTGAACAGGCCGCAGAATCATTCCGTGTGTGGCGGGGAGTAATGCCAGACACTGCGCTGGTTATTGACGCCTTGCGCAACGACTGACAGCTTGCACCGCACGGGGCCTGTCTTACAGACAACAACCCGCAAGGGCTATCTAGTAAGTGCTAATCATTAGGGGCTATGCATGGACATTCTTACCCTAGTCGGGCTTGTCGCCGGTATTCTGATTGTGATTCTGGCGATGTTGGCAAACGCCTCGCTTCTCACCTTCCTAAACCTGCCGGGTTTGGCAATTGTTGTAGGTGGCACCTTTGCGGTCACACTCGTAAAGTTTCGCATGTCCTCGGTAATGAGTGCTTTCCGTTTAGCCATGAGTGCGGCGTTTACCGATAAAGTCGAACGACCAACAGAACTGATTCGTGAGGCAGGTGCGCTGGCTCTGGTAGTGCGCAAAGAAGGTATTTTGGGCCTAGAAAACCACAGTACCAAAAATGAATTTCTGCAAAAAGCCATCAACCTGTGTGTGGATGGCCACCCGCCTGAACTGGTGGAAGAGGCACTGGCCCAAGAGTCCCAGCAAATGGCAGAACGCTACGAAGTAGCGGAACGGGTATTCCGAGGCATTGGTGAATCCGCGCCAGCTATCGGTATGTTGGGTACCTTGGTGGGGTTGGTGCAAATGCTTAATTCCTTGGACGACCCCTCGTCCATCGGCCCAGCTATGGCCGTGGCTTTGCTTACAACGCTATACGGCGCCTTCATCGCTCAATTGATTGCCCTACCACTGGCGGACAAGCTTCAGCTCAAGGCAGAAGATGAAAGCCGCAATCAAATTTTGATCATCACCTCCATGCGCAACATCATGCGTGGCGAGAACCCAAGAGTGATGACCGAAATGCTATCGTCATTTGTGACGCCGGAGCACCGCAAAGGGCTGGCACCGGAGCGGGAGGCCTGAGGTTTTGCAAACAATCCGGAACGCCAGAAAGCCTCGGCAGAAAAACCAAACACCTGCGTGGATTGTTACTTTTGCCGATCTTGCCACGCTGCTGCTAACGTTTTTTATTCTGTTGCTGTCGTTTGCGGAAATGGATATTGAAAAATACAAAGCCATGGCGAATTCCATGTCCGTGGCGTTCGGTTCTGCCAATGTGTTGAGTGATGACATAGGCGGCTCACCGATTACTCTGGTGGAGTCAGATACCGTATCACTGCCAGAGCCCACGGAGTCCCAAACCCGGGAGCCTGAATTTATTGACGAGCGCGCGCCGGACTCCACAACCACGGCTATTTCCGGCGGCGTTATAGACCTAGCCAGCAGCATGATCCGCGAGCTGGAAAACGAAGTGGCGTCCGGTGCTTTGAGCGTTAACTACGACAAAAATAAAGTGGTTATCCGGTTCTCGGAAGAAGCCGCCTTCCGGTCTGGTGAGGCCGCTATCAAGCCAGAGATGATCCCCATTATTGAGCGAGTGGTTGGCGTGTTGGCGGGGTGCACCGGGGATGTACTGGTTTCTGGCTACACCGACGACAGACCTATATCCAGCAGCCGCTACCGCTCCAACTGGGACCTTTCCGCTGCCCGTGCTGTCTCTGTGGTACACGAATTGGTTATGACTCGGCAGGTCCCCGCCGAGCGCGTTGTCGCCGCTGGCCGTGCCGAAACCAACCCCCTTGCCCCGAACGATACGGCTGAAAACCGTGCATTGAACCGCCGGGTAGAAATTGCCATACGCGATCCGGAGTGTGACGAATCCGTCTCAACCAGCGACTTGCCCGTGGAAATCCTGCCTTGAGCATAAATATACAAATATAGGAGGGAAAATATGAGCGGCCCAGATAAACCCAAGGTTCTTGATGAAGAGTGGAGCGACGAGCGCGTAAAAAGCCACTTGCCAAGCGAGCCCAAAGAAGAAGGATCTGACTACACGGCCTTGCTGAAAGCATACAGAGCCATGAGAGCAGATGATTTTGAACGCTTTGTGGGCTTCTTCGTAGAAGCCGGCGGCGATCTGAACGCCACTGACGAGGCCGGTAAAACCTTTTTGGATCACGTATCCCAGCACCGCAAAGGCGCAGACTACGCCCGGGCGCTGGAACAGGCGGGTGCAAAAAGAAGCACTGTGGCCGAGCACTAAGCGTCGGCCAGATACTCGTCCTTGAGCTTCACATAGTTGGCCGCCGTGTACGCAAAAAACGAGCGCTCCTTATCGGTCAAAGCCCGTGCCTTCTTGCACGGCGAGCCAACATAAAGATGCCCGGACTCCAGTGTTTTGCCTGGCGGCACCAAACAGCCCGCTGCCACAATCACCTCATCCTCCACCACCGCACCATCCATAATGATACAGCCCATGCCCACCAGCACCCGGCTACCAATGGTGCAGCCATGCAGTAAGGCCTTGTGCCCGACAGTCACATCGTCGCCCAAGGTAAGCGGATGACCACCCGGGTTAAAATCGCTGGCATGGGTGATGTGAAGCACCGAGCCGTCCTGAATGCTGCAACGGTCGCCGATACGTATCCTGTGCATATCACCCCGCACCACGGTCATCGGCCAGATGGAGCAATCGTTTCCGGTTTTAACATCGCCGATCACTACTGCACTGGGGTCCACCAAAGTGCGCTCCCCTAAATTTGGCGTGATACCCTTGTGAGAACGTACATTCGTCATTACATATACCCTATGTTGCGTTTTTCCGGGAGCTGAGGGCGGCTGTGTAGAGGCTTTGCCAAAACCGTGCGGAGCCATGGATGGCGGAGCCGAGCCTACATGGACGTATTTACGGCGTGTTTTGGCAAAGCCTCTACACAGACGCCTTCCCCCGATGTTTGATACAAAGGAAGCTACCTCACACTTTAACAGCTGAGAAGGGGATCCATGAATAACCCGTTATTGACTAATGATTTGCTGCCAAGGTTTGACCATGTGAGACCCGAACACATGGAAACGGCGATCGACCAGATTCTCAGCGAAAACCGCGTGAAAATCGCCAGTCTGGCCCAGAATGAAGACCCCACCTGGGACACACTGGTTCAGCCCATGCAGTCACTTGAAAACAAGCTGAGCAACGCCTGGTCGGTTATCTCGCACCTCAACAGCGTGATGAACAACGACGACCTGCGCAAAGTTTATAAAAACTGTCTGGAAAAGCTCACAGAGTACAGCACCGAAGTCAGCCAGAACTCAGTCCTGTGTGAAGCCTACAAAAAGCTCGCCGCCCGGGATGATTTCAACGAACTGAGCGAAGCCCAACGCAAAGCGGTGGATAACACCCTGCGCGACTTCCACCTTGGCGGCGTCGACCTGCCCGACGATCAGAAAAAGCAGTATGCGGACCTTTCCCGTGAGCTGTCAGAACTCACGAACCGCTTCAGCGACAATGTGCTGGATGCCACCCAAAACTGGTTCAAGCATATTACCGATGTTGAAGAGCTGGCCGGTATACCAGAATCCGCTCTTGAAGGCGCGAAACAGGCGGCCAGCCAGAAAGAACTGGATGGCTATGTAATTACTCTGGATTTCCCCAGTTTCTTTCCGGTGATGACCTATTGCGACAACCGTGAGCTGCGCCACGAAGTCTACGAAGCCTTTGTTACCCGCGCTTCAGACGTAGGGCCAGATGCCGGAACCTGGGACAATACTCAGGTAATGGCCGAAATCCTCAAGCGCCGCCATGCGCTGGCCAAACTGCTGGGCTTCAACAACTATGCCGAGCGCTCGCTGGCCAAAAAGATGGCTCGTTATACGGATGAAGTTCTGGGCTTCCTCAACGAGCTGGCGGCCAAATCCAAGCCGGTTGCAGAGAAAGACTATGCAGAACTGAAAGCCTTTGCCAAAGACGAACACGGTCTGGATGACCTAAAGGCTTGGGACGTTGGCTATTACAGCGAAAAGCTTCGCCAGCAGCGCTACGACATCTCCCCTGAAACACTCCGCCCCTGGTTCCCGGTGGATAAAGTGGTACCCGGTTTGTTCCGAGTTGCGGAAAAGCTATTCGATATACAAATTGAAGCCAAATCAGATGTAGAAACCTGGCACGAAGACGCCACCGCCTACTGCATCAGCCGCAACGGCGAACCCATTGCTTGGTTCTACTTCGACTTGTTTGCCCGTCAAGGCAAACGTGGTGGCGCCTGGATGGCCGACTGCCGGGTACGCTGGCGCGACCAGCGTGGCACACTGCAACTGCCAGTGGCTTTCCTTACCTGTAACTTCACGCCACCGGTGAATGGCAAACCGTCGCTGCTCACCCACGATGAAGTAACCACCCTGTTCCACGAATTTGGCCACGGTTTGCATCACATGCTTACCCAAGTGGAAGTTATGGATGTGTCCGGCATCAACGGCGTGGCCTGGGATGCGGTAGAGCTGCCCAGCCAGTTTCTCGAAAACTGGTGCTGGAACCCAGAGTCTTTAGCCTTGATTGCCAGCCATCACGAGACCGGGGAGCCACTACCGGAAGACCTGCTGCAGAAGCTACTGGCGGCCAAGAACTTCCAGTCAGGCATGGCTATGGTGAGACAGTTGGAGTTCTCCCTGTTCGATTTCCGCCTCCATGCGGAGTTTGCCGAAGAGGCGCCTACCAATCCGCTGCACATGCACCGAAAAGTGCGTGAGGAGATAGCGGTAGTGGAAGGGCCGGAGTTCAACCGTTTCCCGAACGCCTTCTCCCACATCTTCGCTGGCGGATACGCTGCGGGATATTACAGCTACAAGTGGGCAGAGGTACTGGCTGCGGATGCGTTCTCGCTGTTTGAGGAAAATGGCATCTTTGATCCGGAAACCGGCCGGGCGTTCTTGCAGAACATTCTGGAAAAAGGCGGGTCTCAGGAGCCAATGGAGCTGTTCAAAGCCTTCCGAGGCCGCGAGCCGCAGGTGGATGCCTTGTTGAAGCAGACTGGCATCACAGACGAAGCGGCCTGACCTAATCCTCCCCGGTGGCTATAGCAGGCACTGGGGAATCAATCTGGAGTTACGTTATGGCGACCCCAAAGCGTTTTATAGCCGGTGCGGTTTGTCCCCGCTGTGCGGAGATGGACAAAATCATGATGTTCACCGACGACAACGACGAGCAGATTCGCGAATGTGTGGCTTGCGGTTTTACCGATGCTATGTCGGATACGGAGGTGCCGGCCAATCCTGAGCTCGAAACTCGGGTTAACCAGCGTGATAACCAAGATGATCACACGGTTAAGCAGGTTGTTTTCTTTAAGGCTGGGAGTGAGGACTAAGAATTGGGAGTTGGCTGCTAAAAACTTTAGTCTGCTGGAGAGGTGGTGTACGAGGCCGCGGCGATATATTTTTCTTCTGGGAAAAACAACTCGCTGCGCTCAGACATCTTTTTCCCGGCAGAAAAACATCTCCCCACGTCCTCTTGTTCTTACTGCGAGGATAGATCGGTTTAAAAGATAAAGATGTTTGGACCGTTCAGTACGGTTTGGATTCCGTATTTCAGATTCTAGATTTCAAATTCCAGATTATGGTTTCGCGTATCCGGTGTTGGCAGCATTGAAAATGTTGCAGGAACGTTTTCCCCTTTCCATTCTTTCCCTAGCGATAACTATTCTGTGTGCCTAGAGGGTGCGGTGGGTCTTTTCTGGCGGAAAAAAGATGTCTGAGCGCAGCGAGTTTGTTTTTTCCAGAAGAAAAGACCCAACGTGACCTCGTAGCCCCCAAAACCGGCAGGCTACGAAAAGAAGGCCAACTCCAAAGTCGAAGTCAGAGAACCATAGCCGCCAACCACCCAAACCCGAGCAGCGGCAGGTTGTAGTGCAGGAACGTAGGCACCACGGAATCCCAGATGTGGTTGTGCTGGCCGTCTACGTTCAGGCCGGCCGTTGGCCCCAAGGTTGAGTCGGAGGCTGGGGAGCCGGCATCACCTAGGGCACCTGCAGTGCCGACCAAAGCAACGATAGCCAGAGAGCTGAAACCCATTTCCAGCGCCAGAGGCACGTAGAGGGCGGCAATGATGGGAATCGTCGAGAAGGACGAGCCAATACCCATGGTGATCATCAGGCCGACCAATAGCATCAGGAGCGCAGCCATGGGCTTGTTGTTGCCGATTACGTCTACAGAGCTTTGCACCAGTGTGGCGATTTCGCCGGTTTCACGCATTACTTCCGCAAAACCCGAAGCGGCGATCATGATGAAGCCGATCATGGCCAGCATTTTCATCCCTTCGGTAAACAGGTCATCGGCTTCTTTCCATTTGACGACGCCAGAAAGATTGAACAGCAGGAAGCCCGCCAGAGCGCCAAGAATCATGGAACCCAGCCAGAGCTGAACCACGAAGGCGGCTATGATTGCGACAATGGCCATAACCAGTGTGCCAGAGCTGTAAGAGACGTTTACGCGCTCGGTACGGGTGATGGCTTCTAAATCATATTCACGTTCACCGCGGTAGGTGAAGAAGACGGCGATCAGCAGGCCGCAGAGCATGCCCAAGGCGGGCAGAGCCATAGCGTGCATTACGCTTAGGCCTTCTGTTTCACCACCATTGGTGCTGATTTTAGCCATTAGAATGTCGTTCAGGTAAATGCCGCCGAAGCCGATGGGCAGGAACATGTAGGGCGTGATCAAACCGAAGGTGAGCGCACAGGCTACTAGTCGGCGATCCATCTTCAGTTTGGCCATCACGTACAGCATGGGAGGGACAACCAGCGGGATAAACGCAATGTGAATCGGCAATATGTTCTGGGATGACAGCGCAATCAGGATCAGCACCCCGATGATCATGTAGCGCACACTTTTGGCGGCTGCGCTGTTTTCCTGCTGGCCGACCATAGTGAGCGTTTTATCTGCCAGCGCATGGGCAAGGCCGGATTTGCCGATGGCAACGGCGAAGGCGCCCAGGGTTGCGTACGAAAGTGCGACGGTAGCACCGCCGCCGAGGCCGTTGTTAAAGGCTTCGATGGTAGCTTCAAGGGATAGTCCGGCGATTAGGCCACCGGAAACGGCGCCTACGATTAGGGCAACAACAACGTGGATGCGGGCCAAACTCAGCACGAGCATGATCAGCACCGCAGCAACAACGGCATTCATGGGAAAACTCCGAGTACGCGTGGTGGGTTAGTCGACCTTCATGTGAAGGCAGGTATTATGAAAACGCGGTAATGTGCAGTAATTGGCTAGCTGAGTCAAAAGACTTGTGTAACGGTCAGTCCTTATCAATGCGTGCAAAACGCGCAACCTGCTCACCCGCTACGTTTACTGTTTCACGGAACATGCTAAGAGGGCGTACCCACAGGCTGTAATCGCCGTATAGGCAGCGGTAAACTACAAGCTTTTCTTCGGTTTCGCTGTGGCGGGCAATGTCGATTACTTCGTAATCTTTACCCTTGTAATGCCGGTAGCGGCCAGGCCGGATGTCTATTTTTTTCTCAGTCATGTTGGTATCTCGCCTCATGTACGTTCACCCGGCATTCCCCCGGGTTTTTAAAGATGCCGTATATCCGGGTACATTGGCAGCAGCTGTTTGATCAGCCTGTTTTGCGCTGCTGTTGGTACCTGATTTTTTTCCATGGCCAGAATAAGGTTTTCTGCCAGCGCATTAAACTGCGTATTTGTAATTCCCATATCTGCGTGTAGTTCACGCATCTCGCGCCCTGAGTAAGTACATGGGCCGCCACTGAGCTCGCACAGTTGATCGGTAAGGTTGCGGTGGAACTGAGCCACATTCATACCCTTAAACTGATGGTTAATGCGCTCGTCGGCAACAATGAGGTAAAGAAGGTCTTCTACTACATCTGCAATTCCAGATCGTTCACCGAGCTGTTGATAAAGGGTGTTGTCAGGTTCGTTGTGAAGGCTTTGGCAGCCACTTAGGACAAGCCCGGCCGTGATCAAAAGTGCAGCTATGATTGGTTTGACGTTGCTCATGCTCAAAAACTCCCCTGTATGGACAGGTAAACACCCTGCTGGTCTTCCAGCGTGGCGATATCGCCAAGATTCACGAATGCAGCCGTTACCGCTAGCCGACGATCTGGCACCCAGGCAACGAATACATCCCACCAGTCGTCTTCCCGAGCAAAACTCAGGTTGTCGGGTTTTTGTCGGTACTCGGCACCCAACAGCCAGTGTCGATTAATAAAAACGCCAGCACCGGCTTCCGACATTAGCTCGTATCCGTTATTCAAATCGCCGCCAAAACCTAACAGCCCGCCTTGGTTGGCGCGGGTACCACGTACTGTCGCGTTTACCAAAAGGTTGCGGCCGAACACCGCGGCAAAAAACACTTTGGAGCCGGAAAGATACACATCTGTGCCGCTGTCATCCCGGGCGCCGATCGCGTTTGGCACGGTGAAATCCCGTTGCCGCTTGTGTTGAATGCCTGCAGACCACTGCCCCCAAGGGCTGTAGAGAACGTCACCAGCCAGCCTTAGCTTTACACCAAAAATATCCTGATTGAGTTCATCTTGTTCTAGCCCAAAACCGTTTTTAAGGGTGAACACTAAGCTGTCCAGGTCTAGTGTCTGGCGCGCAACGGTTACCTCAACCCGGTTATTCCAGTTCAAGCCCGCACCGGTAACCGAGAGGGAGTAGTCATCCACCTCGGCTCGGCTAAGGGCAAGTGTACCGCCCCATTCCTCATCACTGGCGTAACTGCCAAGCATGGCCCAGGGCACCAAACCGCCGCCCGCACTGCCTTCTATGGTGGTTACGCCTCCGGTGGCCCAGATACGGCTGCCGATATCGGCCATGGCGGCAGGCGCTGAGAGAATTCCTAGTGTTAGCAGAGGGATAAACCTCCCGGCCACCAGTGTGTTGATGAATCCTGCGGCAAAGGGTGTCATGACAAATGCTCCGGCGAAATGTCGGCCAGCTCCTGCTGACGCTCTTTAATGGTGGCCGCTGTTTGCGCAAGGTCTGCTGCAGACACTGGGCGGCTGAGGTAAAAACCCTGACCCACGTTGCAGCCCCAGGTTTGCAGCAGCTTCCAGGTCTCGAGATTCTCGATGCCTTCTGCGACAACTTTTAGCCCAAGGCCGTGAGCCATGTCGATGGTGGATTTTACAATCAGTTGATCCTGAGGTTCTGTGTTCAGCTTTAACACGAAGGATTTATCAATTTTCAGCTCTTGAACCGGCAGCATGCGCAGTTGAGACAGCGAGGAATAACCGGTACCAAAGTCGTCAACTGAAAGCGTAACGCCGAGATTCCTCAGGCGGTTTAAGGTCGCCATGGCTTCGGCGGGGTCTTCCATCAAGGCGCTCTCGGTGACTTCCAGAGTGATGCGGTCCATGTTGTGGTGCCAGTCTTCAAAAGTTCTGGCGACGCGTTCGGCCAGCCCGGGTCTGGTTAAGTCCATTGCGGAAAGATTGATCGCCACACCTGCATCCAGACCAGCACGAAACCAAGCGCGGGCATCACCAGCAACACTCTGCAGTATGTGGTCTGTCAGATCGTGGATCTGCCCGGATTGTTCCGCCAGAAAGATGAATTCCTCCGGTGAGATAAAGCCCAGCTCAGGGTGTACCCAGCGCACCAGAGCTTCCACTTGAAGCAGCTGCCCGTTGTGGCTGTCCAGTTTAGGCTGATAATTCATGTGCAGGCCATTGTTGCGGATGGCGCTGTGAAGATCGGAGATCAGTTTGAGTTCCCGTAGGTGGTTCTCGTCACGCCCGGGTTCGTAGCGTGTGATAGCGAGGCGCTGCTGCAAAGCCTGCTCGAACGTTAGGTTCACCCGCCGTCTCAGCTCATTTGTGTTTGAGGCATCGGCGGGCAGTTGCATGGATATCAGAGTGGCACGCAATGAAAACGGCGTACGGTCGATACTTAGCGGTGATTCGGCGCTGGCGTGCAAGCTCTTCGCCTGCTGATCCAAAGTTTCCAAACTGCACGCCGGGAGTAATGCCAGAAACTCGCCGCCGCCGGTTCGTGCTATGTGGAGAGCATCGGGTAGTTCATCACGCAGTCGTTTCGAGAGGCCAAGTAGTACCTTATCGCCGAACTCGATGCCGAGAGTATCGTTAATGTCGGAAAGATCGCTCACGCGCAGCCCAATCAGACTGCAAGGCTCTCCTGACTTAAAGCTCTCATTCGCCGTGTGCATCAGTGCGTTCCGGTTACCCAGCCCGGTTACTTCATCGTGGGTTGCGGCATAGCGAATTTCTGCCTCGCGCCGAGTGAGTTGGGCCAAGGTATCCCGCAGGGTATCGCGGAGTTGCAGGAGTTCACCCCCAGTGCGGATGCTGGGGGCTTGGGGGTTTAGCCCTTGGCCGACAGCGCGGGCGTAGTCTGCAAGCTGCAACACCGGCCTGCCTAGATGCCTTGCAATGAGCAAGGCCAGCAGTGTCGCAAGTATCATGATCACGGCAACAAGTAGAGCTATCTCCAGAGCGCGTGTGTAGTAGTTCTGTAGACTGGCCTCGCGGCTGATCATCAGGATCGCCTCGAAGACACCTTGCCCAGAGGCGCCAAGGTTGAGCGTACGCGTGAAATAGCGGGCGCTTTCGATAAAGTGGCCGCCACCGGCAGAGCTGATAAGTGCGGGCTCCTCTGCCCTGTCGATGTCTGTTGACGCTGCAAAGCTGGTAAAACCGCTCGAAGCGTCAGTGCTTGTGCGGAAAATAACGGAGCTGCCACTGAGCCTCGCAATAATGTCGGCCAATTCCTGATCCAATTCAAAGCCAGCGACCAGCCAGGCCCGCAATCCGGGCGCTTCTACCGGAACTACCAGCACTTCGTAGCCACGTTGGTCGACGGTGAGCAGTGAGCGGTCATACCCATCCCTACGGGCGGTGGATAGCTGCGTGGAGGTAATGTCGGGCAGGGCTTTGGCCAGAGTGGATGCCAGAAGCTCGCCTTGTTGGCCCAGAAGTAATGCAAAATCTGCCTCCGCACGCCCACTGTGGTTTTCCAGCGCGCTGCTAAGAGTGGCGGGATCGCGGCTCGCGATGGCAGAGCGGAAGCCGAAATCCCGAACAACCACGCTCAGGCGGGAGAGCTCCAGATCCGTGCGGCGCTCGATGACTTCGTTTGTGAGGCGTTCGGCGATGCTGAGTTGTTCCAGTGCCCGGCGTTTCTCGTCCTCAAATAGGTACACCATCAACAGTGCGCCAATTAACAGGCTCACTAACGCAACCAGCGCAACCATGGCCGTGACAAGACGACCGCGAAAACCGATGCGGTTCGCTGTGCGCTCCATCAAAGCTCCTGAAAGCGTTTCTGGAGGTGGTCCAGAGGGCCTTCGTGCCTCGGCTCGGGGTCGAGCTCAATGCTCACAGTGTGCACTGGAGTGTTTTCCAGACTGGCGGAACTTAATTCGCGGACAATGGGTTTGGTGTTATCCGGTAAGCGGGGATGCCAGATATTCAAGCTTAGAGAGTCCGGTTTCGGGGCGGCACCGAAATCCAGTGCAAGCGTGAGCTCTCCCTGTTCATCGGTTTGTCCGATGGCGCGGGTGTCTGCCACTACAATAAATGCCTGCATATGGTCGTGAATGTTACAGCCCAGCTCAACAATGCCTGGCTGGTCAAAGAGTACGGGTGCCTCAGGTTTGCCCGCATAGAGTTCGAGGTTAAAGGTTTTCGCTGGCGAAAATGAATACACGTGGTGCTGGGTATTGTCTTGATTGGGAAAGTCGACGCTGGAGCCAGCAGGCAGAATCAAAACATGGGGATGAAACATGCGGTCTTTTTGAATCACTTCTGCCCGTATAGGCGCTGCGTGGCTCCCGTCATTGAGGTACACCACTGCACCAGTCACCGGGCCTGCGCCGCCCGTAAGCTGTACTCGCATTCTAAGCTCTTCCGCGATCAACGGGGTCGGTAGCAGGCAAGCGGCCACCAAACAAAGCGTTTTTACTCTCATGACGAATATGAACCTATTAATTGCGCAGCGCTCCACCCTCTAAATTCCAGCACCCCTAGCCGAATCAGGCCAAGCCCGAGCCCAGAGAAAAGCGGATGTGATTACGGACCAGAAGGTTTTCCCAGTAGCGCCGCATCCAGTCCCAGGCTTCGTTATTTACTTGTTCTACGAAGGGGTCCAGGTTGAGCTCATAGTAATCCGGCGTACCGGCAATTTGCAGCACTGTTATGGTGATGGAATTGTCCAGCTCATTTGCGAAGGGTTCGCCTATCAGCTCGTGAACCAGCAGGTTTGCACGAGTTGCTTCCATATCGACCAGGCCGCCGGTTCGAATGGAGTGATTGTTTTCGTGCATTTCTTCCATCAGGCGGTGGCAGAGGTAGGCGCGTATCAACAGGCCGTCCAAACCATCGTAGCGCACAAGCAGTGCCGAAGGCTCTGTAAAGTAACCGATGGCCGCTTTCACAAACGGATCAAACAACTGGGCCGTTCCTGCTTCACGGGCACAGGCATCCACGCATTCTATAAGCCGTGGCGCCATTTCTATGTACTCTATGGCGAACTGGAACAGGCAAGAAGCGGGTTGAAAGCCCTCGATGGTGACAGCCGAAGGCAATGCCGCTGCCTTCTCATGCAGCTGTCTCAGAAAGGTTCCCGAGCGAGCCTCCTTGCGTCGCGCGTGGTCAATGATCTCTAGGACTGCCTGTGGAGTCATTTGAGGACATGCCGGTATTTGAACAAATTGAGGTCGCAAGGCGCCTCCCGTAACGGGCAATAAAGTAACTGGACAACTAAGCGGCGGGTTACTTCGACTCACCACCGCGAGGCGCCCTTCTTTTCTGACAAGTGTAGACGAGATTTTGTGGGCTGCGATTTCTGGACTGTCAGATATTGTTAACGATTGCTCTTCTGGGCTATTGGTTACTGAACCATCGATCGTTACGGGTATGTGACCAACATAGCCAACCCATACTCGCTGCTCGGGCTAACATGAGGCAGATGAGTGAAAACCAGAGCCCGTGATTGCCCCAGCTTGTGGTGAACCACCACACAGGGGCGAAAACCCCCAAGGCGGAAAACAGCATGGTGTTTTGCATCTCCCGGGTACGGGTAGCGCCGATAAATACGCCGTCGAATAGAAACCCCCATACGGATACGAAAGGCAGCAACCAGAGCCAGGGCAAGTATTGCCAAGCGGTGGTACGCACCTCTTCAATGCCTGTCAGCAGTGCAATTAAGCCACGGCCTCCGGCAACGAACAGAATGGTCAGTAGCAATGCCCCCCACAAAGACCAGCGCAGAGCGCAGCGGAACACCACCATAAAGCGCCTTTTGCTGTTTTTGCCCACAGACTCACCAATCAACGCTTCTGCCGCATTGGCAAACCCGTCCAGAGCGTTGGAAATCAAAAGCAGGAAAGTAATCAGCACTGCGTTGGCCGCCAAAATGGTATCGCCCTGACGAGCCCCTTGAGCGGTAAAAAATGCCAATACCAATAGCAGAGCTATGGTGCGAACCATGATGTAGCGGTTCACTTGGAGGATGGCCAGGTAGTCTGAGAGGGTACCGAACAATGCCCGGGTGAGCTTTTGCCCATCAGGCATGCGCTGCAGCACGATCATAAAACCGATGATAGCAGCACCGTACTCGGCGATTACCGTGGCAATGGCCACGCCCCGGCTATTCCAGCCCAACACCGTTACGAAAAATACATCCAGCACGATATTCAGCCCATTGGCCACGATCAGCATGATCATCGGCCCACGGGCGAACTGGGTGCCAATCAGCCAGCCCACAAGCGTGTACTGGCATAGCACCGCCGGGGCGCTCCAGATTCTTATGGCCGCGTACTCGGCAGCAAGCTCGGTTACGCCCGGGCTGGGATTCATCAGCTCCAGCCCGATTCGAATTAGCGGCTGATGACATAGAATCAGCAGCAGGCCAATGCCGATGGCCAACATGACCGAGCGTAGAAGCAGTGCCACCTGGCTGAAGCTGTCGCGCTTGCCCCAGGCCTGAGCCGCGAGCCCGGTTGTGCCCATGCGCATAAATCCGAACGTCCAGTACAGAATGCTGAACAGGTTAGCGCCAACCGCCACGGCGCCCAGATACTCCGGAGTTTCCAAGTGCCCAAGTACAGCTGTATCCACCAGTCCCAACAATGGAACAGTGAGGTTGGTGAGCATTAATGGCCATGCCAGTGCCCATAAACGGCGGTCTGTTACCGATAGCTTAATTGCCATATTCGATCTGCTTCTTAAAAGAACATGCTTAGTCGTTTTGGGTTTAATTGGTTTTTAGTCTTTTTTTGATCTGTGTCTATACTCGATGGTGATGTATCCAATAAGCAGGCTTTCACTCTGCGATTTTCTGGCGAATGCGAGCGCCGGTTAACGAGTAGAGGGATTACGCAAAATCCGACAAGAATAACACTCTGTGGAGACACAGTATGCGCGTGCACGCTCAGCGGGTAGGTGCCCTTTTAGGCGGTCTATCGTTTCCCGCGTTGTCCATGGCGGACTGGACGGTAAACATGACCCCGGGGGTAACCGGTACCAGTAACGATATATTTGACCTTCACATGACCATTTTCTGGATCTGCGTCGTTATAGGCGTCGTGGTATTCGGGATTATGTTCTGGTCTATCTTCGCCCACCGCAAGTCTCAGGGCGCAAAACCGGCCAACTTTCATGAAAACACGTTGGTTGAGGTTCTTTGGACGCTCATTCCGCTTGTCATTCTCATTGTTATGGCAATTCCTGCCACAACAACCCTGATCGACATGTACGACACCACCGAGTCGGATGTCGACATCAAGGTGACTGGTTATCAGTGGAAGTGGCAGTACGAGTATATCAACGAAGACTTTGGTTACTTCTCCAACCTGACGACACCGAAAGATCAAATCAATAACCGGCAGGCCAAAGGTGAAAACTACCTGCTGGAAGTGGATAACCCGATGATTATCCCGGTGGGCAAGAAGGTTCGCTTTTTGCTGACGGCCAATGACGTTATTCACTCCTGGTGGGTGCCTGATTTTGGCGTCAAGAAAGATGCCATTCCCGGCTTCATCAACGAAGCCTGGACCCGCGTCGACAAGCCGGGCACCTACCGTGGCCAATGTACCGAGTTGTGTGGCAAGGACCACGGTTTTATGCCGGTGGTAGTGAAAGCCGTGCCGGAAGAGGAATACAACACCTGGGTTGCCGATCAGAAAGCGGCAGCCGAGAAAGAGCGTGAGCTGACCCAGAAAGACTGGACCATGGAAGAGCTGATGGAGCGGGGCGAAAAAGCCTATGTCACAGCCTGCGCAGCTTGTCATCAGGCCGATGGCAGCGGCGTTCCACCGGCATTCCCGGCTCTCAAAGGCAGCGCCATTGCTACGGGAGACATGGCCGCACACATCGATGTGGTAGTGAACGGCGTGTCCGGCACAGCGATGCAGGCCTTTGGCGGACAGCTGAGCGAAGCGGATCTTGCAGCCATCATTACTTACGAGCGTAACGCTTGGGGTAATAAGGTGGGTGACATGGTCACGCCAAAAGAAATCTTCGATTACAAGAATCAACAGTAATCTACGCCAGATAACAGATATCACCAGCCACAAACATTGGCGGTAACGGGGGTTTTCATGAGTGCGGTTGCAGGTACCCACGCACAAGATCATCATCATGGTCCGGCTCGCGGCATCAGCCGTTGGTTGTTGACCACGAACCACAAAGACATCGGGTCTATGTACCTGATATTCAGCTTCACCATGTTCCTCTTAGGGGGAACCATGGCGATGGTCATTCGTGCAGAGCTGTTTCAGCCAGGGTTGCAAATTGTCCAGCCGGAATTTTTCAACCAAATGACCACCATGCATGGCCTGATTATGGTCTTTGGTGCGGTAATGCCAGCGTTCGTTGGCTTGGCGAACTGGATGATACCGCTGATGATCGGCGCGCCGGATATGGCCCTGCCCCGGATGAACAACTGGAGCTTTTGGCTGCTGCCCTGTGCGTTCCTGATTCTGGTATCAACTCTATTCATGGAGGGCGGTGCGCCTAACTTCGGCTGGACCTTCTACGCCCCGCTCTCCACTACCTACGGGCCACCGAGCACAACTTTCTTTATCTTCGCCATTCACATCATGGGTGTGTCGTCGATCATGGGTGCGATCAACGTTATCGCCACGGTGCTCAACATGCGGGCACCGGGCATGACACTCATGAAAATGCCGATGTTTGTATGGACTTGGTTGATCACCGCGTTCTTGCTGATTGCGGTAATGCCTGTGTTAGCGGGCGTGGTTACCATGATGCTGATGGACATCAACTTCGGCACCAGCTTCTTTAATGCAGCTGGCGGTGGCGACCCGGTTCTGTTCCAGCACGTGTTCTGGTTCTTCGGGCACCCGGAGGTATATATCATGATCCTACCGGCCTTCGGGGCGATCTCTCAGATCATTCCTGCGTTTTCCCGCAAGCAGCTGTTTGGTTATGCATCGATGGTGTATGCGGTGGGTGCCATTGCCCTGCTTTCGTTCTTGGTATGGGCGCACCACATGTTCACTGTAGGCGTGCCAGTGGCTGGGCAGTTGTTCTTTATGTATGCCACCTTGCTCATTGCGGTACCAACGGGCGTTAAAGTTTTCAATTGGGTGGCTACCATGTTCCGGGGCTCACTCACGTTTGAAGCTCCCATGCTGTTTGCCATTGCCTTTGTGATCCTCTTTACCATCGGTGGCTTTTCCGGGTTGATGTTGGCGATTGCACCTGCGGACTTCCAATACCACGATACTTACTTTGTAGTGGCCCACTTCCACTATGTGTTGGTGCCTGGAGCTATATTCGGCATCTTCGCGTCGGCGTACTTCTGGCTGCCTAAGTGGACTGGCCACATGTATGACGAAACCTTAGCGAAAACCCATTTCTGGCTATCGTTTGTGGGTATGAACTTGGCTTTCTTCCCCATGCACTTTTTGGGGCTTGCGGGAATGCCACGCCGGATTCCGGATTACGCCTTGCAGTTTGCCGATTTCAACATGGTGTCGAGCGTCGGTGCCTTTATGTTCGGCGCGACCCAATTGTTGTTCCTTCTAATTGTGGTGAAGTGTGTGAAAGGCGGCGAAAAAGCGGCTGCAAAACCTTGGGACGGTGCAGAAGGGCTAGAGTGGACCGTACCGTCACCCGCGCCTTATCACACATTTTCGACGCCACCGGAAGTGAAATAGAGGTAGGCAAAAATGGCTGAGCAACAGGCAAATAGACCGACGCCCCAACGCAGCAATAAGCGGGTTATTGGCTGGTGTGTCGCCAGCGTGTTCGGCATGTTTGCCTTCGGTTTTGCCATGGTGCCTCTGTACGATGTGTTTTGTGACATTACAGGCATAAATGGCAAAACTAGCGGCCGCTATGAATCAACTGAGCGCACCGCTGCAGACATGACGCGCACGATCAAAGTGCAATTTCTGGCCCAGAACGGGCCAGACATGCCTTGGGTGTTCCGGCCGGTGGAGCGCAGTGTTGAAGTGCATCCCGGTGAAGCTACAACGGTGAACTTTTATGCGGAAAATCCGACGGACAAGGATATGGTGGGGCAAGCGGTACCCAGCCTGTCACCATCCGAAGGAACCCTGTACTTCCACAAAACCGAGTGTTTTTGCTTTAACCAGCAGCCGCTATCTGCCGGCGAGAACACCCATATGCCGTTGGT
Organism: Marinobacter sp. S6332; assembly: GCF_023016045.1. GTDB lineage: Bacteria > Pseudomonadota > Gammaproteobacteria > Pseudomonadales > Oleiphilaceae > Marinobacter. The sequence goes on along the minus strand of NZ_JALKAP010000001.1, from coordinate 435,748 downwards.
TTTTATTGTGGATCAGGACTTGCCCAGCCACATCACCAAGCTAACGCTGTCTTACACGCTTTATGATCAAGGCGAGCCGCAGGCGGCTGTAACAAGCACAACGAACACAACAATAATCGATAACGGATAAGCCATCGGAGATTGCTATGGCGGAAAATCAGAGCTATTACGTTCCCGAACAGAGCAAGTGGCCGATTGTGGCCACGGTGGGGCTTGGTGTCATGCTTTACGGCGCAGCCTCGATTATGGTCAGCAGCAATCAGGGCCAGAGCACCAGTGGTGACTGGATGATATTCGCGGTTGGCATCGCGATCATGATTTACATGCTGTTCGGCTGGTTTGGCAGTGTTATCAAAGAGAGCCGAAGCGGACTCTATAGCCCACAGATGGATCGCTCATTCCGCTGGGGTATGAGCTGGTTTATTTTCTCCGAAGTCATGTTTTTTGCGGCATTTTTTGGCGCACTGTTTTACGCCCGGGTGTTCGCTGTGCCCTGGTTGGGCGGCGAGGGTGACCGCGGCAGCTCCAACATGCTCTGGGAAGGTTTCCAAGCTACTTGGCCGTTGATCAACAACCCCGATCCTGAAGCCTATCCAGCACCAAAGTCCGTTATTGGCGCTTGGGGATTGCCACTGTTGAACACCATCCTGCTGGTTGCTTCATCGTTTACCGTGACGATAGCCCACCACGCTCTCAAAGCGGATAACCGCAAGAAAACAAAAATTTGGCTTAGCGCGACCATCATATTGGCGCTGGTGTTCCTTTTCTTCCAAGCGGAAGAATACATGCACGCCTATCAGGAGCTTAACCTGACGCTGCAATCTGGCATATACGGCAGCACATTCTTCATGCTCACCGGCTTTCACGGGTTTCATGTGATGCTGGGCACTCTCATGCTGATTATCATGCTGATACGCATACAAAAAGGGCATTTCACGGGCGACAATCACTTCGGCTTTGAAGCGACTGCTTGGTATTGGCACTTTGTGGATGTGGTTTGGCTGGGATTGTTTGTGTTCGTGTACGTTATTTGATGCAACTTGGGGTGTGGGGTGTGGGGTGTGGGGTCAGGGAGTCGGATGTAACGTCAGGCTCCCTTGCCACAAAGAAAAAAGAATAACCGCCAAAAGAAGCACGCTTAGCGTTACCCGCACAGCGAGGGAAGTCACCACTCGATTGGTTTTGCCGCCGTCCTTGATGAGAAAGAACAAACCACTGAAAAGGCTGAAGATTACGGCGAGCATGAGGAAAATGATAAGGGCTTTGAGCATAGAGACGTCTCTGGTTTTTGTTTTGATTGCTGCCAGATTTACTATAGCAGACCATGACTGAGACAAAGCAACACGCGCGAAAATGGCAGCTAAACTGGCGATTAATGGTTTTTACAGGAGCCTTCCTGCCATTGTTGATAGGGCTGGGTATTTGGCAACTGAACCGGGCTGCGGAAAAGCAGGTTCTAATTGAGCAATGGCAACAAGAAGCCCAAAACCTCGATTGGCCTGAACAGGTTGCCAGCGGGCTGGATAACGGTAGGCCGGTTACGATTACAGGGCTCTTTGGCGAACGTAGTTGGTTGTTGGATAACCGGACCCGCGATGGCATTGCCGGCTACGAAGTGCTAACGGCCTTTTACCCGCTTCAGGGGCCCGCGGTTTTGGTCAACAGAGGTTGGGTGGCGGCGCCACGAACCCGAGACAGGCTGCCCGTTGTTTCTCCCCCCAAAGGTGTTTTCAAGCTAACCGGTCGGTTAAGCTCTTACCCGGAACCGCCTTTGTTGTCTGGAGAATCAGCCGTTTCAGACAGTTGGCCCCGGCGAGTGCAGGCGCTTCCCGGAGACGTTGCGAGAGAAGATGTTCCGGGATTGCCTAGCGCAATTATTCGGCTTAGCGGTAGCGAACAGCCGGGAGCTTACCGCGCTGATTGGGAACCAGATCTCATGGGGCCACAAACCCACTACGGATATGCGACACAATGGTTTGCGCTTGCAGTGGTGCTGACTATATTGAGTGTAGTGGCGAGTTATCGAAAGACAGGAACCAATAATGACAATGACAATGGCTAACCAATTACCACAGCAAGAAGAAACAGAAGGCCCTACACCGGAACAGGTCCGCAGAGGCAGACGCACCGCTATGTTGCTGTTTGCACTTGGGTTTGGGCCGATGATTTTGGCCACTATTATGTTTTATACCGGTTGGCTAAACCCGGCAGGCCACACCAATCAGGGCGCATTGATCAGTCCGACGGTGCCTGTTGCCGCGCTTAATCTTGAGACGCTCTCGGGCGAGCCTCTGGCTGAACGCTTTAGCGCAGGCCAGACAGATCCCCAGTGGCTACTCGTGGTTGCAGCTGGCGAGTGCGATAGCCGTTGCGAAGAACTTCTCTACCTTGCCCGGCAGGCCAATATTGCACTGGGCAAAAACGCTAACCGCGTATCCCGAGCCGCCGTACTGGGTGGCATTTCCGGTGATCTAGCGGCGCGCTGGCCCACCGAATACCGGTTGATGGAGCGCCTGAGACCAGTGCCGGGTACCACACCGGGCTGGCCTGCAAGCATTAACCCGGAAAAAGAGCCGCGTATTATGTTAATCGATCCCTTCGGTAACGTGATGATGCATTATGGCCCCGAGAACTCCGGTAAGGACATGCTCAAGGATCTCAAACACCTGCTCAAACTGTCACAGGTGGGCTGAGGCACAGCCTGGAGGAACTACCTTGATGCACCTGCCTACCGACAGCCAGCCCAGAGCCATGGCAAATTGGGCGACTTTTGCAGTGGTTCTCGCCGTAGTGGTCATCATGCTTGGCGCCTGGACACGGCTGGTGCATGCCGGGCTGGGTTGTCCGGACTGGCCCGGGTGCTATGGCTTTCTGACCGTACCCCAGAGCGACACCCACATTGCCATAGCTAATGCCCGTTTCCCGGATACACCGGTAGATGTGGCTAAAGGCTGGCCGGAAATGATCCACCGCTATGCAGCGGGAACACTGGGGCTGGTGGTGTTCGGCTTGGCCGCAAGCGCAGTCCGTCAGCGCCGAAGCGGCGTGCCTTTCAAACTGCCCCTGTTTATTGCGGGTTTTATCCTGCTTCAGGGTGCCTTTGGCATGTGGACGGTTACGTTGAAGCTCTGGCCGCAAGTTGTTGCCCTTCATCTTCTTGGAGGCTTTACCACGCTGAGCTTACTGACCCTGCTGGTGCTGAGGTTAAGAAAGTTCTCGGCGGCAGAAACTGGTGCTGCTAAAACAGATCCAGAAAAACCCCTGAAGCCGTCTGTGGCTGCTTCCCGACTCGCCAGCCTTCGCCCTTGGCTTTATGGCGGTCTGCTGTTGATTGTTGTGCAGATTGCCTTAGGCGCTTGGACGGCTTCCAACTACGCCGCCGTCGCTTGCACTGATCTGCCGACTTGTCAGGGCCAATGGTGGCCGGAAGGCATGGATTTCCAGCACGGCTTTGATATCACCCAACATGTAGGCCCTAACTATCTGGGCGGGCAGCTCACAGCCGATGGACGCGTAGCTATACACGTAACCCACAGAGTCGGTGCCCTAGTGGTTCTGGCGTACTTTTCTGTACTGCTTACCTTGATTTGGCGCCGAAGCAAAAACCGCGAACTGCATCGCCCCGTGTTGCTTGTTACCGCAGCGCTGGTGGCTCAGATAACTCTGGGGCTCGCCAACATTGTGTTCCATATTCCCCTGCCGATTGCAGTCGCCCATAACGCCATGGGTGCCGGGCTGCTGCTGTCGGTGATATACCTGATCTGGCGGCACCACCTGCTGCCTCAGGCACAAGCTGTAAAAGCAACACATACAACAATAATGCATCAGGAGATAACGGCATGAGTGAGCACGTGGACGTACTGCCGGCCCAGAACACGACCAGTCAATCCTCGCGGGCTATATCCTGGCGGGATTATCTGGAGCTGACCAAGCCCAATGTTGTGGCCTTGATGATCCTGACCTCGGCCATTGGCATGTTATTGGCCACCTCCGGCCTGCCCAGCTTGAGTGTGCTGGTCTGGGGCAACCTTGGCATAGCCTTCCTTGCTGGTGCTGCCGCCGTGGTCAACCATGTAGTCGACCAAAAAATCGATACCGTCATGGCCCGTACCCGTAAGCGCCCTGTGGCAACCGGTAAAATCTCTCCGGTAGAAGCCATAACCTTTGCCACTCTGCTGGCCAGTATTGGTATGGTGGTGTTGATGTGGCAGGTGAACCATCTAACCGCATGGCTTACCTTGGCTTCATTGGTTGGTTACGCTGGCGTTTATACCCTGTTCCTAAAGCGGGCCACGCCTCAGAACATCACTATTGGTGGGTTAGCGGGGGCCATGCCGCCACTACTCGGGTGGACGGCCGTAACCGGTCAGGTAGAGGGTCATGCTCTGCTGCTCGTTCTTATCATCTTCGCTTGGACGCCCCCACACTTTTGGGCTTTGGCGATTCACCGTAAAGAAGAATACGCCAAAGCTGGCATTCCTATGCTGCCGGTCACCCATGGCAATAAATTCACCGAATTGCACATCCTGCTCTACACCCTGATGTTGCTGGCAGTCAGCCTGCTTCCTTTTGTCACAGGTATGTCCGGCTGGATTTATCTGGCGGGCGCCTTGGTTCTCGGCCTGCGCTTCCTCCAGTACGCCATAAAGCTGCTGAAAGGCGACGATCGCCGGGTAGCTCTCAACACCTTCAAATATTCCATCACTTACCTGATGGCGCTGTTTGTGGTACTCCTTGTGGATCATTACGTGTTTTTCTGACTTGGTGCAGACGCGCCAGCAGGAGGGGTGCCTTTTCTTCCGGGAAAAACAACTCGCTGCGCTCAGACATCTTTTTCCCTGCAGAAAAGGCACCCCTCCTACTGTCGCTGCGTTACCGTAGAGTTTTCCATTTGGAGCAATAATGAATCGTTCGCTGAAGGTCACCTTATTTGTACTTCTGCTCTTGGTTGTACTCGTATTTGGCCTGGTTATAGGTCGGCAGGTATTTCTGGTGGATAACGGGGAGCCAACGCCTGCTCCGGATCTTGCTGAAATGAATACCTATGTGTATGACCAGCCCCGGTCGTTGGTCGAATTCACGCTCACCAACGAAAACGGCGAAACCGCTACCCGGGACAGCCTTCGTGGCAAATGGACGTTTGCGTTCGTGGGCTACACCAACTGCCCGGATATCTGCCCGGCCGCAATGGCGAACCTGCGCCGAACCGATAAGTTACTCTCGAAAGAGCTGCCCCAGCCAGATTACCTGCTGGTTAGCGCAGACCCCGAAAATGACACGCCTGAACAGCTCAAAGCTTACACCGGTTTTTTCGGTGAGAACTTCCACGGCTTGACTGGCGATTTGGAAACACTGCGCGCACTGGCTCAAAGCCTGAGTGCGGTGTTTGTGCATCGTGATGTGGACGGCGAAACCTTGGTCGACCACAGCGGGCATTTTGCGTTGATAAACCCGGATGGCCAGCTAGCCGCATTGATTCAGCCCCCCCACAACCCCGAACATCTCGCAGAGGCTTTTGAGCGCATTTATTTGTGGGCTAAAGCCAATCGCAAGGACACATAAAAACGAATCAAGCTGAGTATCTCCATTTGGCTCGCCGCCAGCCCTGAAGTTGGCTACCCCATTGCGGGTAGTGGCCGTTATGTTCACGAAGGATTTCACTCATTGGAAGAAATAGCTGAAGGTTTGATTAAATCCATACTGCGCTTTGCGGGTCTAGTTGTTCGCTCTTTGATTTGGCTTATTTGGGAGCTTTGTTTCTGGGAGCTCGGTTGGTACGTTGGATGGCCTGTATGCCGCATTCTTAGTTTTGGTTACTTCCCCAAAGAGCCGATCAATGATCAAAGTTACGTTAATACCTTGAGCGGCTTTATAGTTTCGTTAATTGGCTTAGCTGCACTTATATCTGTGGCGGCATTGATTGCACAGTCAGTGGGGAGCGGGTAAGTGCAAGCACAAAGAGGACGTCATGTCAGGGATCGCTAAAACTCCAAATCCGCCATATTACGCGGTGATTTTCAGCTCTGTTCGCACGGATGGTGACCATGGTTACAGCGCTATGGCTGACAGAATGGTTGAGCTGGCAGCCCAGCAGGAGGGGTTTCTCGGTATCGAGTCCGCCCGTGAGGGTGTGGGTATTACCGTTTCGTACTGGTCGAGCGAGGAAGCGATTCGAAACTGGAAACAAAATGCTGAGCACCTTGAAGCTCAGCGTTTGGGCCATAAAACTTGGTATTCCGAATTCGAGGTGCGAATAGCAAAGGTAGAGCGGGCTTATGGTGTTTCGCAAGCTTAAGACGGTCATGCGGTAGATTGTAAAAGGAGCTTTTTCTCTTCAGATTGTCCGGCAACCGAGCGGTTCTGCTAAGGTCAAACTGACATCGCTGCGGTACTCGCATAAACTGCACGGCTGAAACACACTCGCCGGAACCGACAGCATGTACCAACAGAACTCCACAACCCCGAAAGAACTCTTTGGCGTTCTGGCCGCAGGTGCCATCGTACTTTTGGTGGTGCACACGCTTGGCCGTTTTGTGTACACCCCGCTGTTGCCCTATCTGATCGGCGATGGCCAGCTCACCGCACCAGAAGGTGCCGCCATCGCCACCTGGAACTACTTCGGCTATCTAGTGGGTGCCATGTTGGCGATTCGTTGGCATCGGGTTAGCCATATCCGTATTTTGTTGCCAGCCTTTCTTGTGGTGCATGTGTTAACCACCATCTTCGTTACCCAAACAGACAACCTCACCGCCATTTCAACTGCACGCTGGCTGAACGGCGTGGCCAATGGTGTTGTTTTCGTACAGGCGCCTGCGCTGATTCTTGAATGGTTGGTCTTGCGCAACCGCTCTAGCATGAGTGGGTTGGTCTACATTGGTGTGGGCTTGGGTTTGTTGCTCTCCAGTGGGCTGGTTACCGGCACCGCTGATTGGCTGGAAGGCGCTGAGCGTTGGTGGCCTGTGGCACTGGCATCCATTCCTTTGGCCATTTGGGGCGCTTACCGGCTGATGAAGTTAGAAGTGCCAGACCAAGAGTCGGCAAAAAATGGCAAAAGCACAACCAACACCCCGCTTATAGACCGTGCCAGCATCCCCTTGTTTCTCTCATACGCGGGTGCAGGGCTGGGGTACATCCTCCCCATGACTTTTCTGCCATTGTTGGCGAAGCTGGAACTGGATGCTGAGCATTGGCTGCTGGATGGCGCTTGGCTAATTGTTGCCCTGAGCACCATTCCCGCCGCATGGGTCTGGAACAAACTCGGAAGCAAAATGGGTGACATACCTGCACTCAAATTGAACTTCCTTATTCAGTTGGTAGGGGTTGTGGCCGCCGTCGTTTTGCCCGGTGCTCTGGGCATAATGCTGTGCGCAGCACTGGTAGGCGGCACTTTTCTGGGTACCGTATTGCTGACCCAACGCCTCGGCCGCGCCCTGCACCCACATCAGGGCCCACGTTTGTCAGCGGCCATGGTTGCCCTCTACGGTTTCACCCAAATGGTCGGCCCATGGCTCACCAAACAATGGCTCGATGCGGGTGGCACGCTGGTATCTGCCTTCGGAATCGGCGTAGGCGCGCTGGTTTTCGGCCTGATCTTCGTCTTCTTTGTGCCCCGCCCAGAAGCTTGGCACGCAAGAACGATTCAGCACGATTGAAGCCAAACGTGCTCCCAATAGACCACATTCTCCCAGAGTTGAAACACACTCTGGAACAGACCACCACGGCGCTTTTGCAAGCACCCCCTGGCGCAGGCAAGACGACGAGAGTGCCCCTCGCATTGCTGGGCGCTCCATGGCTGCATGGTAAAAAGATCCTGATGTTGGAGCCACGGCGGCTGGCAGCCCGCTCGGCTGCAAGGTTTATGGCGTCGCAGCTGGGTGAAAAGCCCGGGCAAACCATCGGCTACCGCACTCGGCTGGACACCAAAGTGTCTGGCACTACGCGTATTGAAGTCGTCACCGAGGGTATTCTCACCCGGCTGATCCAGAGCGATCCCATGCTGGAAGACTACGCCGTTGTGTTGTTCGATGAATTTCATGAGCGTTCCCTTCAGGCGGATCTCGGTCTTGCGTTGGTGCGGGAAACACAAGAAGCGCTGCGAGAAGATCTACGGGTGCTGGTGATGTCCGCGACATTAGATACTGCGCCCATTGCCCGTATGCTTGGAGATGTACCTGTTTTAAGCAGCGAAGGGCGAGCCTTCCCGGTGGATGTGTTATATCGCCCTGTACCTGCCACCCATCGCAATCCACGGCTGGTGGATCACACAGTGGCGGTCATCACCGAAGCCTTGGCGCAGCAGCTGGGTTCAATACTGGTGTTTTTGCCGGGCGCAGGTGAGATTCACCGGGTGGCCCAGAGTTTATCCGGGCAGGTGGCTTCGAATGTAGTGATTGCGCCCTTGTTTGGCAATCTCAAAGCAGCAGAGCAGGATCAGGCCATTGCGCCAGCTGCGGCAGGCACCCGCAAAGTGGTACTAGCAACCGCCATTGCCGAAACCAGTTTGACCATTGAGGGCGTGCGCGTGGTGGTGGATAGCGGCCAGCAACGCAGGGCCGTGTTTGACCCGAACAGCGGCATGACGCGTTTGATAACCGGCCGTGTGTCCAAGGCTTCCGCAGAGCAGCGCAAAGGCCGCGCAGGCCGTGTGGAGCCGGGCGTGTGCTATCGGTTGTGGAGTGAGTCTGAGCAATTCGGGCTAGCGGAATTTACGCCACCGGAGATTCGCGAGGCCGATCTCGCGCCTTTGGCGCTTGAGCTGGCGCAATGGGGTGCCCGAACACCGGATAACTTGGTGTGGATAGATCCGCCACCGCCAGCTCATTGGCAGCAGGCCGTGGAACTGCTGCAGTGGCTGGATATGCTAGACGACGATGGCGCGATTACCGAACACGGTAAGTCTGCCCGAGCCTTGGGCATCCACCCACGGCTTGCGCACATGGTCCTATTGGGCAGGTCGCTTGAATTGGGCCGGTTGGCAGCTGAGCTTGCCGCGTTGCTGGAAGACAGAGACATACTGGGGCCGGGCGCCGGGGCCGACATGCATGAGCGCATTCGAGTCCTTCGTGGCGAACGTGGGTCGCAACGTATAGATCCACACCGTCTTCACGCGCTGCGCCAACAGGCTAAACGCCTATCCGTGTCTCAGGCGAATGGAAACAGCGAACAGGAAACTATGCCCACGGCCACAGAAGTTGGACGTTTGTTAGCACTCGCTTATCCGGATCGCATTGGCAAACGTCGCCCCGGAGATACACCGCGCTATCAACTCAGCAACGGCAAAGGCGCCCTATTGCGGGATGACGATGGGCTTGCGCGGCACGAGTGGCTGGTGGCTGCAGATCTAGACGGCAAGGCCCGCGAAGCAAGGATCTATTTGGCTGCGCCAGTGGACTTACCCACGTTGGAAACGGATCTGGCCGCCCATATAAAAGAGCAAGACGAAGCAGAATGGGATGATAAACGCGGCACAGTCATTGCGCGTAAAACCCGACGGTTAGGGGCACTGCTTTTAGCGGAGAAACCACTAACCAAGCCGTCACCCGAGTTGATTCAACAGGGCATACTCGCAGCGGTGCGGCGTAAAGGTTTGGACAGCCTGCCGTGGATGCCTGCCGCCAAGCAGTGGCGGGCAAGGGTATCGCTGCTGGCAAAGCACTACCCTGAGCAATGGCCGGATGTAAGTGACAAGGCTTTGGCAGAGTCGCTGGAACAATGGTTGGCCCCCTTTCTGGCGGGCATTCATCGCTGGTCTGATTTGGCGCGTCTGAATATACAAAACGCCCTGAACAGCCTGTTGGATTATCCGCAACAGCAGCAACTGGCTGAGCTTGCGCCAACCAGTCTGACCATCCCCACTGGCAGCTCCGTTACACTGGATTATTGCGTTGAGAATGGCCCGGTTTTGGCGGCCAAGTTGCAGGCGTTGTTTGGTTGGACGAAAACGCCCGAAGTGGCCGGGGGCAAGGTGCCGGTATTGATACACCTGTTGTCTCCAGCCCAAAGGCCGCTGGCGGTCACCGCTGATCTGGCCAGCTTTTGGGTTAACGTGTATCCGCAGGTGCGCAAAGACACCCGCGGCCGTTATCCTAAACATCCTTGGCCGGAAGATCCGCTAACCGCTGTTGCCCAGCAGGGCGTCAAAAGAAAGTAACGCCCACTACTAGTTTACGAGCTTTCGGCTTTTGCTGAGGTATTGCTCGCCAGCAGAGCGCACGGTACCGGGGTCGGCGTGCTCAGAAGCTTTGTGAACTTTCTCAAGGGTCTCCTCAAGTGCATCAATCTCGTCATCCAGTTTTTGTAGCGCGTTTTCCAGTGTGTATGTTAGTTGGTGCACTTCGTTCATAGCTTCTGGCGTTAGATCCCCAGCCAGCACTTTTTCTAGCTTGTTGTTGTATTCGGAGAAGTTGGCAACGGCTTGCTCTAGGGTGTGTGATGGCTGACCTTTGAAGTGATCACTATCGCTTGCAAATGCAGGGACAGCGATCAGCAAGGAGGCGGCTACAGCGGTAAACTGTCGAAGAATGGTCATAGTGTGCTCCGTAATAAGTTAACTCAAAATATAATGCGAATTATTATCAGATGCGCTTTTAAAAACCATGACCACCGTCAATTCGACTCACAAAAAATACTTGCACCCAGGTTAAAACTGCTTAAAACTTACCCACTTTGACCAGCGCGACCCCGCCCATGAACTTCGTATCGTTTAATGTCTTCCGCACCCTTGGCTTTCCGGATACCACTGTATTGAAGCCGGAGAATTACTTGCGCCATAAGGAACTGCTGCGCAATGCAGATTGGGTGTTGTTCCCGGAATACTGGCAACTCAATGCGCTAGTGCATGGTTTGAAATGTCGGGTTTTCCCCAGTGTTGCCAGTTATCTCATTGGCCACGATAAAGTGGAAATGACCCGGGCGTTTGAAGCGGTTGCGCCGGAGCACATCCCCTGGACAATCATTGAAGCCAACGGCCCGGAGGAACGTGAGCACATCTGGAGTGTGATGGTGCTGCCCTTCGTGGCGAAGCTGCCAAAGGCCAGCATGGGCGAAGGTGTGTGGCTGATTGAAACCCGTGACGACTGGCGCAAATACTGCGAGCGCACGGATGTTTTATATGTTCAGGAATACCTGCCGCTGGACCGCGACGCGCGCATAGTAGTGGTGGGCGATAAAGTTGTCACAGCCTACTGGCGTACTCAGGCCGATCAGGGCTTTTATAACAACGTATCCAAGGGTGGCAAGATTGACAACAGCCCGGTGCCCACGGTGATGACCGATCTGGCGCTGCGGCTTGCCCGGGATTTGGGCGTAGACCATGCTGGCTTTGATATTGCTCTGGTGGAGGGATATCCCTTCGTGCTGGAGTTCAACCGCTTATTTGGCAATCAGGGGCTGGGTCAGGGCAGCGACTTGAAGAACGCCATCCTAGAATACCTGCAACAAGAGTCTGAGCCCCGCGACCCCGGAGGCTCTACCACCCCCGAGCCCTTCCGCCCTGTAGCGGTGTGAACCCGGAGGCGGCACGCTGGCCTATTAAAGATTCTTGTAGCGGTTGATATCGAACACACCCGCCTGCAAGGGCTGATGCTCGCGCTGCCAAGCGGTAATATCGTGAAGAATCTCCCAGAATTGCCTGTGGGTGCGGCGAACGCCCCATACACCCACTAAGGCCTCAAAGGCTTTTGGCTCTTCTGCCTTCAGGGCTTTCATTCTGTCTTTAAACAGTCCGAGTTGCGACGCGGGAATGTCGAACATGAAGTTTGGGTAGCTGCCAATGATGCCCGGATAAATGGTCAGCTTGTCGTTTTCGGGCTGGTAGCGTAAATCCTCTCCCAGCAGAAAAGCGACGTTGCTGTGGGCGCGGTCGCGGATAACCGTGTATACCGTTCGCTTGCCTTTCTCATTATAAACCCGCAAGAAAGTGACGTTTGGTAGGTAGTTGATGGCAGGGAGGAATTCCGCCCGGGTAGCGGCCAGTTCTGACAGCACCTGATCCGCCTCGCGAATCCATTCGGGCTCGTCTTTGCGGCCACAATCACTGCCGCCACAGCGGTTGATGGGATCGTCCCGCTCTGCATTCAGTTCGTGGAATTTCAGCAGCAGTCGCGCCCCCAATTCTTCATTGAATGCCGAGGTGGCATAGGGCACCTGTGATGGGGCCGTCTCGTCCATGTTGGCATAGCTATAATCCAGCTTGAATTCGCCTGCGCCCTGATACCAATGGTGCAAAACCTTGTTGCGTTCACCGGGCGGAATTAGGCGGAGATAGTTCTGCTCGCCGCCGTTACGGATCAGGTCAAAGTAAAGTCGCGTCTGGGCTTGATGAGCCACGTTGCCGAACACGTCAAAATTCACCACCAGTTCGTAGTAGGTGCGTTCGAACAGAGGATAATCCATCCACCAGCTGGTTAATGGCGCCTGGCCAATCAGGCCGCGCTGTACAGAAGCATTGTCGTGATGGCGGAAAACAGTGAGTAGCGCATTGGTATTATGGCCGTCACCGTCCCAGATATGATTAAGTGAGGCACCTTTGGGGTAGGCCTCGCCGTAGGCCTGGTTTCGCAGTTTGTGATACTGGTTACGCTTGCCTTTGTAGTCAGCCCAGTTGTCGCCCAGATCAAGCAGGGCGCTATCCTGTCCCGGCAAGGCCAGCAACGGCGTTACCTTTTCGCGATACTCTGCATTGGTTAGATAAAGGTCGTTTTCCGGGTCGTGGTAGGCCACCCAAAACTGGTCACGGATCACGTCGGTAGCAATTTGGCCGCGGCACACCGGCCCTCGAATAAAGGTACGGGTGAAGTACTCGGCGTTGTCCAACATGAATTGGTAGCGGGCCTTTGCAGGGATGGCGGCAAAGGTGACAAAGGGGTTAGCGCGGTTTTCACGGCTGTAGTCCGGGAGGGTTTCTACTTGCCAATCGCCAGTTTCAAACAGCTCGCGGGTGTGCTCGAACTGTTTTTCTCCAAACTCGAAGGTGATATGGCGCTTGTGCACAATGCTGCCAGATACCGGGCGCAGGCGATAATACACCGAGCCTTCGGGGTCGTCGTTGGGGCGACGGGTTGCCACCATGTCGATGGGTGTGCCTGGCATTGTGTAGGAGCGCACAATTTCGAAGTAGCGGGTGCTGGCGCCCTTATCTTCAAAATACAGGTGCGCGAGGTAGAGGTGTTCGTAAATCCATCGACTGGTCAGTTGTTGGCGTAGGCTGTGGTCATTTAGCCAGCTTTCCCAACGCTTGATGTGGCTTTGCTCGGCGCCATCTACCTTGGTAACCAACGGGCTGATGGCGCCGCCTTGGTTGAGCCAGCCGGTGAGGGTGGCGTACTCGTCGTCGGTGAGGCCAGTTACTGCTAGAGGCATGCCCTCGTAGGGGTGGTCGCTGGCGTAGTCGGAGAAATTCTCGTTGCTTACACACTGATTGGCCCGAGATAAGCCCAGCTCTATGTCTTCAGGCAATTTGCTGTTGGGAGCAAATTCATACTCCTTGCCCAAGCGAATCATGTTTTCAAATAAGCTGTGGGTTTGATCGCCTCTGGCTAATACCGAGTAAAAGCCTAACTCTCGCCATTGTTGTTCAGTTTGGGCGTCTATTCTCAAGCGGGTGGTTTTTTGGGTTTCGAAGCGCGCGCCATCGTAAACCGCGTCTTTGTGGGCACCGCGAATCAAGCCGTCGGAGTATTCCATTTTGAGCTGGCAGGGCGCGTCAAAGCAGCTGTGGCAGGCTAGGCATTTTGCTTCTACGATGGGGCGTACGTCGTCGTTGAAGCTGACCGGTTGCTGGGTTGCGGTGGGCAGTGCTTGTTTGAATGTTGGCGGTGTGGTGTTTTCGGCACAGCCTGCCAGAAACAGCAGGGTCAGGAATATTGCTGCAATGAGTCTCGTCACTGGGGGTTCCTGTGGTACGTGTTTGTTATGACTGAAGTATAGAGGGTTGAGTTGTTGATCGCTAAGGCCTCTTTGATTGGGGGCTTTTTAGAGTTCTGGTTTTTGTTCGATTTATGGGTAGATTTGCTGATATCTGTGAGGCAAAGAAAGTCTGATTATCGCGCTTCTTGGCCAGGGCCATTCAGGTTCTGGCATTCGCGTTCGCGCACTGTTTTTTTGCCCCAAGGGGGAAACACGATCCATGACCGAGTCAGCCAACGCTAACATCGCCGATTACTACACTGCCGAGACTTTTGAGCGGATCAAAGCATTTGCGGATACCAAGGAAACACCGTTTGTAGTGATTGATACCGCTACCATCGATCGTCAGTACGACGAGTTGGTGGACGGTTTTCCTTATGCCAATGTGTATTACGCAGTGAAGGCCAACCCGGCTTCGCAGGTTCTGACTATGCTGCGGGATAAGGGAGCGAGCTTTGATATTGCGTCGGTTTATGAGTTGGAAAAGGTGATGGCTCTTGGTGTGACCGGCGACCGCATCAGCTACGGCAACACCATCAAAAAGGCGCGAGATATTCGCACTTTTTATGAGAAGGGTGTGCGTATGTTCGCCACGGATTCTGAGGCGGATTTGCGTAACATTGCCAAGGCGGCACCCGGCTCGAAGATTTACGTACGTGTTCTGACCGATGGCACGCAGACCGCAGACTGGCCGCTTTCCCGCAAGTTCGGCTGTGAGAATGATATGGCCATGGACCTGCTGATCCTGGCGCGTGATCTTGGCTTGGTACCTTACGGTGTGTCGTTCCACGTGGGGTCCCAGCAGCGCGAGATCGGCGCGTGGGATTCGGCTTTGAACAAGGTGAAGGTCATTTTCGAGCGCTTGAAAGAAGAAGACGGCATCGAATTGAAAATGATCAACATGGGCGGGGGGTTTCCGGCGAACTACATCAACCGTACCAACGAGTTGGCGGTGTATGCCTCTGAGATTACTCGCTTCCTGAAGGAAGATTTCGGTGATGATTTGCCGGAAATCATTATCGAACCGGGCCGTTCGTTGATTTCCAACGCCGGTGTTCTGGTAAGTGAGGTAGTTCTGATCGCCCGTAAGTCCCGCACGGCTCTCCATCGTTGGGTGTTTACTGACGTAGGTAAGTTCAACGGTCTGATCGAGACTCTGGATGAAGCGATCAAGTTCCCCATCTGGACGGACAAGAAGGGTGAAGGCGAAGACTGCGTAATTGCCGGGCCAACGTGCGACAGCGCGGACATTATGTACGAGCATCACAAATACCCGTTGCCACTGAACCTGGCTATTGGCGACCGTATGTACTGGCTTTCCACAGGAGCCTATACAACAACCTATAGTGCCGTGGAGTTCAATGGGTTCCCTCCGCTAAAGGATTACTACATCTAAAGTCTGAGGGCCTGCTTCATTGGGGTGGGCCGCGAAGCGGGGTGTCTTTTCTTCTGGGAAAAACAACTCGCTTCGCTCAGACATCTTTTTCCCGGCAGAAAAGACACCCCGCTCCCCGGCTTCTGGCCATTTGAGGAGGCGCTTTACTGACGTTGAAGGTTTAGTTTGATGGCTAGAGGAGAAACCAGTATTCCGTAGGCGATCATTACGGCAATGGCGTGTCTTATGTCGCCTGTCCAGTCAGACAGTAAGCCGCCCAGCATGGGTACTGCGAAGGCCACTGTGTAGCCCACCAGAAAGTTGCCGGCGGATAGTCTTCCGGTTTCGCTGGCGGGCACCAGAAGCGGCGGTAACGCCACCATCATGATTAGCAGTATGCCAGCGGTGAAGCTCATGAATGTGGCGCTGGCGATTGCCCACCATCCTGTAAACACCAGAAGCCCCAGAGTTCCCAGCAGGCTGAGTATCAGCATGGTGATTAGCGGGACTTTTTTGCCTATCCAGTAGCGGGCCATTTTCAGCATCAAAAGCGACGCAATCACTTGGGCAAAGTTGTACCAAAAAAGAGCTTCGGTGAGGTTTTCGAATTCGCCTCTTTGCTCCAGCAAGGCCGCCAGGTAGGCGTTTACGCCGAAAAACAGGGAGCCGGATACGCCGAGCAGCAGGCCGAGTTTTAATGTGAGCGGGTTTTTCCAGTCCGGGAGCCAGGCGACTTTGCGGGTGGGCCTGACCAAGTCGCGTTTGGGCAGGAACAGGGCGGCGGCGACCAGCAATGCCGGTAGTGACCAGGCCAGCATGGTTGCGCGCCAACTGTTGTCCAGTAACGGCATGATGACTGGCAGGGTGATGCCTGCGCCGATGAATTCGCCCATCAGCATGCCGTTCATGTAGATGGCGGAGCCTAGTGCCAGGTTTTTGGGTTCCAACCAGCGCGGTAACAGGGCCGGTAGCGCGGGCTGCATCATGGCTATGCCTAGGCCCATAACGGCGCTAGTGAGCATCAGAGTGATGGTGTCGGGCGCCAATCCACGACCTGCGGAGCCGATGACCATAACGAGCATGGCCAGTGCAAGAGTGTTGCGTGGACCCATTCGGGATATGGACAGGGAGCCCGGCATGGCGCCAATGGCAAGCATGAGAATGGGGAGAGTTGTCAGCGCGCCAGTGAGGGTCTGGGAGAGTGCCAGCTCGTCACCGATAAACGGTGCTAGCGGTGGCGCAACCAGTATCGGGATGCGCAAATAAACCCCGGCCAGCCAAAGCAACAACGCCACCGGCAGCAGGCTCGCTGTCGATGGCGGTGCGGATGGTGCGGGGTGTTCTGTTACAGACAAGAGCGATCAGTCTTCGCTGGTATCCGGCAGATAGGCGCCGTCTTCGTCGTGAACTTCCTGGCCCGTAACGGGCGGGTTGAACGAGCAGATAAGACGCATGTCTTCAGTGCCACCGCGGAGTGTGTGTTGGTCGTGCTTGTCGAGAGCGTAGAGGGTGCCGTCGGAGATTTGGTGGGTTTCACCAGTGGCTTTGTCTGTGATGCTGCCATTACCGGCTACGCAGTAAACGGCTTCCAGATGATGCTTGTACCACAGGTTAAGCTCGGCACCTGCAGGAATGATCGTTTCGTGGAAAGAGAAACCCATGCCGTCTTTTTTCAACAACATGCGACGGCTTGTCCAGCCGGGGCCATGTACTTCACGTTCGGTACCGATGATGTCCTGGACTCGTACAATTTTCATTAGCATTCCTCGTTTTGTGATGGAATAGCCATACAGTATAAACACTCCTTTCAGGTCCGGTTCAACCGCCAGTCGTCATAAATTGCCATGCACTGTTCAATAGCTCCATGAAATCTGTATCGCTGGTTTTCGTCCAAGGGTTGTTGTTTTCGGCACTTGTCGAGGGTTTTCTGAATGGTTTGGCGGTTTGTTTTATCGAGGTTATCCAGCCAGTGATGATCTGCGGGTTGCAGGTCGAGCAGTTCTCTACCTGCATGGTTGCGATGGCTAATGTGCCACCAATGATCCACGGCCCGTCCCAACACTACGTAGCCAAACTGGCTGTCTTGCACCGGGCCGAAGGTGGCTGTCTTCAGGCCGTCTTGAAGCAAGCCAATGTTTAAAACTGGCAGAGTGAATCGGCCTCCGTACATGTAACTACCTGCAGCGCCGATAATACCGCCCACCAGAGCACCGGCGCCCAGAGATGAGCCTAGAGCGAGAGCGTCCAGCCCGGCACCGCTAACGGCGCCAGCACCAAATCCGGCCGTCGCCAGATAGCGTCGGCTAACGGCCCAGTGTTTGCGGCTGTCTTCCGAGAACAGGTCGTGATCACTGTGCCATTCCAGCTCGGCTTCCTGCCGTTGGATACTTTGATGTTGATACAGGTGTTCTATCTCCACTCGCAGGGACTGCTCCCGTTGCCGTTGATGCTGGTACCAGCGCTGCCGGAGCTGATCCGCTAGGGTGCTGTCGCTGGTGCCTGCGGTTTGATCCAGTGTGAGCGTGCGCTTTTCCTGAAACGACATCATGTCTTTCAAGGCTTTGGCAATAATGCCAGCAGCCTGATGCTGACGTTGCTCCCGTTGAGCCAATAGATAATGGGTAGCTTGATCCAGAGGCTTTTCCCAGTCTGGCTCAAGCTGGCCGAAGGCCCGTAACAAGCTTAGGTGTTGCTCGAACGGGGCGCGAACTGCGTCGAATTTGCGTACAACCTGAAAGAACTGCCCCAGTGCGGCCTGCCAGATGTCACTGTAGTCGTCGGTTCCGATGCTGTTGATCAGCGCCAGACTGGGCTGGCCGGTCCAGCGTAGGATGGTCATTTCTGCTTCATGCTCGGCACTGTATGGCGCGGAGCCATCAACCACGTAGATGATCCCCGCCCCCTCAATCAACGGTGCTAGCAGCTCACACTCGTCTGTAAAGCGGCCATCACCCTGATGCTGTTGAACAAAGGCTCGCACTGTTTCGCTGTGATCAGATGCTGACACGCTGTGGGCTTCAAGCCATTCCAACACCCGTCGGGGGCGCTGAAAACCGGGCGTATCAACCAGTGTATAAAGAACTCTGCCATCTACGCTTAGTGGGTAGGACTGGCGCTTACGTGTCGTGCCCGGCTCCAAAGCAATGGCTATGGCATCGTTCTGAGACAGGGTTGCCACCACGCTGGATTTGCCTTTGTTGGGGTGGCCTACAACGGCAAAAATAGGTGCGGTACTCATTGCATAATTCCCCCGTTCACATCCGGAAGGGTTCCGTGCGTTGGTATCAGGCTAACCGTTACAAACTCCGGCCCGACCCGCTTGGCAAATCTCAGCCATTGCTGCACCTGATGGGCATCCGGTTCACGCTCAATGCGGGTAGCCAATGGCACCAAGGCAATCTGCGATGCTTCAGGCCAGAGTTCCCGTGCAGACATCAGAAAATCTTCCAACTCTCCCGTAGGAGGCTCCCAGCTGCGTGTTATCAGAAGGACGGATTCGTTGTGTGTCTGTGTCAGTTGTTTGGCCACCTGCTCTAGAACCTGCCGGTCTTGCGCGAGCGTCATCCGCCCGCCCACTTTGGCAATCAGGCTCTTGCCTGCACTGAGTGCATCCGGTAACTCCGGGTCGCCCGCGCCTGCCCAGCACAGGGCAGTACTGGCCTCAGGCAAAGGTTTTAGTGTGAGATGTGTTTCGGTGTCCGGCAAATCCGAGGCATCGTTATGGTCGTTGCCCGTATCCAGAGCTGGCGTTTCCATACGATACAGCAAGGCTCGCA
The DNA here is from genome assembly GCF_023016045.1 of Marinobacter sp. S6332. Lineage (GTDB taxonomy): Bacteria > Pseudomonadota > Gammaproteobacteria > Pseudomonadales > Oleiphilaceae > Marinobacter. The sequence goes on along the minus strand of NZ_JALKAP010000001.1, from coordinate 416,692 downwards.
TAGCCGGGTGGTTAGCCAACAGATACCGAGCCTTGCGCCGGATTAGAACATTCGCCAGTAGGGCAAGGACAAGTCGCGGCAACAGTGTCCAAGTTGTCCATAGCATAGCGATAAAGGGCCACCACTGGCCCCAACGTGCCGGGTCCATGCTGCCTGCGACCGCGTTAGCGCGAAAGAACCGTGTGGCTTCCACAAGTGCAAGGTCCGGTGCAGCAGCTGGCAAAAACCAGGCCCAAGGCGCTGCAACCGCAACAATAAAGCTGTGATAGCGGCTGGCATCGGTCTCAAGAGTAGTGCTCCACCCAAAAGCTAGATCCTGTAGTACCACCATAATCAGCAGGGTTGCCAAACCGGTCAGCGCAAAACACAGCCCACCCAGTTGTGCGGCCTTTGCCATAAGGACCGGTTGGAGTTTTACCGACACCTCAGATTCGGGATTGTTGCGAAAGCGCCGGAGCAGTGTTCCCCAAGGCTGCCAGCCCACCAGAGACTGCGCCGTAGTTAGCAGCGCCAGTAAAAGCTGGAACGCCACAAAGGCCAAAAAAACCGTAATGTTGATGCGTTGGCCACCGTCGTAAAACAGTAAGCCGAGCATAGTCAGTAAACCAAACAGGGTGCCCGAAGCCATAAAGCCACTGTTGATCCGACGCCAGAAGCCCAAGGTGTGCTCCGTTGGCGATGCGCTAGCCCCCGGGCCGCTCAGATGGTTGATGTGGGCCAGCCAGCGCTTCGGAGTGGGCGCAACCTTTTGCTGCTCGCAGGTCAGTGCAAACTTGCGATCCCGCCGGTGCAAAAATGCCGGGGCCTGGCCTTTATCTCTTTGGGCGCAGTTGTCGAAATCCAGCAGCAGGCGGAGGGGGTGATCAGTCATGAAGGGTTCCGGTGGTGAATTCGGTCTTTGGGTCTATGGTGTTAGGATATCGGTATTACCCTGTCCGATACCAGATAACGAGCCTTCATGCCGCACCACCTGATGAATTTGCGCCACGTGCCAGATGACGAAGCCGACGAAATAAGGGCGTTATTTGACGCCCACGATGTGCGCTTTTACGAGACGCCGCCAAGCCGTTGGGGTATTAGCATGGGTGGTTTTTGGGTGCACGACACAGACGAAGCGAACCGGGCGAAAGCCTTGCTGCACGAATATCAGCGCCAGCGCATGGAAAGCCAGCGTGAAGCCTATGAGGCTCGGCGACTGAGTGGCGAGAGCGGTGGTGCTTGGCAAATGCTTCGACACAAGCCTGTTCGCACTCTGGCCGCTTGCGTAGCCATACTGGTGATCATGGGCCTAAGCCTGCTGCCGTTTATCCGAATTTGACGGTGGGCTGCAGGTGTGTCGCTTTAATCGGCTGTCCGCCAAACACGACGGTGTCCGGGATTCAGGACAATCCGGCTGTGCTAGCGCCTATAACTGGGTGATTCCGTGCAAGCCCGAGAGGAAAGGGGGCCAAGGTTGTCCGGAAGTCTGGACAAGTTCCGTCTTGCATATAAGAGTTTCGAAAAAAGCCCATAAAAAACAATAAGATAAAATTATGGCATAGGATGCGCATAACAATGGTCTCGGGTCGTGGTCCCGGCCCGTTCTAAACAACAACAAAATAAGGAACGACCATGAAACGCATCATGATCTGTGCGCTGATCGGCGCCACAGGCTTTGGCCTTAGTGGCTGTAATGACAGCAATAACAGCAGCAACGATAATCCGCCTGCCGCAAACCCGATTCCCGGATTTATTCAGGGCGATATTCAGCATACCCAATACGATGGTGTGACAGATGACCTGCTAACCGCAGGTATGGGCGCCACAGGATTAGGCAGCCCTACTGCGCCCACGTTCTCCGATGCTCTCAACCCCTCGCCTAGTGAGTTGCGCAGGCTTGCCATCTACAATAATTACCGTGCCTTGGTCGATACATCGGCTGGTGGAGGCTATGGCGAGTTCTTTGGCCCCAGCGTAGGCAGTGGCACCGAAGGAATGATCTCTGGGCATGAATACATCGCCTTCATGACAGTTCCGGGGAGCGACGTGCCCGTTACGGTTATGGCCCAGATACCTGACAGCTTTGACCCAAGTAGCCCGTGTATGATTACCGCGCCATCATCGGGTTCCAGAGGTATTTACGGGGCGATTGGTACAGCCGGGGAATGGGGCCTGAAAAAAGGCTGCGCGGTGGTTTACACCGATAAAGGTAGCGGCACGGGTTCGCATAACCTTGAGAGCAATGCCGCTCAGCGTATTGACGGCACACTTACAACTGGAGATGACCTCGTACAGTTCCGCGCAGATCTTACCGATGCAGAGCGCGGAGATTTCAACGCTCTGTGGCCCGATCGTTTGGCTTGGAAGCACGCGCACTCGAAAACCAATCCGGAAGCGGATTGGGGGCAGCATGTGCTGCAATCAATTGAATTCGGGTTCTGGGCGCTCAATAAGCAGTTCGGCAGCGACGGCGACAGCAACGCGATTACGCCTCTGAATACTTTGGTTATCGCGTCCAGCGTTTCCAATGGTGGCGGTTCTTCCGTCCGCGCTGCAGAACAGGATATCAACGGGTTGATTGATGGCGTGGCGGTGTCCGAGCCCAATGTGAACCCGGTTGTGGATACTAGCTTCGCCATTGTTCAAGGTTCCGGCGCGGCAGTTGCTGAGCATAGTCGCAGCCTGCTCGAATACACCACGGCGCTTGCGGTTTATCAGGGCTGTGCAAATCAGGCGCCAGCTATCCGCGATAGCGCGCCACTGAACGCGCTTAATGTGGCTCAGGTGCGCGAGAATATCTGCAACTCACTGTTTAACAAAGGCCTTGTAACAGGTGCTGACACTGACGCGCGTGCAACAGATGCGCAGCGAATCCTGAATCAGGACTTCGGCATCCAGCCCGAGCAGAATCTGCTTGCACCAGTGCACTTTGCCTCCAAAGTCGCCCAGAGCATTGCCATGACTTACGCCAATGCCTATGGCCGTGCGGGTGTGGAAGACCGAGTGTGCGGGCTCAGTTTTGCCGCAACAGACACTGCGGGCGCGGTGACGTCTTTCACGAATGCCAGGGAGGCTGCCGCCTTTGCAGCCAGTAACGGTATCCCACCCACTGCTGGCGTCGATATTGTATACGATGACGCTGAAGGCCAGCCCACGGCGCTTCCTACAAGTGTGTCCCCAAGCAGTAGTCAGGTTGATTACGGCTTGGACGCCTTGTTGTGCCTGCATAGCTTGGCTTTGGGCCGTGATGCCATCACAGGGGATGTCTTGACGGGCGCTGATGCCACACTGGCTTCAGCAATCGCTGAAGGCATCGAAGACATCAGAGCAACCGGAAACCTCCGTGGCAAGCCCACAGTGTTTGTGACGGGTCGGGCGGATGCCATTTTGCCCATCAACCATACATCCCGGCCATACTACGGACTTAATCAGCGGGTTGAGGGCGCTGCCAGCGAGCTTCGCTATTACGAAGTGCTCAACGCTCACCACCTCGACATCCTGAACCAGTTCGCGGGTGTAGGTGATCGCTATGTGCCGTTGCACCATTACTATTTTCAAGCTCTGGACTTGGTATGGGAGCGTTTGACCAACGGCACCGAACTGCCGCCGAGTCAGGTAGTCCGCACTACGCCGCGAGGAGATATGGCAACGCCTCTGGCCGAGAGCAACCTTCCTGAAATTGCAGCGCAACCGGCAGATGGAGATTTAATTCTCCTGATTGATAGCGAGTTGCGCATCCCGGAGTGACAGCCTTTTTGTGATCGCGCGTGCCCTCTCATTTGCTCACGCTGCCGAGAGGGCCATATACTTCCGACGGAATACTCGGCTTGCCGGGTGTCAGGGCTTTCAACATGAATGATATTGAACCCGGCGGTACGCGCTACATGACACAGTTGTTTGGTGAAAAAAATAAAACCGGGCTTACTCGGGATCTTATTGAAGCACTATTTCCCATGTTTGAGGAGGCTAGTGCCGGTGCGATTGTCGTTGACTGCGACGCCCGCATCACTTGGATTAACAACAGTTATTCGCAATTGCTTGGCGTGAAAGATCCGGCGAGTGCTATCGGCCGCCCAGTGCGTCAGGTGATTCCCGGAACCCGCATGCCTGAAGTGGTGGAAACCGGCAACCCCTTGTTGTTGGATATCATGGAGCATCAACAGCAACAGCTGGTGGTTACCCGTTTGCCTTTCTATGACGAAGGTGGGCAGATAGAAGGCGCTGTAGCGTTTGTGCTCTACGATGATTTGCAACCGCTAACGCCTCTGGTCAGCAAGTATCGACGCTTGCATCAGGATCTCGCGGCGGCGCGCAAAGCGCTGGCAAAAAAGGAAAGAAGTACACGATACAGCCTCGGCGATTTCATTGGGGCCAGCCCCGGAGCCCTTGAAGTGAAACGTCGCGCCCGCTTGGCTGCCGGTCGTGAGATGTCCGTGCTTTTACTGGGCGAAACCGGCACTGGTAAAGAGGTGCTGGCTCAGGCAATCCATGCTGTCTCCAGACGCGCAGAAAAGCCCTTTGTGGGCGTAAACGTGGCAGCCATCCCGGACAATCTTCTCGAAGCTGAGTTCTTCGGCGTCGCCCCAGGTGCTTTCACCGGTGCAGACCGCAAGCATCGCGAAGGCAAATTCCAACTCGCTAACGGCGGTACCTTGTTTCTGGATGAGGTCGGCGACATGCCTCTGCCGTTGCAGGCCAAACTGTTACGGGCGTTGCAGGAGGGGGAGGTTGAACCGCTTGGCTCCAACAAGGTTGCATCGGTGGATGTCCGCATTATCGCGGCAACCAGTCGCAACCTTGAAGCCATGATTGCCGACGGCACGTTCCGCTCAGATCTATACTACCGGCTCAACGTTCTCGAAATTCCCATACCTCCCTTGAGAGAGCGGTTGGCAGACATTGGCCTGCTCTGTGAAACCTTGCTCTGGGAGATTAGCGAAGGGCTGGACATGCGCGCGGAAATAACCGACGCCGGCGTTGCGGCTTTGGCCAGTTACGACTGGCCCGGTAACATTCGCGAGCTACGTAATGTGCTTGAGCGCGCCCTGACCATGAGTGAGGAAGGTGGCGTTCTGGATGCTGACGCCATGTTCAAGGTTTTGCCGCGGGCTGGGGTTCGCCCGGCCTTGCGGGTTTCGTCGCGCCCCATCAGGCCATTAGCTGAAACACTGGCTGAGGCGGAAGCTCAGGCGGTTGAAGAGGCACTGGTCGCAAGCAGGGGCAACCGTACCAAAGCTGCCCGGCTCTTGGGCATTTCCCGGTCCGTGCTGTATGAGAAGCTCGCCAAAATGTCCTGAATTCCGGACAGGTGTATTGATATCTGTACAAGTACGTACGCTCATTCCATGATATTGTCCGGTTCTCAGGACGCTTCACTACTTTAGAGTTTTTGTTTTCTTCTATGTTATTGATTTTAAAATAAAAAATGGTATTGGCACGGTCTCTGCTAATTCTTGGATGCAAGACGTCAGAGCAGCGCGGGAAACAAGACTGACGCTTCCGTAGGACTCAAAATACATAAATGTCCGTCTAGTTTCTTGCGATGTCTGACAACATTCAGACCAGGCTTACCAGGGAAATTATCCTGACTGGCCAACTACAACAACAAGAAGGATCATCTTCATGTCTATCAAACAAAAGCTATCGGGTTTGACTCTGGGTATTACTGCAGCGGCGTTCATGACTGGCGCCTTGGTCAGCAACGATGCTTTGGCTTCAGAAAAAGTTCGCTGGCAGGTGCCTCTGGCTTTTCCTTCACATCTTATAGGACTGACAACGCCTGTAAAACACCTGACCGAAAACCTCAAAGCCATATCCGGTGGTGATATTCAACTGCGTTACTATGAGCCGAACGAGCTGGTTCCGCCGTTTGAAATTATGGATGCCGTAGGTGGTGGTAAATATCCTGCTGGCTACACTTGGGTTGGTTACGATCAGGGCACTATCCCTGCCTTGCCGTTATATTCTGGTGCTCCCTTCAACATGGAGCCGCCCGCTTATCTGGCATGGTACTACGAGGGTGATGGCCGTGCATTGCTGGAAGAAATCTATGCCAAGCGCAACATCCACCCTATGCTGTGCAGCATCATCGGTCCTGAAGGCGCAGGTTGGTTCGCGAATCCGGTCAAGGGCGTGGAAGATTTTGACGGACTAAAAATCCGCTTTGCCGGTATTGGTGGCAAAGTTCTAGAAAAGCTCGGCGCTTCCGTAACCATGGTTCCGGGCGGCGAAATTTATCAGGCACTTGAGCGTAAGACGATTGATGCAACTGAGTTCTCTCAGCCAGCCATCGACAAAATGCTGGGTCTGGACCAGATCATCAAGAACTACATCATGCCCGGTTGGCACCAAACTTTGACCACTTCTCACCTGTTGGTGAATAAAGATGTTTGGCAGAAGCTGGAGCCACAAAGTCGCGCGCTCATCGAAATGGGCTGTGAAGCCGCTACGCTGAAAGGCTTTGCTCAAAGTGAGTGGGCCCAGCCAACCGCGCTGCGTGAGTATGAGAAAGAAGGCGTAAACGCTCAGACGTTGCCAGAACCTGTTTTGCGTGAGCTACAAAAGATCACCAACGAGGTGCTGGATGAAATTGCTGCCGAAGATGAGATGTTCAATCGCGTACTGACCAGTCAGCGTGATTTCATGGAACATCACTCCATTTGGCACTCCAATGGCTACCTGCCACGGGATTTCTACAAGTACGACTGATCCACGGATGATATTTAACGCGGGTAACGGCTAATCGTTACCCGCCTCCTGCCCTGCATCCGAAAAATCCGAGGTTTTTGTGACTGATACCAATGTCTCAGGGGATAGCAATGCCCCAACATTCGACACTGAGTTGCTGCCAGTCAACACCCTGTCTTGGCATCTAGATCGATTGGTTGTTGCTGTTGGCCGCTTTGCGTCCTGGTTATGGATTGCTGTATTGATTGTTATCTTGATAAACGTGTTTTCCCGCTATGCGCTATCCCAAGGCTCTATTGCTCTGGAAGAGCTGTCCTGGCACCTGTTCGGAACCGCTACCATGCTGACCTTGGGGTATGCGGTTGTGCGGGATGACCACGTGCGTGTTGATGTGCTGAAAGAGAAGTTCAGCCCCAAAACACAGGCCATTATCGAACTTTTTGGAATTCTGCTGTTGGCGCTGCCCATCATTGCTTTGATGATCAGTTCGCTCGTGCCATACGCATGGACAGCATGGATTTACACAGAGCACTCCCAAGCGCCTAGTGGGTTGCCCTACCGGTTTATATTCAAAAGCATGCTGCCTTTGGGGCTGGTGTTTGTAATGATCGCGCTGCTGTCCCGCGCCACTCGTTGCACCACATACCTGTTCCGATTTCCTAGAGCTATTGAGCCTCCTTACGATGATCGGCGCTCCGCCGGCCACCCCAATCCCTGAACCTTGAGGCTAACGTCATGGGTGTAGAAGCGATTCTTGTTATCGCCATGTTCGCCAGCTTTATGGTGCTCTTGCTCTCGGGTTTCCCGGTTGCCTGGTCACTGGCGGGTATTGGTCTTATATTCGGTATTATCGGCCACGTGATGGTCGAGTATCTCGATTCCCCTCTTTGGTTTACCTGGCAGGGAACCATTGGCGTTCTGGACGCCAGAATTTATGGCATCGTTGCCAATGAACTGATGGTCGCGTTGCCCATGTTTATTTTCATGGGGATCATGCTTGATCGTTCAGGTATTGCCGAAAAACTGATGCACAGCCTCGTTCGGGTACTTGGCGGGTTACGCGGCGGCTACGCAATTACCGTTGTTCTTGTTGGTGTATTGCTTGCTGCCTCTACTGGTATCGTTGGTGCGTCGGTCGTATTGCTGGGCATGTTGTCCCTTGGCCCCATGATGCAGGCCAACTACAACAAATCACTGGCCGTGGGCACGGCGTGCTCTGTTGGTACTCTCGGGATCTTGGTGCCACCAAGCATCATGTTGGTGTTGATGGCGGATCGCATGGGCACCTCGGATGCATCTGTAGGCAAGCTGTTCATGGGAGCGCTGATTCCCGGAGTGATGCTCGCCATGCTGTACATTCTTTACATCATTATTGCCTCGTATATTAAAAAAGACTTTGCACCAGCACCCAAGAATAGACAGCGCTTGGATGCCCGGGCATGGTTTGGTGTGTTCTGGGCGATCTTGCCGCCAATGGCACTCATCATTTCTGTGCTCGGTTCTATCTTTTTCGGTATAGCCACAACGACAGAGGCTTCCGCCGTAGGTGCAGGTGGTGCGCTGTTGATGGCATTTGTCAGCAAGCGCCTAGATATGGCCACCTTGAAGGAATCTCTCTATCAGACCAGCCGCACCTCAGCGTTTATCTTTGGCATTTTTATTGGTGCCACGGTGTTTGCTTCCGTACTGCGTGGGCTCGGTGGTGATGAAGTTATTGAAGGAGCCATTACCGGCCTGCCGTTTGGGACTACTGGTGTGCTGCTGACTGTGCTATTGATCACGTTTTTGCTTGGGTTTTTCCTCGACTGGGTAGAGATTACCTTGATAGTTTTACCGCTAGTTGCACCTGTGCTGTTCAAAATGGGTGTTGAGCCGGTGTGGTTTGCCATTATGTTTGCCATGTGTTTGCAGACGTCTTTTCTTACGCCGCCAGTAGGTTTCTCGTTGTTTTACATAAAAGGTGTGTGCCCACCGGGTATAACCACCAAGGATATCTATTTGGGTGTGCTTCCATACATTGCCTTGCAACTGTTGGCACTGGCGTTGGTTTTCTACTTTCAACCGTTGGCAACATGGTTACCTAATGAAGTGTATGGTGGCGGATGATGTAGGGGTATTTATAAGCTCTCATTAGCTGTTCTACGTAACCGTTTTAAATAACAAAAAAGGGAGACAAACATCATGCGTCTCGAAAATCGAGTTGCACTGATTACAGGAGCTGGGCGCGGTATCGGCCGGGCAATCGCAGAACACTATGGCCGTGAAGGCGCCCGCGTGGCTGTCGCCGATCTTACGCTGGAAAGCGCCCAAGAGGCTGTTGACGCCATAGAAAAAGCTGGCGGCACAGCAATGGCTCTGGCCATGGATGTGACCGATGAGGTAGCCGTCGATGCCGGTGTTGCCAGCATTGTGGAAGCATGGGGCGGTCTGGACATTGCCGTGGCCAATGCAGGTATTCAGCATATAGATCCGGTACATAAACTGGCTTATGCGGACTGGCGCCGGGTAATCAATGTCCATCTTGATGGCGCCTTTCTGGTAACCCGTGCTGCGCTCAAACAGATGTACTCAGGTGGTGGAGGTACTATGCTGTATATGGGGTCTGTGCATTCACTGGAGGCCTCACCCCTGAAGTCGCCTTATGTGGCTGCAAAGCACGGCATGCTGGGTTTGTGCCGCGCGGTTGCTAAAGAAGGTGCAGAGCACGGTGTGCGCAGTAATATTATCTGCCCTGGCTTTGTAAGAACGCCGCTGGTTGACAAACAGATTCCGGAACAGGCAAAAGAGCTTGGTATTTCTGAAGAGGAAGTCATCAGCAAGGTTATGTTGAAGAACACAGTGGACGGCAAGTTCACTACCTTGGAAGATGTTTCCGAAATGGCCGTGCATCTTGCGGCCTTTCCTTCGGCCGCACTCACTGGCCAATCTATCGTTGTCAGCCACGGCTGGCACATGCAGTAAGTAACAGGAGCGACGGATGAGCCTTACAGAACAATCGCCCGTAGTCTGGACCCCCTCCGAAGACGCGGTAAACACAACCCAAATAGGCCGTTTCAACACCTGGCTGGAAAATCAGGGTTATGGCCCTTTTGCGGATTATCACGCGCTGCACCAGTGGTCCGTTGAAGATCTTGAAACCTTCTGGGGGAAAGTATGGGATTACTGTGGCCTGATCTGTGAAACCCCGGCCAATAAAGTGCTGGGCAAGCGGGACATGCCCGGCGCCGAGTGGTTCCCGGGGATGAAGTTGAACTTTGCCGCTAACTTGTTGCGACCGGCAGAGGGCGAACATGCCAGCAAAGAAGCCGTCGTGGCCTACTGCGAAACGCGCCCGGTTCTGCGCCGCACTTACAGTGAACTGAAAGCTGATGTAGGCGCCTTGGAGGCCTTCCTGCGCAGCAAAGGTATCGAAAAAGGCGACAGAGTGGCCGGTGTTGTGACCAATGGCTACGAAGCCCTCGCTGGTATGCTGGCAGCAACCAGTCTTGGTGCCATTTGGAGTTCTGCCTCGCCGGACTTTGGTATCGGTGCCATTCTTGACCGCTTTGGCCAGATTGAGCCCTCGGCTTTGATTGTGGTAAACGGCTACGGCTATGGCGGTAAAACCTTCGCCCGCCAGAAGGATTTTGCAGAACTGATTGCAGGCCTGCCAACACTTAAATGCGTTGTCAGCGTTGAACAGCTCCCGGGCGAAGCAGCAGTTCCCGGTGAAATGGTGACCACCTGGGACGAAGCCCTTGCCTCTGGCGCTGGACAGGCGCCTTCATTCACTCCGGTCGATCCAGGCCACCCGGTTTACATCCTCTATTCCTCCGGTACCACCGGCAAGCCCAAGTGCATCGTACACGGCACTGCAGGCCTGCTGATTAACCATGCCAAAGAACTCATGCTGCACGGCGATGTAGGTCCGGAAGATCGGTTCCTCTACTTCACCACCTGCGGCTGGATGATGTGGAACTGGCAAGCCTCCGCACTACTAACCGGCGCAGCTGTCATCACGGTAGATGGTTCACCTGGCTACCCCAGCCTAAGCTTCCTGTGGGACACCGTGGCCAAAGAACGCGTAACCCACTTCGGCACCAGCGCAAGGTTCATTGCGGGCTGCCGCAAAGCTGAAATGGCCCCGGCCGAAACTCTTGATCTGAGCAAGCTGAGAGTCGTGTTCTCAACCGGCTCGCCCCTGCTTCCAGAAGACTACGACTGGGTATACAGCCATGGCGCCCCCAAAGCCCTGCTCGGCTCCATTGCTGGTGGAACCGACATCTGTGGCTGCTTCGTAGGCTCCACCCCACTGCTGCCCGTGCGCCGTGGTGAAATACAATGCCGGTTTCTGGGAGTGGATGCCGTTGCTTACGGCGACGACGGCCACCCGGTTAACCAAGGCCGCGGTGAACTCGTCTGCCGCCAGCCTTTGCCTTCCATGCCCGTTGCCTTTTGGGACGACGCTAATGGCGAACGCTACCGTGCAGCCTACTTCGACACCTTCTCCGGCGTATGGGCGCATGGTGACTTCATAGAGTTCACCGAACACGGCGGCGCCATCATCTACGGCCGCTCCGACGCCACCCTCAACCCCGGCGGCGTAAGAATTGGCACCGCTGAAATCTACCGTCAGGTAGAAACCGAAGCAGCCATAAAAGACAGCCTCGTAGTAGGCCGCCAGATCGATGGCGACGTAGAAGTTGTTCTGTTCGTAGTGCCAGCAGATGACCAAACACTCACCGACGAATTACTAAAACAGCTAAAAACCCGAATCCGCCAGGGCGCCAGCCCACGGCACGTTCCTAAACACATCGTTCAGGTGCCAGACATCCCCTACACCCGCAGCGGCAAAAAAGTAGAACTGGCCGTCGCCCGCCTGATCAACGGCTCCACCAAAGCCGACAACCGCGATGCCCTGGGTAACCCTGAAGCCCTGGACCAGATTCGCGAGCGGCTTGCTGAGGAGAACTTGTTACCTCAAGATTAAGAGGGCGGGGCTCCTTGCGCCACATGGATGTGCCGCAAGGAGCGTGTTTTGGGAGACGTTAACCCCAGCGCGCTACTCCCGAGTTAATCACCCAAATGTTAGAAAGTTTCGTAAAATCCCACCTTTTGTTCGCCCAGTTACCGAAGATCAAGGGTTTTTAGTCCGTTCTTATACTAAGATCGTAACCAGAGATTCCAAAAAAATGCTATCTTAGTAGGTCTATCAAAAGTTTAAAAAATCAGTCATTGCATAGACCTACCGTTCACAAGACGGAAGATCCAGCCATGACCGTCCTGAACCCACCTATTAGCCTGAGGACGAAAATGACATCATCCAAAGCAAAAATTATTTACACACTGACCGACGAAGCACCTGCCCTCGCTACCCGGTCACTTTTACCCATACTGGAAACCTACGCCAAGCCAGCTGGCATCGAATTTGGAACCAGCGACATATCTCTTGCGGCGCGCATACTGGCCACCTTTCCGGATCACCTTGAGGAAAACCAGCGCGTACCCGACGCCCTGTCAGAGTTGGGTGAATATACCAAAGACCCAGACGCCAACATTATCAAACTGCCGAACATTTCTGCCTCTATCCCGCAGTTGCGCGCAGCGATTAAAGAGCTGAATGATCAGGGTTACAAGGTTCCCGAATACAAGGAAAACCCGCAAACCGACGAAGACAAAGAGATCACAGCCCGCTACGCCAAAGTACTTGGTAGTGCCGTGAACCCGGTTCTGCGTGAAGGCAACTCCGATCGCCGAGCACCCACGGCGGTCAAAGCCTTTGCCCGTAAATATCCCCACACCATGGGTGAGTGGAGCCCGGCTTCACGTACTCACGTGGCGCACATGCGCGGCGGCGACTTTTACTCTAACGAGCAGTCCATCACCCTCGACAAGGCCACTAACGCCCGCATTGTGTTCGAGAACAAAAAAGGCGAGCAGACGGTTCTCAAATCTGACCTTCCCCTGCTTGAGGGCGAAGTGCTCGACGGCATGTTCATGAGCAAGAAAGCACTGTGCCAGTTCTTTGAAGAGGCCATTGCAGATTGCGAAAAAACCGGTGTGATGTTCTCCCTGCACGTAAAAGCTACCATGATGAAAATCTCCCACCCGATCGTGTTTGGTCACGCGGTGAAGATTTACTACAAGGAGCTTTTCGATAAGTATGGCGAGCTGTTTGACGAAATCGGTGTAAATCCGAACAACGGCCTTTCGTCCGTGATTGAGAAGATTAAGCAGCTGCCGGAGTCTAAGCAGGAAGAGATCCAGGAAACCCTGCACAAGACCTACGAGCACCGCCCGGAAATCGCCATGGTTGATTCCGTAAAAGGCGTGACCAACCTGCACGTACCGAGCGACGTGATTGTTGATGCCTCCATGCCCGCGATGATTCGTAACTCCGGCAAGATGTGGGCCCGCGATGGCAAGCTCAAGGACACCAAGGCGGTGATGCCTGAGTCCACCTACGCCACGATTTATCAGGAAATGATCAACTTCTGCAAAACCCACGGTGCTTTTGATCCCACCACCATGGGAACCGTGCCGAACGTAGGCCTGATGGCGCAGAAGGCAGAAGAATACGGCTCCCACGACAAGACCTTTGAAATCAAGGAAGACGGCATTGTCCGTGTTGTCGCTGAAGACGGCACCGTGCTGACTGAGCACAATGTAGAAAAAGGCGATATCTGGCGCGCTTGCCAAACCAAAGACCTGCCAATCCGCGACTGGGTCAAGCTGGCCGTTAGCCGTGCCCGCGCCACCGGCATGCCAGCCGTGTTCTGGCTTGACGACGAACGCCCGCATGACGCCGAGCTGATCAAGAAGGTAAACACGTACCTGAAAGATCACGACACCGAAGGCCTGCACATTCGCCTCGAGTCTCCTGTGCGGGCCATTCGCTGGACAATGGAGCGCCTGATTCGCGGTCTGGATACGATTTCTGTAACCGGCAACGTACTGCGTGACTATCTCACCGACCTGTTCCCAATTCTGGAATTGGGAACCAGCGCCAAGATGCTGTCGATTGTGCCTTTGCTGAATGGTGGTGGCCTCTATGAAACCGGCGCTGGCGGCTCTGCACCTAAGCACGTGCAGCAGTTATTGCAGGAAGATCACCTGCGCTGGGATTCTCTGGGTGAGTTTCTGGCCATCGCCGTATCACTGGATGAGCTGGGTGAGAAGCACGATAACAACCGTGCGCGCCTGCTGGGCCAGACGTTGGATAAGGCTACCGAGCGCCTGCTGGAAAACAACCAGTCGCCTTCACGGGTCACCGGTGAGCTGGACAACCGTGGCAGCCATTTCCACTTGGCGCGTTACTGGTCAGAAGAACTAGCTAATCAGGACAGCGACAAGGAGCTGAAAGAGTTCTTCAGCAGAATGTCGAAGCAGTTGGAAGAAAACAAGGACAAGATTCTGGAAGAAATGAGCGTTATCCAGGGTCAGCCGGCGGATATCGGTGGTTACTACCATCCACCTGCAGAAAAAGTGGAAGCCGTAATGCAGCCGAGTGAAACCTTCAACCGGATTCTGAAGGATGCTCGCGCATCGGTGAAGTAATCCCAGAAGGCACCGGGCCTTACGCCTGAGCGCCCGAGATAAAAACCCGGAAAGCCGTCATTTGGCTCTCCGGGTTTTTTTATGCTTGCTGTAGTGGCGCCAGCTTTCCGTTAGTCAGCCTGACCAAATCATCAGGCGAGAGCTCGATCTCCAACCCGCGTCGGCCAGCGCTAACGTAGACGGTTTCGAAGCCTTCAGCGGAGGAATCAATGAAGGTTTTTAAACGGTTCTTCTGGCCTAGTGGGCTAACACCCCCCAATACATAGCCGGTGCGGCGCTGGACTTCTTGTGGGTCGGCCATGACCGCTTTTTTGCCGCCAGCTGCCTTCGCAATCAGCTTCATGCTTAGCATGCCTGTCACTGGAACCACGCCCACAGCCAAGGTTTTGCTATCCACAGCGACCACCAGCGTTTTGAAAACCCGCGCCGGATCAACGCCCATTTTTTCGGCGGCCTCGTTGCCATAGCCAGTGCTGGCGGGATCGTGATCGTACTCATGGATGGTGTGAAGAATGCCAGCTTTACTGGCCGCATCGATACCTGGTGTCATAAACAGCTCCAGAAACGGTTGGTTTGGCCCCTGATAAGCTGCTTATAATAGCGCTTGAGCTGGCTCGAAATACATTCTGGACCGGTTTCGGTGTACCCGTTGACGCACAAACTGACTGTTTGCAGCCAATGAAGCGGAGAGCGACCACCGTGAAGATAGATTAAAATTAGTCACCACTATTCAAGGCGCACCTGATGAACCCAATAGCCCGTCGTGCACTGCACAGTTGCAAGGTTCCCAAGGATTTATCTACCGTTACCCAGCGCGATATCATGGGTGAAAACCCGGAAGCCGTGGGCATAGACACCCGCACAGTAGACACCATCTGGAAAAGCGTCGAAGCCTTATATCGCACTGGTGTCCACCCTGGCATCCAGATATCCGTTCGCCACAGGGGTGAACAGATACTGCATAGAGCGATTGGCCACGCCAGCGGGAACGGCCCCCATGAGCCCTCCGGCACGCCAAAAATAGCCATGACCACCGATACGCCCGTCTGCTACTTCTCGGCATCCAAGGCGGTTACCGCACTGCTGATGCATATGTTGGTTGAACAAGGTCTGGTGAACTTGATGGACCCTGTGTCCTATTACTGCCCGGAGTTTGCACAAAACGGCAAACGTACCATCACGGTGCATCAGATCCTGTCTCACAGGGGCGGCATTCCTTCCATTCCAAAAGACACACCCATCGAGGTATTGTGGGATCAAGAGGAAATCTGGCGCTTGCTGTGCGAGTCCAGAGCCGTGGCGGTAGATGGTGCCAAGGTGGCCTATCATGCGATAACTGGCGGCTATGTTCTGCAGCGGGTGCTTGAAAAAGTCACCGGCGACACCATCGAAAACTATCTCGACAAGCATATCCGCCAGCCCATGGGCATGAAGTGGTTTACCTACGGGATCGAGGCGGCGAACCTGCATGAGTTGGCCACAAATTACGCGACCGGGCCAACGCCGCGTTTCCCGGTGTCGTGGATTGTAAATCGCGCTCTTGGTGGCGACATATCAACCGTGGAACAGGTAACCAATAACCCGCTGTTTCAGGAAGCGGTGATCCCCGCCGGTAATCTGTGCGGCACCGCTGAAGAGATGGGCCGATTCTTCCAGATGATGCTCAATGGCGGTACCTGGAACGGTAAGCGCATCTGCAATGAGATTACCGTTCGCCGGGCCATTCAGCAGTTCGGTTCCTTGCAGATTGATCGCACCATGATGATTCCCATGCGCTTCAGCGCTGGCATGATGCTAGGCGGCAACCCGGTTGGCTTGTGGGGACAAAGAAGCCGGTACGCTTTCGGCCATGTGGGGCTGATCAACAAGCTGTGCTGGGCTGATGCAGCGCGGGACATCTCGGTAAGCCTTATTAATACCGGTATCCCGATTGTGGGCCACCACATTCCTGCGCTAGGCAAATTTGTATACACCATCGCCCGCCAATTCCCCCTGCGCCCGGAAAACGAGCGTCCGGTGGTCGCCTGTTGAGGCGCCCCCTCACAGGGTTCTGAGTTGGTCCTCAAGAATGCCGAGCACCGATGACAAGATGTCGCGGAAGTCAGTCAGCGTCTGAGTGCGCTGAATAACTTCCTCGCGGCTTTCGTCCAACTTTTCCAGCTTGGGCACAACCCGCCGAATGCCTTCAGTGATCATCTCGTAAGGATAGTGGTGATCCTGAATGCTGAGCTTGTTTATCTCAGAAACCTCCTGACTAAAGATGCTAATAATGTCGTACAGCATGTCTTTATGGGCAATGCTGGAGGCTTCCCAATAGGCGTCGTCTAGTAATTCGAGCAGAGAAAGGTATTCCCTGAGGGTATCCGCAACGGATGTCTGGCTCATAAACAATCCTGATCGCTATATAAACGGTAACGGGAACTATAGCAGTGGATTCGTCAGGATTCTCGGGTGTGGAGGCCGTTGTGTGGTCGCTACTGCGAAGAAGCAGGCAGCGACGATAAGAGTGAAGCTGTGTTCATTTTGTTGCACTTTGTCAGACAGTTGTGCAAACTACCTTTTGATTAAGGAAAAACTGCAACTCAATGGACGAGATACGCAATGGATAACTTCGAAAATCCCCGCAATGAACAGCCTCCGACAACCAGACAGGTTCGTCTGGATCATCACGACAGTGTGCGAAACCATGTGCACCAGAGAGTGAGCACCGAAGTGGAGAGATTAGAGCGTCGAATTGAGGCTTTACGTCTGGCCAAAGCGCCCCATGTAGCCGTTATGATCTCAGCCTACGAGCGCATGATTGACCACAAAAAAGGCTTTTTGCAGAATTGGGAACTGGATGAGTGGCGCCATTACTGACGCTCGGGAGACCCCGCTGCAGACCAGCTTACGATAGCTTCGCTATCTGGCAGATTGTCGCAATAGGCTGGGTTTGGGCTGGTTTTGCTAGGGTTATCAGTGGTCGGAGTCTCAAGCGCTGCTGGCTCGCCGTTGGACGTAAAAATTCTCACGGTTGAGGTCACATAGTTCAGGTCAACTCTCAGGCAGTCAGGGCTCGAATCGCTTAGGTTTACGCTGTCATAGCGATTCAGCCCCAACACTTGATTGTCAGCGCTTTTGATGAAAAGCGTGTCGGTTTTATTCCGAATGAACTCTTGCCTTAGTTCGATGCTCCCAAAATTGCGGCTGGCATAGTCTGCGGTAGCAAACTCGGGCTTGTTGTAGCCGCTGGTGACAAAACTGTTGGCATCAAAACGGCTTCCAGCTAGGACGCTGACCAATTCTGGCTGGGCATCAATGTCTTCTGGCTCCACGCTCCGGCTGACATACTGGATTGTTCGGTAAACCTTTTCTTCCAGACTATTGCCTTCAGCGTTAGCGGGTAAATATCTCCAGTCCAGCGTTGGGTAAACCCAAAGCTTTTCGTTCAACGCCAGATCTCTCAGCGCGGCATCCTGTTCGGTAAATCGGATAAGAGCGCCATTTCCTCGAGTGTTGTAGGTGCCGGCCTCTCCATCAGCTATGCGTTGGCTGATGTACTTTCGGCCTTCCCGGAAATTCGTGCTTTGGTTCGATGCAATTATCTGATTGATTAGGTCTAGAGGATTGCGTACTTTTCTATAGTTATTGCCATCCTCAGTACGGGTTGCTCGAATAAACCTGTCAACATGGCTGCGAATCTCGTTTGCCGTCTCGCTGTTATCGGAATTGCCGTCACTGCCGCTGGGTTGAATGCCCTGATAGAAATCCCAGAATCTGGTGTGCTTGAGGTTGTCGGGTGCTGCTTCGGTATTTTCAATGTCAAATGTTGAAAAGCCCAAGTCTACGTTAGTGGCAGGGTTGAATGCGCTTGGGCCTGTATCCTCCATCCCGCACCCGCTTAGGAGTGTGAGTGAGATGGCAGCGAAAAAGTAAGAGTGTCTCATTTCAGAAGGCCCTGAGGTGCGAAATCAACCATAAACGACTAAAGTGAATACCCGCGGGGCGCTATGCCCCGATCCGACTGCTGACAATAAACTATAAGACAGGCACCTGCCCTCGCGGAGATCACATTTTGCAGCAACGGTGTAAACCGGCGTCAGGCAAAGCCATGCGATGGCTTCTTGTCGCGATAGTTATGATCGCTACTCTAGCGCCCGGACTGGCAGGCGCTCAAGAGCAGTGCGTGAATGGCCAGCTTGTTCTAAAAAGCAATACGGACAGCGTTCGCGATTTTGGCGGCTGCATTTCCTATCTGGAGGATGCCGGTCAGCTCTATCTTTTGCCAGATATTCTTACCATGGAGCCTGAGCGGTTTACCCGACATGAAAGCGGTGTGTTGAACTTCGGCTACACCGAGTCGGCATACTGGACCCGGTTTGATGTGCGCGCAGACGCCGGAGAGACTGGTTCAGAGTGGATTCTGGAGCTTGCGCTGCCGCTTGTGGACGAGGTTGTGTTGTACTTGGTGCGCGATGGCGAATTGATTGATCAGCGAAAGGCTGGCTATCACGACGACTGGGCAGAGCGTGATCTAGCCGTACCCAACCCCACATTCCGGCTAGATCTAGAGCCAAATAGCGTTACCTCAGTGTACTTGCGCATTATCAATACCAACACCTTCCGTTTGCCCATTAGCCTTTGGAGCCCTGACAGTTACATCGAAAAAGTATCGGTGGACGAAATTATTCGCGGTGCGCTGCTCGGGAGCCTGTTAGCCATTTTGGCGTATAACTTGTTTGTGGCAGTGTCGGTTCGCGAACGCAGTAATATCTATTACGTGCTTTATTTGGTCTCGGCGGCGGTGTTCATTTCAACCGAGCAGGTTCACGGCATCCAACTTTTAGACAGTCGCCCGGCGCTGTTTAATAAAGAATATCTGCACTTTCAAATCATCATGACCTGGTTCTGGGGGCTTCTAATGGCCAGAGCCTTATTGGAAACTCGCACGCGATCAGTGGATCTGGACCGGATTCTAATCATGTGCCTGTATTCAGTCATTCTTACCTTTGCGCTGTCGGTGTTCGTTCCGTATCACATAGCAATGGAATGGATTGTTATTGGTTCGATGTTGCTTTGCCTTATTTTGATTGTGGTCAGTTATCTATCTTGGCGCTATTACAACCCGGCTGCGCGCTCATATTTTTTCGCCTGGACGCTGGCGCTCATTGGCTTTAGTATTTATGCCCTCACGGTTATGGGCTACTTGCCGCTGAATGCGTTCACTGGTTACGCCCCCCAAATCGGGCTTACGGCGCAGATTATTTTGTTCTCTTTCGCTTTGGCCGACCGCATCAAACAGGTTCAGGGTCAGGCATTAAACTGGAGCCGGCGAGCACTGGCTAACCTTCAACGCTACCAATCACTCTTTGATAACGCCATTGAGGGCGTATTCCAGATGTCGGCCGGGCGCCAGTTTGTAACGGCTAATCCCGCTATGGCGCGTTTAATGGGCTATGGCAGCAGCCGGGAACTGTTGCAAAGCAATCCAGATGTACTGGAGGCATGCATTGCTGATGACCGGCTGCGGGAATTGGTGGTTGAGCAGCTGGAGGCTAGGGGCACAGTAAAGGGCGTAGAGGCTCGCTACTTAACCCGGTCAGGGGAAGAGCGCTGGGCTATTATCTCCCTACACACCGCTTACGACACCAGAGGTGAACCCACACATCTTGAAGGGACGTGCGTGGACTCTACGGAAAGCCACCGACGCCAACGTATTGAGCGCGAGCGAGAACAGGAGCGGCTAGAGAAAGAGTTGGCTCGTAACTCTGCAGAAGCCAAAAGCCAGTTCCTCGCCAATATGAGCCATGAGATTCGCACACCCTTGGCCGCCATCATCGGCTATGGCGAAACGCTGATGGACCCGGATCTTAACGAGCAGGAAAAACGCAGTAGTGCTGAAACAGTTGTCCGGAGCGGGCGGCACCTGCTGGAACTGGTGAATGACATTCTCGACCATTCCAAAATTGATGCGAACAAGCTGGATGTGGATATAGTTTCAGTAAATCTCCCCGAGCTCCTAGATGAAATTCGCGCCTTTTTTGCACCGCGAGCCCGGGAGAAAGGATTGGATTTCAGTATTTTCTCTGAATTTCCCATGCCCGAGCAAATTCAAACAGACCCAACCCGTTTGCGTCAGGTCATCATAAATTTGTGCGGAAATGCCCTCAAATTTACAGAAAAAGGGTCTATCTCCCTTTCGGTTCGATGTGATCGCGAAGACGAGACTCTGGTTGCGAGGGTTGTGGATACAGGTATTGGCATGAAGCCGGAGCAGATAGATCGTCTGTTCGATCCGTTTGCTCAGGGCAGTGCGGCGATTTCCCGACAGTATGGCGGCACCGGCCTTGGCCTCAGTATTTCCCGCAGGCTCGCCGAGATGCTTGGTGGCAGTATCCGTGTTAGCAGCACATACGGAGAAGGCAGCGAGTTCGAGCTATCTATTCGCACCGGGCCGTTGGAGCAGGTTCATTTCCTGCGCGACGCTTCTGAGCTAAGCCAGCGTCGGCGAAGTATCCCAATGACGGTAGCGCCGCGTCTTTCGGGGCGTATACTTTGTGCAGAAGACAACGATGTAAATCGCCGTCTAGTTTCACTGCTGGTAGGTCGCACTGGCGCTGAGTTAGTGCACGTAGGTAACGGCGCTGAAGCTCTGGAAATGGCTATCCGGGAATCGTTCGATCTGGTTCTTATGGACATCCAGATGCCGGTTATGAACGGCCGTGATGCCACCGCAGCTTTGCGGGAGGCCGGAGTGAATACGCCGGTGATTGCGCTGACAGCGAATGTGATGACTGAAGATATTGCTGATTACCGGTTGGCTGGCTGCAACGAGCACTTGGCAAAGCCCATCGATAAGCAACGCTTTTATGAAGTTTTGGCGCGTTATCTAGAGGTCCAGTCTGACCGCTCAGGCATGTCAGCGCAGCAATACCATGGCCGTGTGTTGGTGGCTGAAGATAATGCCGAGAACAGGCAGCTGGTGGAGCGCATGTTGAGCCGTCTGGGTTTGGAGGTGATGTCCGTTACCGCAGGCGACGAAGCTGTGCGCACGGCCCTTTCGGAGCCTGTGCAATTAGTCCTGATGGATAGGCATATGCCCATCATGGGCGGAGTAGAGGCAACCCGGCTGCTCCGGCAGGCGGGATTTAGGCGCCCGATTATTGCGTTTACCGCTGGCGACCAGCAAGAAACCGACGCGCTGCGTGAAGCAGGCTGTGACGGGGTGTTGGAGAAACCGATAGATGAGTACCGCCTACAAGCGCTGCTGAGTCGCTTTTTGGACTCTGCGCCAGCGCGAGAGCAAGAAGACGCAGAAGAAAACGAGGCTATCAGTCGCCTGAAAGCCCAATTTCTGTCAGGGTTGGGTGAGCGCAGACAGCGAATGAGCCAAGCGATAGCAGACAAAGACAAGGCCATACTTGAATCTGAAACGCATCAAATAAAAGGTTCAGCCGGGGCTGTAGGTTACCCTGAAATGACCCGGCAGGCCGGTATTGTAGAGGGATTGTTGAAGGTCGCAGACCCGCAATGGCACCTGATACGCAGCGAGTTTGCGGTATTGGATGGGATGATCGAGCGTGAACTACCACAGAATAAGACAGGATTGAGCTAATGAGTGAGCGTCAACTGCACCGTGAACAGCATTCAATGAGCATGATGTATGGCACCTATGCCGATATCTTGTTCGTGCTTTTTCCGTTCCTTGTTATCGGTATGCAGCGCCTTTGGGATGGCCGTCTTTATGAGATGCTAATGCATGCAGATTTGAGCATAGCGGCAGCCATACTTGCCGGGTTGGCTATCGGCAAGTTCGTGCTGGGGCTGGTGACCAACCGGGACCTTGGACGCTACAAGGAGCGTATTGTATTCTTCATAGCTCTAACGCTATTTGTGGTGCTTGGGCCGGCCATCATCCTTATACTTAGTATTATGAGCGGCGCGGAAGTTCCGGGTTTTGTTGCCTTTGTGCAGCCAACTTTGCTGATTATCGCAATTTCCCTCTATTCAACAGCGGTCGGTATCAGCAATATTTTAACCCGCGAAGAGGATCACGAGCTCTATGCCACGAGTGATGATGACCACGCAGATGGTTATGCCAGCGCGAATCGGGTCGGGCATGCACCGTTAGATCTGCCCCGGAACACGGGTACAGATTCTTGGTAACGGCTGCCCTGCAGGAGCACCAAACAACCTACGCCCGGTTAAAAGGAGATAAAAATGGATAAGTTGACGGTACTGGTTGTGGAAGACGAGCCTGTGATGCGTGAGCGGCTAGTTGATATGCTTCATAGAGCTGGGGCCACCAGCGTAACCGATTGCGAGAGCGCTGCTCTGGGCCGTAAGGCTTTTGACGATGGCAAATTCGACATCATACTTCTGGATCTTGGCTTGCCGGACGGCGATGGTCATGAATTGATGAAGGAGTTTAAAAAGGCGCGAGAGGGGCAGCACATTGTCTTGGTTACTGCAGATGATTCTATAGAGAGTATACAGCGGGCAATCAGCGCTGGTGCAAACGGCTATGTTGTTAAGCCTTACTCCCAAGAAAAAATTCACGATGTGATCAGCAACTATACGGTGGTACACGGTGGTGATGCGGCCATCATGCAGGGTCTGAACCGGCACCACTGAGCCGGTTCAGACCTCGTTCTTAGGTGCTACGCCACCTGGCGAGCAATCCAGGAGCTGTGGCGGGTAGCCAGTGCACGAACGTAGCGGGCTTCCGCGCTGCCCAAAGTGGCTAGCACACCATTAAAGATCCAGCCCCTCTCGTACAATCCAAGTACGCTCTGTTCGTCATCCAGATTAACGCGCTGGTTCAGCTTCTTGCAGATGGCATCCAGCAGCGGCAGTTGTTCCGGGCGGCGTATGGCCCCAGACCGGTTATTCATAGGCTGGTTGGCTGCACGGGTTGTGTGTGGTCTTCTCATGCTGATCTCCTTGTCGTTTTGCGACGGCAAAAACAAAACCCCGGAGCTGTGAGCAACCGGGGTTTGGCGGAGACGCTGACCCGGTCGCTGCAAAGGCTCCCGGGAACTGACCGAAAGCCGTTAGATATCGTTTACCAACGCACGCACAGAGGGCCTTTTGAGGCGGTCTGCAGCGGCATTCATCATAAGCTGTGGATTCATTCGGTTCATATTCGGCGTTTCTGGTGTATTTGATTCAATAGTGTATCCGTTAACCTAGTGTTTGCAATAGCCTAATGCTTCGGTAAACCCTTACAGGCGCAGGGTATGGGGGCGGTAGTGGAAAGTCCGTAGCCACTAATTCGTACAGATACTCCGGGCTGGATGGGGGATAATTCGTATACTAACTAAACACCCACGTTGATAAATAGTAGAGGTTGAAATCTAAGAAAATGTCCGACGAATCCGGATCTGCCCGTAACAAGTTCCGTTTCCATTTTGTCGTAGAAATTGTTTTGATAGCCGCATTGGCCCTATACATGGTGTTAGCCAAGGGGCAGGTGGTTGGTGACGATCTTGCCTTCACCGTTGCCGGAGCTGGCTTGATGGCGCTGGTTACCTACTGGACGCTGTCGACTCTGAGGGGCGGTCTGGAAATAATGGCTTTGAGAGCGCGGTCACTCAGGCACTGACGTATTCCCATGTTTTTTGCAGGATCAGCGCGTCGTTTGCAGCCCGGTGAACGGGCAGGCCAAGGCTCGAAATAACCTTCTGGCGCGCAGACTGCCATTGTTCTACCTGCTGGGGACTGAGCAGCGCCGAAATAGATTCCAGATGAAATCCGGGCTCCACATTGGCAGCCCGGAATAGCCGGTAGAGCCAGAAACTGTCAAATGTCCAGGCGTCACAGAACACCTGCCCAGACAGCAATCGGTTCAGACGCTGGGCCACCTCGGTTACGTCCTTCCCCTCTGTTATAAGACTGGTTCTGGAAATACCATGGACCTGTTCCGAGCTCTCTGACCAGTCTTTCCAAAGTGCGTGAGGCGCGATCAGCCAGCTGTGCAGAGTGCTATCGGGCATGCAAACGCCCACCTCAATGGGATAACTTGTAATCAGGCTCAGGCTTGATGCCTCGAAGTCGATGAACGCCGGTCGCTGTTCTGTGGTCATTGGCAGTCTGGCTTGTAGTTTTATTTAGTGGCAGTTTACCCGCCCACCTTCGCGGACGCGAACCCAACTTGCTTCTGCGCTGATACAATAGGCCCACTTTATTGCGCAGCCTTTACAGTAGCCTTTATTCCCTTTTGCCAGGAGCCTGCATGACTGACACCGTGGTTGTAATCTATTCCGGAGGTATGGACTCCTTTACTCTGCTTCACAGTGCCCGGGCCCAAGGGTTGCGAGTGCATGCGCTATCCTTCAACTATGGCCAGCGCCATGTGCGTGAACTGGATGTTGCGCGCTCGGTATGTGCTGCTTTGGATATCCCCCACAAGGTTATTGATATCCGCGCCATGAGTGAGGTTATGTCTGGCTCTGCGCTTACATCAGACAGCGAGATACCCGAAGGCCACTACGAAGAAGAAAACATGAAAGCCACAGTGGTGCCCAACCGCAACATGATTCTGCTCTCACTGGCCACGGGCTATGCGGTAACGGTGAGCGCTGGCGCGGTTTGGTATGGCGCTCATGGCGGGGATCACGCAATTTACCCTGATTGTCGGCCAGAATTTGTAGAAAAATTGGACGCTGTATGCCGGGTTGCTAACTACGAACCCGTAGGCATTGCGGCACCCTTTATGCACATGACCAAGGGCGAAATTTTGGCTGAAGGCCTGAAGCTCGGGCTCGACTACGCCCAAACCTGGACCTGCTATAACGGCCGTGAAAAGGCTTGTGGGCTCTGTGGCTCATGCGTAGAGCGGCTTGAAGCGTTTTCAGAGAATGGCCTTGTAGATCCATTGGCCTACGAGGCAGGTCGCTGATGTATAAAGTAAAAGAAGCCTTTTACACCTTGCAGGGCGAGGGTGCCCAAGCCGGTCGCGCTGCGGTATTCTGTCGTTTCAGCAAGTGCAACCTTTGGACCGGCCGGGAAAAAGATCGGGCGACTGCGGTGTGTAATTTCTGCGATACAGACTTTGTGGGAACCGATGGTCAGAACGGTGGGGCTTTTGAAACCGCAGAAGCTCTGGCTGCTCACATTCGCAGCCTTTGGCCGGATGCACCGGGTGCGCCTTATGTGGTTTGTACCGGAGGAGAGCCATTGTTGCAGCTGGATGAAGAGCTGATTGAAGCCTTTCATCACATGGGCTTTGAAGTGGGTGTGGAAACCAATGGCACCCTGCCCGCGCCAGCTGGTATTGACTGGCTATGTGTGAGCCCCAAGGCGGATGCCGCCGTAGTGATTGAAACCTGCGATGAACTGAAGCTGGTGTACCCCCAGCCCAAAGCCATGCCGGAAAGGTTTGTGCACATCAACGCCCGGCATTTCTTCCTATCGCCTATGGCTTCTCCGTCTGCGCCTGATGGCGGATCAGATCCAATTAAGCAGAGTAATACTCGTAAAGCCACAAATTATTGTCTGGCTCATCCTCGCTGGCGGCTGACACTGCAAATGCACAAAATTATCGGCATCGACTGATTACGCGTGAACCGGGGTTCGCGCCTGTCGAACCATGCCACTGGATTGCCGCTCCACGCCTCTGAACTGGCTTGGGCTTGTGCCCGTCCAACGTTTGAAGGCGCGAGTGAAGTTTGCGGCATCTGCATAGCCTAAAACGTCTGCAATTTGGTTTAGGTTCATGTTGGTGCCGGTGAGCAGTTCCCGCGCGCGATCCAGTCTCACTTGATCCACCAGAGTCTGAAAACTGGCGTTTTCTTCGTGCAGGCGGCGTTTTAATGTGCGCTCGGATACAAACAGAGTTGCAGCCACCCTAGCTAGCTTAGGAGGGAACGGATGGCTGGTTTCAATCACCCGCCTTACCCGGCAGTCGAAACCGGCATCTTCGGTAAGCTGCTTCAGTGCTTTCTCGCACTGCGCGCGAGACGACTGTGCAAGCTGGTCATCGCTAAAGCGTATAGGCGCTGACAGAGCTGCATGGGGGATAACCAACGCATCCTCCTGAGAGCCATAGTCAACCGGTATCATGATTGACTGCCGGAAGCGGCGGAAATATGAGGGTTCCGGCCCTTTTCTCAGAATTCCAGCGCCTGTAATAGCCGTACCGATAAGCTGTGCCCCCATAAAAACGCAGCCGAACAGCATGGCATCCATTAAGAAACCTTTCAGCGGCCCTGGGTCACCCTCACAAACAATGGTGTAATGCATAGCACCGCTATTCTCGCGGCAGCTGACGCTGAGGTTCGGCGCGCGCAACGTAAGGTAACGGGTCATCAGATCCAGCGCATCTTTCAGTGTGCGGCTGCTCATAACCGCCACGCCTAAAGCACCGTGCAGAGGCAGCTTTAGCTCGCGGGCTAGCATAACGCCAAGGCCGGGCTCTCCACTTTCGATAATGGCGCGGGTCACGAACTCACTGGCTTGAGCATGGCTTACTCGAAGGTCTGTAGATTGCAACCGAACCGGGTCCAGTCCAACCCTAAGCAGCAGATTACGCTCGTCCAAACCGATGGTCTTCAGCAGTTCGGCCAGTATATGCAGGTAGATGGCCGGTATACCCAGATCCTGTGTAGCGGAGGCAGAAGCACCCATGGGAATCCTTGCAATAAGCGGTTCTTGTTGTCTGATTTAATAGAGTCGCTTGGATTATGACCTTTGCAGCTCCTCTCCCCCATGACTTCAATGACGGGTTTGCGGGCCCACGAGGCCAATCGGGCGGTGGAATGGCGCAGTCGTGTGGGTGTTTGAGGGGGTTATGTCAAAGCTGGATATCGGTAATTATCGGGTTGTGATCGGAGGAGCGCCAAGGCGATACGGCGGTGCCCGGCAGATTGTTACGGTAACCCAGAACCGGTGGCTCGTCGGCGTTGATGGCCCATGTTTGGGCACTGAGAACCCGTGGTATGAGCGACGAGGATGCAAGGGCGTAGTCCAGTGATCCCTTTTCACCTTTGTACCTATAGGTGTAGTGATCGCACTCTTGTGCTGTGCACGGATGGAAGTGGTGTACCATGCTGGTGAAGCCTGCACGTTGCAGGGCTTGAAGTGGTGCTTCGCGGAAATAGCTGTTGAGATCGCCGGTGATCAATGTGCCCGCTAGGTCGGGAACTTGCGGAAGTTGCTCAAGCCATTCCACAAGCGCTCGGGCCGCGTCTACGCGGCGCTGAGCATAGCAGCCTTGGCCATCGTTTCTGTCTTGATCTCTACCCGTCGCGCCTTTGCAGGATTTTGATTTCAGGTGGGGTACCGCCAGCTGAATAGCAAGGCGCTGCCCTTTGGGCCTAAATGTCTGCGCCAATGGTGGACGGCCTTGCTCTTTGAAAGGGCCAGTATTGAGGCGCACGGGCTGGGCTTCGGCGACCATGCGGTCATGGCGGTAAAGTATACCGGTGCGGATCTGGTCGCGGCCGTCAGCCTCAGGCGTAGCTACAAACGCCCACTCAGGCCCAAGGGCTTCCGTAAGCTGTGCTATTGCGCTGGTTTCACTGTAACCGTCACTTTCCAGCTCGCTTATCGCCAGAATATCCGGGTCCGGGCGCCGTATAGCCTCTACTAGCCGCCTGTGCTGCACCCCAAGTGCAAGAGCTGTCGGTGCCCCACGGGAAGTCGGAAAGCCTGTGCCTTTACCGTCACCGTTGAAGTAATTCTCCAGGTTTATCGTCATAACCCGGATGTGCGGGGTATCTGGTCGTGCTGGCGCGGGGCGGCGGGTATTCACCGTCTCGAAAACCGGCGGGCGTTCCGGCTGTACCCGCCAAGCACCAAAACGGTAATCAAGAATACCGGATATGTTATGGATTCTGTCGCCACTGCGGATAGTGTTCTTGCTGGTTAGACCATCCGGGGGCCAGGGAATCGGATCGGGCTCCCGCGCGCCACGACCATCGTCGAGAAGCAGGCGTTGTTGCCGGTTACGCCCGGCAATCTGCGCCGCCTGCGGGCCAGGCTCCATATACTCGGTAGGCACAACCTGATCGCCGGCCGCCAATGTGAGTTCACCAAAACGTGCGAGATTCCAGGAGTCGATAATCGTTAGCGGTTGAGTGACACGCACTCGCATGTTTTCTAGCGATTCCAGAGCATTGGGCCATAACAGGGGTAAATCTTGAGCTTTCGGAAGATCGGCTGGGCCACACGACTCAATGGTTTTAATATCGACCAGTTCGGTCAGGGTATGAAATTCTTTTACTGTGCCGGTAACCCGCAAGCGCTCTCCCGGTATTCCGGTTTTTTTGCGGGTATAGATAAACAGGGCTTCTGAGGTTTCCGGATTATTATCGGTTTCACCGTCGGCCTGTTGTAAATAAAAGCCGTCAAAGCCACCTTCCATGCGGGCATCGAATGTAAGAACGCCTTCAACCGTAACGCGGTGGCCAACCAGCGGTGAGGTGTCTCCCCGGCCCTGAATCTCAGAAACCGGAGTCGCGGCACCGCCACAGTTGCTTGCTGCCAGCACCAGTGGGGTTGGCAGCAGTAACAGAGACAGGGCTAAGGCACGAATACAGTCTGTGCTTGACGTCATAGTGGCCGGCTTTTGGTTAGCGGTGGCCCGCAACCGCTTTCAAGGCGCGTTCGCGTTTGCTGCCAAACCCGAGTTGGTCCGGGTTGGTTAGCTCAAGCTGCTGAATGAGTGGGTCAGGATGTTGGCTATCAAGTGTGATGCCAAGCCGCGACAATACATAGGGTGCCAAGGCCGCCCGTGTTTCAACACTCAAACATCCGTTCTCCATTCCGTAATCCAGCGCTATGATTTTCTGCTGGGCATCGGTCAAACGATGGTCGGGGGAGATAGACATGGTGACGTTGCGGTTCCAGTCATCATCTTGCTGCACGGAATGCTTGGCTTTTTGCCGAAGCGCTACCGGAGCTGAGTGGAACCGGCTAAGAGCAAAATCCCGGTATTCACGGTTGGAGTCGCACCAGGCGCGGAGGTGCCAGTTGGTGCCTGTGCATACCAGAGTGTGTGGCTCAAGAATGCCTTCTACAGCCTCGGGGCGGCTTAGGGAGGAATAGCTGGCTCTGAGCTGGCGTCCATGGCGTGTGGCTGCCACAACAGCGCGCATTATTTGGGGGGCTATAACGCGGTTCGGACTGAAAACAACCGTGCTGTCGGGCAAGCCAATATCGAGAGTTTCAAACGTATTGCTGAGGCTCTGTTGGCGGGCGAGCAAATCCATGTATTCGTTCACATGCCCCCGAGTTACAACTGGCTTATATCGGGCCGAAGGCACATAGCCTTTCAGGTGTCGATCATAAACTAGATTGCCTGGAGCAAGTTCGCGTAGGTATGTGTTTATATCCTTAGATGCCTGCTGCCGACCGATACCAAAGCTGTGGCATATGTGGTTCGTCGTCAGGCGACCCTCCCACAGTGCGATGGTCTCGATGAGTCGGTAGCGAAGCAACAAATCCCATCGGATGGGCCAGTCCGTTTTTTTCATAACCAGACGCTCACGAGTTCATTGAGTAATAGCTTCCTATATTACCCCCTAAGGGTGTTTGGGTATGTTACGGCGCATTAATGTAAAATTCTGTGAAACAGTGTTTTGGCGGGGTCTGATGCATGTTGGTATCGCCTTGCGGCTTCGGGAAGTGCTTAGTAGTCACGGCCCCGGCGTGCTGTTGTAATACCTAGCTAGAAAATCCCCGGAGTTTCCCCCATGACCCGAATGGTCGCCTCGCTTTCTGCGCTTCTTTTGAGCATCGTTTTGCTGGTTAGCGGGAACGCGTTTCTGATGACGTTGCTGGGTATCCGCCTGAGCATTGAGTCGGTTTCACCCGATGTTATCGGTTGGGTGTTGGTGTGTTATTCCATAGGTTTTGTTCTGGGCACCCTATACGTGCATCAAATCATTGGCCGTGTAGGTCATATTCGAGCCTTCGCTGCATTTGCAGCGATTGCGGCCGTTACGTCATTGATGTACCCAATGGCCCTATCGGTAGTGTTTTGGGCGCTCCTGCGGGTGCTTTCGGGCTTTACGATTGCGGGCGTGCTTGTTGTTATCGAAAGCTGGTTCTCCAGTCGCGCCAGCAACAGCAACCGCGGCGCGCTGTTCGCTATCTACCAGATTGTTTTTTATCTCTCAGCGGCGGGCGGCCAGCTCATTATTAATGTGGGCGACCCTGCCAACTTCATGCCGTTTTCCATAGCAGCTATTCTGCTGACACTGGCGCTAGTTCCCCTATCGCTTACCCGCATGGAAGCTCCGGTTATCGAGCAAGTTCAACGCATTTCATTTTTCACGCTGGCCCGAGAGTCGTTCACCGGTGTTGCGGGTGCCCTGATTTGCGGCGTGCTGATTGGAGGCTTTTATGCGTTAGGGCCGGTGTATGCAACTCTGGTGGGGTTAGATGTCGCCAAAACATCGTCATTTATGGCAAGCGCCATAGTTGCAGCCATGTTGCTTGCATGGCCACTTGGCCGATTGTGTGACCGCTTTGACCGTCGCCGTGTAATGTTTTGGGTGGCGTTTTTTGCGGCCCTCGCGGCGGTTGGCGTTAGCTTCACGGGTGCTGACAACCTTTGGTTGCTCACGCTTCTTGTGGGCGCTTTTACAGGCCTCTCGGCAACAATTTATCCGATCTCTGTCGCCATAACCAATGACCGCATGGAAAGCACCCGCATTGTGGCCGCCAGTGCTACGTTGTTGCTCAGTTACGGTGTGGGCAGCGTCATTGGCCCTATCGCTATGGCAGAACTGATCAATCTACTGGGCCCGAAAGGCTTGTTTTTGGGTAACGCCGGGTTTTTGCTGATTCTTGCTGTAATTACTTCCCTGCGCATCACCTACACAGAAGATGTGGCCGTGGAAGATCAGGAGCATTACGTGCCTGCAATGCCGGAAACCTCGCCTGTGCTGACAGAACTTGATCCACGAAATACCGAGTTTCAGGAGTCCCCCGAGATTGAGGAGATAAACGAGGAATCCTTGCGTCAGACAGGCTGATTTCAGGTTGCAGCACCGCTTTTCGGTTTTTCCGGATTTTGTTTTTGCTTTAATATCTGTTTTTATCTCAATGGTTAGCTTACTATTGGTAGCTTTCCTGTAATGTGAGCCTTTTGGTCGGCGCTGTGTGACTCGCGGAGCGCGATTCCGGCCCTGGAACGGAGTAGTCGTTATGAAAGATCAGTTCCCTTTTGCCGTCGCTCGTGTAACCCGTCGGTGGCGCAAACTATTGGATGAACGCCTGAAAGACTTGGGTGTTACTCAGGCGCGTTGGACCACGATGGTCTACCTGCAGCAAGGCGGTGAAGGCCTAACTCAGCGTGAGTTGGCCGGGTTGATGGCCATCGAGAACCCTACGCTCGTGCGATTGCTCGACAGCCTTGAACAGCAGGGTTTGATTGAACGTCGGGCCTGCCCGAACGATCGCCGGGCCCGCCGGCTGCACCTCACTGACCCCGGGCGAGATTTTATGGCTGTTCTTACAGCCCGCGCTGATACGTTGCGTGACGAAATGCTCGATGGTGTGGACCTTGCCGATATCGAAATCGCGCTCAAGGTGTTCCATAAAATCATGGATAATGCTGAAAAGCAGAAGTAATCACTTGAGTGATAACTCTGTTGATGGCCTGATTGCCCGTTATGGTGCGAAGTGGCGGTGGTTAGCAGTCTGTACGGTAATGGTGGGAACCATCGCGACCGTATTGAGTGCCACCGTGGTGAACGTTGCGCTCCACGAAATCATGGTGGAGTTCGCTATTCGTCAGGGTCAGGTGCACTGGCTGGCAACCGGGTTTATTGCGGCCATGACAACCACCATGCTGGCGTCTTCATGGTTGCTTGATCACTTCGGCGTGCGCAAGACACTGGCGGTTGCCATGGCCGCCTTCACGCTGATTTCAGTAATTGGCGGCTTTGCCAACACGCCAGAGCAGTTAATTGCAGCCCGCATCGGGCAAGGTGCCATGGCTGGCCTTATGCAGCCCATGGGCATGTATTTGGTGTTCCGCATTTTCCCCCGTAATCGACGCGGCCAAGCTATGGGCATCTATGGCATGGGTGTTGTACTGGCTCCAGCGCTTGGGCCGGTTCTAGGTGGTTTTCTGGTTGACCAGCTGGATTGGCGTTTTGTGATGTTTGCACCGGCGCCGGTCACCTTTATCGGGGTGTTTATGGCGCTTCGGTTTTTACCCACGCCAGCTTCCCGGCCAGCGCCCTACCGATTTGATTTGCTCGGTCTGGTGTTGCTTGGAGCCACTGTGGGGCTTTCTCTGGATACTCTGAACCGCCTACAGAATCTTGAGGGGCAGGAAGCTCGAGTGGTGATCGAAGGACTGATGGCACTGGTGCTATTGGTTATGTTCATATTGCGCGAAAAGCGCATAAAGCATCCTTTAGTGAATGTTAGTCTGCTGCGCAAGCCAAGCTTTTTGTATGCCAATCTAGGGGCCATGGCGCTCGGGTTGGCCCTGTTTGGTTCTACCTACTTAATACCCTTGTACGTTCAGACTGCTTTGGGCTACACAGCAACTCAAGCGGGTCTACTGATGCTGCCCGCGGGTATTGTTTTGGGGATGACATTTCCATTGGCAGGAAAGCTGGCCGACCGTGGCGGTGATGCACGCAAACTGGTGATTTTCGGAATGGCGATGTTTGCCTCGTCAGCCATTCTATTTGCGTTATCGAATCTTACCTTGGCTTTCGGCTGGCTTATGCTTTGGACAGTGTTCGGCCGCATAGGTATAGGGTTTATGTTGCCGTCTTTGTCTATCGGCGCCTTGAATCCGCTCGAACCCGAGGAGCTGGGCGCGGGCTCGAGTACCATCAACTTTACGCGCCAGCTGGGTGGGGCATTTGGGGTGAACATAGTGGCCCTGACCATTGAGTTCGGTGAGCACAGCGGTGGGGTGCCCACCATCAATGCGTTCCACGCCGCTTGGTGGTTGGTTGCCCTATTTGTTGCCGTTGCGGCGCTGCCGGTTTGGCGCATGCGGGCTTAGCGTGTTTGCCATGCCCACTATGATTAACTAATATGGACCAACTCTTCAGGGGAGTAGCCTCCGCATCCGGTGCCCGGATAGGACGGTAGTCAACATACTTGGGGCCCAACCCCATGGCTATCGTGTTTCACTTGGTTCTAGTGAAATTGGCAAGACCTGAGGCAGTTTCACCTCCAAGGGCGGAAGGTGGGCTGTCTCATGTCTGATTATCCGCCCCGGAAAAACCCATGGACGCGTTTCTCACTTCAACAGTAGCCGTTGCCATTGCCGAAATTGGCGATAAAACCCAGCTACTCTCGCTCTTTCTTGTTGCTCGTTACACCCAGCGCCTTCCTATTGTTTTGGGCATACTTGTTGCGACCCTCGT
This sequence comes from Marinobacter sp. S6332, assembly GCF_023016045.1. Taxonomy (GTDB): domain Bacteria; phylum Pseudomonadota; class Gammaproteobacteria; order Pseudomonadales; family Oleiphilaceae; genus Marinobacter. The sequence goes on along the minus strand of NZ_JALKAP010000001.1, from coordinate 383,165 downwards.
GAACCATGCAATCTCGGCTTGGCTGGGCGCCTGGGTAGCGGCCTGGATTCCTTTAAACTGGCTGCCTTGGGTTCTAGCTGTGAGCTTCGTGTTGATCGCTTTGTGGCTGCTTGTGCCAGACAAAGATGACAGCAATAACTCCCGGTTTCTGGGAATGGGTGCCTTTATGGCAACGACCGTTATGTTCTTTTTGGCGGAGATTGGCGATAAAACGCAGATTGCCACGGTTGTACTGGCGGCCCGTTTTACCGACACAATCTGGGTTATCATCGGTACAACAGCGGGTATGTTGCTGGCCAATATACCGGTTATCATGGCCGGGCACTGGTTAATGAAGCGTTTGCCACTGGCAACCGCCCGGGTATGTGCAAGTATGTTGTTCGCAATGATGGCTGTTGTGACTCTCTCATCGGTCGTTTGGAACTCCTGAGATGGGCCGCTGTCACTGCCCACAAAGAAGTAGGCTTATGTGGAATAGGATTTATGGGATTTAAAACGTCTTTGGTATTGCTGTTAATTGGAACATTGGCCTTGCAGTCTGTGTGGGCCGCAAAGCCCAGCAGCACAGTTGAAAAAACTGCGGTGGAAGCAGCAACGGATCGTAGCCCGCGGGTACCCACCTTTAAAATCAATGGTGACTTGGCGGGTCGCTTGGGGGCATTTACCACCCAATACGAAGATACCTTTGCCGAAGTGGGTAGCCAACTTGCGATGGGCTATCTTGAGCTTGTGAAAGCCAATCCGGGTGTTGATCCCTGGCTGCCCGGAGAGGGCACCACGATTACTCTGCCGCAGCAGTACGTTATTCCAGAAGCTCGCCGTGAGGGCATTGTTATTAATCTGGCGGAGTACAGGCTTTACTACTTTTCCGAAAACGGTGTGCAGGTTTACCCGGTTGGTGTCGGCACGTCTGAAAACCCGTCCCCTTTGGCTGATGCAAAGGTCACTATGCCGCTGGAATCGCCTGCGTGGTACCCGCCCCAAAGTATCCGCGCTGAATATGAAGCTTCTGGCGACTTTTTGCCCCGAATGATCCCGCCCGGGCCCGATAACCCCTTGGGTACCCATGCTCTTTTGCTGAGTGAGAAGGGGTATTTAATTCATGGCACGAACAAGCGGTTTGGTGTTGGCATGCCGGTCAGCCATGGCTGTTTCCGCATGTATAACGAAGACATTTCCCGTTTTGTGTATCAGGTCGCTAAGGGTACATCGGTTCAAATTGTGAACGACCCTGTAAAAATGGGCATTTCCGAGGGCGAGGTTTGGCTTGAAGTTCACCGCCCCCACGAAGACTACAGTCAGCAGGATAGGGATCGCCTCTGGCATGAAGTAACTCTGGAAGTAGAAGCCTTCCGCCAGAAGTATCCGGGTGTAGAGGTGCAACGCAAGGCGATTGAGCTGGCCGTAGATCAGGCGAACGGAATCCCGGCTATGGTAGGCGAGCAGGTTTCACGGCTGGCATCAGATAAAACATCAAACGATAAACAGCGTCCGCCATCGGAAGAACCGGAACAGCAATTGTATTTCTGATTCTGCAGCTGCCCGATTATCCAGATAACGATAAAACAGGAGAATCCATGAAGCGCACCATACTGATCACCGGAGCCAGTTCCGGGCTTGGTGAGGGCATGGCCCGTGAATTTGCGGCCAGAGGTGATAATCTAGCGCTGTGCGCCCGTCGTACCGAACGGCTGGAAACATTACGTGATGAGCTGGCGGGCAAATACCCTCAGATTATCATCAGTATTCGTGCTCTCGATGTGAACAACTACGAACAGAATTTCGAGGTTTTCCGAGCCTTTCAGCAGGAATTCGGCACTCTTGACCGGGTGATTGTTAATGCTGGCATTGGCAAAGGCCAACCTTTGGGCACCGGTGCGTTTAACGCCAACCGCCAGACCGCAGAAACAAACTTCGTTGCCGCCTTGGCGCAAATGGAGGCGGCTATGGAGATTTTTCGCGAGCAAAACCGGGGGCATCTGGTTACCGTGTCGTCAGTAACAGCTGTTCGTGGTATGCCGGGTAATGTGAACACCTACGCGGCCACCAAGGTGGGCCTTGCGGCGCTTTCAGAAGGTTTGAGGGTTGAGCTGAAAAAGGCGAAATCACCAATCAAGGTGACAACGCTGTATCCGGGCTACATCAGAACGGCAATCAATGAGAAGGTAAAGAATGCACCCTTCATTGTGGATGCACAAACCGGTTGTAAAGCTATGGTGAAGGCTATTGAATCCGGTAAAAGCGAGAGCTTTGTTCCTACCTGGCCTTGGGCGCCCATCGGTTTTCTAATCCGGCGCTTACCGGTTTCTGTGCTCGCCAAAATGTTCTAGCACGCCCTTCGACATTACCCTATTGAGGAGTGCCACAAAAGGTAGTGTCATAAAAAAAGGCCGGGGTTCCCGGCCTTTTTTCGTAGTGCTTCAGCTCAAGTTTTACTTCTTGCTGGCACGGTCGAGCATACGCTTGGCGCGCTCGTTTGCTTCGTCAGCAGACTTCTGAGCTGCTTTCGCTGCTGCCAGAGCACGGTCAGCAGTTTGCTGCGCGGAACGCGCGGCGCTGGCGGCACTGTTAGCTGTGTTCATTGCTTTGTCTGCAGATTGCTCGGCAGAGTTAGCAGTTGCATTGGCTTCGTCAAGAGCGCCCTGGTCGCTAGTTGCACAGCCTGCAGTTAGAGCGGTAGCCAGTGCGATTCCGGCGATCGTCAGTTTACGCATTGTAAATCCCCTTATTGGTCGAGTTATTTCCTGTTGATCCGAAAGTCAGTTCAAACGACTTCCTGTCAGCTTCGGCCCGATAGGCGTTGACTACCGGAGTCGTGAAACAGTGTAAAACACTCTAAGCAGAAATGTTAACTAAGTATACGTAAATTTTCTTAGGTTATGACAACAACTTAATGCTTGTGTCATGGGGGAGGTACTCAGGGGATGATGCGTATTGGCGTGCCGTCGTTTACCAGTTGCCAGATTTCATCCATTTCCTGATTGTTGACGGCAATGCAGCCGTTGGTCCAATCCAAACCTGTATAGGCAAACGCCATATCACCTGCACCATTAGGTAGGCCGTGGATCATAATGCTGCCGCCAGGGTCCAAACCCCAACTTTCTGCCATCTCACGATCTTTGGCGCTGGGGTAGGAAATATGAATGGATTTGTAAAAATCACTACCGGAATTGCGCCAGTCTAGGGTGTAGTCGCCTTCCGGCGTGCGTTCGTCGCCCTCATAGAGTTTATGCCCCTCAGGGTTGTCTCCAAGCGATATACGATAGCTACGGACGATTTCCTCACCGTTCATCAGATAAAGTCGGCGTTGCCCTTTTTTTACCAATACCCGGTTTACCACCAAGGAGTCGACGGGAGATTCCTCAATGACCGGCATGCGGGTATCTGCTCTGGCAAGTAACTCAGAACCGTAGGCGGGAAGGCTCAAAGCTATAAAAAAAGCCAAAAAGCAGCGAGTTAATAAACGAGGAATAGCCATAACCTTAACTTACCAATGATTAATCTTTGCGCAGAACCGTTTATAACATAACCGATGCGCTAGATGTTAAGGGGTTTTGTTAACTTTTATGGCTATCCGATGAACCGGTCACACATTTTGCGACTTATCCATTTTTAAACCAACTTTGGTCACTTGGTCTGCCTCTGTCGCCCTCGCTACCAACGTAACCGGGCCTAGTACAACGGTATCGCCAATCACCGGGTGGCCTTTGGTGCGTTTTGCAAAGCACTCGGCCAAAGACAAATTCGGCGACAGTTCATCAAATTCGATGCCATAAACTTGTTCCACATCGCCAAGCAGCGCATCGCCATTGAGCACGAAGTCCCCGAAGAAGGCTCTTTCAGCCAGATACTTGGGTGTGTGGCGCCCGCTTAGTGATTTGCCCAGTTCCTTCATTACGCTGGGCGTGGCAAACATGGCCACCATGTCGCCACTGGAGACTTCTAGATCAGCCTCTGGCTGTAGACAAACCCGGTTACGGAACACTCCGGCAACGGCTGTGTTTTCCGGAAACCGTAGTTGGCCCAGCACTCTTGGGGTCTCCCAGTTCTCGCCCCGCAGAGGGAACAGCATCAGTTCGTGATCACCAGCGGCCGGAGCATCCAGCGGCAATCGACGAAAAGGCTCGCCGTTCGCGGGGACTTCCAAGCGCAGCAAGCGTGCCAGCGGGGTGATAGTGGTGCCCTGAACCAGCAGGGAAACCAGTACGATAAAGAAGGCGGCATGGAACACCAGTTGGGCTTCCGGAAGGCCTGCGATGATTGGGAACAGTGCCAGCACAATCGGTACGGCACCGCGCAGGCCTACCCAGCTGATAAAGCCCAGCTCCCTGCGGTTAAAACCGAAAGGCCAGATAGTGGCCATAACGGTGATCGGCCGGATCACGAAAATCAGGGCGAGCGCAAGCACGAGACCACTTCCCGCAAGGGGCAGTAGGTCGGATGGATTAACCAACAAACCAAGAATGAGGAACAGGCATAGCTGAGCCAGCCAGGCCAAACCGTCGTGTACCTGCAGGATCATTGGCATCATCCGCACCTTGCGGTTACCGATCACAACACCGCAGAGGTAGATGGCCAGAAATCCGCTGCCGCCGAACAGGTTAATCACAGAGAACAAAAGAATGCCTGCTGCTACTACCAGCAGTGGATAGAGTGATGGCATCAGACGGATGCGATTGGTCAGTTCGGAAATCAGGAAGCCGCCAAGAACACCACCAATACCACCAATGCTGAACTGCTTGAACAACAAGATCAGTGAGTCTTGAATGGCATGATCACCGTCGCTGGCAATCAGGGTGACCATCATTAGCGTAAGGAAGATCGCCATGGGGTCGTTACTGCCTGATTCGATTTCCAGAGTGGCGCTAACCCGTTCATTCAGGTGCAGCCCACGACCCTGCAGCAATGAAAATACGGCCGCTGCGTCGGTGGATGAAATGATGGCACCCACCAATAATGCGGTCATCCAGCTCAAATCGAAAACCAGCCAAGCGACAAGTGCAGAACCTAGGGCCGTCATGGCAACGCCAACTGTCGCAAGAAGCATGGCTGGTTTAAGGCCTACCCGGAAGGTTTCTGCCCGGGTGCGCATACCACCATCAAGCAAGATCACGCCCAGCGCCAAGCTGGCCACAAGAAAAGAAAGTTGGAAGTCGTCGAATTCAATGCCGCCAGGGCCGTCTTTGCCCATCATCATGCCTACTGCTAGGAATACAAGCAGTACTGGCATACCTACCCGGCTGGAAAGTGGACTCAAGAGGATGCTGATGACAAGCATCAGAGCGCCGACCAGAGTAAGCATTGGATCCATCAGAACTCCGTATGTGAGTGCCCGACAAAACTAGTGGAAGCGTCGGCATTGTGCAGGTAATCAAGCTGTTGGGCGAGCCCGGTTCGGTGCCTTCACCCGCCCGCCCCAATCGTTGGTTCTGTTTGCGTCGGGCAACCCCGCCCATTTGCACCAGCGATAGGATATCAGACTCCCAGCTTGTCACGTAATTCGTACCACCAAGAGTCCGTCACCGGATAGGGCACGCGGAACACAGGGCTTCCCAAGAACGGGTACCAAGATTCAGCGGGTTTACTCTTTTCTGGGCATTGAGGCAGACGTGTGTTGCTTGTGCGCTATATAAGCACAGATATTCATAATACGTTTAGCTAGTTGATGTTTTTCATCCCAACTAATCAAATCATTGCCAGACGATTAGGCGTTTATTAAGAGATTATATAGGCACGTGACTGCATATATAAGTCTGTGACAGAGCGTAATGTCGTTATCGCCAATAACAAAATGACAAAAACAAAAGGGTTTGTTTATGGATGGGATAGCCGAAGACCGCCTGTATGGTGGCGATACCTCGCGCTCAAAGCCGGGCTTTTTCGATCGGGAAAACACCGTTGCCGGTCCTAACTTTAACCGCTGGCTGGTACCCACCGCGGCGCTGGCAATACACCTTTGTATCGGGATGGCTTATGGCTTTTCGGTATTTTGGTTGCCAATGGCAAACCTTGTGGCTGACGCAGATCCGGTCGCCTGTGCAGACATCAGTTTTTTTCAAGCGCTGACGACCACCTCATGTAACTGGGCGGTCAGCCACGTTACCTACACCTTCGGAATATTCATTGCCATGCTCGGCATTTCGGCCGCGCTTTGGGGTGCATGGTTGGAACATGCAGGCCCGCGTAAAGCCGGAGCGATTGCGGCATTGTGCTGGGGTGGCGGTATGATTCTGGGCGGTGTGGGTGTTATGACCCACCAGCTTTGGTTGCTTTATCTCGGTTGTGGCGTACTTGGTGGTATTGGTCAGGGGCTGGGCTATATCACTCCGGTTTCAACGTTAATCAAGTGGTTCCCGGATCGCCGAGGTATGGCCACCGGCTTTGCTATCATGGGCTACGGCGGTGGCGCCATGGTGGGTGCGCCTTTGGCAGTATGGCTGATGAGTTATTTATCTGCAGGCGGCGCCGCCGGTGTAGCTATGACGTTGGTGGTTATGGGCGTTATCTACTTTTTCGTCATGATGGCTGGTGCGCTGGGTTTCCGGGTACCACCGAATGGCTGGAAGCCGGAAGGTTGGGAGCCACCCAAAGGTCAGCAGGCCGACGCGATGATTACCCACGGTCATGTTCACCTGAAAAAGGCTTGGAAAACCAAACAGTTCTGGTTGATCTGGAGTGTGCTGTTCCTAAACGTAACCGCAGGCATCGCCGTTATCTCCATGGCCAGCCCGATGTTGCAGGATGTGTTTGGCGGGGCGCTTGTGGGTATTAAAGACTCAGCTGTGGCGCTTACTGAGGCGCAGAAAGCCGCCGTGGTGGCGGCAGCTGCCGGTTTGGTGGGGCTTATCAGCTTGTTCAATAGTGTTGGGCGCCTGTTCTGGGCTTCGCTATCTGACAAGCTGGGTCGCAAGAACACCTATCTGACTTTCTTTGTGCTAGGTATTGCCCTTTACTGCCTGCTGCCAACTTGGGGCCACATGGGTATGGCTGGCATGTTTGTGATCTCCATCTGCATCATTTTGAGCATGTACGGTGGCGGCTTCGCAACAGTACCAGCTTACTTGGCGGATATCTTTGGTACGCAAATGGTAGGCGCCATCCACGGTCGCCTGTTAACCGCCTGGACAGCCGCAGGCCTTGTTGGCCCAGTGGTGATTGCGCTGATTCGTGAAGTCCAGTTGGATGCGGGTATTGAGCCAGCTCTGGTGTATGACCGCACGCTGTACATTATGGCTGGCCTACTGGTGTTGGGGCTGATCTGCAACGCTTTGGTGCGCCCGGTGGACTCGTCGCTGCACATGACCGATGAAGAGCTAGCCCACGAGCGCATGTTGCAGCGCGATAACGGTATTTCCTCAAAAGCGAAAACAGCCGCGCGCGGGGCGTTTGGGCTTACCGGTGTGTTGGCTTGGTTGGCCGTGGGTGTGCCTTTCATGGTCGGGCTTTACATCGCAATTGCCAAGGCCGCTGCCTTGTTTTGATGTGTGTTCAGGGCTCCCCGGCGGTCAGCGCCTCAAACGTGGTGACTTCTCCGGGGTTGTCCGGTGCGTAACCGGGTACCTGGTTGATGCGATCAATCAGTGCCGGAGATTTCAGTAGCGCAGTTAACTGATCCAGTGTTTCGTGAGGCAAACGATCTTTACGGAAAATCAGCATGTAGTGCTCGCTGGCCATTTCAATAAAGTTCAAATTGAATTGTTCGGCTGCCGCTTGCACACCAAAGCCAACCTCTGCCATGCCAGAGGCCACAAAGGCCGCTATGGCTGTGTGAGTGAACTCCTGCTGGGCGGTGCGGTTAATGCTGTCTTCTGCCAAACCCTGTTGTTTGAGCAACAGGTTGAGAAGAATGCGGGTACCTGAGTGGGAGTCGCGGCTGATAAAGCTGAGTCCCGAGGTACTTAGATCCTGCAGGGTACGAACGTGTGGGTGCTCCCCTTTGCGCATCATCAGGCCTTCGCGCCGGGTGACAAAACGAATCAGGCGGTGATGGTTGCTGTCCAGATGCCGCTGGTAATGATGAATGATCTGCTGAGCCAGCACTGGGCAGGTAGGTAGGTGAAAGCTGGCAGCATCGCACTCGCCACGATTGAGGGCAGAAAGAGCTTCTTCCGGGTTGCGGTATTGCAGGTTCACGTTGATCTGTTGGGATAACTCCGGCAGCAGCGCCACTGAGTAGCCATGGCTGGCGTGTAGTCGCAGTGTGGGCTTGGCACCGGCTAGCAGTTGTTGAATCTGGTCGTTCAGTTCGGCAGTCATGCTGTCGATTTGTGGCCCCAATCGGGCTTTTACCCGATGCTCAGCCCACAGCAGTTGTTCGCCCAGAGCTGATAGCTTGCTGCCGTGGCCTTTGCGCATAACCACTAATGGCAAGCCTAGGGTGTCGCCGCCACGGTTGAGAAGGTTCCAGGCGTGCCGGTAGGAGATGCCAGCGGCTGTCGCGGCCATCGTGAGTTTGCCGGTATCGCGAATGCTCTCCAACAAGCGAAACAGCACCGGCTCGAAAAATTCGTTGGTGTCGGTACGAAAGACCCAGGCGGGGGATATGTTTAGTTTTTTGTTATGCATATGTGTTCATATTCCGTGATGGTGTCTGGAATGCTAATTTTGCGTTATAACAAGCTTGGTACTGTATCAGAATAAAAATAGGTAAGAACAATTATGCATATTTCAGAGAGAGCCAACCCGAATGAAGCGGGGGTAATTCCTCCCGGTGGCAGTGAATGGAGCCCAGAGACGATCCGTGAAGAGGTGGCTGCCCTGCAGCACGAACCCGGTGCGCTGTTACCTATTCTGCATGCTATACAAAACCGTATTGGCTATGTTCCGGAAGGCGCCGTGCCCATTATTGCGGACATGCTGCAACAGACCCGCGCTGATGTGCATGGGGTCATCAGCTTTTACCATCACTTCCGCACCCGTCCGGCGGGCAGCAACGTGCTTGAAATATGCCGTGCCGAAGCCTGCCAGGCTAGGGGTGGCCGTGCGCTAGAGCGCCATGTGCAGGAAAAGTTGGGTGTGGGCTACCACCAAACCACTGCCGATAACGAGTTCACTCTGGAGCCGGTTTATTGTCTGGGTAACTGTGCCTGCGGCCCCTCTATTCGCGTGAACAATGAAACCATTGGTCGGGTTACCCCGCAAACCTTTGATCAGCTGGCGGACAGCCTGACAACCTCTGTTCTGCAGCTAAAATAAAGGTAGGAGCCAAACACCATGACAACAACAATTTACGTGCCCTGCGATACCACAGCCCTGTCTTTAGGGGCCGACCGCGTGGCGAAACAGCTACAGAACCTTGCTGAGCTGCAAGATCTGGATATTCATCTGGTTCGCAACGGCTCCCGCGGCCTGTTCTGGCTGGAACCGCTGGTAGAAGTGCAAACTCCCTATGGCCGTGTGGCCTATGGCCCGGTAGCGCCCCATCAGGTGGAAGAACTGGTGGTTGCTGGTTTGTTTGAAGGCAACTCCGAGCATCCGTTGTATCTGGGCGATATCGAACAGCACGCCTATTTGCAGCGCCAGCAACGCCTTACATTTGCCCGCATCGGTATTACCGATCCTGTTTGTATTGAAGATTATATTGCTCACGGCGGTTTTGCGGGACTGAAAAAAGCCGCAGCACTGACGCCCCAAAGCATTGTGGATGAAGTAAAAACCTCTGGACTGCGCGGCCGTGGCGGGGCTGCCTTTCCAGCAGGCATCAAATGGCAAACTGTGCTGGATGAGCCACAAAAACAGCAAAAATACGTGGTGTGCAACGCCGATGAAGGCGATTCCGGCACCTTTGCTGATCGTCTGGTGATGGAGTGTGACCCCTACATGCTGATTGAAGGCATGGTGATTGCTGGCTTGGCAGTGGGTGCGACTTTGGGCTTCATATATGTTCGTTCGGAATACCTGTTGTCCAAAAAAATGCTGGATGAAGCCATTCGCAGGGCAGAAGCCCACGGCTATCTGGGCGATAACGTGTGCGGCAATGGCCGCTCGTTCCGTTTGGAAGTACGTTTAGGCGCTGGCGCTTATATTTGCGGTGAAGAAACCTCACTGTTGGAAAGTCTGGAAGGCAAGCGCGGACTGGTGCGCTCCAAACCACCTTTGCCTGCTATCAAAGGCCTGTTCGGCCAGCCAACCGTAGTGAACAACGTACTGTCCCTGTCTGCCGTTCCATACATCATGGCCCACGGGGGCAAAGCCTACGCCGATTACGGCATGGGCCGTTCATTGGGCACCTTGCCTATCCAGCTGGCAGGTAATATCAAACAGGGCGGTCTGATTGAGCTGGCCTTCGGCGTAACCCTGCGCAAAGTGCTGGAAGACTTTGGCGATGGCACCTTTACCGGCCGGCCCATCAAAGCGGTTCAGGTCGGCGGCCCATTAATGGCCTACATGCCGGAAGAGCAATGGGACACCCCCATGGATTACGAAGCCTTCGCCAAACTGGGCGCGGGCATCGGCCATGGCGGTGTGGTGGTGTTTGACGACACAGTGGATATGGGCGAGCAGGCCCGCTTTGCCATGGAGTTCTGCGCTGTGGAATCCTGCGGTAAATGCACACCTTGCCGGATTGGTTCAGTGCGCGGCGTGGAAGTGATTGATCGAATCCGAGCTGGCGAAAACCGGGACAGTAATCTGGAATTGCTGGAAGACCTGTGTGAAACCATGGTGGACGGCTCCCTCTGCGCCATGGGTGGCATGACCCCTTTTCCGGTACAGAGTGTGATGAAGTATTTCCCCGAAGACCTGATGGCCAGCCCGCGCCCAGTGGAGGCATGACATGTTGCATTATTATGATCCGAGCATCCAAAGCTACGAGCCTGGCAAAAACGGCCTGAATCCGGATTTTGATTACGGTACTCCAGCGAGTGTGTCCGAAACTCTCGTGTCCATTTCTGTAGATGGCAGAGACATTACTGTGCCAGAGGGTACCTCTATATTGCGTGCTTCCGCGCTGGCGGGCATTAACATTCCCAAACTTTGCGCCTCTGATAATCTGGAGGCCTTTGGTTCCTGTCGCTTGTGCGCGGTCGAAATCGAAGGCCGTCGTGGCTACCCGGCATCCTGCACCACACCGGTGGCAGAGGGCATGGAAGTGACCACTCAAACCGGCCAGTTGGCCAAACTGCGCCGCAACATCATGGAGTTGTACATCTCCGACCACCCGCTGGACTGCTTGACCTGTCCGGCCAACGGTAACTGCGAACTGCAGGATGTGGCCGGTGCAGTCGGCCTGCGGGAAGTGCGTTACGGATTTGAAGGCGAAAACCATCTGGATGCGGAAATAGACGATTCCAACCCGTATTTCAGCTTCGATCCCAGCAAATGCATTGTCTGCTCTCGCTGCGTGCGGGCCTGCGAGGAAGTGCAGGGCACCTTTGCGCTGACCATCGAAGGCCGGGGGTTTGATTCCAAAGTCGCTGCCAGCCAGAACGACCCGTTCATGGATTCTGAGTGTGTGTCTTGTGGCGCCTGTGTGCAGGCTTGCCCTACATCTACGCTAATGGAAAAGAGCGTGATCGACGCTGGTCAACCAGAACACAGCGTGGTTACCACCTGCGCTTACTGTGGTGTCGGCTGCTCATTTAAAGCCGAAATGAAGGGCGATCAACTGATACGCATGGTGCCCTACAAGGGCGGTGAGGCTAATCATGGCCACTCCTGTGTGAAAGGCCGCTTTGCCTTCGGTTATGCCACCCACGACGACCGCATAAAAGAGCCGATGATCCGCGATTCCATCAACGACCCCTGGAAAGTGGTGTCCTGGGACGAGGCGCTGGCGTTCTCCGCCAAAAAGCTCAAGGGCATTCAGGCTAAGTATGGCCGTGAAAGCATCGGCGGTATTACGTCCTCACGCTGCACCAACGAAGAAACCTATCTGGTGCAAAAACTGGTACGCGCAGCTTTCGGCAATAACAACACCGATACCTGCGCTCGGGTATGCCATTCCCCCACCGGATATGGCCTGAAAACTACACTGGGTGAATCCGCCGGTACGCAAACCTTCGATTCGGTGATGAAGGCCGACACCATCATGGTGATCGGCGCCAACCCAACCGATGCCCACCCGGTATTTGGCTCGCTGATGCGTAAGCGTTTGCGCCAGGGTGCCAAACTGATCGTGATAGATCCGCGCCGTATTGACGTGCTAAACACGCCACACGGTGGTGAAGGCATTCACCTGCCTCTGCGCCCTGGTACCAACGTGGCCATTGTGAACGCGCTGGCCCACGTAATCGTGACCGAAGGGCTGGAAGATAACGACTTCATTAACAGCCGCTGCGATACAGACGCCTATAACATCTGGCGCAGCTTTATCGCCGAGGAACGCAATTCCCCGGAAGCCATGGAAGCGGTCACCGGTGTAGCGGCAGATAAAGTTCGTGAAGCCGCCCGCCTCTATGCACAGGCAGGCAATGGCGCCATCTACTACGGCTTGGGCGTAACCGAACACAGCCAGGGATCCACTATGGTGATGGGCATTGCCAATCTGGCATTGGCTACTGGCAACATAGGCAAAGAAGGCGGCGGCGTTAACCCGCTGCGGGGCCAGAATAACGTGCAGGGCTCTTGCGACATGGGTTCCTTCCCTCACGAGCTACCCGGTTACCAGCATGTTAATGACCCGAAAGTGCGTGAGCGCTTCCAGTCTGTGTGGGGCGTACCGATTGATGACGAGCCCGGCCTGCGCATACCTAATATGTTTGATGCGGCTATCGCTGGAACCTTCAAGGCGCTGTATGTGCAGGGCGAGGACATTGCCCAGTCGGACCCCAACACTCAGCACGTAGAAGCGGCGTTGAAAGCTTTGGATTGCCTGATTGTGCAAGACATCTTCCTGAACGAAACCGCCAAGTTTGCCCACGTATTGCTGCCGGGCTCCACCTTTTTGGAAAAGAACGGTACCTTCACCAACGCGGAGCGCCGCATCAACCGCGTGCGTAAAGTGATGGAGCCCATTGCAGGAATGGAAGATTGGCAAGTAACCATGGCGTTGTCTAACGCTCTGGGCTACCACATGCACTACAACCACCCTTCTGAAATCATGGATGAAATTGCCTCACTAACCCCCACATTTACCGGCGTGAATTACGACAAGCTGGAGCAGCTAGGCAGTATTCAGTGGCCCTGCAATGATGAGCATCCGGATGGTACGCCCACCATGCACACGGCGGATTTCCCCATTGGCAAGGGCCGTTTTGCTGTTACCGAGTACCTGGCGACTGAAGAGCGCGCCAGCCGCCGCTTCCCGCTATTGCTGACCACAGGGCGAATCCTTTCCCAATACAACGTTGGTGCTCAAACCCGCCGCACCAGCAATAGTGATTGGCACGAAGAAGACGTGTTGGAACTGCACCCAAGTGATGCAGAGCTGAGGGGGGTAAAAGACGGTGACTGGCTGGGTATAAGCAGCCGTGTAGGCCACACGGTGCTGCGGGCAAAGCTGAGTACCCGCATGTTACCGGGCGTTGTTTACACCACCTTCCATCACCCGGGCAGCGGGGCCAACGTGGTCACCACGGACAACTCCGATTGGGCAACCAACTGCCCGGAATACAAGGTAACCGCCGTTCAGGTAGAGAAAGTGTCCCAGCCCTCGGATTGGCAGCGTGATTTTGTGGATTTCGACAAGCGCCAGCAGGCTCTGCTGAAACCGGCCATGGGACAGCAGGAGGGCAGCCATGCAAACGCTCTCAAGTAAACAGGGGGTCGCTGCCATGGATGACACAGCTGCAAGCGCTTCACCCCCGGTGAGTGAAGCGCGGGTGAGTGTACGCGGTGGTATTGCAGGCGCCCGTTCTCAGGATCTTGTTGCGGAAGAAGTTCCGGTGGCCATGGTCTACAACGGTGTATCCCATGCGGTGATGATGGCTTCCCCCTGCGATCTCGAAGACTTTGCCCTGGGCTTCAGCTTGAGTGAAGGCATTCTGCAGCAGCCGGATCAGCTGTTCAGTATTGAGATAAAACCGGGTGAAGACGGCATAGAAGTGGACATGCACATTGCCGGCGATTGCTACGCCCGTTTGCGGGAGCAGCGCCGCAACATGGCGGGTCGAACCGGGTGCGGGCTCTGCGGTACAGAGTCCCTTGCCCACGTGGTGCGAATCCTAGAGAACGTCGCTCCAGCGCCAATCCCCGACTACAAAGCTGTGCAGGCTGCACTGAACAATTTGAAAAAGCAGCAGCCGTTACAACTGCAAACCGGAGCCACCCATGGCGCAGCCTGGTGCGATTTTCAGGGCCGCATAGTGCTCGCCCGGGAAGATGTTGGAAGACATAACGCACTGGATAAACTGATTGGTGCCCGGCTACGACAGCATGGCGACCAAGCCTTCGATGACGGCTTTGCCCTGATCTCTAGCCGAGCAAGTTTTGAAATGGTGCAGAAAAGCGCTAGCGTGGGGATAAGCAGTCTGGTGGCAGTGTCTGCCCCGACTGCTCTGGCGATTCGAGAGGCCGAAAAAAGCGGCATGAATCTAATTGGTTTTGCCCGCCCTGGCCGACACGTAATCTATGCCTCTGGCGATGCAAAGGCTCAGGAGAGAGAGTTGTGAGTGATCAGCAGTTGAACAACCTGATTAAAATGCTCGACCAAATAATAGCCAACAACCGGCATCATGGCGATGAAGACAAGGTGACAGATGTGGCAGCCGACCACCTGCACAAATTCTGGGCCCGCAGCATGAAAAAACAAGTCATTGCATACGCTAACGAGAACCCGGAAGCCTTGTCGGAGTTGCCGCGAATGACGATTGGAAAGCTGGCATGCGTAGCAGATAGTAAGGAACAGCCTGCCTCATAGATGACCTGTGAAGTCCCTGATGTAGACAAACCTGCTTAAGTGTCCATACTTGCAATTATTACATAAATAATAGGGCGTTCGCGTTGAAGCATGTTGGATAGCAGAAGTCAGCATCAGGGATTCATTAAGTCTGCTCTGGCCACAGGCTTGATTTGCACCTTTATTTTTACCCTTGTCGTATATGGCGTTGCACAGTACCGGGCCAACCAGCAGGTCGAACTGCTGAAAGCTCAGGAAAACGCCAAAGTTCAACTGACGAAATGGTTGCTCACGCAAGGCTTTGATTACGCCGCCAGCGACCTGCAAGCCATTGCGCAATTGCCCGTCACCCGCTTATACAATCGTACCCGTAGCCCAGAATACAAGCGCCAACTGGAAAAAATCTTTAGCGTACAGCTCGAACAAAAGCCCACCTACAGCCAGCTTCGTTTTCTTGATAGTGGTGGTGTTGAGCTTGTCCGTCTGGATTATATGTATGGGCGTAGTTTGGTCACTCAGGACCATGAACTGCAGTCTAAAGCCGGTCGTTATTACTTCAAAAACATTCGGGCTTTGGCAGATGGAGAGGTGTACGTCTCTCCTCTTGATCTAAATGTGGAAAAAGGCCTGATCGACGTGCCCTATCTACCTACTCTGAGGTTTGGGGTGCCGGTTTTGGATCAGAGCACCGGTAAGGGCGGTATGGTAGTGCTCAACGTAGGCGGTGAATTGCTGCTGGACACCTTCCGCCTGAGTATGACGAATGTATACGATGCCTTTTTGCTGAACAGTGAAGGCCACATACTCCACGGGCCTGATAGTGATCAGGAATGGGGGTTTATGTTTGGTTTGCCGCCCGCCTTCAAACGCGAATACCCGGAAGCTTGGGAAAAAATCATGAAAGCCGACAAGGGTAATGTGTATACCCCCGCTGGCTTGTTTTTGTTTGAAACGGTTTACCCTTTGGAACGAATCGGCGCTCTGCCTGCGGTGAATGCGGGAGAGGATAAGGCGGAAAGCTATTATTGGAAAACCGTCACTTTTATTCCTAACAACGCATTACCCGGCTTGAACTTCTACCGTCAGCCTTTGCTCGTGGTTGGGTATTTGGGTGGTCTTCTGCTATTGCTAACTCTGGTTTTCTATCTGCGCTTTTCGCAATTCAAACGCAAGCAATTAAGGCGCGAGATTGCGCAGCAAGCCAGACGCTTTGGGGAGATATCCAGTGTTTTGGGTGAAGGCCTAATTGTGATGAACAGGGCGGGCATCGTTACTTATGTGAACCCTGAGGCAGAGCACATTCTGGGCTGGAGCGCTGCGGAACTTGAAACCCAGAATGGGCATCAGGTATTCCATGTGCATGCTGAAGGAGAGGCTGGCTGCCCCATCCTCAATGTTATGAAAACTGGAAAAATCTACCGCAGTAAGGAAGACACTTTCCGTCGCAAAGATGGCGCGCATATATCGGTGAGCCTGAACGCTGCGCCGCTAAACGATGAAACGGGCGATGAAGGCGTTGTGGTTTCATTTCAGGATTTTACCGAAATCAAAGATTACCAGAACAAAATCCACACACTGGCGTACCAAGACAGCCTCACAGGCCTTCCTAACCGAAGAGTGCTGGAAGACCGCCTACAACATGCGGCTGATATGTCAGAGCGGCATGGCCGCTTGCTGGCATTGATGTTTTTGGACCTTGATCATTTCAAAGAAGTGAATGACAGGTATGGCCACGATGCGGGCGACCTGCTGCTTAAAGAAGTTGCCGTTAGGTTAATACACTGTGTTCGCAAAACCGATACCGTTATACGTATGGGTGGCGATGAGTTCATCATACTGCTCGCAGAAGTGTCCGCGCCTGAGAGTGTTTCACTGGTCGCAGAAAAAATCATTCAAACTGTGGGCAAGCCAATATTACTCCCAGAGGGTGAAGCCCGTGTGGGCGTAAGCATTGGCATAGCAGTTGCCTACGGTAAAGGCTTTACCAGCGAGAGTATAATGCAAAGTGCCGATGCAGCCATGTATGACGCAAAGCGGGCAGGCAAAAACCGGTTTTTCATTCGGGAGCATCCTCCTAAAGCCTCGAAAAATAGTTAGCAAAGTCACTCAATGCGTGAACCACAATTCATTTTTTGGGAATAATTTTCATGCGCAATTAATTTGCATATCGGTGGCTGTGTACCAAATTGAGGGTATTAAAGTCATCAATGCAGGTGCTCTACGTGAGAAAGAACTTACCGGTCACAGATACTGAGTACACCTTCGCCGAGTTCCAAAAGCTCATATCGTCGACAGATTTAAGAGGTAAAATCCGCCACTGCAACCAAGCCTTTGTGGAAGTCAGCGGGTTTACACGGGAAGAACTCATCGGCCAGCCACACAACATTGTTCGCCATCCCGATATGCCCCCAGACGCCTACGAAAACATGTGGTCGCATCTGAAAGCGGGCACGTCTTGGATGGGCATGGTTAAAAACCGGCGCAAGAACGGTGACTATTATTGGGTCAGTGCCTACATAACCCCTATTACTGAAAATGGTTCAGTTATTGGGTATGAGTCGGTTCGTTCCTGTCCCTCTAGAGCGGATATAAAGCGAGCAGAAAAACAGTACGCCAAAATTCGACAGGGCAGATCACACAAGTCGCTTTCGAAAAGGTTCTCGCCGGAATCTCTGTTTCTGGCGGCTATTCTGGCTATCGCAGTGCTCACATTTTTTACCGGCCAAGCGTTGATATCGGAAGCTGTACTTTTGTTTGGTGTGGTTACTTATATTCTCTGGGCGCGGCGCTCACAGCGCCGGTTGATAGACTCAGCGATGCAGCTTCTCGAAAAAAGCTTTACAGACGACCTCGCTGCGCACAGCTATACCGATGATGACCTTGAGACTGGGCGCATGAAAGTCGCAATAATGGCGCAGAAAGCCCATCTGGACGCTGTGCTTACGCGCTTGGAAGAGTCAGCCGGGGAAGTGAAAAGCGGTGCCGTACAGGGGCTTGAAGTAACCCATGAGTCCCATGAAGCCCTCAGAAAACAGCAAGCGGAAATCAGCAATGTGGCGGCCTCTGTGCATGAGGTGTCCCAAACCATCACCGAAGTGTCTTCCAACGTTCAGAATACTGCCCAGAAAGCTGAGGAATCCCGCTCGTTGACGGATCGAGGGGCGAGTGTTATCGGAACAACCCGTGAGGTTATTGAGAGCTTACAAACCACCGTGCACAGCATCAGTGAATCGGTTGGCGAGCTGGCGACTGAAACCCAGAGAATCGCAAGCGTTGCCAAGATCATTGAGGAAATCGCAGAGCAAACCAACTTACTCGCCTTGAATGCGGCTATTGAAGCAGCCCGGGCGGGAGAGCATGGGCGCGGGTTTGCCGTTGTGGCGGATGAAGTGCGAGGTCTTGCCAAGCGGACACAGGATTCAACTCAGGAAATTCACGGCATCATCGAAGCCTTACTCTCAAGAACCTCCACCTCTGTGCGTGCGACTGATGAAGGTAAAAAGTCGGCTGATAGCGGGCTTGCCCACATGCTGGAAGCCGAAACCACACTTGGGCAAATAGCCGAGTCAGTTGGCACCATTGCAGAAATGTCTATCCAGATGGCAGCAGCCGTAGAAGAGCAAGCTCAGGTGTTTGACCAAATTAACGAGCAGGTTGAACACATCTCCAGTTTGGGCTCAGATAGTCTCCACAAAGGCGAGTTGGCGATAGAACGGGTTCAGCAGATGGAGAATATTGCCGGGCAACTGCATGAGTTGGTGGTGAGGTTTAAATAGGCTGCCTTTAGTGGTGCGAATCCGACGGGGGTATATTCAGAGGTACCTGAATAGTCAGGATGGCCGAGTAAATAATGATCAAGCAGTCTTTTAAGCTATTGCGACATTTCAAGATAGAGTGGATGGGCTTGGGTGCCGCATCGCTCGCTCTTGCGGCTCTGCTAACTTTTCACATGCTTGAGCGGCACGACTGGTTGTTGGAGCAAGAGAAGACGCAAATTTCCCACTCCGCTGCTGCCGCAGAAATGGTCATCAGTAAGCAGCTTGAAAGCATCAGCTTCACCCTAAGCAACCTCCGCTCTGCATTTATACCTGGCTGGGAAAATCAGGAGACGAAAAGGCAATTCATGGAAGAGCGGCTAAAAACCTTCTCTTCTGTCATACCTAATGTAAGAGCGGTGACCATACTCGATAAGAGCGGAGTGGTGGTTGCATCAAGCGCTCAGACACTTATCGGGCAATCTTTTGCTTATCGTGATTATTTTCGTACCCCAGCAGCAACACCGACCCAAGATACGCTCTATGTATCCCCGCCCTTCAAAGGTGTATCCGGAGATTGGCTGATTGCCCTATCAAAAGTTATTTTCGGGAAAGATGGCCATTTTGATGGCCTTGCGCTGATTTTTCTCGATTCCGCTGGGTATAAACAATCCCTGAATGCGCTACGCCCTTCACCACAAACATGGGCTGGCTTAGCTCATGCAGATGGGATTCTGTTTGCTTGGGAACCGAATAACATAGGCTCTACCGGCCAGAATCTGGCCATACCGGGAAGCCTTTTTACGAGACACATGCACAACGGCAAAACCGTATCTTTTTTTTCCGATACTGTTTACGCCAACAAAGAGCGGTCTCTTGCAGCTATTCGCACTATAGCGCCCGAACATCTACATATGGATAAGCCTCTTATCTTGGCTGTTGGCCGTAATCTGGATGCTCTGTCGCAAGCATTTCAGCGAGATATCGTTTTTGCTTTTACCATTTTCTTGCTTACCCTTCTCACCGCTGGTTTTGGGCTTTTCCGGTCGCAGCGTGCCCGCTTGGCGTCAACTGCGGCGACCGAAGATGCTCAAGCTCATATGCGAGAGCTCAGTCAGCAATTGACCAGCTTTTTTGAGCTGACCCCCAGCCTCATGCTCTTAACCGATAAACATGGTACATACAGGAAGCTCAACCCCGCTTTTGAAAAAGCACTCGGGTATACCAAGGATGACTTCAAGGAAACGTCTTTGTTCGATTTTATTCATCCTGATGAACGGGAGCGCATTCGCGAAGTCTCGGACAACCTGCAAGAAGGGCGACCAAGCCAGACGGCATTGCTCAGATTCCGCAGCAAAAGTGGCTCATATAGGTATCTGGAGGTTTCTATTGCACTGCAAGGTGAGATGTTTTTTTTGGCGGCTCTTGATGTGACAAACCGGGAAGTTGAAAAGAAGCGCCTCCGCACACTGGCGTACCATGACCGCCTAACCGGCCTGCCCAACCGGGCTTTGATGTTCGACCGCCTGCAGCAAGTTATTAATATGGCCTCCCGCGAGAGAAAGAAAGTAGCGCTGCTGTTTATTGATTTGGATGGGTTTAAGGCTATCAACGACTCCCATGGTCACGATGTCGGAGATGCGGTTCTAAAGACGGTCGCCCGGCGGCTACTAGAATTGGTTCGCAGCTCTGACACTGTGGCTCGGCTAGGCGGTGATGAGTTCGTCATCATTTTGCATGAGGTGAAATCGGAGGCGGACGCCTCGAGGGTGGCCCAGAAAGTTATAGACGTGGTGGGAGAAGACATGCCTTTAGATTCTGGTGTAACCGCCCGGGTTGGCACCAGCATCGGTGTCAGCATATGGCCCGACAGCAGCACCAGTCCGGATGACTTGCTTGCTATGGCTGACCAAGCCATGTACCAGAGCAAGAAGAATGGGAAAAGCAACTTCACCATAGCAGCTGGTACTTTTGATTGAAGTTGATGCTTGAGCTACATATTAAGTGGTTTATTCCTGTTTTCTCGGATGGCATCCGTTAAGTTGCCATCAATGCAACTTCATCCGCGGCTGCATCGCCCTTCCAATCTTATCCATAAACCAGATCACGCCAGTGCGCAGAAAGCCGTGCAAAGCCACTTGATGCATGCGGTACAGCGAAACGTAAAATAGCCGGGCTACTTTGCCTTCGATGTACATGCTGCGGCCCGAGAGGTTGCCCATCAGGTTGCCTACGGTGGTGTAGTGGCTGAAGTTGATCAGTGAGCCGTAGTCGTTATACACGAAGGGTACTGCGTCTTTGCCTTCCAGCCGGTTACACAGCGTTTTAAACAGAGTGTCGGCCTGCTGGTGTGCGGCTTGGGCGCGGGGTGCTACGGGTCTACCAGAATCTGGTTGTGGGCAGGCGGCGCAGTCGCCAAAGGCGAAAATGTTGGCGTCTTGAGTGGTTTGTAGAGTCTGGTGCACGATCAACTGGTTGCCGCGGTTGGATTCCAGACCATCAAGGTTGGCAAGGAAGGCGGGCGCTTTAATGCCAGCAGCCCAGATCGTCATTTCCGAAGGCAATTCGGTGCCGTCTTTCAGTACGACAAGGCCAGGGCGAATCTCGCTGACGGGCTGGCCGTTCAAAACCTTCACATTTTGGTGCCCGAGCTCTTTGGTGGCTGCTGCCGATAATCTGCCGGGAAGTGCAGGCAAGATGCGGTCGGCTGCTTCAATCAAAGTGATCGATACATCAGAGGCTTTCAGATGGTTCATGCCGTACACCGGCAGCTCACGAGATGCCGTCCTCAGCTCTGCTGCTAGTTCAACGCCGGTAGCGCCTGCGCCTATAATACTGATATTGAGCTGGTGATCCCGGCCGTGTAGGCCTTCGTGGTTTTTACGCAGGAAGGCATTGAGCATCAAATTGTGAAAGCGCCGTGCCTGCTTCAGGCTGTCGAGAAATAAGCAATGTTCTTGTGCGCCGGGGGTGCCGAAATCGTTGGCGGTGCTGCCCACGGCAATAACCAGCGTGTCGTACTTAAGGTGGCGCTCGGGAACCACTTCGTTGCCGTCTTCATCAACAAAGGGGGCGATGACCAGCTCCTTGGTTTCACGGTTGAGACCGTTCATGCGCCCAAGCTGAAATTCGTAATGGTGTTTGCGAGCGTGGGCGCGGTAGTTCACTTCGTTGGAATTGGCATCCAAGGAGCCGGAGGCAACCTCGTGCAGGAGGGGTTTCCAAACATGGGTAAGACCAGCGTCTACCAAAGTAATCCGGGCTTTGCCTTTTTTGCCGAGTTTCCGGCCTAAACTCGTAACAAGCTCGAGACCGCCAGCGCCACCGCCGACCACAACAATATGGTGTAGATTATCCATAGCACTCAGACCTTTAAATAATGAAAGCCAAATGCTCTTGCGGAAAAACACTTGGCTGTCGTCACTGAGGCCAGCTTGCAGGTAGGATACGGACGCTTAGGAGTGAATACTAACGCGCTCCGGTCAGCCCGCACAATTGGTCGGAATACCCATTGACTACTCACTACATAGCTAGAGACAGAAAAATATGAAAGTAGCAGTTTACTGTGGTTCACGTTCAGGTAACGAGCCGTTATATGCCGAGAAGGCCAGAGAAATGGGCGAGTTCTTCGGTAATAACGGTATAGACCTCGTGTTCGGCGGCGGGCATGTTGGCCTAATGGGCATTATTGCTGATGCGGTGCTGGCAAACGGCGGCAAGGTGTATGGCGTCATCCCGCAGCATCTGGTTAATCGGGAGCTTGCACATCCGGGCCTTACCGAGCTGTTTGTGGTGGGGAACATGCACGAGCGCAAAGCGAAGATGGCAGAACTGGCCGATGGTTTTGTAGCGCTGCCAGGTGGTATTGGTACCTTGGAAGAAATCTTTGAGGTTTGGACCTGGGCCCAACTCGGCTTTCACAAGAAGCCCTGTGCATTTTATAACGTGAATGGCTTTTATGATTCGTTGCTAGACATGGTAAGAACCATGGTTGCGGCCGGATTTGTGAAGCAACAATACCTCGATATGATCGTATTGGCGCATACCCCGAAAGAACTGGTTGATGGTTTTAGCGGCTACGTTCCGCCGCAGGAAAAGTGGGCTTGAGCTTACGCAGTGTGCTACTCGCTCCTAAAGCCTACTGACTCTGCTCATGAGTCGACTCCAATCGATAGGTAGGCGTTTTTCGAGGCTGGCCAGTACCG
Source organism: Marinobacter sp. S6332 (assembly GCF_023016045.1). Taxonomy (GTDB): domain Bacteria; phylum Pseudomonadota; class Gammaproteobacteria; order Pseudomonadales; family Oleiphilaceae; genus Marinobacter. The sequence goes on along the minus strand of NZ_JALKAP010000001.1, from coordinate 360,429 downwards.
GATCTTTCGGGTGTATGGCCTCGAAGGGCTGTTTGCTGGCGTAAACAACGGTGTTGTTGGTTTTGCTTTTAAACACTAGCAGCTCGGAAAAGTGCTTTCTAAGCTGGCGGAAGTAAGGCCCTTCGGGGTCCGGCGTACGGTGGTAATTCAATACCAGCCACCCCTTGGGGCTGAGCGCTCGGCTGCAACTTTCCACAAACTGGCGCTGTGCCTGTGCTGGGCTCATACGGTCTGCGCTGTAAAGGTCGGCTAAAATGATATCGGTGCTGGCGTTCGGCAGTTCGTTTAAGGCATTGCGGGCATCTGCAATGGTTACTTCTAGCCGCTCGCTGCTCGGCAGTCCAAAATATTCCCGAGCTACATCCAACACCGCTTGGCGCAACTCAACGGCGTGCACTTGGCACTCCGGGAAAAGATGATGAAAGGCGCTGGCCATCACGCCGCCGCCAAGCCCTAGTATGGTGACGTGTTGTGGGTTGCTGAAGGCTGCGGGAAGTAACATCGCCCGGCTGTACTCATGCACGGGCACGTGCGGGTATCGCCGATCAATCTTGCTTTGCTCAAACACCGAATTGAAGGTTAGTACCCGATGTTTGCGGTAGTCGATCACCAAAATGCTACCGAGTTTGTCCCGGCTGTGGTGAATAATCTCGCCTTTGTTGAACATAGGGTGCTCTTATAAGAGGGGCGTGCTAGGGGCTCAGGTGCTTGATGGCTTCTTTGGCATCCATGGCCTGTGCAAGGCTCAGTGCCGTATTGCCTTCTGCGTCCTGCAGTTCAGGGTTGGCGCCTTTTTCTAACAGAAGCTGCACCGTATCTGCGTGGCCGTTGCTGGCGGCAAGCATGAGTAGGCTTTTGCCATCGCTGGTGCGCATGTTCACGGGTACACCTGCTTCTAGCATTGGGCGCAACATGCTAGTACCGCCGTTCCGTGCCAGTTCAAAAATGCCTTGGGCGAAGGCGATGGCGTCTTTATCCATTTGATTTTCTGGCTGCTGTGGCTGGCCGGGTTGGTTTTCGCTCATCTGGGCTCCATTGAAAGCAGTGGTGAACCGTGGCTGTAGACATGGGTAGGATACCGTTGATACAACCTTTTATCACAGAATGAGTTAGTCTCAGACATAATTGCTGGAATAGAATTCAGCTGATAATGGCAATCATTGAAAGGAGAAAGCACCATGAAACTGAACGTTGAGGGTATTGAAGAGGGCAAACCCGTCCCGGATATATTCGCGTTCGGCGTATTCCACCCGGAAGATCGCATGAGCTTTGGCCCTAACCGTAACCCGGAAATGTCTTGGGAAGATGTACCTGCTGGCACGAAAAGCTTCGTGATTATGATGTTTGATCCGGATGTGCCTAGTGTGGCAGACGATGCGAACCAGGAAGGCAAAACCATTTCAAAGGATATTCCACGTGTGGATTTTTTCCACTGGTTGCTGGTGGATATCCCCGCCCGTGTTAGCCGTATTCCCGAAGGCGAAGACAGCGATGGCGTTACGCCCAAAGGCAAAGATAGCAGTACCGGCCCGTTTGGCCTACGCGGTGTAAACAACTTCACCCAGTTTCTGGCTGGCAATCCCGATATGGCTGGAACCTACTTCGGCTATGACGGCCCCTGCCCGCCTTGGAACGACGAGCTTCTACATCACTATCATTACGAAGTGCACGCACTAGACGTGGAGTCTTTGGGCCTTTCCGGAGAGTTTGATGGTGAGGCGGTACGTAAGGCTATGACTGGCCATATTTTGGCCAGTGCGCGAGTTACTGGAACTTACACGCTGAATCCTGATTTGCGTTGATTCTTGCAGCAACTGAACAGCTTATAAGTCTGCCCAGTTAATAGCCCTGAAATCAAAATCGTTTTCCAGCGTGGGTTTGATAATCCGAAAGTATGGGGATGCATCAAAATCCCTGGGTGTGAACAAGGATGTTTGCCGGATTCGGTAGTGCTCACGAATACAGTCCCGGCAGTTGGGGTCGTCCGAAGGAATGGTGTCGATGGTTGGAAGTATGGGGTAGCGCAGGCGCTGGAAGCCCTCGGCAATAAACGTGGAGCAAATCGTACGTGTAGGGTCGCCGCTTCCAAGCGACAACAATTTGTGCCTGTGCCGTGAAGGAACAGGAGGTGTCTGTATCAGGTACCGAGCCAGATCAAACACGTTTTTCAGATCGTATTGGTTGCCCAGTCGGCTCAACGCATACTCGCCGAGCATGCTTATATTGTCATCAGTAAGCCCCACGGGCCGGCAGATTCGGGTGTGACTGTTGCGGTAAAAAGACAACGGTAGAGGTCGAATGCCAACCTCCAAGTCCGCCTCGATCAGCGTGTGTGGCTCGCCGTCTTTGGATATTCCCAAACCCGCATCTGGCCCCAAATAAAGAACCGCGTGAGACCAGGTGGATTGGGTTAGGTACTTTATTGCCACGCTGATGCGTGTATCACCTTCTACGAGTAAAACATCCCCGGGCCTGAGTGCCTTTTCCAGAGCCTCATAGGTTGAGGTGGGCACAGAATGTTGCGCCACCTGTTTGGAAAGATAAGCGGCGAGATGTTTCGCCAGCCAGTTCAGGAACATGGTTTACTCCGGTTGTTTCTATTTATTTTTCCCTTCAGGGGTAAGTTTCGCAAATTCATTTCCTGTCCGCTGTAACATTTGGGCCGTGATCCTGTCACAGCGATACACGTATTGATGTATACATTTCTAACAGGCTTAAACATGAATCGAAGTAAGCTGATACTGATTTTGGTCATTGTGGCCGTGATTGCCATTTTTATTGGTCTGGACGGCCATAAACTGCTGACGCTGACAAACTTGCAGTCTCATCAAGCGGGTTTGTCCCAATGGATCGAAGCCAATTTACTGCTCGCGGTTGCAAGTTATACGGCAATTTATGTGGTGGTGACTGCGTTGTCCCTACCCGGCGCGGTGATAATGACTCTCGCAGGTGGTGCGTTTTTTGGCAATATATACGGGCTGCTGGCGGTTTCCTTGGCGTCTACTGTGGGTGCTTCCCTTGCCTTTCTCGTTGCACGATTCTTGATGCGCGATACCTTGCGTTCCCGCTATCGGGAAACTGTGGCAAAGATGGACAGAGGCGTGGAAAAAGACGGCGCCTTCTATCTGGCAACGCTGAGACTGGTTCCGGTTTTTCCTTTCTTCTTAATTAACTTGGCCATGGGCCTAACGTCCATGAAGCTGCGCACATACGCATTAGTGAGCTGGGTGGCCATGCTGCCGGGCACATTCATCTATGTGAACGCGGGCACTCAGTTGGGCCAGATACAATCCACCTCTGATATTGTTTCTGCAGATCTCCTGCTCTCCTTTGCTCTGCTGGGTATTTTCCCGCTGATTGCCAAGTTTGTGGTGGGCTTTATTCGCCGCCGTCGTGTCTATGCGAACTGGCAAAAGCCGGAATCCTTTGATTACAACTTGCTAGTGATTGGTGGTGGTTCGGCTGGTCTGGTGTCGGCCTATATCGCCGCTGCTGTAAAAGCCAAGGTGGCACTGATTGAGAAGCACAAGCTGGGTGGCGATTGCCTGAACACTGGCTGTGTTCCCTCCAAGGCGCTGATTCGTAGTGCCAAAGCCGCAGACACCATGCGCCATGCTAATCGTTACGGGCTGGAATCTGTACCGGTGAAAGGTTCTTTCAAGAACATCATGAACCGGGTGAAGGATGTGGTGGCAAAAATAGAGCCCCACGATTCCCCTGAGCGTTACCAAAAACTGGGCGTGGACTGCATCTTTGGCGAAGCCAGCTTTGTTTCCCCATGGGAGCTGGAGATAAAACACAACGATGGCCGCACTGAGCGCCTCACCGCCCGCAGCATTGTAGTCGCAACTGGCGGCAAACCGGCTATGCCCCCGATACCGGGGCTGGCGGACATGAACCCGCTCACGTCAGATAACCTATGGGATCTGGAGGAACAACCGGAGCGATTGCTGGTGCTGGGCGGCGGCCCCATAGGCTCGGAACTGGCCCACGCCTTTGCGCGTCTGGGCACTCAGGTGACTCAAGTAGAGCGTGATGATCGCTTGCTTGCAAAAGAAGACCTTGATGTGTCCGAGGTGGTAAAGAAACAGTTTGAGGCAGATGGTATTGATCTGCGCTTGAACCATGCTGCTACAAAGTTTTGCATGGAAGACGGCGAGAAAGTGGTCTACTGCGATCACAAGGGCCAGCAGGTGCGTATTCCCTTTGATCAGGTACTGGTGGCCGTGGGCCGCTCAGCAAACACGGCGGGGCTGAACCTCAACCGGATTGGTATTGAGCCCTTACCGAACGGCACAGTGCAGGTTGAAGACGACATGAGCCTGCGCTACCCCAACGTATTTGCCTGTGGCGATGTGGCAGGGCCTTACCAGTTTACCCATGCGGCTTCACATCAGGCGTGGTATGCGGCGGTAAACGGCCTGTTCGGCCAGTTCAAGCGCTTCAAGGTGGATTACCGGGTGATGCCCTGGGTAACCTTCACCTCGCCGGAAGTGGCCCGTGTGGGCCTGAGCGAGGCGGAAGCCAAGGAACAAGGCGTTGCCTACGAACTCACGCGCTACGGTTTGGATGATCTTGACCGGGCGATTGCCGACAGCGATGACTATGGTTTTATCAAGGTTCTCACGCCGCCGGGCAAGGATAAAATCCTTGGCGCCGTGGTAGTGGGTGCGCACGCTGCTGAAATCTTGGCGGAATTTACCCTGGCTATGAAGCACGGTCTGGGGCTCAACAAGATCTTGGGAACCATTCACCCGTATCCTACCTGGAACGAATCCGCAAAATACGCGGCCGGTGAATGGAAGCGAGCCAATGCGCCTGAAACCATTCTTAGGTTGCTGCAAAAACTGCACGGCTGGCGACGGGGCAAAAACCAGCGCCGTCAGCCCGACACAACAAACGTGACACCCTGATGTCACCAAACCAAGGAGCATCCATGCCCCTGACGGAAACCCGACCTTCACGAAAACGTATCCCGGCTGTGGACGTGCTGGAGCCCAGAGCTAACGACAGCTGGACTCACACCCGTAGTGGCGACCCGCGAGGCTACATTGACGCGGATAAGCTCAAAGAGTTGTGGATACACACGGGCACAGCTTGCAATCTGGCCTGCCCCTTTTGTCTGGAGGGCAGCCACCCTGGCGATGGCCGCATCCCCGGCATGAAGTTGAGCGATGTGAAACCGTTTATTCACGAAGCCATTGATATGGGTGTGGAGCAGTTTTCGTTCACTGGCGGCGAGCCGTTCGTGATTCGCGATTTCGTGAACATTCTGGATTATGCCAGTCAGAACCGGCCTTGTTTTGTGCTGACCAACGCCACCGAGCCGCTATTGAAGCGCCGGCATCAGGTGTTGCCGTTGTTGGATAACCCCTACCCGATTCACTTCCGCGTGAGTCTGGACTTCCCCGACCGCGCCCGCCACGACAAAGACCGCGGAGAAGGGAGTTTTGATCAGGCGCTGGAAGGTATTCGCTGGCTGGTTGAGCAGGGTTTCAAGGTTTCAATCGCCCGCCAGACGGACGCGAATGAGATACCTGCTGATGTAGAGGCGGCGTTTAGAGAGATATTTCGCGAGTGGCATATTCCAGAGAACCTGGCGTTTACGGCGTTTCCCGATCTGGGCACGCCGGGTTCGGAGGACGGCAGCCCGGAGATTACCGAGAGCTGTATGGAGAAGTACCCGACGGTGGATAGCCGTGCGCATTTCATGTGTACCTATACGCGGATGCTGGTGAAGAAAGGCGATTCGGTGCGGGTTTATGCCTGCACGCTGGTGGATGATGATCCGCAATACGATCTGGGTGGGTCGCTGGCCGAGAGCATGAGTGAGCGCATTATGTTGCGGCACCATCGGTGTTTTTCCTGTTACCGCTATGGGGCTAGTTGTTCGGCGCCTGTTTAGTTTTTTCAGGATTGGTTGATTGGAGTCACCCCCCCCATGCCGCGGCGGAATCTTGCAGGCCTCCCGATCAAACAAAACGTAGGCGTGTCAGGCGCCTGTTTGTCGGGGAACGAATGAGCAATGCTTGGCCAAGGTGCTGGTGGGGTTGGGGGTCAAAAAATGTGGAGCGCCATGGACGGCGCGACCAAGCCCCCCATGGATGGGTTCACGGGCGTTTTTTTGACCCCCAACCCCACCAGCACCGATACCTCCAAAGCTGGAAAACGAATAACAATCCCGGAATACAACGAGGAAGTAAGCAACAGTGAACATCACAGAAGCCACCTTGTTTTGGGGGTTCTTGCTGGTTTATGGCGTGCTTATGTATGTGCAGTCGGCCAGTCACTTGGGTTGGCGGCGCTGTTTTTTATGAGTGTGGTGATGATGACTTCTGCAGGCTCTACTCTGGATTCAACCTTTACCTCTCTCGCTAAATCTCTGGCGGTGGATCTGCCACGTCTGGCGAAGCGCGCGTCAGACCGGCTGCCCAGTATGCGGGTGGGTGCGGCTGTGCCTACCCTGAGTTTGTAGGCCAAGATGTGGTTGAGCGTTCCAATCAGATTATGTTGAGGCTACAAAAAACAGCCGGAACGCACCCGGATATTCAGCAGCAGTTGGCTACACTTCCAAGATATCAATGCTTGATGTTTGGAGGACTAAAGGTTTTGGTCTTGCATGGTGATCCGGAGTCTTTGGCTGGTTGGGGATTGGCCCATGAATCTGTTGCTGCTGGCAATGAACGCCGCCTAGAAGATTGGTTTCGGGAATCCGGCGCAGATGTGATGGTCTCTACCCATACATGCCTTCCTGTGCTTTGGTCTGGATGTGTTCAGGGAAGGCCTTGTGTGCTGGCTAATAACGGCTCATCTGGAATGGGCAATTTGAATGAAGACACAAGAGGGTTGATTGCTCGCATAAGCCGCACCGCATCCACTTTTGAGCCTGTGGCAGGACTGGTTTCGGCAGCTGGGTTGCACCTGGATCTGATGCCTGTAGATTATGATGTCAGTGCGTGGCTGGAGCAGTTCGACCAACTCTGGCCTGCGGGTTCGTCGGCCGCAATCTCATATAGGCAACGTCTCCTTGAAGGTACTTCATTAAGCCCCTGCGATCTTATTTTCCCCTCGTCGCCACAATCTTTCCTGCACTGGCGAAAGCGGTAATTTAGGCTATCCTACGGGTAGGTATAAGGGTTTTCCGGGGTGTAACTCCCCGGCTCGACTTGAAATATATTTTGTGGTCTATATAATTTAACGCTTAATTTTAAGAGCGAACCACTTAAGTTATGACTTCTGAAGGATCGAATACCACCGCCATCACCCTTCGTAAACCAACAAAGGATGATGGCTTCAGGCTCCACCAGTTGGTAGCAGAGTGCCCTCCACTGGACGCCAATTCCATTTACTGCAACCTCCTGCAGTGCAGCGATTTTGCCGACACCGGCGTAGCTGCTGAGAAAGACGGCGATTTGGTTGGCTTTATCTCCGGTTACATTCCCCCCAAAAAGCCCGAAACAGTATTTGTGTGGCAGGTGGCCGTTCACGAAAAAGGTCGTGGGCAAGGCTTGGCCAAGCGTATGTTGAAAGAGATTGTGGCTCGGGATGCGTGTAAAAACGTGACCCACATGGAAACCACGATAACCGCTGATAACGAAGCCTCCTGGGCGCTGTTCCGCTCGTTTGCGCGGGATATGGGCGCCGAGATTGTCGACCACGAGCACTTTGAGAAAGAAGCTCATTTTGGTGGCAATGCTGATTCTGAATTTCTGCTGCGTATTGGGCCGTTTACCAATAAGACCTGAGGCCGTGAAATCCTGATGTCTGCCGCCGGGGTTTGGCGGTAGCGTTCGGTCAGGCGGGTCATTCAGGGATACGCGGTGAATACGTCCCTGTACGCTCGTCAAAAACATCCCTGTTTTTGACGAGCCCTGAATGCCCCGCCTGACCAAACGCCTCAGACACCGTTGCGGGCCGCGCAGAACCTTTACCAAAGAATTCAATTGATATGGCCAGAAGGCCAAGAGGAAACACCATGGAAATTTTCAAGTCTACTGAATCCGAAGTACGTGTATACAGCCGTGCCTTTCCAGTGATTTTTAACCGCGCCAAGAATGCGCATCTTTACACTGAAGACGGTAAGCAGTATCTGGATTTTCTGGCCGGTGCCGGTTCACTGAACTACGGCCATAACAACGACACGCTGAAAAAAGCTCTGCTTGAGTACATCGAGTCCGACGGCGTGAGCCAAGGTCTGGATATGTTCACCACCGCCAAGCAGGGCTTCATGGAATCGTACAAAAAGTACATTCTTGATCCCCGCGGGTTGGATTACAAAATGCAGTTCACCGGCCCCACAGGTACTAACTGTGTGGAAGCCGCTCTGAAGCTGGCCCGCAAGGTAAAAGGCCGAACTGGCATTATTTCGTTCACCAATGGCTTCCACGGTGTAACCATGGGTGCCGTTGCGGCAACCGGTAACAAGCACCACCGTGGTGGTGTGGGCGCACCGCTGAGCAATGTGGACTTCATGTTCTATGATGGCTACTTGGGTGAAGACGTAGACAGCTTGGCTATTATGGACAAGCTGCTGTCGGATGGTTCTTCGGGTGTTGAGGTTCCGGCTGCTGTTATTGTTGAAGCAGTGCAGGGTGAAGGTGGCTTGAACGCCGCACGTGCCGAGTGGCTGAAAGGTCTGGAAGCTCTGTGTAAGAAGCATGACATGCTGCTGATTCTTGACGACATTCAGGCGGGCAATGGCCGCACCGGTGAGTTCTTCAGCTTTGAATTTGCTGGCATCAAGCCGGATATCGTTACCGTATCCAAGTCCCTGAGTGGCTATGGCCTGCCTATGGCACTGGTCCTGTTTAAACCGGAGTTGGATATTTGGAGTTCCGGTGAGCACAACGGTACCTTCCGTGGCAACAACATGGCGTTTGTTACAGCCCGCGCTGCCATTGAGACCTATTGGAAGGACGACAGCTTTACGAATGAAGTTAAAGAGAAAACTCAGGTTCTCGGTGATGCGCTGAAGGCTATTTGCGATAAGTACCCGGGTCAGTTCAAAATGAAGGGACGCGGTTTGATGCGGGGCATTGAAGCCACTCATGCTGATGTCACCGGCCCGATCACCAAACGTGCCTTTGAGCATGGGTTGATTATCGAGACCAGTGGTCCGAATGATGAAGTTATTAAATGCCTGATGCCGCTTACAACCAGCAAGGAAGACCTGAAACTGGGTGCAGAGCTGCTGGCAAAGAGTGTGGATGAAATTATGCAGGAAGGAATCAGCGAGGCGTCGTAAGACGCCGCAATATTCAGGACATTCATTCTGCAGGGTAGCCAAGGTAGAACTATGACGAGTCAATTACATACCGTCGAGAAAATCGGCGGTACTTCAATGAGTAACTACGAAGCCGTGCGCGACAACATTATTGTTGCGGATCGTAGTAAGGAAGATCTCTACCAGCGAATTTTCGTGGTTTCCGCTTACGGTGGCGTAACGAACGAGTTGCTGGAGCACAAAAAAACCGGTGAACCCGGTGTATACGCGCTGTTCGCCGATGCGGAATCTGACTGGGCATGGGGTGACGACCTCACGCAGCTGATCAAATTTATCACGGATATCAACGGTGAACTGTTTGAAGACCCTATGCTGAAGCAGCAGGCGGATCAGTTCATTACCGACCGTATTGAAGGCGTTCGCGGTTGCCTGATTGATCTTCAGCGTCTGTGCTCTTACGGCCAGTTCCAGCTTGAAGAACACTTGCTGACGGTTCGTGAAATGCTTGCCGGTATTGGGGAGGCGCACAGTGCGTTCAATACCACCCTGAAGCTTCAGCAGGAAGGTATTAATGCACGTTTTGTGGACCTTACCGGTTGGCGCGATACAGAGCTGCTGCCTTTGGATGAAAAGCTTAAGCAGGCATTCGATGCTGTGGATTTAAGCCGTGAATTGCCCATCGTGACCGGCTACGCCCAGTGCAAAGAAGGCTTGATGCGCACCTTCGACCGTGGCTACAGCGAGATGACGTTCAGCCGTGTAGCGGTTATGACCGACGCCCGCGAAGCGATTATTCACAAGGAGTATCACCTGAGTTCGGCTGATCCCAACATTGTGGGTGCCGATAAAGTGGTTCCGCTGGGTCGCACCAATTACGACGTGGCAGACCAACTGGCAAACTTGGGTATGGAAGCCATCCATCCCCGTGCTGGTAAAGGCTTGCGTCAGGCTGAGATTCCTCTGCGCGTAATGAACACGTTCGAGCCGGAACACACCGGAACCCTGATTACTGGCGATTATGTGAGTGAAAAACCACAGGTCGAGATTATTGCCGGTTCTAAGGGCGTGTTTGCTATTGAGGTGTTTGATCAGGACATGCAGGGAGAGCCTGGCTCTGACCGTCGTATTCTGGATATTCTGAGCCGTTTTAAAGTACGTTTTATGGCAAAGGATACCAACGCCAATACCATTACTCATTATGTGGACAGCACTCTCAAACACGTTAAGCGTGTGGTGAATGCGTTAAAAGATGAGTTTCCCAATGGCGAAATCAGTACCCGTAAAGTGGCCGTGGTTTCAGCCATTGGCAGCGATATAAAAATGCCGGGTATTCTTGCGCGCTCTGTGAAAGTTCTGGCGGATGAGAAAATCAACGTTCTGGCCCTGCATCAGTGTATGCGTCAGGTTGATATCCAATTCGTGGTTGATGAAGATAACTACGAGAAAGCGATTATTGCTTTGCACGGTGTTCTTGTTGAGCCTCACAACCATGGCTATGCGATTGTTGCAGCCTAAGTGAAAGAGTGACTGAGAGACGCAATCCCGAGCAGATTCACTCGCCAGCTAGGGCGGCTGGCGATGAATCCATCCATGGTATGAGGACGTATCCTTTGTAAATTCCAACGGGTACCGAGCCATGGTAAATACTGACAGGCTGGGGCCGTCTCCTAAAATGCCCAATGATGGTGAAAGAGATTCTCTGGTTGGGCTGTATTTCAGGGATGCGTCCCGGTACGAAATGCTTACTGAGGCGTCTGAACGTCGCCTTTCCCGCAAACTGACGCGATGCTTCCGTGTGATCAGTGCAGAGCTAGCATTGCCTGTTCACACATCCCAAACCTTCCGCGTTGTTATTGGCAGCCTTGGCGACGCTTGCGCCTTTTCTCCCAAATGCCGCCGCGCCTTTCATCTTGCCAATGCGTGCCGTCGCAAGCTCATTCAGAGCAACTTGCGTCTGGCCGTGCACATTGCCCGCCGCTACAACCAGCAGGGCATCCCCATGTCGGATTTGATTCAGGATGCCAATGTAGGCCTCATCAAAGCGGTTGAGCGATTCGACCCGACAAAGGGGTTCCGCTTTTCTACCTATGCTTATTGGTGGATCAGTGAAGAAGTAAAACGCTGCTTGCAGCGCGGCATGCGTCTGGTTCACACGCCTGAGAACGTGGTGGAAGAAATTCGCACTCTTCACAAAGTGTCTTTGCGAATGCATCAGGAACTCGGGCGCACACCGTCCCAAACCGAGCTGGCGCGGGCTATGGAAGCGTCACCTTCGCGAATAGGCGAGCTGAGAGCGCTGGCGTGGCGTGAAGTTTCAACGGATGTCCCCATGGTTGCGGATGGGGCTATCACTCTGGGTGACAGCCTTGATGCCGGTGATCAGGCTATCCCGGAAAACAGGATGTCTAGCCGGGATCATCATCGGGCTCTGAAATCCATGTTCAGTGAACTCACGGACAGGGAGCAGGCAATTTTGTCCCGTCGCTACGGGCTTGGATTACCGGAGCCGGAAACCTTGCAGGTTATCTCTGACGATATGGGCATTAGCCGAGAGCGAGTGCGGCAAATCGAGAAGTTGGCGTTACGCAAATTGCAGGCATTGGTCGACGGGCCGGAAGACGCATTCCGGCCTTAATGCTGCAGGAAGAACCAAGCGCCAACGGTGAGTTGGCAAGTTACCGCTACCACTGTTAAAACCAAGCGCAGGCGTAGATACCAAGCAGGCCAATACACCCGCATCCAGCGTGCATCGGTAATATAAAGGGCAAGGTAGGCTAGGGTATAGAGCACTATCTGCGCTGGTGTACTCAACAGCAGTCCAACGCCAGCGGTGACGAAAAACACTTGGCTGAGCAACATAGTTACCAGCGGCGATAGAGGGTAGCACCGGTTGTCCAACTGCATTGCGATGGGCCAGTAAACACCTGCCATAAACGCCAGAATGCCTGCACTATAGAGATAGAAATAACCCAACATGGCGACGCTGTACTGCGGCATCGCGATAAGAACAACCACGCAGGTAATAAAGGGAATCAACCCTGCTATGCCTACAAAAATGGCAAGTCTCGCTACGGAGATCATGGCTTTTGTACCTGAACACGTTGAGTTTGAACGCGGATCCGCAAGGGCTCTATGGCTGCAGGCTCCATACCAATCATTTCGTGGTAAGCAGATGGGTGAACGACTTGAGATTCCTTGATGCTGAGGTCGCTGAGGGCCTCTTGAAGCTGCCAAGCGCTTCGGAAAAGGCAGGTAACGCCCTTTTGGTCAGACAGCAAAAACTGCTGATTTCCGACGCTTAGCCGAGCCATATACTGCTGGCCTTCAATGGAAATAATTTCAAGCAGATCTATGACCTGCTTTGGCTGGCTAGTCAGTTGTTCTAGCGTAATTCTCACGGCTAAACTCCGGGAAACCTGATTCTCCAGAACTTACGAGCCGGTGGGCATTTAAGATCATTGGGCGAGTGAGCGGCATTGTGCGTGCTGTGGGCAGTAAACCATGTGATCGTTAACCATGCCGGTTGCCTGCATAAACGCATAAACAATGGTGGGGCCAACAAAGGTAAAGCCAGCGCGTTTGAGCGCCTTGGACATGGCCTCGGATTCCGGTGTCGTCACTGGTACTTCATCAAAACTGCGCCAACTGTTTTGGATAGGACTGCTTCCAACAAACGACCACAGAAACTGGGAGAATTCTATGCCTTTTTCCTGAAGGTCCAAAAACCCCCTCGCGTTTTTAATGATCGATTGCACTTTGAGTTTGTTACGCACAATGCCGGGGTTTGCTAAAAGTTCAGCGACTTTGGCATCGCTGTACTGAACGATTTTCTCCGGATTGAAGTGATCATAAGCGGCACGATAAGTCTCTTGCTTGCGCAGTATGGTAATCCAGCTCAGGCCCGCCTGTTGGCCATCCAAACATAGCTTTTCGAACAGGGCTAGGCTGTTGCACTCGGGGCGGCCCCAAACAGTATCGTGGTAGTGCACATACAGTGGATCATCGCCGCACCAAGGGCAACGTTCAGCGGTATCCACCGCAGAGGACATTTCGTTCGTGGTGGAAGAAGCGGGCATGCGTGGCTCCCAGCCGTGGGGTTAGCGCTTAGCGCGGATTCGGTGGCGAAACATGGGCTCCCAGTGTGTGTCCAGTGCTTGTGCCGCACAAAGACTGTAGTTCTCAGGGGGCGGTTCCAGCAGAGAAATAGCCGGCCATGTGGTGTCCTGGACGGCGCTGGTTTGTCGGTAAACCAGTGTGCACATAAAACCTTCTGTGTAAAAGGCACACGCCTGCCAGTGATCGTCTGGCTGATCACCGTAAAGCTCGAAGTTTCTGCGCACTTCCAAAGTTTGCAGGTTGCCTGCAATGCCCCGCCCGGTGGCCTTCAGCCACGCTTCTTTCAACGTCCAAGCCTGTAGGAATGCATGGGGGTCGTCCTCCTGAAACAGCCATTCCTGCTCAATGGGGGAGAACCAGCGTTTAACCACTTTCTGCCATTGCGGGTGGCGTTTGCTGGGCTCAATATCTATGCCCAGTGCTGAGCCATATTGCGCACTGCAGGCTGCTAACCCATGGCTATGGCTGAGCGAGAGATGCCAGCCTACCGGGCTGGCTGAAGCTATTGCGCGCCCTTCTACTGGCCAGCAGTGTTCAGGATTAGCCGAGCAGGCTTTGCTTAACGTTTGGCGTATCAACCAACGGCTAGTGAGAAACTCCGCCGCACGGTCGCCCCCCAGCTCGGCAAACCTCTCGTTCTCATGGGCAGTTAGCCAGTCCGGAGCGAGCTTGGGCGCTTGCCCGGTTTGGTGGCACAGTTTAATAATCGGGTTGTGTAGCACGCCGCCGGAATCAGGGTTGGAGTCGTTGAATAAGCCAGCCATCGCCTTCCCTCACGTACTCAAACCGGTCGTGAAGGCGGCTGGGTCGGCCCTGCCAGAATTCAATACGCTCAGGCACAACGCGGTAACCACCCCAAAAACCTGGTAGTGGCACCTCACCTTCGCTGAATTTGCGCTTCATTTCTGCCACTTTCTGCTCCAGCAGTCCTCTAGACGTGATGGCTTTACTCTGCTCTGAAACCCAGGCGCCTATCTGGCTACCCCTAGGCCGCGAGGCGAAATACTTGAGCGATTCGGTTTTACTCACCTTCTCAACCTGGCCTTGAATACGAACTTGACGGTTCAGGCCAATCCAAGGGAACAGCAATGCTGCCCGTGGGTTTTCGGAAATTTCGTGGGCCTTGCGGCTTTCATAATTGGTATAGAACACAAACCCGCGATCGTCGAAGTACTTCAGCAGAACCGTGCGCAAATCGGGCATGCTGTCGGCACCCGAGGTGGCTAGTGACATGGCATTGGGCTCAAGAATACCGGCCTCTCGGGCGTCCCCGAACCAAATTTCGAACTGCTGAACCGGGTCGTTGCTCAAAGCATCGCGATCCAGCCCTTCACTTTCAAAGTCGCGACGCATATCGCCAATGTCCATAAACGCCTATCCTCGTGTGCTGACAATTAAAAAGCCGTGGAAGAAAGAGATTATTAATCGCATTTGATACGAGCACTCAGGATATAGGGTTCAGTTTCCCGTGTCAGCGGTTGCTACACAGTGGCTGACAAACCCGTACCGCCCCGACTATCCTTGTGGGAGTGTTTTGCTTAGATTTCACTATCCGAAAGGAGAAAACAGTGGCTGAAAGCCGTCAGCGTAGTCGTCTTCCCAGAAATCTGGCTATCGGCATGCTCGTACTCATCCTGTTTTACAGTCTGGCGGGTTTTCTGTTGCTGCCTTGGTGGTTAAAGCGTGCCTTGCCCGACCAACTGGAGCAGCAGATGGGGTGGCAGGCCAATGTTGACTCCATTCGCAGCAATCCATTTGCGCTCAGTATCGAAGCACTGAACCTGTCGGCACAAGATAGCGGCAATGAACGAGTTGTAGGTTTTGATCGTTTGTACCTAAACCTGAATTTCTTCGACCTGATTCGCGGCGTTGTCGGGTTTGAGGCTATCGAGTTAGATGAACCGTTCATTCGGCTGGATTTACTCGAAGACTACAGCGTGAATTTTGCGCGAGACGTTCAAGCAGCCAGCACAGGACAAACTGACCAAACGGCCGAGCTTGAGGAGGCTCAGACACCGCCGCCTTTGTACCTTCAGCGGTTCACCATAAACGGTGGCGAACTGTTGTTTCGGGATTTCACGCAGCCAAACATGGCTGAGTTCGAGATTACGCCG
Organism: Marinobacter sp. S6332; assembly: GCF_023016045.1. Lineage (GTDB taxonomy): Bacteria > Pseudomonadota > Gammaproteobacteria > Pseudomonadales > Oleiphilaceae > Marinobacter. Next base: position 344,976 of record NZ_JALKAP010000001.1, on the reverse strand, counting down.
CTGGATCTAACCCTGACCGATTTGGCCACCTGGCAACGCGAGGGTCGCAGTAGTGACTACCATCTGCTGGCGGCTATGGGTGATCAAACCATTGAATGGCAGGGCAATCTCAGCATTACACCGTTTTATTCCAGCGGAAATCTCGCTATATCCGGCGTCGATCACGAAACACTTGGTCACTTTCTTGCCCCCTACCTACCCTACGGTTTGCTGGGAGGTCAGGTATCCGTAAGCTCCAACTATGAACTTCAGGCAAGCGATACACTCCACCTCACCACTAACAGCGGCAGGCTTTTGGTTGAGGACCTGGCCGTTGCGCTAGATAAACAAAGCGAACAGGCCAGATTGAACACAGCCTCGATAGCCATCGAGGATATAGGGTTTGATCTCCGCGCCCGTGAAGCCACCGTTGGCCCGATTACCCTGAAACAACCTGATATCGCCCTTGCCCGCAGCAAATCTGGAGAGATTGACTGGATCGCTGCCTTGGCCGACGTTGCCAAAAATCAGGAGACGAACAGCGAGGACAATGGCGCGAGCTCCGAGGTGCCGGTACAGGCAGAAGCTCAACAGCCTTTTCGTTGGTCTTTTGCGAGCATCGATATGTCTGATGGCCGTGTGGTTTGGCAGGATCAGCAGCCGAGCTCGCCAGCAGAGCTGGTGCTGGAGCAGCTATCATTTTCGGTCGGCAGTGTTAATAGTGAAATGGAAGATCAGGTGCCCTACCAGATGCAGGCAGTTCTGGCCCGCGGTGGCAGGCTTTCAGTCAACGGCCAGCTAACACCCCAGCCATTTGCCTTGGAAGCCGCGATCTCCGGCTCAGACATACTTTTGGCAACGTTTGAACCCTATTTGCAGGAGTCTGCCAACCTCGCAATTGCAGGCGGCACGCTGGGGTTGGATGGGAATCTGGACTTGGATGGCCAGCAGGAACCCTTAACCGGAACGTTTAGCGGGACGGCGGAGGTTTCCGGGTTGAACCTGCAACTACCGGGCAGTAACGAGCGCTTGGTATCATGGCAAACGTTGCGACTTTCCCCCATCGAGTACAATGTGCACCCGGCTAGGTTGGAGATAGGCACGGTTACGCTGGCTCAGCCGGGTATCAATTTGGTGCGCAACACAAAGGGTGTGCACAACTTGGAGCAGGTTGTGTTGCCGCCTTCGGGTGATGGGGCTAATACCGCGACGCAAGAAAGCTCTGATGAGGAGGCTCAGTTCATCCTGCGCATCGGCCAGTTAATGATTGAGCAAGGCGAGCTCGATTATACAGACAGGACACTAGAACCAGCCTTCACAACCTCGCTCGATCAGCTCAATGGCTCGGTGATAGGCTTGAGTAACGTATCGCCGCAACAAGGCAAAGTCTCCCTGAACGGACGTATCGGTGGCAGTGCCAGCGTTGAGTTTGACGGCACAATCGGAGCTCTGGGCACGGACGAAACCAGCAACCTCAAGTTGACGATGAAAGACCTCTCATTACCCGCGCTCTCGCCCTATTTGGGTCGCTATCTGGGGTATGGCATCGACAGCGGCAAGCTGGGTTTGGATCTTGATTATGAGATTACCGGCAGCCAGATAAACGCATCAAACCGAGTAGTTATGGATCGCCTCGGCTTAGGGCAAGCCATTGCAAGCGAAGAAGCCGTTGATGCACCTGTAAAGCTCGGGTTGGCATTGCTCAGGGATGGTAATGGCGTGATTGAAGTAAACCTACCCGTCAGCGGCGACATGGCCAGCCCGGAATTCAACGTTGGCCAAGTGGTTATGCGAACGTTTGTTAACCTGTTGGCCAAGGCGGCCACCTCCCCGTTCAGTATGCTTGGCTCCATTGCCGACCTTGCGGGCTTAAGTGGCGAAGAACTCGGGCAGATGCGTTTTGAGCCGGGCACCACTAAGCTTGCTCCGGGCGAAGCGGAGAAGTTGACGGCTTTGGCTAAAGCGCTGCTTGATCGCCCCGACCTGTTGCTTAACATTCGCGGTGGCGTCTCACCGTCCGCAGACGGGCTGGTACTTTTGCGTGATGAGTTGGCAGCGAGCCAAGATACAGAGCTAACCGATGCGACCTGGCAAGAGGCCAAGGAAGCCTATTTGGCTGGAGAACGAGCATTGGCGCCGGAGTTGCTGAACAACCTAGCCAATGCCCGGGCCTCGGCGCTTGAGGCACTGCTGCGAGATACCCACGGAGTGCCAGCGAACCAGCTATTTCTGCTCGACCCCTCCCGAAATGCGGCGGTGTCGGATACTGGCACTATAATCGTCGTATTTACATTGGACGCCCGTTAAGGCGTCCAAAACTCATCCATTGCTATGCAAAAGGAACAAGGCGTGTCCAAGGCCAGTAGTCACTTTTTTGCTTACGTATCTCGCCTGCGCTGGATCAAGCGTTGGGGGTTGATGCGCAACGCCATTGAAGAAAACGTAGCTACTCACTCCTGGGAAGTGGCCACGCTGGCCCACGCGCTAGCGCTCATCCGAAATCGCCACTTCGGTGGAAAGGTGAATGCCGACAGGATTGCCGCCGCCGCGCTCTACCACGACGCAACGGAAGTGATAACGGGCGATATGCCTACCCCTGTGAAGTACCACTCCAAGGTTATGCGCGAGGCATTTGGCGATATTGAACACAAAGCGGAGGCTGAACTACTGGCACTGCTACCGGGCGACCTGCGCGAGGATTTTGCGCCTTACCTTCAGGAATCCCAACTGCCTGCAGAGGATCGAGAACTGATCAAAGCAGCGGACCGCTTATCGGCCTGGTTAAAATGCCAAGCAGAAGTACGCGCGGGAAACCGGGAGTTTGAGCCAGCTGAGAAACAGATCCGGCAAAGGCTTACACAAGAAGGTTTACCTGAGGTGACTTACTTTATGAAGGTGTTTGCACCGAGTTATGAAGAACCGCTGGATAATCTGTTGGGTTGATGTCCATTGAAGGAATAAGTCAGCAGGCCAAACGTGATGCAAAAGAACGCCTATTTCGCGCCCGGTATGGCGATCGCCTACGGTCACTCGATTGATACCGAACCGCATAAGCATGCCTTATGGCAGGTCTGCCTACCGAGTGCGGACAGTGTGGTGAATGGGGAGCCGCTAAAAGGTGGGGCTGTAATCAAGCCCAATGAAATACATCAACTGAGCATGCCAAATGGATGGGTAATACTGGCCGAACCAGAAAGCCTGTTGGGTGAGGCTATAAGTGAGTTACCCATGCGGCTGCCGTTTGTAAACGCAGATGCCCGACTAGAGATACTTTTCGAGCAACTTGGGGAATTTCCCGAACTAGTTCGCGCAATGAAGAATAACCCATACCGTTGCCGAGATGAGCGGCTCGCTAGATTGCTTGAGCGTCTGGATCGGTGTTTTGGTGTTGATTGTATGAAGCCTGAGGCATGGCGAGCAAAAGAGGTCGCTGAATGGTTGGCAATGTCTGAGAGCCGGTTTTTACACGTGGTGAAAGCGGAGTTGGGCATGGCGTGGCGGCCTTACCTGTTGTGGCGGCGGCTGATATGCGCCATTGAGACGATCAAACGTGGCAAAAGCGCTACTGAAGCGGCACATATCGCGGGCTTTAGTGACAGTGCTCACCTAAGCAGAACGATAAAAAGTACGTTTGGTATGACAGGGACGCAGTTGTTGAGCAGCTTTCAAGATTTAAATTAGCCAGTTTATTCAATTTCAATACTCGATTGATCGCTATGGTGCTCCTAACCCATAGGAGGTCAGTATGAATGTTCGATATACAGCTGAAACAGCGATTCTCAATTACAGCCACGCCAGTATTCAACACTTGATCGATAGACAGGGCTGGCGAAGCTTGTCCCGTAAGCAAGCTGTGAAAAGCATCTATTATTTTGTGCGGGATGAAATAAAGTTTGGATATAACCGAGATGATTCCATTTCTGCGAGTGACGTTTTAGCCAACGGCTATGGGCAGTGCAATACTAAAGGTACGCTGTTTATGGCTTTGTTGCGTGCTCTGGACATCCCATGTCGCTTCCATGGGTTTACCATTTTCAATGCATTACAGAGAGGGGCGATCCCAACATATCTTATGCCCTTCGCCCCCAATCGCATCTTGCACAGCTGGGTAGAGGTTCTGCTGGACGGCGAATGGTTGAACGTCGAAGGTTTCATCATAGATCAGGTTTTTTTAACTAAGGTTCAACAAGCTTTTCCCAACCGGACGAGTTTTAGCGGCTACGGTATTTCTGTGCCGTGCCTGCAAAAACCCAGCAATGAGTTTGATGGTAACGACACCTATATTCAGGCAGAGGGTATTGCCGACGACTTTGGGGTTTTTGACAACCCCGATGAGTTCTACAGCAAGCATGGCAGCAATTTGCGCGGGCTAAAAAAGGTCCTCTACCGCTATGTGCTAAGACATTTGATGAACCTGAATGTGCAGCGGATACGGCAGAATGGCTTGACGATAAAGCGCTGAAGCACTTGATTGCTTGTCTGTATTTATCTGGATACTGGCGTTGATATACCTGCCAGACGTAAGTCAGGCAGGTATATCATGGACATGCGTGGTTGGGTTAAGCGTTGCCCGCTCCGCCAACCAAACCACCACGCAAGCCATCCCGCTGCAGTGACTGGCGAACCGCGTCTTCCGGGCTGCCAGCCAGTTCCCGGAACATGCCCATGGAACCTAGTAGAGCAGAAGACTCGTAGGGCACAAACACCCGCTCGCCGTCTTTTGCCATGTTTGGCAGTACCTTGATGTAGCTTTGCCCCAGCAAATAGCCGATAACTGTTTGCTTGTTGTCTTCAGAATCACCCATGGCGCTCAGTACCAAACGGATAGATTCTTGCTCACCCTGAGCGCGCAGAATGGCAGATTCCTTGTCGCCTTGCGCGTTGAGAATGGCAGATTCGCGCTGGCCTTGTGCCATGGCGATGGCTGCCGACTTTTCACCTTCCGCTTCAGTAACTGTGGCACGACGCTTACGTTCTGCTGCCATTTGCAGGCGCATTGCCTCTTCCACTTCTTCCGGCATGCTGATGTCTTGAACTTCGACCCGAGTCAGCTTTACGCCCCATTTGGACGCAGGCTCTTCCATCTCGGCCTGAATGGCATTGTTCACTTCAGAGCGAGATTCAAACAGCTTGTCCAGCTCCATCTTGCCTACCACCGAGCGCAAGGTGGTTTTGGCTAATACTTCAACGGCCTGGCTCATGTTCGCCACTTCGTAAACAGCGCGGCGGGGATCAATGATCTGGTAGTAGAGAGCACCATTGATTTTTACAGTTACGTTATCGGTGGTTACAACAGGCTGACCAGGGAAGTCCATTACCGTTTCTCGGCGGTCGATGCGGACTTCATCGGTGGTCATCGGGTGGTATTCCTCGCCCATGCGCACGTAGCGAATCATGGTGATTGGGCGGGGCCGTTCGACGAAGGGAATGATGATGTTCACGCCGCTTTCCAGAACGCGGTTAAACGACCCCAAACGTTCAATAACCATAACTTCCGACTGCCGAACGATCACCAAGCCTTTGGCGACAACAAAAATGCCGATGGCGACAACAATCAGGCTGATGATCAGCCCCGGTGTGATATAGGATTCCATGCTTACTGTTCCTTGTGTGTAGCGGTTTGGACAATGGCTGTTGTGCCATCAAACTTTTTGAAAATAACGTCGGTTCCCTCGGGAAAGTCAGTGGCGCCTGTCTTTTCGTCTTTTAAGCGATAAAAGTCGCCGTTGACCTTAATACCCGTGGCACCATCAAAATCCCTTTTCAGGGTGCGGTAGCGCAGGCCCTGCTCTACGCCTGTGCCGGTGGTTCCGTAGGCCACTCCCTTGGGGGAGAAGCGTGGGCGAATCCAACGGATGGCGATGGGAACCAACAGGCCTGAGAACACACCCATGCCAACCAGCTGCCATTCGAACGACATGCCAACGAACGCCAGAGCGGCGGTTAAAGCAGCTGCAACAGCCAGCGCCAGTAGCAGAAATATGCCATAGGCCAGCTCAGCCAAACCCAGCGCTAGGGCTAGAATTAGCCAAAAATGTGTAAGACTCCATTCCATACAGAAAATCCGCAGGTTCAGGGTTTAAGAAATCCGGAAGACTGAACTCCCGTTTGATGAATTGTACCCAAAAGCGAGAGCTGAGTCCGAGTGGCCCGGGCGTCGTGCACGTCATTAATTCAGAGCCATATGCTGATCAGCGGCAGTTGTTAGAGTATCTTCTTTAACCAGAACAACACACAACAAGAGATCAATGCCCATGAAAGATCTGAAAAACAAAGTCGCAGTCGTCACCGGAGCAGGTTCCGGTATCGGGCGAGCACTCGCCAAAGCGTTGGCGGCGCGGGGCTGCCGGCTGGCGTTATCGGATGTTAACGAGGACGGGCTGGCGGAAACGGCTGCAGGAATTACTGGCACGCCAGTTAGAACCTATTCTTTGGATGTAAGCGACAGGGACGCTATTTACGCCCATGCTGCAGAGGTAGCAAAAGATTTTGGTCAGGTTAACCTGATCATCAATAACGCAGGCGTCGCGCTTTCAGCAACGGTGAGAGAGATGAGCGACGAGGACTTCGCCTGGATCATGGATATTGATTTTTGGGGAGTTGCTCACGGCACCCGTGCCTTTCTGCCGCACCTGATTGCATCTGGTGATGGCCATGTGGTGAACATATCCAGTGTATTTGGCTTAATCGGTGTGCCTACGCAAAGCGCCTATAATGCGGCCAAGTTCGCGGTTCGCGGATTCACAGAATCCCTGCGCCAAGAAATGAAGCTGGAAAAGCAGCCTGTTGCTGTCAGTTGTGTCCACCCGGGCGGTATCCGCACCAACATTGCCAACTCGGCGCGCATGAGTAAGCCCAAGAGTGCGGAAGAGCTGCGCACTAGTTTTGATAAACTGGCGATGACCACGCCGGAAAAAGCTGCTGAAACGATTGTGAAGGGTATTCTCAAAAACGAATCCCGCATTCTTGTAGGGTCCGACGCTTGGGGAATCGATGCTATTAACCGCTTGCTGGGCTCGGCCTATCAGCCGTTGGTAGAGCGCTTCGCCGGTAAGAGTTTGTATCGTTAACCCGCTAAAATAACGCAAGGAACCGCCTCGCTCTATGTGTGAACTGCTGGCTATGAGTGCCAATACATCCACCGACCTCTGCTTCAGCTTCACCGGGCTGACTCGCAGAGGCGGCGACACTGGCCCCCACAAGGATGGCTGGGGCGTGGCTTTTTATGAGGGCAAGGGCGTGCGGGCGTTCCACGATGTGGATGCCAGCGCCAACTCCCGGCTTGCTGAAGTGGTTCAGACCCACCCGATCAAAAGCGAAGTGGCTATTTGCCATATTCGTCAGGCCAATGTAGGCGAAATTTGTCTGGCGAATACCCACCCGTTTATGCGCGAACTCTGGGGCCGTTACTGGGTGTTTGCCCACAACGGCCAGCTTTCCGACTTTCAGTCTTCACCGGGGTTTTACGAGCCGGTTGGTGGCACCGATAGTGAGGCGTTGTTCTGCGAAATCCTCAATCATCTACGCAGCCATAGCGACAGGAATGATTCGGTCGAGGCGATCACACAGCATTTGGTGGAACTTTCGAAGGCGTTTGCAGAGCAGGGTGTTTTCAATCTTTTGCTGAGCAACGGCGACTGGTTGTTCACCTACTGCACCACCAAAATGGCCAGCATTACCCGCCGTGCGCCTTTTGGTCCGGCAAGGCTGAAAGATGCAGATGTGATTGTGGATTTTGAATCTGAAACCACGCCGAACGATATTGTCAGCGTTGTAGTAACCGAGCCACTGACCAGCGATGAGGAATGGGATATCTATCAGCCCGGCGAGTGGAGGTTGTGGCGCAAGGGCATTGTCGAAGCCAAAGGTATTGCGATAAGTAAACGGAAGGATTCGACTGAAAGCTAAGCAGGCCAGCGTTGTCTTGCTGGCCTGTTCCGTTGTGTAGCGTAATCACTGTAGGGTTTTGCGATTCCCGTTCTGGTACTCCGGTGCGATGTATGCCTGAATCTCAGCCTTGAACCGCGCAATCAACTCGCTGTTGTCATTGTCCCAAGGGTGGTAGCCCGGTTTGAAGTAACCAAACCAGGTAGGTATTAGGCTTGAGAAAGTACCGTTCTTGCCCCACATGCGCCACAAGCTCTTGCCGGTATCGGTTATCGAGAAGCGTTTGGCGTCGTTCAGCATCATGCGTCCGGTGAAATACGAGGCCATCACTCCAAGTGCGGCGGTACTGAAAATGAGATAAAAGGTTCGCTCGGCATAAGTACCACCCACCTGCTGGAACACATCGTAAGCCACGGCCTTGTGCTCGGTCTCCTCGATAGCATGCCACGCCCAGAGCGGGCGCATGGTCTCATGCATGCCCTCGCGCACATCGTCGCGTTCCAGAAGCATATCCGCCATCATGGCGGTTATGTGCTCAAGGGCGCAGGTAATGGCCAGTTGATGGCGCTTTGGTAGCAGTTTGGCGACATCCAGAACGACGTTCAGTTGTTTTTCCATTTCGTCTACCGGCATGCCGCGATCCCGCACATGCTGGTTCATGGCCATATGTTCCAGTGAGTGCATGGCTTCTTGGCCAATAAAGCCCCGCACTTCCGCTTTCAATTTCGGATCGTCAATTTGATCCCGGAAGGCACGGACAGAATCCACAAAAAACTGTTCTCCCTGCGGAAAGAGCACCGAAAGTGCATTCATGAGATGGCTAAAAAAAGGGCTCTCTTCCATCCAATATTGCGGCACCTGCTCATCAAACTCAAAACCCATGCGTTGGGCTTTGATGTCGACGTTATCTGGCGTTTTTGACCCTCTGTTGTCTAAGGTAATCGGGTTTGGGGCGGTTTTAGTACTCAGCATGGGTTTACTCCTCACATTGGCTGATGTCATGTAGCCAGTGTGTTGGAGTCGACGATTGAGGTGAATGCGAAAGCGGGCCGCTCACCATTCAAAATAGGACACAGTGACATGAAGTTGGCCAGCGCGACGCTGCCTGGTGTGCAATCTCTCCCACTGTGATGGTTGCAGGCTTCTGCTAGAGTCTTTAGGAAACAGCACTCAAGCAGCACTCACGCAAAGACAGGGCACTCTATGGCGATTTCCGGGTCGGAAAAAGAACGGCAAATGCTGGGACTCTTCCTAGTGCCTGGCGTGTACATGCGGGTGTTGGCCAAAACCGTACAGCAGCTTGGCCATAACGATCGTCAGCTATATGAAGGCCTTAACGTTAATGCTCAAGAACTGAAAGCCAACGATAGCCGTGTGTTTGTTACCGATGCCATGGTTATGGCCGAGCGCGCACTGAAACTCGCTGGCAAAGGCGGACTGAGCTTCATGCTGGCCAGAGAGCTGCGGGTAACCATTCACGGCACGCTTGGGTTTGCTGCATTAACCAGCCCTACGTTTGCCGGAGCGCTGGATTCCGTTCGTCGCTACCTGCAGCTACGAGCGCCGTTTTTGAGCATGAGCCAGTCAGAAACTGATGAGCACGTACTGGTGAAGCTCTGCACCGAGTTCGACGTGCCAAGCCTCTATCCGTTTCTGGCAGAAACCGTCAGCGCCACACTGGTGATGCTCACTGAACAGCTATTGGACCGTAGCGATGCTGAAAAACGCGGATTTGCCCTCGATCACGGCAAGCTTCCCGGCGTAACCGTTCGCCTCAGCGGCGCAGAGCCTGCCTATTACCACCAGTTTGCCGACCAGTTGCCGGTCAAGTTTCAGTATGACCAGCCTGATGAGATGCTGGTGCTCCCGAAAACACTGCTGGATGTGCGCATGCGCTTGGCCGACGCAGACGCTTCCCGTCTGGCCAGAGATGAGTGTGAATTTGAATTACAGAAGGCCCTCAAGGACCAAGGCGACCTTGCCATGGCCGTGCGCAACATGCTGCGAATGATGCCCGGCCCGCTGCCTTCGCTTGAAGCCATGGCGGAACGCTTTTGCGTCTCCTCCAGAACACTAAAGCGACGGTTGGCGGAACGAGAAACCAGTTACCGTGAAATTGTAGAATCCGTGCTCAAAGACCGCGCCATTCAGCTATTACGCTACACCAACCAATCCGTGAGTGAAATCGCTTACGAACTGGGCTACGCCGACCTCTCCAACTTCAGTCGCGCATTCAAAAAGTGGACCGGGAAATCCGCCAGCGAATTCCGAGAAGGCGGTCCCGACCCAGCTCCGGAGTTAGGGCCTTAATAGTGCCAAAATCCGTTTGCATCTGGATTTATTGCAAGAGTTAAAAGGACGGAGGGTGGCGTATATTCTCCGCCAGAAAAAAGATGTCTGAGCGCAGCGAGTTATTTTTTCCAAGGAGAATATACGCCACCCTCCGGCCCGGCACTCAGGTTTCAGACCTTGTGGAATGACATAAATAACCCCATATACGGCTATAGCCAACCCTTATCACCGGAGCAACCATGATCACCCGACCAGACACCCACAGCAAACTACTAGGATACCTGCTCTGGATCTTCGGCTTTTTAGGCTCTCACCGTTTCTACTACGGCAAACCCATTACCGGAACCATCTGGTTCTTCACGTTCGGATTCTTCCTAATCGGCTGGATAATCGACTTCTTTCTGATCCCCTCCATGGACGAACAAGCCGACCACCGCTTCCACGAGGGCGAGATAAATTACAGCGTCGGCTGGCTACTACTCACCTTCACTGGCGTATTTGGCTTGCACCGCATGTACATGGGTAAGTGGATCACAGGGGTTATCTACCTGCTGACCGGCGGCCTCTTCCTGATTGGGCTGCTATACGACTTCTGGACACTGAACGACCAGATTTCAGAGCGAAACCGGGACGTGAAATTTAACTGACAAGAGCCCGCTCAAGCTCCACCAGACCGTCCTCCAGATAGTCCAGCATCCTCTGGAGGCTAGGTAGCGTGCGGCGGCAGCCGATCAAGCCAAACTCCACCTGATCGTTATAGCTGGTCAGAGTCATATTCAGGGCCAAACGGTCCATGGCGATGGAGACGGGATACATACCCTCAAGCTTGGCGCCGTTCCAGTAACAGGCTTCTTTTGGCCCGGGCACGTTGGAAATTACCACATTGAACGTTTGCCACTTCGGAGCCATGCCGGTTAGCAGATTAAAGGCCGCTGGCGCCAAAGTCAGTGCGGTGTAGTTGAGGATCTCTTCGGGTGACATATGGGCGTAGCGATCTTTCCCTTCTTGCATGCCTTGGTGGATTTTCCGTAGCCGCGTAACAGCGTTGCCTTCGTCTGTATGCAGGTTAGCCAGAATAACGCCCACCTGATTGCCTTCGGCTTGCCGACCTTCGGATTCGCTGCCGTCAGACTTTTGGTACTTGCGCAAGGAGACCGGCACCATAGCGATCAAGGGCTTATCGGGCAGAGCGTCCAGATTCATAAGATAGGTGCGCAACGCACTGGCGCACATGGCCGTGACCACATCGTTTACGGTGGTGTCATGAGCATGGCACACCGCTTTGATGCGCTTCAAGCAGTAGGATTGAGCCGCAAACCGGCGGGAACCGGTAATTTTCCGGTTCAGAATACTGCGTGGTGCGTGGAAAATGGAGTTGTAGGCAGGGTCCTTGCGTGCCGCCTTCACAGTGCGCAGTAGTTCCCGTGCTACGGTCGGCACCGTGCTTAACTGTTTTCCCGAAGCGCCCAGCAAGTGGCCAATGCTGTGCCAGAGAGACGGTTCGCTTCTATCCTCTTTTCGCCCCGCCCTCACGGATAGATCCCACACTGGCGGCATGTTGCGTTTTGAAGGGTCTGTGGACAGCATTCGCTGAGTCATTCGCATGGCCGAAACGCCATCTACCAAGGAATGGTGCACCTTGATGTAAACCGCAAACTGCCTGTCGCTCAACCCCTCGATCAGATGAAACTCCCACAACGGACGTTCCCGATCCATTAAGTGGGAATGTTCGGCAGAAACAAACGCAAGCAGCTCCCGAATACGACCCGGGGTAGGCAGAGCTTCAAACCGGAAGTGGTGCTCCAGATCGAGATGATCATCATGAACCCACACAGGTTGCGCCAAGCGGCTGTCCAACCGCTGATTGAACGGCGCGGTTACTTCCGTATCGCTTCGAAGCTGCTCCGCAAGTTTGGATACGTAGTCGTCGGGCGCATCTTCTGGAAATGAAAAAATCTGCAGCCCGCCTACGTGCATGGGTTGCTGGCGCTTTTCAAGCCAGAGAAAAAGCTGGTCGGTCGGGCTCAGAGGCTTCACGGGGCGTCCTTTTTTATTCGTGTTATTGGTCTTGCTTCAGTTAGAGAGTAGCAGCACCCTGCTGTGTTGCACGCTGCAACATCTGCATTGGCACCCGGTAACGCTTGCCCAGGAATCTACCCGTGCCGTCAACAGTGCAGGTTTTTCGGTTCACTCTTGTAATCTCGCCCTGAAACTCATGCAGGCCGTGGGCGAAGAGGACCGTATCGCCAACACTCCATTCTGCTCGCTGCAGGCGCGTATCAGGCAGTTCAAAAGACCGCTCAGACAAAGCCATTCCCAGCTGCTGTGAATGCTCTGCAAGAGCCTGTCGCACCGCGCCAGCGCCGCCACTCTCATGCAACTCATCAAGAATGTTGTAAAAGTACCGGTTGTGCACCGAACCACGATATCTATGGCCAGCACTGTGTTGCAGCAAGTGTGCGAACTCGTGACAACAGGTGTGTGCGAGTAAGTTAAGCGTGCTCAGCTCACCCTCAAAATAACCTCGTTTGTGTATTTCCCGGGCTGAGAGCCAGCCAGTGGCCGTATCAGGTTGTTGCTTGGCCTGAATCATTCGTAGGCCGTAGGTAATTTGGTGCTGTTTGCGCTGTGGATCAAAACGATGGTAGGTGGCTTGGCCCGAACCTACTCGGCATGCGAGTGTGCTGCCATGGGCCCTTTCTTGAACCCAGCTGGCGGCGGGTTGCCAGAGAATCAGTTCGGTAACAGTGCACATTAATTCGCCGAGCTTGCGGGCTTGAAATTTCGGGTCGGTCATATCTGTTGAAGGGCTACACGCCTCATGGTCTGGGTAAAAGATTTCAACCAGAATAACGGTCAAACTGTGGGTTTGCTATGACCTGCCTGAAATACAAATCGGACGGCCTGTTCCCAGATATTGATAAGTTGCGACGATTTGTCTCAATCTGATTTCAGCGTTCTTGGCCGTCAGTCTTCGACGAAGGACATCGGCAACCAGCCCGCCTCAGAATTTAACTCGCCAAACTGTCGGTTTTTTGTACATTCTGCTATACCTTTTTAGACCTGATGGCCAACAGAATGTTAGCGGGGTTGTGTGAAAAAAGACTTTTGGAAGCAGGCCGACAACATCATCAGTTCACTTTACGGCGCGGCAGCGGATGAATCGAGATGGCAGGAGATTATGACAGAGCTCGCTGCAGGAACGCGCCCGGAGGGAGCGAATGTTCTTGAAAAGAAGTTAAGTGAACAACTGCCAAGGGAAGTTGTCAGTTTTTGGTCGAATACAGATGCCAACAAGCGTCATTTGGAATATAGCTTTATCGTAAATTCGCTCATACACCGGTTGATAACTGAAAGCTCTGGTGTTTGCAGGAAGCGCAGCGTGTCGCTATCTGGCGCAGACTTGCGAAGAAGTGAATACGTCCGGTTTATTTTGGGCTCCCCCCAGCATCAGATCATGAACAATGACATTTTGGTGCTTTTGCAACGTATTTTGCATCATCTGCCACATATACTCCGCCTTCGTGACGTATTCCGAAAACGCCAAGAGGATACAGCATGGCTTTATTCTGCTATCGACCACATGCCTCAACCCGCCGCAGTGGCCGATGCCTCTGGCCATATCTGGTACATGAACTCTGCATGTGATTCCTATCGCGACCAGCAATGCTCTTTAGTTATACGAAACGGAAATATAGGTTTGACTGACTCCACCGCCCATTCAAGGCTGCTTAGCCTTATAAAGCTGGCTTGCCAAGCACCCGCAAGTCTCCCCCTAGCTTTCCTGCCGATTATTGGAGAGCATGGTCGAACGAGCCTCGAAATAACCATAACACCACTTCGGCCGGAGCAGAATATCGTTGCCAGCGAGGGCGGCGCGTTGGCCTTGTTGATACTGCGAACACCTTTCTCTGCGCCTGACGCCAAAGGCCTTTCCGAGAAGCCCTATGGTCTTTCCCCTACCGAATTGGCGGTTGCAAAAGCATTGGTTGAAGGTGTTTCGCCGGAGGCATACGCCGCCAGTCGTGATATTAAAATTTCGACCGTAAGAACCCAAATTAGAAGTATTCTTGATAAAACAGGCACGCGTAATACCGTAGAAATGGTGTCCTTACTGGCCGGCATGCAAATACCGCAAGGAAAATCATAGAGCTCTAGTTTGTAAGCGTTTTTCTTGTCATTTCCTGATTATCCCGGTCACTGATCATCCTTTGATCTATTGCTTTTACTAAAGAATAAACATGCAAACATCATCAAAATTGATGATGTTTGCATGTTTATTCTTTGAGAAATTGAATGTGTCGGCAGACAACGTCTTCAGGGGATGAAGTAACCCCCCCAACTCACAGGCGAGAGAATCAACGCACACAAAACAAACATTGTCAGGGGTTCAATTATGCGAAAGTTCAGGAAATGGCCACTTTTAGCCGCCATCGTCTCCAGCTTTTTGATAGCGGGTTGCGGTGGAAGTGATGATGACAATAATACCGGAACTCCATCGGAAGACGCTGGCGGAGGAAATGTTGAAGCGTCTCCACTGGAAGGCACATGGGGCGGGACGCTCGAGCGCGCTCCGGCGGACGCTAGCGGGACATTTGAGACAATCGAAGTCACTTTCGACAGTGACGGCAACGCCACCGGGGTTGTTATTGCCGGGAGCACAGATACTCTCATCACCAACCTGGAAAACAGCGTCGTGACGGATCAAGGCCGCACTCTCTATGCCTTTTCTACCAGTGATGGTAATCGGGCTGTTTTCTTCGTGGACGCGGCAAACGAACACGGTGCCATCGCGACTGCGGGCGGCGCTGTGGCGGTGCTTCAGAAAGGCACGACCAGTGGGAGCTTCGCCAATAATGACGCAGTTGGCAGTTGGGCGGGCAGGTCCGTGTTTCTTGCCAATAACCTCGACTTCAATACTCTGATTCAGGATGATGTCAGCGGCACTTTCACTGCCATGGGTGCGGCGGTGCAAAGCAATGACCTGAGCTTCAAAAATGGGGACGAGGCCGACGACTGTTCCGACCTCAGTATAAACCTGAACGCCCCGGAACCCAGCTTCGGCGTATACGAAGGTACGGTAACCGGCGGCATTGGCACTAGCTGTCCCGGCACTGACACATTAAACTTTGATATCTATGCCAGCTATGACGGCGACTTTCTGGTAGTAGGCTTCGCCGATGGGGAGGCCAATTCGAGCTGCTTCGTGGACGATGATTGCGGTTTGGTCGTACTTGAGCGCCAGTAATTGGCGAGCCCCGTGAAATGTTGGGAAAATTCATATCAATCAGCAGTCTTTAGCGTAGGCTGAACCTGACGGGTAGAGCGTAGCTGAAGGTTCTACCCGTCATCTCCTCTGGCACTGGCGGTAGTGGAGCAGCTTGCTCAAGCATGGCAAGAGCTGCTTCGTCCAGCAGGGAGTGGCCAGATCCTGTGCGTAAGCTGTGGCCCATGAGGGTTCCGTCTCTACGGAACTCGAAGGTTATTACCGGCGCACCTTCCTGCCCTAACCTGCGGGCGCGGCGGGGGTATTCGTAAAATCGTGAAAGATGCCTGCTGAGCTTTGTAAGGTAATCATCAACGGCAGACGGATTACCCGCGTTCTGCAGAGGTACAGATGATTGCGATTGAGAGTCCCCGTTTTCGGGCGCTGGCTCTGCGGTATCGCTTGCTGTTTTCTCTGGCGAGGACTGCTCTGCCTGAGTTGCAACTGGCTCATCCATTTTTTCGACTATTTCTGGCTCTGGCTCTGGCTCTGGCTCTGGCTCTGGCTCTGGCTCTGGCTCTGGCTCTGGTGTCGGTTTTGGTTCAGGCTTTGGCTTTGGCTTTGGCTTTGGCTTTGGCTTTGGCTTTGGCTTTGGCTCGGGTTGGGTTTCTTGAGCTGGCTGAGGTTTTGCTTTCTCAATGGGTTCTGGCGCGGACTTGCCTGCAAGCGAGATCTTAATGGCGGGCGCGGTATTTATAGCTGCGTTGCCAAGCAGGTTTAGCTCTATGGTCTTCTTGGGCGCAGCGGCCATTAGAATGCCCGCGCTCAGAACGATGGCGACGGCCAGCAGGCCAAGGCGGATGGCCTTTCCTGGTTCCCTCACGCTTCAGGCTCCGTCAACAGCAGGATTTCTTTATAACCGCCATTTTCCAGAGTGCGCAAAAGGCTTTCCAGATCTGCCATGGTAAGACTGCTGGCTGCGGCAATTTTCAGCGGGGTTTGTGCATCGGGTTCTGGTAGCCGTTGCAGCAGAGCTTGCGCATCCAGATTTTCACCATTTATTCGCCAGTTCCCTTTATTGTCCACCATAAGGTCAGCATGAGGCGATTGTTGCTCGCTGCTTGTGGGTGTAGCGGGCAGATCAGGTAAAGGGTCATCAGCAAGCTGGCCAGCCACGATAAAAAACATCAGTAACAGGAAAACCAGATTGATGAGTGGCAGAAGAGCATCCTCTACCCGCTCCATCAAAGACTTGCCGGAGGTAGAGGGAGGTGGAAACAATTCAGTCATGGGGATTCTTTTGTTGCGCGTTGCCAGTGGGCCTGAATGCCGCTCTGCGATAATTCACCCAAGGTGGCTGTGAATAGGCTTAGTTGGGTATCTGGTGCGGTTGTAAGATTTACTTCAGTAATGCCTGCGTTGCGAAGTGCGGGCAAGAGGTCGCTAACGGGTAGATTGCGCTCTTGCCACATAACGTCTCCGCCTTTGGTAACCGTAAGCAAGGGAAGTGGCTCACCGGTCACGGTGCTGCGGCCGTCTGTATTATTGGCGAGTTCCAGATGATCCACAGGCAGTAACCTGCTGGTCAGCATAAAAAACACCAGCAGGATAAAGACCACATCAATCAGTGGAGTGATACGGATTGGAATGGGTCGGCTGGGCCTGAGTTCAACCAGTTGCATGGGCGAACCGCTGACTACTGTGAGATGCTGATTCCGGCTCGTCTTGTGTCTTTGGCCGGGATTGGCTTGGGGCAGGCTCGACCGCTTTAGTGGTCGCTTCGCTTGCGGCTTCGGTTGCCTTTACAAAGGGTAGTGGCGAAGCGGTGAGCACAGTAACCAAACTACTGTTTACAAGCTTATGGATACGCCGTAACCGGAACTCAATCCAAGCCGCCAGTGCAGCAAATGGAATGGCAACGACAAGGCCAGCTGCGGTGGTGGTCAAGGCTTCATAAATGCCGCCACTTAACTGAGAGGCATTGGCTCGGCCTTCAGCAGCCGCCATGGCGCTGAATGCTTCCATCATTCCCAGCACGGTTCCTAGCAAACCGAGCAATGGCGCCAGCGCAGCGATTACTTCAATGATTTTAAGGGGAGCTTCAAAGGGCTCAAGAGCTTGCTGGGCGTCCCGTGCCACTGTTTCGCGAATTTGCCCGTCGTCTTGCTGGTTTTGTCGAGCTTCAATGGTATTGGTTATTAAGCCATGGAGAGGGTTCAGTTTTGCCCAGCGGCTGGCCTGTTGGCGAATGGCTTGCGGATTTACGTCGGCAGGGCTGTGTTGCCAAAGTGTAATCAGATTTTTAAGTTTTCTGGACAATCTCGGAGCATACACCGCGCCCACGAGTATCAGGTAAATAAACGTGATGAGGCCCAGAACTGCCATAACAAGCAATACCATCATGACAGGGCCGCCCATGGCGAGGAGCTGGTTAATAGGGCCGTCTGTTAGTGCGGAATCGAGAGGTGTTAGGGAGTTGCTCATGCCAGTTATCGCTCTTTCTGAAACATCATGCGAATAATAAAGATTATCATTCGGATTGCAAGGACTGTAATCCTTTAGGCCTCAAGCCTCTGTTAGAATTTGTGTCGCCGTTGAGCCCAGTCTTCACGCATGATCTGATTCGAAACCGGAGGCCGTACCATTAACACTCAATCCCTGCAGAAAGGAGTAGCTCTGCTGTGCTGATGAGTCGTTGGCTGGGCAGCTTGGTGAATCGAGCCGTGCTCCTTGTCGTGGGTGTCGTAATTCTAACGGCGCTGCTGGTGGCGCTTGCAGGCTCGTTCCTTAGTCGGTCGGAACTTGAGCAACAGGCTGCAAATCAGGTAGAAACAATTGCGCGGTTGGTTTCTGGCGAATTGGATGACAAGTTGTCACAGCGCTTGGAGGCGTTAAACCACGTCGCTCAGGGTTTCACTATGAGTGAAGCGGCCTTTGAGGTGCGCGCAAGAATTTTGATGCGCCGCCAAACCGCGTTGCAGCACCTGTTTGATGGCATTTACCTGATTGACGCGCAAGGTAAAGTTATTGCTGAGCACCCAAAGGAATTGAAGATGGTTGGGAAGGACATCAGCAGTCGCACCTACTTCCGCCGAATCTCAGGGCAGCTTACTCCACAGATTAGCGAACCCTATCGCTCGCATTATCAAGGCAGGCCCGCGGTTATGGTGGCTGCTCCAGTGTTTGATCATCATCAGCGCTTTATTGGCATGCTCGGGGGTGCGATTTCACTAGCGGGTGAGCACCTCATAGAAGAACTCTCGAATATTCGCATAGGCAAAACCGGTTACCTAACTATCATAGCCCGCAATGGGGTTGTACTGGCCAACGGCCGCACCGGAGAGGTTATGCAGCCGGTAAGTGATAGCAACCCAGTGCTAAGCCAAGCTATGAGCGGGTTTGAGGGAACAGCCAGAACACGCAACGCCAAGGGTGAAAGTATTATTCTCTCGGTTCAGCAAATGTCTGAGGTGCCTTGGTTTGTAGCCGCTGTTTGGCCAGCCCGCGAAGCTTATGCTCCCGCTACTCGCCTTAAAGATGCGTTTCTCTGGATATTGTTGGTTGTGATCTTGCTCGTTGTTCCGATGGCTATGTGGCGTTTCCGTCGTTTGATGGCGCCTTTAGGCGAACTTGGGCTGCAAGTGCATGAGCGCCACCTTGGTGTGCGCAATAAACCGGTGGGGGTTTCCGGGGGTTCGGAAATCAGTCAGGTGGCTGAAATATTCAATCTGGTCATGGATGAGCGTGAGGACGTTCTTAGTTCTTTGGCCGAGCGGGAAGCGTTTTTCCGATCACTCACCCGGGGTGCCCCTATTGGCATTGTGCAGGCAGATGTACTTGGCCGTATCGAGTTTGTAAATCCTGTATTCGAGAGCATTATCGGCCTGAAATTGGCCGCACTTAGCGGTACTCATTTGTTTGATTGCATCGCAGATGATGACCGTGTTGCAGTGGTCGAAGGTTGGCAAAAGGCGCTTGAGGGGCAGGAGGTATTTCGTGATCGCTTCCGTTTGCAGGGAACGAATACACGCGTGCCCATTTGGTGTCAGGTAATCACGGCAATTCTTGAGACGCCTGAAAAGGTCATGGGTACCGTTACGATTGTGCGGGATATTTCGCATGAATTGGAAGTTGAGGATGCACTGCGAGACGAGCAGCAGAGGGCGGAAAACATACTGGGAGTAATGCAAGACGGTGTGTTGATGGCCGATACCGGCGGAGCCATACGTTATGCAAACCAAGCAGCGGGCCGTTTTTTGGGCACTAGCGAGGACTGCATTGGCTCAAATGTATTTGAGTTGGTGGGAATTGACCACGAAGATCAGTCTCTCACTCATGACTGGTTTCTTGCCCATGATGATCTCGACAGCCTGTACGTTACTCTTCGCAATCGCAGCGGCAACGCATTCGATGTGGATCTCAGTATGATCCATATCCGACAGGGGCGAGAGAACGAGCGGCTGGTGTTCGTGTTCAGGGACGATGCTGAGCGTCGGCGTGAGGAAGAGAGGCTTTCCTGGGAAGCGACCCACGATAGCCTAACGCAGTTGGTGAACCGTCGTGCATTCAATGCTTCGTTGAGCAAAGTGCTCGGTGAGTCGTCGCGACAGGAAGCAAGCTCGGTGTTGATGCTGATCGACCTTGACCACTTCAAGCCTGTTAATGATGAAGGTGGACACCTGCTCGGTGATGAAATGCTTCGTCGTTTGTCCGATCTATTCAAAGAATCGGTGCGCCAGTCGGATACCGTGGCTCGCTTAGGGGGTGATGAGTTTGGCATTATTCTGCCCGCTTGTGGGCTAAGCAGGGCCAAAACCCTTGCCGAACGCATTCGTGCAGGCGTTGAAGCGCTCGAAATTGAGCACGAAGGCCGTATGTTTTCAGTGACCGCCAGTATTGGCATGACCGAGTTGCTACCCGCAGACCGTGAACCCAAAGACGTGGTCGCGCGCGCTGATGAAGGCGCTTATCTTGCCAAGTCACAAGGCCGAAACCGAGTTGTGGTTACACCTCTGGCGGAGCCGAAAGACTACTCCTAGGCGTTTATGCCCACCAATGTGCTGCCAAGCTGGCCTGCCACATTAAACGTAAAGCCAAGAGAGTAAGAACCAGATTAAGCGCTATTCTGAACCAGCGATTATTGAGAGAGCGGAGAAGGTGCAGACCTATCCAGGTGCCCGCAAAGCCACAGGCAATCATAGCCAAAATAAACGGCAACCAGTTCGCAAACACGAACCCCGCCACACCAAATACCAGAGCTTTGGGAGCATGCTGCAGGACCATTGCCGTAGCAAAGGTTGCAACGGTGCGGAACCGGTCCGCATGAATCTGTTTTATAAACGCCGCCACGAGTGGGCCGGTAGCGCCCACGAAAAGACTAACAAAACTGGTTACTGTGGCGGCGATAAAAACCCCCACCGGGCCGAATGCGCTTTTTGGCAGAGCTGGGCCCCAGCACAAATACAGTACGAATACCGCAATGGTCAGCTGCCATAAATAAGCTGGCAGGCTTACCAGCAACCATGCGCCCGCCGCAGCGCCTGCAACCACCCCAGGTGTAAAAGCGGCAATCGTCCGCCAGTCGATATGTTTCCACGTCAGTATTGCCCGGCCGCCGTTGGAGCCGAGCTGAATCATGCCGTGCACGGGAATAATGGCGGCTGCGGGCATCCAAGTGGCCATCAGAATCAGCAAAAGAACACCCCCGCCTGCTCCCAAACTTGCGGTAATCATGGATGTAACAACGGAACTTGCCAGCAGAAAAAGCGCCACTGATACACTTAGGCTCTCTGGGAGCAAGGTTATTTCCATGCGCAAAACTCCTCGGATTTCAGCGTTGCCATTCTGCATAGCGCCTCAGTTGCCAGCTGTACATCGGCAACGTAATACAGTGACGCCAGCCCCAGCCTATCTCGACCTAAGTTGTGAAACACCATGCCAAACGCTATGTCTCCTGCGGTAAAACGCTTGTGGTTAGCGGCAAAGTATTCTGCAGGCTTGGCCAGTGTCTCGCCATCAAGGAGCGCCTGCACACGGCTTGCGCCACCGTGGTAGGCTTGCACCAACAAGAGCACAAAGAGTTCGTTGCGTTTGGCCTCTGGTAGATGGCCAAAGCGCTCTTCAAACGCGGGCTGTAGGTTGCGGGCATTCTGGTGCATTAGGCGTAGTGCGCAATCAATCTGAGCCAGCCGGTGCCAATAGTTCTGAGGTTTGATCTGGCAGTCTTTCAGGGCGGAGGGTGAAAGCTGGAGAATGCCCTTAGCATTTGCGCGGGAATGGGCTCTTGCCTGCCCACCACTTTCAATTAGGATTTGCCCGGCCAGATACCTGGATAAAACCTCCGGTAACGCGAAGCGGTTTTGTTCGCTTCGACGTTGCACGATGTAAATCAGAGCATCGTGGAGTGCGCCGGGCTGCTCGCGAGTTGCGAAAGAAAGATCATCCCAAGCACCCCAAACTCTATCTTTTCTCTGGGCCCCTAGATAGCGACCAACGGCCATGTCCAGATTGACGTGGGGCTGATCACAGGCCAGCGCGAATGGATAGCCTTTCGTGCTGGCATCACCGGCAACCCACTCCTCGGTAAGGCCTTTAGCATGCAGTTCCTGCCGGGTATCGTTCAAGCGCTTTTGCGTTGCGGAACGATTGCTGCCGTTGCTTATCCAGCCTAAAAACTGCCCGCGCATATCGAACAGAATGTGGCGTTCTGGGCTTGAGCAGTAACCGGCTTCTTTCAATACCCAGCGGCGTATGGTGAGAATATTTGTGTAGACGCCCTGACTAACCCAGTAAGGCGAATTCCTTACAACGGCTGTCCAATCCGGAGTGTCCGTACTGACATTCTCGGCTTGGCTATCTTCTGCCCACAGGGTCCCTTGTCCCAATGCGGTCAGGATGAAAATCAGTGCAAGCTGACGTAAGCTTGCGAATCTTAAGTTCATAAACGATGTATCCGTGGCATTCCGGTCATCACAATAACAAGTGGACGCTTTTATGAAGCAATCTGAATATTTGCGTTACGACGCCACTGCGCTGGCTGATATCATCCGCCGTGGCGATGTAACCTCCCGGGAAGTATGCGAGGCTGCGGTGGAACGAGCAACCGTTGTGAACGGCTCCCTCAACGCGATCTGCTTTCCCCAGTTTTCTGAAGCTCTGGCGCAGGAGTGCCCAAAGCACGGATCTTTTGCCGGTGTGCCTTTGCTTTTAAAAGATCTGTCTCAGGAACAGGCTGGAAAGCCCTGTACCTATGGCAGTCGTGGCTATAAAAATTATATTGCGCCACAGGATTCCGAATTTGTACGCCGTGCCCGCGAGGGTGGGCTGGTGTTTTTGGGGCGCACAACAACACCGGAGTTTGGCCTAAAGGCCGTCACAGAATCCGAATTATGGGGGCCTTCACGGAACCCCTGGGACACTCGGCTCACTCCCGGCGGCTCAAGTGGCGGCTCTGGTGCCGCAACGGCGGCTGGTGTTGTGCCTATGGCTGGCGCAAACGATGGTGGCGGCTCCATCCGGATACCCGCAGCCTATAACGGGCTTTTCGGGCTCAAACCATCTCGTGGGCGTATCTCTAATGGGCCTTCGATGGGTGAAGCTTGGACGGGTGCCTCTTCGGATCATGTGGTTACCCGAACAGTGCGTGATAGCGCCACTATGTTAGACGTATTAAGTGGTGCTGCTCCGGGTGATCCGTTTGTGATTCCTAAACCCGATGTCGCTTATGCGGACTTGATGCAGCAATCGCCGGGTAGCCTGAAAATAGGTGTGTTCACTGCGTCGCCCTACGACACAGAAGTGGCTCCCGAATGTGTTGCGGCTGTTGAGGAAACTGCGCGGATTTTAGAAAATCTTGGGCACAAAGTTGAGTATGCTCGCCCGGAGTTTGATGGTATGGCGTTGGCCCGCTGTTATCTTGCCCTGTATTTTGGTGAGGTGTCGGCAATGATGGCGAAAGCCAAAGAGCAGCTTGGTGCCACTGACAGCGATTTTGAACTGGATACTCGCCTACTGGGTATGCTGGGCAATACCATGCCGTTGTCTGATTACGTGCTTCGGCGCCAACAATGGAATGAGTTTGCCCGAGCGCTGGGCGCATTTTTTAGTGGTTATGACCTTTACCTCTGCCCTACCACCGGCCAACTGCCCGCCCGGATCGGTGAATTGGAGACACCTGCGCATTTAAAAATGGCGGCAAAGCTGATGCTGGCCCTCAAGGCCGGAAAAATGGTGCACCGCAGCGGGCAGGTGGACCAGATAGCGATAGAAAATTTGGCCCACACGCCGTTCACTCAACTTGCCAACTTAACGGGAACGCCTGCCATGTCGGTACCAGTACATTGGACCGCGGAGGGTATGCCGGTTGGTGTGCAACTGGGTGCACCCCATGGTGATGAAGGTGTACTGTTGCAGCTGGCAGCCCAGCTTGAGGAGGCTGCCCCGTGGTTTGGCTATTATGAGAAACTTGAAAATGCCTTTCCAAAAGCGGGTTTGTGATCCGTTGCCTGAAACCCCACGTTTATCTTTAGGCGCGTAACAGGCTATGCTGTGTGTCAGGGAGATCATCTTCCTGATACACCCTGATGGCATCGAGGAGGCGAGCGCATTATGAACCAACCGATGGCAATCGATGAACTGGTATCCGTTGCACAGGCTGAAGCCATGGGAGAGCTCGACGCTCCGATGATGGCGATCGTACTGGCCAACGAACAAAGCTATGACTTGCCCATCAACTCACTTGAAACCGATGCCGACAAGGCGCGCTGGGGATTGATTCTTCGCGCTGCCCGCGAGCATGTTGAGGCGGATGCTGTGGCGGTTTTATATCCGGCATGGACAACTATTCGTCAGAAAGCCAAAGAAGCAGCAGACGATGATGGAGCCGAAGCCTTGGCTGAAGCGTCGACAGATAATCTTGACGCCTCATCGAAAGGCGGCGCGGAGGACGAAACAAACGAGCCGATAGACACTCTGTTTGTGCAACTCCACACACGCGATCACGTGTACTGGCGTGGATTTGAACAAATCCGGGATCCCAAGCATCAGCGCATCATCGGCTTCCGCCGCATAAAAGCGCTGTCGACGGATTATAGGCGTGACGAAGAGCCTTCGATTGCGTCCTGGTTGAGCACGCTGTTCGAGCCGCTACCTGAACATGGCGAGGCGTCAGACGTCGATCTTGAGCTGGCGGATCTTTTGGAGGAGCCAGAAGTCAGTGCCGCTTTGTATCCGCGACAGTTGCGGGCGTTGCATTAAGAGGATAGTTGTGAAAACTTGAATTGAAGAGCCGGGTAAGTGCCCGGCTTTTTTTTGAGTGCTTCTTTATATGGAACCTGCCATGTTTAATCACGCCCAGTGGCTGTCCGATGCCATCGCCCGAATTGATGCGGACTTCAATCGATCTTCAGACACCCACCTGATCAAACTGGATCTGCCCGGGCTGCAGAACATCGATATTTATCTCAAAGATGAATCAACTCATCCCACGGGCAGCCTCAAGCATCGGTTGGCACGTTCGCTATTTCTATTCGGGCTATGTAACGGTTGGATTACGCAGAGCACTCCCGTCATTGAAGCGTCTAGCGGTTCCACGGCGGTGTCTGAGGCGTATTTTGCCAAGCTTCTGGGGTTAAGGTTTATAGCGGTTATGCCCAGAACAACATCAGCCCAAAAAATTGCCAAGATTGAATTTTATGGCGGTGAATGCCATCTGGTTGATAACGGTAGCGAAATCTATACCGAATCGCAGCGACTGGCTCGTGAGCTGGGCGGTCACTATATGGACCAGTTTACTTACGCTGAGCGAGCGACGGACTGGCGTGGAAACAACAATATTGCCGAAAGCATTTTCCAGCAGTTGCAGCGGGAACCACACCCAACACCCCGCTGGATTGTTGTAAGCGCAGGCACGGGAGGCACTTCTTCGACCATAGGGCGCTATATCCGCTATGGCGGGCACCTCGCCCGAGGCTGTGAGCTCTGCGTGGCCGATCCTGAAAACTCCGTGTTTTATGAGGCTTTTGCCAGCGGCCGGTCTGATATTACCGGCCAGTGTGGCTCTCGTATTGAGGGTATTGGCCGCCCAAGGGTGGAGCCGTCCTTCAACCCTGCGGTGATTGACCGCATGGTGCGTGTGCCGGATGCAGCCAGTTTTGCTGCTTTGCGTTATCTCGAACGTCATCTAGGTCGGCGTTGCGGCGGGTCTACCGGTACCAATCTGATCGCGACACTGCATTTGGCCAGCCAGATGCAAAAGGCTGGCGAGAAAGGTTCGGTTGTTACGCTTCTGTGTGACGGCGGTGATCGTTACATAGACACCTATTTTAACCCCGATTGGATTGCCCATCAGGGTCTGGATTTAACCGATTGGGAAAACGCACTGGATGACTTCGATCGTACCGGAGTGTTTGAGCCGGATCTGCAGGTTGCGCAGTTGGGCAAGTTGTAGTGGTAATTTGCGGGTTCGGGTTTGGCCGGTGAATACGCTATAATCGCCCGCTTTATTCCTGCACCCACAAGGCGCTGATCGTGATTGTATTTGACCAGGTACAGAAGTCGTATCAGGTGGACGGCCGGGCGATCCCCGCTCTGCACCCGACTGATATGACCATTGAAACCGGCGAGGTGTTCGGTATTGTTGGACATTCCGGGGCGGGAAAATCCACTCTGGTGCGTCTGATCAATTTGCTGGAACCGCCGACCGGTGGCGATATTCTAATTGATGGCGAGAATATTACCCGCTACAACGCGGCTGAATTGCGCGCCTTTCGCCGCAAAGTCGGTATGATCTTCCAGCACTTCAACCTGCTCTCCTCAAAAACGGTTTCGGATAACATCGCCTTCCCGATGAAGTTGGCAGGTATCTATTCCAAAGCAGAAATCCGAGATCGAGTGCAGGAACTGTTGGCTCGCGTAAGCCTTACTGACCATGCCACCAAATATCCTTCCCAACTATCCGGTGGCCAGAAGCAGCGAGTGGGCATTGCCCGGGCGCTGGCTTGTAGACCAACAATATTGCTGTGCGACGAAGCCACTAGCGCCCTCGACCCGCAAACCACCCAGTCGGTGCTGCGCCTGCTGGCGGAAATCAACAAAGAACTCGGGCTTACTATCGTACTCATCACTCATGAAATGGACGTGGTGCGCCGTGTGTGCGACCGGGTTGCCGTTATGGACGCCGGGCGTGTTGTGGAAATGGGTGCTGTAAGCGATGTGTTCCTGCATCCGAAACACCCCACTACCCGAGATTTCGTGTTTGAGAGCGAAAGCATCGACAGTGAGGAAATGCAGGAAGACCTGCAAAAGGCCAACGGACGCATTCTACGCCTCACCTTCAAGGGAGAAGCCACTTACCAGCCGCTGCTGGGCAGCGTGGCCCGGGCATCAGGCGTGGATTTCAGCATTCTTTCCGGCCGGATCGATCATATCAAGGACACGCCATACGGCCAGTTGACCCTTTCGCTAATAGGCGGCGATCTTGAACTTGCCATGAGTGCGTTGGAAGGGGCCGATGTTCACGTGGAGGTGGTGCGCTGATGGAAGCTTTACTGAGTAACGTGGACTGGCCAGAAATCGGCATAGCCAGTTGGGACACCCTAGTAATGGTAGGCATGTCGCTGCTGTTCAGCGTACTGGCAGGCCTGCCCATTGGTGTTTTGCTATTCCTAACCGGTAAACGGCAGTTATTGGAACAGCCTGTGGCCTACGCAGTGTTGTCATTCGTAGTAAACGTACTGCGGTCTGTGCCGTTCATCATCCTGCTGATTGTAATGATCCCCTTCACCGTGATGCTCATCGGCACCTCGTTGGGTGTAGCTGGTGCCATACCACCCTTGGTGGCAGGCGGTGCGCCTTTCTTCGCGCGGCTGGTGGAAACCTCCCTGCGAGAAGTTGACCGAGGCATTATCGAAGCCACTCAGGCCATGGGTGCCAACGTGCGCCAGATCATCTTCGGCGCCTTGCTGCCAGAAGCCCTTCCGGGCATCATCGCTGGCATTACGGTCACAGCGATCACCCTAGTGTCTTACGCGGCCATGTCTGGCGTTATTGGCGGTGGTGGTCTTGGTGACTTGGCCATTCGATTTGGCTACCAGCGCTTCCAAACCGATGTGATGGTGATTACCGTGGCGCTGCTGGTGATCTTTGTGCAAGTGCTGCAAATGGCCGGTGATCGTCTGGTTCTGTATTTCAGCCGTAAGTAGTTTTTGAATTTGCCTGCGATGGTCTAGCCCTCAGAAGACACGTCAGAAATAAGCCCGGCCGGTGAGATACCTCCCGAAAACGTGGAGCGCCAAGGATGGCGCGACCGAGCCCTACATGGATGTATTAACGGGCGTTTTTCGGGAGGTATCTCACCGGCCGAGCGGGCGGTCACGCATAATTCTGCTTTGAACGATGTAAAAACCAAAAACAGGAGAATATTAATGAACCTCAAAAAAGCTCTGGTAGCACTGGCTGCCGCATCCGTTTTCTCTGCTGCGGTTTCAGCCGAGAAGCTGTCCGTTGCCGCAACCCCAGTGCCCCACGCTGAACTGCTGGAATTTGTAAAACCACAGCTGGCGGAACAGGGTGTAGAGCTGGATGTGAAAGTGTTCACCGACTACATCCAGCCCAATATCCAGGTGGACCAGAAGCGAATGGACGCCAACTTTTTCCAACACCAGCCTTACTTGGATGAGTTCAACGACGGTCGTGGTACTAGCTTAATCACTGTTGCGGGCATCCACGTTGAGCCGTTTGGCGCCTACTCCAACAAAATCAAATCTTTGGACGATCTGAAAAAAGGGGCAGTTGTTGCTATCCCCAACGACCCCACCAACGGCGGCCGTGCACTGTTGCTGCTGCAAAAAGCCGGGCTCATTACCCTAAAAGAAGGCAGCAAGATCACTGCCACCCCGCGTGACATTGCCGATAACCCGAAAGATCTTGATTTCAAAGAGTTGGAAGCAGCAACTCTGCCGCGTATTCTGGGCCAAGTAGATGTAGCGCTGATCAACACAAACTACGCTTTAGAAGCTGGCCTTAATCCTTCTGAAGATGCGCTGGTTATTGAAGGCTCCGAATCGCCGTATGTAAACATTCTGGTAGCGCGCCCAGATAACAAAGACAGCGAAGCCATGCAGAAGCTGGCGAAGGCATTGAAGTCCGATGCGGTTCGCGACTTCATCAAAGAAAAGTACGAAGGTGCTGTTGTTCCCGCATTTTAATCAGTGCCCGGCGAATGCCGGGCGTTGTTTTCCCGCCCTCGGTTTCATTGTTTTCGTAAAAATGCGTTGCCGCTGAGTTGTATGTAAAGATTTTAATGTTTATCTTTGGCGTCAGGTGGATTAAGAAAATCTCAGCCTGAGCTTTGCTGGCAGACATAGCTGGCGTATTTTTTGGTCATTTGTTTAGGGATAGAATTATGACGAACATTAGATTTGCAATTGTACTGCTTGCAGCGGTTGTTATGGCCTCGGGCTGTACAGCTGTTTCCAGGCAGCTAGGCAGTATTACTGCCAATAAATATGCGGATGCGCGAAGCGGTACCTTGTGGGTTGTACCACCTCCTCAGTTAGAGCCGCCCGCTGCCTCTGACCGAAATGTTTATATTTCTTACCGGAATATTTCAGACAGTGACATTGATCTGCGTGGCCTTCTTCGCGAATCTGCGAGAGAGCAAGGTTGGAACGTTGTAAACGATCCCAGTTCAGCGAAATATCGCCTGCGCGCATCTACCCGATTCTTTGGTGAGGTTGAGCCCGAGTCCGGTGGCGCTGGTGCTGCAAGGACAATGGGTCTTATTTCTGGTGCTGCAGTAGGTGTAGGTGCTGGTTACGGAATAGCTCGAGCGACTGATAGTGGTGTTGCTGGCGCTGTTGGCGGCGTGGCTGCTGGCGGTCTTGTAGGCATCGGTATCAGCAATGCATCCCGTCCACGTGAGTGGGCATTGATTATTGATGTGGTGCTGGAAGTGCGTCAAAACCAGCAAGTGACGTTTGAGCTGGCTACCGATTCTGGCAGTGGAACGTCAGACAGTGCCGGCTCCGGAAACGCCAGAATGGTCTCTGGTGGTGGAACCTCTCAGGGCAACACCAGCTCTGCAACCGCCACGCGTAAGAGCAATTACTTCCCTCACGGCATTCGCTTGTCGGTCTGGGCTAACCAGATGAACATGACGGAAGAAGAAGCTCTACCTGAGATTGAGAAGCGCACTGAGCGAGTTGTTACTCAGATGCTGCCGATGTAATTGTAATGTAAGAGTTTTAAGCAATAAAAAAGGCCGGGGAGCTATGCTCCCCGGCCTTTTTTATTCAGTGCTTCCTAACATCCAGTAATTGGGGTTGGTGATTGATTAATTAATCACCGCTCCAGTTAGCGGTAGGGTCTGGCGTCATCCGCAGGTAGGATTTCACCTTCTTGTAGCCTTTCGGGAAGCGTTGCTTGATTTCGTCTTCATCCTGAAGCGATGGCACGATCACTACATCACCGCCGCGTACCCAGTTACCGGGGGTGGCGACTTTGTGGTCGTCAGTCAGCTGCAGGGAGTCGATTACCCGGAGAACCTCGTTAAAGTTGCGGCCGGTGCTGGCTGGGTAGGTGATGATCAAGCGAACTTTTTTGTTCGGATCAATCACAAACAGCGAGCGCACGGTAAGGGTGCTGTCGGCGTTAGGGTGAATCATGTCGTACAGCTCGGCAACTTTACCGTCATGGTCTGCAATAATCGGGAAGTTCACCGAGCAGCCTTGGGTTTCGTTGATGTCTTTGATCCACTCATGATGGGAATCGACAGGGTCAACGCTCAGTGCAATAGCTTTTACATTGCGCTTTGCAAACTCTTCTTTCAGTTTTGCGGTTAGGCCAAGCTCCGTTGTGCACACTGGAGTGAAGTCTGCAGGGTGAGAGAAAAGAACACCCCAACCATCACCCAGCCATTCGTGAAACGAAATCTTGCCTTCACTGGAATCCTGTTCGAAATCCGGTGCGGTATCTCCTAAACGTAAGCTCATATTCGCTCTCCTTTTGATACGACATCTCTTGGTTTTGTTTGCTATCCCGGCAGGCGGGCTACCGGAGTTGATTCACTGAGTGTATACGACAATCATTGGTGCCGAGTAACAGGATTGCAAGGGGCTGTTGACCCAGCTCATTCGGCAGGGTCAACAGCCAAGCCTCGGCTATCTGTTATAAGCCTACAGCATTTTCCCGCTCGAAATGCTCTTTGGTCAGCCTAAATACTACTGGGCTAAGCAACAGAAGGGCGATCAGGTTGGGCAGAGCCATCATGGCGTTGAGCGTATCTGCTATCAGCCATATCAAGCCAAGATTAACAGTCGCACCCAGCGGTATAGCAATGATCCAGGCTATCCGGTAAGGCACTATGGCCTTTACACCAAATAGAAACTCTACGCTGCGCTCACCGTAGAAAGACCAGCCAAGCAGGGTAGTAAAGGCAAAAATCGCTAGGGCGATGGCCACCACATAGTCGCCAACTCCCGGCAATGCCTGAGCAAAGGCCATAGATGTGAGCTCTGCCCCGGACTCGCCGGATGTCCAAGCGCCGGAGGTAATGATAACCAGACCGGTGATCGTACAAATAATGATGGTGTCGATGAACGTGCCCAGCATGGCTACCATGCCCTGATTGATCGGGTTCTTGGTTTGCGCAGCTGCGTGGGCAATGGGTGCTGAACCCAAACCGGCCTCGTTGGAGAAAACACCGCGGGCAACACCAAAACGGATGGCGGCCCAGACTGCAGCACCCGCAAAGCCACCCTCTGCAGCAATGGGGCTGAAGGCATGTTCGAAGATCAAGCCAAACGCGGCAGGGATTTCTGCGTAATTAATGGCCAGAACAATCAGACCAGCAACCAGATAGGACAATGCCATCAAGGGAACCAGAGCGCTGGCTACCTGACCAATGCGGCGAATACCGCCAATCAGTACCAGACCTACCAGCACCATTAAGATAACGCCCGAGATCCAGTGGGGAAGGCCAAATGTGGCTTCCATAACATCTGCAACCGAGTTGGCCTGTACCGTGTTACCAATGCCAAAACCCGCTATGGCGGCGAAAATAGCGAAGAGAACGCCCAGCCAAGCCCATTTTTTGCCAAGGCCGTTGCGGATGTAATACATGGGCCCGCCAACGTGGACGCCGCGCTCATCAACTTCACGAAAGCGCACGGCTAGAACAGCTTCGGAGTACTTGGTTGCCATACCCACCAAGGCGGTTAGCCACATCCAGAATAAGGCGCCAGGGCCGCCAAGGAAAATAGCCGTTGCCACGCCAGCAATGTTCCCTGTGCCGACAGTGGCTGCAAGGGCGGTCATCAAGGCCTGAAAAGGAGGTATCTCGCCGTCTGACTCGGCACCTGAAGAACTGCGGCCTTTCCACATTAGGCGAAGGCCTGCGCCAATCTGGAGTACAGGCATGAGTTTCAGGCCAAGGCTCAAAAATAGCCCAACACCCAGAATCAACACCAGCATGGGCGGCCCCCAGACCAACCCGTTAATTGCACCAACAACGTTTTCAATGGCTTCCATGGGGCCTCCTTGTGAATGCCATGGCTTGATATTGTAGTTTTACCCGCAAGGGTTATAACTGATTGAGTTTAGTCAGTTATTGGCGCGTGTAAACTGACAGATGAGGAAAATTGAGGATTAGGCGCCTATTGCCTATGTTTACAGTTAGAGTAGAGGGACAAGAACAGTTTATGCTGCTGGAATATCCAACGATGCGAGGAGTTAGCCATGTGTGCCCTTAGAGTTTCCAATGTTATGTCCAACCATATTGAGCCCATCCGCTGTGGAACACCCTTGACTGAGGTTGTTAAAGCGTTGTTGGAGAACCATATTTCCGGGCTGCCAGTCGTTGATGCAGAGCGGCGCTTGCTAGGTTTTGTGTCAGAGCAGGATTGTATTCACGCACTGTTGGTAAGCAACTACCACTGTGAGGGAGATCCGATTGTTGATGATGTTATGTTCCACGAGCCCTTGTCGATTTCCCCTGGTTTGGCGATTGTCGACTTGGCCCAGCAGCTCGGCTCCGGCAAGCCGAAGGTGTACCCTGTGGTTGAGCACGGCAAACTCATCGGCATAGTTACGCGCACGGCAGTGCTTGCGGAGCTTGCCCGTATCGGTTGCGGGCTCGAGCTTTCGAAGCATACAAGCGCCGACGATTAATCAACACGCTATTTCTTTGTCGCTTCGTTTATTGATGAGCACCTGCGTCATCATGCCAAGGCTTTGGGTTTGAGCTGAAGTTAACCAACTTCGGGGCGTTTTCGGTTAGTCCGAAAAGCCCCAAATTTGGCTGAAGTTCATGGAGGGCATCATGTCTGGCTCTTCCACTGCATGAATGTTGAAATCGGGCACACTTGTGTCGCGCTGTTGGGGAACTTCATACCGCTCGCCCACAGAGTCGAAAACCACATGTACAAAGGGGCCACTGGCGCGTACTGGCCTGCCGGTTATGACACCTACTTCGTTATTTTCAAGACGCACGAGAGTGCCCGGAGGATATTCCCCTAGAACCTGAAGCAAGGCTTTAGGGATAGCGGGCCGGAGGCCGCCGTCTGCCAGATTGGTGATTAGTTTGCGTGCTGCTGTTACGTTCATTCGCTTGCGGTAAGCACGTTTCGTGATCATGGCAACGTAGCGTTCAGCCAGCGCGAGAATCTCGGCCTCTGGGCGAATATCGGCTCCACTCAGCCCCAGCGGATAACCACTGCCGTCTGCCTGTTCATGGTGTTGCGCGATGATGGTTAGTAATAACTTGTTTTCAACACCTACTGCTTTCAGGGCACGGATACTTCGCTGTGGGTGTTTGCGAATAACACTTCGTTGCTCATCGCTGAGCACTTTGTTGAAGGCGTTGAGCTTATCTGCAACTGGCACCAGCGCAAGATTTGCGCTGAGGGCCGCTTCGGTCAGTATTGAAGTGCGCTGTTCATTGAGACCAAACTGCCGTGCGATGAGCTGGCAGAGAATGGCGTAAAAAACTATCTGCTCGTGGATGGTTGGTCCAATGGAATAGAGGTGTACAAGGGCAAGGCTAGAATCTGGCGCGAGTTCGCACGCTTGCTCTAGAGCCTGAGCCAAATCTTGTAGTTGTTTACGGGCTTCGGGGTCACCAGCAGCGATACTGGCCAGCGCCTTTTCTAAAGCGTGAAGATAGTCCGGGTATCGGGCAAACGGATTGCCGTCGGCCTCGTTACTGGCCGCGCATTCATCCTCTGGCGGCAATTCAATAACCCGTGGTTTGAAGTACCCGCGCTCAAACAACTGTTCAAGCTGCGATTCGGTTTGGATCACATAGCCCTGACACAACAACACCTTGCCATCGGTATCGTGTACGTCCCACGGTAACGGTCGGCCTACAGTGAGTGCACCTGGCGCTATTCGAACGAATTCACTCAAAATCCAATTGATTCCTATAGAGCATGTCGGGCTTTAAATCACTCATGGGTATAGTAAAGGTAATTGATTTGTAAGAGCTACCTGAACAAGCTCGGATTAGCCGAAAAACAGCATCTTTTATGACACTTTAAGGCCATTTTGTTAAAAAACGTAGGTTCTAGCGCTAATTACGCGACACTAGATTATGCTTATGGAGACAACTCTGCCTGACAGGACGGCGTCAAGCATGCTGAAGCGTTTAAAAACCGACTTTCGATTGTCGATTATTACTATTCTGGGTGCCAGCGCGTTACTAGGCATCACCCCTTTTGCCTTTATGCGTTTTTTTCAGGGCAATTATGTTGCGGGATTTGTAGATACCACAATCCTGCTGATCGTGTCGGGTGGTATGGCTTATGCTTGGGTAACCGGGGATACGCGACGCAGTGGAATGGTTCTCGCTGTTGTAGCCTGCTCTGGTGCCGTTGCAGTAGCGGCGGTAGTTGGTGAGGTTGGGCTGTTCTGGCTATACCCCTGTTTGGTGACCGCTTTTTTCCTTGTGAGCCCCCGGGTTGCAACCCTTCTGAATGTCAGCTCAATTGCCGCCATGATCGTTCAAGGTGATGCTTTTAGAAGTGATGTTCAAATGTGGACTTTTGTAGCAACCGCTTTGGTTGTAAGCGCCACGGCTTACGCTTTTGCCCTTCGTAGTGATAATCAGCGTGAGCGTTTAGAGCATTTGGCGACCATTGACCCTCTAACTGGTGTCAAAAACCGGCGCTCTATGGATGAAGAGCTTAACGAGGCAGCGGCCCACGCAGAGCGCACTGGCTTGCCCTATGCATTGGTTATGCTGGATATAGATCACTTCAAGAAGGTGAACGACGAGTTTGGGCATGCAGCCGGAGATCTCATTCTTGTTGATCTGGTAGCGCTGGTGCAACAGCACACCCGCAAATACGATCAGTTGTTCCGTTTTGGTGGTGAAGAGTTTGTTCTACTGCTACCGGGCGTGGATGGCGAGGGGCTGTTATCGGTAATGAATAACCTTCAGCATGTCTTGCGTAAAAAAATGAAACATCCGGGCGGTGCAATTACGGCCTCGTTTGGAGTCGCGTTGCTCAAACACGGCGAGAGTGTGGAGAGCTGGCTTGAGCGAGCGGATGCCGCTCTTTACGAGGCCAAGGAGGCAGGCCGGGACCGGGTTATATTCTCGGACACCATTCCAGCTTATGACTCCGGCCAACCTTCTGACAGCCCTGAGCTAGTCACCTAGCGTTTTGTCGGCTGATGTTGGTTGATAACGAAACAATCTCCAGCCCAGAAGTAAGCTTGCAGACGCCAGACCGCCCGTCAGCCCCACCCAAAACCCTGCAGCTCCCATGGCTGGTGCTAACACGTCGGTAAACGTCAGAACATACCCCAGCGGCAATCCCACGCCCCAAAAAGAGAACAGCATGATCAGCATGGGAATGCCCGTATCTTTGTAGCCCCGTAGAGCGCTGATGCAAGTGACTTGAATAACATCCGCCACCTGAAAAAATGCCGCAAACATCAGCAGCCTTATAGTAACCGCTTGAACCTCTGCATCACTGGTATACAAAGCAGAAATTCCTTGCGCGAAAACAAACAAAAGAATAGCGAACACCAGCGCGGTCGCAGAAGCCAGAATCAGTGAACTGCGGGAAATAAGGCGGGCGGTATCTGGTACGCCAGCGCCAATAAGAAAGCTGACCCGTAAGGTAAGCGCCATGCCAATGCTTAAGGGCAGCATGAACAGCAGAGAGACCACGTTCAGTGCAATTTGGTGCCCGGCTACAACAATAGGCCCAAGCGGCGCCAGAAACAGTGCAATCACCGAGAACATGCTGGCTTCTACAAAAATAGTGAAGCCAATGGGAATGCCAATGCTCAGGATGTAGCGAATCAGGGGTATATTGGGCTTTGCCCAGTCCGCAATAAGGTGGAACTTTTTGTAAAGTTGGCTGCGGCTTAGGTAGGTCAGCAGGGCAATGGCAGCAACCCCGTTGGAAATCGACGTTGCCCAGCCACAGCCGATGCCGCCCATGGCGGGCAGCCCGAGCTTGCCGTATATGAAGATATAATTCATCGGCAGGTTAATCAGCGTACTCAGCACAGAAAATGCCATAATCACACGAGTGTGCCCTAGCCCGTCTGTTAGCCCGCGAAGGGCCGTCATTAGCAACAACGCTGGAATACCCCATGCGAAGGCGCTCAGATAGCCTTGGGTGATGCGCGCGGTGTCGGCTTCGAGGTTCAAGCCTTCAAGAACCGGGTGCACGTTGGTGAGCAGTAAAATCATGATGATGGCGCCCACACCGGCAATGTATAAACCCTGCCAAGTAGCGGGCATTATTTTTGAGGGTGTGCGGGCGCCGTTGTAGCCTGAAATAATTGGCTGAAGAACGCCCAGCATGCCCATGAAAAATAAAAATAACGGCATCCAAAGGCTGCTACCTATCCCGACACCCGCCAAATCCTCTGCGCTGGCATGGCCAGCCATCACCGTATCGATAACCCCGTTGGCCATCTGAGCAATCTGGGCAATCAGGATTGGCCCGCCGAGTATGGCCAGAGTTTTCCACTCCGCCAGGGTCCGCGAGATGAGCGGCTTGCGAACTTCCGGCAATGGTTGGTCGGCTTCATCCATAGGGTGTCGGTCCGAGGTGCTAGAGCGTGCTGGAGCCATTCGGTATTCATGGCTAATTTGGGGCGAAATATCCTACGCGATTGCGCCAGCGCCCGTCATAGGCAGTTGCCACGAAAACACGCTGAAACCCGCTTCAAAACCCGTTAAAGTACGTGTCCAATTCATACGGGTAGTAGTCAATATGGGTCTTCTGGTTTTTGTAACGGTACTCTGGGCCTTCTCTTTCAGCTTGATTGGTGAATTTCTCGCCGGGCAAGTAGATAGCGATTTCGCGGTACTCAGCCGGGTGTTACTGGCAACGTTGATTTTTCTGCCTTTTACTCGTTGGCGCGGCGTGCCTGGCGGGCTCCGACTCGGTGTTCTGGTAACCGGAATGCTGCAATTCGGTATTACGTACCTGTGCCTGTACCGCTCTTTCAGTTATTTAACCGTGCCAGAAGTCTTGCTGTTCACCATATTTACGCCTCTCTACGTAACCCTGATAGACGATGCGTTGTTCCGGCGGTTCTCTCCCGTGGCTTTGGTCGCCGCCGCCATTGCGACATTCGGTGCGGGTATCATTCGCTATGATGGCCTCAGTGAAGATTTTATTACCGGTTTCTTATTGCTACAGGTTGCCAATTTTACCTTTGCCGCTGGCCAAGTGGGCTACAAGCACGTTATGCAGCGCTACCCAGTGGACATCCCTGCGTATCGCACCTTCGGTTACTTTTTTATAGGGGCGCTGATAATCGCCTTGCCGTCTTTTATGGTATTCGGCAATGCCGAACGCTTGCCCACAACCGCGCTGCAGTGGGGAATACTCTCATGGTTGGGGCTTGCTGCATCGGGGCTTGGCCTGTTTCTTTGGAATCGTGGCGCCTGCAAAGTGGATGCTGGCACGCTAGCCATCATGAATAACGTGCTGGTCCCTGCTGGCCTAGTGGTCAATCTATTGATTTGGAATCGTGATGCCGACCTTCTCAAGCTCGCCATCGGCGGAGGCATTATTGCGTTCTCGCTCTGGGTGAACGCTCGCCTCCACCCCCGTGCGCGCCTTGCCGGGGCAACGTAATGCGAGGCAGCGTGCCTTATTGAATAAGATAGTTCAGATAAATCCTGTTACTCAGTTTTACTTTTGATGAATATCAATCGAATGGCTGAATCTATATTGTGTGGGGCAAATTTATAGCTTCCTACCCGTAACGAGTAACAGGCCAATTCATGCGCAAAAACCTCCCCGTAACCCAGCGTGAAGTAAACATGCGCAAGGGGGCTCGGCTGATTACCACGACTGACCTCAAAGGTGTTATTACCTACTGCAACGATGAGTTCGTGGAGATAAGCGGCTTTAACAAGGCTGAATTGTTTGGCCAAGCCCACAATATTATCCGCCATCCAGACATGCCGCAGGCGGTTTTTGAGGGCATGTGGCAGTATTTGAAGGCGGGTAAAGCTTGGATGGGGTTGGTCAAAAACCGAGCGAAAAATGGAGACCACTATTGGGTTAGTGCCTACGTAACCCCAATCCGGGAAAAGGGTCAGGTGGTTGGCTATGAGTCGGTTCGGGTAGAGCCAGCCCGTGAAGATATAGCACGGGCCGAGAAGCTCTATAGCCGTATTTCCGCGGGTAAGCCGACTCTGGGTACAGGAAAGCGCATGCTATCGGTTGCGAGCGCCGGGTGGCCCTTGTTTCTATCTTTGGCGCTCAGCCTCACTGCACTTGGAATAGAGCAAAGCGGGCTGGCTGTCGGGCTGATTGTAGTGGGCCACCTACTGGGTGTTGTCCTATTACAGAAAACCTTGACCCACCGGTTACAGCGCCTTCTGACACTGCGCCTTGGAGCTTTTCACGACCCGGTTGTAGCACGAACATACAGTGACGAGACGGGTCTTTTTTCACAACTTTCGTTGCTGTTGATCAGTGAAGATGCCCGGATACGCACAGCTCTCGCCCGCATAGACGACCAAGCAGAACTTCTCTATGAGCAGGCTCGTGCTTCCCACGGATTCATAAGCGAGGGCGCGGACGCTATTGGTCGCCAGCGTACCGAAACCGACCAAACCGCTTCGGCGATCACCGAGATGACCGCGTCCATTCAGGAAGTGACTGAGTCCATGCTGGGCAACGCTCGGGAAGCCGAGTCTGCGGATCGCTTGGCGGTTATAGGCAGCGAGCGCAGCTCGGAAGCACTGGTTGCAATCCAACAGCTGGTTACGCGTGTCCACGGCATTCGTGAGGTGATCAGCAGGTTGGGTGAGTCCACCAAAAGCATAGGTGAAGCGGCCAGTTTAATCTCTGATATTGCCGATCAAACCAACCTGTTGGCTTTGAATGCCGCTATTGAGGCCGCCCGCGCAGGTGAGCAAGGGCGCGGCTTTGCGGTCGTTGCAGACGAAGTGCGTTCGCTGGCGCAGCGCACCCGCGAATCCACGGTGCGTATTCAAGATGTCATTGATGATTTTCGCTTACAGGTGGATTCAGCCGTTCAGGCAACCGAGGATGGCGAGGTGGTGGCCGGCCAAGGGCTGGAGAAAGTGCGCGAAGCGGAGAGCTCTCTGCGAGATATAGTGACCTCTATACGAACAATCTCAGACAGCTTCATCAGCATGTCTGCGGCGTTTGAAGAGCAGAATCAGGTGTCTGAAGAGATCAACCGGCAGATTGTCAGCATTGCCGAGCTTGCGGATCACAGTGACGAGCGGGCCACCTCTGCCAAACAGAGCAGTGACAGCCTGAGTGTTATGTCTCGCGGGTTGAAAGATTTAGTTTCGCGCTTTCTCGGTAAAAGCGACTGACGCAGGAGTGCCATAATTCCGGCGTCAATCTGTTGCCAGCACTGGCATCCCCCGGCTAGTGCTGGCAGAATCCTCCCCCAACCGCCCGGGGCTACCCGCGGCACTCTTATTTGCTTGCGATTCCTTAGCCAAAAGCACAGGAACTTAACATGTCTCAGTCAAACCCGGCTTCGGGTA
Organism: Marinobacter sp. S6332; assembly: GCF_023016045.1. Taxonomy (GTDB): domain Bacteria; phylum Pseudomonadota; class Gammaproteobacteria; order Pseudomonadales; family Oleiphilaceae; genus Marinobacter. Next base: position 305,605 of record NZ_JALKAP010000001.1, on the reverse strand, counting down.
TCGATTCGGGGGCCTCTCGCGGCCTATGGTCTTCTCGTTTTGCGTTCATTCTTGCTGCAACCGGCTCCGCCGTTGGTCTTGGCAACGTGTGGAAGTTTCCTTATATAACCGGTGAGAACGGAGGCGGTGCATTCGTACTGGTCTACCTACTGTGTATCGCGGTTATTGGTGTTCCGATTATGATGGCGGAGATCTACATAGGTCGCAGTGGCCGCCATAACCCGATTGGCAGTATGCGCTTGGTTGCCGAACGCAACTTGAGTTCACCGGCGTGGCGAATTTCTGCGGTTATCGGCATGATTGCTGCGTTTGCCATTCTCTCTTTCTATTCCGTTATTGGTGGTTGGGCCGCTTCGTACATTGGCCATGCGGCTGTGGGCGATTTCACCGGAGGCACGGCAGAGTCCATAGGCAGTTTGTTTAGCGACCTGCTCGCAAGCCCCAAACAACTGCTAGCTTGGCACACCTTGTTCATGGCCTTGGTTATTCTGGTTGTCTCTCGGGGGCTGAAGAGTGGCTTGGAGCGTGCGGTCACCATTCTGATGCCAGCATTGTTCGTGTTGCTGCTTATTGCGGTTGGCTATGCCACAACAACAGGTCATTTTAGTGAGGCAGTTAGCTTTCTATTTACGCCCAACTTTAAAGCGTTAACCATAGATGGTGTGTTGATAGCCCTAGGCCATGCGTTTTTTACCCTCAGTTTGGGTATGGCCATTATGATCGCCTATGGCTCGTATCTAGGGCGTGACATACCCGTTGGGCGTACCGCCGTTACCATAGCGCTTATGGACACCGTTGTTGCTTTGCTTGCAGGACTGGCGATTTTCCCGGTGGTGTTTGCCAATGGCCTTGAGGCTGGTGCAGGTCCCGGCTTGATTTTCCAAACCCTACCACTGGCGTTTGGCAATATGCCCATGGGTGGTTTGTTCGGCACCCTGTTCTTTATATTGCTACTGTTCGCCGCCTGGACATCAGGTATTTCATTGTTGGAGCCAGTAGTGGAGTGGGTTGAGGAAAACACCAATATGGAGCGCTCAGGCAGTGCCATAGTTGTTGGCGTACTCTGCTGGCTTCTGGGTATCGCATCTATTTTGTCGTTGAACGTATGGGCCGATGTGGCGCCCCTAGATATGTTTGCGCGCTTTGAAGGTAAAACGATTTTCGATCTGTTGGATTTCTTTACGGCTAACATTCTGCTGCCCTTGTCAGGGCTATTAACGGCTATCTTTGTGGGCTGGTTTGTTGCCAAAGAGTCGTTGAAAGCCGATCTGGATATGGGCGACGGCATCTTTGCCATATGGTTGAGCTTTCTGCGCTTTGTTACACCTGTGGCGGTTGTGATCGTTTTTGCCTACAACCTTCTGACGTAAGTGCGCTGACAATAAAAAAGCCCGGAAAGCAGCAATGTGCCCCGGGCTTTTTCGTAGGAAAACAATCAGTACTCGTCGTCATCCCATTCTTCATCGTCACCCATTACGGCCTCTAGATCCTTCAAGTGAGGTCGGATGGCTTCGATGTCAGCAGCGGGAACGTCATCAGCCATTTTTGTAATGCTAAGTGCTGCCCCCATCATTGCTCGCATTTGGGCTTTTTGCTGCTCGCTCATATTAGGGTTGTTCTCGATTTCTGCCATGGCTTTTGCCATCTCCTGCCCAGCGCCAGAGTCTGCGCCTTCCTTTTTCATATTAATGGCCATCATTGCAGCGAAAACACGGTCCCCGACAGACGCCCATGATTCGAGGTTATCAAAGCCTCGCTTTTCAACCACGGCTTCGAACTCGTCATAGGCGGGTGTGCCCTCCATTTGCTCAACACCGTTGGAAAAAAGCCGGGTCATATCTGGCATTGACGCCATATCTTCACTTTCAGGGTCGGGCCATCCCTCGGTGTCTTCGTACTTATCCTGCAGTTCTTGAGCATCGTTCAACGATGCAATAAATGCTTGGATTGTTGAATCAGATAAATCCTTTGCTTGAGCAGCAAAGGCCATTAGAGATACCACAAGCGCCAGTGACCACCGAGTTATTGATTTGCTGCAGAACATAGAATACTCCTTGTTCAAATTGGTAAACGGCATGCCTCCACCGTACGTATTCGATGGACACTCAGCCTGAATTCGAGCCTCAATTTAGCGTAGACCGTTGGTTTTATCATAGCGAAGCTCGGCAAGCGCACCAAGCCTTCCTAATAAGTTAAAACACGTCCATTGTTGCCGCCGTGACGAATTTGTGAACTTTTAGCGCTAGACTATACCTTCTATAGAAGTGAATAAACTGTACGAGCACCCATATAAAACAAACGCTTATGACACGAACTGTATTGATCATTGAAGACAACCCCGGCATCGGCGAACTAGTGAGCATGCAGATCAAAGATCTGGGTATGGAGCCAGTTTTGGAAGATCGCGGCGATACTGGTCTTGAGCGGTTTAAGCAGGGTGGCATTGATCTGGTTGTGCTTGATTTGATGCTGCCGGGGCTGGATGGGCTTTCTATATGTCGGGAGATTAGAGGGATACCCGGATATGTTCCAGTGCTAATGCTGACGGCCAAAAGTACGGAATTGGACCGGGTGCTCGGCCTTGAAATGGGTGCAGATGATTATCTAACAAAGCCATTCAGCGTTGCGGAGCTTGCGGCCCGTATTAAAGCGCTGTTTCGCCGCGTGGATGCGTTTTCCACGCGGGCGGTGGAGCAGGAGAAGGCCGAAGAAGTGGAAGTGAATGGGCTCAGGATAGACCCTCTGCGACGTCGGGTGTCTATACAGGGTGCCGAAGTGGAGCTTACAGCGCGAGAGTTCGATTTGCTCTGGCATTTTACCTGCCACCGCGGGCGCGTATTCAGCCGGGCACAGTTGCTGGACGCGGTTTGGGGCTATAACCATGAGGGCTACGAACACACGGTAAACACTCACATCAACCGGTTGCGTAATAAGATTGAAGCCAATCCGGCCGAGCCTGTCTATGTTCAGACGGTCTGGGGTGTCGGCTACCGGTTTCTGGATTAACCCATGACCCGATCCCTGTTTCAAACGCTTTACGCGCGACTGGCCCTTGGCCTGTTTGTGCTGTTGGTGGTTGTTGGCGGGCTGTTTACTGCGCTGAGCCTTTACTCCGTTCGTGAATACAGCGCGGCCGTGGGCCATGAACTCAACCGCGATCTCGCCAGCCATCTGGTCGCAGATCGCAATCTGGTAACCGATGGTCAGATCAATCACAGTGAGCTGAAGCGCTTGTTTGATTTGTACATGAGCATCAACCCCAGCATCGAGATCTATTTGCTCGACCTGGATGGGCGCATTCTTTCCTACTCCGCCAACCCGGCCAGCATCAAGCGTAAGCATGTCTCCTTGGAGCCGATTCATAGGCTATTGGAAAACCCGGATGCCTACCCTTTACAAGGCGATGACCCGCGCAGCCACGATCGTCGGAAAGTCTTTTCGGTGACCCCAGTACCCAGCGCTCAAAACCCAACGGGTTATCTTTACGTTGTATTGCGTGGTGAGGAATACGATTTTGCCGAGAGCATGGTGCACAGCGATCGCCTTTTGCAAATGGGCGGCGGTGCTCTGGCAATCAGCCTCTTTGTGGGGCTGCTGGCCGGTTTGCTGTTTTTCCGATTACTAACACGGCGGCTTTCCCGGCTGACCGCGCGGGTGGAGGCGTTTGAGCCGGATACCGAGAATACAGGTAAGGCGGGTGAACCTGATGTTCCCGGAGATGACGTTGATTACTTGGCCGCCCGTTTTGATCAGATGGCGGCCCGCATTGTTGGCCAGTTGGAGCTATTGAAAGACAAAGATCATCAGCGTCGCCAACTGGTAGCACAGGTATCTCACGACTTACGCACACCTTTGGCTTCGATACAGGGCTACCTGGAAGCTCTGGGCGCGAAGCATCAAGAGTTAAGCCCGGAAGAGCTCCAGCGCTTTCTAAGTGTGGCACTGGCTGAAACGCTTCGACTAAGCAAGCTGGTTGACGAGCTGTTTGAACTAGCGGCACTGGATGCCCGCGAGCGGCAACCGTTTTTGGAGCCGTTCATGCCAGCGGAGTTATTGCACGATGTGGTACAAAAACACAAGCCGAGGGCCGAGCAGGCGAGTGTTGCCCTGAATATTACCCATGTTCAGCCGGCAATGGTGCTTGCGGATATTGCCATGACCGAGCGGGTTCTGGACAACCTGATCGGAAACGCCGTTGACCACTCACCGATGGGCGGCGAGGTGAAGTTGAAGGTCGCATTAGACGTTAACGGTGTTGCTGTGACCGTTGAAGACATGGGTAAAGGAATCGCCGCACAAGATCTGAAACACGTATTCGACCCGTTTTATCAGGCATCGGATGTGAGCCGTAGCGGCCATGCGGGGTTGGGCCTTGCCATAGCGCGCAGAATGGCAGAACTGCAGCACGGCAGTGTTTCGGTAGAAAGCCCACTGGGAGCGGGGGCAAGGTTCTGTCTCTGGTTGCCGCTGGCGGATTCGGCAAAAAAAGAATCCACAGTGTTATAGATTCGTAAGAACTAAGGAACATTTTAGTGAAGTTACGGCGATACGATGGCGACTGAACACGTTTATTAACTGAGCCCGGTACATTTACTCAACTTGTGCCTTAACCCGTCTCTCAACCCGTCACTTAATCCATCTCTCAACATTGATCCAAGGAGAGTTGTTATGAACCGAAATATGCTCGCAATGGTCGCCGCACTGCTGATCGCG
>NZ_JALKAP010000001.1:0-300842 GCF_023016045.1 Marinobacter sp. S6332 | reverse complement strand
CAAGGAGAGTTGTTATGAACCGAAATATGCTCGCAATGGTCGCCGCACTGCTGATCGCGGTAACCGGCGCTTTTTATGCCACCGTTGCCACTGCTGAGAAAGGCATGGATAGCGCCCATGCCTATGCGCCCACAGACCCCGGTTTGAAGGTCGCCACCTTTGCCGGAGGTTGTTTCTGGTGCGTGGAAGCCGGGTACGAAAAGATCCCCGGCGTGGTAGAGGCCGTTTCCGGCTATGCAGGCGGAGAGGAGCCTAACCCAACTTACCAGCAAGTCGCTTCCGGTAGCACCGGGCACACAGAAGCTGTGCAGGTGTATTACGATCCGAAAGAAATTACTTATGAAGGGTTGCTGCAGGGCCTATGGCGAATGATGAACCCGACAGATGCCAACGGCCAGTTTGTGGACCGTGGCCAACAATACCGCCCGGCGATTTTCTACCAAAACCCTGAGGAGAAGCGTTTGGCTGAAGCGGCTAAAAAAGAGCTGCAGGCTTCCGGTATATATGAAAACCCTGTGGTGATTGAAATTACGCCCTTGAAAACCTTTTATGCGGCTGAAAAGTACCATCAGGATTACTACAAAAAGAATCCTGTGCGCTACAAACTCTATACCTTCAACTCTGGACGCTATCAGTTCATTGAAGACGTTTATGGTGAGGATTATGAGCTGGATTTCAGCCAGTTCAAACCCGACAACAACATGCAGAGCAGTGCTAATGAGTCTGCCAAAGGCACAGGTGCGGCAGAGAAGAAGGGCTTCGACCCAAAAGCCTTCGTTAAACCAAGCAGCGAAGCGCTGAAGCAGCGCCTTACCAGCACCCAGTACGAAGTAACACAGAACGACGGCACCGAGCGTGCCTTCAGCAATCCTTACTGGGATAACAAACAACCGGGTATTTACGTGGATGTTGTTTCCGGCGAGCCGCTGTTCTCTTCCCGCGACAAGTATAAGTCTGGAACCGGCTGGCCAAGTTTCACCCGCCCGTTGAGTTCAAGCATGGTTGTAGAGAAGGAAGACAACGGGTTTTTCATGAAGCGCACTGAAATCCGCAGCCGCTTTGCCGATTCGCACCTTGGGCATGTGTTTAACGATGGTCCGGCCCCAAGTGGCCTGCGTTACTGTATGAACTCGGCAGCGCTGAAGTTTATCCCGCTAGAGGACATGGCTGAGGCCGGTTACGGCGACTGGATTCCCGAGGTAAAGGCGTCGCAGTAAGCGCTAAGCCGTTTAATAACCATTAGAGCCACAAATCGCCGATGGGTGTTTGCAGGCTGAAGTGATGCTGGATCTGCGCCTGCAGCAGTTCGGCAGTGGCAATGGCATCTATCAAAGCGTTATGGGCCGCATAGTGAGGCAGTCCATAGCGCGTTCTGCTGTCTGAAAGGCGAATGGATACCGGCTTTTCCCCAATCATGCGCTTGAAGAAAGAGGGTTGGCGATCCGGGTGCAGGTGCGCCTCAATAGCCATGGTATCAACCAACGGAAATCGAATGCCTTCATTCAGGCGGTATTGGAGCGCCACATCCAGAAAAGGTCGCTCGATATGCCGGAAGTGCACCACTGGAATTCGGCCGTTCAGGCTGGCGAATACCTCCTCAAGTATCTGAGACAGATCCGGAGCCTTTTCGATATCGGCGTGGGTAATGCCGTGGAAGGTGACAGACATTTGATGCAGCGGCAGTTTGGGCCGCACGATCCAGTGTTTTGCCTGACTAAGCGAAATGGCATCTAGCGTGAAGGGCACTAAGCCGATGCTGACAATAGAGTGCGCCTCTGATTCCAAACCCGTGGTTTCAAAGTCCAAGGCCACCATAGGGACTTCGCAAATGGGTGTGTCCGGGGCAACGCAACCGGCTTCGTAAAAGGCTTTTAATACCGGCGCCTTGGCATGCTTTGCCAGAGTTTGAAACTGCTCTGGCCATGGCAGGCTTTTGATGTCGTCTGGCACTGAGGGGATATCAGACATGCCGCGTTGCCTGAGAGTTGTAACGGAATCTTAGAAACTTCTGAGCATTGCTCACAACTTGAAACGCATCTTTAAGATGGCTGCGCTCGAACGGCGACAGGTCTTCTGGGCGCACGTTGTTATCCGGCTCGCCTCCCGCTTCTAGGGTTAGCGCCTGATGGCGGATACGCACAATGGAGATGAACTCCAGAGCGTCTCTCAGGTTGCTCAGATCGTCATCCATAATCAGCTTGGTTTTGCTGATACTTTTTAGCCGCTCGAAGGAGTTCTGAGCTTGTGAGGCGCATGCCAGCGCATGAATTCGGATTAGGTCCGATAGAGGCGCTGTACCCCGACGCTTCAGATTGAAAGTTTTTTGATGCTTGCCGTCTTCCTCAAGTACAAAGGTGCGGAAGAAGCCCAGAGGGGGAGTCCGATTGAGGGCGTTGCGCGCCATTAGAGTGAGGAAAAGCTGGCTCTTACTGGCTTTGTCTGCAACCAGAGACTTGAGCTCTTCAGCAAACTCTGTGCGACCGTATATGCCGTCCAGATCAAAGAAAATGTTGCTGTTAAGCAGGGCCTCGGCTTTAGGATTTTCAATCCAGTCGGTAAAGTAGCTGCGCCATACTTTTAATGGCTGGCGCCATTTCGGATTGGTTGCCATGATATCGCCGGTACAGTAGGTGTAACCGCACTCTGCCAAGCCATCAGATACAAACTTCGCCAGCTCAAGAAAATACGCGTCGTGCTCTTCCGGCACAAAGCTGTCGTCCAGAATCATGGCATTGTCTTGGTCCGTCACAACCAGTTGTTCATCCCTGGCCATGGAGCCGAGCGCCATAAAGCAGTATGGCACCGGCGGTGGCCCCAGTTTTTCCTCGCCCAACTCCAGTAGGCGCTGGGTAAAGCTGCGACCAATGCCTGCCATGGCACTGCCGATCATGTGGGAGTTGGCGTCCTCATTGACCATGCGTACAAAACTGTCGCGCACATCATTGCTGATTTTCTTTAGGCCTTTCACATGCTGCTGATGGAAGATGTTGCTCACCAGATATAGGCTGCTCTGGCTTTCGTATCGCACAATATCGGCAAGGGCGATCACGCCACGGACTTCCTCCCCGTCTATTACCGGCAAGTGGTGCACGTTGTTGTGCAGCATGGTGAGCATGGCTTCAAAAACATAGCTGCTGGCGCGGATGGTAATCAGCCCTTCAGTCATGATTTCGCTGATGGGTGTTTCGGAGGGCAGTGCTTCGGTGACCGCGCGGGTGCGCAGGTCTTTGTCTGTAATAATGCCTGTGAGGCGGTCGCTTTCGCACTTATCTCCGCACTCTTCGTCCATCAGCAGCAGCGCTGAAACACCTTGATCCGTCATGATTCGTGCAGCTTCTTGCAGGCGCACGGTGGTGGGTGCCGAGACGGTTTTACGGGAAATCAGGCGGCTAACGCGGGAGGTCATCAGCGCGTTGGATTTTTCCCGACGGGAGACCGCTGAGCGCAAACGGCTGCGGTCCTCGATCTCCACAAAGTCTGCAAAGTTCTCGTCGTTTTCAAACAGGTTATGAAAAGTTTCGGCAGGAATGCTATACAGCAAGCTGTCTTCCAAGGCCCGGGCTGGAAACCTGACCTGACCCCGCATCAGCAGGCCAAACTGACCGAAAATCTCGCCTTCACCTATACGGTTATAAAGCTCGCCGGAACGTCGGAAAATTTCCACGGCACCGCTACGCACATAGTACATTCGGGTACTGATTTGCCCGGTCTCTGTTATCTGGGTTCCCGCCCGCACGTAGCTGATTTCTATGCTTTCGGTGAGCTGATTCACCAGCTCCTCCGGCATGTCATCAAACGGGGCATGCTGGATAAGGTGGTTGCGAATGTCGATCAGTTCAGCCTGCATGCTGTCTCCCGGGTGGAATTGGATAACGCCTGCTCAAAACTATAGCAGAAACCGCCGTTTAGGCAGTGAGACCTTCGCCGAAAGGCAATGTCGATGCAAGGCTGTGTATTTGGTCTTTTGCTTTGCGGCGTGTTGGGCGGTTAGCATGCCAGCTTATCCGATAGGAAAATAATCAACCATCATGCATACCCTTGTTCTAGGCGGTATTCGTTCCGGTAAAACTGCGCTTGCAGAGCGGTTGGCGGGTGATACTCATAACTCCGTGGTGTATTTGGCAACGGCCACAGCCGGCGATGATGAAATGCGCCTGCGCATTCAACGCCACAAGCAACAACGCCCAGCACAGTGGGGTGTTGAAGAAGAATCCCTTGCCCTGGCCCCGGTGCTTGCCCGCCATGCACTGGCTCAAAGCCCGCCCTGCCTGTTGGTGGACTGCATGAGCTTGTGGGTAAGTAACCTCTTGCACGCAGGAGAAAAAACCTTCGCTTATGAGCGAGAAGCTTTCTTGAATGAGGCAAGCCGTTATCCCGGCGAGCTAGTGATTGTTAGCAACGAAGTTGGGCTAGGCACCATTGGCATGGACCCGCTTACCCGTCGCTTTGCCGACGAGTTGGGGTGGCTTAACCAATCATTGGCAAAGGTCAGCGACAAGGTGGTGATGAGTGTCGCCGGGCTGCCTATGGTGCTAAAGCCTTGAATGCGCCGTGGGCGACTAAGCTCTGGAATTTTCCATGAGCTGATGTGTCCACCTGTATTCTGCTTCGGCAAGCATAAGGTGTAGCGAGGCTGGAGAAGGCATGTTCCAGTGGGATGTTCATAACATCTGCAATGAGCATTCTGATCACGCCGCCATGGCAAACGATCAGGACTTTCTGGCCTGAAAGCTGTTGTTGCCAATGCTGCCAGCTTTCAACAACACGGTCGTTAAACGCTCTTGCCGTTTCGCCCCCGGGCGGCGTGTTGGCAACTGGATTTGCCCAGAACTGGCTGAGCCTTTCGCCATCGCTCGCCATAACCTCATCCGCGGTGCGTCCTTCCCACTCTCCAAAATTGATTTCCCGCAGGCGTTCGTCCTTATGCAGGGGGATGCTGTACCTATCTGACAATTCCTGTGCAAAGTGAACGCAGCGCAGCATAGGTGATGTGACAATAGCATCCCAAGTATCGACTTCCGTAATGGCGTCGCGCATTTGCTGCCAACCAGCCTCGCTCAGCGGGTCGTCTTTACTGCCGCGATACATGGGGCCGCCTTCTGGCTCGCCATGGCGAATTAGGTCAAATAGGGTTGTGCTATCAGCCATAGTGGAGATGCCCTTGCTAGGTGTTCGCTGTATGAGTTCGCTCTGGGCAGTAGGATCTTCCAGATGAACTCTTTTACTGGTCTTTGTTGCTTACGCCAGCGTCTTCAAAGCTGGCCATATTGTTATGTAGTTCACAAGCTGCCCTAAGCAACGGAATGGCGACAGCCGCGCCGCTGCCTTCACCAAGGCGCATGCCCAGATCAAGTAGTGGTTCGGCGTCTAATGCTGCCAGAATCGCTTGGTGGCCTGGCTCAGCCGAGCGATGGGCAAACAGCAACCAATCGCGAATACGGGGCTGCTGGCTTACTGCAAGCATTGCTGCTACTGAAACAATGTAGCCGTCGATCAGCACCGGGATAGATCGTGCGGCGCAGCCCGCAATGGCACCTGCTAGGGCCGCAATTTCAAAACCACCGAAGGCCTTGAGCACAGCAATGGCATCCTGACCATCATCGTCGTTATCGTGGCGTTGAATCGCAAGGATGATAACTTCGGCTTTATGGCGCACACCGGCAACATTCAGGCCAGTACCCGGGCCAGTTAGCTTCATGGGGTTTTTGCCCATGAGCGAACTGGCAATGGCGGTTGCAGATGTGGTGTTGCCTATGCCCATCTCGCCGCCAATAAACAACTGGCTGCCTTTGTCGGCCGCCCGTTGGGCTGCGGCATCACCATGATTTAGGGCGGCGCAGACCTGCTCGTTGGTCATGGCGTCGGTGGCGGCAAAGTTGCGGGTACAGGGGGCGATGCGAGCGTCTATAACACCGGGTAGGTCGGGTGCAACATCGGACACGGTGCCAAGGTTTACAACTTCCAGCTCCGCACCCAGAGACTTTGCGAGCACGCTGATGGCCGCGCCGCCATTGGCAAAGTTGGCAATCATTTGTGCCGTAACCGCTTGCGGATAGGCCGATACACCTTCCTCGCAAATGCCGTGATCACCGGCAAAAACGCTGATCTGTATGCGGTCAAGTGTTGGCGTGTCCGTTCCCTGCAGACCAGCCAACTGAACGGCTGCGTTTTCCAGTCTGCCCAGAGAGCCAGCTGGTTTGGTCAGAATGCTTTGACGTTGGGCGGCCTGTTCAAAAAAGCGTACATCGGGCTGCTGGGGAGAATTGATCCAACTACTGGGAAACGACATTTCACATACCTTCATGCATCAATAGACCGTAACGCAGAGTGCTTTTACGGTGATCAGGGCTTAGGTTCAAAACAGTATGGAGCGGGATCATACTCCGACTGGATGGAATCAGGTAGGCTTGACGGCTTCACCTTCTGACCAGCCCGGAAATACCTGTGTTGTTATTCGCTCTATTGATTGTCTGCGTGCTTGCTCTGGCCCTTGATGTTCGGCTTGGTGAGCCGCGTCGCTGGCACCCGGTAGTCGGGTTCGGGCGCTTGGCCATTGCGCTGGAAAAGCGGCTTAATACCGCCCCCCAAGACCCACTTCGAAGCCTGCTGGCGGGATTGTTTTCGGTGTTCTTGCTCACGGCGCCTTTGCTGGGCCTCGCTCTCTGGTTATCGGTGAAGCTTGATGGTGTGTTGCTGATGCTGGTACAGGCGGTAGCCTTATGGTTGGCTATCTCTTTGCGAGGGCTGGCAGAGCATGGCAAGGCTGTTGCGGAACCCCTGAGAGACGGCGATCTTGAAAAAGCCCGGGATCAAGTGAGCCGTATTGTAAGCCGTAAGGCCAGCGCCTTGGATGAGCAAGGCGTAGCGGCTGCAGCAACCGAATCTATGTTAGAAAACGGTGCAGACGCCGTGTTTGCCAGTTTGTTTTGGTTTCTGGTTGCGGGAATGCCTGGGGTGATACTGCATAGAATGGTAAACACTCTGGATGCCATGTGGGGCTATCGCACGCCACGGTTTCTTTATTTTGGCCGGGTGGCAGCACGGCTTGACGACCTCATGGGTTGGGTGCCCGCCCGCCTGACAGCACTTACTTATACGCTGTTGGGCCAAAGGAAGTTGGCTTGGCGGTGTTGGCAAAAACAAGCACCACAATGGGACAGCCCCAATGCCGGGCCTGTTATGGCGGCAGGTGCAGGCGCACTGAATGTTCGGCTTGGTGGCCCCTCGCCCTATCCCTCGGGGGTTAAACACCGCCCTGTTTTGGGAGGCACCCAGAATGCGAGTCCAGACAGTGTAGAGGGTGCGATTGGTTTGGTGCAGCGCGGCGTTTGGCTTTGGCTTGGCGTCATTCTGGTAGCTACGGCACTTTTGATTTTGCTGGTGTGCTTACAATGATGTTGGAGCATGGCGGGCGCTTAAACAAAGCGGCGGAGCGTTGGGGCATTCCCCGTGCGCAGTGGCTTGATCTGTCTACCGGGATCAATCCCATTGGCTGGCCAGTGCCTGAGATACCGGCGGAGTTATGGCAGAGATTGCCAGAAGCCGGTGATGGACTAGAAGCAACGGTTCGGCAGTGGTCAGGAACGCCGTCTTCAGCTGTTTGCGTGCCTGTGCCCGGCAGTCAGGCTGCGATTATGGCGCTGCCGAGGTTACGTAAACCCTGCCGTGTGGGTATACCCGTGCCCGGGTATCGCGAACACGGGTACAACTGGCGGGAAGCGGGCCATAAGGTTGTTCCTATTGGCCCGAGGCAAACCTGTGGCGGAGCATCGGGTTGCGATGATCGCTGGCTGGATCAGCTAGATGTGATGGTGTGGATTAATCCCAATAATCCCACCGGAGGAATCATACCGCCCTCTACGTTATTGCGCTGGCATCGGCGGCTACAAAAGCGTGGCGGTTGGCTGATTGTTGATGAAGCATTTATGGATGCTACGCCCGCGTTCAGTGTGGCTCATCAAGCCGGAGCGCCAGGCTTGATTGTGCTGCGGTCGTTGGGAAAGTTTTTCGGGTTGGCGGGTGTGCGCGCCGGGTTTGTGCTGGCGGACGCGGTAGTGGCTAGCTCCTTGCAGAGCGTTTTAGGCCCATGGTCGCTGAGCGGGCCAGCGCGTTACGTGATGCAGAAGGCACTGAGTGATTACAACTGGCAACGGCAAGCCTTGCACAGATTGCGCAGGGACTCTGATCGGTTGCGAAGTATGCTCCAGAAGGTTGGCTTTGCACTTGTCGGCGGTAGCCCATTGTTTCAGACAGTCTGGGTAGATCAGGCACGAACAGCGGCGGAAGGCTTTGCGCGCAATGGCCTGTTGGTTCGGTATTTCGAACAGCCAGAAATGCTGCGATTCGGACTGCCCGGAAGCAACCGCGACTGGGAACGGTTGGAGCGGGCAATGATGCGGCTTGGTTAGCTGCATCACTGCCCTGAGCCGCTGCCTTACTTCGCTGTTTCCAAGAAGGTGACGGCAATGGGTAACAGCTGAGTTTCTACAAAGTCGACCTGCTCATCGGTGGTCGTATCAAGAATACGAATACCTTGGGCGTTTGTGTTGGCATCGCCTAACCACAGGGTGCCTTCTGGGCTCAGGTTTAGAGTTCTGAAGTCTCCACCTGTTAGATCAGCGACATCTTCAAGGCTGCTCACGCCTTCAGCTGGGTTGAAACGTTGCAGAGCAAGGTCCTGCCAGCCTGAGTAGTTAAGAATGTAGGCCTGTGTTGGGCTAACAAAGACAGCGCTATTGATTTGTGTGGCGATATCCTCATCGGCAATTAACGAGCTAACGGCAAAGGTTTCCGGGTTAACAATGTCTAGACCGGTTCCGGTAAAGGGTGCGCTGAAGGCACCTCGGTTAACCACGGTAAGGCCAAGACCTTCAACATGCTCGATACGTGCGGGGTTCAAGCCTTGGAGTGGAATACCTTTCAGCGACTCTGTGTTTTCCGGATTGGTATCAATTTCCATGTCGGTTGCTGTATCAAACACGGCAACATACGCGGTGTTTGTCGGCTGGTAATTGCTGTCCAACCGCTCCAGCGTGATAAACAGCTTGTCGTTGGTGATTACGCCTGAGGACATGTTGGGTGCGCCAATGGTGTCTTCAGGAAGGTAGGCTGACAGATCAAGTTCACCGATACGGAACTCGGACTCTGTTGCGGCTGAAGGGTTCACAATCCACGCTTTGCTGGCACCGTAACGAAGCAGGTAGGCTTTTTCCTCACTCACGAAAACAAGCTTATAAGGGTTGGATGAGCCCTCGTCACCAGCCGCAAGCGTGGAATAGTCCCAAGTTGCTATGGCCGGCTCGCTCACATTCACTTTCTTAATGGAGTCGCCGTTGAACTTTTCAATCAGGTAGTAGTTCTCTCCGTATGCGTTCACAGTAATATCGGAAATTGTTGAAAAGTAGCCACCCGAAGCCGTTATATCCTCTTTATCAAGTTCTGCCAGCTCAACCTCGCCCGAGCTGTAATCGCTTGCTGCTGTTGCAATAACAGCCACATATTTTGTGTCTTCGCCTACTTGCAAATTACCATCGTTGCCGCTTGAGCTTCCGCCACAGGCAGTCAGTGTCGCTGTGAGGGCAAGCACAAAGGGCAACGCTAAGCTGCGGGTGTAGTGTTCAGTTTTCATTGATAAACTCCTTGGTTGTCGTGCATTAAAAGCGGTGCTTCATATTTACAAACCAGCCCCTACCCGGCCCCGGGAAGCGGCTGAAGTCTTGGTAAACTTCATTCGTTATGTTCCGCAGCTCCAGAGCGATGTCGCTTTCACTGCGGTTTGCCCAGATCTTCGTCCAACTGGCGGAGGCGTTAACAAGCGTTCGCGTGTCTGCGGTTAATCTGTTGGCAGCGTCGTAATAGAGCTTGTCGTCATGGCTGTAGGAAATATCAAAGCGAAATGGCCGTATATGCCAACGGCTGCCCGCAACGAACGATTCATGGTAAATGCCCGGCAGCCTGTGTTCGTAACGGTCGTTAACACTGTTGTCGGTGTTTTCAGACTCTTGCAACGTGGCGTTGGCGTAGACTTCCCACCAGTGGTAAATGCGCCACGAAGCATCCATTTCTGCACCGTATATGTGTGCGGATAAATTGGTATAGCGCCCAACGCCACGGGCGTCATAAATAGCCGAGACTGCAGGGTCTAGATCGCGATAGAAGCCGGTTAGTTCAACATGCCCCCAACCTTGGTCTGTGCGCAGTGTGATTTCGTAATTTAGAGACTCTTCGGCTTGCAGGTCGGTGTTGCCAACAAACAACCCCTGCTGACCATAGAGCTCCTGCAAAGTTGGAACGCGAACCTGACGTGCCAGCCCAGCTGAGACTTCCCAGTTCTCGGCAAAGTAATGGCTCAGCCCCAACTGCCAGCTGTTATAACGATCAGTGTGAGATACTTTTGTGATGGCGCCATTGCCGAGTGTCTCATCGGAATCGTCGTTGACTCGGTATTGTCGCAGTGAAGCCTGCGAGCGCCAGCGACTGTTGGAGCTGAGCCATTGGTGAGAAAGCGCAGCGGCAATTTGTAGGCGCTCTCTTTTGTCAGGAAGTTCTGAGCCGAGCTTGTCATGTTGCTGGTAGTTGTAATGAGCGACATCGGCCGTCGCGGAAACCGTGTGATTGCCCAGCAGCCAAGTGAGAGTGTTGACCATGCCCAGCTGATCCGTGTCGGTATAGACATCGGTGGTGCCTAGCCCAACGAGCCCGGTCGCGTTGTTGTAGCGCTCGCTGGTATCCGACCAGACAAGCCGGTGGCTGGAGTGAATTTGGCCGTCCATCCAGCCTTGTTGTTGGTAGTGAAGTTGTGTGCGCAGTGTTTCGTTGGTTAGAAAGGCTTTATTGTTGCGCCAGTTCTGAATGCTGGGAACGTTTTGCTCGTTATCGTTGTATTGGATCAGCGCATCCAGTTTGCTGGTGTTGTTGATCTCCCAACCAAGTTTGGTGCTGACGGCATCCTGTTCGTACTCTGCGTTCCGGCGCTTGGTGTTGGCGCCATCGTTCGGGTTAAACCAATTGCGGCTGTTAGGGTATTCAAAGTCGTTGTCGCTGCTTTGCCTATCTAGCGATAGCCAGTAATAGAAGTCTTTATGACTGCCGCTATCGAACAAGCCCATCTTGTAAGTATTAAATGAGCCAGCACCCAGATTTAGGCGGGTTGAACCCTCAATATCTTTGCCGAGAGTTTCCAGTACAACAACGCCGCCAATACCTGCTTGGGCGAATTGTGCGGGTGCACCGCTGGGGTAGACCTGAATGCGGCTGACATCGTGGAGGCCTAGCTTGCCCATATCTACGCCACCCGTGACCGGATCATTCAGCAGCATGCCATCGACCACAACCTGAACTTGTTGTGCCGTGGAGCCTCTGAGCGACACGGAGGAATAGCTGCCTAGGCCGCCACTTTGGCGGATTTGCACGCCGGTTTGTTCACTCAGTACATCCGCTAGGTTTGCCGTGCGGTTTTCAAATTCTGAGCGAGGAACTACTCGCACGGGGCCAGTTGCCTTGGAAGGGTCTAGGGTTGAAGCAGCGTTGGCAGGGGCGCTTTCCACAATGATAAACGGCGCAGAATCATCGGCACTTGCGACGGCCAGAGGCATAAGAAATAACAGGCAGGCAATTCGTCGCATTGGAGCAGTAACCATGGCCAAATGAGCTATAAACTGCAGCCAAAGAACACTGTCTTAGCTGCGAGCACAGCTATCATCAGGAGGTTTAACGCCAACACGATTGGGGCAAAACTCCGCGGTACCAGCCCTCCGCCAGTACTCACTGATAGCCGGTAGCAGGCCGGTCTCCGGGCTTGCGGCTGGCGATGTCGCCAGAGTAGGATGCGTTCGCACCAGCATGAAGGCTGGGCCTGATCCTGCTCATTGCCACTTACCGTTGCGGGGGCAGCGTCGGACTTTAACCGAACTTCCCAGTTTCACCCTGTGCGCAATAATACGATAACGTATGTTGCGCAACGGGCACCTGCTACGGATAGAACTTGGCGCATAGTCTAGGGTCCCGTTTTATGTCAGTCAATTAATGTTGTTTGTGACTATGGGTCTGCCGTTTTTATAGCGTTAAAAGGAATGCTCGATTGATGATTTTTCGTGTATTTTTATTGTTTTTCGCGCTCATTCCCGGTGCATTTGCAGACGTTTGCGCCACAGATGATGGTGGGCAATCCCTTTGTCTGGCGGTTCCTGCGCAGCGCATTGCCACTTTGTCACCGGGCGCAACAGAGCTTACTTTCGCAGCCGGGGCGGGTGACAAGGTCATCGCGGGTGTTAATTACAGTGATTATCCACCTGCCGCGCTCAAACTCCCACGGGTTGGCAACCATACTCGAATAGATCTTGAAGCCTTGATGGCGCTTAAGCCGGATTTGGTTATCACCTGGGTAACAGGCAACCCGCCGGCCCAGATTGAGTTGTTGGAGGCGCTGGGTATTCCCCAGTTCGCGATAGAACCCCGAACGTTTGAAGGGGTTTCCAGCGTTCTCCAGCGGCTTTCCACCCTCGCAGGTACGGAGCAGGCTGGGTTTGCAGAAGCTGAGCGGTTCAGAAAAGGCATTGCGGAAATCGCTGAACAGTATCGAAACGCTGAGCCGATACCCGTTTTTTATCAGGTGTGGGAGCAGCCACTGATGACCATCAATAATGATCATTTGATTGGCAAGGTTCTGCAGTTGTGCGGTGGGATTAATGTGTTTGGCGACATGCCACGTTTGGTGCCCCGAATCAGTGCAGAAGTTGTTCTGAAGGCAGACCCTCAAGCCATTCTCACGGGGAGCGTAGATGGCGAAGCTGACGAGCAACTGGATCGCTGGAGAGACTATTCCGAATTGAGTGCAGTGGCTCGAGATAACCTTATTTTCGTTCCCGCTTCCCCCATTTCCCGGCCCACTCCCAGGCTACTCGAGGCCAGCAAGCTGATCTGCCAAAAACTGGAAGTTGCCCGTGGGCATTGATGGCCTAAGCGTGAAAATGTGCGGTGGTGATTTATGACTCGCGCGCTTCTGAGCCTGAGTATAGTGGCATTGGCTGCCATGATGCTGGCTCTGGCTGTGGGAAGCGTGACCGTGCCACCGTCTGATCTTTGGCAGGTTATTCAGGGTGACGGCAGCGCCTTACACCGCACGCTTGTTTGGGAATTACGGCTGCCCCGCGCAGTCGCGGCCTTTGCTACCGGCGGCCTGCTTGCAGTAGCCGGTGCGTTGATGCAGGTATTACTACGAAACCCACTTGCCGACCCTTATATTCTAGGGTTATCAGGTGGTGCGGCCGTGGGTGCGCTGTTGGCCATGCTCGCTGGAATGGGAACGCTATTGGTCTCGGGCTCGGCTTTCGCCGGTGCCATGTTGGCAACCATGCTGGTGTTTGGCCTTGCCCATGGAACTGGCAGTTGGACACCTTCCCGCCTGCTGCTCACTGGGGTTGTAGTCGCCTCCGGCTGGGGCGCTGTGATCACACTTATGTTGGCAATTACGCCCTCTTACAAACTGCCCGGCATGCTGTACTGGCTAATGGGAGATGTTTCCTATGCACGCACACCTTGGCCGGCGTTTTTAGTGCTGGTTGTTTCGATTGCGTTGATTATGCCGCTTGCCCGGAGCCTTAACGTTTTGGCTCGTGGACCTATGCAGGCAGCCGCGCTGGGGGTTGCTGTGCGACCGTTGGAATGGTCGGTGTATCTACTAGCAAGCTTGCTGACGGCAACCGCGGTAACGGTGGCTGGCAGCATCGGTTTTGTCGGTTTGATTGTGCCTCACATGCTCCGGCTAGTGCTGGGTAATGATCAGCGCATCATCTTGCCTGCCAGCGTTTTGGCTGGTGGAACATTGCTAGTGCTGGCAGACACTTTGGCGCGCACGGTGATTGCTCCCGAGCAGTTGCCGGTTGGCGTTATTACGGCTTTGCTTGGCGTGCCTATGTTCCTGTACCTGCTACACCGGAGCCGCTGATGAGCACTCTGCGTACTCGCGATCTGATCGTTAACATTCCAGAAAGGCGCGATGGCTTTGCGTTGAACATGACCATTGAGTCTGGACAGATTTGGGGTGTGCTTGGTCCTAACGGCGCGGGAAAAACCACCTTGCTGCATACACTTGCGGGATTACTGCCCGCGCGAAGTGGGTGTGTAGAGCTAAATAACGCCCCCCTGAAAGAGCTGAAACGTCGTGCTGTTGCAAAGCAGCTGGGTCTAGTATTTCAGGAACGTCAGGACACATTTCCGGCAACGGTGATGGAAACAGCGCTCATTGGTCGCCATCCCTGGCTGTCACCTTGGGAGAGCGAGCAGGGCGAAGATCAGGCGCTTGCCGAGCAAGCGTTGCATGCACTGGATGTTGATGGTTTGTCTAACCGCTTGCTCAACACCTTGTCTGGTGGCGAGCGCCAGCGTGTGGCTATCGCCACCCTAATGACTCAAAACCCCCATATCTGGCTGTTGGATGAGCCCACCAATCATCTGGATTTGCACCATCAGGTTAAGGTGATGAACCTTCTTCGGAATCAAGCCAAGTCCGGAAAAGCTGTGTTTATGTGCCTACACGATCTGAACATGGCCGCACGCTGGTGTAGCCATGTTCTGTTGCTCTACACCAATGGCGATGCCTGTTGGGGTGAAACCGAAAGCATGTTGGTGCCAGAAGCATTGGAACGTTTATACAACCAGCGCCTTATCTCCCTGAAAAAAGACGGACTGTCGGTATTTGTGCCGGCTCCATAAAGCAACTTTGATATGAGGCTATCGCTATGAAGGAACGCGCAAAAGACCCCGAACGCCACGCCAAGCGCATGGCGGCCAAACAGAAAATCATGCAGGAGCGCATAGCCAAAGCCCAGAAAGAACAGGGCATATTGCTGGTGCTAACCGGCCCGGGCAAAGGCAAAAGCAGCTCCGGTTTCGGTATGGTCGCCCGAGCCCTTGGCCACGGCATGAAAGTTGGTGTTGTGCAGTTCATCAAAGGTGCTTTTAGTACCGGCGAAGAGGCGTTTTTTCGGAACCTGCCCAATGTGGATTACCACGTAATGGGCCAAGGCTACACTTGGGAAACCCAGAATCGGGAGCAGGATGTTGCAGCGGCCAATGCTGCCTGGGACATCGTTGCAGGTATGTTGAAAGACGACAGCTACGATTTGATTTTGCTGGATGAGCTCAATATCGCGTTGAAGTACGACTACATCGATTTGGACCGCGTTCTGGACGACCTGCAGGCTCGCCCGGAGATGCAACATGTGATTGTTACTGGCAGAAGCGCCCCCAAAGAACTGATCGATATCGCAGATACTGTGACTGAAATGGGTGTGGTGAAGCACGCCTTTGAAGATCAGGGCATCAAGGCTCAAAAGGGTGTTGAGCTTTAACCCATGACCACCCTCATGATTCAGGGCACTACCTCCGACGCCGGTAAAACGACTGTCGTTGCGGCCCTGTGCCGCTGGTTGGCCCGTCAAGGTGTATCGGTTGCGCCGTTCAAACCACAAAACATGGCATTGAATAGCGCAGTCACAATCGACGGTGGCGAAATTGGCCGGTCCACAGCTCTACAGGCCTTGGCCTGTGGCCTTGAGCCACACAGCGACATGAACCCGGTCTTGCTGAAGCCACAAAGCGATTGCGGCGCTCAGATTATTTTGCGCGGGCAAGTGCATGGCAATATGGATGCGCTGGATTATCATGCCTACAAAGCAGAAGCCATGGAGGCGGTTATGGCCGCCTGGCGTTCACTCAGCGAACGCTACGATGTAATCATTGCCGAAGGCGCTGGCAGCCCGGCTGAGGTCAACTTGCGAGCCAACGACATCGCCAACATGGGCTTTGCGGAAGCGGCAGATTGCCCGGTATTGTTGGTGGGCGATATCGACCGAGGCGGCGTGTTTGCACAGCTGGTAGGCACGCTGGAGCTTATATCTGCCAGCGAGCAGCAGCGCACCAAAGGCTTCATAATTAATCGTTTTCGCGGTGATATTGCCTTGCTAGAGCCGGGCTTGGACTGGTTGACCCAGCGCACTGGCAAACCAGTCATCGGGGTGTTGCCCTATCTTCACGGCCTGATTGTGGATTCTGAAGACAGCATAGGTACATCCGGCACCAGCGACGCCGGAGCGCTTAACGTAATTGTGCCGGTATTGCCGCGCATCAGTAACCACAACGATTTCGACCCTCTGCGCCTGCACCCCGGCGTAAACCTTCAGTTTATCGGGCCAGACCAGCCCATCCCTCCGGCTGATCTCATCATTCTACCCGGCAGCAAAAGCACCCGCACGGATTTGGACTTTCTGCACAGCCAAGGCTGGGCCCAAGCAATCCGTAAACATCTGCGCTACGGCGGCAAGGTGTTCGGTATTTGTGGCGGTTTCCAGATGCTCGGTGAGCAAGTGGCTGACCCGAACGGGCTGGAAGGAAACGCAGGATCTACAGAAGGCTTGGGATTACTGGAAATGACCACCACTATGGTTGCGGGTAAACAGCTGAAAGAAGTGCACGGCATCCTAAACTTGCAAGCTAGCGGTCAAGCTAAAGAGGCTGTGTTTAGTGGTTATGAAATGCACAATGGTGTAAGTGAAGGTGCAGCCTTTGCAAGACCGCTTGGGCAGGTAAAAGGGAAGCTTGAGGGGGCGGTCAGTGCGGATGGACTGGTTGCTGGCACCTATATACATGGTATTTTTGACCAGTCTGAAGCCTGCGATGTTTTGTTACAGTGGGCTGGCCTGCATACGAGCGGCGCAGCAGTGGACTATCAACAGCACCGCCTTGAGCAATTGGACCGACTGGCGGATCAGGTTGAGCAATGTCTGGATACGGACTGGCTGTGTGACCTACTGCAATTGGAGCTGTCATGAAATTTACCAACATCCATGAACGCGCCATCGCACGCAAAGGCGGCATCGAAGAGCTGAACGCCCTGCTGCCTAACCTGCCGTCAGCCAACGTGCTAGAGGAGCGAACAGACGACCGCTATCTCTCGGAAATCACCCGCTGTGTCTTTAAAGCTGGCTTTGTGTGGCGAGTAATAGACAACAAATGGTCGGGCTTCGAGGCGGCCTTTCATGGCTTTGTGCCTGCCTACTGGCAGCAAGTCCCGCCGGAGGTTTTGGAAGATTTGGCGCAGGATGAGCGGATTGTGCGCAACATGCAGAAAATACGCACAGTGCCGGAAAACGCCCGTATGATTATGGATGCGGCGCGGGAATACGGTAGCTTTGGGGCATTCTTGCAGCAGTGGCCTTCGGAAGACCAAGTCGGGTTGCTGATTTGGCTAAAGCGCAACGGCTCTCGCTTGGGAGGCAACAGCGCACAGTACTTTTTGCGCATGGTTGGCTGGGATGGGTTTATCCTGTCACACGATGTGGTTACCGGCTTGCGCCACGCCAATCTTCTGGACGCTTCGCCAACGAGCAAGAAAGGATTGCAGCAGGCACAAGCGGCGTTTAAGCACTGGCATCAGGAAACAGGTCTGCCCTACAGCCAATTGTCGCGCATACTGTCGTATTCAGTTGATTAAAGGGTTGCTCAGGCCACGAACTAGAGCCCAAGCAAAAACACTAGTTCACAAAACATCACACTGGCCCCCAGTGCGTCGCCGGTGTAGCCGCCCAATTGCTGTTTCAGATACCAACCCCAAAGCAACGCCACGACAATAATGGCAGTGACTGCGACCAGCCACAGCCCTGGCAACCACAGGCTGAAAACCAGAGCGACAAGCGCGGTAAACCCGCAGCTGACCAGCAAGCGGTTGCGCGAGAAACCTTCCGCAACAGGTTTGCTTTTGCTCTTGTCCGGGTCGGTTACATAGGGCAGAAATGCCATCAATAGCAAGGGCGTTAGTCTGCTGACTGCAGGCGCTACCAGCAGTGCAAGCCAGGTGCTTTGGGCATCTATCAACAGAGCAAATTTCAAGCCTAAAGCCATCACCAAAGCCACGGTACCGTAGGTGCCAATGCGGCTGTCTTTCATGATCTCCAGGCGTTTCTCAACGGTATAGCCACCACCCAGTGCATCAACGCTGTCAGCAAGGCCGTCTTCATGAAAAGCGCCGGTAATAAACAGGTGAAAGCACAATACCAGCAGCACACACACCAGCGGGCTCCAAGCCAAACTAAACAGTGCGAATAAACCTGCATACAAAGCGCCCAGCAACAGGCCTACCAATGGAAAATACATGCTGCACTGGTTCATTAGCTTCTGGGAATAATCGATGTGTACGAGCATGGGAATGCGGGTGAGAAACCCAACGGCCAGCCAGAAGGCTTGCCATTCATTGGACAGCTGATGTTTTTTGATAGGCATGTGCAACTCGGTTCAGCAGGGGGGTGTTCCCTCGGGCGATGAAATGCCGGCTATCGGGAGAATCGGGAAGGTATCATGAGTGCGGATGTTTTTCCTGATGAAATCGCACTTTCTGGCTTGTAACAAGCCAGGAAGGACTGCTTTTTTGCTATCGAATACCGTCGACGCTTAAAGCTCTTTGGTGCAGTAGTAGAAGTCTACACAGTCGTACTCGCCGGAGCTTACGCGCAGGTCTGCTTCTGCTGCAGTGGCTGCGGGTGGCACGATAACGCGATCACCTGGTTGCCAGCCCTCGGGTGTAGCTACTCCGTGCTCATCACTGGTTTGCAAAGCATCCAGCAAGCGCAGGAATTCCGGAATGGAGCGGCCGTTGCTCATTGGGTAATACACCATAGCCCGCAGCACGCCTTTCGGGTCGATCATGAAGGTTGCACGTACCGCCGATGTATCTGCAGCGCCAGGGTGAACCATGCCGTAAGCGCGAGCAACATCCATTTTAAGATCGGCGATGATCGGGAAAGGAATATCCACGCCGAACTTCTCTTTGATATTACGCATCCAGGCAATGTGCGAGTGGTGACTATCGATGGACAGGCCTAACAGCTCGCAGTTGCGCTTGTTGAACTCCGGAGCCATTTTTGCAAAGGCCATGAATTCAGTGGTGCACACCGGGGTAAAGTCGGCCGGGTGAGAGAACAACACCAGCCATTTACCTTTGTAACTATCGAGGGATTTCATTCCGTCGGTAGTGGGCGCGTTGAATTCTGGTGCACGTTCGTTCAGGCGTGGCAGGCCGAATACGGGATTTGTAGAGTGTTCCATGGTTAAGCTCCTTGGCTGTTGGTAATGACCTAACTATAGCTTGTGAATGATTTAATGGAATAAGGATATTCTAATAGGTGCTATAGGCGATTGTTATCAACATCAAGGGGGTCGGCTTTCAGGTTTGTCCCCAAGCAACACTTTGTACTCGGCCTTTCAAAATGGTGCCGGGCACTGCATCAAACAGTAGGTGTGCCGTCTCGCCGGACTCAATTAAAGTTCCGGCATCGAAATGGTCGTGCATGACACTGTGAACTACACTTTTAAATAAAGTGAACTTGCAATCAGCAAATGAGTGGCCCATGGCAGGAAAATTCAATCAGCGTCAGTGGGGAGCCGATACCGGCCCTCCGCTGCGGAAATTGGTTTCTTCTATTCCCGATGTGCTCTGCACTTATTGGTTAAGTGCTGATGGCAGTTCTCATCGGTATCTGTTCATCAGTGAGCAGGTGCAGGCTGTTTTGGGCATCGATCCAAGCGTACTTCGGGAAAGCGCTGACGCTATGTTTGCCGCAATTCATCCAGACGAGGTGTCCGGTGTCAGGGAAAGTGTTGCTGAGTCTGCCCGCGTTCTCACTCCTTGGAGCTATCAGGCTCGTTTAAAAGTAAAGGCTGGGCACTATGAATGGTTTGAAGCCCATGCCATGCCCGAGCGCCAAGCTGACGGCAGCACAATCTGGTATAGCCAGTTTCATAAGATTCAACATTACAAAGAGCTTGAGCACTCCCTCAGAGAGCGGGAGGCAGAGTCTGCTTTTCAGGCTGACTTTCAAAAGCTGATTGCCAAACTATCCACCGATTTTATCAACCTGAGCTTCGGTGCTATTGATCAATGCATTAACGAGCTGCTGGGAGCTATTGGTGATTTTTTTCAGGTAGACCGGGCCTACTTGTATGAGTTTTCGCCGGATTATCGGGTTATGGATAACACCCACGAATGGTGCTCGGCCGGAATAGCGGCCATTATTGACAGTCAACGGGATGTGCGGACTGATGGGTTCGACTGGTGGCAAAGCAAGATTGACGAGATGGTGGGGGGCAATAAGGTTATTTTTGTTGAAGAGATTGAGCAAATGCCGCCGGGCCCCGAGCGCTTAATGCTGGAAGAGCAGGGTGTCTGCTCAATGCTCTGTGTGCCGGTACGAGTGCGAGGTCTGGTCACCGGTTTTTTTGGTGTGGACTCCATGCGTAAACGCGCTTGGCGCGAAGATCAGGCCGATCTTCTCATCATCGTATCGGGCCTTCTCTCCGGAGCGCTTGAGCGCAACCGACTTGAGACAGAGCTTCTCAACCAGTCTATTCGGGACCCCTTAACAGGCCTACACAATCGCCGCTACCTGATGCCACGGCTTGATGAAATGTTGGGCCGTTCCCGCCGCCATGGCGAACCCTTTACATTGGCCATGTTCGATCTGGATCGCTTTAAAAGCATCAATGACACCATCGGCCACCTAGGAGGGGACTGTTGCCTGCGCCGGTTTGCCGAGATCCTGCTGGAGCAAACCCGATCAACAGATGTTGTGGCGAGATTTGGTGGCGAAGAGTTCGTGGTTGCGTTCAGTGGCGTAAGTCCGGCGGATGTGCGCCTAACAGTAAGCCGCATTATCTGTGCGGTGCGCGAGCATAACTTTGTTTTTGAAGATAGGGTTTTGCCGCTAACCGTCAGCGCGGGAATTGCTACTATCGGAGAGTTGGATGCGGCGCCGGCGTCGCCAGACCCGCTTATCCGGTTGGCCGATGATCGCCTCTATTGCGCCAAGCAGGAAGGGCGCGACTGCATTGTTGATGCATCAGGGGTATCGCGCATATAAGAAAAGAGCATTTCACCTTATATTCCGTTTTGGTATATCCTTAGAATTAAATCCTAAGAGCCAGCCCCAACGGAGGTGAATGTCGTGAGTAACCCGATCGTTCAGCATTTTTTTGACGAACCCACCAATACATTCAGTTATGTGGTTCGAGATCCTGCTAGTCAGGCCTGCGCCATTCTTGATTCTGTGCTCGATTTTGACTACGCCGCAGGCTCAACCGATGTGCGTTCTGCCGATGAGATTGTTGAGTACGTGCAGGCCAACGGTTTGAAGGTTGAATGGATTCTGGAAACCCACGTTCATGCGGACCACTTGTCTGCTGCGCCCTACCTCCATGAAAAACTTGGCGGCAAAACCGGCATTGGCGCCCACATACGGGATGTACAGGAGATTTTTGGCAAGGCGTTTAATGCAGGTACAAAATTTGCTCGGGATGGTAGCCAGTTCGATCGCTTATTCCGGGAAGGCGACACTCTTACTATTGGTGGCCTTGAGTGCCATGTAATGCACACTCCGGGTCATACGCCTGCCTGCCTAACCTATGTGATTGGTGACGCAGCTTTTGTGGGCGACACCTTGTTTATGCCAGATTATGGAACTGCGCGATGCGATTTCCCCGGTGGCGATGCCCGCGTGCTATACCAGTCGATTCGCAAGGTGCTGTCGTTGCCTTCCGAAACCCGCATTTTCCTGTGCCATGACTACAAAGCCCCGGGCCGAGATGAGTATGTGCATCAGACAACCGTGGCGGAGCAGCGTGAGGCCAATATTCACGTACACGATGGCGTTAGCGAAGATGAGTTTGTGAAGATGCGCACAGAGCGCGATGCCACCCTTGATATGCCTCGACTGATTCTACCGTCGGTGCAGGTCAACATGCGGGCGGGTGAAATGCCGCCAGCAGAGGATAACGGCCAGGTGTACCTGAAGATTCCGGTCAACTTGTTCTGAGCACGGAATGAACTTCAAACGTTATTTGCCGATTCTTCAATGGGCGCCAGAGTATGGGCGTAGTCAAGCCACCAGCGACATGGTGGCTGCGGTTATTGTAACCGTGATGCTGATTCCACAATCTCTGGCTTACGCCTTGCTAGCAGGTTTGCCTGCGCATATAGGTTTATATGCCAGCATTCTACCCCTGATCCTCTACGCACTCTTTGGCACAAGCCGCACGCTTTCAGTAGGACCCGTGGCGGTAGTCTCCCTGATGACTGCTGCCGCACTGGCGCCTCTGGCTGAGGCTGGAAGCCCGGAATACGTTGCTGGCGCCATCCTACTTGCCGTGATGTCTGGGCTGATGCTCACCATGATGGGCGTTTTTCGACTGGGGTTTCTTGCCAACTTTCTCAGCCATCCGGTGATCTCCGGTTTTATTACTGCGTCTGGCATAGTGATCGCCGCCAGCCAGCTCAAGCATATTTTTGGCATACAAGCGTCTGGCCAAAACCTGTTGACCATCGGTCAATCGTTGGTTGGATCTTTGGCCGATACCAATGTACCAACACTGTTGATCGGCACGGGAGCCCTGCTGTTCCTGATATTCTCTCGCAAGCAGTTAAAGCCTTTATTGATCCGTTCAGGTGTGGGCTCACGGCCCGCAGATATACTCACGAAAACCGCACCGATTCTCGCGATATTGGTGACCACGCTGGTTGCCTGGCTGCTCCAGCTTGATACTCAAGGCGTTCGGTTGGTCGGAGTTGTGCCTTCGGGACTCCCTGAATTGACCATGCCATCCATGGATTTGGGGCTATGGCAGCAGCTGGCAGTCAGCGCCCTATTGATTAGCGTAGTGGGTTTTGTGGAGTCGGTTTCGGTGGGCCAGACCTTGGCAGCCAAAAGGCGCCAGAAAATCGACCCGGATCAGGAATTAATCGGCTTAGGCGCGGCCAATCTGGGTGCGGGGTTTTCAGGCGGTATGCCAGTAACCGGGGGATTTTCCCGTTCTGTGGTTAACTTTGATGCGGGCGCGGAGACGCCAGCTGCAGGTGCATATGCCGCCGTCGGGATTGCTTTGGCCACCTTGTTTTTGACGCCCGCCATTGCGTTTTTGCCTCAAGCCACCCTCGCTGCAACCATAATTGTTGCCGTGACAACACTGATCGACCTGCCGGCACTGGGCCGCACTTGGCGTTATTCCCGTACTGATTTTGGAGCCATGCTGGCAACCATCGTGCTGACGCTTGTGCACAGTGTAGAGGCGGGCATTATTGCTGGGGTATTGCTTTCCATAGGGCTATTTCTGTATCGCACCAGCCGGCCTCACAGCGCAGTTGTTGGCAGGGTTCCGGGTACGGAGCACTTCCGCAATGTTCTAAGGCACAAAGTTGAGCTATGTCCGAAAGTCACCTTTTTGCGAGTTGATGAAAGCCTGTATTTTGCGAACGCACGCTTTCTGGAAGAGGCAGTGATGGATTTGGCCGCCTGCGAGCCGGA
The DNA here is from genome assembly GCF_023016045.1 of Marinobacter sp. S6332. GTDB lineage: Bacteria > Pseudomonadota > Gammaproteobacteria > Pseudomonadales > Oleiphilaceae > Marinobacter. The sequence goes on along the minus strand of NZ_JALKAP010000001.1, from coordinate 277,497 downwards.
ACTGAAAGAGTTGGTGCTGGTATGCCCGGCGGTTAACCTAGTGGATGCGTCGGCCCTAGAAAGTCTGGAGGCCATAAATGAACGACTGAAGGATGCCGGGGTTCGGCTACACCTTTCCGAGGTGAAGGGGCCGGTTATGGATCGCTTGAAGCGTACTGCATTTCTCTCGCATCTGAGCGGGCAGGTATTCCTCAGCACATACGAAGCCTGGCAGGCGCTCACGGGTAACCAGAGCCCGTTAAAAGATGTCGCCTGAAGATTGGCCTCTGTTCCGGTTTCTGCTTCGTATCACCTAGATCATTGGTTACGGAGCAGGTAACACCGTTATCATGTAGCCGGTCACGGGTTTCAGAGAGCGCTTTTCATTATGGGCATGACCGACAATCTGCTATCAACCCTGCAGTGGTTTGTAACGCTGTTTCTGTTTCTGCTTATCCTGTTGCAAGCAGCACGTTCTGTGCGTTGGCGCACTTTGCGCTCAGATAATGTGCTTCAGCATTCCTTTTTTGGCGCGGCAGTTGCGTTGGGTTTTATTTGGCAGCTGCGCGCTGGCATCTACCCCGGCCTCGCAATTCATATTTTTGGCATCACCGCAGTCACCTTGATGCTTGGCTGGGGGCTGGCGGTTTTCGCCGGGCTATTGGCCCTGATTCTCACGGTAATCACCGGCCGTGAACCTGTCACCATGTTTGCTGCCAACGGTCTGGTAACGGTTATGATTCCTGCACTTGTAACCCATGGCATCATGCTTTGGGAACGCCACCGGAATTTCAGCAATTTCTTTGCCTACATCTTTTTCTGCGGCTTTTTCGGGGCAGGCATATCCGTGGCTGTGGCAGGGCTGGTGATGTGTCTTATGCTCTGGTTTAGCGGAGTGTATGAGTTTTCGGAGTTGGTCCACGATTATCTGCGATATCTGCCACTGTTCATGATTCCGGAGGGCTTTGTGAATGGTACGATCGTTACGGGTATGATGGTTTTCCATCCCGATCGGCTTACCACTTTGGATCAGCGCCGTTATCGATAAAAATCGGCGTTGGGGGTGCTGCCAGCTACCAACCCGCAGTGCTTGTGAGTGCTGGCCCCGGCGAATCGGGGTATTTCTGGCGCCATTGCTTCACCCATTCTAGAACATTGCCAGCGGGCATCGGTCGCCCAACCCCATAGCCTTGCATATATTCGCATCCTAAATCGCGCAAGGCACGGGCATGATCCATAGTTTCAACGCCCTCCGCCAGAATGGGATGGTGAAATCTCTGGCCCATAAAAATCACACTCTCTACGATAGCCCGATCGTTGGAGTCATTGAGCATGTTGATCACAAAACTCTTGTCCACTTTTACAAGGTCGATGGGTAAAGTGCTGAGGTAGGACAGTGACGAAAAGCCTGTGCCGAAGTCATCCAAAGCAACGCGGAACCCCAGTTCCTGGCTGCGGGCAAGTACATCGCTGGCGCGTTTGATGTCATCTAGCGAGGTTGACTCCAGCACTTCCAGAGTTATTTGTTCAGGCTTGATTGCAGGATGGCTGTGCAAATAATTCTCGAGGTAGGGCGTAAAATTCCGGTCCATCATATGTCGAGCACTGATGTTTATACTGACCGATAAATCCTCACCTGCCTCGTGCCAGAGGCGCATCTGAAAAGCCGCCTCTTCAAGAACCCATTGTCCCGAGGGCACTTCCAGATGGCTTGATTCCAATGTCGGCAGGAATGCGTCTGGGTAAAGCAGGCCTTTGTGGGGATGATTCCAGCGAATAAGTGCTTCAAAACCAATAATTTTGTAATCTGCTATTCGTACTTGAGGTTGGAAGTAGAGTTCAAACTCTTTGTTGTCCAACGCACGGTTGAGCTCTATGAGTTGCGCGCGCTTATATTGGCGATGCTGGTTTAGTTCCTGATCAAAAACGTGCAGCAAGTTTCGGCCCTTGCCCTTTGCCGCGTACATTGCCTGATCGGCATGGCGAATCAGCCCTTCGGCATCTGCATTGTCGGCGGGATAACCTGTTATGCCGAGGCTGGCTGTAACATTTATAGTGCCAGCCTCTGGGCCAAGGTCAATCGGCTCGTTGATGGTAGACAGTATCCGATCATACATAGCGTCATGGTTATCGCTTTGTAGGATAAGGCCAAATTCATCGCCGCCAATTCGGGCCACGGTGTCGCCGCTGCGCAGGCCTTGCGCCAGACGGCTTGCCAGAATACGCAGAATTTTGTTGCCTGTCTCGGTTCCAAGATTCTCGTTGACTGCCTTGAATCCATCCAGATCGATATAGCCCACCGACAGACTTTTTTGGTGGATGTCCGCCTGTATCTGAGCTTGGTGCAATCGCTCTTTAAGCAGCTGTAAATTAGGCAAACCGGTGAGATCGTCGTAATTTGCGGCGCGATCTATATCTTTGGCGTGGTTTTTCAGCTCTGTAATGTCGGTGAAGTTGGCCACATGGTAATAGCTTCCAGATTCGTCCAGATGAATGCGGCTAATGGACTGCAGTTCGACCAGTTCTTCCCCGTTTTTCCGCCGGTTCCAAATTTCCCCTCGCCAGAATCCAAACTCTTCAATGCTCTTCCACATAGATCGGTAATAGGCCGGGGAGTGGCGCCCCGAACTGAGAATGGAGGGGTTAAGGCCCAGAACGTCGGCACGGCTGTACCCGGTAATGCGTGAGAAAGATGGATTTACATCGAGTATGCGGTTATTTTGATCTGAAATGATGATGGCTTCATGGCTGCGGTCAAATACACTGGCGGCAATACGAAGTCCGCGTTCGCTGTGTTTGTGATCAGAAATATTATTCATGATCACGATGAAGCCCGGCTCCACTCCGTGCTCTTTACCAATAGGCAGCCCGTAGGCGTGAACCCAGAACGGTTCCCCAGTATGAGTGTAAAGCAAAATTTCTTCTTCGAATTGATTTACTCTGTGCAGTTCCCGGACGATACGTCTCAGTGTTGTCGTGTCTGTGGCGGGGCCTTGGAGTAGTTCAGGGGGGCGAATGCCGAGGATGTTCTTCAGTTGGTGTCCCGTATAGTCCTCAAAGCTGGGGTTTGCCCACTCAATTGTACCTGCTGCGTCAAGGATTAAAATCATATTGCGGCTGGCGCTCGCAATCAGAGACAAGCGTTTGGGATCAACCTTGGGGGTGGGCACTTTGTCTAATGGATCCTCTATACTTGGCATTGTTCGATTTGCGCCTCCGCGGACATTTCAGCGGCCATATCTGAAAAGCAGTCTTTCAGGTTACTTCTGATTGTGGGTGTCAGGCTTGATGTACGTCAAGTTTGTGTGCGATAACTCAATTGCGCCAGCGAGAGTGTTTCTGCAGTTTGCGTTGCAAGGTTCTTCGGTGCATGTGGAGGGCTCTGGCTGTGGCAGACACATTGCCCTCGTTTTCGTTTAGTACCCGTTGAATGTGCTCCCACTCCATTTCTTCCACCGAAGGCGGCTCCGGGCGTAGGTCCGGAATTTTGGTTAGAGCTTCAAACCCGCTCAGGAGTTGGCTTACGGTAACCGGTTTACACAAATAGTTGATAGCACCCCGGCGCATAGCCTCGACAGCTGTGGCAATGCTGCCATAGCCGGTAAGTACCAGCACGTTAAGGTCCGGTTGTAGAGCATGTAGTTCGGGTAGCAGCTGCAGGCCGCTCTCACCAGCAAGATTCAGGTCCAGCACACAGTTTCGAAATGCCTGTTCGTTCAAGGCGCTGAGTGCTTCGGCGTGGGTTTGGGCACTTTTGGCTTTAATGTCTTTGCGGCCTAAGGCGCGTGTAAGAACCTCCAGAAACGCAGCGTCGTCATCAATCAGCAGCCATTGTTCGCTAGCGCTCACTTACTGCCTCCTCTGCTTGCATTCTCGATACTCACTTCCGGTAGGTCGATGATCATGGTTGTACCCTGCAGGTCAACGCGCGCTTTCAAAGTGCCGCCCAGGCGCTGGATGGTTGCGTTCGAAAGGAAAAGGCCCACCCCCAAACCGTTTTCCGAGCCCACTATCTGTTCACCAAGAGAGTCCTGGAAAGCATCTTCGAGTCCGTCGCCATGGTCTTCCACTACCATTTCGACCCGGCTTTTTTCGGCGCATCGTACACTAACAGCCACCCATGATGGGCTGGCTGTTAGCGCGTTCGCAAGAAGATTCAGAATGGCTTGGTCTAAGGTGGCGTCTACCGCAACCCAGCAGTCGGGAACATCGGTTGGCCAATCAATGGGGGCAGCTGGCCATAGGAGTGTTGCTGATTCTCGCAGCCGTGCCACCCACTTCTGAGCGGAGATACTTTCAAGCTGTGCGGTTTTTGCCTGAGTTGCCGCACTGGTCAGTTGCTGAAGGTGTTGTCCGCAAAGCGCTAGCTGTCTTTCCATTTGTGCGAAGTCTTCTGCCAGAACAGGGTCTGGAAACGCAGAGCGCATTTCATCAACGAGTAGTGTCATGGTATTCAGCGGCGTACCCAGCCGGTGAGCTACAGCTGCCGCAGAAAGCCCCAGCGCAATAATTTGTTCATCGCGCAGCCGTGTTTCACGAATGTTGGATAACTGCGTTTGTTGTTGGCGTATACGCCTTGCCAGTGCGCCCACGACCAAGAGCAAAATGACTGCCGTCATTGCGAAAGTGACCCACATCCCCGCCAAGTGCAGCTGAGCCAGATTGGCATCATGATGCCCTTCGGTGATCGGCGAGTGCCAAATAACTAGAGCGGTATATACAGCAATACCTGCCAAAGTAAGGATGAGGCTTTGGCTCAAAGGCACCATAATGATCGCCACGGCGATTGGCAGTAGTAATAGAGAAACAAGCGGGTTGGTGTAGCCGCCAGTGAGAAAAAGCCATCCGCCAATCAGGGCCAGATCAAGGGCCAAACCTAAACTTACACTGGTTGGAGAACGTGGCGGTCTGCGGGTAAACCAGAGCCAGCCCAGCGTGGCGAGAACGCCGTAAAGCAAGCAAAGAATAAGGGCTTCCGCTCGGTGGGCAAGGGTTATAGCGGTTTCTGCTACCGCGATAGCGACAAGCTGAAGACCAACAATGGCCAGGCGCATGCTCAGCAGGTAGCGGGCAGCTTGTCGGAAACCGGTTTGAGAGTGAGTGAGCCATTCCATGAGTTAATTGTCCGGTATCAATCTTGGAAATAGCAAACCAGATTTTGGCTGACCACATCGCCGGTCAGTTGTAGCGGTGTTGCGCGCAGGTCGAAGCTTTGTATGGCGGCCAAAGGCGTGATCTCTTGTGTGTGCCCGCCTATGTCGACAAGCCGATCCGGTTGATAAACACAGTTCCGACCATTGGGGAAAAGTGCTACGTAGGCGATTCCGGCTTCGACTAAATCCTGAAAAAAATGTGAGCCGTAAGAAAGGTCTGGCGCCATATTGCCGTCCATTTCCGCGACCTCCACCAGCGCTGCAACGCCTGCGATGTCTGCAAAGCGAACTGGTACACCCAGTTCCGGGCTGCTTGTTCCCCAGCGACCAGGGCCTATGAGCATAGTTTTGCCATTTTCTGTGCGCACTTGCTCGCCCACAAGGCTGGCAACCTCGTATTTTTGGCTCACGGTTAGTTGGCTGTAAACGCTCGCGTTCACCCGAATAACTCTTTGGATTCCGAGGTTTATGTTACCGCCCATGAAGTGTCCGACTGTACGGAATAGTAAATTCCGGTTAGATATCCCCGCGGGTATTTCGGTCGCGGTGGCTTCACCGATTGTAGCCAGCGGTCTGCACTGCACTAGGTTAAAAGTCGGTTCACCGACACTGTTCAGATGCAGGGTAAACTCCACATCGACCGGGTGGTTATACCCAGCTTCCAGCGCGCTCAGTAGGTTGGAGAGGCGAGCCACGAAATGGCCATTACGTACTAGAGGCTGGAAGGTTAGTCGCCATACTGGTGAAGGCAAGCTTAGCTCCCTTGCTCGCTGGCTGGCGGCCTGATCTACTTCGCCCAGGTGGCTGAGGGGTAGGTCTGAAACCTCTTGGGTAAGCTGGCTCAATGGGCGTGTAGACAGTTTTCCTTCCCGTAGATCGAGAACATCCAGAAGGTGTTGTGAAAACCTGTAGCTCTCATCTTGATTTCGAAAGGGCTGACGGAGCGGGTAGTCCAATGCCATAACGCAGGCGTGGTCGTCTTCAATTCGGTCAACAGCGCGTGTACCTAAGCCCATGACCAAGCGAACCATGCCCGCGGCGGGGTCCATGTCAGTGTCCCAAGCAAAGGTATTACGAGAAACACCAACGCCTGCAGCATCTGGTAAATAGTAGCGCCCATGGAAGCGGCCATTAACTCGTTGGATCAGCAGGGCCATAGGCTCTTCTTTCTGATCTAACCCGTGTTGTTTGCGGTAGACCAGAGCGTCATTACTCATGGTGGATGCATAGACCTTGCGAATAGCGTCCTCAAGCGCAGCAAGGCGGTGTTCTGGTGCACCTTGATTGACTAGAAAAACGCTATCGTACTTACCGGCAAATGCGTTGCCGAAACCATCTTCTTGCAGACTGCTTGAGCGCACCAGAATCGGGTATTGGCCATAATGGTCTAGCAGGCGTTCCAACTCGGCACGGATTTCTGGCGGAAAACTGCCTGCTAACAAACCTTGGCGTAGTTCAGAGGCCTCGCTGAAGTAACCGTCGGCAGAGCGCTGGCGCATAATCGCTGGCCACAAACCATTGTGAACGAGAAAGGCATAATAAGCATCTGAGCCCAGATAACTGGAGTCATGGGGCTCCAGACATTCTTGCCAGATATCGGGCTTGTCGGTGAGCAGAATGCTGCGGGCTATCAGCATGCCAGCAGCTTTTCCACCAATATAACCGCTCCCAATCATGCGAGCGCGTATGGCTAGTAGGTCTTCAAGACCAAGATAGTTTCTAGCCAAATCCAGCATGCGTGGATCCCGGCTGATAAGGACGTTCAGTACACGGTTCTGAATATCTGCAACTTGTTCTTGGTTGTCGCCTTCAAGTGCACCGGCTACCTGCATAAATAGCCGGTCCCAGTAGTCCAATAGTGGTTGGCGATGTAGCTGGGCAAGCTCCAGACCTGCCTGAAGGCGGGTGGCATTACTGCTGTCGTCTACCGGGACAAAGCGGCCTTTGTGCTCGGTGTGCGGTAGAAACATGGTAGGGGATTGCCGACACCAGACTTTGATCGGCTGTATCTGTACGTCCTCACCTAGCCGGTGAACGTCCACCATAACTTGAGTGGTCTGTCGGATTCGATCCAAGGTGGTACGGGAGTGCCGATCCGGGTGCAGGGCAAACCAAGCGACGGTATCTAACTCAAAGAGGAAGGGGCAGACCACCCTGAAAAAATTACCGACCATGGCGTCGGTGGCCCAGGCGTCTAGGAGGTCGCTCAGGCAATCGCATACATAGAATGCGCCACGGCCATGTTCTTCAATTAGGCGCCAAACTCTTCCGGTAAAGGCCTCGAAACCACCCAGAGCGTCGACATTTTCGACATGGATGTTGGCACTTTGGGACACCAACGGTGGGTGTTGGCCGAAACGGAGGTAGATGATACGGCGCCCGGCGGACGCCGCAGACTCAATAAAAGGAGTAACGAAACGGCGATAATCGTCTAGATCGCTGACTCTCCAGACCACATTATCGCCAATTCTCAGGCCGTCAAGAACATCATCAAGCCCCGGGAGGCCAGTGGAAACCCGGTTATCATCCTGTAGGTTTCCGCCGCTCCCGTTCATGTATTGCTACTCCGTGGTCAAATAACGCCCATAGACTGCATAGCGCGAGCTACCTTGATAAAGCCGGTAACGTTTGCACCCAGAACATAGTTGCCTTCAGCGCCAAACTCGGCTGAGGTTTCATAGCAGCTCTTGTGGATGTCAATCATGATGTCCTCAAGACGCTTTTGAGTATAGTCGAAGGTCCACGAATCACGGCTGGCGTTCTGCTGCATCTCTAAAGCTGAGGTTGCAACGCCACCGGCATTGGCAGCTTTGCCCGGGCCGTACATCAACTTGGCATCTTGGAAGATGGCAATACCTTCCGGTGTGGTAGGCATGTTGGCGCCTTCAGCGACCGCAATGCAGCCGTTCTCAACCAGAGTTTTTGCGTCGTTGGCGTTAAGCTCGTTCTGGGTAGCGCAAGGCAATGCGATATCGCAAGGAACGGACCAGATGCTGCCGCCCTTAACGTATTTTGCGTCTTTGTGGAACTCGGTGTAGGCGCTAAGGCGACGACGCTCCACTTCTTTGATCTGCTTCAGAGCAGCCAGATCAATACCTTTCTCGTCCACAATGATACCGCCCGAGTCGGAGCACGCAATAACCTTGGCACCGAGCTCATGAGCTTTAGCAATGGCGTAGATGGCGACGTTACCAGAGCCGGAAACAACCACTTTTTTGCCTTCCATGGAGTCGCCACGAGCCTTCAGCATTTCCTGAGTGAAGAATACTGTGCCATAGCCGGTTGCTTCGGTACGTGCGCGGCTGCCGCCCCAGTCGAGGCCTTTGCCGGTAAGTACGCCAGACTCGTAGCGGTTGGTGATGCGCTTGTATTGGCCAAACAGGTAACCGATTTCGCGGCCACCTACACCGATGTCACCGGCGGGAACGTCTGTGTATTCACCAATGTGGCGATACAGTTCGGTCATCAGGCTTTGGCAGAAACGCATGATTTCGTCATCGGAGCGGCCTTTGGGATCAAAGTCGCTGCCGCCTTTGCCGCCGCCGATAGGCAGGCCGGTTAGGGCGTTCTTGAAGATCTGCTCGAACCCTAGGAACTTGATAATGCCCAGATAAACAGACGGGTGGAAACGCATGCCGCCTTTGTAAGGCCCTAGGGCGCTGTTGAATTCCACGCGGAAGGCGCGGTTGATGTGGATCTCGCCACTATCGTCCTGCCAGGGCACGCGGAAAATAATCTGGCGCTCGGGCTCACAAATACGTTGAATGATCTTCTTCTCGGCAAATTCCGGATACTTCACCAAAACGGGGCCGAGTGTTTCCAGAACTTCATGTACAGCCTGGTGGAACTCAGTTTCACCCGGATTGCGGTGCAGAACGTCTTCGTAAATCAGCTCCAGTTTCTCATCGAGTCGGGCAGCCATAAAAGTCTTCCTCATTTCGGTTCTTGCTTATTGCAGGAAAGTGGAAAGGATGGTGGAAAAATGGGGCGGTGATTTGAGCATATTGCGGGCGATTTGGCAAGCGAGTGTCGTGGTAGGCGCTCGAGCAGATACCTCTAACAGTTACCCCCATGGAGATGCGGCATTGTGTCTCACGCGCGTCGCCACAGGTCTGTTTATCATTGCCAGACAGTTTTGTTCTTCAGATTGATAAAAGAACCGCCTCTGGAAATCCTTGTATGAAAGACCCAGTATTTGCGAGCTGCGCAAAATCAGTTGTGATTTGCCTCGCAGTATGGCCAGCGCTGACCGCCGCTCAGACCACCGAAAACAACCTAGTTATCCGGGTAACCGAGGGCCGCACCAGCGAAAGCGCTTCAGCTGTGCTGGCAAGTGAGCCGATAAACCGGTTGGCTTCGGACCCGTCGGTTTCTCTCTCCCGAATGGGTGGTCGTGGTTTGGAACCTATAGTGCGCGGGCAAAGCCAGGAAAGAGTGGATGTGCTTCTGGATGGTATTCGTGTGGAAGGCGCTTGCCCCAACCGCATGGACCCGCCGACCAGCCGACTGAGCAGTGCGCTGGCCCCGGTTCTGGAAGTCAGAACCAATAACCGCACATTGCGCTGGGGCCCGATTGCCGGTGGTCAAGTGATTGCTACCACTGCCGCCCCGAAGTTTAATGGGCAAGCAACTACCGGGCAGGTAACCCTTGGCGGATCCGACAACGGTAGTGGCAAGCTGGTAAACGCTGCTGTGGCAGTGGGTAATGAGGACGCATGGCTAAGGCTTTCAGGGAGCTATGACGAAGCAGACGATTACGAAGACGGCGATGGAAACAAGGTGCGTAGCGCCTATGAAAACGCTGAAGGCCGCGTTGATGCTGCGTGGACAGCGGAGAATGGATTCTTTATCAAAGGTATGGTCAGCCGGCAGGAAGAAAGCGATGTGAAATATGCCGGTTCCGGCATGGATGCGCCACAAACCGACACGGACATTTACCGCTTGGAAACTGGCTCCCCGGTAGCGAATGGCGAGTGGAGCTTGCTTGCCTGGCAGGCGGATGTTGACCACATCATGGATAACTTCAGCTTGCGGCAAGCTGGCATGATGAAAATGCAAACGGATTCCATCACCGAAACCCGTGGCCTGCGCTTTACTCTTGATCAAAGTCCTAGTGGTTCAACAGACTGGGCGATAGGCGCAGATGTAGAGACCAACGACTGGGATGCCACCCTGCTTAACCTGACCAACCCCATGCCGATGATCGTATCACTCATGTGGCCCGGCGTGGAAAGGGAGCGTGTTGGATTGTTTGCTGAAGGCTTTCAGCGCATTGCACGTGATTTAAAAGTGGGAGCGGGCCTGCGATACGACCGGGTGGAAATGGACGCTACAAAAGCTGGAAGTGTTGCGAGCATGAATATGACCCCCTCCATGCTATACCAAGGTGCCTACGGAACAACCGATGTAGAAACTGAAGACAATAATGTTAGTGGGTTTGTCTCCGGTGAGTGGCGCTTGCCACAGAATCAAGCGTTGACTCTCACCGGCAGCCGCAGCGTGCGAAGCCCCAGTGTTACCGAGCGCTATTTGGCGCGCAACACCATGAGCGACAGTTGGATTGGCAACCCCGATCTGGATACCGAAAAACACCACAAATTGGAGTTGGCCCTAAACGGTAGTAAAAATCAGTGGAGTTGGAGGCCGGTTGTTTGGGTTGATCAGGTGGATGATTTTGTACTGCGCTATAAAGAAACGCAGGCCCAATGCGGAAAATCCAGAGGTTGTACCCGCTATAGCAACATTGATGCGCGGCTGTTAGGTGTTGAAGTAAACGTCGGTTGGACCGACGGCACATGGAGCAGCAGCAGTGCGCTGGCTTCCATTCGCGGTGAGAACCGTGATGATAATAAGGCCCTCTCACAAATTCCGCCGGTTCAGTTTGTGCAAACTCTGGGCTGGCAGAGCTTGGGCCACAGTATTGAAGCGCAGTGGCAATTGGCTCGCCGTCAGGATCGCATCGATCCACTGTCTGGTCTGGATGCAGGAACCTCACCTGGGTATGGCGTGTTTAACCTTTCGGGTAGTCACCCGTTAATGGAATACCTCACTTTTAGCTGGGCTCTGGATAACCTCTTGAATAACACCTGGGCGCCACATGTGAGCCGCGCAAACACAGACCCGTTCAATGCAAGCGCTGTGCGCGTGAACGAACCGGGACGCACGTTGCGCGCTGCACTGACGGCCAGATGGTAAACCTTGTAATGGCGGTTGCCCGCTACTCATAGCCGGCGGGTAACTCTTCGCCCCGTGCAGGATTTACTCCCCCTGCGCGGGGCTTTTTTGTAGAAGCCGTTCTGAGCCGCCCCATTAGCTATGGGCTATGCTCTAACTGACTCAATTGCAGGAGAACAAACCATGAGACTTGAAACAAAACGAATTCTGGTAACCGGCGGTGCTAGTGGCTTGGGATTGGCGGCGGTTGAGCGCTGTCTGCAAGAGGGTGCAAGGGTTGTGCTTGCAGACCTGTCTTCGAGCGAAGGTGCGCAGGAGGCGCGGCGCTTGAGTGTTGAATACGGCGGCCGTTGTCTGTTCGTGCCGGTGGATGTCACGTCCACTGCCGAGGTGGATGCGCTGGTTGATAAAACGGTGAGCGAACTCGGAGGCCTTGACGGTGTTTTCAACAATGCCGGAATCGGTGGGCTTAGCGCTGCGGTTGATTACCCGGATGATGACTATCTGCGAGTCATTGATATCAACTTAAATGGGGTTTTCCGCGTAGCTCGTGCGTCGTTGCGGCAAATGTATATGCAGGGTAGTGGTTCGATCGTTAACTGTGCCTCGATTCTAGGCGTTTTTGGCCAGAGCAATACCGTTGCATACTCTGCAGCCAAAGGTGGCGTGGTGAACATGACCCGTACTCTGGCGCTGGAAGCGGCTACAAAAGGCGTGCGTGTGAACTCCATCGGTCCGGGCTACATAGACACCCCGCTGCTGAAGGATCTGGATGAGGAACTTCGGCAGGGCTTGATCAGCCTGCATCCAATGGGCCGCCTTGGCCGCGCAGAGGAGATCGCCAATGCGTTCCTGTTTCTGGTCAGTGACGAAGCCAGCTTCACAACTGGCTCTACGCTCATGGTCGATGGTGGGTTTACCGCGGGCAAATCCTGACAGTCGCCGGGGGCAAGAGGGTAGGTTGGTGTGTCTTACTCTTGAATATATTGATAACCTATAGTTATTACCTAATAACTGCTTTCGAGGTGGCTGGTGGTGAAACACATTTCTGTACTGGGCGCGATCGTGCTTGGATTGGTTTGCTCGGCACCTGTTCTGGGTGCGGATACCTCTGGCCAATTGCAGACTGCGGCGGTTGAGCGCAGTGAACTGCAGGAAACCCTCGTGTTGGATGGGGTGATTGAGGCGGTTCAGCAGAGTACCGTATCTGCACAAACCAGCGGCACCGTACAGCAGCTGCCTTTCGATGTAGACGACTCGGTGGCTGCCGGCGATTTGATTGTGCAGCTGGATAGCAGTGAGCAGCGCGCTCGACTCAATCAGGCGCAAGCTGGCCGGGATGAAGCCAAAGCAACTCTGGATGATGCCCAACAGCAATTTGACCGGATTGAAAGCATCCACGAACGCGGGCTTGTGTCCCGGCAGGAATTTGATAGTGCCAGAAACAATCTTGCCGCTGCAAAAGCCCGCCTGGAGCGCGCCGAAGCCGCATTGGCAGAAGCCCGGGAACAGTTGAGTTATACCCGTATTATTGCGCCTTACGGCGGCATACTGACTGAACGCCATGTGGAACTCGGTGAGTCTGTCAGCCCCGGCCAGCCCCTGCTCAGTGGTCTGTCCCTAGAGCAGTTGCGGGTTGTTGTAGATCTGCCCCAGCAATATGCCGATTTGGCCCGGCGCGACCGCCAGGCGAAGGTGACCCTCGGCGATGGTCGGGTGCTGGAAACCGGCGAGATGACGTTTTATCCCTACGCCAACCCGGCGACCCATACCTTCCGTTTGCGTATGCGCCTGAATGAGCCCAACGGGTCATTGTTTCCGGGCATGCTGGTGAAGGTGGGCGTTCCGGTCGCAGCGCGTGAAGTGTTGTGGATACCCGCCAGCAGCCTTGTTCGTCGCAGTGAGCTGAGGGCAGTGTTTGTGCTTGATGAGCAAGGCCGCCCTCGGTTACGGCAGGTTCGTACCGGTGCGCAGCAGGACGGCCGCCTGGAGGTTCTGGCAGGGCTGAGCCAAGGCGAGCAGGTTGTTATGTACCCTGGTGAACTGGTGGGTTCAGATCGTTTGAACAAGGAGGCTCGGAATTGAGCAGCAAACTGCCTCCGGTCGGCCCTTCAGGGGCGATTGCCCGGGTTTTTCAGGATAACCATCTAACGCCTTTGATAGCGCTACTTTCTATTATTCTGGGCGTGCTTGCGGTTGTGGTCACTCCAAAAGAGGAAGAACCGCAGATAGACGTCACCATGGCGGATATCATGATCGCGTTTCCGGGTGCCAGCACCCAGGAAGTGGAAAGCGCCATCGCAACGCCTGCTGAGCAGGTTATGAGCGAAATTTCCGGCGTTGAACACGTGTATTCCGTGTCCCGTCAGGGCCAGGCAGTTATCACCGTGCAGTTTGAAGTGGGTATTCCGCGCAAGGAAGCGCTGGTTCGGCTCTATAACCAGGTGTACTCCAATCAGGACTGGTTGCCGCCCGAGTTGGGTGCTTCTCAGCCGGTTATAAAACCTAAAGGCATTGATGATGTGCCGGTCATGACGCTGACTCTCTATGACCCGGTGAATGGTCATACCGGAGAAGAACTGACGCGTCTGGCCCACATGCTGGAAGTGGCACTCAAGCGGGTGCCCGGAACCCGGGATGTTTACACCGTGGGCGGTGTGCCCGACCGGGTGGACATCCATTTTGATCCGGCTTTGCTTGCCGGGTTCAATCTTACCCTCGGCGATATTCGCGATGCCCTGAAAGCCGCCAATGCCAGCGCTCAGGAAACCCGCATTACTCGCGACAACCTGTCCATTCCGGTTCAGGCGGGCACTTTGTTGGAGAGCGTCAATGATGTGCGCAGCCTCGTGGTTGGAATGCACGCTGGTGCAGTGGTGTATCTGGATGACGTGGCCAGTGTCAGTCGTGGCGGCACTGTGGCCGACCAGAGTGTGATGACCGGTTTCGGCCCAGCAGCAGATGCCAACAGTGTTGGTCAGGCCGGTGATGTGTACCCGGCCGTGACGCTCGCCATTGCCAAGAAGCCCGGGCAAAACGCTGTGGATATCACCCGGGCTATTGAACAGAGGCTGGAGCAGATCCGCAACCGGGCTTTGCCTGAGGGTGTGGAAGTTATTGTTACCCGGGATTATGGCGAAACGGCCTCCGCGAAAGCCCAGAAGCTGATTTCTGATCTTATCTCCGCCACGCTGGGCGTGGTGTTGCTGGTGCTGATCGCCATGGGTTGGCGTCAGGCATTGATCGTCGGCATAGCGGTACTGATTACGCTGTTGCTAACGCTGGTATTCTCCTGGGCTTGGGGCTTTACCCTGAACCGAGTGTCGCTGTTCGCACTGATTTTCTCCATCGGTATTCTGGTGGATGACGGCATAGTGATCACAGAAAACATCAACCGCCGGATTCAGAATTCTAGGCACCCGCTAAAAGACATCATCCCGGTTGCTGTAGACGAAGTGGGCACTCCCACCATTATGGCCAGCCTTACTATTATGGCGGCGCTGCTGCCTATGGCCTTTGTGAGTGGCTTGATGGGGCCTTATATGAGCCCCATTCCCATCAACGCATCTGCCGGTATGGTGCTGTCCCAGATCGTTGCGTTTGTAGTCGCGCCCTGGTTGGCGTTCCGGTTGTTGAAGCGCAAAGAAGGCGAAGCCGTTACGGGAACGGAAGAGTCCGGCAGTTCCGCGGACGGGGTCAGCCCCTTGGCCATGAAAATATTTGGCGGTGTTCTTACGCCCTTCCTGGGCGAGCACCACTGGCGTCGCCGCTTTCTGGCTCTCGGCGTGATCCTGCTCACTTTAGCTGCGGCGTCTTTGCCGGGTTTTCAGGCGGTGATCATGAAAATGCTGCCCTTCGACAACAAATCAGAGTTCCAGATTGTGGTGGATATGCCCGAGCACACGCCGGTTGAGCAAACTCAGCGGGCGCTTCTGGAGATGGGGCATTATCTGGAAACTGTTGAGGAAGTGACCAGCTGGCAGAGCTACGCAGGCACCGCCGCACCCATCAACTTCAATGGTCTGGTGCGCCAGTACTACCTGCGTAGTGACCCGTACCAGGGCGATATTCAGGTGAATCTCAGCGATGAGAGCGTGCGGCCCCGCCAGTCCCACGACATCGCCCAATCGCTGCGCGCGCCGCTGACCGCTATCGGCAAGCGCTACGATGCCAGCGTCAAGATTGTTGAAGTGCCGCCCGGGCCGCCAGTGCTTTCGCCCGTAGTGGCAGAAATATACGGTGCAGACGCTCATCAGCGCGCCAAGCTGGCCCGTTCTGTGGCTGCCGGAATGGCAGAGGTGGAAGGACTTGTGGATATTGATACCACGCTTGAAGCCCCCACACGGCAGTGGGAAATTGCAGTGGATCGCGCTCGGGCTGCCCGTTTGGGCGTATCTCAGGCGCAAGTGGTTGTGGCGTTACAAATGGCGCTGGGTGGCATGAACGTCAGCTTTTTGCACGACGATCATGCCAAATACCCTGTGCCTATTCGGGTAACGCTTGAGGATGTCGATAAGGCTCAGCCATCGGTGCTTATGTCTCTGCAGGTGCGCAGCCGCGATGGCAACCTGGTGCCTCTGGCCAGTATTGCCCAGGTGCGCGAAGCCGACTGGATCGGCGCTATCTACCATAAAAACTTGCTGCCGGTGACCTATGTAACCGCCGATATGGCGGGTGACGTAGACTCGCCCCTATACGGTATGTTCTCTATGGTCTCGCGCCTGAACCAGCAGGAAGATGCGCCGCAGCAATTCTTTATTGGTCAGCCACCCCTGCCTGAAAAAGGCACTCTTAAATGGGATGGTGAGTGGCAGATTACCTATGAAACCTTCCGGGATATGGGCGCAGCCTACAGTGTGGGTGTGTTCATGATCTTTGTGTTGCTGGTGGCGCAATTCCGTTCGTATATTCTGCCGCTGGTGATCATGGCGCCCATACCACTGACCCTGATCGGCATTATGCCCGGGCATGCTCTGCTGGATAGGGAATTCACCGCAACTAGTATGATCGGGATGATTGCGCTGGCGGGTATTATTGTGCGCAACTCCATATTGCTGGTGGTCTTCATTCAGCAACTTCTGGATGAAGGAATTGAGCTGGAGAAAGCTGTGGTTCTGGCGGGGGCAGTGCGTATCAAACCCATAGCCCTGACGGCGGTCTCAGCGATGGTGGGTGCTTACTTCATCCTCAATGACCCCATCTTTAACGGGCTGGCAATTTCGCTGGTGTTCGGGCTTGCGCTCTCGACCTTGCTGACTGTTGTGGTAGTGCCTCTACTGTATTACACCTTGGCTAGATGCAAGTGGGTATAAAGCTGCGAGCATACGGACAGGCTGCTAACTGCCTGTCCAGTAGCGCTGCATTTTCATGAACAGGAACGAAGCGCTCCAGGTGATTAATACTAACCCGGTGAGCCCTTCGATTCCGGTCAAAAAACGTAGTGCGCCCAAGGGTTCGATATCACCATAGCCAACGGTGGTAAAGGTGCTAAAAGAAAAGTAAACGCAGTCCAGAAAACTGCCGTTGAAGTTGCCTGCCAGAGTGCCCCAGGTATCCGCGTGGTGCATGAAGAAATAGGCGGCGGCAAACACCCACACCTGTACGGTGTGAGCCAGCAAAACGCCAAGAACAGCCGTGACTAGGCGCAAGTGGTGGTGAGTGTGCATTATTTTCAAAAGGGCGCTCAGGCGAACTAGCGCCTCGCGGTGCATGAACACAACAATCACCACAATGAACGCGTTGATAACTGTGGCGCTGAGCAGGTTGGCATAGTTTTCTGAGAACAAACGTATAGTACTCCTGACAGTACGCTTTATAGTAATCCGGAGATGCTTTTCAGGTGCCGTGAAGAGATATCTGGTTATTCGTTCCCGTCTTCTGGCGGAGCTTTATTTACCTTAGCTGGCCCACACGCTATGTCCAAACGATTTGTACCCGTAATCATTCTCGCTGCCGGAATTTTGGGTTTCCTGTTTTTGAAAATGACCCGCCCGGAGCCAGCTCAGGTGTCTGCTACCGAGCGTACCTGGCGGGTAGAGGTTCAGCGGGTTGAGCCAAAAGCCCACACCCCTATTTTGCCTCTGTACGGCGAGATAGTAGCGCCCGAGCAGGTATTGGTGATTGCCACCTTGGCTGGTCGCATTGGTGAGCGGCCCGTCGCCGAGGGTCAAAGAGTTAGCAAAGGTGATCTTTTGGTGGCTCTGGATGTTCAAGATACTGAACCAGTGCTTGCTCAAGCAAACGCCCAAGTGGCTGACCTTGCGGCGCAGATTCGCTCAGAAGAGGTGCGTTATCGCAACGACCAAGTCGCGCTGAAAAGCGAGTTGGCCATTCTGGATAATGCCCGCAGGCAAAGGGAGCGCACTCGATCTTTGGTAGACCGTAATCTTGCATCTCTAGAAAATCTGGAAAGTGTAACCGACGGTGTGGCCAGAGCGGAACTCAGTGCCAGTAATCGCCAGCGCGCTATCGATGAACATCCGGCGCGGCTGCAAAGCCTAGAAGCCAGATTGGCTCAGGCCGAGGCAACTCTGGCGATCACCCGGCGAGATGCTGAGCGCGCTCGAGTTATTGCTCCGTTCGATGGCGTGGTAACGGATGTTCAGGTGGCGGTGGGAGATCAAGTATCAAGAAATCAGAAACTGCTCTCCGTCTATGCCTCAGAAGGTATGGAGCTCCGGGCCAGAGTGCCTGAGCGGTATCGTGCTGAGTTATTAAACGCTATGGCGAATGGCGAGGATCTCTATGCATACAGTGATAAGCAGGAGGTTCGATTCCGGCTGGAACGTTTTGCTGGTACTAGCGACCCAGCTGGAACTGAGGCGATTCTCGAATTGGCAGGAGACTCAGCAGGCTTGCGTCCGGGTGCTCTTTTGCCTGTCAGCCTTGAACGGCCGCAGCGTAGTGGGACTGTAGGTATTCCTTTCAGCGCTCTATACGGCGCCAATAACGTATATCTGGTTGCAGATGACAGTCGCATGCAGCGTGTTTCTGTTGAACGGGTTGGCGAGGCAGTCTCCGACAACGGCGAGCGGCGCCTTTTAATTGCCGGTGAAGCGCTCAAGCCGGGTGCGCAATTGGTTGTTACCCACCTTCCGAATGCGCTTACCGGCTTGAAAGTAGACATAGCAAATACAAATGAAGACAAAGGGAGCGTCCCGGAATGAGGCGCAGAAAAGGCGTCATTGGCTTTTTTGTACATCACAAGGTCGCTGGCAACCTTGTGATGTTGATGATGCTGCTCGCCGGTACCTTGGCGCTTACTCGCATGAACGTGCAGTTTTTTCCTACCTTTGCGCTCGATATAGTCAGTGTGCGAGTGGTTTGGAGTGGTGCCTCTGCAGAGGATGTGGAGCAGGGTATTACCAACCCGCTGGAACAGCGTTTGCGCAGTGTGAATGGCCTCAAGAAGATGACTTCCACTTCGGCGCAAAGCATTGCCTCTATCACTCTGGAGTTTCAGGAAGGCACCAACCCGATCACTGCACTGGATGATGTGCGCCAGCAAGTTGATGAATTCAACAACCTCCCTACAGACGCTGAAGAGCCTCGAGTCGCCCGTATCGAGCGTTACGAGCCCGTTGCCCGCCTGTTGATGTTCGGAGACGTTGATCGCAGCGAGCTACGGGCTTTGGCTTACCGATACGAAGATGAGCTCTTGCAACAGGGTATAGACCGGGTGTCTTTCCGGGGGTTGCCCGAGCAGCAAATCAGTATCGATATCCCTGTTGAAAGGCTGGAGACCTTGGGGCTTACACTTGAGCAGGTTGCCGACAGAGTGGCTTCGGTTTCGCGGGACTTGCCCGCTGGAATCATGGCGCAGCAGGACTCGGCTCGGGAGCTACGGTCTGTAGAGCAAAGGCGCAGTCCTCAGGCGTTTGAATCGTTACCGCTACTCAGTGATGAGCGTGTTCAGCTGCGGCTGGGAGATATTGCCGATGTTCGTCAAGAAGACCGCGATAGCCAAGTTTCCCTTATCCGTAACGGCTTTCCTGCCATTGAATTGCAACTGCAAAGAGCAGAGAACGGCAACTCCTTGGCAGCCGCGAAAGTATTGGAACAATGGCTTGAAGAAACCCGGGCCACGATGCCGCCGTCGATACAGTTGGAAGTTTACGACGAGACCTGGCAGCTGCTGAACGACCGTATCTCCCTCCTTACTAATAATGGTCTCAGCGGTTTGATATTGGTTGTGTGCCTGCTGTACCTGTTCCTCCCCGGGCGCGTTGCACTTTGGGTGGCGGTCGGTATTCCCACGGCGTTTCTGGCAGCTTTGGGTGTGTTCTGGCTGATTGGCGGCTCTATCAACATGATGTCCTTGTTTGCGCTGATTATGGCGCTGGGGGTGATTGTTGATGACGCTATTGTTGTGGGGGAAGACGCAGATGCCCACGCCCGCATGGGTGAGGCCTCTATTTATGCTTCGGAAGGCGCAGCAAAGCGCATGGTTTGGCCAGTGCTGGCATCGTCGTTAACCACGGTCGCCGCGTTTATGCCATTGCTGGTGGTGGGTGGTGTTATCGGTAATATTCTTGGCGATATTCCGGTCATCATGATTTGTGTACTGATCGCGTCCTTGCTTGAGTGTTTCATTGTTCTGCCCGCTCACTTGCGGCATGCTTTCAAACCCCGAAATGCCAATAAGAATACGCCAGAGCCTGCGGCGCCCAGCCG
The DNA here is from genome assembly GCF_023016045.1 of Marinobacter sp. S6332. Classification (GTDB taxonomy): domain Bacteria; phylum Pseudomonadota; class Gammaproteobacteria; order Pseudomonadales; family Oleiphilaceae; genus Marinobacter. The sequence goes on along the minus strand of NZ_JALKAP010000001.1, from coordinate 257,518 downwards.
CAATCCTGTCGCACGTTTCCGTGTTGGTTTTGAACGCCGTTTTGATCGCTTTCGTGAAGGTCCATTTCGCCGGTTTTCCCAGCGTAGTTTGGAGCATAGAGGCATCACTATGGCCTGTGTGGTCGCTTTGGCGCTAGTAACCGTGGGCCTGCTTGCTGGCGGTCGCCTCGGATTCAACTTCTTTCCAACGCCGGAACCCTCGGTACTTTACGCCAACGCCAGTTTCGTTGCGGGCACAGACAGCAAAACCGTTGATCAATTTATAGCGGATATGCAAACGACATTAAATGAAACAGAGTCGGCACTGGGCGGCAATCTGATACTACACGCCGTTACCACAGAAGGTGCAACACTGGGTGCGGGAGGCAGTTCCCGGTCCGGAGATGAACTGGGCTCTATGATGATTGAGTTGGTGCCTTCGGATCAGCGCCCTGTGCGCAATCCGGAGTTTATCAACGAATGGCGCAGCCGACTGGCTCTGCCTGCTGGGTTGGATAATCTGGCGATTTCCGAGCGTCAGGCCGGGCCTCCGGGCCGGGATGTGAACGTGCGACTGACTGGTGACAATTCACAGAACCTAAAGCTTGCTGCTGAAGAGCTGGCGCAGGCGTTATCGACCCTGCCGGGAGTACTGGATGTAGAAGATGACATGCCCTGGGGCCGGGAGCAGCTGATCTACCAAACCAGTGCCTACGGTCAAGCCTTAGGCCTCACCACAACCGACTTGGGGCGCCAATTGCGGGCGGCCTTCGATGGCCGCGTCGCCCAGATTTATCAGGACGGTCGTGATGAAATGGAAGTGCGTGTGCAGTTGCCTAAGGAGCAACGTGAGCGTTTATCCACTCTGTCTCGGGTGACGGTGCGCACACCCGATGGCCGTTTTGTCCCGCTGGGGCAAGTGATGAATCTGGATCATCGTCAGGGTTTTGAGGCATTGCGCCACGCCGATGGCAAGTTAGCGGTTGAAGTCACTTCTGCGTTGAACACACGGGTAAGCACCACGGCACAAATTATCGAGAGTCTGGAGGCGGATGCCTTGCCTGATATCGCGAGCCGCTACAACGTACGCTACAGCTTCGAAGGGCGGTCGGCGGATCAGCGGGAAACCATTAACGATATGAAAACAGGCTTAGTGGTCGGCATAGCCTTGATGTATGTAATATTGGTGTGGGTCTTCGCTTCTTGGAGCCTACCGTTGATCGTGATGGCCATTATTCCGTTTGCACTAGTGGGTGCTTTGCTGGGTCATTGGGTGATGGGGATTCAGCTTACGGTTCTATCGCTGTTTGGGCTGTTTGGTCTTGCAGGCATTGTGGTGAACAACGCCATCATTCTGGTTTCCTTTTACAATCATCAGCGAGAGAAGGGGTTGGGTATCAATGAGGCGCTGAATGAGGCGGCTGTGCAGCGGGTGCGCGCCGTATTGCTGACCTCCCTGACCACCATTGGCGGCTTGCTTCCGTTGTTGTTTGAGACCTCGCTGCAAGCACAATTTTTGATCCCTATGGCCACCTCTATCGCGTTTGGCTTGGGCCTATCGACTGTTCTGGTGTTGGTGATTATTCCGGCCCTGCTATCTTGGCTGGAGCAGTTTCGGGAATGGCGGGGGACTTAAATGGCAGAATCTCTGCTGGCGGTTAGAGGGCTGAGCAAGCACTTTGTCAGCGGCAACGAAACCGTTCCGGTTATTGAAAAACTGTCGTTTACCCTCGGGCAAGGCCAGTCCCTAGCACTGACCGGCCGATCGGGCTCCGGCAAAAGCACCCTGCTGAATCTATTGTGTGGATTGGAGTTGGCAGACGCTGGCACCATCGTGCTGCAAGGACAGGTTTTTGAAACTGGAGCCAAAATTGCCCGGCAAAAGGCAATGAAATGGTCGAGCTTGCGACGGCAGCAGATTGGCGTGGTGTTTCAGGAGGCCAACCTGATGCCAGCACTTACTTTGCTTGAAAATGTGCAGTTTCGAGCCCAGCTGGCTGGCCGTTCTACAGCAAGCAGTCAAGACTGGCTGACACGTTTGGATATAGGCGCTCTGGCCCAGCGTTATCCAGATCAGGTCTCCGGTGGCCAGCGCCAACGGGCAGCCTTGGCCATGGTGTTTGCAATGGAGCCAGCGTTGATTCTGGCGGACGAACCCACAGGTAGTCTTGATCGCCATACAGCTGATGAAGTCACACAGGTATTGTTTGATCTTCAGGCCCGTTACGGCTGCGGCTTGATACTGGCTACCCACGATGCCGAGCTTGCTGCCGGTTGCCAGCAGCATTTGGATCTTGGCCATTTGAGCAGCTTATGAAGGGCTTGCCATCTCTTTTGGCCTCGTTCTCCTTGCCCGGGGCCCTATTCAGTCACTATCGCCGTCACCCCCTGCAACTGCTTGCTTTAGCAGTCATGATTGTTCTTGCCACTATGCTATGGACGGGGGTAAATCACCTCACCAGCCAGGCTCGGGCAAGCCTGAATCAGAGCGAACAGGCGGTGGCGGAACGCCAACAAGTGGTGCGGGACGATGGCCAAATGCTGGCGGTTGATGATTTTGTAGCACTGCGCCTTGTCGGTGTCTGCGTGATGCCCTGGTTGGAAGTTACCCCTGAAACCGGCAACCGCCTTGTGGGGATCGATCCCCTGGCGGCCTATTGTTTTGGCTCCAGAAACCGCCCATCTCCGGCTTTGGACCAGCCTCTTAACGGCAAGCCCTTTTTGGATATGGGTGTGGCTACTGCCATTAAATCTCGCGATAGCCGTTTGTATCTTCTGACGCCAGACACTACCCAAACTGCTGACCTGCCGGGTGGGTACCAACTGACCAGCTTTTCAACCAGCCCGGACACCGGCGAGCTTGGCGACAGCTTTCTGCTCAATCTGGAAGCCTTGGGCATACTGGTGTTGCTGATTACGGCTTTGTTGCTGCGCAGTGTCTATCTGTTGGGGCTTGTGCAGCGCCGGGACAGCTTTGCTCTGCTGCACCGGTTTGGTGTTTCGCCTGACCGGGTTCAGCGTTGGTTGGTATTTGAAATCCTTGCGCTGGCCCTGATGTGTGTTGTTCCCGGGGTAGGCTTGGGCCGATGGCTAGCGGCGGGGCTTGGTGGCGGGTTTGGACAGGCGCTTGATGGCTTGTTTGATATTCCGCTTTACGCCGGGCAGGGGCAAGGCTGGGCAATGCCGGTTCTGGTTATGCTGGCCGTTGTGGTTATTGCTTGCTTGGGCGACTTACTTCTACTCAGATTTCGTGAACGTCTCTCGTTGATATTGCCTAAGACGGTTTACAGCGGTTTGGCAGCACTATTATTGGTGGCCGGTTTGGCCATGGCTTGGCTGGCGCCCTCTCTACCTTGGGTGTTTATTGCGGTTGCTTTGGTTTTCGCCGGCGCCGGTTGGCTGGCACCTTATGCTGTCGCCCGGATTGCCCGCTGGTGTGCTGGCCGTTCGACAAAGCCCCTCGCCCTGTGGCGTTATCGGGAGCTGGCTGTGCTGGCGCGCCGCCTGACGTTGCCACTGGTCGCCTTGCAGTTTGCACTGGCCATGGTGCTTGCTGTGCAGGCGCTGGTTACCACGTTCGAAGATACCTTCGACCGCTGGCTTGGGCAGCGACTTGAAGCCGCTTATTACATCGAAGTGCCAGCCGGAGCTGATGGGCGCCAAGCGGCAGAATGGCTAACCCGCCAGCAGACAAATACTCCGGGCCTACAGTGGCACAGAGTGATGCGTGGGCAGGCCCAAGTTACCGGTACGGACAATGCCAATAACCCACAAGTGGATGTGTTTGCAGTAGCCCCCGTGGGCGCTTTGATCCGCTCATGGTCGTTATTGGAGGCTGCAGACCAACACTGGGAAGCCTTGGACTCTGGATCCGGGGTGATGATTAATGAGCAGCTGGCGCGTCGGCAAAATCTAAGTGTGGGCAACAATCTGAAACTGCGCCTTGGTAATCAGCAGCGGGTGATGCCAATACAGGGTATTTACCCGGACTACGGGCGCCCCGTGGGCGAAATCCTGTTGAGCGCAGAAACACTGCCTGACAGCTTCAACGTTCGCTTCGAGAGTTTTTCTGTTACTCCCGGCAAGCCCGGAATCGCGCAGATGACCGATGCACTACAGGGAATCTGGCAGGTTGAAGCGCTTTCAATGAGAGATAACGGCACCATCCGCGAACTGGCTACCAGTGTATTCGACCAGACCTTTGCGCTCACCCGAGCGATGACGTTGCTCACTCTGATTCTGGCGGCGGCTGCCTTGTTGATGATGGGTTGGGTATTTTTCTCAACCCGGGCTTGGTACTTCCGGCTGCTGGTAGCGTGGGGTATGTCACAACGCCAGGTCGCAGGGCAGCTACTACGGCTGGCGCTATTGTTGACCGGTGGTATCGCGGTACTGGCTTTACCACTGGGTATTTGGCTGACGTGGGTGCTGGTGCATAGAATCAACCCTCTTGCCTTTGGTTGGACGTTGCCTATGGCAGTGTACCCGGCATTTTGGTTTGAGCTTGGTATGCTCAGTTTGGCCGTCGGCTTGAGCATCGCCGCGCTAATGCGTCGGCAACTGGGTAGACCGGCTGTGGCACCTGTATCCGCTAGCGCGCTGACGGGAGGAGAGCGATGATTCGACACGGCATGTTGCTCCTGACTTTGTTCGTGTTTTTAGGCTGTTCCAGCGACAACTCAGATGAAGGCTTCGCGGGTTTGGCCGGTGTCGAACAAAGCGTCAGACTAGATACGCCGTATTTGCAGCCGGGCTCAGGTGACCAGCTGAACTTTCCGGAAGACTTTGGGCCACACCCGCAACATCGCATCGAGTGGTGGTACCTCACTGCAAACCTTGAAACAACTAAGGGCGAGCCATTAGGGCTGCAGTGGACGCAGTTCCGGCAGGCGCTTCAGCCCAGAGCGGTAAGCGAGTCAGCCCCGGCGGCCACCGACTGGCCACTGCAAGCCGCTTGGATGGCCCACGCTGCAGTGAGCTGGAAGGGGCAGCATTATTTTGCCGAAAAACTGGCCCGTGGCGATGTGGGGAACGCCGGTGCAACCGCCGCTCCGTTTCAGGTTTGGCTGGACAACTGGCTGCTGAGCGGCAATGAGGCGAACGATCGCTGGCAACTGCAAGCTGCGGGTGACGGCTGGAACTACGACCTGACACTCACCATTGAAGGCGAGCCCGTGGCCCATGGCGAGGCAGGCTTCAGTGCGAAATCTGCCAGCGGAGAAGGTTCGATGTATTTCAGCCTTGTTGACATTGCCATTGCCGGAGAAGTCACATTGGGAGGCGAAGTGCTGGAAGTAAGGGGTAAAGGTTGGTTTGATCGAGAATGGAGCAGCCAGCTTCTGAAAACCGGACAGAAGGGTTGGGACTGGTTCGCGCTGCACCTGAACAGCGGCGACAAGCTGATGGCCTTTCGCTTGCGGGATGAAAGCGGCAGTTTCCTATCAGGCACCTGGCTCCCGGCGAAAGGTGCCCCGGTGCCCTTGGGCGCCGATGAATTAAACCTGAAAGAGCTGGAGCGTCGCGAGGGTGTGCCTGTGCGCTGGCAGCTAAGCGTTCCAGACTACCATCTGGCTATAGAACTAAGTGCACCCCCTGGTGACTATTTAAATTCCGGGCTTTATCCTTATTGGGAGAGCCCAGTCAGTGTATCCGGTAGCCATCAGGGAGAAGGGTATATGGAGCTCACTGGATACGCCGACTAACGCTTGTATTACCAAGTAATACTGTTATCAGACGACCCAGCACCGGAATCCATGCTCGTGTCCGGGCTGAGAGGGCGGATATCGATAATGGCCTCACTTTCGTTGGCTTCATTTTCAATAAGCTCCCTAAGTCGCAATCGCTCTTCTTCCAGCGGGTCAGACATATCAATGATAATTTCTACGCGTCGGTTTTTCGCACGGTTTTCCGAAGATGTGTTGTCTACCCGGGGCTCTGTATCGGCCAAGCCCTTGACTGCTAGACGTGTTGGTTCAACGGCGCCCGTGGCCAGCAAAACGTTTGCGACCGCTGCGGAACGGGCCGCAGAAAGATCCCAGTTGCTATAAAAACGCGATGTTCGGATAGGGATGTCGTCGGTATGGCCTTCCACCGTCAGATCGCCCGGCATATCCGCCAACACCTTGGCCATCTCCAGAAGCAGGCCTTCAAATTCCCAGGTTAGCTTTGCCGAACCAGAAGAGAAGGAACCCTTTTCTTCAATTCGAATAACAATTCGATGCTGGTCCTGATCTTTTTCTACAGTAATGCGCCCGTCTTCAATAGCATCTTCAAGCACCTCTTGAATGCTGGTGGTGCTGGCTTCAAGAGCTTCTTCTGCTGCTGAATCCAAAGCTTCTTCCGTAGGGCTTTTGAGGGTTTGCAGCTCTGGCTGCTGATCGGTCGTGGTTTGTTTGACCTCGTTGACCAGCGTTGGCTCCGGAGGGGCAGGCGAAAATTTATCAAAGACCGGGCTGGTGCCCATGGGGATTTCCAGTGCGGGTACGTCTCGCTGCACACCAAAGGCTTTTGAGAGCTCGCCAGCTATCTGTTTGAACTTCATTGCGTCGATTTCGGAAAACGACAGCAAAAGCACAAAGAAGCACATGAGCAGGGACATCAGGTCAGCAAAGGTAACAACCCAAGCCGGAATACCCGGTTTTTCCTCTTCTGGAAGCTCGTCCATGGGATCTATCCGCTGGCGGCCTCCGCCTCGGGCGCTTTATCGCGCTTGTTCGGGGGCAGGTAGCTGGAGAGCATCTGTTCTATAACGCGCGGGTTTGTGCCCTGCTGAATAGCCACTACTGCGTCTGTATACAGCATTTGTAAGCGAGCTTCTTCCGTCATGCGCAGTGTAAGCTTATCGGCGATGGGGCCAGCGATCATGGTGGCAATCATTGCACCGTAAAGTGTAGTCAGCAGCGCAACCGCCATAGCCGGGCCTATGGATTTGGGGTCTTCCATGTTCGAGAGCATTTGTACCAGACCAATCAAGGTACCAATCATACCCATTGCAGGTGCTACATCGCCCATCGCCGTGAATACCTTGGCGCCGGAGCGGTTGTGGTCTAGCGTCATCAAACGTTCTTTGTCCAATAGTTGCTTGATGGTCTCGCCTGGTTGGCCATCCACTAACATCTGAATGCCATTACCGAGAAATGGAGAGCCGACTTCACGCCCCTCAAGGCCAAGAGCCCCCTCTTTGCGGGCGACGTTAGCAACGTCCACCAACTCTTCAATGCTGGTCTGAATTTCGGGAAGTTTAAACTTGAACGCCCGGGCAGCAACTTTGAAGGCCCCCAGAAACTGCGGAATGCTGAACTTTGCAAGCACAACCAGCAAAGTGCCACCGACTACGATCAATAGTGAGGCGCCGTTAATAAATACATCCGGGGCTGCACCAAGAACAACGGCGGTGACAATAAGTAACATTGCGCCTAAAAGGCCAATCAGGGTGGCAAAATCCACATGCTCTCCGGAGAATTTAGTAGTGATAAGTTGCAGGCGGTGAGATTACCTGTAGTTCATTAATCGATCAATCCGATTGTGCAAAATGTCCGTGTTCTTCCTTATGCTCTTTCCAAGCCGCGTATTTGTGCAAATCCGACTCCACTAGTTTTAAACATAGTGCAACAACACCAACATCGTCCACAAACCCGATGCCCATAATGAGATCTGGAATAAAATCCAGCGGATTCAATACGTATAGCAATGCGCCTGCCATGGCCGCGATGCTTTTCCAAGGCACATTGCGGTAGCTTCCGTTCCAGTAATCTCGGATAATGGAAAACATCAACTTGATATCGGCGCTGAAGCGTTGCAGCTTGCCGCTACCTTTGACTTTTTCCTCAATTGCTTTCTGCCGCTCTAATAGGGCTTCCAAATCGGCGCGGTTTACCTTCTCCGATTCCGCATCTAACTGCTTACGTGCATCTTTCTGGCTGAAAAAAGCCATGAACAAGAATCCTCTGTTGGTTAATTGGCGTTGGCAGAGCACTATATTGTCAGGAAATTGGCCAGTCCGCCGCGTCCACGGTATGCAGCCCAACGGGTTGCTTGGCATGACCATGCCAAGTTTCAACAAAAGCACCGGCTGGATCGTACTGTTGTGCCTGCTTTTCCAGATTGAACCGCCTTAAACCCCGCGGATCGGCACCCACGCCAGCCAGATACTGCCAATTGCCATAGTTGCTTGCTACATCATAGTCGATTAATTGCTCTTCGAACCATGCGGCGCCATAGCGCCAGTCCAGCTCCAACTCGTTCACAAAACAACTGGCAACCAGCTGGCGGCCCCGATTGCTTATGTAGCCAGTTTCTCGGAGCTGGTTCATGGCTGCATTTACCAATGGGTATTGGGTGTTGCCTTCACGCCAGGCTTTGAAACGATGGCCGTAAAAGGTTACTGGCCGCCGCTTGTGTTGCACGCCGTCACGCCGGAATAGATCAGCACCGTGTTTGAGGGCGTACCAGTAAAAATACTCCCGCCATAGCAACTCAAACCACAGCCAGTAAGTGGATTCGTTTTTGGTTTCTGTGCGCTCATAGTGCGCAATGGCTTCTGCAACTTCTCTGGCTGAGAGCGAACCGTCGGCCAACCAAGGTGAAAACTTGGAGGAAGCGTCCCATTCATTAAACGCGTCGAGGGCGTTTCGCGTTTGCTTGTAATCAGTGATGGCATGGTTGCCGAACAAATACTCCTGCAATCTCGCTAGACCCGCCTGTTCTCCGCCGGTGAAAGCACAGGGGTGTAAGGGATCTTCAACAGGCGGGCATTCGCCCCGGTTATCCTCGGGAAATCCCGGAGCCGGTGGCAATGCGGTGAGGGTACGAATTCTGAGTAGTGAGGGGCCATGCTCTCCGGTTTGCTCAATCTGCTTGCGAAACTTGGAAAAGGTTTCTGGCAGCTCTTCCAAGCCCATGGGTAGCGAGCCTTCGGTGTACAGGCTAAGCGTTTCGAACTCTTGAAAGGCTGTATTTGGCAGCTTGTCTTGCAGGGTTTGCCATTGGCCAGCTTCACGGGTTCCCGGTTGGCGTGAGCGGATAACGCAATTTATGCCGTGGTTATGGGCCAGTGCTGGAACCACTTCTTCAGGTTTGCCGTACGCAATATGTAACCGCTGTCCCAAAGTTCTTAGGCTGCGCTCTAAAGTCATCAAGCTTTGCCATAGAAAGCGCCAACGATGAGTGCCCATGGCTTTGGATTGCATGGGCCCGGGTGTGAACCAGCGCGGGTCAACCACGTACACACACAACAGCATGTTTGCCCTTGAGGCTGCCAGAAGAGCTGCGTTATCGTGTAAGCGAAGGTCTCGGGTAAACCAATATAAAGTGCGCAAATTAACGGTTCCGTTTTTCAGGTATTTACGAATGTCAGTGTGAGATTTACGCACCAGCCTGCCATAAAGATTGCTGGGAGACATGGGGGCTAGTGCTTTTGTTCGATGATACAGTAGCCGTTATCAGGCCGATGTCGGCTTTGCCAAACCGGATCAGAGGAGATTCAAGATGATTAAATCCCGTGCTGCTGTGGCCTTCGAGGCTAACAAACCGCTGGAAATCGTTGAGGTGGATGTGGCTCCACCCCAAAAGGGTGAGGTTCTGATTCGCATTGTGGCAACGGGTGTTTGCCATACCGATGCTTACACGCTGTCAGGTGCTGATCCCGAAGGCCTGTTCCCGACTATTTTGGGCCACGAAGGTGGTGGTATTGTAGAGGCTTTGGGTGAAGGCGTGACTGGTCTAGAGGTTGGTGACCATGTGATTCCGCTTTATACGGCGGAGTGCGGCGAGTGCAAGTTCTGCACCTCTGGCAAGACCAACCTGTGCGGCGCCGTGCGAGCAACGCAGGGTAAAGGCGTGATGCCCGACGGTACTTCTCGCTTCTCATACAAAGGCGAACCGTTGTACCACTATATGGGCTGTTCAACCTTCTCTGAGTACACGGTGTTGCCAGAAGTGTCTCTGGCAAAAATTCCCAAAGAAGCCCCTTTGGATAAAGTGTGCTTGCTAGGTTGTGGCGTAACCACAGGCATTGGTGCGGTAATGAATACCGCCAAGGTTGAAGAAGGCGCAACGGTTGCGATCTTTGGCTTGGGTGGTATCGGCTTGGCGGCGATCATTGGTGCCAAAATGGCAAAAGCGGGTCGTATCATTGCCGTAGATATCAACCCCGGGAAATTCGAAATTGCGCAACAGCTAGGTGCAACCGACGTGGTTAATCCAAAGGACTACGACAAGCCCATTCAGGAAGTCATCGTCGACATGACAGACGGCGGCGTAGACTACTCTTTTGAGTGTGTTGGCAATGTTCAGCTTATGCGCTCGGCACTAGAGTGTTGCCACAAGGGCTGGGGTGAATCCATCATCATCGGCGTTGCCGGTGCGGGCGAAGAAATCAGCACTCGCCCGTTCCAACTGGTCACAGGCCGAGTATGGAAAGGCTCAGCGTTCGGTGGTGTAAAAGGCCGCACGGAGTTGCCGGGCTACGTGGAAAAAGCAGAGAAAGGCGAGATCCCTTTGGATGTGTTCATTACTCACGAAATGCCCTTGGAAGACATCAACAAGGCGTTTGAGTTGATGCATGAGGGTAAAAGCATTCGTACGGTTATTCACTTCTAAAACAAGTCCTTTTCCTTCGTACCAACATCCAACGTTGGTTGACCAGTTAACACAGCGCCAAACCTGAGAATCTGACATAGGCCAGCTTCTCAGGTTTGCCTGCTCCGCTGCTTTTCGTAACTATCTGATAGTGTTTAAAAGTAGGAGCTAGAGTGACAGAGTTATACGCCGATGAAGGGAGCAAGGGTGGCTCATAATAGGGCGCATAACTCCAGAGGTAGCTGTGGTGATGGGCTCTCAAGATGCTGTTTTAATTATGAAAGTTTTGTGTTTTGGACGCGATTCAGTAGAGTTTTACAATGGGTGATATGCGAAAGTGTTCGTATAATTAGCTGTTAAGTTTTTTGCCGCACGCTCATCGACTATGCTGTAATACGTTGTAGTCGAAAATTCGAGGGTATAGTCATGAGTGTCACCACAGTTCGCCTCCAAGCAGAAGTTGAACAGCACCTGGAAGCAATCGCCGGCAGGCTGCACCGGAGCAAAGGCTGGGTAATCAACCAGGCTTTGTCAGAATACATAGAAAAGCAGCAGCTTGAGCAAGAGCGATGGAAACAAACGTTAGAGGCAATGGAGTCTGCTGCCCGTGGCAAGGTGGTTGATGCCAGCGAGGTTCATAGCTGGCTTAATAGTTGGGGAGCCGAGAACGAGCAGGACGCACCGAGGTCAGGTAAGTGAAACTGGTTTACACGGATGATGCCATTGAAGATTTGAAACGTTTGAGGGAGTTGATTGAAGCCCACAATCCATCGGCGGCAGCTAAGGTTGCCGCCGAACTGGTTGGCAAAATCGGACTGCTTCCAGACTTCCCCAAAATGGGCACACCCGTTGAAATAGCACCGGTGCCAGACTCTGTTCGAGATATGGTTTTTGGAAAATACGTCGTTCGATACTCACTTCATGCCAGCACCATCATTATTCTGCGGGTATGGCATGGCCTTGAAGGTGAACGATAGTAATTTAACCAGGCGTGGCACTCGGATGCCCTTGTCTCCGCTTCGCTACGCCAAAGTCACCGGTGCGCTCAGCGTTAATTGTAGACAAGCATGAACATAGAGTTCGTAGAAAAGGCTGATGAAGAAGGGTTTCTGCTCATCGACGGGGCAGTCAAAATCGAGGGCTTCATTCCGGAAGACTCGGTTGCATGCCACAAGTGTCAAGAACCGGCGATTTACTCTGAGCCTTTTGATGCTTTTATCTGCGCATATTGCAACATATGGCTTGAAGGTCGCTGCGGAGATGCAGGGTGTAGGTATTGCGAAAACCGACCTGAAAAGCCACTCCCCAATGAGAACCAGCGGCGTCGCATGCGGCACAGTATCAAGGAGCTTCAGTCCGACCGCTGATGCGGCAGCTGAGCATGGCGTTACAAAGCAAGGGAGAATGTGTAGTAATGATCGCCAGAGAGTGGAAATGCCGAGTGCCTGAAACCCATAGCGAAGGGTTCACGGCATATTTATACGAAACTGGCATCAGGGATTCGTCCGCAACAGTAGGCTTTCTCGGTGCCCAGATTTTGCGCCGCGCCCTGACGGGAAAAATTGAACTTACCCTAATCACGTACTGGGACAAACTGGAGTCAATCCACGCGGGGGAGTACCAGTTGGTAGCGCTCAACAGAAACTCACATCACACCGAAGATGAAGCGAGAAGGATATGCGATACGGAGCTCTTATTGTTGCGATTTTGTTTGGGATTTCGGGATGTAGTTCATTGGGCACCGAGCATGGAACTTACGCTCTGGAGATAGTTTCTCTCTCCCAAGAAGGAAAAACGCGACACGTAAAGTTCAATATACGTACTGGCGAAACTTGGTGGGCATCGAATACAGAGTGGAGGAAGATAAAAGACCCAAGCCCAATTCCTGAATCACTCTACGATGTCAAAATAGTCTCCACTGGTGAAAGCTGGAGAGCTATTCGTATCGACAAAAATTCTGGTACTTCTTGGAAAAACAGCAGGGGAACATGGGTTAAGTTTGCTCAAATAGAGTAAGCAGATTTTACCCCCTATCGCCCCTGAAGCATGAAGGTTTCGTACTCAAGTCGGTCGAACTTCCGCGACAGCATGGCCAGCCCGATTACCGAGGATAAGAGCGTAGCGCCTGCGTATCCGTAGCCGTAAAAGCTGGCGCCCAGTTCAATGGTGAGAAGCGTAAGCACGATATTACTGACAAAAAAGATCACACATAAAGACACGTTGATGTTTCTGGCGTCCAGATAAAACAAGACGTTCTGAATGGCGAGCAGAATGAGCTGCATGCTTACAGACACCAAGTCGATATAGAACAGGGGCAAGTAGAGCGTGGATATCCCAATGGCGGATAGCAGTTCATCTGCCCACAGGAACAGAATAATGACGGTAAAGCTCTGAACCTTGCAGATCTCGTAAATGCCGTTGCGTGCAACACGTACCATTTCATCCCGAAAACTGTTTATCCGAGCCAGAGTGTCGCCTTGGCGTACAGCGCTGTAGAAGCGGTCGTAGGCTTCAGAAAAGTCTGTTTCCATGCGTACTAGAAACACAGCCATGCCGGGGATGATGGCCAGATAGGCGAGGAAGATCGGCAGATCGTAGATCACCGATGCCCTGAGTGTTCCGATTACGTGCTGGGAGGTGTCCGGGTGAAACCAAAAGATAAACTTATCGGCCCAAACGGCGGCGTTGAACAAGAGGCCAGTGGCGATCAGAGCGGGGAAAATCTGTGCCCGGCGGGTAAAGTCGAAGCCCATGGGGGCGTCACTTGGGTACTGTCGGATGATGGTGAATAGAAAGCTGAATAACAGCAAGCCATGGCCTATCAGCAGGCCGCCCAAAAGCCCTTCCAACCCATACTTGGCTAACAGTATAGATGCGACAATGGCGGTGAAGTAGCTCACCGCAAACAGCGCCACAATCAAGGTGTAGGACTTCATGCCTGAAAGAAAGATGGTTACTGGCCAGAGATTACACAGCACTACAAAATTGGCCAGCATCAGAAGCTTGTAGACAACAGAGGTGCCGGGCAGCAGAAAAAGCGCTGCCGGTAGGCCGCAGGCCAGCGCCAGTAGGGTGGAAAACCAGAGCACGCCCATCAGGTTGGGCAGAATCAGCAGCTTACGTTTTTCATAGAGCCGGTCTGCAACCCAGCGCGTAAACACGTGTTGAAACAGCCCCGACAACGTTAGGGAAATCGCCATCAGATAGGTTACGGAAACCAGAAACTGAATGATCTCCCGTTCGGGAACCGACAGGCTGATACTGATAATACCAATCAGCATGACCCCGAGTACCGACAGCACCCAGGGACCGGAGCTGATGATGCTGGCGAGGCCGTAGGCGCCGATCAGGCTGCTCAGGTTGTCGCGCTTGAGGATGCGCCTGAGTTCAAATCCGATGCCTGCCATTAGTCTTTCTGGCTCCCGGCGGCTATGGCCGTGTCGTAAATGTTGCGATAGGAATCAAACATGGCGTCCAGAGTGTAGTAGCGTTTCACTCGGGCCAGCCCTGCCTCACTCGCTTGCTGCCAGCGTTTCTCGTCCAGCAACAGGCGGATAGCTTCTCTTGCGGTCGCTTCCGGGTCTGCAATAGGAACCACTGCGCCACTGCGACCTAGACTTTTATCTTCCTCAGTGCCGCCCTCAATAAGCTCGCGGCAGGCGCCAACGTCTGTGGCCAAACAAGGCAGCCCAGCGGCATGGGCTTCCAGAATAACCAGCGGTAAGGCTTCAGAAATTGAGGTTAGCACCATCAACCCAAGTTGCGGCAGTATCTCTTTCACGTTGCAGAAACCCAAAAACTTCACACAATCCTGCAAGCCTAGGCTGCTGACGAGTTCTTTGCACTCGGTTACGTAGGCCGGGTCTTCGTCTTCCGGGCCGACAATCCAGCCTTCGACATTCGGAACCACCTCGTACACCGAGCGCATGGCTCTTATGAAGGTTTTTATGTCTTTAATCGGCACTACCCTGCCCACAAGACCCATTACCATGGGCACTGTCGCAGGCCTTGCGGCGAGTGCGCCTTCGAACTGCTCGGGGCTGATGCCGTTCGGGATAATGTGGGTTCGTTCCGGGGCGGCGCCGTCCGCCAGTTGTCGTTGCTGATTCCCTAGGTAGAGGGAAATGATGGGGTCTGCCTGCTGGTAGGTAAGCCTGCCCATGGTCTCAAAAAATCGAATCCATAACTGCCGAATATAGCCGAGTTGGTCGTTGAGGTTGGCGCTTACCTGGTCGCTGGCTTCACGTATCCATTCGGCCTGAGAAAGATCGATCTTACGCTCTTTCGTGTATATGCCGTGTTCCGTGAGGATAAAAGGCACATCGCGCGAATCCCTTAGCATGGCGCCCAAAAGCCCGGCGTAGCCTGTGGAGATGGAGTGTACCGCCCGGGTTTTCGGAATGTTTTGCGCGATGTCTGCAAGCATGAACAGGGGCGCGTGCATGATCCGTATGGTCCAGAAGTAGTCCACAAAGGAAGGCTCGGTGCAGTATTTTCGGTAACTTTCGTCAATCATCTGCCAACTTTCTTCGCTGTACAGAAAGTCTTCTTTGCTGATGCCGCCTTTGCGCCCGAGATCTCGTAATGCTTGGCTGAGCACGCCTTCGGGCACGGGTTTATTGCTGCGGAACCGGTCATGCAGAGTGCGTTGGGTCTCGAAGGCTCGATGACTACCTTTGCTAGGCTTTGGCTTGGTGTCGTCAAGATTGTCCATCAGGTAATGGCATTCAAGGTGCACAACATTGTCCGGTAAGGTGTATTGCTGCTTGCCATAGTGGCCGCGATCGCCACCTAGAAAGATCAGCGAAAAACGGAACTGGGGCAGACCAGTAATAATTTGGTGCACCCAAGATGAAACGCCTCCGCGTATAAACGGGTAGGTGCCTTCCAGCAGCAGGGTGATATCGGCTGTGGGAGCTTCTTGCTTGGGCGTGCGGCGGATCATAGCCAGCCCTCCATCAGGTTTTTGACCACAGGCGCGGGCCGAAACCGTGAACAGTTGGCGAGATGGAAGCGTACTTTGCGATAGTCTCGTGCGAGAAAAGCAATCTCTGCCTGATAGGGGAAAATCAGCTCTGGCGGGGCACCGTTGGCAAGGGCCGCTTCGAAAGCACGGCTCGCGGCTGTGGTGTGGTTTAATGCTAGTTCTACCCGGCCCAAAAGCCGCCAGTCATTGTGCTGTGAGGTTGCGTCTGTCAGCTCCGCCAAAATCGTTCTGGCGTTTTCCAGATAGTATTGCCGCAGACCGCCTTGTGCGAGACCGAGATAGGCCATTTCCCACCAAGTGTGGGCCAGCCGACGCTTTAGCCGGTTTCGATCAGGATGTTGCCGTTGCTCTAGAAGCTTTTGCAGGTTTTGGGCACGGGATGCCAAGCGCTTCTCCTGTTGTTCTAGCATGGAGTAGGCTAGTAAACGCACGTCGTCGGATGGGTCTTTGAGCGCTTCTTGAAGAATGTTGATGGCTTCACGGTCGGTAAGCTGGCGGGAGGCCAGCAGGGCTTTCAGGCGCCGTTCTGGAGCTTGGGCTTCTCTAAGCACCTCGCGCAAGCCGCCTTCGCTGAAGGTCATTTGCTGGCTCATGTCCACCGGGCTGAAAGGCAGATCGGGTATGGCCGTTTCTTGCCAAGGGATGTTGTGCTCCGATCGCGGCAAGTGCAGTGGTAGCAGCATACCGGCAAATACTCCAATGCTCCCGATCACCGGGATAGCAAACTGCAGCGTAAACAAAAGCAGGCCTGCCTGAAAGCCTTTGCGGCGGTAGCTGGCAGGTAATAACGGCAGGCTCACAAATGTAAACACCAAGCAGGCCAATGCATGTATTGCAAGAAAGGTTAGAAAGCCAATAACAGGCGGCAGGTCCGCGAAAAGTGATGCGATGCTACCTGCTTCCAGTGCCAGGCCCAGTGAGATTAGCCAGGCGTTCATGTAGGTTCCTTCCGGATTCTCTCAAGCCACTGGGCGATGTCTGTTGTGCCGCTGATTTGCTGTTGCCGGATGCGTGCCAAAGCTTCCAGCGACTGCCCAGTTTGTTGGCGGATATCGTCTGCCAGCCTTTGCAGATAAGCCGCGCAGCCCAGTTCGTCCGTAAGTGGCATCAATATGGCCACTTGTTTCTCCGAAGCCTCAGGTGGGCAGGCTATGACATCAAGCCCGCGGCGCATCTGTTGCATTCGCTCGATTACCCGAGCTGCATCAGTCGTGTCCCTAAACGACAGGTGTACAAGGGAGCCGGGTAGTTCGTGGTCCTGAGCATCAGACAAGACCCGGGCAAGTTGGAATTTGAACTGACGCCATTCCGGCGCGGATTGTTGCTGTACTTTCGTTTGTTCCTGAATCATATCTGCCATGTGCCCCGCCAAAATAGCCAATAAGCGCAGGGTTTTTGGCTGAAAGCTGAAAAAAGGCATGGCTTCTACGGCAATCATGCCGATGATGATTCCGGTGGAATCAATGAGAGGCAGAGCCAGCAAAAGTTTGGTTTTCAGTTCGTCCCGGTTGTCGCGATATTCCGTGTGCACCGAAACCAGTGTTTGCTCTTGCAGGGCATGAGTTAGCAGGGGATCATCTGTTTCTATGGGTTGGAAGTTGCCTATGCTGGTCAGCGGCGTTTCCGACAGTTGACCCTCCTCAATCGCGTAAATAGCAGCGATCTGTAATTGGCCGTAACGAACCATAAGGCGCATGATCAGGTCGCTGGTTTCCCGATTGAGCCCGCTACCTTGGGCATGGGATATTTCGCTGTACAGGCGCCTTAGGGCTTCGCGTAGACTGCTGGAACTGCCAGCCAGTTGTTGCTCCAGACGATCGTGGGAAACTTTCAGTAGATAGAAATTGCGTGTGAATTCTTCTAACCGTGTATGCCGATATTGGTTGGCAGCTACCAGCTTTTCGATGCGCCGGTCCCAGTAGTCACGAAACTCCCCTGCAAGTAGGCCGATCGCCATCACGCCCAAACCCCATACGTAAGGCAACTGATTCCCGGGCAACAGCTCTGCCCGCAGAAGCAGGCCCGCGGTTGCGAGAATGACTGTGGATGAGACAAGCGCCATGAAAAAGCCGTATCTCAAACCTGCAAGCAGGGTGACCAGTGCTGGCCATGGAAATACGTCACTGACAAACAGAGGATCGTCCGGTCGGTTCCAGAAACCCAAAGCGATGAACAGCACCGTGATGGCGATGGTTTCAAACCACTTCAGCCAAATGGGTGACTGCTTACTGGCTAGAGCCGGATCACTGGATACGTCGGGTGTTTTCATAATGCCTTAGCGCGCGGAATTGGTTACAGGCAGTGCGTCCAGCAGATCATCCAAGACCTTGTGCCCGGCAACGGTAACGCCTTCACGGCCCCAACCTGTACGGGCGCCTGTGGCAGACCAAAGCACCGAGTTGTCATCGGCGTCGCGGAACTCCAGAGTGATTCCGACAGCCGGTTCACCGTCTAACCCGGATTTGTAACGCCATTCGTCAACAGTGCCCGAAACGATAATATCCGCGCCGTCTGACTGCGCGGCAGCGATCGCGTCCTGCTGTCTGGCTCGGTTGTCGTAGATTAGCGGGTTATCGTCTGCTGGCAGGTAAAGCTCCACCTCGGTCGCACCTTTCGCCCGTAGTAGTGCACTGAGGATGCTAGCGGCTTGGTCGCCAGCCTGCGGTGTTTGCGACAGATTGCCCAGCGGGATAACCGCAAATCGGCTGTTCAAGTCGACAGGCTCAGATGCTTGCTGGCTTTGCATGACGGAGCAACCGGCCAGAAAGGCCAGTGTCAGCACCAGTGTCATGGATCGGATGAGCATGATGAAAACTCCTGTTAATGGCCCAAATAAAGGGTATACGTTAATTTGGCATCTGCACGGGACTGACCGTCCAGACTGTCGGTGCTATAGCCAGCAGAAAACGCCAGCTCATCATCACCCGCAATACGCCAGCCGAGGCCCATGCGGGCGCCAAAGTCGAAGCTTGAGGTGGATAATACATAACCGCTGTCCAGTGCGAAAAACAATCGTGGCGATGGAGCGGTTCGGTTCAGGGCCTGAGGCTCCCCATGGGACCACTGGGATGTGAGCCCGATGCGCCGATAGTCATCGGTTAATAGCTCGTCGGGTGCTAGAGGTACGCTCAGTTTGGCAAGGGTGCCGGCGCTTAGGCTGTTGCTCAAATTCAGCTGGCGGCTTTGATACCCGAGTGAAATCCGCCAAGCCGGGTCGTTTCGGAGCAGGCTGTAAGTAGCAAGCAGGTCGGTGTTGTAGCCAGTGCCAATCTCGCCGCCGAAGGCTTCATCTACAGTGATATAGTCAATTTCACCGGTAAGCTCCAGCCTTGGCCAAGGAGCGTAACTGCCAGAAACTGAGGCCCGGTTGGCCGATGTTAACCACCAGGCTTCGGCACTGTTGGTTACACGTTCGTTGAACGCCAGACCGGCGCCCAGAGTAAAACGGTCCGAGGGCTGGGTTGTAAGCTCAAAAGCGGCCGACAGCTTGTCGCCACTGGCAAGGCGGTAAGTGCTAAGTTCGGTGCTCAATAGAAGGTTCTGATTGTTGGTCTGCCACTGCAGGCGACCACTTTCTGTCGGTTCAGGGCGTGCTAGCAGTAAGCCTTGGTTTTGAGCGCTGCTATGCTCTGCGGAAAAGAGCCAGCGGTAGCGGTCGTGGCTGAATTGTCCGGTCACCCCGGCTGTGTGTACTGAGAAACCGCCAAGATCGAGTATCTGTGCGCTTGCTTGTAGTGCTCGGTTATCAAATCGGTAAACGGGCCCTACGGGTTCCTGAATGGGATCCCTCAGAACACTGTGTAGCTGGGTAAGGACCTCTGGATCTGGCTTCTCCAGCTTCCCGGTGATGAGGACTGCGTATTGCCGCAGTGCCTCGGCTTCAGACCGCGCGCCATTATTGCGGGCATAGTCAGACAGCGAAAGCAATTGCGAGGGGTCGCCGCTGAGCTCCTTGCGAGCTTCTGCTAGCCAAACCTCGGCCAATTCCGGTTCATTCAATGCAAGGTGTCCATATATCTGCAGCGGATAGGTGTCTGCGGAGTGGTAGTCGGCCAGTGTGGCTAGAATCTGCGGTAGTTGGCCAGGCAGCAGGCTGGGTCGGCTCAGTAAAAACCAACCCCAGTTAATCAGCAGGCTGCTGTTATCCGGTGCCAGCGTGGCGGCTGCTAAAAACGCTTTTTGGGCGGCCTCGGGCTTGTTGTGGGCTTGGTGCAACCTTGCTGTCAGTACCCAAAATCGAGGGTCATTCGAGGCTTGAGAAAATGTGCTATCCCATTGCGCGAGCGATTCGGCCAGCTCATCCCACTGGTTCAGAGAATTCTGCAGCTCTGCCATGGTGATGAGGTAGCGCAACTCTCCGGTCTCGCGATATTGCTGGCGGCTCAAAGCAAGGGATTCGTCGGGGGAGCCAAATTGCCAAGAGAGTGTGATTATGCGATCTCTGAGTTCTTCGGGTATCCCATCAACTGGCTGTTTAGCACTGCGTTCATAGAATTGTTTGAGTAGATCTTTGCGGTTTAGCATGATGGCGAGGTCCCAACGCATGGCCTCTGCTTCCTGAGCCAGCTCGGGGCTTTCTGGTATAAATTCCAATGCAGTCAGTGCTGACTCCGGATCCCGCGTACGCCAATGTAAGTTGGCGAGCCGTACTTTTTCTTCGTCTGTCAGTGAGGGAGCAGCTTGCAGCATACTGATCGCGTCTTTAAAGCGGCGACTGTTCACAAGTAATACAAATCGGCGCTGCCGCAAGGCAGCGTTTTCGGGGAAGCGGGCTATTCCTTGTGTTAGATATTGATCGGCATTGCTCATGTCACCGGTACTAATGAGAGCGTCGGTAAGCTGGTTATAGCCTTCCGGGCTCAGTTGCTTACGGGCGGCGCGAACCTTTAACAGTTCGACAAGTGTGGGCCACCGGAACAGGCCGCTAGCCAAGCTGGTGGCGCGATCATAGGCAATTGAAGAAGTGTCTTCCGGAGTCTGGCTAAGAAACAGGTCGCGCCAATAGCTCAGAGCTTCCGAGGGCATGCTGTTCCATTCATATACCTTGGCAATGCGTTCCCTATCGGAGCTGGCCAATGCACGGCCACTGTTTTCCATGCGTTTGATAGTAGTCAGGGCCTCGCGGAGGTCGCCGCGTCCTAGCTGCAACATGAGGAATCGGCGTTGTACATCTATGTCGTCGGGCTCTTTCTGCGCCAGCAAAGCAAGCCAGCTTCCACTTGCTTCCGGCTCACCTGCAAGATCGGCAAGGC
This sequence comes from Marinobacter sp. S6332, assembly GCF_023016045.1. Lineage (GTDB taxonomy): Bacteria > Pseudomonadota > Gammaproteobacteria > Pseudomonadales > Oleiphilaceae > Marinobacter. Next base: position 236,722 of record NZ_JALKAP010000001.1, on the reverse strand, counting down.
GTATGCCTTCGCGCAACTGTTGCGGGTTCAGACTGGTGCCCTCGTGAGTTTCTTGAAATAGTTTCAGTGCATTGCCTGCGTTTCCTGTGGCCAGCTCTAGCCGAATCAGGTTGCGAATAAATGCGTTTTCTTCGTCGGTTGGAACCAGCGGAAAGATGGTGCCAAGGGTGTCTTTCGCGCTGTTCGGGTTGCCGGTGGCTTCCTGAAGGTTCGCAATATCCTGCCCCAGCCGGAACCTTGCAATGCCGGTAGTCTGCTTAAAAAGTTGCTGGTACGCAGCCAACTGTTCGCTAGCGGTAAGCAGCGGTAGAACGTTGGTGGCAAGCGCCCGTTTATCAACAGTCGAGTAGCCCTGGTCAAAAGCCTGCTCAAGCGTAGACGCAAGCTGGCCCCGAAGCTGCGATCGGTCCGCATCGGTCTCGGCCCGGAAAAACTCACTCCGGAGAAGCTCCGTTTGGATGGACATGGCTTGGAGCGGGACTTGGGCGTTATCGAGCAAGGGCGCCAGTGTGTTCATGGCTTTGTTAGGTTGACCGGCTTTTTGCTGCATTCTGCTCAAGTTGAGGCGCAGTTTTTGGTTGCCTGAATCGGATTTCAATAGCGTTTCAAGATAGGCCAGAGAAATGCTATCCGGAGCCTCAAGATAACGGGGATCCTCAAAGGCTGCCTGCCGTGGAAACAGCAAGTACAAGGTCACCAAAAGCAGGCCAGCCAAAGCCAGCAAGGCTGGGAGGCTAAAAAAGGCAGGCTTGCGGTGGCGCATGAATCAGTGGCACTCCATCTCAAACCGGCCACGGTTTTGCTCTGCAGCACGGAAGTGAAGACGCCTGTTGGAGTCTTTGCTAATCGACAGCTGCTGTTCTTTTACAGAACATTGAGATGTACCTGAAAGGGTAAAGTCCAGTGGTTGATAGCCTTCAAATTGCAGTGTTATATACCAGCGCCTGTCTCGCTGCTCGCGTTGCCATTGTACGATTTGTGCGTTTGCGGAATCCAGTACAGGCCCAACTACAGGGTCTGGGGAAAGAACTAACAATGGGTCATTTCCCAAGAGGTGTACGAAGCGCAGCTTACCTGTGTCATGAAAGCCTGCGACGCCACGGCTGAGTGACATGTCGGGGTACTGGTCCTGACTAATGCGTACCGTTGAAGGTGGGCGTATACCGCGCCAACGAAAACTGTGTTCATCAGGCTTCAGGAGAACCGAATAGTATTGTCCCTGTACACGCTTGGCGTAGTCACTCAAATACATAGGGGTTACCGGCTGGGAAAGTGCATAGGTGTAGACCTCTTCCAGAGCCCTGAGTGCTTCGGGTTTGGTGCCGGAATAAAAGTGGTAATAGATGCTGATGGGTTTCAGGCGGTTGTTGGCTTCCAAAATCCGGAAGGTCTCAATAACGTTGCGGAAACCGTAAAACGGGCCGGTCCATAGATCTGTGTACACATTCTCATTCATTACGGCGGCATAGACCTGTAACTCGTCACCCACAGGGCGCGCATCGGGCCAAACACCAGCCAATTCAGAATCGTAAGGCAGTGGGTGGGTGTCGCCCCCGTTCACATTGAGTAATCCCATTTCCCGGGTAATTCTCAGCGCCTCGGGCCCTGGGCGGGCATCTCCGGTCCAGAGAAACATAGACACGGGTTTATCATTGGGTGCCAAACGTTCGTTGATGTAACTGACCGAGTCGCGAATTTCCCGAACCAGAGACGGGGTGTACCCGGGTATATTCATCGAGTATCCGTAAAGGGTGTCCTCCGGGTTCGGGGCGCTCCCCGCTCCGCCCTCAATCATACGCCAGAAGAAAGGATGGCTGTATGAATGTGAAGCAACTTCCACATTGTCCATCCGGAAAATAGCACGGGCACTTGCTTCTGCCTCTTGGCTGACGCCTGGATAGAGGCCTTCCGGCGAAGTTTCCGCTTCAATCACTGAAGCTGTATGGGGAATATCGAAGACCTTAAGAATGCGCTGCGCAATGGCGTCCGAGCCCAATGGGCTACCGGGCAGTTCCGCCCGGGATACTAGACCGTCGCCGTCAATATGCGCAGTCAGTATACGTCTGCCACTTTCGGTGGTGCTGTCGATTGCCGGAAGTGCTGGCAGTTTAAGAGCCTGTTTCAGAAATTCGAAAGGGTCGAAAAGCCAGAATGCCTCATCCTCCGGGCCTCTCTCAAAAATGAATGGTAAAACGGCCACGCCGCCTTCAGAGTGGGTATAAACCGGGCTGAAACGGGTGCCGGTTATATCTGTTGCGCTGAGCCAGTGGTCAGCAGGGGATGCCTGCGGCAATGGTCCTGTAACCGCTTTAGGTAAGCGTGTACTTTCATAATTGCCCATAGAAGAATGTATGGGTGAGGTTTCGAGATCTCCGTTTGGCAAAGCCACGCGCTGGCTTTGCATCAGATTTCGACATTGGGTGTTTGTTGGCGTAAGCCCGAAAGTAACCACCGGCATTTCTGGCGATTGCCATCCGCTGAGCCAGCGGCAGAAACCGGTTTTTTTAGCGTTGGCTTCCCACCAGACCACTATGCCTGCGTAGCGGTCATCCAGCGGCTCTTGCAAAAAAGGCTGCAGGGTTGAACGGTAAACAGGTACAAGCCCAAGGCGTTCTAGCAAAATGCCGAGGCGCCGGTGGGCGGCACTTTGATCAACCTGATGCTCCGGTAGATCATGGAACACCAAAACATGCCGCTTATGTACTGGCGGTTGCGTGGGGCCAAGTCGGTTCAGGTTGTGATCGGAAATATAGGGAATGAAACCCTCCTGCGCGAGCACTTGAGACTGCTCTTGGGTGTCTTCCATGTTTTTCGCGTAGTCGATGGCAATGACCGGGGTATTCGGATGCACCTCGCGCCAGTGGGCAAGCTGGCCGGAGAGCCATTCACGGCTATTCTCAGGAACACTGTGGTAGCGACGGCCGCCAGCTTCATAGCCGTGGCGCCAGGATTCGAACGCTAATGCATCTACTAGCTTATGGACATGTTCGGGCAAGTGGAAACCACGGTTTATGATGATGCGGCTTTGTGGGAAACGGTTACGAATATCCGCGATCAGCAGCCCCTGAGACTGGGCGAAAGCTTGCTGGTTTTCTTTGCCCTCAGAGGTAAGAAGATGGCTGTCTAGCGTATCCAGAAAAACGCCTTGAAACCCACGGGCCATTTCCGGAGCGATTAACTGCTCCATCATGAAACTCCGAACATCGGCCCGGCGTATGTCCAAAACCTCGCTCTTCCAAGCTTTGTTCTCCCCCAGCACCCAGTCGCTTTGTAGGCTTTTGGCTGCTTGGTGTGACCGGGCCATTTCTCCTGCGCTCAGGTATAAGATTGGGCGGGTTTCGCCTTGGCTCAATAGGTCGAGGCGGGCATTCGAGGTTTGGTCAGCCTGCAGCACTAGCCAGTCGTAAGCGTATAGGCTGCCTATCGGTGCTTCGTTGCCGTAATAGAAGCCGACGTTGCGGGGAGATGCTGATTGTTGTGTGCCTGCAGCCAGCACAGAGGCGGACAAAAGGAGCAGTATACTGAGCAGGAGGTGTCGGATCATGTGGGCAGATGCTGCAAAAAATGTGTTGGAGTTCTACATTGTAACGCAAACTGAAACCAGGAACCTGCCTACCCGATTTCCGAGCCTTGGCTAAGGAACAGACATGTTAATTGTGTAAGCCAACTCACCTGAGTCATTGGTGCTTTCAAATTTTCTGCAGTATGCCGGCTTTTTTGAGCCGAGAAGCCAGTGCGGGCCCACCTTGTTACGAATCGCCGGAGACTACCTGACCCGCGTCATCGATAAACTCCGAGGATTGAGGCGAAGCCTGCGCTCGGGGTGTCAGTTCGACCACTTCATCCAGAAAAATCGTGCCTTTATCAGCTCGTTCAAATCGGCCCGGGCGGGATTGGTTAGCACCGGTAAAGGCGCCTTTTTCAACGCCAAAAAGTTCGGATTCAATAAGGTCCGGTGGTATGGCGGCACAATTGACGGCAACAAACGGCCTGTCAGCCCTTTCACTGCGCAAGTGTACACTGCGTGCGATCACTTCTTTACCAGCACCGGTTTCACGGAAAATGATTTCACGCCCCATGAACGAGGATGTATAGGCGCATGCATAGCCCAGCAGCGCCCAGCACGCTGGCTCATCCATTTGCCCCAGTTTAGTCTGGCAAATCTCCACTTCAAAAGAATCAATCCACTCCATTTCCACATAGAAGTCGCCAGTTTCCTGATCGAAGTCACCCACGGTGATGGCTTGGGTGGACGCTCACTGAACTATGGCTTTCCGGCCCACAGCGATGAGGAGTATCTCCGCGCGGTGGTGCCGAAAATGAATAACGTCAGGATCTCTGCACTGCTTCTACCGGGGATTGGTACGGTTGATCACCTGAACCAGCCGTTTCGTAACCGGCGGGCGCATGGCCGATGTTGCAGATGGAGACCTGAAGACCATCGGCGTGGTGATGGAAACCAACGGAGAAGTGATTCAGACCGGTGCGGGAGCTGCGGTATTGGGGCACCCGGCTGCTTCGGTAGCCATGCTAGCCAACATGATGGGGGAGCGTGGAGAGAGCTTGCCGGCTGGCAGTTTTATCATGATCGGTGCTATCACGGCGGCGGTTCAGGTTGAGAAAGGTGATGCTTTCACCGTGCGTTATCAGGGCCTGGGCACCTTGGGCGGTAAGTTTGTTTAAGTGTCTTGTGTGCTTGCTTCTATCTTCGTGTTAAAACTGGGAGATTGAAGAAACAGGACAAAGAGGTCTATTGCTTATGCTCAGCATCCTGATGGTCGGCGCAGGTGGTGTTGGTGGATACTACGCAGCGCGGTTATCTGAGGCCGGCCACCGGGTTGTTCTTACGGCCCGTGGAGCACACCTTGCGGCCCTGAAGAAAAAGGGCCTACTGGTTCATTATGAGAATCGTCAGATAGAGTGTCGGGTTCCCGCAGTTGATCATGCTACGTTGATGCAGGATTACCAGCCCGGGGACTTTGATGTTGTTGTCATTGCGTTAAAGTCCACCGCCACAAAGGCCGTGCTGGATGAGCTGGGCCTCTGGCTGGCACAAAGTGATGTGCCTGTTCTGTCGTTGCAAAACGGGGTGGATAACGAACCTTTGATTGCCAAAAGGCTTGGCGAGAGCCGGGTTCTTGGTGGCCTGGCTGTGCGCATCGGTGGCCATATCGTTGGGCCCGGCGTTGTTGAAGCGGAAGGCGTCGCGCAGATTATTATGGGCGAGTGGCCGGTGGTTCCGGATGAGCAGGACGCCCGTCGCCCGCTTCTGGAAATTCTGCAGACCGCGTTTGAGAAGGCCGGCATTCCGTCAATGGTGTCGGATAATATTCGCTCTGAATTGTGGCGTAAGCTGGTGATCAACAATGGGGTCAATCCGATCTCTGCCCTCACCGGGCTGGATACGCAAAGCCTGACCCGACACCCCCGGTTCAGCCAAATCGTGCAGGGCATGATGGCGGAAGCCGCCGCAGCCGCAAAGGCCGACGGCGTGGAGCTTGGCAAAGCCGATGTTGACGAGATGTTCGCACTGATCAGCAGCTTCAACGCAATCAAAACATCTATGCTGGTCGATAAGGAAAAGGGCCGCCCTCTTGAGCTGGATGGCATCGCCGGGGCAGTGCTTCGCCGCTCCAATGAACTCGGAATTGGCGCCCCCTATACCACTACCGTGAATGCGCTTCTGGAGCATGGCCTGGGTTAGCGATCCGTCAACTTGATTTCGATGCGTCGATTTTTTTGCAAAGCCTCTGGTGTGGTGCCCTTCGCAACCGGGAAGAATTCGCCAAATCCTGCCGCAACCATTCGGTTTTGTGGCACGTCCTGATCCGCCAAGTAGCGAACAACGGCCACCGCTCGGGCGGTTGAAAGTTCCCAGTTGGAGGGAAACTGCGGCGTGTTGATGGGTATTAGGTCGGTGTGGCCATCAATACGCAGAATCCAATCGAGATCCGCCGGTATAGTTTTGACCACTTCAAGCAGAACGCCGGCGAGTTTATCAAGTTCGCGCTTACCTTCTGCCCCTAGCCGTGCGGAGCCGGATGCAAACAGCAGTTCCGAAGGCAGCAGAAAGCGGTCGCCGACCACCCGAATGTTTTCATTGGCGGCCAGAATATTCCTTAGCCGCGAGAAGAATTCAGATTGGTACTGCTCCAGTTGGTTGACGCGTTCCGCCAGTAAGGTGTTCAAGCGTTGACTGACTTTTTCTAGCTCACCTTCTTTATCTGCAGTCATTTCCTGCTGCAGTTTAAGGGCAGCGGTTATCTGGCGCAGTTGATTTTGGAGTGATGCTATTTGGTTGGATAGCCGCAAAATCATGTTCTGCTGGCTAATGGAAAGCTCTTCCTTGTCGTCCAGTTCTTGATTCATATTTGCCAGCCTTTCTGCGCGGGCTTCGGCATCGGCGGTTTGCTGCATAAGCTGATTGCGGGCGGCATCCAGCCGGTTTTGTAGGTCTTCGTTTTCAGCTTGGCTGTCGCTGAAGTTGCTTTGAACCGTGAGCATTTGCTGCTCCAGCGCTTCGGTTTTGCTTTGCTCCAGCCCTAGAAGTTGTGATATTTCACTCAAGCGCTGGTTCAGGCGGGCCAACTCGGAATTGCGGTCCGATAGCGTTTGGGAAAGGTAAAGCTGGCTCACCACGTAAACCAGCAGCATGAATATCACCAGCATTAATAGGGCCGAGAGTGCGTCTACGTACCCTGGCCATACATTGATATTACTGCGGCTTCGGCGTCTGGAACCGATCATGGCTGGGGTTCATTGCTGGTGAATGGGTCTAGCAGGTTGGTTACACCGGTAAGCCATTCTTCCAGCCCATCGTAGAAGCGGTTTTGGGCATGGCCAGCCTGAATATCGAGAAAGCCGAGTATTAACGACCCCCCAAGGCCAAAAAGAGATGAGCTGAACGCGGTGCCCATGCCTTGTAGCGGCGTAAGTAGCCCAGCTTGGAGATCTGCGAACACTTTGCCAAAATCTCCTTGGCCCATGTCCAGATTGGTAATCACTTCACCCACTGCATTTATGGTGCCGAGCAAGCCCCAGAAGGTGCCTAGGAGCCCGAGAAAAACCAACAGGCTGATAAAATAACGGGTGATCTCCCGCTGCTCATCCATTCTTGAGTGAATGCCATCCAGAACGGTACGAAGAGACATGGTAGAAAGTGTGAAGCGGTCGCGCTTGGATTCTTCACCCAACTGCCGGGCCAGAGGCTTGAGCAAGCGGGGTTCCTGCAATACCGAAAGGCCAGAGTGGCCCGTGCGGAACTGGGAAACCCAGCGCAGTTCTGGAAACAGGATAAATACCTGACGATAGGTGAGGCCGATACCGATAAGTAACACGCCAACAATCAGCAGGTTGAAAACCCAGTTGGCCATAAATGCAGAAGCTAGAGGTTTGTGGATCAGTACGCCAACAACTGCGACAACCGCGAGGAAGAGCGTCATCCAGAAAAGAGTGTGTTTTGGATTACTCATGAAAAAAACCAGCCTTTTAAGATGTTCTTCAAAACGTTAGCACAGACTGGCGAATGTTGGTGCTTAATTGCCGGAGATCGTATCCGCAAGAATGCCCCGGCCAAGCGAGATGCCAAGCCGGGGTCGCAGCTATTGTGCTGTCAGTCTTGCTGGAGAGTTTGCACTACAGCCTTGGCCGCGCCCTCGGACGAAGCCGGGTTCTGACCGGTAATCAGCTTGCCGTCCACAACGATATGCGGCGCCCAGTCGTCGCCTTTGGAGTAGGTTGCTGTGTTTTCTTTCAGCATGTCTTCCAACAGAAAGGGCACCACAGCGGTAAGGCCAGCTGCCTCTTCTTCGCTGTTGCTAAAGCCGGTTACTTGGCGACCGCCAACGAGATTTTGAGCTGGCTTAATCTCAACATTTTTGAACACCGCTGGCGCATGGCATACAGCACCAATGACTTTGTCTTGCTCATAAGCGGCCTTGAGCAGAGCGATGGAATTGTCATCGTTAACCAAATCCCATAGAGGGCCGTGACCACCGGGATAGAAGACCGCATCAAACTCGTTCATCTGCACATCGCTCAGTTTCTTTGTGCTAGCGAGGGATTCCTTGGCGTGGGCATCTGCCTGAAAGCGGCGCGTGGTATCGGTCAGCGCTTCATCGGCTTCGCTGTTGGGGTCGACGGGCGGTTTTCCACCTTTCGGTGATGCGATGGTGATGTCTGCGCCGGCATCGCGGAAGACGTAATAGGGCGCGGTAAACTCTTCCAGCCAAAAACCGGTTTTGTGCCCGGTATCGCCCATCTGGTCGTGTGAGGTAAGTACCATTAGGATCTTCATAATACTGGTCCTTGTCGTCGTGAAGTGAAAGTCACCTATTTTTACCTGACTTGTTCTTTTGTCTTGTGCTGCTAGCGTATTAATTCAACCGTTAGGATAGGAGTCTTTTTACGCAAGCTGAGGGTGCTTGGATTTGAGAGCGTCTATACTGATTAAAGCGGAAGACCTGTACGAAGATCTGATATTGAAGTATACAGACCATTACGCTTAAGAGTTTGAGAAGGCATGCCGGGTACATCGATAGCTCCGGCGTCAATTTGTGGCTGAAAACCCGAGAACAGGATGCTCGCTAACGTGTTAGCTCATATAAAACATTCGCTCGGCGTCTCTGCCAGACTTTCTTTTTTGCTGCTGGCAGTAATGGTGTTGTGCAAACCGGGATTGACGGAAGAGCGCTACTGTAAAACGTTAACGGTGAGTGGTAACCCCGAGTATCCGCCGCTACTTTGGGAAGACCCCCGGGAGCCGGGGACGCTTACGGGCGTTGCCACGGCATTACTGGCGGAAATACTTGAACCCCTTGGGCTCAAGCTTGAGGTTAAGAGCCTCGGCTCTTGGGCTCGGGTGCAGCGCCATGCCAGATATGGTGAGCTGGATATGATTGCCGGGGCTTTCATCACCCCTGAGCGCATCCAGTACATGGATTACCTATTGCCGCCGTTTACCCAACTTACGGTATCCGTGTGGGTACCTAAAGATAGAGCGTTCGAATATCGCCACTGGGCGGATCTGCAAGGCAAGCACGGAGGTACACTGATCAATAACAGCTTTGGGCAAGAGTTTGACAGCTTCGCCCAAAAGAGTTTGGATATAGTCGGTGTGCGGACAATCGAACAGTCGTTTGAAATGGCGCTTGCTAGGCGTGTTGATTACGTTTTGTATGAGCGGCTGCAAGGGCAAGTAAAACTGCAACGTTTGGGGTTTGCAGACGAGTTTGTCGCTCTGGATGTTCCCGTCAGTACCGAAGGATTGTTCTACACGTTTTCCAAAAAATCGCCGTGCAATACGTTTGAACTCCGTGAGCGAATTGCTGACCGCTTGTATACACTACTCAATTCTGGCCGCTTGGACTCGCTTATCAGCGAGTATACGGCCCGCTACATGTCCCTTCAGCCATAGGGCGACAGGGGTAATCTATCAAACTAGCTAGAGAGTTCTATCAGTATGGCAATCTGGACCCGTACACCGGATCTTGAGCAGTTGGCGAAAGCCAGTGCTAATACGGCAGTTTCCCACATGGGTATTGAGTACACGGAAATTGGGGATGACTACGTAACAGGCCGCATTCCCGTTGATGAGCGCACGGTTCAGCCGTTTGGTATTTTGCATGGCGGCTCATCAGTGGTTTTAGCGGAAACGCTTGGCAGCATGGCAGCAAACTGCTGCCTGAAAGACCCGTCCACTGTTGCGGTAGGGTTGGAAATTAACGCCAACCACATACGTCCTGTTACTAAGGGCTGGGTATATGGAACCGCCAGGCCTCTTCATATCGGCAGCTCTACCCAAGTATGGGAGATTCGTATGACCAACGAGGAAGGCAAAACCTCCTGCATTTCGCGTCTGACCATGGCAGTTACGCGTCGGCCCTAGTCCATAGACAGAGGAGTGAGTTCAAACATTCTTGCACTGACCCTTTTTAGCTAACCCCGCGGTTCTCTCAGGCCTTGCTTTGCGCTTGGCTTAGAATTGCGGGAAAAGGTGTACGCGGTTTCGACCATCGGACTTGGATAGATACATGGCTTCATCGGCGCGCGATAGCAACGACTCAAGCCGGTCATCGTCCGGCGTCAACATGGCAACACCGAAGCTTGCGGTTGGTCTAAGCTCCGTCTGCTTGTATCTTACCTTTAGGCTATCAAGTGCGTTGCGCAGCCGCTCAGCAAGTTCCATTGCGTGCTCCTGAGAAGACTCTGGCAGTAAGACGGCAAATTCTTCGCCCCCAATGCGCGCGGCGATATCCGACTCTCGCACTTCGGCTAGCAGCAAACTTCCCACTTCCCTGAGAACCGCATCCCCGGCTTCGTGGCCATAAGTATCGTTGATTAGTTTGAAGTGATCCAAATCAAACATGATCGCTGCGATAGGTGTGTTGCGCCGTTTTGCTTGCTTTAAGAACTGACCCCCAAGCTGAAAAAATGCTCGGCGGTTGTTCAGCTGTGTCAGTTCATCCTGCAGGGAAGTGGCTTCTGCCCTCTGTTGCGCATTCTGCAGGGCTATTTCCATGTTTTTGCGGTCAGTAATGTCGGTGGCAATTTCCAGGCGAACCAGGCGCCCGTCTGTCCATCTGATGGCCAGGTCCCGGCACTGGTACCAGTGTTTGTTTACCCTGTTTTGAAATTCCCATACATGGACACCGGTGGCGTTACCCGAGCTATCAACTAACAAGTGGTTTGTGCAGAAACTGCAGGGGCCATCGGCGTTTTGCAGCACTTGCCAGCACTTCTTCCCTTTCTCGACTTCATCCAGCATGTTTTTGCCATAACCATTCATATACAGCAACTCGTGGGTTTCGAAGTCTGCCACGTATACCAGAGCATCAAGACTATCGAGAATTTTCTGGAGCGCGGCACTGTCAGCACCAAGCCCTTTAGCAACCACAGGCTCCGCAGGGGCGGCGGGGCCAAGCTCCTTAACGGGAATCCTGTGATCGGCTTTATGAGTAGTCATTAGCGTCAGTTTGTGGCAATTTTGGGCGCAGTATAGCAATTATTAATCGAAGGAAGGCAGTTCCCGCTTGCTAACAGGCATACCGGCTTCTTGCCAGGCATCAAACCCGCCTTCGATAGATTGTACGTGCAGATAGCCCATTTCTTTCAGGGCTTTTGCACTCAAAGCCGAGCGACCCGAGGTTTTGCAATACAGCACAATTTTCATGTCCCGATTGGCAAGTGCCGGGTCGGCGCTGAACTTGAACTCCAGAGTTCCCCGGGATACGTGTGTGGCGTGGGGGATATGGCTATGCCGGTATTCATCTCCATCACGCACATCCAGTAGCAGATCTGCGGCTTGAATGGCGCTCTCGGCTCTTTCCAGAGGTATTTCTTCAATCTGCTGTTTTGCTTCTGCAACAAAATCCTGTGCGGTTTTCATAACAAGTTCTCTCTGCCAGGTGCGTGTTTGCCCAGACTAAGACATATTACCAAGGTGCGTAACCCTTCAGGTATGTTAAATTCGACACCAAAGCATGATAAGGAAGCTATTTAATGGCCCTGCCGGAAACCAGTAAAGGCGTCGCATACGGTTTGTCTGCCTACATTATGTGGGGCTGCTTTCCGTTGTATTTTGCGCTGTTCGACGGTGTGCCAGCCTGGGAAGTGGTGATTCACCGAGTGCTTTGGTCCTGCGTTTTTCTGGCGGTGGTTGTGACCTTCCTGAAGCGCTGGCCACCAGTAAAGGCAGCGTTGGCGCAACCCTCCAGGCTAGGGTATGTGCTTGGCTGTGCCGTGCTTATTGCGGTGAACTGGGGTGTGTACATTTATGCGGTCGAGAGCCGGCAGGTGCTGCAAGCCAGCCTTGGTTACTTTCTTACGCCTCTGGTGAATGTCGGGTTGGGCATGCTGGTGCTGAAGGAGAGTATTTCCCGGCTTCAGATAGTGGCTGTGGTGCTGGCAGCCATCGCGATTCTTTATCAGCTGTTTCTGCTCGGCGTGGTGCCTTGGATAACTCTGGTGCTAGCGTTCAGTTTCGGAACCTACGGCTTGCTCCGCAAGCAAGTGGCACTGGACGGGCTTTCCGGCCTGTTTGTGGAAACCCTTCTGCTTTTGCCGGTTGGCCTCCTTGCGCTTTCGGCACTCAGTTATGCCGGGATGTCTCACCTCGGGGAAAGTACCGCGACCACGCTCTTGCTGCTATCCAGTGGCATAGTGACAGCGGTACCTTTACTCGCCTTTGCCGGTGCGGCTCGCCGACTGCGGCTTTCGACGGTCGGCTTTCTTATGTACATCAACCCATCCATTCAGTTTCTGATTGCGCTGCTGGTGTTCAGCGAGCCGTTGAGCCCGGAAAAATTAATCAGCTTTGTGATGATCTGGATCGCACTGGGAATCTATTCCTGGTCGGCCTGGGCAGGGCGCGGCAAGCCTGCAGCAGCATGATGCCTATTCCATTGTTTCCAGATACTGCTCCAGTTCTTCCGCCAGCCAGCCTACAACGGCGCCGCCCTGAGCCTGTTCGGATTCCAGGGCGCTGAATACCTTCCACCAGCGTGCACTGCGGTGGTGAACAATCTTGAGTTTTTCCTGTTTCAGGGCATCCGCTATCAACGGTAGGGGTAGGTCTGCCCAGCCAGCACCATCAATCACTGCATCCCGGATCAGCTCGTACATGGTAAAGGCCAGGTAGTTGGCGGTTTCCGGCGACTCTGCCTCCAGCCGATCATTCTCCATAAACGCCAGGGTGACTTCGGTAAAACTGATGAGATCGTCCTGGGTGACTCGTTTCAGTTGGCTCAAGGGGTGGTCCGGTGCGGCAACGGTAAGCATGCGCACATCGGCGAGTTCCCGAAACCATTGGTAGCCCTCACTCGCCAGCGCAGGCATAAGTCCGTAGGCCACATCCACAGACTGGTTTTTTACCAGAGGCGGCAATTCCCTGGGGGTGGCCAGGTACACAGAAAGGCTGGTCTGGGGAAAGCGGATCTTGAGCCTGCGTAGCAAATCCCGCCATACCGGTTCTGGAATGGAATCGTCCCGGGCTATTCGCAAAACCGATTCGGCCCCGCTGAGGTGGTGCTGGCAGCGTGCGAAAATTTGCCCGGCGACCTGATCAAATCGGCGGCAGTCAGTCACTATGGCATGGCCGATGGTGGTCAGCTGCAGCTGGTTGCCGCTACGCTCGAAAAGTGCCACGCCAAGTTCGTCTTCCAGTGCCGCCAGGGCCGTGCTCACCGTGGTACGGCTTCGGCTCAGTTCCCGGGCCGCAGCGGCGATGGTGCCGTTGCGAACTACGGCCAGAAACACTCGTATTTGCGATGTTTTCAAAAGAAACCTCCTGCTCCGACGGTTTTTCCGTCGGTCACCGACTCACGCTGTCAGCTATGCAGCGATAATATGCCGGTAATTCACGGGAGATCAAAATGTTTAAGTTTATAGCGCGGGAAAACATGGCGCTGAGTTTGTCTGCGGTAGCCGCTGGCCTGTTTGCTCTGGCCGGTATTACTTGGGGTTTGTGGATTGATTCGCTGGTAATTCTGTTCGACGGCGCCTACTCACTGGTCAGCCTGTTGCTGTCGCTGTTGTCACTTTACGCTGCGCGCATTATTCGCCGCCCGGCCAGTAAGGAATACCCATTTGGCCGTGGCGCGGTTGAGCCGCTAGTGATTGCCATTAAAGGGTTGGTTATAACGCTCGTGTGTGTGCTGTCTTTGGCCTCTGCGGTTGCAGCGGTGCTTGATGGTGGCCGTGCGGTCAGTGCCGACAAGGCGTTGGTGTTTGCCGCTGTGAGTGTTCTTGGATGTGCTGCCGTTTGGGTTTATCTGAAGTGGGCCGAGCGTCGGGAACCTTCCGGGTTGCTTGTGGCCGAGCAGCGGCAATGGTTTATGGATTCTGTTCTCAGTGCCGCAGTGCTGATGGGGTTCGGAATTGCCTGGTGGTTGGAGCAGGGTAGCTTGTCGGCATGGTCGGTGTACGCAGATCCACTGATGATGATCGCAATATCCGCCTATTTCATACTGGTCCCGGTGAAAATGACTGTGGGTGCCGTGCGTGAGTTATTGCTGGCAGCGCCGCCGGCAGAGTTTGTTGAAGAGGTTCATGAAGCCATCAGTTCCGTTGGATTGGCTCCAGAGCAGGTAAAAATGGCGAAAGTTGGCCCCAACCTGATGATGGAAATCAGCCTGCCAGCGAATTGGTCAGGGCGCTCGGATCGCCTCAAGTGGCGGCTTTTAAGGAATCTTTCAGACCTTCCGGTACGCCCGGCGATTTTCATTCGCAGCCTGGTCAGTTAACTTGGGCGGTATGAAACAACCGATCACCGCCTACCACAAAGATGAAGAAGACCACTGGGTTGCCCGACTGGCCTGTGGTCACAATCAGCATGTACGCCACACTCCGCCCTGGGTGAATCGGCCTTGGGTAATCACCGAAGAGGGTCGTGCGTCCATGCTGGGTTTTGAGCTCGATTGCCGCAAGTGCGACGAGGGTGCACCTACAGACTTTGGATAAGCCGGTCGTTAAGTCGTATTCAAGATGTCGCAGTTTTGGTCGATAATAGGTGAACAAGAATTCATTATTAGGATCTGGCCAATGAAGTTTATGAACTCTCTGCGCATTCGCACCCGCTTACTTCTTGCTGTACTAATACCCGTGCTGGCTACCGCAGCCACAGTTTCATGGATTTCCATTAATCAAATTCAAGCTGGTGGTGCGGCCGAGTTAAAGCGGCTTGAGTTAAGCCTCATGGAGTCCCGAAAACAGGGGCTTAAAAACCTCGTTGATGCTGCGAAGACTATAGTGGATGAGGCTAGAAACAACCCCGGGCTGACAGAGCTGCAGGCGAAAAAAACAGCAGCAGACAGGCTTCGAGCCATCCAGTTTGAAAAAAATAACTATGTGTTTGCCTTCAGTCGCTCAGGGCAGGCAATCTCCTATTCGCCAAACCCATCTATCGAGGGAAAAAAAGCTGGCCCCACGTTCCTTAGCGTGTTGTCACAACTCTATAAAGCGCTAGAGTCCGATGGTTATTATGCATATGATTGGTCCAATCCGGCCTCGGGTAATGAAGAACACAAAATTAGTTATGCTGCCGAAGTACCGGAATGGGACTGGCTAATCGCGGCGGGTGTATATGTAACCGATATAGAGCGGCAAGTAGACTCCGCTCGTGTAGAGATTGAAGCAAGTATCGCTCGTACCATATGGTCTGGTATTTTGGTGACTCTGGCCGTTGTGGTTGTCTCATTATTGATCGGCGTATTTGTTGGTCGCACAGTCACGCGGCCCTTGAGAAACGTCAGCGATATAATGCAGGAAATTGCGGACGGTGATGGGGACCTCCGTCAGCGTTTGCCGGATGAAGGCGCTGACGAGCTGGCTGAGCTTGGCCGTCGCTTCAATGCGTTTGTTATCAAAATCCAAACAACCATTAAGGAAGTCGGATCTACCACTGATCAGGTCGCTTCTGCAGCTGAAGAGCTAAGCCGTGTCGCCCTTGAAACCCGATCATCAGTGCAGCAGCAGGGTGCAGAAACCGATCAAATAGCCTCTGCAATCAATGAAATGGCCGCCACCATCCAGCAGATTGCCGGTAATGCGAATGAAGTTGAGGGTGCGGCATCAGACGCTGATCGTATGGCTCGCGATGGCGGTGAAACAATTGCCAATGCACAGGTGGCCGTAACCAAGCTCTCCGAAGAAATTCAGGAAAGTGCTCAGAACATCAATGCTCTTGCTGAAAAATCGGATGATATTCAGCAGGTTCTAGATGTCATTCACGCAGTTACCGAGCAGACTAACCTTCTGGCCTTGAATGCTGCAATAGAAGCTGCCAGAGCAGGCGACCACGGCAGAGGGTTTTCTGTTGTTGCAGATGAGGTGCGTCAGCTGGCGAGGCGAAGCGCAGAATCTGCTGATCAAATACGGGAAATGATTGATGGCTTTGTTAGTGAGTCCTTGTCGGCTGTTGAACGGATGAACCGATCCCAGAGTCACTCAACCGAAACGGTCGAGCGTATCAACCATGCAACCGGTGCCCTGACCACTATCGAAAACTCAATTGGTCAGATTCACGATCAGGTTACACAGATAGCCACAGCCGCAGAGCAACAAAGCCAAGTAGCTGAGGAAATTAACCAGAATGTTGTGCGCATTGTCGAAGCAGCGCAGCGCAGCGATGCAGGCGTTAGCCAAACGAATGAAGCCAGTAGTGAGCTGGCGCGGTTGGGCGAGCGCTTGAGGGGGCTGGTTAGTCAGTTCAAAGTTTGACTGAGGTGGAGAAATTTAAAAGTATGGAGCGTTTTTGGTGCGCTCCCCATGGCGTAGAGATTGAACACGGGCTAGTATTGCGGATGTTCGAACGATAACAATGCAAAAATATAAATGGTGTTAATAATGATGACTCGCCTGTTCAGGATAGTAGCAGTAGCACTGCTAGTTTCTGTTAGTTCACTTGGCGTAGCTGCAGATAACTTCACGCTGCGACTCGCGCAAACCTGGGGTCCCAACTCTCCGATTCTTGGTGAAACTACCGAGAATATGGCCAAGATGGCTGAAGAAATGTCAGGCGGTCGCCTGAAAATCCGTATCGACAGTTCCAACAAGCATAAAGCGCCTTTTGGTATCTTTGATTTGGTGCGCAACGGCCAGTACGACATGGGCCATACAGCGTCTTATTACTATAAGGGCACGATTCCGAACGCCATGTACTTCACTACCGTACCCTTCGGTATGGTTGCTCCGGAAATGTATGCTTGGTTCTACCACGACCAAGGCATGGAGTTGATGCAGAAGGTTTACGAGCCATTCGGTTTATTGTCTTTCCCAGGCGGTAATACCGGTAACCAGATGGGCGGTTGGTTCAACAAAGAAATCAATTCCGTAGCCGATCTCAAAGGCCTGAAAATGCGTACCCCCGGATTTGCGGGCGAGGTTATGGCAGAGCTGGGTGTTGCTGTTACTAACCTGCCTCCCGGCGAGCTCTACACAGCGCTTGAGCGCGGCACGGTGGACGCTGTTGAATGGGTTGGCCCGGCTCTCGACTTCCCCATGGGCTTTCACCAAATCGCAAAATACTACTACTCGGGCTGGCAGGAGCCAGGCGCTGAAGTACAGTTCCTGATTAATGATAAAACATGGAACAAGCTGCCCAAGGATTTGCAGGCGATCTTGCGTATTGCCATGCGGACCGCAGCATACGATATGTACATTCAGACCACGCACGAAAGTGGCGTAGCCTGGGATCGCATGAAGGAAGATTACCCGAATGTGACCCACAAAACCTTCCCACCGGAAGTAATCGACGCGATGCGTGACGCCACCAACAAGTTGCTGGCTCAGGAAGCGGGGAAAGATGATTTGGCAAAGGAGATCATTAATTCCCAGCGCGATTACCTGAAGCAGGTTCGCCAGTGGACCAATATTTCAGATAAGGCCTACCTAAACAGTATTGCTACAGACTGATCTGACGCGTACACCCTGACTACTTCAGTGGTCAGGGTGCTTGCGTTGCGGGACTATTCTCGCATTTTCCTGCCTAAATTCTGCACAGTGCTTTTTATATCACCCACTTTCTGGAAAAATACGCCGCAACAGGGGCTTTTTCAGAGGCTCACTTACTTTATTTTGGGTAGGGTTGATGACTGAAACACTCCTATCGCTGAGCGGTATCAGCAAGCAGTTTGACGACAAAACCGTGTTGGATGAGCTGAGCCTCACTATTGATGATGGCGAGTTCATTACCCTTTTGGGGCCGTCTGGCTGTGGTAAAACCACGCTGCTGCGCATGATGGCTGGTTTTGAGCTTCCGGATCAGGGCACGGTTACGCTTTCCGGTGTCGATATCACTCAAACCCCACCGGAGAAGCGACCTCTTAATACGGTGTTCCAGAACTATGCGCTGTTTCCCCATATGTCGGTTTTCGACAATGTGGCCTATGGCCTAAAAATGGAAAAGCGGCCGAAAGCCGAAATACAGGAGCGAGTTGAAGAAGCCCTCGCCATGGTTCAGTTGGAGGATTTTGCTAAGCGCAAACCCCACCAGCTATCTGGTGGACAGCAGCAACGGGTTGCCATTGCTCGCGCCGTGGTGAAGCGCCCCAAAATGCTGCTATTGGACGAGCCTCTGTCTGCACTGGACTATAAATTGCGCCGTACCATGCAGGTAGAACTCAAACGCCTGCAGCGGGAGCTGGGTATAACCTTCGTATTTGTAACCCACGATCAGGAAGAGGCGCTGTCGATGTCTGATCGTATTGTGGTGCTCAAAGATGGCCGCATACAACAGCTCGGCACGCCCCGCGAAGTATACGAGCGTCCGGCAAATGTGTTTACCGCGCGCTTTGTGGGCCAGACGAATTTTTTCCCCGGGCGCGTGACTAAAATTGAGGGTGAGCGTATCAGCGTGGACGTGTTCGGCCTGAACCGGGATCTGAGCAAGCCTTCATTCCGTGTTGCTCTGAATCAGTCCTTGCACGTTTTGCTACGCCCGGAGGATATTCGGGTGCTTGCGCCGGATGATACCGAGGGCGTCGCAGGCAAGATTGTAGAGCGTAACTACAAAGGCAGTACTCTGGATTCGGTTATTGAGCTGGAAGACGGCAGCCATGTGATGGCCAGTGAATTCTTTGACGAGGACGACCCGGCATTCGACTACAGCATTGGCGAGCGGGTGCGCGTTAGCTGGGTAGATGGTTGGGAATGGTTGTTGGCGGAAGAGGGCGACGAGCCGTTGACCGACGAAGAGGAGCTGGCTGCCGATGATGCTGAGCATTAAGCAGCAGCCGTTCAGGGCGGCTGTTCTGGTGCTGGTGTGGGGGTGGCTTCTGTTCCTCGTGCTGGCGCCCAATATGCTGGTGGTGGGCGCGAGTGTGATGACCCGGAACCCCTCTACCTTTATCTCCTTTCCCTTAAATCTGGACGCTTACCGGCAACTGTTTAATCCGCTGTATTTGGAGGTGTTCCTTCACTCCTTGTATATGGCTGCCATAACCACACTGATTTGCCTGTTGATTGGTTATCCTTTTGCCTGGGCTTTGTCGCGAGTGGACAAGCGCCGACAGATGTTGCTGATCTTCCTGCTGATTGTGCCTTTCTGGACCAACTCGTTGGTACGTACTTACGCTCTGAAATTAATTCTGGCCACAAATGGGCTGCTCAACAGTGCACTTATATCCTTAGGCGTGCTCGATGAGCCAGCGCAGCTTTTGTACACCGAAGGTGCTGTTATTGTGGGTCTGGTGTATCTGCTTCTGCCCTTTATGGTTCTGCCTCTATACTCTGTGTTTGAGGACTTGCGGCAAGATGTTCTGCTTGCCTCTCACGATTTGGGCGCAGGCCGCTTGGCAACGTTTAAAAACATAATTGTACCCTTGACGCTGCCGGGGGTACTGGCGGGGGTTATGCTGGTATTGCTGCCTGCGATGGGGCTATTTTTTGTGCCTGATATTCTGGGTGGTTCACGCAATTTGCTAGTGGGCAACGTGATCAAAAACCAGTTTTTGGATGCCCGCAACTGGCCGTTCGGCGCGGCTGCCAGCATTGTATTGACCCTTACCATGGCATTGTTAATGTTTGCACATCGGCTGAGTAAGCGCCGCTTGGGCGAGGAGGGAGCCTAGTGCGTTGGCTTTCCCGTAGTTATTTGGCGTTGGTGTACTTGCTGCTGTACGTGCCGATTGTGGTGCTGATTGTGTTTTCTTTTAACGATTCGCGCACCGGGTTTAACTGGGGCGGCTTTAGCCTGCGCTGGTACGAATCACTATTCAACAACCACGCCATGGTGCAGGCCATGTGGAACTCGCTTTGGCTGGCGCTGACAGCGGCTACGGTTTCTACTTGTATTGGCGCGCTCACCGCACTGGCTTTGCACCGTTACCGCTTTCGTGGCAAAAAAGTTCTGAACGGCATGCTCTTTGTGGTCATGATGTCGCCTGAAATAGTGTTGGCCATTTCACTGCTCGGCCTGTTCCTGTTGCTCGGCCTGAAGCTTGGGTACGTATCGCTTCTGCTGGCGCACGTAACCTTCTGCTTACCGTTTGTAGTGATTACAGTTATGGCCCGGCTCAGTGGTTTCGATGAACGTTTGCCGGAAGCTGCCCGGGATCTTGGTGCCAGCGATTTCACAATGACTCGCACGGTTCTGATACCCGTTATTATGCCGGCGTTGATGGCTGGCTGGCTGCTCGGCTTCACGCTCTCCATGGACGACGTGGTAGTGAGCACGTTTGTGAGTGGCCCCAGTTACGAAATTCTTCCTCTGCGCATCTACTCCATGGTGCGTGTGGGGCTCAAACCCGAAGTAAATGCACTTGGCACTCTGCTACTGGTGTTCTCACTGGTCATGCTGATGTTGTCGCAATGGATTCTCTCAAGGAGCAAACAATGAAAAAACTCGCACTGGCTGGCCTGTTGGCCTTGAGCCTGACAGGCTGCAGTTCTGACGATCCGCAGGTACTGAACTTGTATAATTGGTCAGAGTACATGCCGCAGGAAGTGCTGACCCGCTTTGAGGAGGAAACCGGCGTTAAGGTGGTATACACAACCTACGACAGTAACGAAGCCATGTATGCCCGGCTGAAACTGCTAGATGAAAGCGCCGCTTACGATCTAGCGGTGCCATCGACCTATTATGTAAGCAAAATGCGTAATGAAGGCCTGCTTTTGCCTATAGATCACAGCAAAATCAGTGGCTTTGACCAGCTCGACCCCGAACTCACCGGCTTGAATATCGATCCTGAAAACCAGTATAGCGTGCCCTATTTGTGGGGAACGACGGGCATTGGCGTCGATACTGCCGATATTGAAGGTGAGCCAGTGACAGCTTGGGAAGATCTTTGGGATGAGCGCTTCAAAGGCCGGGTGAACCTGACCAACGATATGCGCGAAGTGTTTCACATGGGCCTGCGCGTTCTGGGGTACTCAGGCAACAGCACTGACCCGCAACAGATTGAAGAGGCTTATGAAAAGCTGACTGAGTTAATGCCCTCAGTGCGCACCTTTAACTCAGATGCGCCCCGTATGCCGTTCCTTGAGGGAGAGGCTGATGTAGGCATGATCTGGAACGGCGAGGCTGTTATGGGTAAGGGCAGCATGGAGGCGCTGGAGTATGTATATCCGAAAGAGGGCGTTATCGCCTGGTTGGACAGCTTTGTGATTCCCAAGAACGCTAAGAACCCGGAGGCTGCGCACCAGTTCATCAGCTTTGTTCTGCAGCCGGAAATCGCGGCGTTGATCAGCGAAGATATCGGGTACGCTACGCCGGTGTTATCAGCAAGAGAGCTTTTGGGTGATGAAGTCGCCGGGGATCGAGCCAGTTACCCTACGCCAGAAGACATGGTTAACGCTGAGTTTCAGACGGATATTGGTGACGAAGCTTTGCAGGTGTATGCCAAGTACTGGGAAAAACTGAAATCTGGTCTCTGATGCCGGACTCCCGATCTTGAAATGGCAGGGTCGCCCCCCCGACCCTGCTTATCGAACTATTTATTACTTTCAAGTGTCTTTGGTTTATACACGCGGAGGCGTTGGTGTTCTATACTCTTTGGTGTAGTTCCTAACGGCAGGATTCCAGTGTCAATGCCCGCACACTTTTTGAAAATCCTGATTGTCTTGCTTGGCGCTCTTTGTGGGTTTGGATCTTCTGCTGTTGCAGCACCACAGCCCGTGACTGAAGGCTGGGAATACCGCTGGGGAGACTTTCCTTACAAGGGCTCAGGCGTACTAGACTGGTCGGTTGCGCAGCAACCCGAGCAATGGCAGGTTATTGACTTCCCTTCTAATCCGCCCGGCCGCGATGGCCGAGACCAAGTGTGGTACCGGGTAACGCTTCCGGCCGGTGACTGGCAAAATCCTGTTCTATATATTCTCAGCGTCGATCTGATTGTTCAGGTTTGGCTGGATGGTGAAAAGATCTATCAGTACGGCACTTTCGACAAAGAGGGACGTGGCGAATTTGAAGGCTGGCCCTGGCATGAGATTGTGCTGCCGGAGGGTTACGAGAACACACCGTTATATTTCCGAGTGTTTTCTGATTACACGGATATTGGTCTCTGGGGCGAAATCAGTGTGATGGATCACTCCGAGCTTGTTCTTTATGTGCTCAAGAACTCTCTGGAAGCCTTGTTTGTTGCCGGGTTTACGCTACTGGTGGCCTTGCTTGCGCTGATGTTATCGCTGCTTCAGGGAGGCAGAAAAACCTTTTCCAGCATTGCCCTGTTCGCACTGGCTTCCTCGGTTATGCTTCTTGCCGAAAGTCAGGCTAGCCTGCTCGTTGTTCCTGCTCCTCTGCTTTGGGATTATTTGGCCGCTGGAAGCTACTATCTCCTGCCCGTAGCGCTGTGGCTTATGTTTGAACAATGGCTGGCGGATCAGCGGCTCCGGGCGATTGGCTGGGTTTGGCAACTACATCTCGTTTATGCGGTTGGTGCGATCAGCTTGGCTTTGGCAGGTGTTATAGACCTGTCGTCTACTTTCCCTCCTTTTGATGCTTTGTTCCTGCTATCTCTATGTTTGATGACACTCATTACAGTGCCCCATATTCGGACAATGACCAGAGAACAACAGGTTCTTGTGCTGGCGTCTGGTGTTTTTAGTGCGCTTTTGGTTGTTGATATGGCTGTGGCCCACGGGGTTCTACCTTGGGGGCAGGTGCCCGTGAGCTATGGTTTGCTGGTTTTTACCTTGGCCGTTGTGATCATTTCGCTAAGATATTATGCGATGACTCAGAGAGCCTTACATGAATTGACGGTGACACTAGAGCAACAGGTGGCCGAGCGAACTGCAAAGGCAGAAACACTTTTGCAGCGAGAACAGGCAAGGGCCAGCTTGTTGGCATTCGAAAATGAGAAAAGCCGAGTGTTTGCATCGGTTATTGCGGAACTGCAGACCTGTGTGAGCCTCGATCAGGCATTTCAGCTGCTCACTGAAGCTATGCCTCGCCTCTGTGATCCCATTAAAGGCATGATATATCGACGAACGGACAGCGGCCGTTACGAGCGACTTGCTCAATGGGGGTACGATGGTGTGCCTCCTAAGCTGGAATCAGAGCTGGCGACCCTCGACAGGTTCCCAGCTCCGGTTCGGCAACTGGCCAGTACTGTTGAAGAAGCGGAAGCGGCCTGCAAAACCTGTCAGGGGTTGGTGTGTTTCTCCATCAATGTAGAGTTTGTGAACCACGAAACGACGCAGGAAAGCTTATTACTTCTGGAAGCCGATAGCATCAACAATTCCGCGAGCACGGACGATGGCGCAGCAAGGCTCATATCCTCAATCAAGTTGGTAGCGGAGCGTATTGGAGTCACGCTCTCGGGCATTTCACTCAGGGAGAATTTGCAGCGATTCTCCTATGAAGATGCGTTAACGGGGCTAAACAATCGTCGATATTTCGACCAACTATTTGAACACGAGTCCTCCGTGGCTTTGCGCAAGAATTCGCCTCTGTCACTGTTGTTATTGGATATCGATTACTTTAAACGTTTTAACGACGCTCATGGTCATGAGGCCGGTGACGCGGCACTGCAAACCTTTGCTTCGCTTTTAGAGTCTCGTTTTCGTGGTAGCGATATTGTTTGCCGCTATGGTGGCGAAGAATTTGTGGTGATTCTGCCTGCTTCCGATTTGGCAGGTGCCAAAGAACGCGCTGAACAGCTGCGTGAGGCCGTACGAAATGAGCCGGTTGTCTATGAAGGGCAAAATCTGGGCTGTCTCACCATTTCCGTTGGTGTTGCTTCGTGGCCGGGCAGCACAGATAAACCTAGGCAACTGTTGCGGCTTGCAGACCAAATGCTTTACCGAGCGAAAACAGGCGGGCGAGATAGCGTTGAAGTGTTCTCTGAACTCTAGCCGACCTGCGCAGGGCTAAGCCAGCTAGAAACACACGACCTAGACCACCAATACAGGACATTTGGCGTGCGCGGCAACACGATGCGAAACACTGCCGAGGAACATACCGTCTTTGTCGCTGTGAGTGCCTCGAGTGCCCAAAACAATCAAGTCAGCTTCCTTATCCTGAGCAAATTTAATTATAACCTTCGAGGGACGTCCGGCTTTAACAAAGCCGCGAACGTTAGTCGCTCCATGCTCCTTGGCCATATCCTTGGCATGATTAACGACTTCTTTAGCGTACTCTGAAAGTACCTTATCTGGGATGTCCATATCATCGGGCCTACCGATAGACAGCGAAGCTTCAAACAGGCTGTGGTGCTTATAAACACAGAGAATAAAAATCTCTGCCTGCGGTAGAAGCTTCTGCAGCTCTATAGCCTTGTCCAACGCTCCAAGTGAAGTTTTGGAGCCGTCCACCGCTACCAGTATCCGTTTGAACATGGTTCTCTCCTTAAAAGTCCAGACCCGGTTGCGCGTTAGTCGGCAAACGCAATGTCACGCAAGAAAAGGGCAATCTGAGGAAACGCAATAATCAGACCGGCTGCAGCGATCAGCATGAAGATAAACGGTGGCGTACCCCGAATAACTTCCATATATGGCCGCTTAAAAATTGCAATGGCTGTGAAAATGTCGCAGCCGAAGGGCGGCGTTGCGGATCCAATCGCAACCTGCAGGGTAATAAGTACCCCCACCAGTACCGGGTCTAGTCCTGTTGCCTGAATGGCAGGAGCAAAAATTGGTGTTAGTACCAGAATGACGACAATAGGGTCAACAAACATACAGGCAACGAAGAAGGCAATGCAGATAGCGATAAGTACGCCTATTGGACCAGCTTCGTTTACACCAACAGATTCAAGAATAGCTTGGGGGATCTGGGCAAAGGAGATAATCCAGGAGAAACCGTTGCCCACAGCCACAAGGATAAATACCACAGCGGTAATCAGTCCAGTAGACTTGGCTATCTTGTAAACCTCACCAAGTTTCAGCGAGCGAAATACAACGAATTCCAGTAAGAAGGCATACAGCACGCAAACAGCTGCTGCTTCAGTTGGGCTAAAAATACCGCCATAGATACCGCCGACAATAATGACTGGAAAGAACAGTGGCCAGCTTGCATCTCGAATTGAGACTGCGCGCTCACGCCAGGTTGCCTTGGGTTCTGTGGGTACATTGTTTTTATAAGCGTAAAACAGGCAGTAGAGTGAGAACATAAACAGGATCAAGATACCTGGGCCAACACCTGCAATGAACAATTCCGCAATGGAAGTTTGCGAGATAACCCCGTAAATAATCATGCCGATACTGGGGGGAATCAGGAAGGCAATGTCACTGGAGTTGATGATAAGCGCCAGTGTAAAGGAGTCGGAATAACCGGCCTTGAGCATTTTAGGGCGCAAGGGCGAGCCAACGGCCACTACTGTTGCCTGAGTGGAGCCCGAAACTGCACCGAAGAGCGTGCAGGAGGTTGCGGTGCTGATAGCCAGCCCGCCTTTTATATGGCCGATAAAGGCCATAACCATATTAATGAGCCGGTCTGCAGATTGGCCGCGGGTCATGATGTCTGCGGCAAGGATGAACATGGGTACTGCAATGAGTGAGGCTGGTCGAATCCCACCCATCATCTGCTGAATGAAGGTGCCCATCTGGCCAAAGCCATCGAACATCATTACAAAGCCAACGACTGCGGCGGTCGTTAGCGGGATCATCATCGGGAAGCCAAGCAGCAGCAGCCCGATCATGATGAGCATTAATATAGTCGCCATAGGTATGCCCTTTTTTTATCGTTTCCGGAGTTAAACCGGATCAGACTTCCGATTCTGAATCTGCGTAACCATCGATAACACCGGTCGAGAGATAAACATCTTCACTGGTGAAGTTCTTAACAGCGGTAAGGAGGTATTGAATACCGGTCACTGCGAAACCCACGGGAACCCAGATATAAATCCACCAGATTTCAAACCCCAGTGCAGGCAAAATACGGCCCCGACTGTACAGTGTTTCTATGTAACCGTACGAGTGGTAGCAGAGGAAGAACATCACCGCTGACGTGAACAGGGCAATAAAAATCATAAGCACTTTGCGGCCCTTGGTTGGAAGCGCGTCGTAAACGGCAGACATACGTATGTGCCTTCCGTAGCGAGCGGCGTAGCCAATGCCGGCAAAGGTAACCAGAATAATCAGAATACGGTTTATCTCACCGGAGAAGAAGAACCCCTCTCCAAATACAAAACGCGCAACAACGTTAACGCAGGTGTTGATAGCCATGAGGATGATACCGGCAGCCAAAATCACGGCCTCGGCATTGGCAATCCACCCGTCTATGGTTCCCAGAAACCCGGGCAGACCGGACTCAAAAGTACCGGTGTCGTCTTCTAACTCCGGGATGTTTTCGGACATGGGTTCTGCTCCAGATCATGTCGCTCCCGACCGGACATTGAGGCTTGGCGGGGCGGGATTAGTTCATTGGAATACCCGCCGGTGGATACCGGCGGGCAGAAGACATGCAGTAGAAGTATTAGTTGCTCTGCACGTCTTTAAGGTCTTTCTTAAACTGGTTAAGCAGGTCTTTACCGCCTTGGCCAGTCATCTCAATGAACTTCTTCTCAACCTGCGGCGCCCGTGCCTTGAACGCTTTGATCTGCTCGTCATTCAGTCGCGTTACAGTAACTTCGTCACTGGCCGCTTGTATTTTTGCGAGAGCTTCGTCTGCTAAACCATCAATGTGAACGATGATTTTCTCAAAGGCATAATCTGCGGCGTCCTGAATAAGCTTTTTGTCTTTCTTAGGCAGACCGTCGTAGAAGTCTTTGTTGGCCATAGCCGCTGTAGTGAACCAGCCGTGACCGGTATAGACCAAATTCGGGGATACTTCATAGAGCCCGCCGGATTCGATCCAAAAAATTGGATTTTCCTGACCGTTGATCATGTTGGTTTGAAGTGCGCCGTAAACTTCACCCCAGGGCAGCGGCGTGGGTGTTGCGCCGAATGCGGAATAAGTTTCCGACAGCAATGGGTTGGTCATAACCCGAATTTTCTTATTCTTCATGCCCTCAGGAGTGGTGACTGGCTCGTCCAGAGTGATAACAAACTCACCCTCCGGGTACATCTGCAGAAGCTCAAGGCCGTTTTCAGCATAGAGCTTCGGAAAGTCTTCGTTGATGGCCTTACTTTCACGGAAGAATTCGATGACCGTATTTATGTCGGTGGGCATCAGATAAGGAATGAAGAAAATCTGTGCTTCGGGAATCAAGGCACCTGTGAAGCCAGGTGACTGGTTTACAAAGTTCAGGATACCGGCCTGAGTTTGCTCCATGATGTCATCAGACTCACCGAGTTCACCGAAACGATATATCTGTAGGGTGTGATCGGAATTGTCCTCGATATATTCCTTAAATTTGTATGCGTATACATCCTGTACGTCGCCTTCATATTCTTCGTGAGCATAGCGCCAGTTGGCGGCATTCACGGAGTTTGCTGCGGTCATAGCCGCGAAAGCGAACGCTGAAATTCCGGCCAGTTTCTTGAATTTACTCATGCTACTCATCGGGTTTTCTCCGTTCGTTTTTTTTCATACATTTATTGTTACATTACTAAAGACTGGCAAAACTTGTCGACTTTCGCAAGAAATTGACCGATTTGGTTTATTTTCAGACGGCTTCTGTTGAGCCAGAGCCAACCCTTAAAAGGAAGGTGCGGAACTCTTCCGTGATCCGCTCAAGGCTGCTTGCAAGGCGATGGCCATCGGGTAGCATCAGAATAGGGAGCGCCTGTTGCCGGGCCAGCTCTATCACTGGCATTGGCGGAACAACATCGTCATCCCATCCGTGGATAATCTGTACATGTTTGGCCTGAATACGAGGGCTGGATTGCGGGTAGTCAGGCATAGCCAAAGCGGGTGCGAGTAAAAAACATCCGAGAACAGCCCTCTGTGCACTGGTTTGGGCGCAGACCCAGCCACCCATGCTGGAGCCTGCAAGAATAATCCTGTCTGGATTCGCGCCACTGGCAGAAATCGCATCTTGCATTTGAGCAAGACGAATTTCCGGGTCTTTGCTACTGCGGTGATCAATGGCGTGGGCCTGAACCTGTTCAAAAGATTCAGCTACCGCTTTCAGGGCCTGAATTTTAGTGCCGCCAGGACCGCTCTCAAGGCCGTGAGACAGAAAAACGTGGGTGATGCTTGTTGGCATAGTGGCTTAACCCCTTCGGGTTTCATCAAGTATATCGAGCGCATGGCGGCGCTTTTCCGGATCATAAATGTCCACTGTGAACATCACCTCATCCACCGTTGCGCTCGCCAGCAATTCATCAAGCTGGCTCAGGATAGCTGTGGCATCGCCGAGCAGTTGAAGTGCCAGAAAATCCTTCACTCCAGCCCGCTCACCTGCATTCCACAATCCATCCATAGACTCAACTGGCGCCTTCATCCACAGAGGTTGTCCACGAAAAAGCGCGAGGATGCGCTGGTAACTGGTGGTTGCCAAGTGTCTTGCCTCTTCCACTGTGTCAGCAGGCACTGCGGGAACCGCCAGAATGGTGTAGGGGTGTTGCAGTTGTTCGGAGGGTTGGAAGTTGTCCCGGTACACCGCTAGGGCTTCGCGGTAAAGTCGCGGAGCAAAGTGCCCCGCAAAGGCATAGGGTAATCCCCGCATGGCCGCTAGCTGGGCGCTGTAAAGGCTGGAGCCGAGCAACCAAATGGGCACCTTGGTGCCAGCGCCGGGAATGGCTTTGACTGGTTGACCGGGCTTTAGAGGTCCCAGCAAAGATTGCAGCTGTGCCACATCTTCCGGAAACTGTTCGGCACCCAGACCGTCCCGGCGCAGGGCGCGCGCTGTAATCGGATCTGTGCCCGGGGCTCTGCCAAGCCCTAGGTCGATTCTGCCGGGGTACAGACTGTCCAGAGTTCCAAACTGCTCGGCAATCACCAGCGGTGGGTGGTTGGGCAACATCACACCGCCGGAACCGACTCGAATGGTTTGGGTTTTACCGGCAATATGGCCAATCAGTACCGAGGTGGCAGAACTGCTGATGCCCTCCATATTGTGGTGCTCAGCCAGCCAAAATCGTTTGAAACCCAGCTTTTCAGCGTGCTGGGCATAGGCCACGCTGTTCGCCAGCGTATTGCCCACGGAATCGCCTTCGCGAACCGAGGCAAGTTCGAGTAGTGAGTAGTCAGGTTGGTTGCTCATAATGCTAGGATAGCACTTGAAGCCGGTGCTACCCCAAACCATCTCAAATTGGGTGGGGCACTGATACCCGTGTAATGCATGCCCACTAATGTGAAGGAAGCGATCGTGCAGCAAAGCGCCTACTACGAAGACGACACTACGCTGGCCCAGTATCTGGAGTTCCACTTTGGTGAACAGTGGCACGGTGAGGCCAATTTCCCGAGGGGGCTGGCAAAAGTGGCGCTGGATGCCATGGATGGTCGCACTTTGGGTCGGGCTTTGGATATTGGCTGTGCCTGTGGGCGCACCACTTTTGAGCTGGCGCGGGCATTTGCCCATGTGGACGGTATCGATTTTTCCCACAAGTTCGTCGAGCAATGTCAGGTGATGGCCCGGGACAAGGTAGTTCGCTATGCCCGCCCGGAAGAAGGGGCGCTGGTGAGTTATCAGGAGCGCTCTTTGGCGTCACTCGGCCTTGAAGATACCGCAGGGAAAGTGGCCTTCCATCAGGGGGACGCCTGCGACCTGAATCCTGAATTCACCGGGTATGATCTGGTTCTGGCCGGTAACCTGATTGACCGGCTCTATGATCCCTCCCTTTTTCTGACCCGCATTCACGAGCGACTTAATGAGAACGGGCTACTGCTGATCGCCTCACCATACACCTGGCTGGAAGATCATACGCCAAAGGAAAAATGGGTGGGAGGCTTCGAGAAAGACGGGGAAGACTACACCACCCTCGACGGGCTCCGTGACATGCTGGCACCGCACTTCACGCTGGCACTGGAATCCAGAAGCCTGCCATTTGTTATCCGCGAGACGCGCAACAAGTTTCAGCACAGCTTTTCGGAGCTGACGCTTTGGCAGAAGGCTAGCTCCAGATAATACTTCTTCATGGTCTCGCCGAAGCGCGCAACCGCTTTGCTAACGCCCCAGAAAAGTGATTTTAGCTGCCGGAAAAAGCGGCGGGTCGCTTGGCGAGAAACGCCGATACACCTTCGTTAAAATCGCCTGTGTGCGCAATCTTGAGAAAGGCTTGCCTCTCAGCCTCAAGTTGTTCGGCCAGGGATCGACCACCGGCCTGATCAATGAGTTGGCGAAAGGCACCAAAAGCCTTGGTCGGGCCGCTGGCAACCTGCTTGATTGTGCTTGCCAGAACTTCGTCATAAGAATCTGAGGGCGCGACACGGGTTATCAAGCCCCAGCTTTGCGCCTCTTCAGCGGTAAGTTGTCGGCCAAGCATCATCATTTCAGCGGCCCGGGTAGCGCCTGCCTTGTGCGGCAGGAACCAGGTGCAGCCGCAGTCGGGCACCGCACCTATCCCGTTGTAGGCGATAAGAAACTTTGCCCGATCTTCCGCCACGATGATGTCTGCCATCAGCGCTAGGCTGAGCCCGGCGCCAGCCGCCGGGCCCCTCACTGCGGCAACCATCGGCGCATCGATGCTCCGCAATAAAAGAATCGCTTCGTTGAGGGGCACCAGCAACCCGTTAATAAAGTCTCTGTTCTGTTCCGGTGTGCCTACCATGCTGGCAACGTCGCCACCGGCCATAAAGGCTCTTCCGGCCCCTGTCAGTACGATGCAGCGTAACCCTGGCTGGCTGCGCAGTGTTTTTACTGCCGCCAAAAATGCCTCCGCCATGGGTATGCTGATCGCATTAAGTACTTCGGGGCGGTTAAAGGTCAGGGTTGCTACACCGGTTTGGGCGTCAAACTCAGAGATTAACGGGCTGATTGTCATGGTCCTGGATTCCGTCGTAAAGCCCGTTCAAAAATTCATTGAACAGACAGTCTTGGTTTTTATGTTGAAATTAGGCTACTTTATTCCTGCTCAGGAAGATAACCTGACGTTAACGTAAACAACAATAAACATAATCGCTCATGTGCGGGGAATAATGTCCAGTATCCTCGAAATAAGTAATCTTTCGCTTTCGTTCGGCGGTGTTAAGGCGCTGCAGGGTGTCAGTTTCCGCGTGCCAGAAAACACAGTAACAACTGTGATCGGGCCCAATGGCGCTGGCAAGACTTCTCTCTTTAACTGTATCTCCGGCTTCTATAAACCCCAGCAAGGCACTATCAGTTATCAGGGCAAGGCACTTACGGGGGTAAAACCACCGGTACGTGCTGCCATGGGTCTGGCTCGCACCTTCCAGAATATTGCACTATTTAGAGGCATGACGGTGCTCGATAACATCAAGCTGGGTGCTCATGTACACATGAAAAGCGGCCTGCTGGGCTCTCTGGCTTATTTCGGTGCTGCGCGCCGCGAGGAGATGGCGGTACGCGAGGAAGTGGAGCGCCATATCATCGATTTTCTGGAAATTGACCATATTAGGCGTCAGCCGGTTGCCAACTTGTCCTATGGCTTGCAAAAGCGCGTAGAGCTGGCCCGCGCTCTGGCTATGCGGCCCAAGGTGCTTTTGTTGGATGAGCCGGTTGCAGGAATGAACCGTGAAGAAAAAGAAGATATGGCCCGGTTTATTCTGGATATTCGAGAAGAGTGGGGTGTAACCGTGCTGATGGTGGAGCATGACATGGGCATGGTCATGGATATTTCCGATCACATCGCCGTGCTTAATTTCGGTCAAGTGATTGCAGAAGGCTTGCCTGCAGACGTGCAGAACAACCAGCAGGTTATCGAAGCCTATCTGGGCACTAGCGATATGGACAGCCTGCGTAAGAAACTGAACCCAGAACGCGAGGTAGCTTGAGTGGACTGGTTATTTTTCGGGGAAATCAGCCTCGCAGGCTTGGCGATGGGCGGTCTTTACGCCCTGATCGGGCTGGGTTTCGTAATCATTTATAAAGCGACTCGAGTCATCAACTTCGCCATTGGCGAGATCATGATGTTCGCGGCCTACCTGTTTCTAGCCTTTGCCGGAGGCATGGAAATGTCGCCTTGGGTCGCTCTGCCGCTGGCGGTTCTTGGCGGAAGCCTGCTCGGCGGCGTGATCGAAAAAGTTATGATCCGCCCGATGCTGGGGGAATCATCTATTTCCGTGGTTATGGTCACCATCGGAATCGCTAGTATTCTGGTGGGAGTGGTAGAGATGATCTGGGGGGCAGACCCCCAGCTCTTGCCAGACTTTCTGCCCCGCAAACCGGTTTTCATCGGTGAAATGTATCTGGCGCCAAAGATCGCCTACGGCTTTCTCATTGGTGCAGCAATGCTCATCATTTACCTGCTGTACTTCCGCTTTTCCCGGGGTGGCGTTGCGCTGCGCGCTACCGCTTCGGATCAGGCAGCCGCTTACTCCATGGGCATCAACGTGCGCAGGGTGTTTAATCTGGCGTGGGTGTTTGGTTCTCTCGCCGCGTCGCTGGCGGGTGTTCTGGTAGCGGCAACCGGTGGATTGAGCCCACAGTTTGGCGCCATCGGCCTGAGTGTTCTGGTGGTAGTGATTGTTGGAGGGCTCGACAGCATCGTTGGTGCTCTGGTTGCCGGTGTATTCATAGGTTGGCTGGAAACCGTTGCAGGCGCCTATTTGGGCGGCGAGTACCGTATGCCAGCAACTTTCGCGGTGCTGGCGGTCATTCTGGTTTTCCGTCCTTATGGCCTTTTCGGCACCCACGATATAGAGCGAGTATAAGATGCGCATTGGTGACGCAAAACAGAGCTATGAGGCCGATGAGGCTATCTGGAAGAGCTCTACCCAAAAAGTCTGGTTCGCTGTTTTACTGCTGGTGCTGGCAGTGTTCCCCTTTATGGCCGACGCCTATTTGTTGTATTTGGGCTGCATGGTGGGCATTGCGGTTATAAGCACCACGGGCCTTAACATCCTTACCGGTTTTACCGGCCTGATTTCTCTCGGGCAGGCGGGCTTTATGGGAGTGGGTGGCTATACGGTCGCTTGGTTGTCTGCGAACTCGGCCTTGCCTTTCCCTGTGACGCTTTTGCTCGCCGGGCTGCTTGCCGCAGCAGTAGGTATTCTCGTGGGACTTCCGTCTTTGCGTGTAAAGGGGCTTTATCTCGCGATTGCGACTCTGGCCGCCAGTGTATTTCTGCACTTTATCTTTGCCGAGTGGGAGTCTGTAACCGGCGGAATGGGCGGGTTAAGTCTGGAGCCTGCCCACTTGTTCGGGCTCAGCTTCCAAAGCGATTTTGAGATGTACTTCATCATTGTGCCGTTGGCGGTACTCATGGTTTTTGGTGCCACCAACATATTCCGAACCCGCACGGGCCGTGCTTTTATCGCAATCCGGGACCGGGATATTTCGGCGGAAATACTCGGCATTAACCTTTTGCGCTACAAGCTGATGTCTTTCGCTCTAAGCTCGTTTTATGCCGGTGTAGCGGGCGGCTTGTTTGCCTATTTTTACCGGGTGGTCACGCCAGAGAGCTTCCCGCTCTCGATGTCTATCTTTTATCTGGCCGCCGTGATTGTCGGCGGTATGGGCAATCTATTGGGCGGTATTCTGGGCGCGGCTTTTATGACGCTGATTCCTGAAGCTCTGAAACTGCTCACCGCAGCTTTAACGCCATTTTATCCGAACGCACCGATATTCATGTCACCCATGCTAGAGATCATTTTCGGTGTCCTGATTGTCGGTTTTCTTATTTTTGAACCGCATGGGCTGGCGGAGATTTGGCACCGCATTCGGCGCTTTTTCAGTTTATGGCCTTTTAAAAACTAGTGGATTAAACAACAAGAAGCCGCAAGGAGAAGTAACATGTTCAAAAGCATTCTCAACAAAAGCCGCAGGCTTGTAGGCATCGGTAGTATGGCCGCTGCTCTTGCAGCTGCGGCGCCTGTTATGGCTCAGGACAAAGAACCCATCGTGTTTGGTGGTTCCATACCTCTGTCTGGTGTGTTCGCCTTTGCTGGCGTGCATCTTCATGCAGGCCTTACGGATTACACAACCTGGGTCAACAGCGAAGGTGGGATTAACGGTCATCCGGTGAAGTATGTAATGGAAGATACCGGCTATGAGGTTGACCGTTCCGTAGCTGCCTTCAAGAAAATCACCGGCAGTAACAAAGTGCCGGTTTATTACGGTGACAGTACCGGGTTCATGAAAACCATTGCCTCCGAATTGAACAGCAGAGGCACTACGCTGATGAGCGGTGCGTCCTTTGCCACCGCGCTGACGGACAATGAGCAGTATCCGTATCAGTTCATCCCCGGCCCGAACTACAGCCAGATGTTCGGCATTATTCTTGAGTACATTGCTACCCAAGGAAAAGATGGCGACATGCCTACCGTTGCCTTTGTGTACAGCGATACCGAGTTCGGCAAAGACCCTGTTGAAAACGGCAAGGCCAAAGCTGCCGAGATGGGTATCAAAGTTGTAGAGGAAATCGTTACCAAGCCCGGCAGTGTGGATGTGTCTGCAGAAATCCTGAAGCTGCGCAGGGTGCGTCCGGACTTTGTGGTATTCCACGGCTATGTGTTGTCGCCCATAAACGAGTTCATGGTGCAGATGCGCCAGATGGGTCTGGATACCCAATTCATGGGTACCTTCTGGTCCAGTGACAAGCTGATTATCAACAAGATGGGCGCAGATGCTGACGGCTATATGGGCGTTATGCCTTACAACTATTATGACAGCGCCGAAAGCGGGCCAATGCTCGATGCACTGCGCGCTACGGCAGAAAAGAGTGATCCGGATGCGGGCTACCGTCCAACGGGTTATATGCAGGGCTGGTTCAACGCGATGGTCTGGACCGAAGTGGTCAAGCGCACCATGGACGCCGGTAAAGAGCTCACCGCTGAAAACATGGCTGAATCTCTAGCGTCTATCGAAAACTGGGATACCGGCGGCATTATCGGCATTCCGGTGACAGTGAAAGACATGTCCTTCCCGGTTGGCCGCATCTGGCGCGTAAACGCGAAAGAAGCTCGCTATGAGCCGGTATCTGACTGGATTCACCTCGACTGAGACGCTCTATGGAAGCCTTGCTGGAAATCGATAACATAGAAGTGGTTTACAACAAGGCGGTGCAGGTTCTCCGGGGCCTGTCACTGCGTGTTCCCCGTGGCGCCATTGTGGCGCTGCTGGGTTCCAACGGTGCTGGCAAGTCCACCACACTGAAAAGTGTGTCTGGGTTGCTTGCTTTGGAGGATGGCGAGGTGACTGCCGGAGAGATCCGCTTCAAGGGCCACCCATTGAAAGGAATGGCACCGGAAAAACTGGTACGTGATGGCCTTTTCCATGTTATGGAGGGGCGTCGCGTATTCGAAGATCTGTCCGTTGAAGAAAATCTCGTTGCAGCAACCTACGCCCTTAGCGGGCGTAAAACCTCGCTGAACGACTCTTATGAGCTGGTCTACGACTATTTCCCGCGCCTGAGAGAGCGCCGCAAGCAGCTAGCGGGCTATCTATCTGGTGGCGAGCAACAAATGCTGGCACTTGGTCGCGCACTGATTGCCCAGCCAGAGCTAATCATGCTGGACGAACCGTCGCTTGGTCTGGCGCCGCAGCTGGTGGAAGAAATATTCACTATTATCGCGCGAATAAACCGTGAGCAGGGTACGGCCATACTGCTAGTTGAGCAGAATGCGGCAGTGTCCCTAGCTATTGCTTCATACGGCTACATTATGGAAAACGGCAAAATCGTAATCGATGGCCCGGCAGACAAGCTTTCGTCCAATGAAGACGTTCAGGAGTTTTATCTGGGTGTTGGCGGCAAAGAAGGCGAAGCTCGAAGCTATCGGGACATCAAGCACTACAAACGTCGTAAGCGGTGGCTGTCATGAGCACACCGCAAATTCGTGATCTCACGCTGACACAAATGCTACGGGCCCATGCGAAAGAACGCCCTGACATGCTGGCGCTCAGGCAGAAAGATTTTGGTATTTGGCAGACCTGCTCCTGGCAGCACTATTATCAACGGGCGCGGCACTTTGGTTTGGGCCTACGAGCACTCGGTCTTTCAGAGGGTGGCCATGTTGCCATTATTTCCGAAAACAGGGTTGAGTGGGTTATCGCCCAGATGGGTATAG
Organism: Marinobacter sp. S6332; assembly: GCF_023016045.1. Lineage (GTDB taxonomy): Bacteria > Pseudomonadota > Gammaproteobacteria > Pseudomonadales > Oleiphilaceae > Marinobacter. Next base: position 200,781 of record NZ_JALKAP010000001.1, on the reverse strand, counting down.
GTCTGGTGAAAGGGATCTGCGTGGGGGTTTATCCTACCAGTCCATGGAATGAAGTGGCCTATGTGCTTGAGCACAGTGATGCAGAAATGGTGGTGTGCGAAGATCAGGAGCAGACCGATAAGGTTCTGGAAGCCTGGCCCGAGCTACCTCAACTCAAGCACAATATTGTTATTGATCCGAAGGGGCTCCGGTCTTATCCGGAACCACCCTCATCCTTCGATGAGGTCGAGAAAATTGGGCGGGAATTCGAGAACAACCACCCTGGGTTGATTGATGAGTTGCTCGACAGCCAGCAGATGGACGAGATAGCCCTGATGATCTACACCTCGGGCTCTACCGGCCGGCCCAAAGGTGCGATGATCAGCTGGGGCAATCTGCATGCCGCTGCGCCCGGCCTAGTGGAGCTTTTAGGAGTGGACCAACACAGCACCAGCTTGTCCTATCTGCCATTGTGTCATGTGGCCGAACAGGCCCTGACTAATATAGCCCCTGTTTATGTGGGCAGCGCAGTGAGCTTTGGTGAAAGCCTGCGCACGATTCAAGAGGACCTTCGGGAAATTGCGCCGACATTTTTTCTGGGTGTTCCGCGAATTTGGGAAAAGCTCCATTCCTCCATCTACATCAAGATGCAGGAAACCGGACGCCTGCGGCAGGCTCTCTTTGCCCGCGCTATAAAAGCCTGTGAACCTATGGCAACCAAGCCCAAAACAAACTGGAGCCTTGGTGAACGGCTTACCTATAGCCTGTACTACTGGCTTGTATTCCGTGCTCTGCAGAACTTCATCGGTTTGCGCCGTTGCACCATCGCATTGACCGGCGCAGCCCCCATTTCAACGGGTATTCTGCAGTTCTTCCGCACTTTAGGAGTGCCTTTGGTTGAGGTTTTTGGCCAGACCGAAAGCACCGGTGTTGCAACCGCTCAACGCCTAGACAAAGTGTGCCTTGGCACGGTCGGTACGGCGGTTTCCGGGCTTGAGGTGGCATTGGGTGAGTACGATGAAATACTCATGCGGGGCGGCACAGTCTTTAAAGGCTACTACAAAAATGATGAAGCAACGGAGGCTACTCTGAGAGACGGCTGGCTGCACACGGGCGACGTGGGTGAGTGGCAGGATGGGCAGCTAAGAATTGTTGATCGCCTCAAAGACATCATGATTACCGCAGGAGGTAAGAACCTCTCGCCCACGGAGATTGAGAATACGATTAAGGCAAGCCCCTACATTAAGGAATGCATTGTCATCGGTGAGGCCCGGAAATATGTTTCAGCGTTAATTCAGGTAGATTTTGAAACTGCGGCAAAATGGGCGGAGCAGGAGCGGATTGCCTACACCACATTCCGCAGCCTAACCGAGCATGAGAAGGTGCAGGAACTGATTCAGGCAGAGGTGGATAAGGGTAACGGAAGACTACCACAAGTGGCCCAGATCAAGCGCTTCCACCTGCTGAGCAAAGAGCTGGATCACGACGATGACGAAGTGACTGCCACCATGAAAGTACGCCGTAGCAAAATCTTTGAGAAGTACGCGGAAGTGATTGAGTCGTTGTATAGCTGACCAAGCTTCAAATCAGTTTTGGGCAGAATAGGTAGGAGGGTAGCTGTAAACGACATTGATCAAGTCAACTTGACGGAAGCTATGGTTTGCCAGGTGCACTTTGATTGATAATGTGCGCCCCTAACTTTTGAGCCAGATGTCATGACCGAAAATCACAGTTCTGAAAAGCTTCCTGTCCGGCGTTGCTGCACGCAAGCAACCGCCTCCCGTAACCTCGTCGCGAAAATGACTTTGTTCATCTTCGCGATTTTTTCTTTTGGGTTTAGCGTATTTGCCAGTGCCGCCGAATCCGGCGCCCAGAGCCTGACCCACCATCCGGTGGGTTACATTGCGGTAGTTATCTTCGCTATTGCTTATGCGTTCGTTATGCTTGAAGAAAAGCTGCACCTACGCAAGTCCAAACCGGTGCTTCTGGCGGCGGGCTTAATCTGGTTTCTAGTTGCTGGCGCGGCTGCTATGAACGGCGATACCGAGAGCGCTAATGCGGCTTTGAAGCATAATTTGTTGGAATACTCTGAGTTGCTGCTATTTTTGCTAGTGGCTATGACGTACATAAATGCCATGGAGGAACGCCAGCTTTTCGACGCATTGCGTGGCTGGTTGGTTAGCAAAGGCTTTAGCTATCTCAGCCTATTCTGGATTACCGGTGTGTTGGCATTCTTCATCTCGCCCATTGCCGACAACCTAACTACAGCATTACTGATGTGTGCAGTGTTGATGAAAGTGGGTGAGGACAGCCCGCGTTTTATCGGCCTTGGTTGTATTAATATCGTAGTGGCGGCGAATGCTGGTGGAGCTTTTTCACCGTTTGGAGATATCACTACACTGATGGTCTGGCAGAAAGGCGTCGTGGAGTTTACTGAGTTTTTCCGATTGTTCATTCCTTCTGCTGTCAACTTTCTGGTGCCAGCCGTGATCATGAGTTTTGCCATTCCCAATGAGCCACCAAAAGATACATCAGACCCTGTGATCATGAAGCGCGGTGCCCGTCGCACCGTGGTGCTATTTCTCCTCACCATCACGACTGCGGTGCTGGGCCACAACTTCCTCCACCTCCCTGCGGTGGTTGGTATGATGATGGGTTTGGCTTACCTGCAGTTCCTGAGCTACTACCTGCAACTAAGCTTCAAGCGGGGTGTGGCCCGCGAACGGGTTTGGGCTGAAAACCACAAGAATACTCGTCTTCTTGAGCGGCTCGACAAAGCGGTACCCTTCGACATTTTCAACCCGATGGCGCGCACAGAGTGGGATACACTGCTGTTTTTCTACGGTGTGGTGCTTTGTGTAGGCGGGCTTGGTTACATTGGATATCTCGCCGAGGTATCCCAGATTCTGTATAGCGACTGGAACGCCACGGGCGCCAACATTGCGGTGGGTGTTATGTCTGCCATCGTGGACAACATTCCGGTGATGTTCGCCGTGCTCTCGATGGAACCTGACATGTCGCATGGGCAGTGGCTACTAGTTACGCTTACGGCTGGCGTTGGTGGCTCTATGCTGTCCATTGGCTCTGCCGCTGGCGTAGCGCTGATGGGGCAGGCGCGGGGCTACTACACTCTCATGTCGCACCTGCGGTGGACACCGGTTATTGCACTGGGGTACGCCGCGTCGATTGTCACGCACATGTGGTTGAACGCTAACCTGTTTTGATTGTTCTCATACGGAGCCCGCTTAGGGCTCCGCTGTTGACGCTGTTGACGCTGTTGCGTACACGCGCTGCTCTAAATCTGCTGCTGTCATGGGCTTGCCAAACGCCCAGCCCTGCGCGAATCTGGCTCCCATTCTACGAACAATGGCGGCATGAGCTTCCGTCTCGACCCCTTCGGCGACGACCTCCATGCCCAACTCGCTGGCAATACGGACCATCAACGGCACCAGCACTGCGCCAAGGCCTCCAGAGTCGATATCAAACACAAAACTGCGGTCGATTTTTAAGGTGTTGCAGCCCAGATCACGCACTTTGGATAGGTTGGAGTAACCAGTGCCAAAGTCATCTACAGCCAGCTCAAATTTCTGCTGCTTGATCCAGTCAAGGCAGGCTCTGGCTGTTGCCGAGTCGAGCTGCTCATCCTCGGTGATTTCAAATGTAATATGAAAGCGAGATGCAGCAAGTGCCAATGAAATATCCGCGCCTTGTACCCGGCTTTGAGCGATATCGGAAGGGAATAGATTGATGTTTACTTTGAAACCTTCGGGTAAGCCCGGTCTAAGGCTCAAATCCTCTAAGGTCTTTTGCATGATCAATTGGGTAAACGGCCAACTAAGCTTGGCTCGGGCCAGTGCAGGGATAAACTCATCTGGATATATAGCGCCGTAGGCGTCTTTGAACCGGGCTAGAACTTCACACCCGATAACCTCTCCGCTCTCCAAATCAACAATCGGCTGATACAGTGGGAAGTAGGCGCTTTGCTTTACGCCTCTAATTATTCGATTCTCAGTGCCCAGTCGTTTTTTAAGAAAGGGCCTGATTAAGAGGCTGGCCCCGACACTCAAAGCGATACCAATCAATAAAGCATAGGCCGCAAAAGCTTGATTGCGCTTGATAACGTCTTGGTGCTTCGTTTCCATGCCTGCACAGTAGGGGATGGTCGTGCTGCAGGCTTCCGAATAGGTGGATGTGAGAGTCACAGCCTGCGCTGATTTTTCAGCCAAATTTCGAAATAGCCCCGTGTCACCATAGGTGTGCATAGTTTCGGATCGATTGTTGCGGTATACAAGCTCCCAATGGGTGCTTATGGCTGCCTGTTGTTCCAACCATCGAGTGTCAAAAACAACGTTGAACTGGCCTCTTTCTGCAACTGTGGCGGTAATCTCGCCATCAAAAAGAACAAGGCGAGCGTTTGGCCAATGTTTGATTCCTCGCTCGTTAATGAAATCCCACGGAGCTTGCTTGACCGGTGTTTCAAGAACTCCCTGACCCGTTGTGCAAACTAAAAGGTCGTCTTTGATAAACCCGATGTCTCTTATGCGGCTGGCGAAAAACAGTTCCTTTCGCATAATGCTAAGCAGCTCATCTGTGCAGCTATCGACAGCAAGAGCATTCAGTCGATCGATGATTTCGATACTCTCGGCCCCGATTTTTTCAGCTTCGGAAATCAGAGCGTTCAGCTTTTCATAGTGCGATGTCAGCAGGCCTTGAACCACCAAGGCGAGAATTAAAACGAAATAGACAAAAAAGGTGCCGATGCCGACTAATATACTGATGAGGGCGTTGGCCCAGCGAGTTTTTTTAGCAGCATCGAACATCTGGCAGCGAATTCCTTGCAGACTTTCCAACACTATAACTGATCGCTTTTGCTTGTCACATGCCTCTCTCCGCTAACGCTCCAGGGCACTACCTTCGACGAGTTTCAATAACGTAAACCTACCCTCGAAAACCTAAACAAAAACTTAAAAAGCCCTCATTTAAAGAATTCGTCAGTGAAAAAAGTTGCCGTGAAAGCCATGTGGCACAGTGCATTGAAGGAATTGCACAGAGGCTTGGTGTTTCTGATTGTCGTTTGTCCTCGCTTTGCTTACTGCTCATGAATAATGTTGGTGTGGCGCGTTGTTCATTTTTATCAAGAACGCGCCTGCGAAAAACTAACAATAAGCAAGAAGGGGACACCTATGCGTCATAGAACGAAGCTCTCAAAAATTTTCACGATCTCAGCATTAGCCAGCGGGTTACTGTTGGCAGGTTGTGGGGATGACGGCAAAGACGGTAAAGATGGCGAAGATGCCCAAAGCGTTGTTGGAACAACCACCTCCGGATTTGCAATTCCGGACGGTGCCATCTTCGTAGCCCCGGATGCGGCAGATGGCGAGAATATTACCGAAGCGCTTTCTTTAGCTTTGTTTGAGGCCCCGGAAGATGCATTGGTAGTGCTGCCGAAGGGCCGGTTTGTTGTGACTGAAAGTATTGTTGTGAACAGCGCAAGAGGCCTTACGATTGCTGGCCACGGTATGAATGAGACGATTCTCGATTTCAGTACATCCAATGGCGACGACGCGTTTCGTTTTCAGGGCGGTAACGGCATTACCGTTCGCGATTTAGCTGTTTACGAGGCGCCCAAAAATGGCATCAAAACGACCAACGTAAACGGTATTCACATCACCAACACCGCGACCGTTTGGGAAGGCGAGCTGGAATCAGATAACGGCGCCTATGGCCTGTACCCCCTTAAAAGCCAGAACGTGCTGATGGAAAACAACTACGCATATGGCTCGGCGGATGCGGGCATTTATGTTGGCCAGTCAGAGAACATCGTGGTGCGTAACAATACGGCGAAAAATAACGTTGCCGGTATTGAAATTGAAAACTCCAGCATGGCCGATGTTTACAACAATATTGCCGTTGGAAACTCTGGCGGTATTTTATCATTCGATCTGCCGGGGCTGGACAAGGCCTATGGCAGCAATGTGCGGATTTTCAATAACCAGATTTACGCAAACAACGCCGATAACGTAGGTGCCGGTGTGGTTGGCGCTGTGCCGCCGGGTACGGGGGTGATTATCCTAGCCTCCAGTGATGTGGAAGTTTACAACAACCAGATTACGGACAACGACACCACCGCAGTTGCTATCACCAGCTACTTCTTAATTGAGGATGATGTGGCGAGCTACCCGACGAGCTTCGGCGCTACCATAGTTGATGGTTGGAGCCCAATACTGAAGAACGTCTATCTGCACGACAACACGATCGCTCGTAATGGCGGAGCCCCGCGTGGGGACCTGCTAGCACCTATTATTGGTGGCTACACCTCTGATCAGAACAGCACAGGCATGGCGCAGACCTTCCCGGCTATCCTCTATGATGGTATTGGCGAGTTGCTGTCAAACACCACTGATCTTGCCGGGTTCAATATGATTGTGGGGGCAGATGCCGCTGCCGACGGCGTGAACTACGATCCTTATGGTCCTGAAGACCGGATTTGTGCGAACCGCAATATCAACGGTAATCCGGCGCCTCAGTATGAGGAAGTTAACACTGGTCTGGTTTATCCAACCAACCCTGCGGACCTGACACAGTTTGATGCTGAGGGTAATCCGCTGCCTCACTTGTTGATTGATCAGATGGTCAATAATACCTACCTCAACTGCACCCAGCCGCGCCTGTCGCCTGCGGTGGTGAACTTCAGAAATAATATCTACGGTTGTACTGGGGATGATTTGGCGGAAGCGGCCTGCGCACTTTAATCAGGCCCTTTGAGCATTAATCGACCTTGTAAGAGAGTCAACACGGCGTATGACCGGGGAGCTTTGCCCCGGTCATACGCTGCGGCACGAGAGCATTACCTATGAGAAGTAACAATAAAACGACAATAGCAATTATGGCAGCCTCTCTGTTTTTAGCAGCGTGTGGCGGCAGCAGCAGTGACAGTAGCGGCGGTGCTCCCGATGGTGGTGGCACACCTCCACCTGCCAGCAGCGCACTGAATGCCGGAGCGGGCGCGCCGACGGGGGCAGATGGAAGCTGCGATGCGACCATCTCCGGAGTTAATTGGAACGCGCTGATGAGTGAGGCGTGTCCCAAGCTTTCGGACTACAACCTGTTTACCAATGCCAGTGACCCAACTGCGGCACCAACTCAGGGCGGTGTCCCTTATGACTTGTCTACGGCTTTGTTCTCTGACTACACCAGCAAGTACCGTTTTATATTTGTGCCTGAAGGCAAAACGGTTAGCTACAACGCTTCGGAAGTGCTCGATTTCCCGGTAGGAACGGTCATCACCAAAACCTTTGCGCTACCTGAAAACACCGCCTTTCGTGATGGCGATGAACAAGTCATTGAAACTCGGTTGCTGATCCATCGCACCAGTGGTTGGGTTGCGCTGCCTTATTACTGGTCGTCAGAATCCGACGCCACTCTGGCCATCGCCGGTAAGCGCCTGAACGGCCTCACAACCATTAACAATCAGGGGCAAGAGATTACGTTTGATTATTCGGTGCCAAATGCTGCAGATTGCAGTTCGTGTCACTCTATTGTGCCCAATCTGGCAGGTTCGGGTGACGACCGCGGGCAGATTTTCCTACCTATTGGCCCGAAAGCACGCTATCTGAACAAAGACTTTACCTATGCAGATGGAACCGTATACAACCAGCTGCAATATTTAGCGGAAGGTGAGCTGTTAACGGGCTTGCCGTTTGATCTGCAGAGTGTGGAGAAAGCGCCAGTGTTCAATGATCAGGTGCCCGTTGCTTCGCTCAGTGGCGATGAATTAAACAGCGCTGCGCGTGCCTACCTCGACATTAACTGTGCCCACTGCCACCGGGCAGACCTAACATTGCCAGCCGATTACGCTGGGCCTGCTGGTAGCAGTGGTGTACAACTGGAGTACAACCGAGTTTATGCAGACTCTCCTAGCAAGTTTGGCGTTTGCAAAGAGCCGGTCGCTGGCGGAAAAGTGGGATACCCATACGATGTCATTCCGGGCAGCCCCGATAATTCTTACTTGCTGTTCCGTATGTCGACGGACGATAACCGCCATAAAATGCCAGAACTTGCACGCAATACTGTGCATCAAGAAGGCGTGGCGCTTGTAAGCAGCTGGATTAACCAACTGCCTTCGGCAAGTTGTTCTCCCGCACCGTAATGCTATGAAACCGTGTTATTCCGACGAAATTCGGTAGGCGTAGACTGCTTGATTTCTCGGAATGCACGGTTGAATGAGCTGAGAGTTCTGTATCCGACATCCAGCGCAATGTTGAGTACCGGCGTATCCGGGTCCGAGACCAAGCGTTTTGAAGCTTCTGCAATTCGTAGTTGGTTGATGTAATCGTTGAAGTTGCGATAACCCAATTGCTTATTAATGAGTGCCCGGGTGCGGTACTCCGGGAGCTCCAGCTGTTCGGCCAGCATTTTTAGGGTCAGATGCTCTGTTCGGTAATAGCCTTGCTGCATCAGGCTGGAAAGGCGCTCTGCGTGTTCGAGTTGGACATCTGTTTGAGGAGGGCTGTCGTCGACCGGATCACAATGCTCGGGCTCAACGGGCGGCGTGGGCCCATGGCGCAATGACAGTTCGTTGAACCTGCCTTGCAACAGGAACGTAGCTATTGCAACACCGGCAATGGAGACCACCAGCGCCCGGTTTATCGCGTAAGCCGTACCCAAGTTGAATGCCAGCGCAACCAAGAGCACGGCAGTACCTGCGATAAATAAAACAAGAGCCCTAAGCTTTCGGCGTGGCTCTACAAGGTCGGCAGGCCAGTCTGCGAGTACAACCCAGAAACCGTTGGCGATGATAAAAAATTCAAATAACTCGCCCAGTTCCCAGCCGAAAAACAGCAGCATGCCTTCGGCGCTCTGGTGGCTGGTGAACAGTCTTGCCGTCCAAGGGGCAATCACGCTGTAAAGCGCCATCGCGCCCCAGCCTGACCGTAGATTGATACGCTGGCGGAATGTAGCCTGGCAAAGCAGCCAAAATAAAGCCGGAACCATCACTTCCAGATTCAGGGTGAGCCATTGCCAACTAGGGGGTGTGAGTGGGTGGAGCAAGAACCCGGCGCTTGCGATGAGAAAAACCGCAAACACCCGCGCAGCGGATGAATGGTGTAATTCGTGGGTTGTGGTAATCAGTAGAATGACCAGACAAGCCAGACCAAAACCGGTCAAAATCAACATGCTTGGGGTACTCGGCGCTGTTATTGTTGTTTGCACTAAACGGATGCAAACATGTCACTCGGGCGCGCCAGTGTCAATTACGGGTGACAAGGGAGTCCCGGAATGCTATGCCCGAGTGACCGGATTTCAGCTCGATAGAGTCAGCTTGATACTTTTAGCACTACAGCATGGCCTTCTTCGTTGGACAACCCTAACTTAACCACGCTTCCCGGCTTGGTGCCTAGTAGTGCAAGGCCGAAGGGGGAGCCAATGCATACGTCATCTTTGTCGCCGTCATGGCCGGTACTGGAATCTGTTAAGCGGAAGGTGAGTACCGAAGAGTCCAAGCAGTTAATCAGCGTGACTGTGCTGCCAATCAAAGCCGTATTTTTAGGCGATGTGATGGGGTTGCTGTAGATCCTTCCCAGCTTTGCGTTAAGTGTTTTGATATCACGTGAACCCAGGTTAAAACCTACATTCATCATCATGTCAGTATCTCTGCCTGCTAAAAAATTCTGTTGTTACGGGTGCCACAAACGTGTTGTCGATTGTGTTCTACAAAAACATAGGAAAGCTCGCGAGCACCGAGTGGCGGGGCTCGCCGACTAATGGAAGGTAATCGAAAGTGGGATTAAAGAAACCATAGAAAGCTCCTTCATTGAGGTTGACGGCACCATAGCAGCTTTGGAATTAAAGGCAAGGATGTGCCAGATCACCCCGGTTTAGTTGAACCAACCCAACCCTGAACTAAACTGCAAACTTGATGACAGGCGCGCACCAAAGAGGGAGTGTTCTGGTAAATGAAAGCAGGCGGGCGGGGTATAGCAAAGGATTTGAAAGACCTGTCACCGGCCTATTTTGGCATGGTGATGGCCACGGGGATTATCTCTTTGGCAGCGCACATGCTGGAATTTCATGTAATTGCCAAAGGCTTGTTCTATTTGAACCTGTGTTTTTACGCAGCATTATGGGCTGCCACGGTTGCACGCTTTGTGCTCTATCGGCAGGCCTTTCTACTTGATGTAATAGACCACCTGCGTGGCCCCGGTTTTTTTACCTTGCCTGCGGGCTCCAGTGTTCTGGGCAGCCAATTTATCATGCTGACGGATTTTACTCTGGCCGGGCGGGTGCTTTGGGTTCTTGCGATCCTGCTTTGGCTGGCACTGACTTACACCATATTTACGGCCTTTACGGTAAAAGAAGAAAAGCCGTCGCTGGACAAAGGCATTACTGGTGGATGGTTGTTGGCAGTGGTGGCAACCCAATCCATTGCGGTGCTCAGTGCCTTGATTGCTGTGGAGATGCCTCAGCCTTATAAGCTGGGGGTCAACTTTCTCGCGCTATCTATGTGGCTTTGGGGCGGCATGCTGTACATCTGGATGATGTCGCTGATTTTTTACCGTTATACCTTTTTCAAATTCTCACCGGGGGATCTTGCGCCGCCATACTGGATCAACATGGGTGCCATGGCGATCTCGACGCTGGCCGGCTCCCTGCTGATTGTCAATGTGAAAGACGCGCCGTTTCTGGACTCACTGCTGCCTTTTCTGAAGGGCTTCTCGGTGTTCTATTGGGCCACAGGAACCTGGTGGATACCCATGCTGTTTATTCTGGGTATCTGGCGCCATGTATACAAAATGTTCCCGCTGGAATACGACCCTTTGTATTGGGGAGCGGTGTTCCCATTAGGGATGTATGCAGCCAGCACCTATGAGATGGCGGCTGCTCTGGGCTTTCACTTTCTGGATTTTATCCCCATCAGCTTTTTTTACCTTGCCCTGACTGCCTGGGCCATTACCTTTATTGGGCTGGTGCGATCATTCAGGCCGGAGAAGTTACGTGGCTGACGGCAGGCGTTGTGGCTGGCGCATCACCGGCTAGCTGCTTTTGCATGCGCAGGCTGTTGAGCAGAACACAGAAGCTGCTGAGGGACATGGCAATGGCGGCAATCACCGGCTGAATCCAGCCCGCAACCGCCAACGGTATCACCAGAGCGTTGTAGCCCACTGCCCAGAAGAGATTCTGGTACATGAGTTTGCGCGCTCGCTGTGCCAATTGCAGGGTGGCGGGCACCCTGCCGATGCTTTCTGTGAGGTAAATCGCTGCTGCGGCACCCGTGGCGGAAGCGGCGTTACCTACGGCGATACCCAACCTTGCACCGGCCAGAGCCAAGCCATCGTTGAGGCCGTCACCCACAAATACGGTGGGAGTCTGTTTTTCCAGATTGTCGATAAAGCTGTGTTTCTGCTCGGGTGAGTACTCTGAGAGTACGTGCTCGGGGGCAATGCCAAGGCGCTTAGCCAGATCGAGACAAGCCTTGCGGGTATCTCCACTGAGCAAATATGTGGCGTAGCCCTGATGCACAAGTTGGCGGATCGTTGCTATCGACTCCGGTCTGAGGGTTTCGTGAAATCCAATCTTGCCTGCATAAAGCCCATTACAGGCCAAATGAACGCTCATTCCGGTATCTTCGCTGGGAGGTACCTCGACACCCTGTTCCCTTAGCCAGCTCGCGCGACCCGCCAGAATGACACTTGCATCGCTCACCCAGCGCGTACCCGCACCGGTAATGCTTTCTCGTGTGCCCTCTGGAGCTGCGGCAAGTGGCGAGGCCAATTCCGTCATTAGACCTCGGGCAACCGGGTGCATGGATTCCCTGAGCGTATCCTGCGCCAACTGCAATAGCTGCCTTTGGGTCCATTGGCCGAACGGCGTGATGCTGTCTACGCTGGGCTCGCCTGTAGTTAATGTGCCGGTTTTGTCGAATACAATCGCACCTACTTCGGCGGCAGCCTCAAGAGCCGCTGGATCCTGCAGCACAATGCCGTGGTTGATCATATTGGCATGGCCCATGGTGATCACCAGAGGGATGGCCAAGCTGAGTGCGCAGGGGCAGCTGATGATCATAACCGCCAGCCCACGGGCCGCTGCCTCTGGCACCGGAACGCCTTGAGCAAGAGCAAGGCCAACCGCCAGTGCTGCGGCAATTAGGATAACCGGTAAAAGAATGCGGGCAATGCGATCAGTGAGTCGCTGCAGAGTGGTTTTGCGGCTGAGCAGGGCGCTGATGGAGCGGGATAACCGGTCGATGCGGCGCTGGCCGGTGCTGGCGGTTATGACCAGTTCAAGCTCACCTTCAAGCAACTGGCAGCCTGCTAGCAATTCGGCGCCCGGGCTAAGTAGCTGAGGCATGTGCTCGCCTGTCAGCATGGCGAGATCGGCTTGCCCTTGCCCTTGCACAACCTGACCATCCAGCGCCAATTGTTCACCGGCCCGGAGAACAATACGTTCGCCGATTTTAATATCTTCGGCTGGCCGGGTTTCCAGTTTTCCTGTCGCAGTTTTGAGGGTGACCTGTTCGGGTACGTGCTGAAGATAGCGGCGGATGATTTCCGAGGCGCGCCGACGCACGCTGGTATCCAGTAATCTCGCGATTAGTTGGAAAGTGATCAGCATAACCGCGGCGTCGAAGTACACGTGGTAGCTGCCGGCGGCGAGCTGCCAAGCCGAGATAATGCAGGCCGCGAATACCGCCAGAAAGATCAGGCTATCTAGGCCCGGCGCACCTGCAATAAGGGTTCGCCAGCCCACCCGGTAGAAATGGGAGCCGGAATAGAGCACAACGGGCGCTGCGAACAGGCCGCTGGCCAGCGCAAGTGGCCATAAAGCTTCCGGCTCTACCGCACCCAGTGGAGCCAGATAAATCAGCAGGGCTGGCATCATGCTCCACATGCCGAAAACCACTGCAACGGCCAGGCGCCTTTGTAGATGCTTGCGCACCGACTCTGCTTGCAGCTTGCTGCGGTCTGGGTCAACCGAACTGTGCAAACGGTAGCCCAGACGGGCAACAGCTTGCTGGAGCTTAGCCAAGGGCGGCCTCTCTCCATCCCAGCAAACCATAGCAACGTCTGCTGCGAAGTTAACAGCGGCGTCACTAACGCCAGGCTGTTTCTTCAATAGAGCTTCAACAGCAATAGCACAGCTGCCACAGCGCATCCCCTCAATCATCAGGATGGCCTGGTTTTGCTCTTTTTTTGCTGTGCTACTGTTGCTGGTGACCATCTCAGGGCTCCCCGAAAACCTCCTTCAGTTCCTCGGCAGACCAATCCCCGCGCTCGCCGAAGCGTTCCACATGTTCAGCTACTGCCGCCGGGTCTATCTCGTTGGCGCTATTGCCCCACTCGCTGCGGGCATAGCTCAGAACAGCAGCCAGCTCTGCATTGGAGAGAGTGCCGCCAAATTTAGGCATGACACCTTGAAAACTGTTGCCTGCAACCTCGATCTTGCCTTGCAAACCGTCGTGCACGATAGCCACTGGAATAGCCGCATCGGCTACCAGCCATTCACTTCCAGCCAGTGGTGGAAAGGCGCCCGGTACACCTTGCCCGTTGGCTTGGTGGCAAGCACTGCACTGAGCACTGTAGATGGCTTTGCCGTCGGGTTTTGCGGCTGCTGTACTGCTGTCGGCACCGGCGCTCGCCGGGGCTTCCGCGCTGCTATCGATATTTGAGCCAGCGGATTTGGGTGCCTGCTGCACAGTGGCTACCGGTGAGCGGCTATCACCACCCAGCATGGGCTTGCCAATCTGCCAGGCGTAATAGCCCACCCCCCACACAATCAGTATGGCAATCCAGGCCAATACGATCTTTGGCGTGGCGCGTGTGCCTTCTTCCGGTTCGGGCGCTTCACGAAATTGAGCGCGATGATCATGCTGGTTCATGGCGCACGGTTCTCCTTGGGCTCATCGGAATTCGACTGCTTTTTCGGCAAAGTGGGCGCCGGGTAAGTGTGGTCAAGGGCGAGCATGTACTCCGCCAATGCCAGCGCATCTTCGGTGGCGACGATTTTGCCGGTTTCAGGACCATAGGGCGGTGGTATGTTCACCACTTTGTCCCCCTCTACCGGTTCTTCCACATGGCGGAACAGGAAAGGGTAGGACGGCATGATGCTGCCTTTGATGATTGCTCTGGGGTTGTACAGGTGCATTAGCTGCCAGTCGATGCTGGGCTGGCGGGCGCCAATGTTGAACAGGTCCGGGCCGGTACGCATGGTGCCCAGCAAGTGAGGCTCATCGTAAGCATAGTCTCCGGGCACCGATGGGCGGCCCCAACCCCGCGCTTTATCGCCAGGCGCAAAACTTGGATCGCGCGGTTGCTGGCTGTGGCAGTAAACACAGCCATTGGCGATATATACTTGCCGACCACGCTGTTGTTGTTCTGTGTATGGCTTAAGGTCTGGCGGTATCTGCTCAGCAGACATTTGCAGGTAAGGCATAACCACCAGAGTAAGCGTGGCCAGCAACAGAATCAGAGCTGCGCCGACCATTATTGCGAGAGCACGTTTCATTGGGCGTTCTCCTTGGTGGCTGGGCGGAAGAGAGTCGGTTGCTCAGTGGCGGCCCCACTGCGCAGTAACATGGCGATGAAATGAAACGCGAATACTAGATGCCCGAGGGTCATCAGAGCGCCACCGACTGTGCGAGCTTGAAGACCGGGCAGTGTCATTTTTACAATGTCCATAAAAGGCATGGCCGCATCGAGCAGTGCAACACCCTGCTTCCAACCTGCAACGGTGAGCGATACCACGTAGATCAGAATGCCGGCGCTGACCAGCCAGAAATGCAGGCTGATCAATTTGCGCCAAGGCCACTCCCAGTTGGTGAGGCGGGGCATAATGAAATACACCGCACCGAACAGAATAAAACTCAGGAAGGCATACATGCCAAGGTGGGCATGGGCAACGGTGTAGTGGGTGAAGTGAGTAATCACGTTAATGCTGCGCAGTGCTTCCATGGAGCCCTGAAGCGATGCCACGGTGTACATGAGCGCGCCGATCCATACAAAACGCAGAGTTGGCGAGTCTTTGAGGCGCCCGAAGTTGCCCATCATGGTGCCGTGGTGGTTGATAGCAACGGTAATCACCGGAATCGACATCATCACACTGTGGACAATCGAAAGCGTGACCAGCCACGTAGGAATGGGACCGCCAATGAGGTGGTGAATGCCAACCTGACTATAAAACAGCGCCAGCGACCAGAAGCCGATAAGCGATAATTGATACGAAATGATTGGCCTACCGAGAATCTTCGGAATCATGTAATACGCAATGCCAATGCCGATGGGCGTTACCCAGAGGCCAAGCACGTTGTGAGCGAACCACCAGTTAACCGTGGCGCCAGAGGCACCGGGAAAGGCGAAAGGCAGGTTGGCAATGAGGAACAGGAAGGGAAACCACACCAGCGCCGCCATCAGGTACCAGCTTGTAACATAGAGATGTTCCACTTTCCGGTTGGCGGCGGTGAGTAGCAATGGCACGGCACACAAGGCGCCGCCGACGACAAACAGAATGTCGATCTGCCAGGGGAACTCCAGCCACTCCTCGCCATCGGACAGGCCCAGCGTGATGGCGCTCAAGCCCAAAATCAGACCGATATTCCAGATAAAACCGCCGATAACGGCGTACTTGCCGCCCACCAGTGAGGTTTTAAACAGCCGTGGAATCAAGAACAGTGCCACACCAATGCCCGCCATGGACGCCCAGCCGTAGGTAACCGCATTAAGGTGAACGGGACGAATTCGGCCAAAGGTAAGAAACTCACTGGCTGTCAAAAACTCCGGTAGGTGCATCTTTATGGAAGAAGCTAGGCCGAAAAACGAGCCTAAAAGTAGCCAGAAAACCGATGAGCTGAGCCAGGTCAGTACCGCGGTTCTGGAGGATTGATCGGCAGACCAGCGGGCTTCGATGGCTTCGGTCTGCTCGCTGGTGTCACCGGTGAAAGGTTCGTCAGCGGCCCGTGCCGGGTCTTCACTGTGACCTTCTTCACCCGGTGAGAAGATGGTGCGGGCCGCGGCCTGACCGTGACTGAACTGATTGTTGGCAATAGACCAGATCAGTAGCAGCAAACCCACCGTGGAGAGCACGAAGGTAATGATCAGGAGAATGGCGATGGTAGGCGTCATAGTCTTTCCTGTTGATGCATTACAAATACATCTTAAATAGATCCACTATTCTTTTTCAACAGAATGCAGGTTTTTTAAGCAGTATTTGTATTCGCTTAGTAGGTAACGAAGAGTTGCAATACAGTAACGCGGCTGGCTCTCTTGAACGATGGTTGCAGTTGTTCTAAGTCAAGTATGGCGGCTAGAAGGTAAAGGCTCTGGGCTGAAAATGCAGCCCAGACTTCTGTGTAAACCGATGATTGAGATTAGTTACGAGCTGGCGTAAGGCACATAAACTTTGCGCGGCCGCCCTCAATGGCACCAGCGGGAAGGTTAGCGTTACTCGTGCAGACATCGCCCTCTGGAGTGAAAGTAAAGTCCCGTAGGAAGGTCACTCGAGTCGGGCTTGGGTAGGCCTGAAAGATCTCGGCTTTTGGATCAAAGCGCAGTATGCGGTCCGACATGTTCGCGGCGATCCAGACATGTTGGGTACTCGGCTCAACTGCAACGGCGTAAGGCGTTTCATATTCTCCCTTGGCCAATACCGGGAGCTCGTAGCTTTTAACAAAGTTCTCCGTGGCGGTATCAAACTTCATCAGAACGCCGCTTTCAAATGATGGAATCCAGAGCGTGCCGTCTTTGGCGAAGCGCAAGCGTCTGGGTGCCGGGTAGGGTGTCTCGAATTCCGTCACTGCAAGGGTTTGAGGATCTATTTTGCCAATACGGCCCGCATAAAGTTTGGAGTACCAAATCATGCCATCAACTGGATTCACATCGATACCGTAAGGCAGGTTCAGCACATCACGGCCTTCACCGGTTACCTTGTGGTGTGACAGTGCCACGTGCATGTCCTTTTTGCCGAACCAAGAAGCCACCTTGAGTATGGTTGGCAGCATGGCATCGGCTACCCAGCGCCAAGCGCCATTGGAAGGCAGGTCGATAATGGTGAGTTCGCGGGTTTCAGGGTCCATTCGGCCAACCTGATTGGACAGGGCAAGGGTAAACCACAAGGTGCCCTGCTTATCGAACCTTAACGTGTGTGGGTAGACCGTATCGCCCCCGAGAGAGACAAACTCGGTATTGCGGGTTTTTGGATCAAAAATGCCGATTTCAGACGCCAGTGAGTTGGTGGTGTACAGTTTGCCGTTTGGCCCTTCAATAATAGAGTGCGGCCCATGGTGAGCGGCAAAGGTTCCCAGTGGTGCCACGGCACCTGAAAACATACCGCCCAGAGGTAGATCGTTTGCTGGCCATTGGACATTATCGATCTCGTTTTTGGCGCGATCGAGTATCCAAAGTTTATCGGCACTCATGTCCACGCCGTATATCAGGCCATCCTCTTTGCTGATTTCAATGTCGTGCACGTAGTTGATTGGCCCGCCAAAAGGCCATTCCCGAATCACTGACCCCGGTAGGTTGTTGTGCATTTCGAGGGTGCGCACGGCAGAAACCGGTTCGCCGTTGAAGTTGGCTGATAGGGTTTTGGCGAAGTCTTCCTCATTTTGCCACGTCAGCATGGCGCCATAGCCCTGCATGCGATCAAGGGTATCGCGCCACTGCTCTTCTGTTTTCTCCACGCGGGTGGTGGCATTGCCGATCTGGTGGCAGAAGTGGCACTGGCTAATAAAATCCTGTTTTGTGTCTGCATTCTGCCAATCCACTGCCGAGGCGTGGGCACTGGCAGTGAGGCGCTCCGAGATGTCCTTGGGATCGGTAAGTTTTTGCAGTTGTAGCCTTATGGCCGACTGAGCACCGGGCTCGATGGTCAGCAGTGTGTCAGCGTAGGCCGCTCCCGCCCGGGCCCGGAGGGTGAGTGGCGGTTGCAGTGAATCCTCATCAAGTGCCCAGTTACCATCTGCTCCGGAATAAGTAGTGGCAGACACGCCTCGGCTATCGATTACCGTAACCATCGCACCGCCAACCACAATGTCGTCTGGCGTGGTATCTGCCAGAACCACCTGACCTGAGAACTGTACAGAGGCGGCATATAACGGGCTGGCCAGCATTGCCAGTGCGGCTGATATCGCCCGTGCGGAGCACTTTCTTATTATCATCGTCAGGTTCCTCGGGAACATAGAGTGAATACAGGATTATGCTCCTATCCTCGTTCAGATCTTTTGTAGCAATACTGCTTTCCGTGCCATAAACTTGATTTTTTACGCCAACACGGTAAATGCTCGCCCTATGACCCAGTTTTCCCGCGCCTCATCCCTAGCTCGTTTCGATGAATTTGCGACAAAGAATGGGCTGGAATATCAGAAGATGCTTAAGCTCGTAGGCTTGCCAGCAGATGTGTTGCAGCATCCCGAAAGTCTGATTTCTTACCAGCGAATTGAGCTACTGATGGAGCTATCCGCCAGCGAATCGGGTAATCCATTGTTTGGCTTAGAGTATGGGCTGTTTCAGGGCGTCGATATATTCGGGCCTTTGCTGTATTTGCTGAAAAACGCCCAAACGGTTCTCGAGTCCCTGATTGAGCTAACAGACTTCTACCATCTGCACTCCAGTGGAGCCTTGGTGACTATTGAGCAACACGGTAATTTGGTGATTTTGAGTTATAAGCCAACTCTTGGGAGCGAAACCACGGGTCGGCAGGCCATTGAGTTGGCGATCGGTGTAGGTAAGCAATTACTGCACGCACTGCTGGGCAAGCGTTGGCAGCCCAGTGCGGTGTATTTGCAAAGTGCTCCCGGGGCGGATGTTGCCGATTATCGGCGGTTACTGGGTCAAGTTCCGCGATTTAATAGCGAGACCAACGGTTGCGTGTTTGATGCGTCTTTGCTGCGATCACCCCTGAGTGAGTCTGATCCGGTTCTTCACAACCTTATGCGACAGCATATGGAGAAGTTAGACAGCATGCCACTGAAGGAGTTGCCTGCCTACGTGCAGCATCTGATCAGCAGTTTTTTGCCGAATGGGCGGGTAACCGTCGAGCAAGTTGCAGATTACATGATGCTTAGCCGTCGCACTCTACAGCGGTATCTAGCAGATGAAGGAACCAGCTTTCAGCAGTTGCTGGAAAACACCCGCAAAACAATGGCAACGCGTTATTTGAGGGAGTCTGAAGTTAGCCTCACACAGCTCTCGGGCATGCTTGGCTATGGCGACCTTGTAGCATTCTCGCGGGCGTTTCACCGGTGGTACGGCAAAAGCCCGAGACAGTGGCGTAAGGATGAAGGTATTGGTGGGGCATCCCGCCGATTAGTCTCTCGGCGTGCAATGCCAGCTTGGGTTAAGGCCTAGAACTATGCTTACGCAGTGCACGTGCAATCAGTTTAAGCATGATGGCATTGAATGGCCCGGGCAGGTAGCGTGCGGCAAAGGCGGTAAGCTTGCCGGAAAACCCCGGAATAATCTGCCAGCGCCCGGCATCCAGCCCGGTAACAATCTGGTCGCAGGCGCTGTCAGGCTCTAGCGAACCGGCCAGTGCTTTCAGTTCCAAAGATACCGGGTTAGCGTCCGTACGCTCCTTTTCCACCATAGGCGTTGTGACTTCTGGCGGGCAGATGCAACTGATGTGAATGCCCTGCGGTTCATATTCGTAACGCAAAGTAGTGGCAAGCCCGACCACGCCAAACTTTGACGCTCCATAGGCGGCATACGCGTAGTTGCTGGTAAGACCTGCGATAGAAGCCACGAGCGCCAGACGACTGCCGGGTTTCATGGTTGGAAGCACAGCCTTGGCAAAGTGACAGCTGCCATTGAGGTTAATGTCGACTACCCGTCGAAATTCGCTTGGCTGCATATCGGAAAAAGCTTTGTTAATTACCACGCCTGCTGAATTAATGGCGAGATCGGGTGCGCCATAGGTGTCAATGGCGGCCATAATAGACGTTTGAGTTCGGCCATAGTCGGTAAGGTCTGATACGTGAAACTGCCAGCTTGTTTGTCCAACACCGGCAGAGACATCTAACTGACCACGACTTTCGTTCGACAGGGTTATATCCAGCACAGACACCCGACAGCCTCGCTGTAGATATCTTGAGGCGATACCCAAGCCTAGACCGCTGCCGCCACCAGTGATGATTACGTGGTTGTAGATTGTCATTGCATCGCACTCCGGGCAGCCAGACCTATTGGATTATTGTTGAGCGATGCTACGATACAAAACGTGACAAAAGTTGATAAAGTGTGCCGCATAGTTGATGAAGCGTGACGGCTAGAGACTAGTGAAGCGGCGCGTCCGGTGTCAGGCTGAGGTTTCTATAACGGGTCGCGAGCTCGCCTCCACCGTGTGCCCTTCCGTTAGTCCGCCGAAGCGGCGATAGAATCCGGCGGTCGGGCCGGGCAGGGGGCCTGAAGCGTTTTCGAGAACGTCAGCCAGATATGCATCAGAACGGCTGTAAATCGCGCGGTACAGGTTGCGGCAGAGCTGTTTGGCACTGCGCCCTTCCCAGTCCCCCGGTAAGAGCTCATCTGGCAATAGAGGGTCTCTAAGCAGCACTTTGCGATACTCATGAATCAGTAGAATGCGCGCGGTGACACAGTCTTCCGGACTCAGGTTGTCGTTTGTGCTTAGCTCGCGCCAGAGTGGACGGAATTTTTCAAGAAACCGCTTATATCGAAACCCTAGTTCGTCGAGGTTCCAGCTTTCTTTTACCTGTCTACGTAGGGCCTTTGGGCTTCGCTGCTCCAGTGGCTGGGTCTGCATAACAATGGTGTCTTCCAGAGCACCCCATTCCTGCAATAGCGGCACCAGTTCATGACGCGTGAAGCGCGGATGCTCCATAACGCCGGAAGCCATATTGCCGAAGCTTAGCCACTTCAGTTCCTCGCGCACTTTGGCGCGGGTTTCCGGCTCTAGTTGGTTAAGAAAAACCAGACACCAGCTGCCGTTCCAGTCGTCTGTGCCAAGGGTATAAACGTGTTCGAAGGCCTGCTGGAACCTCCGAAGCCCAGCTCCGGTAACGCTGTAATAGCTGCAGCGGCCTACTTTTTCGGTTTGTAGCCAGCTTTCCTGAACCAACCGGTAAACTGAGGTGCGAACCAGTCGTTCACTCACGCCCATTGGGGTGAGCAGTTTCATTAGGCTGCCCAGCCACACATTGCCGCCGCGGGGATGAATGATATCGCCATAGATTGTAATGATCAGTGAGCCTGCCCTCAAAGGGCGTTTTTTCTGAAAATCTAGAATAAGGCTTTCAAGCTGTTGTTTTGCTGACATAGTCTCTTATCTCTTCAAAACTTTTGGCCCGGCGGTATTGGCAGGCTTGGCGATGCTCCGGCGCCATTATCCTGTTTAAAGTCACCGCGTAAAGCCGCTTGCATTCCCCGAAGCGAGCAACACTATTGATTCGTGTGTCAGTTTCACTTGGGCTTTCAGTATTAGCCGCGCGAGGCCTAGGCGATCGAGCTACACGTCGTCCTGCCGGTAAGCGCGCAGCAACTCATACATTGGTCTATAGCTGCCGCGTTTGGCCTGTTCTCTGGTTGACAGGAATGTAGTGATACAATATTTTCCATTGATATTCGTCAACGGTATCGTATTATTGGGATGGCGAATAGAAGATTATTGTGATGATAGACCAATGTCTGTCGCGCTGCGCTGAAATCAGACTATTGTGAAAGGGTACGTGATACAAAAACGTACCCATTCTGCATGAAATACCGTTCTGTTTTCGGAAACTCTAGGGCATATAAAACCAAAACGCCCTGATAACATTCGGGAGAACAACAACAATGTTTAAGAAAATAACGCGTCGAGCAAGTAAGGTTGCGGCTATTGCAGCAGCCGGTCTATTAGCGATGAACGTTCAGGCTGCGGATCCCATCCGCATAGGTTCTTTTCTATCCGTAACTGGCCCTGCTTCCTTTCTGGGTGATCCGGAGCTGAAAACTCTGGAAATGTACGTTGAAAAAATCAACAAAGAAGGCGGTGTTCTGGGTCGTCAACTGGAGCTTATCCATTACGACGATGCAGGCAACGCGTCAAAAGCCCGTAATTTCGCAAGCCGTCTGATCCGTTCAGACCGGGTAGATATTATCGTTGGCGGCAGCACCACGGGCGCCACTATGGCGGCTGTGCCCATGGTCGAGCAGGCCGGTATTCCATTCATATCTCTGGCGGGTGCGGTTGTTATCACCAACCCTGTTAAGAAGTGGGTTTTCAAAACTCCGCAAACCGATCGTATGGCGGCAGAGCGCGTGCTGATGGATATGAGAGAGCGTGGCCTAAATAAAGTTGGGCTAATCTCAGGTACCGGTGGCTTCGGTAGCTCGGGACGTGAGCAAACGCTTGCTGCAGCCAAGGCGATGGGCGGTATTGAAATTGTTGCGGATGAAACCTACGGCGGTTCCGATACCGACATGACGGCTCAGCTTACTAATATCCGCGGCACCGACGGTGTTCAGACTGTTCTGAACTTCGGCTTCGGGCAAGGCCCGGCTATCGTTACCCGTAACTACGCCCAGTTGGGTGTCGAGCTACCTTTTTACCAGTCCCACGGTGTTGCTTCCGATGGATTTCTGGAATTGGCCGGTAACAGCGCCGAGGGTCTGAGATTGCCCGCGTCGCCTTTGCTTGTGCCAGAATCCCTGCCGGAGTCTGATCCGCAAAAGCCGGTGGTTGAAGCCTACAAAAGTGAGTACGAAGCCCGTTGGAACACCAAAGTGTCCACCTTCGGCGCCTACGCTTACGATGGCTTGATGCTGGCGGTTGAAGCCATCGAGAAAGCCGGATCTACCGATAAGGCAGCCGTGCGTGATGCGCTTGAAAACATCAAGGGCCACGTGGGTGTAACCGGTACGTTCAACATGACACCTGACGACCACAACGGTTTGCAGGCGAATTCCTTCCGCATCCTTGAAGTTCGGGATGGTGGTTGGAAGTTGATTGATTAAGCCTTTCTTTATCCGTACCACAGGCTGCCAGCTATTCCCCTGAAGCTGGCAGCCGCTGCGCGAGCGGACCCGATTATGTTCTCTGAATTCCTGCAGTACCTGTTTACGGGTATCACCATTGGTGCTACCTACGCCCTGATTGCTCTGGGCTTTACCCTGATATATAACGCCAGCCACGTTATTAACTTCGCTCAAGGCGAGTTTCTGATGATCGGCGGAATGGCGACCGTTTCCCTGACCGCCATGGGTGTACCCATGCTCCTAGCGATCGTGCTGGCCGTAGTGCTTGCGGGCGTTTTGGGTGTTGCGCTGCAGCGTCTGGCTATTGCACCCGCAAAAAATGCGGATGTGGTTACGCTAATTATCATCACCATTGGCGCGTCTATCTTTATTCGTGGCCTTGCCCAGTTGGTATGGGGTAAGGAATACCACGTTATGCCCAACTTCAGCGGCGATGAGCCGATTCAGATTTTTGGCGCTGTACTGAATAGCCAGAGCCTTTGGGTGCTGGGTGTTGGCTCGGTTCTTGTGGCGGTACTGGTGTACTTCTTTACCCGTACATTGACTGGCAAGGCCATTCTGGCGACATCAATGAACAAAGACGCCGCGCGACTGGTGGGTATTCGTACCCAAGTTGTGTTGATGCTGGCGTTCATGGTGTCTGCGCTGCTGGGCTCCGTAGCCGGTATTGTCGTGGCGCCGATTACGTTTACCTCCTATGACATCGGCATCATTTTAGGGCTGAAAGGCTTTGTGGCGGCAGCCATCGGTGGGCTCGGCAGCGGCATGGGTGCCGTTGTAGGTGGCTTGGCGCTGGGTGTGGTTGAAGCCATGGCCGCGGGCTATTTGTCGTCTGATTACAAAGATGCCGTCGCCTTCTCGATGATTCTTTTGGTGTTGTTCTTCATGCCCCGGGGCCTGTTTGGCGCCAAAGTTGTGGAGCGGGTGTGATGATGGCTCAATTCTCGCAGTTCCGTCTCAAGGGTCTGGTATTTCTGGCCATCGTGGTGTTTGCGTTACCACTGTTCATTTCCAACCCGTTTCATTACAGCCTGGCAACGCAGATTGCGTTGATTGCTGGCGCGGTGGTTGGCCTTAACCTATTGGTGGGCTTTGCTGGCCAAATCAGTCTGGGCCATGCCGGGTTTTTCGGCATAGGTGCGTACTTCAGTGGCATCATGACCAGCAATTACGGTTGGTCTGCCATTCCCGCTTTAATTGTGGGCGCCGTTGGAGTGGCCGTTATTGCGTGGGTTGTCGGTCGCCCCATTCTGCGCCTCAAAGGCCATTATCTCTCTATGGCGACCCTCGCTGTTGGCTTCATTATTGCGATTATCCTGAACAACGAACGGGAACTAACCGGCGGGCCGGATGGCATGCCAGTGCCCTCCTTCGACGTGTTCGGCTGGGAACTCAGCGTTTTTGGCCAGTATTCGTTGTTCGGTATGGAGATTAGTGGTGATCTGGCCTGGTATCTGTTTGCTGGGGTGGTATTGCTGGCTGCGGTTTGGTTGGCACAGAACCTTATCGATTCACCCATAGGCCGCGCCTTGCGCTCTGTACATGGCTCTGAGGTTGCTGCCAGCGTGGTCGGAGTAAACACCGCCAAGTATAAGAGCCTAGTGTTTGTGATCTCTGCGGTCTACGCAAGTGTGATGGGTGCACTTTACGGGCATTTTCAAGGCTTTATTACGCCGTCGGTGGCAAGTTTCGACTTCTCGATTCTGTTGATCACCATGGTGGTTTTGGGCGGCATGGGCTCAACCATTGGTGTGATTATCGGTGCTGTGGTGCTGGAACTACTGCCGCAACTGTTGGCCGATTTTCAGGAGATGGAGATGGTGTTGTTTGGTCTGATATTGATGTTGACCATGATCTTTATGCCCAAGGGATTGCTGCCGACTGCTGCAAATTTCTTGGCCAAACGCCGCGCGAAGTCTGCCGGAGGTGACGCATGACGGCTCTGGTAGAAGTCAATAATTTGTCCAAGGCGTTTGGCGGCGTACACGCTGTTGAAGGTGTTAGTTTTTCAGTGGAGGCTGGGCAGGTGTATTCGGTGATCGGCCCCAACGGAGCCGGTAAAACCACACTGTTTAACCTGATTACAGGCTTGTATACACCCACCAGTGGTGAGGTGAAGCTTAATGGTGAAAGCATTGCCAAGCTGCAGCCAAACCAGTTGGCTGAGCGTGGTATGTGCCGAACCTTCCAGCAGATGCAGATTTGCATGAATATGACGGCCATTGAAAACGTAATGCTGGGCCGACATCTGACATTAAAAAGCAATTTGTTGACCACGCTATTCCGCTTGCCTGCGCTCACCCGTGGTGAGAAGGCCGCGCGCAAGACCTCCGCAGAACTGATGGAGTTTGTGGGTTGTGGTGAATACCTCGATACCGAGGCTTCTGCCATGTCTTACGGGGCGCTAAAGCGTCTTGAGATTGCCCGGGCTCTAGCGGCCGAGCCAAAGGTTGTGTTGCTGGATGAGCCAGCGGCAGGCCTGAACGCTGTGGAGACCGCCGCACTGGAAGATCTGATCCGCAAGATAGCAGAGCAGGGTATTACCGTAATGCTGGTTGAGCACGACATGAAGCTGGTGATGGGAATTTCCGACCGTTTACTGGTGCTTAACTATGGGCGCGTACTGGCTGAAGGCACACCGGAACAGATCCGCACGAATCCGGATGTGATTGCAGCCTACCTGGGCGGTTAAACGGAGCGAGGAATAATTACAATGACACAGACACCGACCAACGTCGCGCCTGAAGACAGCTACAGCCTGCAAGCCATAAGCACGATTGTTCAGGAACATCAGGCCCTGTGGCGCATACTGGATTTGCTGGATCAGCTTCAGCACGACATGAACATTAATGAACAGAAGCCCGATGAAACGCTGTTCAGCACCATCTTTGATTACATTCAGCACTTTGCACGACGAGTACACAGCTCCCCCGAAGAAATTGTTCTGTATCGTGTTCTGGGTGAAAAGTCGCCGGACACCAAGCCGCTGTTGGATAAGCTGGCTCACGGGTATGTGATTGGTGATCAAAAGATCAATGAGTTGCGCCATCTGCTGATGGTGTGCATGGAAAAGTGGCCGGATGGCAGGGAAGACTTCAGCCACGCGTTGGCACGGTTTACTGAGGCCCTGCGCAAGCACATCAAGAAAGAAGAAGGTGTGGTTATTCCCCGGGCGCGAAAACTCCTGACTGAAGACGATTGGCGCCTGATTACGGAATCTCGGGACCAATCCAATGATCCGCTGTTTGGCGAACGGGTGCGGGACGAATTCCGCGAGTTACGCCACCGCATTGTGAGTTACACGCCGGAACGCCTTGGTGGTCTTGGGCTGCATCATGCCCCGCGCAGAACCGCTAAGCACGCGACGGAGGAAATGCTTTCTATTCAAGGCCTGAAGACCTCTTATGGCCAGATAGAAGCTCTCCACGGCATTGATATCCGCATAAACAGCGGTGAAATTGTATCTCTGGTCGGCGCCAACGGCGCGGGCAAGTCGACGTTGCTGATGACGATCTCCGGACTGCAGGCGACAGACAGCGGTAGTATTAATTTTGAAGGAAAAGACCTGCTGAAAATGAGCACGGACCAGCGGGTTGCCAATGGCATTGTGCAGGTTCCTGAGGGCCGTCAGGTGTTCAAGGATCTGAGCGTTGAAGACAACTTGCTGTTAGGCGCCTACACCCGTGGGCGCAGCCCAGAAGTGGAAGACGACATTGAACGCATGTATGAGAAGTTCCCCATACTGCGCCAGAAACGTCGCAACTTGGCGGGTGAGTTGTCTGGCGGGCAGCAACAGATGCTGGCGATGGGCCGCGCGCTCATGGCTAAGCCCAGACTCTTGTTATTAGACGAACCCAGTATGGGACTGGCGCCGCTGATCATTGAAGAGATCTTCAACATTGTTAAAGAGCTTAAAAATGAAGGCATGACCATCTTCCTGGTAGAGCAGAATGCCTCTCAGGCGCTTGCACTTGCCGACCGGGGTTATGTGCTGGAAACCGGCCGAGTGGTTATCGAGGGCACTGGCCGCGAGTTGCTGAGCAACGAAAAAGTGCGTGAGGCTTATTTGGGTATGTGATGGAACGCTAGGCACAAAAAAACCGCCAGAGCATTTAGCTGCTGGCGGTTTTTTTTGGCCGGAGAAATAACTCCGGCTCTTTGGCACATTCCTTTTTAGCCCCTTCCTTTTTAGAGACCAGCCTTTTTAGCAACTAGCGTCAGAATGTCATAGCTGGCAACCAGCTCATCATTCTGATTGGTTACCTGAACATCCCAAACTACCACACCTTGCGGGTGGCCATCCGGTGAGGTTCGGCCTTGATCAATCTTACGCTTGCACGTCAGGCGGGCGCGAATGGTATCGCCTGGTGCGACCGGCTCGATAAAGCGCAGGGTATCCAGACCGTAGTTAGCCAGTACCGGGCCTTCGGCCGGGTGAACGAACATGCCTGCAGCTGCCGACAACACAAAGTAACCATGGGCAATACGCTTGCCGAACTGGCTGTTTTTGGCTGCAATCTCATCAAAGTGCATGTAGAAGTGGTCGCCAGACAGGCAACCGAAGTTCACCAGATCTGCTTCCGTTACCGTGCGGCGATGGGTCAGCAGCGACTGGTTAATCTGCAGGTCTTCAAAGTGATAGCGGAACGGATGTATGTCGTTCTCGATTACCTTGGCGCCACGGATGTACTCGCCGGTAACGGCGGCCAGCATGGTGGGCGAACCCTGTATAGCGGTGCGTTGCAGATAGTGATATACGGCGCGGATACCGCCTAGTTCTTCGCCACCACCGGCGCGTCCAGGGCCACCGTGTTTTAGCATGGGTAGTGGAGAGCCGTGGCCCGTGGATTCCTTCGCTGCTTCTGCATCCAACAAGTGTAGGCGGCCATGGTAGGCAGCCAGCGCCGGTGCCAGCTTGGCAATCGTAGCCGCATCGCGAGTGGTAACCGTGGTAACCAATGAGCCGCGGCCCTTGGCAACCAGCTCAACGACATCGTCTAGCGAGTTATAGGGAATAACCGTGGCAACCGGGCCGAACGCCTCTATGTCGTGAGCGCCACAGCCGTTCTCTGGATTGCGGCACAACAGCAGGTGTGGTTCGATGAACGCGCCTTTTTCCGTGCCTTCGCCCGTGGGCTTGAAGCTGCCGTCGCCACCAACAACCAGCTCACTGGTTTTCAGCAATTCCTGAATGTTGGCTTTTACATCTTCCAGCTGATCGATGGAGGCCAGAGCACCCATGCGCACGCCTTCCACCGAGGGGTCGCCCACGGTGATTTTCGACAGGCGCTCTTTGAGCTTGTCGCACACAGCCTGTACGTGTTCCTGAGGCACCATTACACGGCGGATTGCCGTGCATTTCTGGCCAGCCTTAGCCACCACTTCACGACCGATTTCCCGTACGAATAGATCAAACTCTTCGTGTTCGGGTGTTACATCCGGAGCCAGAACGGCGCTGTTAAGCGAATCGGCCTCGGCATTGAACGGAATGGAGCGGTTGATGATGTTTGGGTGGTTGCGCAGCATGCGGGCGGTTTTCGCCGAACCGGTAAAGGTAACCACATCCTGCTCTTCCAGGTGCTCGAACAAATCGCCCGTGCTGCCGATGATCAACTGCAGGCTGCCTTCAGGCAGGGCGCCGGATTCATGCATTAGGCGCACCGCTAGTTCGGTGACATAACAGGTGGATGTTGCTGGCTTCACAATGGAAGGCATGCCCGCCAAAAAGGTAGGTGCAAACTTTTCCAGCATGCCCCAAACAGGGAAGTTGTAGGCATCGATATGAATGGCTACACCACCACGGGGCACCAAAATGTGTGTGCCCGCGAAGTGGTTGTTCTTGCCGAGTTGGGTAACCGGGCCTTCGTGAACCACATTACCTGAGGGCAGCTCGCGCCGACCCATGCTGGCGTAGGAAAACAGGGTACCGAACCCGCCATCGATATCGATGCCGTTGTCGGATTTGCTGGAGCCGGTGTGCATGGATAGAGCATAGAGTTCCTTTTTATGCTCCTGCAGGTAAAGCGCCATGGCTTTAAGCGCCAAAGCGCGTTCCTGAAAGTCCATGGCCATCAGGTTTTTGCCACCAACTTTGCGGCCATACTCAACCGCTTTTTTGAAGTCCAGCGTGTCGTTGTGAGTATGCGCAACAATTTCGCCGTTGATGGCGCTGGGCAGGGCTTTCGCCTGTTGCCCACCAATCCATTCGCCGGCAATAAAACTTTTAAGAACTGACATGTACAAAAACTCCAGAATGTCTATTCGTCGTAGTCGAGAGTGACCTTGTCACTCACGGGGTAGCACTGACAGGACAGCACATAGCCTGCGGCTACTTCGTAGTCTTCAAGGGCAAAGTTCTGGTCCATTTCTACTTCGCCTTCTACTACCTTGGCGCGGCAGGTTGAGCACACACCAGCCTGACACGAGTAGGGCAGGTCGGCGCCTTCGTCGATGCCAGCCTGAAGAACGCTCTTGGTGTCGCGTACCAGATCAAAGGTGAGGGAGCGACCGTCTGCTTTAACGGTGACAACGCTAACGGCGTCCGGATTGATGTTGGTGTCTGCGCGGTCTTTGCGTGCCTGAGGTACACCGCCGGCTGGAGTAAAGAGTTCGTAGTGAACTTTCGACTTGTCCAGACCATGACGCTCTAGGGATTCCCGTACCACTTCTGTCAACATCTGGGGACCGCAAAGGAATGCGCCGGTTAGGTTTTTAGCGTCAATCCAGTGGTCGAATAACTGATCACACTTGTCGCCATCAATGCGCCCGTTGTACAGGTCTATGTCCTGCTCTTCCCGGGTGAAGATGTACACCAAGTTAAAGCGGGTCATGTATTCGTTTTTCAGATCCTGCAGCTGGTCGCGGAACATAGTGCTGCTGGTACCTTTGTTGCCGTAGAACAAAGTGAACTGGCTCTTGGGCTCGGTTTCCAGCGTAGTTTTTATGATGGACAGAATCGGGGTGATACCACTGCCAGCCGCAACTGCCAGATAGTTGCCTTCCCGCTCGGGATCCAGATCGATACCAAAAGTACCTTGGGGCGGCATGACTTCCAGAGTAGATCCAGGCTTAAATTGTTCATTGGCCAGACTGGAGAATACGCCACCGGGCACACGCTTGATGGCGATGCGCAGTTCCGCATCGTTCACGCTGGAGCAAATGGAGTAGGTGCGGCGAACTTCTGCGCCATCTACTTTGGTTCGCACCACAAGGTGTTGGCCTTGCTTGTACTTGAATTTTTCTGCCAGATCTTCCGGCAGATCAAAGCACAAGGATACGGCGTTTCTTGTTTCCGGCCTGACCTCTTTGAGGGCCAGTGAGTAGAATTTATTCATGATCGTATCGGCTCTATATGCATTTGAAGTAGTCGAAGGGTTCGCGGCAATCAAGGCAGCGGTAAAGCGCCTTGCAAGCTGTGGAGCCGAATTCGCTGAGGCGTTCAGTGTGTTCGCTGCCACATAGAGGGCAGGCAATCACATCGTCGGCGCCCAGCAGGCTCATTTTGCTGGCACTGCCCTGAGGCGGCGCTATGCCAAATGCCCGGAGTTTCTCCCGGCCTTCTTCTGTTATCCAGTCTGTGGTCCAGGCGGGTGTCAACACGCGGTTGATCTGTGGGTCACGAATGCCAGCTGCACGCATGGCTTCGGCGATCAGCTCTTCGATCAGCTCTGTTGCCGGGCAGCCAGAGTAGGTAGGCGTAACATCTACGGTCAGATGCGTGCCATCCCAGCTCAGGTCACGAACAATGCCCAGCTCTACCACGCTTACCGCGGGCACCTCCGGGTCCAGAACGTTATCCAGCAATGCCCAGATTGCGTCTTCTGTCAGCAGATCCGGGCGGGCGTTAGCCGGCACCCGGTCGCTAGCAATCAGTACGTCTACAGACGACGGTTCATGTTCGTTCACCGGTGATGCTCCCCTTATCAGACAGGCTTACCAGGTGGTTGCGTCTGGGTAGGCGCGAGGCAGGAACTGCATCACGGCCAGAATGTGCCCCAGATGTTCGGTGTGCTCACCAGTCTTTCCGCCCATGTACATCCAGGCATCTTCCTCACCGACAGCCAGAGTGGCTTGTGCTGCAACTTCACGCACCATGCCAAACCAATCTTGCTTCAGCTGCTGAGGGTCTGGGCCTATACCCGCCTCGAACATGGCATGGTCGATGTCATCCGGAGTTATCAGCTCGCCTGTGAAACGCCAAAGAAGGTTGAACGCATCCTGAATACGGCGGTGGCTTTCTTCAGTGCCGTCGCCCATACGCTTTACCCACTCTGAAGAGCGACGCAGGTGGTAGGTTGCTTCTTTAACAGCTTTGGCCGCAATGGTGGCAATGCGCTCGTCTTTTGAGTTCGACAAGGCTTTCAGCGTGAAGTAGTGCCATACGTCGAAGAAAAACTGACGTGCCATGGTGACCGCGTAATCGTCATTTGGCTGCTCAACCATCAGCAGGTTGCGGTAGTCGTGGGCATCCCGCAAAAACACCAGCTTGTCGGCATCGCGGCCGTCGTCAATTAATTCGGCGGCGTACTCGTACCAGTTGCGCGCTTGGCCGATCAAGTCGAGAGCTACGTTTGACGATGCCAACTCTTCTTCCAGAGCCGGCGCCTTGCCGACCAACTCGCTCAGGCGCTGTGCCAAAATCATTCCGGAATCTGCCATTCGCAGCAGGTATTCCTGTAAAGCTTCTTGCTGTGTCATGGGTTGCTCCTCACATGTGTCCGACTTCGTCAGGCAGCTTATAGAACGAAGCGTGCCGATAAACCTTGTCTTCAGAAGGATCGAACAACGCTTCCTTCTCGTCGGAAGCGGAGGCCGTAATGGTGGCTGAGGGCACGACCCAAATGCTGACCCCTTCGCTACGACGGGTGTAAAGCTCGCGGGCATTTTCCATGGCCATTTCATTGTCTGCAGCGTGCACGCTACCCACATGCTTGTGGTTGAGGCCGTGCTTGCTACGTACGAATACTTCGTAAAGGACCCATTCAGACATTGTTATTACTCCTGTTTACGCGGCTTTGGCTGCGCGTTGTTTTTGTTTTGCGGCGTAGGCAACGGCTGCTTCCCGTACCCAGGCACCCTCATCAATAGCTTTGCGGCGTGTGGAAATCCGCTCGTGGTTGCAAGGGCCGTTGCCCTTCAGCACGTCGTAAAACTCTTTCCAGTTGATCTCGCCGAAATCGTAGTGGCCACGCTCTTCGTTCCACTTCAGGTCGGGATCCGGCACGGTGCAACCGAGGAACTCGAGCTGTGGAATGGTTTGGTCAATGAACATCTGGCGCAGTTCGTCGTTACTCTTGCGCTTGATCTTCCAGACCATGGACTGCTGGGAATTCGGAGACTCGTCATCGTGCGGGCCGAACATCATCAGCGCTGGCCACCAAAGGCGGTTAATGGCGTCCTGCACCATATCCTTCTGCTCTTGGGTACCCTCACGCATCATATCCAACAAGATCTGGTAGCCCTGACGCTGGTGGAAGCTCTCTTCCTTACAGATGCGCACCATAGCGCGGGAGTAGGGGCCGTAGGACGTACGCTGCAAAACCACCTGATTTACGATAGCTGCGCCGTCAACCAACCAGCCTACTGCACCCATGTCAGCCCAGTTCAGAGTGGGATAGTTAAAGATGCTGGAATACTTGGCTTTGCCGTCGTGCAACTTCTGAATTTCTTCATCACGATCTGCGCCCAGAGTTTCCATGGCGCTGTACAGGTAAAGGCCGTGGCCTGCTTCGTCTTGAATCTTGGCCATTAGCTGGAGCTTGCGCTTGAGTGTAGGTGCGCGGGTTACCCAGTTGCCTTCTGGCAGCATGCCAACAATTTCTGAGTGGGCGTGCTGGGAGATCTGGCGAACCAGAGTTTTGCGATAAGCGTCTGGCATCCAGTTTTTGGCTTCAATTTTTGTTTCAGCGTCTATCTTTTCCTGAAAGTCCCTTTCTTCGGGAGACATCTCTTCCAGGGTCTTGAGGCGCTTGGTGCCGGTATCAACCATTTGTGCGTACATAGTTCTCTCTCCGAATATCACTTATATGGCCTGCTGGAAATGGCCAGCAGCGCTTGCGACAGAACGCAGGCATTGAATTCATACTATATGATACTGAATAAATATCAAGGCAGATTATTGTGTATCATGTTGGCCGTATTAGACTTTGGTGGATAACATAACCTTCTGAAAATAATGCCTTTTTATTTATCTATTAATGATTGCTTTCGCTTTCTTATTTCGGTAAGTAAAAAACAATAACCGGGATTGATCGCGTCAGCCCCGGCTAAGGTGATCAGTCCTTGCGGCGATCGAACACATGGTTCGCTTTGCCCTCTGAGCGGCTCAGAGTACCTGCGTCAAACACCTCAACAGTGGTGCTTATGCCAATGTAAGATTTGATGTGATGGCCAAGTTCCTTGGCTGCGTTTTCCTTAATATTTTCGCCTTCTGCACCTGCTTTCAGCTCAACCCGCACATCCACGCAGTCCAGATTGCCTTTTTTGTAAACCACAATTTCGTAGTGGGGCGCCAGAGCGCGGCATTTCAGTACCTGCTCTTCAATCTGAGTGGGGAATACGTTAACGCCACGGATGATCAGCATGTCGTCGCTGCGGCCGGTAATCTTGTCGATTCGGCGCATGGGGCGTGCGGTGCCGGGCAGCAGGCGCGTGAGATCGCGGGTGCGGTAACGCAATACCGGCATAGCGACTTTCGTTAGGGAGGTGAACACCAGTTCACCGTATTCACCGTCGGGCAATACTTCGCCGGTATCGGGATTGATGATTTCGGGGTAAAAGTGATCTTCCCAGATGGTTGGGCCATCTTTGGTTTCTAAACACTCCATGCCAACGCCGGGGCCCATCACTTCAGAAAGCCCGTAGATATCCAGTGCCTGAATGCCCAAGCGGTCTTCCAGCTCTGTGCGCATTTCGTTGGTCCACGGCTCGGCGCCGAAAATCCCCAAACGTAGAGGAAGTTTTCTCGGGTCGATACCTTGCCGGTCCAGTTCGTCTGCAATGTTCAGCATGTAGGACGGTGTAACCATGATGATGTCTGGCTCAAAATCCTGGATCAGCTGAACCTGCTTCTCGGTTTGCCCTCCCGACATGGGAATAACGGTACAGCCCAGACGTTCAGCACCGTAATGGGCTCCCAGACCGCCGGTAAACAGGCCGTAGCCGTAGGCCACGTGGATTTTGTCCCCGGCACTGCCACCACCGGCACGAATGGAGCGGGCAACGATGTCGGCCCAGGTTTCTATGTCACTTTGGGTGTAGCCAACAACGGTTGGCTTGCCGGTGGTGCCGCTGGAAGCATGTACCCGCACGACTTTTTTCATGGGCACTGCAAACATATTGAACGGGTAGTTATCCCGGAGGTCGTTTTTACCGGTAAACGGAATCTTGGCAATATCTTCCAGAGTGTTTATATCCATTGGCTTTAGGCCGATGGCGTCAAAAGCGTTCCGGTAGTGGGGCACATTGGTATAGGCGTGCCAAACACTCCAGCGCAGACGCTGAAGTTGCTCGTGGCGGAGTTCGTCCACACTAGCGGTTTCCATCCGGTCCAGCTTTCCGAGTTTTTGCATGGGTAGATTCATTGTTAATACCTGTCTTGTTCTTGTTGCCCCGACTTGGCGCCGGGCCACCTAAAGTTCATTGTTTTAGGCCCGTAGCCGGGGCCAGTGCAGTCACGCAGCGCTGTCTACGCGCTCGATAATCAGTGCAATACCCTGACCCACACCGATGCACATGGTGCAAAGTGCGTAACGGGCACTCTGGCCCTGTTGGTGGCGGCGCTCCAGCTCATTCAGTGCGGTGGTTACAAGGCGTGCGCCACTCATACCCAGTGGGTGGCCCAGAGAAATAGCGCCGCCGTTCGGGTTTACATGTTCGGCGTCGTCGGGCAAACCAAGATCGCGCAGTACGGCCAGCGCCTGTGCGGCAAAGGCTTCGTTAAGCTCGATAACATCCATATCTGCCAGCTCAAGGCCTGCCGTTTTCAGCACTTTGCGGGTAGCCGGTGCTGGGCCCATGCCCATAATGCGTGGTTCAACACCGGCCGTGGCCATGGCAACGACCCGGGCGCGGGGTTTGAGGTTGTGTTGTTTTAGGGCATCACCGCTGGCTAGCAGAAGCGCGCAGGCACCGTCGTTTACACCAGAGGCGTTGCCAGCGGTTACGCTGCCATCTGCACGGAAAGGTGTGCCTAAGCTAGCCAGTTTTTCCAAGGTGGTTTCACGGGGGTGCTCGTCGGTATCCACAACAAGGGGATCTTGCTTGCGGCGGGGTACGCTCACCGGAACGATTTCGTTGTCAAAGTGTCCGGCTTTCTGGGCTGCGGCTGTGCGTTGCTGGCTGCGCAGGGCGAAGGCGTCCTGATCTTCCCGGGAAATATTAAAGTCAGCCGCTACGTTCTCGGCAGTTTCGGGCATGGAGTCAATGCCGTACTGCTTTTTAAGCACTGGATTCACAAAACGCCAGCCGATGGTGGTGTCGAACATCTCGGCTTTGCGGCTGAAGGCAGAGTCTGCCTTGCCCATTACAAATGGCGCTCGGGACATGGACTCCACACCGCCGGCCAGCATCAGGCCAGCTTCGCCGGTGCGCAGAGCGCGAGCGGCACTGCCAACGGCATCCATCCCGGAACCGCATAGGCGGTTGAGAGTGCAGCCGGGAACGTCAATTGGTAGGCCCGCCAAGAGGAGAGACATGCGCGCAACATCGCGGTTGTCTTCACCGGCTTGGTTGGCACAGCCGTAGAGCACATCGTCGATTGCCGACCAGTCCAAGCCGCTGTGGCGCTCCATTAGTGCCTTCATGGGAATCGCGCCCAGATCGTCGGCGCGTACTGCAGCCAAAGCGCCGCCGTAGCGCCCGATGGGGGTGCGAACCGCGTCAACTATATAGGCATCTTGCAAGCGTTTTTCGTTACTCATTAATCATTCTCCGACTGGATAACTTCGCCGCGCACCTGATAGGACTTCCCGCGAAACAGGGCGACTACATGGCCGTTCTGGTTGGTGACAGTAATGTCGTATACACCGGTGCGGTTGCCACGGGACTGCTCGACCGCGTTGGCGGTGAGCATGTCACCCTCACGGGCCCCGAGCATGTACTCAATGGAGCAACCGGATGCCACGGTGGCTTTGTTGTAGCTGTTGCAGGCAAAGGCAAACGCGGAATCCGCCAAGGTGAATAGGTAGCCGCCATGGCAGGAACCGTGGCCCTGAATCATGATGCTGGTAACTGGCATGGTCACCGTGGCTTTGCCCGGAGCTACGTGGGTAATTTTCATGCCGAGGTTGCGGCTAGCCTGGTCTCGCTCGTACATGGATTCGGCGCAGTCCTGAGCTAGTTTTTGTGCATCGGGTGCGTGATGTTCGTTGCTCATGAGTAGAACCCCTTTTCAGCGAACCGGTTTTCCCTCAACAGCAACGCGGGGCGATAGCGGTCTTCGCCATAGCTTTGCTGGAGGTGTGTCAGCACGGTGTGCAGAAGGCTGGAGCCAAGGTTGTCGCTCCAGCGCAGCGGGCCTTCCGGGTAATTGAGGCCGGCTTTCATCGCAAGATCTATATCGCTTACAGACGCCACTCCATGCAGAGCGGCATCGGCGGCTTCGTTGGCCAGAGTTGCAAGGGTGCGCATGATCACCAAAGCCGGGCGGTCGGCGATTTGGCTCACGGCAATACCCGCCTTTTGCAATAGGGCGCAGGCGTCGGCAGTTGCTTCCGGTGTCGCCTGATCTGCAGCAGCGATCGCAAGGCGGCTGGCCTTGGCGTAGTCAAACGCAAGATCCACCAAAATCAGGTTGTTGCAGGCTTCTGCCGCAGCGCGCTCTGTTGCCATGCGGCCGTCGGTCAGCGCCAGAACTGCTTCGCCAAACCGCAAGCGGCCGGGGCCGTCCCGCTCGATGATTGTGAGACCGCTTTCACTCAGGCGTGTTACCAATGCGGCCAGTGGGCCGGAGCTGCCTTCAACAATGAGCGTGTCTGCATCGCTGCTTGCGGCTTCAACGGTTGCTGGCTCCGGCTTTTGAGAGCCTTCCGCATAGCTGTAAAAACCCTGTCCGTTCTTGCGGCCCAAACGACCTGCTTCCACCAGCTCTTTCTGCACCAGTGAAGGTAAAAAGCGGGTGTCCTGATAGTAGGAATTGAACACCGAGGAGGTTACCGCGTAGTTCACATCGTGGCCGATAAGGTCGGTCAGCTCGAAAGCCCCCATACGAAAGCCTCCGGCTTCGCGCACGATGGCGTCCAGAGTTGCGCTGTCCGTCGCCTGCTCTTGTAACAGACGCAGGCTTTCTGCGTAGAAAGGCCGTGCTACCCGGTTAACAATAAAGCCGGGGGTAGAAGTTGCGGTTACCGGTTTTTTGCCCCACTGAGCTGCTGTTGCGTAAACGCACTGTGCAACCTCGTCGCTGGTGGCCAGACCTTTGATAACCTCTACCAGAGCCATCAACGGCGCCGGATTGAAGAAGTGCATGCCCACCAAGCGCTCAGGGTGCTCCATGTTGGCACCCAAGGCGGTTACGGATATGGAGGATGTGTTGGTGGCCAGAATGGCGTTATTGCTACAGACCCCTTCAAGGTCTGCCAGTAGGCTACGCTTGATGTCGAGATCTTCAATAATAGCTTCAATCACCAAACCCGCCTCGGCCAACTCACTGAGCTTTTCGATCGGCTGAATGCGAGCCAGAAGCGCATCCAGCGCCTGCTGATCCATTTTTCCTCTATCGACTCTACGCTGCAGTTGTTTGGCGATACTCTGGCGTCCGGATTCTGCGGCACCAGCGCGCTGGTCGAGTAAAAAAACCTGATGGCCGGCTTGCGCTGCTACCTGAGCAATGCCAGACCCCATAGCGCCAGCGCCGATAACCGCAATGGGCGTGTTGGTAGTAATTGGCTGCATGGTTTATTGTCCCTTGAACTCGGGCGTACGCTTTTCCATGAAGGCGGCAACACCCTCACGGTAGTCGTCTGTGCGCCCTGCCTCGCGTTGAAGATCCCTTTCCAGCAACACCTGCTCTTCAAAACTGTTGTCTGTGCTGGCGTGCAAGGCGCGCTTGATCATCGCCAGGCCTTTGGTGGGCTGGGATGCGAAGTGGCGTGCCAGCTTCATGGCTTCATCTTGGAGTGCGTCGTCTTCCACGCACTGCCAAATCATGCCCCACTGTTCTGCTTTCTCGGCGCTGAGTTTGTCTCCCAGCATGGCCAAACCTTTTGCTCTGGCCATTCCTACTGCGCGTGGGAGTGTCCATGTGCCGCCGGAGTCTGGAATTAGGCCAATCTTGCAAAATGCCTGCACAAAGTTTGCGGAGCGGGCAGCCAGTGTGATGTCGCAGGCGAGGGCAATGTTTGCGCCTGCACCGGCTGCCACGCCGTTCACGGCACAGATAACCGGCATGGGCAGGTCCCGAATGGCTTGCAGCATCGGGTTGTAGTAAGTCTCAATGGAGTACCCCAAGTCCGGCGCCTCGGCACCGGGTTTAACATTACGATCTGACAGATCCTGTCCCGCACAAAAGCCGCGACCATTCCCGGTAAGCAACATGACCCGCACACTGTGGTCGTTACGAATGGTTTTCAGCGCCGCGCGCATTTGCTCATGCATTTCAACGTTGAAGCTGTTTAGGCTTTTAGGGCGGTTCAGGGTTACTTTGGCAATTCCCTGATCGATATCGAGAAGTACACTCTGCTCTGTCATGGAGGAGTCCTTGTTGTAGCAGTGAAACCCGTTTTGATCGCTTCGGGCGGGTGTTTAAACCAGACAACTTACCGCCTTTACCCGGTCTGTCCGGGGGCAGTATCTGTGGTGTAGCGGTTCCGGCATTGCGTTGTTCTAAGGATTTGTCGGTATGGCCTGACAGTTATCAAGGCGGCTGCCGCAGGGCGGTGATCCGCCTTATTGATTTAAGGAAAGAGTATAGGTTCGAATTGATACCGGTCAAGAATCTAAAATCGAATTTTTGTATCACGTTGTGGGTGATATAAGCTTTGGTTGTGTAGGGTTATGATTTCAAAGGTTATTTTATTTGTTAGCCTTTAGTCTTAGAAAGCCTTGAAAAGGTCTATAACCTACACCACCACTGTGTAAGCTACGCATTGTTTATTCTGATACAAAAAATGTAGCTCAGAATTCCAAAAATAAACACGTTATAAGGAGGCTTTATGCCTTGCTACCGGATTGATGGCGTAACGCCAGTGGTTCACCCCACGGCTTACATACACCCTACAGCCGTGCTTATTGGAGATGTGCATGTGGGCCCCGATTGCTATGTAGGCCCTTGTGCGTCTTTGCGCGGAGATTTTGGCCGAATTGTGATGGAGCAAGGGGCGAACCTTCAGGACACCTGTGTAGTGCATGCATTTCCCGGGCGTGATGCCATAATCCGACGCAACGGGCACATTGGGCACGGCGCCGTGTTGCATGGCTGCGTGATCGAAGAAGACGCCATGGTAGGAATGAACGCGGTTGTTATGGATGAAGCCGTCATTGCGGCTAAATCCATCGTGGGCGCTGCAGCATTTGTGAAAAGCGGTTTCACCTGCGAACCGGCCTCCCTGATTGTAGGCTCTCCAGCCAAAGTGCTGCGCCAGTTAAGCGATAAGGAAGTCAGTTGGAAGCAGCGGGGCACTGAGGAGTATCAAAGGCTAACCCGCCGGTGTCTGGAAAACATGCGGGAGTGCGCGCCGCTGGCTGAGGTGGACGCAGATAGGCCGAAGCTTCAGATTGGCGAGCATGATCTGAAGGGTCAGTAGGCACCCGCCTGCAGTTAGCCATCAGGCGCCTCTAGTGAGCGGGGGGATTAATAAACGTGTCGATTGGCTGTGGTGTGCCGAAGAAGTACCCCTGCAGGTACACTTGCGGGTGTCGGGAGGCCAGAAAGTCCGCATGGGCTTGGGTTTCCACGCCCTCAGCCACAACCCGGGCACCCATGGTTTCGCTAATTCGCACAACCATCTCAACGATGTTGGCGTTCATAGGCTCCTCCGGCGCTGATAGCACAAAGCTTCGGTCGATCTTAATCTCGGAAATAGGCAGTCGCTGTAAGCGAGATAGTGACGAGTAGCCCGTGCCAAAGTCATCCAATGAGAAGGTGCAGCCCAAGCTGCGGATGGCGTCCATCTTCTCTACAACTTTGTCCAGATCATCTGCAGATACACTTTCTGTCAGTTCAAGTATGAGTAAATTCGGTGGGAAGCCTGAGCCAGTTACTGCGCATTTTACTGTCTCCACAAAGTCATCCGCTGCGAAATGTTTTGCCGAGATATTCACTGCACATCGTAAACCGGGGTTTGTGCGGTGCAGTTCGCGCATCTTTTCAAGGCTTTTGCGTAAAACCCAACGTTCAATTTTGATGATTTGCCGGGAGTTCTCCGCATGCGGTATAAAAGCGGCCGGGCCGAGAAGACCACGTTCGGGGTGATCCCAACGGATCAGGATTTCAAGGCCGTAAAGAGCCCTGTCAGGCGAGAGTTGGGGTTGCGCGAACAGCACCAATTCGCCTTGCTCGAGAGCGCGGTTCAGTTCTGACTCAACCTGTAACTGATGGCGAATTTGGTCGCTCATCGAATCTTCAAAAATAGCGATTGGCCGGCTGGCTGCTTTGGCATTGCGGTGAGCGGTTTCGGCGTGTTGGAGTGCAGAAGATGGTGAGTTTGAGCTCTCAGTCGGGTATAGGGCAGCACCAACGGTAACCTCAAGGTGGAGGGTAGGGTTGTCGCCATTATGAATTGGCTCGGTCAGGCTGTTCTGTATGCGATCGTACAGGCCCAATACAACCCGATACGCATCATCAATGGACCATTGCTTAGGGGCCAGAACAATACCGAACTCGTCGCCAGATAGTCTGGCTATGGAGTCGTCTGTGAACAAAGCGCTACGTAGGCGTTTGGCGAACTCTCTGATCACCAGATCGCCACATTTAAAACCGAAGGTTTCGTTGATATAGCGAAAGTTATTGATATCTACGACGAGGACCGCGGTAGAAACACTGCCGCGAGTACAGAACTTCAGAACGGTACCGAGTTGATTCAGGAATAAGGCGCGGTTTGACAGGCCCGTAACCGGATCCCGCCACTTCAGTTCTTCCAGTCGCTGCTCTGTCTCCTTTACGCTGGATATGTCATTAAATACGACAGCGTAGTGCGTAACCTCGTTGTTGGTTGAGCGAATTGTGTTGATGGTTCGAAGCTCCGGGTAGAGCTCTCCGGACTTGCGACGGCTATGAAGCTCACCAGACCAGTGGTCGTGCTCCGTCAGATACTTGCGGATTCTATCCAGGCTCAGTTGCGTATCAATATCTTTACTTAGACTCGCGTAGCTTTTATTGAGCACGTCTTCTTCCGAATACCCCGTAATGCGGTTAAACGCAGAGTTCACGGCGATGATGGTGCCGGTAGCGTCCAGAAGGATAATGCCTTCCGAGGTTGCCATGAAAACTCTTTCGAAGAGGTTGTTGTCAGGCTGTCCGGAGTTGTCGAGCTTTTCAAACTGTTCTTTTAGTTCTTTGTTGAGGGCCGTGATGTGATCAAGCATGCCACTGAGGGAAATGTGCGTGCGCACCCGGGCCCTCACGGCAGGTAAGCGGATCGGCTTGTGAATATAGTCAACAGCTCCAGCTTTGTATCCCTTCTCTTCTGATCTCGAGTCGCTCAGGGCTGTGATGAATATAACCGGTATATGCTGCAAATCGCGTCTGGCTTTCAGGTCGCGACACATTTGAAGCCCATCTGTGCCAGGCATCATTATGTCCAGCAGAATCAGGTGGGGTTTATCGCCTTGCTCAAGAATGCCCATGGCTTCCGCAGCGCTGGACGCGACCACCAGATCATAATCCTGGCTGAGGGCATCTGTAAGCACGCGTATGTTGGTTGGCTCATCGTCAACGATCAGGATCTTGGGATTGTCGCTTAGCCTGAACATTTCTGATCCATCTGGCGCGTTTAACTTAAAGTAAGGGTCTGACACAGTTGCGCCCTCCATCTTCCTTGGCCTCATAAAGACTCCTGTCTGCGGCTTCGACCAATTCGGTGGCATTTGAAAAAGATGACGGCTGAATGGCCGAGCAACCTACGGATATGGTGAAAGGGGTGCAGTTTTTAGCACGTTTTGGGCAGTCCTCACATTCTGCCCGAATGGACTCGATCAGGTTGTTTGCCGCTAACACAGTGCTTTGTATATCGGCCCCAGGTATAAGTGCGACAAACTCGTCACCTCCAAGGCGCGCAACTACCTCGCCAGCCCGTGCGAAGCTGGTATTCATGGTGCCTGCAAGCTTTTGCAGGCACAAATCGCCTTGGGCGTGACCATGCTGATCATTGATCTGCTTAAAATGGTCCAGATCAACCAGCACAAGCCCAAGGCTGTTGTTCTGGCGCCAGGCTCGTCGCCACTCCAGATCAAGGTGCTGCTTGAACAAGCGCCTGTTGCCAATCCCGGTTAATGGGTCAATAAGTGCTGCTTCGGCCAACATGTCGGTTTTGCGTTTAAGGTCTATAAACGTCGACACTTTGGCGCTTAGTATTGTTTTGTTGAATGGCTTCAGCACATAGTCTGTTGCGCCATGCCGAAAAGCTTCCTCAATATCCTGAGGGCTGTCAGATGCGGAAATGCAAATAACAGGCACATAGGCATACTGTTCGGAAGCCCTGAGCTCGGTCAAAAAATCCAGCCCGGAACCGTCAGGTAGGTACAAATCGAGGAGTATGATGTCGATTTCATCAGATAAGAGTTCGTGTGCCTCAGTCAGGCTCTGGCTGATGATCAGTTCGCAGCTATCGCCCAGAATGCCAACGAGGCTGGCAATGCCTACGGGTTCATCCTCTACGATCAGCACCGTGGGTACTCTGTTTATACTCATCAGGCTAATCGCCCCGGGAGTCAGATTTGATTTTCAACAGCAAATCGGTGGCCTCGCTAAACTTGTAGGTTTCAAGTGCCCGGCACAGGCGGGACGCTAAGGCCGTTTCGCCATTCTCTCGCAGAAATTCCAGCACCTGATCAATATCACTGTCACTGGCAATACGGTTGCCACTCAGTCGCTGCATCATCCGCTCAATGATCTGGTTCACCGGGTCGCTCATCTTGTTATCGGCCAACGTCGGGGATTCTGCAGTGCTGGTTATTTCATAAAGCTGCTGAACATGCTCCACCAGAGTTGCAAGAAGTACTTCTGGGCCGGGTACTGAGTGGCCTGATTCGGCGGCCTTTTCAACCTTATCAGCAACCCTCGCCAGCTCTGTATCGGCGATATTGGCAGCAGCCCCTTTTACCTTGTGAGCAATGGCCTTGGTTGCTGCCGGATCGTTTTGCTTCACGCAGTGCTCCAGGGCAGTGATCATCT
Organism: Marinobacter sp. S6332; assembly: GCF_023016045.1. Lineage (GTDB taxonomy): Bacteria > Pseudomonadota > Gammaproteobacteria > Pseudomonadales > Oleiphilaceae > Marinobacter. Next base: position 157,518 of record NZ_JALKAP010000001.1, on the reverse strand, counting down.
CTGTGGAGCTGGCCAGAAAGCTGCGTAGGCACCGATTGAACAGGCCGGGAGTGGCTTCGAACATGGTTTGGTACGTAGAATGGGATATAAAATCGGGCAACTCAACTTCGGAAGTTTGATTCGGCGGGTTTGTTGCGTCAGCCGGAGGTGACAGTTGGTTGCTGGCTGCATGCCCTTTGAAAAAGGCTTGCAGCAACCTTTGGATGTCGCCGGGAAGAACCGGCTTGGTTAGGTAGTCGTTCATGCCCGAGCTTTGTGCACTGCTGCGATCATGTTCGGATATTGACGCGGAAAGAGCCGCTATGATCGGTTGTTTGATATCTTTGTGGCCTCGAATCTGGCGGGTAATATCCTGCCCGGTTTCTCCGTCCAGATGCAGGTCCATCAGAACAAGATCAAAGGAGCTGCTTACCAGGTGTTGTATGGCATCGGCTCCGTTGTTGACAGATTCAGACTGCACACCAAAAGAGTTCAGGTAGCTTTCGACGATCTCGCAGTTGAGCTGCACATCATCAACAATTAATACCCTGAGGTTTTGGAACAAGGGGCGTGGTGACGACGTAAGGGTATGTTCTTCCAACTGCTTTGGCGCCAGGTGCTCGAAAAGCTTGGAAGGGGTTAAAGGCTCGTAGGCGGCGCGCCCGCCTGCTTCCTGAAACTCGATCATCCAGCTATTTTTGAATCCAGCTGGCGCGACCACCAGAAGCTCCTTCATTTGATATTGCGCCGGTGCTGCCAATAGATCCTGCACAAACTCTTTGGCAGTCTCTGTTTCTACGTCCTCCATATCGACAATCACCATAGCGGGTTTGATGCTTCCTTCGGCAGGACTCTCTGCTAATACAGATTTGATCTCATTAAGAGTTGCGGCTTTCGTCAGCTGTAAAGACCAGTGTTCGCGGTAGGTTTCCAGTAGGGAAAGGTTGTGATTCATGCCGTAGTGATAAACCTGGATCGGGCTTGTCGTGTGGCGTGTGCCAATGTTTTTCACATCCTCGGCCATAACAACAGGGATTTTAAGGGTAAATTTTGACCCCTGATTTTCAGAGCTTTCCAGGGAAAGCGTGGCCCCCATAAGCTTGGCGAGATGGTTGCTGATTGCCAAGCCAAGTCCTGAGCCGCCGAATACGCGGCTGGTGGACTCATCGGCCTGACGAAAGTTCTCGAAAACCCGCTGCTGATCCACTTCTTTGATTCCAATACCGGTATCTTTTACGGTGATTTTGAGAACCCCGTGAGTCTCGTCAATGCTGCTAAATCCGATGCTCACACTCACGCTGCCTTCCTGAGTGAACTTGATGGCGTTCCCGACCAGATTGGTACATATCTGAGAGATTCGCAGGAGATCGCCGGTAACACATTTGGGCGTGGACGGTGCAATGTTCACCCGCAGTTTCAGCCCTTTGTCTTCGGCAGTGATGGCGAACAACTCAACGCTGCGTTGAACCAGGGTTTCTATTTCAAACGGCTGATAATCCAGTTCGATATGGTCTGCTTCAATTCTGGACAGGTCCAGAATGTCATTCAAAAGCTGCAACAATACCTCAGAGGCCAAAAACGCTTTGCTGACCAATCGGCGGGAGTAGTCGTTGAGGCGGGCCTCTTTCAAAAGCACCAACATGCCGATAATAGCGTTCATTGGGGTACGTATTTCGTGGCTCATGTTGGCCAAAAATGCTGTTTTTACCTTCACAGCAGACTCAGCTTCCAGCTTTTGCATATTCAACTCAGCCGTCTTCTCAATAACCTCTTGTTCGGCCCGCCGTTTGGCGTTGGAAAGCAAGAGAAAGGCCGCCAGTATGAGCCCGTTGATGATTAGACCACCCACCAGAATGGCTGCTGGCTGCCTGCTGACGTTATATTTTTCGAAAAGTTGTGTTGTCTGAACCTCAAACTGCCATTCCCGTCCATAGATATCGAGAGAGTAGGAGGTCTGGAACATGGGTGAGGTATCGTAGTTATTCTCCGCTGTTTCATTGAACTCGCTGTAAAGCTGGTGATCGCCATCACTGATCTGAAAGTGCAGCAGCCGGTTTGTATTTGCCAGAGTGCCTTCCATTAGCCGTGAAACAAGAAAAGGCGCGTACACCAGACCAAGGAAGTCAGCCTCCTTGCTATCTTGATGTTGCGCTTCCTGATTACGATAGAAGGGATGGAAAAATAGAAAACCGGGCTTCTTCTCATCGTCCTGAACCAGTGCTATAGGGCCGGTAATTTGGGTTTGGCCTGTGCGCATTGCTTTCTGAGCTGCAGTGAAACGGTTTGATTCGTGTGCCATATCAAGACCAATGGCGGCCTCGTTTCCGGCGAGAGGCTCCAGATAGGTGATGGGCCAAAAATCCGAGCCTGTGTGAGGCGGGTGAATACGAAAGCCCGGGCGCTCTTTTCGTTCTTCAGAAAGAAAGGCTTTAAGGTCACTTTCTGGCACCCTTTTGATCACACCAATGCCGCGAACGCCTGGTAATCGGTCTTGAACGGCAAGAACTTCTGCAAATTTTCGCCATTGGGTGAGCGACAGAACATTGTTGTTTGCGTGGATGGCGCCTACCCCGGATATCAAAGCAAACTCGTATTTTTGCATCCTGTCCATTAACAGTTCATTGAGTTGCTCAACCCTTTGCTCAAACTGGTCCCCGGCTCTGGCGTCGGCAATCCGTGAAGAGATCTGCCAGGCTACCACGGTGAGCAGAAAGGAAAGGCAGATGACTATCCAGTGAAGTTTGGTTATTTGAGCTACGGCGCCCCGGGTCTTTCCCATATACTGATCTATTAAATGGTGAGTTTCAGTACCAAGACTCAGGTTAGCTGAGGGTTCTGGAAAGTACCAGTAAGACAAACAGTTAGGGGAGCTGGGCGTGAGTCTGTATCGGCGTGTAATAAAAGGAAGCTTATGAGCCCTGAAGAGTGGCAGGAGGTTCTGGAAGTCATCCCGGATGTGCGTGATGGTCTCACGCGTACCGAGCGGCTGATTCTGTACCTGATCCATGAGACCCAAAAAGAGCGGAACGGGCGTAATGTGCCCACAGTGATGCTATATGGAAGGGTATTGGAATATGTGGATATGAGCGAAGCTGAACTGCATGTGTACCTCGACCGACTGGGCGTTCGAGGTGATGGCAGGTAATCGCTCCGCTATTTTTTAGTCGAGCACGTAACGCTGTCGACCGGCACCCAGCCCGGCAATGAGTGCACCCAGGGCAATCAGGCCAAGCACGCTACCGGCAACATTCCAGCTGTCGAATTGTTCGTGCAATATCCCCATCAACAAGGGGCCTATCGCAGCCATTGTGTAGCCCAGACTCTGGGCCATTCCTGAAAGCCGCGCGGCAGTTTGGGCATCTCGTGCTCTGATAGCTAGGAGGGTAAGGGCAATGCTGAAGGAGCCGCCCTGGCCCAGCCCCAGCACCGCAACCCATAGCCAAGCGCTCTCAATGGGTGCGTAAATACTGCCGCCAAGGCCAAGTGTCGTCGCAAGCATAACCAGCACAATCATAAAGCGCTGATCACGCATTTTGCTGGCAATCCAGGGCGCGGCAATGGCTGCGGGTACTTGCACCATAATGGAAATCGATAGAGCCAGCCCTGCCTGAACCGGTTCTATGCCCCGATCTTGCAGTATTGTTGGTAGCCAGCCGAATACCGTATAAGCGAGGGAGGACTGCAGACCCATGAAGAGTGCTATTTGCCAGGCCAACTTGTCCTTGAAAAGCGATTTTTGAGCGGCGGGTAACTCGGTGGGCACGTACTTGCCGCCGAGTTGTAACCACCAGACACATACCGCAACGATGGCAGGTATTGCCCAAATGGACAGAGCTGGCTGCCAGTTGCCATCAAACATCATGCGCAGTGGCTCGGTAGAGCCAGCGGCGACAGCGGCACCGGCGCACAGCATGGCGGTGTATATACCGGTCATCAGGCTAGCGGATTCGGGAAAATCCCGCTTCACGATCCCCGGGAGCAGAACACTCATAATACCAATGCAGCCACCGGCCACCGCGGTGCCCAGAAACAAACCGCTCACCCCAAAATAGGGGCGTGCAACTATGGCCAGCCCCAGAATAATGAGAAACAGTAACACCGAGCGCTCCATTCCTAGCTTACGTGCTGCACGGGGCGCAATGGGTGCGGCTAGGCCCAGCAGCAATACAGGGAGGGTTGTGAGCACGCCCTGGCCGACAGACGACAATGGCAACTGATCGCCAATCGTCTTCAAAATCGGCCCAACGCTGGTCAGTGCCGGGCGCAAGTTAAGGGCGACCAGCATCATTCCTGCGAACATCATTATGGTGCTCTGGGTTTGCCGGGTAGGGATGCGGTTACTCACGGGGGTTGGCTCCAGCCGATTTAAGGCTCGTCTGAATTTGGAGATGCCATGGTAGCTGAGGAAGGCCACAATGGCATCCACCGCTGTCAGCTTGGTGACTTTGTCACTGTGCTTTTTGTAAGGCTCATTTAGCCTTGTTGATAGAGCTTGGAGACCTTGGCGGCATATCAGGCCATGGTCCTCTGGCAATGCGTATTGAATTCGCATTCCGCTGGCAGATTTTTGAGGTAGATATGAAACAGCTGAATTTTCAGGAAAAGTATCCCATTACTGTTTTAGATGTTAAGAAGTCTGAAACGCAATACACGTCTGCGGAGCACATCGCGGACTACTTTAAAACCTGCATAGAAGAGACGCCTAAGGTGTCTTATATCACTACCTTTGACCACCTGTCTCATAGCAGGGAAATTGGAGGAGATGTCGCTCCTGATATTCAGGCCGCGATAAATGTGGTGTTCTGCTTCGGGCGCAAGCTTCCGAACCCCTATGTACTTGCGGTTAGGCCCCGTTCAATTGGCATTGCTGATATGGGTGATCGCTTTGTTGTGAGTTTTATGGATGCCCCGCAGGCACCCGCCAACGAAGCCATGCGTGCCTGGGTACTAGCACTCCGTAATAGTTAATAACCTGAGATTGGTGGGAGGAAGGCGTATGTGGCCACTATTGTTCTGGATGCAGAAGCATCTGGTTTGGAGTATTCCGCTTGCCATGATTGCTGGCTTTATTGCAGGGCAAATCACAGATCCGGATCCGTTGCGCATGGCCATACTTCCGCTGACCTTTTTAATGGTTTACCCCATGATGGTCACCATGAACCTACGCCAGTTGTTGCAACCCGGGGGCGGCAAACTGATGTGGGTAACCCAGTTGCTCAACTTTGTTCTGGTTCCTGCCATAGGATATGGCGCAGGCTTGCTCTTCTTCCCGGATGAGCCCTTCGCCAGGCTGGCGCTTCTCTTAACGTCGTTGCTTCCAACCTCCGGCATGACCATATCCTGGACAGGCTTCGCCAAAGGCAACGTACCTGCAGCGGTGAGGATGACTGTGGTGGGTCTGATTGCAGGGTCCTTGCTTGCGCCGCTTTACCTTAAGGGTTTATTAGGAGCGGTCATTGAAATTCCGGTTTCGCAGGTATTTGTGCAGATCGCGTTAATTGTTTTTCTGCCGCTGGTATTGGGTTATGCAACTCAGCGTATGCTTATCTCAAAACACGGCCAGGACAGTTTTCAGAAAAATATCAAACCAAAATTCCCGCCGTTTTCAACGCTTGGAGTTCTCGGAGTAGTGTTTGTGTCCATGGCGCTGAAGTCGCAGGACATTCTGAATAATCCTGAATCGCTGCTGGCGTACCTGGTACCTCTGATACTTATTTACGCGCTGAACTTCGTTATCAGTACTCTCGTTGGAAAGGCGCTGTTCCCACGGGGTGATTCGATTGCGCTGGTGTACGGCACGGTCATGCGGAACCTATCCATAGCTCTTGCTATTGCCATGGGTGTATTTGGCGAGGAGGGTGCGGATGCCGCATTGTTGATTGCACTGGCATACATTGTTCAGGTGCAGGCGGCAGCTTGGTATGTGAAATTCACTGACCGCCTTTTTGGTGCACCTGAGTGATGGCTCAGAAGAATACTCCCGGTAGCCAGGTGGCGATTTCGGGGAACACCATAATGATACCTATGGCGATGATCTCGATGATTACAAACGGAATCACAGAGGTATAGATGTCTTTCATGGTGATGTTCGGTGGTACCACGCCCTTCAAATAGAAGAGGTTGAAGCCGAACGGTGGTGTCTTGTAGCCAATTTCCATGTTGATCACGAAAAGAATGCCGAACCAGATTGGGTCGAAGCCAAGGGATTTCACGATTGGCATGAATACCGGCAAAGTGATCAGCATGATGCCAACCGGGTCAAGCACCATGGCCAGGAAGAATATGATCACCATCATCGCAATAATGATGCCCCAGGGGCCTCCGGGGATATACTGCATCATGCCTTCGATGAGTTCCTGCGCACCCATGCTCTGATACGCCGCGCTGAAAGCGTGGGCGGCAAACAGAATCCACATGATCATACCCGTGAGCTTGAACGTGCGGATAGCCGCTTCGTGCAAAATGCTCCACTTGAGCTGGCGATACACGGCAGCTGAAATTAGCGAGCCAAGAACACCCATGGCAGCAGCTTCAGTCGGCGTAGTTATGCCGCCAATGATGGAGCCCAGCACCATGAACACAACGCCAATGGGCAGTAGAACGGCTCTCAATGCCCGCAATTTTTCAGGCCAGGTACCACGTTCCTCCGGCGGCAGTGCAGGCGCCAGATGCGGCTGAAGGGTAGAGCGTACAAGGATGTAAATAACGGTCATAACCATCAGCAGAACGCCAGGCATGATACCGGCAGCAAACATTTGGCCTACGGACACACCGGTAATCAGGGCGTAGAGAATCATCAATATGCTGGGTGGTATCAGAATGCCCCAGCCGCCGCCTGTGTTGATGACCCCCAACGCCATCTTGCGGTCATAGCCGCGCTCCAGCATGGAGGGCAGTGCGATGGTGCCCATGGCGACCACTGCTGCGCCGCTGATGCCGACCATTGCCGCAAATACTGCACAAATAACCAAAGTTCCTATGGCCAGACCGCCACGAAGGCCGCCGAACCACAAATGCATCATCCGGTACAGGTCTCGCGCAACACCGGTTCGTTCCAGCACCATGGCCATGAAGACAAATAGCGGTATGGCAACCAGTGTAAAACTGCCCATGGTGCCCCAGATCTGCGAGGCCACCATATAGAAGGAATCAAATCCCCAAGTGAAATATAGAAAGATCACCGAAACACCGCCGAGAACAAACGCCAGCGGTAAGCCCAGTATCAGGAAGAACAGCAACGAGCCGAAAAACAGCAGGGTCAGGATTTCAATACTCACGACTGCTCTCCTTCGGTAGTGTTCTGATCGGGGCGGTAATAGTCCAGATTGAAGGCAATGGCGATGTCTTCAAGTAGTTTGGCCAAGCCCTGAAGTACCAAAAGCCCTGTACCGACAGGAATGGCTAGCTTTACTGGCCAGATTGGGGGATTCCAGGCGGAGTAAGAGGATTCCCAACTTGATATGGACTCGTTCGCCATATCGATGCCGAACCACAGCAAGGCTAGGGTGAAAATAAAAAATATCAGCGAAGTGAAGATGTCCATGGCTGCCCGTTTGCGGGGGGGCAGTTGTGAGTGCAGAAGATCGACATTGACATGCCCCCGGTGAGCCATGATGTAGCCTCCGGACATGACTGCATAAACGCCAAACAGCATCTGGGTAAGTTCGTTGGTCCAGACCGTGGGCGCGTTCAGCAGGTAACGGAATCCTACCTCCAGTAGCAGGAACGCGAACATGGCGAAAACGAGCAAGGCGATCCAGCGTCCGACAAAATCATTAAGACGGGTAACCCCGCTTATGAATGCGGTCAGCACACTCATGGCATTCTCCGGAAGGATGTTGGGTTGCTTCGGGGATGAAAAGGCCGGGCGCCAAAGGCGCCAGCCTTTATCAATTAGCTAATCTCTCAGCTTAGAGGTAGCCGAGTTCCTTCAGGTAATCTTTAAGCATAGTCAGCGCCTTCTTGGCATTTGCGCTGCGCTCGCCTTCCTCGTTCCACATTGCCTGTGCTGCCTTAACCAGCTTGTCCTGAACCTCATCGGGCATAACGTTTACCTGCACGCCCTGTTCAGCGATGACCTTAGCCAAAGTTATGCGCTCTTTGTAAAGGTATTCGTTGGTACGAACCCAAAATTGCTCATCAAGAGCATCTTTGACGATTTGCTGCATGTCTTCCGGCAACTTTTTTAGTGCCTTCATGCTGACAATGATGACGTCTGTGCCTGCAATGTTCAGGGCGGGTTGCACGTGGTACTTGGCCACTTCATACAGAGCCATGCTGGCAGCGCCCTGAGCAGCACCCCAATGGGCGCCGTCAACAATGCCAGAGTCCAGAGCCGAGTATAGCTCGCTACCCGGAATGTAAGATGCGGCAGCACCCGCTTCGGTCAAGAATTTTTGCAGAGCGCCAGAGGAGCGGATTTTCAGGCGGGTAAAATCTTCCCAACTATTGATTGGCTTTTTAATCACCATCTCGGTGGGGTACACCTTGTCGGTCGCCCAGTAAACACCGTGTTCCGCAGCTTCGTCACGAAGCATCTGCTCAAAGCCCATGCCCTGATGAAAATAAGTGGCTTCCCAGACATTACGGAACGCAAAAGGTAAGCCGGAAGCAATGCCAGCGAGTGAAATCTTATCCTGAGCGTAGCCCGGAGAGATTGTACCCATTTCGAGAATGCCGCGACTTACGGCATTGAATGTTTCCTGAGCCTTGAAAAGCGCGCCCGCTTCATAAAGCTTGAGTTTAAGACGTCCGTCGGTGCGCTCGTCCAGAACACGTTGCAGTCTTACCAGACTGTCTGTGTAGGAGCTGCTGGCACCCGGCCAGTGGGACTGTACTTTCCATGTGTAGGTTTCCTGTGCGGCTGCAGGTGCAGCGGCCAGAGCGGCGGAAACCCCTAGGGTAAGGGCTGACGCGTAAACGGTCAGAGTTTTGCGTGCATTGGCGAAGAGATTCATGACGTGCCTCGTTCGTTGTTGTAATGATATTTGTTGTTGTTTCACTGTGCAGAACTGGCGACTGCAGGGTGAACTATTGTTTAGTGAATCTATCACAAGAGCTGGCTTTTGCAATAGGATGTTTTAGGCGTATACAGCAGAATCTTTTTAAAAGGATAGTTCAATGATCGATAGTCAGCAGTCTCAGGGTGTGCTCCAGCTAGTCATTAATCGAACTGAGAAGAAAAATGCCCTTACGCGAGATATGTATCAGCAGCTCAGTAATGCGGTGAGTCTTGCAAATGAGGACGAGACAGTAATTGCCATTGTTATCTCTGGCGCTGGCGGTGTGTTTACTGCCGGAAACGATTTGGATGACTTTCGAGCTCGCGCTACGGACGAGAACCCTAAGCCGTCTGCCGGGCTAGCGTTTATTGAGGCGCTGATGAATTGTGATACGCCGGTCATAGTTGCCGTTGAAGGTCTGGCAGTCGGGATTGGAACCACGTTGTTATTGCATGTGGATGTTGTCGTGGCGGCAGAAAGCGCAAAATTCAAAACAGCCTTTGTGGATCTCGGACTTGTGCCCGAGGCTGGCTCGACAGTGACCATGCCTTTGCACCTGGGAGGGCGCAAAGCCACCGATCTTTTATTGTTGGGTGAGGTGATCAGCGGCAGCGATGCAAGAGACTGTGGGCTGGCAAGCCGCCTTGTGAGTGATGGGCAGGCCGTGTCTGAAGCCTTGAGAATTGCCAGAAGCTTAGCAAGCAAGCCGCGTGAGGCACTGCGGGCCAGCAAGCGACTGCTCCGGGCGCCTTGGCGAGAGCAGGTAGAGCAAGCTCTGGAGCGGGAGAGAGCGGTGTTTACTCAGCGGCTGCGCTCCGAAGACTGCCGGGCCGCACTCGACAAGTTGGCCCGGCGCTGAGCGGAATTAGCGTGCAGTATCCTGCCAGTAGGGCTCACGCAGCTCCCGTTTGAGAATTTTTCCGATGGTGGAGCGGGGCAGCTCTGTTCGGAATTCGATCGCAGAGATGCGCTGGCTCCTGCCCAGTTTTTCGTTGGCCCATTCGAGTATTTCTGGCCCGGAATCTTTGAGTCCGGGCTTGAGTACAACCAGCCCTAACGGTGTTTCACCCCACTGATCGCTGGGAACACCGATAACCGCTGCATCATCCACCGCAGGGTGAGCCAGCAGCGCCTTTTCAAGATCCACGGCGTAAATGTTGAATCCGCCGGAAATAATCATGTCTTTACGGCGATCGAGTATATGAATGAAGCCATCTTTATCGATTCGCCCCATGTCTCCGCTGCGGTAAAACACATCACCCTCTGGGCTTTCCCAAACGATTTCCTCGGTCTGCTCTGGCCGGTTCACATAGCCTCGCATCATTGAAATAGCCCGACCAACGAGCTCTCCGATTTCGCCTTTTGGCAATTCGTGGCCCTCTTCGTTGATTACGCGCACTTCCGCGCCCTCCGTCGGAACGCCTACAGAATTCCACTTGTCCGGGTAGGCTGCACAGTCAAGGCTGGTGGAAATACCGCCTTCAGTAAGGCCGTAAAGCTCTCGTATATTACCGGGCCAGCGGGCCATGGCATCGGCTATTACCTCTGGCCTCAAGGGTGCGCTGGTGCAAAGTTTTAACTTGAAGCTGGAGAGATCAAAGCGATCGAACTCGGTGTCAGCCAGAATTCTCTGGTATTGCACCGGCACTAACATCGCATGGGTCACCTGGTGCGCTTCTGCCAGCTCCAGAAACCGGCGAGCGTCGAACTTCGCCATAATCACCAGAGTGCCGCCATGGAATAGTGTGGGTAACACCGAAACAAGTGTGGTGTTGGAGTAAAGCGGCGTTGAGACCAGATTAACGGCATCGGCATCCAGCCCGAAGCGGCTCATGCGTACCATCTGTCTTTGCCTGAACCGGTAGTCATGAAGTATGCCTTTTGGCGTGCCGGTGGTGCCAGAGCTGTAAATGATGTTGAAGGCATCATTTATGGTTACATCCGCCGGTGCGGCTTCGGTTGACGTATTGCCAAGCCAGCTTGTAAGTGGCTCTCCAATACCGTCGCCATTTTCATCCAGAGCAATAATGCGATCGGCTGACAACGCCTTTAGCTCGGGTGGGACGCCATGAAGCAGATCCCGATTTGTTTGCGATACGAATAGGAATTGCGCGCTGCAATCTGACAGCATCAATCCCAGTGATTCGGCGCTGGCCATGCCTGATAGCGGAACCATACAGCCGCCTGCCGTGAGCACGCCAAGATACAAGGCAATATAGTCCGCACTGTTCTCCGATAACGCAGCAACAGAATCGCCGGTCTGCAGACCTGCCTCTCTCAGTCGGTTTGCAATCTGGTTTGTCCTCTCCAGAAACGCCCGCCAACCCACAGTGCCTTGCTCAGTGATCAATGCTGGATGGTTGGCACGGGTGGATGTGAACGATTGTATCCGGTGGCCAATGGCCTCCATGGGCTCATTGTCGGTTATGGGGGCATACACCGGCATTTTTCTCAGGTTACTTTTCATTTTTGTGCCTTATGCTGCTATGGTGTTTTGACTAGTGAAATTTACTTCCGATTATATTGACTCAAAAGCGGAAGGCATGACAAATTAATGCGAGAGCAAAACCGTTAGCGCAATAATAAAATCAGAGTCACGAAGGGGCAGCGGAATGGAGCGTTTTGAGAATCGGGTAGCACTTGTTACCGGTGCTGGCAGTGGTATAGGGCGCGCAACTGCTTTGAGGCTGGCCCGCGAAGGTGCCCGAGTCGTCATGGCGGATACGTCCGAATCGGGTCTGGTGGAAACCGGGAACCAGATGCCAGAAAGTGCTGAGCACCGCAGGCGCATCGTCAACGTTGCCGATGAAACTCAGGTAAAGGATCTGGTAAGCGAGACGATCAAGGCTTTCGGGAAAATTGACATTTTGTGCAACATCGCAGGTATTGCTAGTACAGGGAAGGGTCATCCGCCGGTCACTGAAAACGAGTTCGACGAATGGGACAGCGTGCTGTCCGTGAATCTCATTGGCACCATGTTGCTCATAAAGCATGTTGCACCTCACATGCAGGCTCGCAAACTCGGTTCCATTATTAATACAGCGTCGGTTGCCGGTATCCGTTCCGGCGCAGGAGGCAACGCTTACAGCGCCTCCAAGGCTGGCGTGATAAACCTCACCATGACCGCTGCGTGTGATCTTGGTGCCGACAATGTTCGCGTGAACGCCGTTTGCCCGGGTCTGGTCGAGACCGGCATGACAAAACCGATATTTGATTATGCCCGCGCTCATGAAAAAGCCCACAAACTGGGCGCTCGCTGCGAACTCCGCCGCTACGGCGACCCGGAAGAAATTGCGGCGGCCATTCTGTTTTTTGCCAGTGATGATGCCAGCTATATCACCGGGCAGGCGCTGCCTGTGGATGGTGGCAACACGGCCTCTTTAAACCTGCCGGGAATGAAAGTGTAATGAGTAAGCACGAGCTTCCTTCTGTTGATCGAACCTATGTTGATGGCACGGAGTTGCCGGGCTTCCACAACTTGCTGGGCTACCGTCAGGCCAGCTGGGAAGAAAATGAAGCGGTTATTGAACTCGAGTTGCAACCCCGGCACCTGAATCTGGGTGGAGTCATTCACGGTGGCGTGCTTACCTCGCTACTTGATATTGCCATGGCTCAGGCTGGCACACATTGCCCCTTCCCGGGGCGGATGCGTAAAGCCATTACCTTGTCTCTGACTACGACGTTCACCGGCCAATGCTCCAGCGGCACCATTCGGGTGACCGGGCGGAAGCGTGCTGGGGGAACCCGGATTTTCAACAGCACCGGCGAAGTCCTTGACGACCAAGGCAACCTGCTCGCCATTGCCGAGGGCACATTCCGAATCCGGTCTGGCAGTGACAAGCCGGAAGGCGTCCCAATCTGATTTTCAGTCTACAAAACAAAAACCCGATCGGCTGTGAAGGCTGGTCAATGAGTCTGTATCAAAGAGGAATAAGCTATGTTTGAGTTATCAGATAGAGTGAAAAAGCTGCAGGCGCAGTTGACTGAGTTCATGGATGCTCATATTTACCCCAACGAACATAAGCATCATGAGCAGATAGAAAAGGCAGAGAACCGCTGGGCGCCGGTTCCGATCATCGAGGAGCTGAAGGCAAAGGCGAAGGCTCAGGGTCTCTGGAACCTGTTCCTGCCTGAGAGCGATCTGGGGGCCGGGCTGACCAACTTTGAATACGCCCACCTTTGCGAAATTATGGGCCGTTCTGAAATGGCTCCGGAGGTATTCAACTGCTCCGCGCCGGACACCGGCAATATGGAAACCATTGCCCGATACGGTAATGAAGAGCAGCAGGAGCAGTGGCTGAAGCCCTTGCTGGCGGGTGAAATCCGTTCCTGTTTTTCTATGACCGAGCCGGATGTGGCTTCTTCAGATGCGACCAATATTGCTTGTGAAATTCGTCGCGAAGGCGATGAGTATGTGATCAATGGCAAAAAATGGTGGTCCTCTGGTGCCATGACGACGTCGGCAAAAATTGCCATCGTGATGGGAAAAACCGATCCGGCGGCGCCTAAGCATCAGCAGCAATCCATGATTCTGGTACCTCTGGATGCGCCCGGTGTAAAACTGATTCGCCCCTTAACTGTGTTTGGTTACGATCACGCACCCCATGGCCACGCAGAAGTGCATTATGAAAATGTGCGGGTTCCTGCTAGCAATATTTTGCTGGGTGAGGGGCGTGGCTTTGAAATTGCTCAGGGTCGCCTTGGGCCTGGTCGTATTCACCATTGCATGCGCACTATTGGTGTTGCTGAGCGAGCGCTGGAATTGATGTGCAAGCGTGCCAATGAGCGCGAGGCATTTGGCAAGCCTCTGTCTAGCTTTGACTCTATCCGTAAGGATATTGCCCGCAGTCGTATTGAAATCGAGCAGGCGCGACTGCTGACGCTGAAGGCTGCGCATATGATGGATACCGTAGGTAATAAGGTAGCCCGTCAGGAGATTGCCATGATTAAGGTGATTGCTCCGAGCATGGCTTTGAAGGTGCTTGATCGCGCTATTCAGGTGCATGGCGGTGCAGGTGTGAGTCAGGACACTTTCCTTGCGTCAGCTTGGGCGAAGGTTCGGACATTGCGTTTGGCCGATGGCCCGGATGAGGTACATCTGGATTCTGTGGCCAAGATTGAATTGCGCCAGTACCGGTAATCAGACCGAAACCTTTGAGGAGGCGCGAGCGGGAAGAGCGTTCAGGGGCACGCTGTGAATACGTCCCTGTACGCTTGTCAAAAACATCCCTGTTTTTGGCATCCCCTGAACGCTCTTCCCGCCCGCGCTCCAAGCACCGTGCATGAGGATCGAGTTATGAACAACCCGCTTTTTGATATGACCGGAAAGGTAGCCCTGATTACAGGCTCAACCAAAGGCATCGGCCGTTCAATTGCCGAAGAAATGGCCCGGCTGGGCGCGAAAGTTGTTATCTCCAGTCGCAAAGCCGACGCCTGTGAGCAGGTAGCGAATGAGCTGAAGTCGCAAGGTTTCGAGGCAATGGCCATACCCTGCCACGTAGGTAAAAAAGACGATCTACAGAATTTGGTAAACAAAACCAACGAAGCTTGGGGCACGATCGACGTGCTGGTTTGCAACGCGGCTACTAACCCCGTTTATGGCCCAACCTCGGAAATGACCGACGAGGCCTGGGACAAGATCATGGACACCAATGTTAAAGGTAGCTTCTGGCTTACCAACATGGTGCTGCCTCAGATGGCAGAGCAAGGCGAGGGCGCTGTTGTGATGCTGTCCAGCATTGCCGGAATCCGTGGTAACACCACCATTGGTACTTATGGAGTGTCCAAGGCAGCAGAAGCCGCACTGGCGAGAAATCTGGCTGTGGAGTGGGGGCCGAAAGGCGTGCGTATAAATAGTATAGCCCCCGGCCTGATCAAAACCGACTTCGCCAAAGCGCTCTGGGAAGACCCTGTTCGCGTGAAGCGCGCAGAAGATAAAACACCCTTAAGAAGAATTGGCGATCCGGTTGATATCGCTGGTCTGGCGGTATTTTTGTCAACCAAAGCCAGTGCTTACATAACCGGCCAAACCATTGTAGCCGACGGCGGCGAAACTATTTGTTGAAACAGGGCCTCGCGAGTGGCGGTGAGGCCGGCGGCACATAAAGATTAAAGAAGGCTGAGGCGAGCAATGAGTATGAAGCCGGAATTGGTGGACGTTTTACCAGCACATAAATTCGATCAGTCCAGACTTCTGGTCTGGCTGCAAAAGGAGTTGCCAGAGATTGGTAGTCGACTGTCGGTGAAACAGTTTCAGGGCGGTCAGTCGAACCCAACGTTTTTACTGGAAACCGACAGCGGCCGCTATGTTTTGCGCAAAAAACCACCGGGAAAAACCCTACCTTCCGCCCACATGGTGGAGCGCGAATACAAAGTGATGCGTGCCTTGTCCGAGCAAACCAGCGTGCCAGTCCCTGCCGTTAGGATGCTCTGTGAGGACAGTGAGATTATTGGTACACCATTCTACGTGATGGACTTTTTGGAAGGCCGTATTGTCAGCCATTCTGCTCTACGAGAGCTGGATCGCGAGGAGCGATTGCGAGCTCATCACTCTGCCATCGATACGCTCGCTGGGCTGCATTCCGTGGACGTAAATGCTGTTGGCCTTGGCGACTATGGGCGGCCGGAGGGTTATGTGGCACGTCAGGTTTCGCGCTGGAGCAAACAGTATCTGGCGGCAAAAACTGGCGACATGCCTGCCATGGATAAATTGATGGCTTGGTTACCGGAAAATCTGCCGTCGACCGATGAATGTGCCATTGCCCATGGCGATTACCGTTTTGGAAATCTGATGCTGGCGCCGGACACACCGGAGGTTATTGCTATTCTGGATTGGGAGCTTTCCACTCTGGGGCACCCGCTGGCGGATCTGGCCTATTACTGTCTGCCTTACCACCTGCCCTCAGACCTGCCGGGTATGCGCGGGCTTCTTGGAGAGGATTTGGAGGCACTGGGTATACCGGATGAGCAGGCAACCATCGCTCGCTACTGCGCTAAAACTGGGCGTGACAGCATTGCAGACTGGCACGTGTATCTCGCGTTTTCATTGTTTCGGTTGGCTTCTATCCTTCAAGGGGTCTACAAGCGCGCGCTCGACGGTAATGCTGCCAACGCCAACGCTTTGGAAGTGGGCGAGCGAGCGAGCCTGTTGGCTGAAACAGGCTGGGCAATTGCGAGTGCAGGTGAACGAGTATGACAACCCCCATGGTACGGCGAATTCTGATCACCAACGACGACGGCATTAATGCCCCGGGGCTGGCGAGGCTGGAACAGATTGCCCGCAATCTGGCGGAAGAGGTTTGGGTTGTTGCTCCTGAGCATGATCGCAGTGGTGCAGGCCAGAGCATCTCCATTCATCACCCGTTGCGGGTGTACGAAACCGGGGAGAAGCGCTTTGCGATTTCTGGTACTCCGGCAGATTGCGTTCACTATTCGCTGGCACAATGGTTCAGTGAAGCGCCTCCGGATCTTGTGCTTTCTGGTGTTAATTGCGGCGCCAACATCAGTGACTCGGTACAGTATTCGGGAACAGTGGGTGCTGTGCTGAGTGCTCAGCACATGAACATTCCCGCCATTGCCTTGAGTCAGGCTTTTTTGTCCCGGGACGGTATCGACTGGGCACCTGTCGAGCATTTTGGTGAAACGTTGATCCGTAAGCTTTGGCAGCCGGGTGAAACGCGAGCCTGGAACGTTAATTTTCCCGCCTGCGCGGTTGGGGATATTGTCTCCGCGCGCTGGTGTGAACAGTCAAGCGGTTCGATACAGAAAGCCCGCTTGCAAGCCGGCCAGGACTCTCGCAGCTTGCCATATTGGTGGCTCGGGTTTGATCGCAGTTCGCGGCATATCGTAGCGCCGGACTCCGATGTGGCTGTGCTGAGAGATAGGGCGATTGCGATAACGCCATTGCGGCATGAAGCCCCCCTGCCCGGGGAAACGAAAGAATTTGATCTGTCTGCAATGCTGGCAGACTGATCTAAACCTGAAGAGAATAATAATCATGTTCACACGCCACTACGCGGTCTGGCCGAAAGAGTTGCCCAAGACCATGACTTTACCGAAAACTAGTGTGTTTACTAATCTGGATATATCGGCCCAGCGCTACCCTGATCACACCGCTATTATTTTCTATGACGCCCTTATCACATACCGCCGTCTACTGGCGGAGGTGGAAGCCATGGCAGGTTACCTGCAGGCGCAGGGTGTAAAAAAGGGTGATCGGGTGCTGCTGTATATGCAGAACTCCCCTCAGTACGTAATTTCCTACTACGCGATTCTGCGTGCGGATGCTGTTGTAATCCCGGTAAACCCAATGAATAGGGCTGCAGAGCTGGAGCACTTCATTTCTGACACTCGTTCATCGGTATGTTTGGCGGGTCAGGAATTGGTTGAACATATTGCGCCGCTGTTGCACAAAACCAATCTCGAACAGATTGTGGTGGCCTCTTACAGCACATACATCAAGCCCGACACCAATCTGGATCTGCCAGCGGAAGTCGCAAGCCCGGCATGGTCGGATGATGGTGCTGGCTTGGTAAGCTGGGAAGCAGCTATGGCAGAGGGCCACAGGCCGACTGAGCATACCGCCGGCCCGGAAGATCTGGCGGTTATTCCTTACAGTTCGGGCACAACCGGCACACCAAAAGGCTGCATGCACACGCATCGCTCGGTGATGGCCACGGCGGTACATCGAGTGTTCTGGAACTTGAGCACATCAGACAGCGTACAGTTGGCTACGCTGCCATTTTTCCATGTAACAGGGATGACAGGCTCCATGAACGGGCCGATTTTTGCCGGATCCACTTCGGTGATCATGACCCGCTGGGCTCGCACCACCGCTTCTAGGCTCATTGAGCGCTACAAGGTTACCGGCTGGACCAACATAGTCACTATGGCCGTGGACTTTCTGTCTAACCCGGATATCGGCAAATATGATCTCTCCAGTCTTAATATGATTGGTGGCGGAGGCGCGACCATGCCGGTCGCCGTAGCGGAGAAGCTGAAAAAGCTGACGGGCCTGAACTACATCGAGGGTTATGGCCTGTCAGAAACCATGGCCGCAACCCACATTAATCCCAATGCGAAGCCCAAAGCCCAGTGTTTGGGTATTCCGGTGTTTGATGTGGACAGCCGGATTGTTGACGTGGATACCTTGGAAGAGAAAGGCCCGGGTGAAACCGGTGAGATCGTTTCCTGTGGTCCGCAGGTAACCCTAGGCTACTGGAACCGACCAGCCGAAACCGAAGCAGCGTTTGTTGAAATCGACGGTAAGCGTTTCTTCCGCACTGGTGATCTGGCGTATTACGACGAAGAAGGCTACTTCTTTATGGTCGACCGCCTCAAGCGAATGATTAACGCATCCGGATTCAAGGTGTGGCCCTCGGAAGTGGAAGGGTTGATGTATCAACACCCGGCCATTCATGAGGTGTGCATTATCTCGGCGCCGGATCCCAAGCGGGGTGAAACGGTCAAGGCCTGTATAGTACTGAAGCCGGAGGCAGAAGACAGCACCAGCGTTGAGGACATTACCAGTTGGTGCAAAGACAGGATGGCGGTCTATAAAGTACCTACCCTTGTTGAGTTTGTGACTACCTTGCCGAAGTCCCCCACGGGTAAGTTGATGTGGCGAGCGCTTCAGGACGAAGAATGGAAAGGATCGGAGAAATTATGAGCGATAAACCCAGCATTCTGATTATTGGTGCCGGCGCTATCGGCAGCTTCTACGGTGCTATTCTCAAGAAAGCCGGTTGTTCGGTAAGCACCGTTTTACGTTCAGATTATGAAGCGGTCAGAACCCGGGGTATACGCATTACAAGCCCGCTTGGAGACCTGTCTTTCGAACCCGATCGTGTATACCGCGATAGTGATTTGCCAGACGAATCGCCGGACTTTCTCATTCTGTGTGTGAAGGTGTTACCCGGTGTGGACCGGGTTGCGCTGGTTGCACCTTGGATGGGTGAGAAAACCTGTTTGGTTCTGATCGAAAACGGACTGGATATTGAGAGAGAGCTGGCCGACGCTTACCCGGATAATCCGCTAATAAGCTGTCTAGCTTTTATTGCGGCAAGCCGCACAGAATCAGGCGTTGTGGAGCATAAGGCATACGGTAAGTTGGTAATGGGGCGTTATCCAGAAGGCGTTGATGACAACTGTCGGGCCTTATCCCAGCTCTTTATGGATGGCGGTATCAAGATTGATCTGACAGAGCGCGTGGTGGGTGAGCGTTGGCGCAAGTGCCTATGGAATACACCGTTCAACCCTTTATCGGTTGTTGCCAACGGAGCCGATACTTTTACTATTCTGGATACCGAGGGCGGTGAGGAGCTGATTCGGGCCATGATGCGTGAGGTGATGGCTGTGGCTGCCGCGGAAGGCTACCCAATGGATGAGGCGCTGATCGACCAGAACATTGAGAGCACCCGCAAAATGCCTGCCTATAAGAACAGTATGGCGCTGGATTATCTGAACGACCGCCCGATTGAACGGGAGGCGGTATTGGGCAATGTGGTGACGATAGCCGAGAGCCATGGTCTTGCCGTGCCCCATCTAAACACCGTGCTGGTGACTCTGAAAATGCGCGCGGCTCTGGAAGGGCGGGAATAGTGTTTAAAAAGCCTCGCCGAGATGTCTGGCTCAAACCACATACATAACGAGGTTTTCTGCTACACAGGCCGGTTTATTCTGGCCTTTTATTTCCACAGTGGTTTTGTACGTCGCCAGAGTTCTTTTGTCATCCACCGAGACAATGTCGATCAGTTCGACGTTGGTGCGGATCTCAGAGTTCACTGGCACTGCAGCTGGAAAACGCAGTTTATTCAGTCCGTAGTTAATCGTTGCCTTGGTGCCAGTTACCCGCAGTGCTTTAGGGTTGAGCATGGACATCAGGGATGCCGTCAGGTAACCATGGGCGACGGGGCTTTGCCAGGGTGACTCGCGCTTCGCCCGCTCCACATCTATGTGAATCCACTGGTGATCCCCCGTTGCATCAGCAAAGGCCCCGATCATCTCCTGAGTGATCGTAAGCCATGGGCTGTGGCAGTTCAGGCTTCCTTTATGGTCGGACAGGTGTCTAAGTTGTATTTCCATTAAGCCCCCCCTCTCACACCGCGTAACCGGGGTTTTTTCTATCGAGAAGCCGCAACAGTGCTGGCCAGGTGAGCGTCGCTGCGGTGCTCAGAGATTGCGACTGGTCCGCAGTCGTTTTGATGGCCTGCTCTGAGGGCATCCACACTGGGCCACAGCTTTGTGCTTTAACTTGTATTTCGCAAGCTTTCATCAGGAAGTACAGGTATGTGAAGGTTTCCGGTACATCTTTACCGGCGGTCAGAACCCCATGGTTGCGCAGCATCATCATGGACTTATCCCCTAAATCCCGTATCAGACGCTCACGCTCATCCAGATTAAGAGCTACACCTTCATAATCGTGGTAACTCAGGTGCGCCAGACATAGCATGGCTGTTTGGCTCAGGGGCAGTAGGCCGTCTCTGTGGGCAGAAACTGCCACGCCGTCCGGCGCATGCAGGTGCATTACGGCACCTGCATCGTCGCGCCCCATGTGCACAGCGCTGTGGATGGTAAAGCCAGCAGGGTTTACCCGGCCAAGGCCGCCGGACTCCACCACTTGCCCCTCTCTATCAACCTTCACCAGAGAGGAGGCGGTGATCTCGTGGAACAGCAAACCATAAGGGTTGATTAAAAAGTGATGTTCAGGCCCAGGTACCCGCGCGGAAAGGTGGGTAAATACCAGGTCATCCCATCCGAACAGGGCGACAAGGCGATAGGCTGCAGCCAGCTGGCTGCGTACCTGCCATTCCGCCGCTTTGAGAGCTTTTTCTTCGGTGTTGATGGTCATGTTGCTCACCCTGCCTGCAAAAGAGAGGCGTAGTGCTCCAGATGGAAGTCGTCGTCACCCAGCTGGTGGTTGATCATGACCAGACGCTTGGCGTAATGGGCAAAATTATATTCCCATGTCATGCCGATACCGCCGTGGGATTGTATGCCCTGCTCTGAAATGAACTGGCCACTGTGGCCGATAACGTTTTTAGCCGCAGCTAGCACCCGGCGGCGTTCGTCACTCTGTTCTTCGTCCGCCACGCTGGCGGCCAGAATAGCCATGGAGCGAGCCTGCTCAAGTTCAGACATCATATCGACCATGCGGTGCTGCAGTACCTGAAACTTGCCAATAGGCACGCCGAATTGTTTGCGCTGCTTGAGGTAATCCAGAGTCAGCTCGTTGGCGACTTCCATAACGCCCACGGCTTCTGCACATAATGCTGCAATAGCGCGGCCAGCCTGATACTCAATTACCTCGGCAGCTTTGCCTTCTTCACCCAGCAGGGCATCGGCATCTACCTGAACGTTGTTCAGGATAAGGTCGCAGCCTTTAGAGCCGTCAATGGTTGGGTACACCCGGCGTTCAATTCCGGCAGTGTCGGATTTCAGAGCGAATAGGCTGATTCCGCCAGAATCCCGCGCATCGCCAGACGTGCGCGCAGAAACCACAATAACGTCAGCGCAATGCCCGCCGATCACCACCGCCTTGCGGCCGTTGAGCAGATACCCGCCGTCTTTTTTCTCGGCGCGGGTTTCTACATTGTTCAGATCATAAAAGCTCTGGGGTTCCTGAAGCGCAACAGCTGCTTGCAGTTCGCCACTGGCAATTCCGCCCAGCCAGGTTTCTTTCTGGCTATCGTTGCCTGCGTGGCTGATAAGGCCGCCGCCAAAAATGACAGATTGCAGGTACGGTTCAAGGCAAAGGCCACGGCCCAGCTCGGTCATGACCGACTGCACTTCCACGCCGCCACCGCCAAAACCGCCAAGCTCTTCTGAAAAAGGAACGGCTGTCAGGCCCAGCTCACTGAGCTGCTTCCAGAAATCGACGCTGAACCCGGCTTCTGTTTCACTGAATTCAAGGCGTTTTTCAAAACTGTATTCACCGCGCACCAGACGGGCCACGGTGTCCTGCAGCATTTGCTGCTCTTCATTGAGTCGGAAATCCATGGTCGTCTCCTTAAAGCCCGAGAATCATTTTCGATACGATATTCTTCTGGATCTCGTTGGATCCGCCGAAAATCGAGAGCTTCCGGTTATTGAAATACTGAGCTGAGAGAGGGGCCGCGTTTTCGTCCGACAGGAACTCGCCGTCATAATCATGGCTCAGTTCTTCTTCCACAAACGGAATGGCGTAAGGCCCTATGGCTCTTCTTGCCAGATCATTAATAGACTGGCGGATTTCCGTGCCTTTAACCTTCAGCATGGAGCTTTCGGCGCCGGGCATGCCGCCACCTTCAACAGAAGCAATGATCCTGAGGTTGCTGATTCCAGCTGCCATCAAATCGATTTCAACCTTGGCGATGCGCTGGCTGAACGTTGTATCTTCAATCAGCGGACGACCGTTCTTGATGCGGCGAGAGGCAAGTGCTTTCAGGTGGGACAGCGCAGCTTTGGACAAGCCAATGCCGGCCAAGCCCGTGCGCTCGTAGGTTAGGAGGAACTTGGCGTAAGTCCAGCCTTTGTCTTCTTCGCCGACCAGATTTTCAACCGGAACTTTTACATCTTCAAAGAAGACTTCGTTCACTTCGTGCTCACCATCGAGAGTGATGATCGGGCGCACGGAAATGCCAGGCGTGTTCATGTCGATCAGCAAGAAGGAGATACCAGCTTGCGCTTTCACTTCGGTATTGGTGCGCACCAGACAGAAAATCATGTTGGCGTATTGGCCAAGGGTGGTCCAGGTCTTTTGGCCATTCACAATGTAATGGTCGCCCTCACGCACGGCGCGGGTTTTCAGGGAAGCCAGATCGGAACCGGCGCCCGGCTCTGAGTAACCCTGACACCACCAGTCTTCACCGCTGAGAATTCGAGGCAGGTATTTATGTTTTTGCTCGTCGTTCCCGAATTTGATGATAACCGGCGCCACCATGTTTACGCCAAAGGGCACAGAGCGGGGCACGCCATAGCGGCAGGATTCTTCATCCCAGATGTGTTTCTGGACGGGCGTCCACTCCACACCGCCATACTCTTCAGGCCAGTGTGAAGCGTACCAGCCCTGAGCGCTGAGAATCTTCTGCCAGCGCTGATGGTCCTCTTTGGACAGATGACGGAAGCCTTTCACTTTGGCGGCGATATCTGCCGGCAGTTTTTCATCCAGAAACGCTCGCACTTCGTCACGGAAAGCGAGCTCCTCAGTGGTGTAGTTCATATTCATTGGGTAGCCTCGTCGTGTTGGGCGGTTGGGCTTCAGCTAAATGCTGCAATACCGGTTTGGCCACGGCCAAGAATCAGGGCGTGGACATCATGAGTGCCTTCGTATGTGTTCACCGCTTCGAGGTTCATTACGTGACGGATTACGTGGTACTCGTCAGCTATACCATTCCCGCCATGCATATCGCGGGCAACGCGAGCGATATCCAGCGCCTTGCCACAGTTATTGCGCTTGAGTAGGGAGATTGCATCCGGCGTCGCGTCGCCGCTGTCCATCATTCGGCCCAGTTGCAAGGCGGCCTGCAGGCCCAGAGTAATTTCGGTTTGCATATCAACCAGTTTTTTCTGGATCAACTGGTTGGCAGCCAAGGGCCTGCCGAACTGCTTGCGTTCCAGAGTGTAGTTGCGGGCTGCGTGCCAGCAGAATTCGGCTGCGCCGAGTGAACCCCAACTGATGCCAAAGCGCGCTTTGTTAAGGCAGCTGAAGGGGCCCTTCAAACCTTCTACGTCGAGCTTGTTTTCTTCTGGTACAAACACCTCATCCATAAAGATAGAGCCGGTATCAGACGCGCGCAGCGAGAATTTGCCTTCAATCTTTGGCGTTTCCAGACCTTTGGCGCCTTCACGCTCGATAACAAAGCCGTTTACTTTGCCGTCCAGTTTGGCCCAAACCACGAATATATCTGCGATAGGAGAGTTGGTGATCCAGGTTTTGGAACCGCTCAGCAGGTAGCCGCCGTCGACTTTTTTGGCGCGGGTTTCCATGCCAGCCGGGTCAGATCCGTGGTTGGGCTCGGTCAGGCCAAAACAGCCCACCCATTCGCCGGAGGCAAGCTTAGGCAAAATGCGCTTTTTGAGGGCTTCCTTAGCGAAGGCGTGAATCGGGTGAATAACCAGTGAAGATTGAACGCTCAGTGCGGAGCGGTAGGCAGAATCCACACGTTCCACCTCACGAGCGATCAGTCCGTAACAGACGTGATTAAGGCCCGGGCCGCCGTACTCTTCCGGCAGGGTGGCGCCCAGCATGCCGAGATTGCCCATATCAGTGAAGATACTCCGATCAAACTTTTCGTGACGGTTGGCCTCGACAATGCCGGGCATTAGGCGCTGATCACAAAAGCCGCGAATGCTGTCCCGGATCTGGCGTTCGGTTTCATCCAGCTGTTTTTCAAGCTGCAGCAGGTCGTTCCAAGGTGCAGAAGCCATGTTTTTCTCCTCATTAAAAACAGTTTTAACCCGTTCAATCACAGTGGCAGTGCGACCTCCGTTCGGGGTCAGCCGGGCCTATCGATAGGGCTCATAGTCAGTCTAGTGGTACATCCGAGAACCTGAGCGGCAAACTTCGCATTAATCCCGTCTGAGTTAACGAAAACCCACTGCAAATAAATACCGGGTTGTCTTGTTATTTGCGCTAGTGTAGTTTCATTCAGCGAAACTTAGTTTTGTAATGGCTGAGCAAAAGACTAATCCGGGTGTGTGTGAAATGCAAGCAGAGACCTCGTCTATCCATGTGATCCTGCCAAAGGCTATGCAAGTATGAGTACAGCAGATCGCTGGCTGTTACCTTTGGCGGTATTGATCGAGCTGATTGCTATCGGCTTTTCAAGCATTCAGCTCGGTGCAATCGCGGGCGTATTGTTCATTTTTTGTTTTCTGTGGGCGGGTGGGCGCTTACAAGGTTATTCCCGCGTGTTGTTGCTGATTTCTCTGGCGGTCACAGCGTGGCTGTTTGTGCGTGGTCAGTTGGGTATAGACAAGTTGGTTAAGGCGTCGGCTGATGCGGCTTTTTACGCTGCTTTTCTTGGCAGTCTTGGGATGATGCAGTGTTTGGTTAGGCGGTTTGAGGTTCTGCGCCGGATCCACGATGTCCTGCTGGGGGGGCGCACCCTTTGGCTGTATCCCAAGTACGCAGTTGTTAGCTGTGGCATAGCATCGGTATTGAGTTTCGGCATGATGAACCTGCTGTGCGGCAGCCTTTCGGACACGCTGCGAGAGCGCGGAATTACCGGCGAATCTCGCCTGCAATGGCTGCGCAGTGTTCTGATCAGCGCGCTACGCGGTTTTGCACTGGTGCCTTTGGTGGCGCCGACCAGTGTGGCAGTAGCGATATTGACTAAAGAACTGCCCGAGTTAACCTGGCTAATGCTGCTACCTTATGGCCTTGCGGCGTCCGTGGTGCTGATAGGCGTTGGTTGGTTTCTGGAGCAGCGCCGCTTTCGGCAAGTAAGCAGCGAGCGTGTAGCTCTGGAGCGTTGGCCAGCTGGCACGTTGCAGTTGCTGGGGTTGGTCGCGACAGTTTTTTTCATAATGGCAATGATCGTCGCTTTGACCGATTTCAAAGTGTCTGTTGCCGCCATGATGACTGTTCCCTCGGTTACGCTTCTTTATATGATGTGGCAGGAAAGATCGCTTGGAGTGGTACTCAAGGAGGGTGTGACTCAGGTGTCGGCCATGAACAATGAAATGGCGATTTTTGCTGCCTCGGCGATTTTGGGGGTGTCAGTGTCCAGCGTGATTCCGGCGGATGCCCTGAGCGGGCTTGCAACCTCTTCGGGCGGAATGTGGGTACTCGCCGTTGTTGGTATGTTGAGCCTGCCACTATTATCAACCATCGGGATTATCCCGATTACGGTGCTCAGTGTTCAGGCGGGGCTGCTGCCGCAGCTGATGGCAGAAGGCATGGATCCGATTTTGATATCCGTTGCGCTGGTTATCGGCTTTTCACTGGCGATGATGCTTTCACCGTTCGGGCCATCAGTAATGCTGCTGGCCCGCTTTGGTCAGGTTCCGCGCTGGGTGGTGGCATTCCGCTGGAATGGCGTGTTTGTGTTGATTGCTGTGCCGCTGTTACTGGCGCTATTAGCTTTGGAAATGCTTGTCTTGCCCGGAGTTAGTGGTAGTTGAGTTCATCAGCGATTAAAATGCCGCTCACTTTATATACATGAAATTGATCCCCCGGAACTCGGGAGCAGGCGACGTTGTTGGAGGACGCCACACTATGCCCAAAGCAAAAACCACTTCACCGGAACTCATGGCAGCCTCCGGTGACGGCGAACCGGTGAAGCCGGAGAAGGATCGTAAGTTCGTCGAGGCGCTGTCCCGTGGTCTGGATGTGTTGCGTGCGTTCAGCCAAGGCTCTGTCATTCTTGGTAATCAGGATATTGCCCGGATTACTGGTCTACCCAAGCCGACCGTATCCCGTATGACCTACACGCTGACCAAGCTGGGGTATCTGAGTTACAACACCCAGCTGGAAAAATACCAGCTTAGCTCCGGTGTACTCGCGTTGGGTTATGCGTATGTGTCCAATCTGAAAGTTCGCCAGTTGGCCAAGCCTTACATGGATGAATTTGCGCGCCACAACAACATGTCTATAGGCCTGACTTGCCGTGATCGCCTGCACATGATCTATGTAGAAAACCGTTTACCGCCGGAAGCTTCGTTGCTGCGAATGGATATAGGTAAGAAGCTGCCATTGGCGACCACATCGGCGGGCCGGGCCTATTACTGCGCAATCTCAGACAAAGGACGAAAGGTAATTGATGACGCGATGGCGATAAAATATGGCCCGGAAGTCTGGCCCGAGAAAAAGGAAGGTTTGGATCGCGCCATGGAAGACTACAATAAGTACGGCTTCTGTCTTTCACTCGGTGAATGGGATCGCAATATTAATTCTGCAGGTGTTCCCGTTCATCTGCAGGACGGAACAACCATGGCGTTGACCTGCGCTGCTCCGTCTTACTTGGTGCCTGCGGAGAAGCTTCGCGACTCGATTGCACACCAGTTGGCCATGCTGGCGAGTGACATAGAATCGCTAGGCGTTTAAAGCGCCCACGTAAAAAAACCGCAGGATGCCCTCCTGCGGTTTTTTTGTGGGCGAGTTTAAATGGTGGTTGAAACCCTAAGTGAACTTGTATTAAATCGTACAGATATTTCGCTTGTTAAAACTAAATTCCATATAAAGCGAGGAAGAGATTATGTCTGAAGTCGTAACTTACAGTCGTGAAGGCAATGTTGGCGTGATTACAGTGGATTACCCGCCGGTCAACGCGCTCAGCCACGCGGTGCGTTCGGGCTTGATTGCCGCGCTGGAACAGGGGCAAAAGGATTCTGATGCCAAGGCACTTTTGTTGGTGTGCGAGGGTCGCACCTTTATAGCAGGTGCTGATATACGCGAATTTGGTAAGCCTATGCAGGAGCCGGGGTTGGCCTCGGTGGTTGCGCAGTATGAGAACAGCGACAAACCGCTGGTTGCTGCGATTCATGGCACAGCTCTAGGTGGTGGGCTGGAAACGGCTCTGGGTTGCCATTATCGAGTTGCGCTGAGCAGTGCCAAAATTGGTCTGCCGGAGGTAAAGCTCGGCCTCCTGCCTGGCGCTGGTGGCACCCAGCGTTTACCGCGTTTGGCGGGGGCTCAGAAAGCGCTGGAGATGATCACGACAGGCCAGTTTGTATCAGCCAAGGACGCACTGAGCTTCGGTATTGTGGACGCCGTTGATGAAGGCAAGGATGTGAAAGCGGCTGGCATGGCCTTCGCCCAAAAAGTTGCAGATGAGGGCATGCCTGTACGCCGGGTAAGGGACCTGACCGACAAGATCGCGGCGGATAAAGGCAGCGACGTATTCGAGCAATTCCGCGCGTCACTGCAAAAAACGGCCCGAGGTCAGTTTTCCCCATTCAAGTGCGTGGATGCTGTTGAGGCGGCCTTTAACCTGCCGTTCCCGGAAGGTTTAAAACGAGAGCGCGAGCTGTTTGTAGAGTGTATGAACTCGCCGCAACGGGCAGGACAAATTCATTCTTTCTTTGCGGAACGCGAAGCCTCCAAAGTGAAAGGGTTGTCGAAGGACACACCGGTACGTGACGTAAACAGCGTTGGCATTATCGGCGCAGGCACCATGGGTGGTGGCATCGCCATGAACTTTGCCAACGTCGGTATCCCCGTCACCATCGTTGAAATGAAACAGGAAGCTCTGGACAAAGGGCTGGGTATTATCCGCAAGAACTACGAGAACTCTGCCAAAAAAGGACGTATCACCCAGAAGCAGGTGGACGACCGGATGGCACTGATCACCGGCAGCCTGGATTATGACGATTTCAAAGACGTGGATTTGGTGATCGAGGCTGTGTTTGAAAACATGGCGGTGAAGAAAGAGATTTTCGCGAAGCTAGACAGCACCTGTAAGCCCGGAGCCATTCTGGCCTCCAACACGTCCACTCTGGATATTGACGAAATTGCCTCTGCCACCAAGCGCCCGGAAGACGTTGTGGGTATGCACTTCTTCAGCCCGGCCAACGTAATGAGGCTGTTGGAAAACGTTCGTGGCAGCAAGACCTCTGATGAGGTGAAGGCGACCGTGATGGCCGTTGCTAAGAAAATCAAGAAGGTAGGTGTTTTGGTTGGCAACTGTCACGGCTTTGTGGGCAACCGTATGCTGCACAAGCGCGGCACTGAAGCCATGGCGCTGGTTAACGAAGGGGCTACACCGCAGCAGGTCGACAAGGTACTAACTGATCTCGGTTACCCCATGGGACAGTTTGCCATGTCGGATCTGGCCGGTATTGATGTGGGTTACCGCATTCGTGAAGAGCTGCGTACCGCTGGCGAAAACGTCCCGCCTAGCTGGATGGATAAGCTTGCTGAGCAAGGCCGTCTGGGCCAAAAGACCATGGCGGGTGTTTACAAGTACGAAGAGGGCAGCCGTAAGCCGATTCCCGACCCTGAAGTGGAGCGGATTATTGAGGATTTCCGCAAGGAGCAGGGCATCGCTTCCCGTGAGATTACGGATCAGGAAATTCTTGAGCGTTGCATGTATGTGATGGTGAATGAGGCGGCGAAGATTCTGGAGGAGGGAATAGCTGACCGGGCTCTGGATATCGATGTGGTCTGGATTTATGGCTATGGCTTCCCGGCTTATCGTGGTGGGCCTATGTTCTGGGCAGATCAGGTTGGTTTGGACGTGATTCTGGCTGCGGTGGAGAAGTATCACGCTTCGGTAGGAGGGGAGCAGTGGAAGCCTGCTTCGTTGCTGAAGCAGTTGGTGGCTGATGGCAAGAAGTTCGGCGACTTGTAAGGCTGTTATTGGCTGGCCCCTTTTGTCTGGTGCATTGGGGGCTGGCCGGCGCTACTTCACTTTTATTTCGAGGCAATGTTTATGTCAGATGCAGTTATTGTTTCTACCGCACGCACAGGTCTTGGGAAATCCTACCGTGGTGCTTTGAACGCCACGCACAGTGTGGACCTTGCAGGGCACGTTATTAAACACGCGGTGGCTCGTGCGGGTATTGATCCGGCGATTGTTGAAGATGTGATTTTGGGAGCGACCTTCCACGAGGGTGCTCAGGGTAAGAACATCGCTCGCTTAGCGGCAATACGAGCGGGTTTGCCGGTGACGACTGCGGGGCTGTCGATTAACCGTTTTTGCAGTTCTGGTTTGCAGTCGATCGCTATTGCAGCGCAGCGGGTGGTTTCCGAGAAGGTGCCTGCAATGGTAGCGGGCGGCGTTGAGTCTATTTCTCTGGTTCAGAACGATAAACTCAACAGTTTTCATGCAACCAATGAATGGTTGATGAAGAACAAGCCTGATCTGTATATGTCGATGATCGAAACGGCGGATATTGTGGCTCAACGCTACAACGTCAGCCGTGAGTCTCAAGACGAATACGCGTTGATCTCCCAGCAGCGCACAGCCGCTGCTCAGGAGGCGGGCAAGTTTGATGATGAGATTGTGCCTTTTGACGCGACGATGATGGTGAAGAATAAGGAAACCGGAGAAGTCAGTAAAAAAGACGTCACTCTCACGCGTGATGAGTGTAACCGCCCCAACACAACGCTTGAGGGGTTGCAGGGTTTGAATGCGGTGCGTGGTGAGGGCAATTTTGTGACGGCTGGCAATGCAAGCCAGCTATCTGATGGTGCCTCTGTGTGCACGGTAATGAACAGCACTTATGCTGAAAAGCACAACATTGAGCCCATGGGTATTTTCCGTGGTTTTGCAGTGGCAGGGTGCGAGCCCGATGAAATGGGTATTGGCCCGGTGTTTGCGATTCCGCGCTTGCTGGAGCGCAACGGCTTGACCATGGATGACGTTGATCTGTGGGAACTGAATGAAGCCTTTGCGTCGCAGGTGGTTTACTGTCGTGATCGTTTGGGCATCCCCATGGAAAAGCTGAACGTTAATGGTGGTTCTATTTCTATCGGCCATCCATACGGTGTAACTGGCTCCCGCCTTGCGGGCCATGCCCTGATTGAAGGCAAGCGCCGTGGCGCCAAATTTGTTGTCGTCACCATGTGCATAGGTGGCGGCCAGGGCGCAGCTGGATTATTCGAAGTTGTGTAAATAATGAACGCCAGTAGCCTCAGCAAAGGCAGGTGAAACTAAGGTGTCAGATCGGTCCGGGGGTGGGGTGCCTTTTCTGGCGGGAAAAAGATGTCTGAGCGCAGCGAGTTGTTTTTCCCAGAAGAAAAGGCACCCCGCCTCTGGGCCAGCCCCCAAAGTTTCAGCTCCTCCAGATGACTAACAGGAAGCACTTACCATGGACAGAAAAGCCAAAGCTGTAGTCTGCCGCGAATGGGGCCAACCCGTTCAGGTAGAAACCATCACGGTTGAAGGCCCCAAGCGTGGTGAAATCACCCTGAAAATCGCCGCCTGCGGCGTATGCCACAGCGACTTGTCCGCCACCACTGGCAAAATCCCGTATCCGCCACCCCTTGTGCTCGGTCACGAAGCTGCCGGTGTCGTCATTGAAGTAGGCGAAGGTGTAACCGAGTTTCAGGAAGGCGACCACGTCGTCAGCTCCTTTATCTCCATGTGTGGCAAGTGCCGCCAGTGCGTGCGTGGTCGGCCAGTGCTGTGCGAGAACGCCCGCAAAGCCATGTTTACATTGCCCGACGGCACAGTGAGAACCAAAGACGCCAACGGCGAGCCGCTCAACGTATTCGGGGCCTGTGGTGTGATGGCGGAATACGCCACCATGCACGTGGATAACTGCGTAAAAATCGACAAAACCGTGCCCATGCAGAATGCCGCGTTGGTGGGTTGTGCGGTAATGACCGGTGTTGGCGCTGTATTCAATACCGCTCAGTTGGAGTCAGGTTCCCGTGCGGCAGTCTTCGGAATTGGAGGCGTCGGCCTTAATGCAATTCAGGGTTGCGCCACAGCTGGGGCAGAAATGATTGTTGCCGTGGACAGCAACGCTAAAAAGCTGGAAATGGCGAAAGAGTTTGGTGCGACCCATACCGTCAATATTAACGATGTAGAGGATGCTGCGAAGGCCGTTAAAAAGCTGACTGGCGGCGTGGACTATGCTTTTGAGTGTGTTGGTGCAGGCGCAGTTGTTGAACAGGCGTATAAAAGTCTAGGGCGAGGGGGCACAGCTGTTGTTGTAGGTGTCTCTGACCCGAAAGACAAAACCTCGATAACCACACTGACTTTACCTGCAGACGAACGCACCCTCAAAGGAAGCTGGCTGGGTTCGGCCCGCCCGCAATATGATTTTCCGCGCATCATCGGTTTGTACAAAGCCGGTAAGCTGAAGCTGGACGAATTGGTTACGCGCACCTATCCCATTGAAGAGGCCGCTCAGGCTTTTGACGACATGGTGGCAGGTAAAAATGCACGTGGCGTAATTGTGATGGAGCCCTAAAATGAAAACCCGAATTACTGAAATGTTTGGCATACGCCACCCGATCATTCAAGGGGGTATGCACCACGTTGGTTACGCCGAGCTGGCATCCGCCGTGTCCAACGCTGGCGGCTTGGGCATTATCACCGGGCTTACCCAGCCTACGCCTGAGGACCTTGCGCGGGAAATTGCCCGGTGTCACGAAATGACCGACAAACCTTTCGGCGTGAACCTTACCTTCCTGCCCTCGTTCAGTGCGCCGCCTTACCCCGAGTATATCGACGCGATTATTGATGGCGGAGTAAAGGCCGTTGAAACCGCGGGCCGTAGCCCTGAAAAGTATATGCCCCAGCTCAAGGCTGCCGGTATCAAGGTGATTCACAAATGCACCTCTGTACGCCATGCCCTGAAAGCGGAAAAGATTGGCTGCGATGCGGTCAGTGTTGATGGTTTTGAATGCGGCGGTCACCCCGGTGAAGACGATATACCGAACTTTATTCTGCTACCGCGAGCAGCTGACGAACTGAAGATTCCTTTTGTGGCTTCTGGAGGCATGGCCGATGGTCGAAGTTTGGTTGCAGCCATGGCTTTGGGTGCAGAAGGTATGAATATGGGCACCCGTTTCCTGGCCACCAAAGATGCGCCGATTCACGACAACGTCAAACAGGCGATTGTCGAAGCGGATGAGCTGCAGACCCGACTGATCATGCGCAACCTGCGCAATACAGAAAGGGTTCTGAAAAATGCTGCTGTAGAAGAAATTATCCGTATTGAAAAAGAAAAGGGAAAAACTGTCACCATCGATGATATTCGTCATCTGGTCACCGGCGCCAAAGGCCGTCTTGTGCTGCAGGAAGGTAAAATGGATGAGGCTGCTTGGAGCTGCGGTATGGTGGCAGGGCTGATTCATGACATCCCTACGTGCGATGAACTGATCCAGCGCATTATGCAGGAGGCCGAGTCGATTGTTCGTGAGCGCCTAACAGGGTTTTTGGGCGACTAACGCCTCCGGGAAGCAAGGCTCCTCTGCACCACAAGTAAGATAAAACAGGGCCAAAAAAATACGCCCCGGAAGATACCAGGGCGCATGGTTACTTGCTTAACAGTACGTTTTAGAAGTTGTACTGGGCTGCGAACATTACGCGATTGGCGTCTTCGCTAGCACCACTCTGCTTTTCATTCTCATGATAGCCGTACTCAACACCCATCATAACGTTCTTGACTGGGGTCCACATGTAGTTGACGAAGAGGTTTTGGTTGGCTTCTGTAGCTCCAGCGGCCAGATTTTCATCATCCAGGGTGGTCATGCCGTACGCAACGTTAATGCTGCTGCCACCGCCTAGCTTGATGGAGGTACCAAGAGTTCCGCCCATGCCTGAATTATTTTCCAGACTTGTTCCCTGCACAACCGCGTCGGAACCACCGGAAAGGTAAAGATAGCTGGTCGCGCCGTCTACGTAGTTTAAAGCACCACGGATGGTGAACATGTCTGAAATTGCGAAGCTAGCTGCGCCAAACACTCCGAAGCCAAGGGTTGAGTCGTCATTCGTGCCGTCGTCGTAAGAGTTTTGCTTAACCACTGCAGCTGCGGAGAAACCCATGCCGCCGGAGCTGTTCTCAAACCGGGCAGTGAACGCCGGAGTGCTATCGCGTCCGGAGGGGACACTAGATTTTGGATCTTCCACGGAGAAAGACATTGCCCCTGTCGTGTAACGGAGCTGTGCAGTACGTGACTGGTAACCGGCGTTGCCTACTACACCGTTGAAATCCAGCGTTGGGGTGCTGGCTACGAAGGAGTTGTAGTTTGACCAGGTCTGACCGGCGAGAACGCCATTGTATGAGCCGTAACCGTGACGCAGACGGAAGCGACCCGAGCCAAATGCGAAGTCGCCTTCGATATTCATCATTACCCCGTCGGCGTTCGTTGCTTTGATGCCGAACCTACTCTGATTTGCAGAGGCGCCAAAGTGTCCGTCAACATCGCCACCAGCGATAGTGTTGGGATCACCGGACTGAACATTGTTGGCGCTGGCGAGATTTTCATCAATATCATAACTCATGCTCAGCCGAGCGTAGCCATAAACACTCGCATCGACATCGCCTGCTTTGAAGTCAAAAGCTTGCGCTTGACCAGCCACACCCAAAACTGCCACAGCCGCGGTCGCACGAATGGCCATTCTCAATTTGTTGCTTTGCATTATTGTTGTCTCCACACATTAGACAATTATTTTTGTAGGACTCGCAGTCAAGATAGTTACCATTTCATGACAATTCAAATAAATTTGTCGATTAGTTAGACGAATGTCTATGAGGCCTTTTTCTTTTTTTATACAGGTGCCTGCGTGCGTTTGGGTAGGTGGAGAGCCCCAAACGCACGCCTGCGCCTCACAAACGGCTAGGTTAGGGTCTATTTTTGGGGCGGATACGCCTCAATCGATTCGGGCTTGGTTGGCATGCAAAACATTACCAAGAGGATGATGAACCCAAGAATAGGTATAAAGATGAGCAGCTGCCACCAGCCAGAGCGACCCATATCGTGGAGGCGGCGGGCACCATAGGAAAGGCTGGGCACAAGCATTACCAGAGAAAACACTGAAGATAGTATGGTTGGTAACCCGATGACCACTTCAAGGATAGTCAGGCCTATGATGATCAGAAAGTAGACCAGCATGAACATCCAAAATTGCGTGCGTGTTGCACGACCGCTGAAGTTGGCGAAATTGCTGAACGCTGCCGTGAAATGTTCCATATTTTATCCTTAATCCAAAGGTGCATTGTATCAAGTAGCTTGCCTGCTGCATGGGTGTTGCAGGTCGCACGGTTTGTTGAAGCGATAATGTTATAGCTTTGATGTTTGTGAGAATAGGGGCTTTAGCCTTTCGCTCAGCGATTGCTCGGCTTAAAGGTGCGTATTTGAGCTGAGTGGGTTATGGCTCATTGCTGGGCAATGCCAGTGTTTGTCGATAACCTGAACAGTTGGAGTCCTACCTCTTCTATGGAAAAAGAAACTCGACGTATGAAACACACCTTAATCGCTATTTTCTGGATCAACGCTTTGTTGCTATCCCCTCTCGCACACTCAGCTTTACCTAACCAGCCGCAATACGAAGAAATCAGCTCGGCTGCTAAGCCTGCAGCTAGCAACCGTTCGCGGGCACCAGCGCTAAGCTATTATGACGATCCGGAGCGAATCGATGTGCTGTGGGGTGCTGATCGCAACCAAAACGGTGTTCGTGATGATTACGAGAAAGCCATTGCTTCCAGCGGCTTGCCCTTGGCGGTGAAGCCATACGCCCTTGCGGCGGGTAAGGTTTATGCTGCGTTGATAGCGACAGCAAAACCTGACTTTCAGGTAACGCCCGACAACGCCCTGTTTGTATTAGAGGGGTTATTGTTAGCAAATGCGTGTAAGCGTGAAATGCAGGCATTGCACTCGGGGCAGGCTTGGCAGGAGAGCGCTTTCTTCGACACCTGGGATCGCATTGAGGCAAAGCACAAACTCCAAAGCAGGTTGGTTCGCGTTGTGGATGAGGCGAGAATTTCTTATCCGACAGAGTCGCCGTGTACCGAGCTTTTGTCTTTAGGTGCCCGGATTGGCCGCTCCTGACACGCTTTCAAGAAACTGCGCAGTCCTTTCATGATATGCAAAGCTGCTCGTATTCGCCGCCTGCAGTGCCAGCGCGGCTCAGCAGCTTGAGCAGCATGCCGATAATTCCTTCCGTAATAATTACAAATAAGCCAGCCAGTCATGATAGACGGGCTGGCTCATACGTTGGTGTTTCTAAAAAATAGAGATTGATTTCCCGGAATTACCGGGAAATCATTTTGCTAACAGAGGTAGACCAGTCACTTTCAAGGCCATTGGTATCTATGGTTTTGATGGCGAAGTACCAGGTACCTTCTGTAAGACCCGCAATCTGGTATTCCATCGCTTGGCCATCTTCCACCACTTTTTCGTTGGTTCTGTCTTCAACATTCTGCTCTTTGCCGTACTTGACTACATATTTTTGGATTTCACCCATTGTCAGCGACACGCCATTTACTCGGGTTCCAGGTGCGGTCCAGCTCATTGTCGCGGAGCCTGTCTCAGTCTCAGTCTCAGTCTCAGTCTCAGTCTCAGTCTCGGTCTCAGTCTCGGTCTCAGTCTCAGTCTCAGTCTCAGTCTCGGTCTCAGTCTCGGTCTCAGTCTCAGTCTCGGTCTCGGTCTCGGTCTCAGTCTCAGTCTCGGTCTCAGTCTCGGTCTCAGTCTCAGTCTCAGTGTCAGTCTCTGTTTCTGTCTCTGGAGTAGGCAGAGGTGTTGGCTCGGGCGTGGGCTCAGGCTCTGGAGTAGGCAGAGGTGTGGGCTCGGGTGCAGGCTCAGGCTCTGGAGTAGGCAGAGGTGTTGGCTCGGGCGTGGGCTCTGGTTCTGGAGTAGGCAGAGGTGTTGGCTCAGGCGTAGGCACTGGTTCCGGAGTGGGCACAGGGGTAGGTTCAGGGGTTGGCTGCGGTGCAGGTGCATTTCCGGTTGATATCAGGGTTTCTTCAAGGCCAGCGACCGCTGCGGCAAGAACGCCACTACGAACACCGGCAGTTTCTAGGTAATCCTGCAAATATTCAGCTTGTAGCATGCCTGCCAACGTTAACAGCTCAACGCTTAGGCCCAGATTGCTTCCCGCATTAAGGGGTAAGTCACCATTGGGGCCAGCAGTTTCCTGTGCAGCGTTAAGTACATCGCCCAATGTATTCCACTCTTGTCCATCTGCAAGGCTCAAAAAGGCAATATTCAAAAGAGCCGTTTTCAAGTCCGACGCTTGAACGTTATTCAAGTCGGGTGCTGCCAGATCGACTGGCTTTCTCCAAAGGGCGCCAGCTTCGAGGCCGTAACGGTCTTCCTGAAACCGTAGCAACTCAGCAAACTTGGAAAAGCTGCGGCTGGTAGACTTAATGAATTTCTCGAATGCTAGTGTTACAAGCGGAGTTAAAACCACGCTTTGGTTTGCATCAGCTGTATTCACGAGAGATTTCAGTTCTAAGTTGTTTCCCGGCCAAAACCACTCGCCAAAACCCACGCTAACACCCGATGGTGTGTTACATGATGGTTTGACGTCACAACGCATAAGGGTTTGCGTATCGGCTTTTAAAACCACTTTTAGCGGCTGAGTTGCATAAACCTCAGGCACTGAGATGCGGAAAGCACCATTCTGGTTGGTTCTGGTGGTTTCGCCTATTTGCTCCCAGCCATTATCCGTCCTGAAATCGGGTTTGAGGTACCAAATAGAGATCAGCCCACCGTCAATGGCTCCCTTAACCGCAAAGCCCTCTACCCAGAACTTTTGATCCGTCGATTCGGCAGGAGGGGGGTTAGTATCTGGCGCACTGGTGTTTGGCGTATTCGCCGATGTGTCGGGAGCTTCAGCTGTAGAGGATGACGAGCCACCGCCGCCACAGGCTGTAAGTAGCGCGCTAAGCGCGATGGCAAGGTAGCTTAGCCGTGTGTTGGTTGGGAAGGGCATTATGCATCTCCGGAAAAAAGTGGACAATGCAATCCTATCGGGCCAAGGTGTTAAATGGTGTAAAATATGGCGCTGTTTGGTTACTAAATGAGTCAATTTACCGTCGCTCGCGATATCTAGATACGTTCGGCTGTCGCGTTATGTCCTCTCGGGACTCAGCGATAGGGCTGGCCCAGCGGTACTGGACGACCAGAGCGGGTAAGGGATGCCTGAAAGACGGTTCATCAAAAACGCATGAACAAGTAACACCAGCACACCTGCCATCAAAATGGGCAGCTGAGAAGGGTTCGGCATAAGGCCAAGAGATACAATCAGCGCCGTTGCGCCTGCAGGAGGGTGGGCAACTTTAAGCAAGACCATTAAGCAGCTGGTTAGCCCCAAAGATAGTGCTGCAGCACCAACACGGGGTAGGTCCACATGGGTCGTAAATGCAGATGGCGAGTCTTGTAAGCCGAAAAGGTACAGTGCTAGCAGCCCCATCAAAGCGCCAATCAGGTGACCACACAATGTATTTTTAGGTGAGGCTGGCTGAGCCATAGGCACATAGAAAAGAATAAAAGCAGTCGCCCCCAGTGAGGGGAAGATGAAGGCTTCTTGAGTCACCAAGGCTATGAACGCCACCAAGGCGATGCTTAGCCCGCCGTTCACGAAATTGAAGCCTGCCATAACGGCTCTTCGGCTGTACCGGTTCGCCAAGCGCTCTAAATGGACCGCCTTCAAAACGCCGGAGGCCAGTTGCCACCGCAGTCGCTCGTTCTTGATTCCCATAGTGTTTCCGTACACGAAAAAAGCGTTGTAGCCTACGTCGAGGTGACAAGATTTACAATTGCCTAGGGAAATTAGAGAGTGGTTTTTTATAACGGGTTCAATGGTAAAGCGTCTAATGGTTAGCAAAATAAGCTATGGTTATACTGACTCCTGCATTAATGATGGGCAAGGCTGTGACCAGCTTCAGGGCTACCTGCTTAGCCGGCCCCTGCCAGTGGCGGAAATGACTCGGTTTTTGAATAATGCAAAATCAACCAACCTTCTCGCGAAGATATTGCAGGCGCAATAGGTTTTTCGGCTGAGGAACAAAGTAAGATTGGAACAATTGTAGTTTTTTGAAAAACTTACATGCGCGGGCTGTGAAAGCGCTGCTCGTTCATCTACTGTTTGAGTTGAAAAATAATCAGGACAATACAGCCTGAAAAAAGGAATGTATGAATGCCTCAATACCGTTTTGCAGCATTGCTATCCCAATACGATTTTCCATCTTCTTTGATTTACCTCGCGCCAGTGCTGCCGATAGTTCAAGTTATGTGGGCGGATGGTAAAAACCAAATGCCGGAGCGAGATAAGCTTCACGTTATTATCCAGAGCCACCGTAAGGCTCTTTCTGAGCTAGCTGGCGGCCTGCAAGTGGTCAGTCAGGAGGATATTGATTTATTTGATCAGGCTTTTATCGCCAACGAACCTGACATGAGCACATTGCAGGCTTTTACCGATCAAGCCAATGAGCTTCTGCAAAGCAAGGTTGAGAATGGTATGGAGGAGAACGAATCTCTCTATCAGCGTGACCGCCTTCTACACGCATGTATGGAGATTGCTGCTACTTGCCCCGCACACGTTGTTATTGCTGATGATGAGATGCTTGCTCAGCGCATTGTTGAGGAAGAGCAGCACTTTATAGAGAAGGTCTTTCAGCTTCTCCCCAAGTTGAACTGAGGGCCGGGCATGCTTACTTGGCCGTCGCTGGACGATTGGTGTGATCAAGTAGCTTTTCAACTGAGTGCAGCCTTAAAGGTGCAGGGTATAAAAGCTTCGGCCTTGCATCGGGACCTTTTGGCCCGAGGGGTATCCGTTAGGGACTCTGAGGGCTCCTTTCAAAATGCGCTCACGCCCACTACAAAAAGCCACCACCTCAGGTTGGATGAGTTTTGGAATGTGCTGAATTTGATTGACAGCACACGGGTAATTCACTCGATTTGCCGCCAGCTTAGCGTTTTGGTTGCACCCGAGCCCGCTTCGTCAGGCAGCTCCCAAGCCGCGTTACTTGGCGCGTTTGCGGATAGAAACGGAGAGCTGGCAGAAACCCAGCACTTACTAGTATCGGTTATCGGTACGTTGCAATCTGTCACATTTAATCGCTCCCAGTTGGATAAAGACCGAGAAGGGTTATTGAGAGAGATATATGAGGACTTCTGCTCAAGCTTGTCTTTACTATTCAAGCTTGAGCAAGTGTGTGTGGAAAATCAGGCACTGGCTAATGATGGCTCCGGCCACCAAAGCCCGGATCTTTACGAGCATTTAGAGCAGCAAATCTCAGAAGCACTTGAAGAGCTGCGGAATCAAGAAGATACCCAGAGTGGGCTTTCAAACCGAGTTCTACGGGCCGCAAGCAAACCTGACGAACCTCTACAACTCTCTCTCCCCAGCTTTCTTAAACTGATGTTCACAGATAAGAGTCGGAACGTGGCAAAAGCATTCGTCGAAAGTTTGGGCTATCGCTTAAGCCCTTTGCCAGCACTTGATTGGCGAGTCTCGGGAAATCATATCATCCACTCATATGCGGAGTTGGAACTAAAACAGGCGGACACTGCCGAGAAAATAAGCAGTGTTTTGATGGACCAACAGATAACGCAATCAGAGCTCAGTGAGATATATCAAGAGCTGGTAGATGAGCACCAAGCTCAGGTCAGCCTCGTAATGAATTCCGGTGTTTTGCCTCACCATTTGGCCCAAACCGAAGCTTAAGAGAGATCGCAGACGGGCCCAGCTAAAACAAGCCAGAAAATAAGAATCAGGACAGGAGTGGTTATGTCGGACGATAAAGATAGCGACCTTGATAACCTTGAACTGGATGATGTTTTTGACATTTCCGATGAAGATATCAGCTCGCTGGATGCGTTTTTTTCTGACAACGAACCAGAGAGCCCTGAAAACGATAGCTTAATAGGTGAGGAGGAAGTCAAAGCGTTTTTTCGCTTTGCTATAACGCCAGCTATGAGCGTTGCTGTGAAAGCAATGACACAGAAAATGGAGCTGTCAAATAAAAAGGAAGTTATTAAAGAGTTTGCTAGAGAAATCCGGTATCTCAGTGCCGCCGTCAAAGACCCTTCAAACGAGATAAGCGCGATACTCGCAGTGGCGCTTCTGCAGTTGCCGTTTATGAGGCAGGTACTCTCCGTTTGCTTCAATGATCGCCCTTTCAACCTGATAGATGAAACGCCGCCATTGTTGGCTGTCCGCTCTCAGATACACCAAGCCGTCACTAGAAAACCACCTGGCGGTCAGGATAAGCACTGTTGGTATGAGTATCAGGAAAAGAGCAGTGATGTTTCGATTGTAGACTTCTTTTCATATTTCACTGAGCAGTTTGAAAAAGCATTGTTGCAGAACGAATTGCCAGAATTCCTGCGAGGGTTTCTGTCGGGCATTACGAGTGCCGATGAGCAGAATGTGCTCATGAAATGGTGGGAAAAGAACCTCGAAGCGCTCAACTACGATGTTTTTCTAGACCGTTCCCGTAAGTTAAAGGTGGCGCTAGGCGAAGTAGTAAAGGGGCAGCCGCAAGCACTGGAAGCGTTATGTGATGGTTATGCCCAATCATTGCTGCGAGCTAGCTTAGGGCCGCGCGGCATTTTCACCCTAATGGGGGAGTCCGGAACCGGGAAAACGCTGCTTGCAGAGACCTTCGCCAAAGAACTAAGTGACATTGAGGGGCAGTCTTTTCGCTTCATACGTTTCAACATGCAGCAGTTTACTGACGAGAGGGCGGTCGCAGCATTGTTCGGGACCTCTCATTTTTATTCCGATGCAACCTTGGGTGAACTAACTGATCAGGTACGGAACTACCCAAAGACCATCATTCTATTTGATGAAATTGAAAAGGCTCACCCAGATGTAGTGCAATCACTCCTAAGCGTTCTGGATAGTGGCTGGTGCCAAGACAATACTTCGCTTAAATGGGTCGATTTTTCACAGACTTTCGTGTTGTTTACAACCAACCTTGGCAGCCGGCGGTTGGCGGACCGACGAAACGCTTCACAAGTACTCGGCACTCTGGACAACGCCACACTCGGTTCATTACTACAGCGAGATCCCGAGGGAAACCGGAATTCTGGGCTGTCTCCAGAGTTTGTAAATAGGCTAACCAAAGGGCGCTTTCTGGCATTCGAGCCACTACAGCCTGAAAAACTATTGGGAATCTACACCTCTGTTTGGAACGCTCGCCGTAAGGACCTGAAAACCAACTCTATTACTCTTCCCGAATGTACAAATGCCTTAGCGGCGCTGCAAATGATGAAGCGTTTGCCCGATTTATCAGCGCGTACCACGGCCTCTGCCGCAGAGATTGATATGGTCGAGTGCATGAAAAGTTTAATTGAGGGCTCCTCCGCCACATTTCAGGGAGACTCAGCAGAAGGTGCAAGACTTGCCACATTTCAGGGCATTGAAGAGTTATTCGAGGCTATGTTGGCGGAGGGCGGGCTCAACTCACCGGCCAGAGTTCTTTTAATTGATGATGATTTAGAAACCTTTCAGCTGCTGCAAGCCCGAATCGATGCTCACATTGAGCTTGACGCTTTAAAAGGGCGGGATGAAGGAAACCTAGAGATAGCGAGGTTGGGAGGTTCTTTTGATTTAGCACTGATCGATCTTTTTATTGAAAATGATGACAGCCAGAGAAAAACCACAGATGCATTGAACAGAATCCTGAGCATTCGGCAAGCCATGCCAGAAACACCGGTTATAGCGTTCTGTAAAAACCCCCGGAACCATACCAGCACACAGAATGCCATTAGTGCGGCTAAGGCGATCAATGGTGTTTCTCAGGTTGTTACCTTCAATACCAATGACCCCGCCTCTCTTGTTAATGCGGCTAGGGTGCAGCTGGAGCAACAGCGCAATGGAAAACTGATACGAGGGCTACTTAGAGAGCGCAAGCGGTCATTGTTCACTTGGAAGGTTACGGAGAATGGCGCATCGTTAACAGCTTCTCCAGCCATGGTTAGGCAGGAACCCATACTTTCTCCCGGATCAGAGGGACAGATGTTTGGTCTTGGTGAGATCCCTAATCTTTCACTGAGCGCTGTAGTTGGTAATGAGCGCGGCGTGAGTCAGGTCTCTCAGGCACTTGGTTGGTTGAAGCAGCCTGGACGTGTCAGGAGCTTTGGTTTTCGGCCGCCCGCTGGGTACCTGCTGGCAGGGCCGCCGGGAACAGGTAAAACCTTTTTGGCGCGCGCAGCCGCGGGCGAGTGCGGGCTTCCCTTTTTTAGTATTAATGGTGCTGAACTTTTACATCCGAAAGTGGGTGTCGCGGAGGCCCGCCTCCGGGAGCTCTTTGCGAATGCTCGGAAGCTCGCACCAGCCGTCATTTTCTTTGATGAAATCGATGCGATTGCGGCTACTCGGGGAAGTGATGCAAGTCATCAAGGATTGATTAACACGCTTTTATCAGAAATGGACGGGTTTGGCGGCCACGAAGACCCTGTTCTTGTGCTTGCTGCTACCAATTTTCCTGAGATGCTGGACCCGGCGTTAAGGCGTCCTGGCCGGCTTGACGAAATCATCGTTTGTGACCTGCCAAATGCGCCAGCTAGAGAACACTTGCTCGGAAAAGCTGCCGAGCAGCTGAAAATTAACCTTTCAGATCAAGCCATGGAGCAACTTGTACTTAGAACTCAGGGCGAATCCGCAGCGGCTATAGAGGCAGCTGCTCGGCAGGCCGTGTACATC
The DNA here is from genome assembly GCF_023016045.1 of Marinobacter sp. S6332. Taxonomy (GTDB): domain Bacteria; phylum Pseudomonadota; class Gammaproteobacteria; order Pseudomonadales; family Oleiphilaceae; genus Marinobacter. The sequence goes on along the minus strand of NZ_JALKAP010000001.1, from coordinate 114,503 downwards.
GCCGACAATGAAGATCGAGATCCCACGGCATCTGATTTTGAGAAAGCTGTTCATCTTATGGTTTATGGAACCGTGCGCGAGGATCTCACGCTGGCCCTGAAAGAAAAATGGGCTGTCGCTTGCCATGAAGCAGGTCATGCGTTGGCTATTCACTACCTGTTTCCGGGAAGACGCATTGACTATATTTCCATCCAGCCTAGAACAAACAGTCTTGGCTTTGTGGCCCATAGGGAAGACTCCAGCAACGCGAGAGGTGGCTTGTCGATGACGCGAGCGGAAATTGAAGCAGATGTAACCGTAGCTCTTTCAGGCCGCGAAGCTGAGCGCCTAATGCTGGGTGAGAAGGGAATGTCTGCTGGAGCGGGGCACGACCTTCACCGAGCCAACCTGCTGGTTCGTAATGCAGTATTGGCTTGGGGATTGGATGACCAATTGGGCCCCATGGCAGTTACAAATACAGATCTTAGTTCCGATCCTGCATTAGCTGCTTTGTGTACGGAACGCCGTCGCGAATGGCTAAAAGGCTGCGAGCACCGAGCCAAGAGCTTGCTGCAGACTCACGAGGTGGAGTTAAAAAGCCTTGCGGAGAGGCTGTATCACCGTGAGAGTCTGGAGCAAGGGGAGATAGAAAAAATACTTCCACGGGTTAGTGAAGGTCTGTAGGCTTCTAGCACCGCGAATCGCCGTGTTATTTTCAGTCAGCCGTCGATCTCCTTTCTTTCGATAATGACCGCATCTATTAACGGGACAACTACTTTCCCGCTGCAAGTCATGCTGGTTCCTAGGTTTGTTGGGGTGCAAGTTGGTTCGCCGAGGGGTTTGCCAAACCCTACTGTTTGTGAAATGACATCGCGCCGAGTCTCCTCAAAGTGACCGCTGCCAACTTGGGTCTGGCGAACGTTAATGCTGTTTGATATCAGCTGCCCGTTTACCTGATCTGCTGCAGATTTGATCATCGCCTCAATGGCTTTCTCGCGTATTTCGCTGATACTTGAATCTTCGCTGCCATCGTAGCTGCCTTCTGCCGTTACCGTGCGGGTAGAGACACGGTTGTTTTCCTGCTTATAGGTTACAAGAACCGCGCTGGTCTCTGTCTCAACAAGGGTTTTCAAGACGGGGAGTGGAACATGCACATCGTATTCTTTGCTGCTGTCAGAAGCGCAGCCAATTAGGGCGCTTGATACTACAACAAGCGCTACCCATGAAACTCTAGTAGACATGGTCATTTTTCGAAGACCTTCATTTGCTTGTCCACCTGATTTCGTTTGCTTATTACACTTTCCAAACGAGTGATGGCTTTCGGGTACATCAACTCCTCGAGGTGGAATTGGCTGGCGTTCCGGTAGGCATCAAATGCTTTATTAAAATCACCTCGAATTTCATAAATAACGCCCATGTTGTATAGCGCGGCGGCTCGATCCTCATCATTTTGGGTGCGCTCAGTGATCTGTCGGAATATTGACATGGCTTGTTCTTCGCGCCCCAGCTTTGCGTAGTCAGCACCAAGCTCAAGATGATCTGTATCGCCGAGCTTTAATTTATAGGTTTTGCGTACTCGGTACGGCGTTATATCCTGACTGATCTTCATGGCGAGAGTTGTCATCAGTTGCCGCTGGATTCTGGCTTCAGATTTAAGCTCAGCTTTTGCTGCGCTATAGCTATCTCTGGAGCTTTCTTCATCTGAGTATTCTTCGGTGTAGCTTTCAGACCAGGTTTGGCCATTCGCGCTCAGGGTGTAGCTGGCGGTGAGGGATTTTCGCACCTTGGCATGATAGCGATAGCGAGTTTTTCCTTTGCGCTTATATTTTTCTCGCCAAGTTTCATACTTTGTACGTGTTCCATCCAGCGAACCAACAATGTGCCCCTGTGCTCCCTTTTGCTTTAACTTAACGAAACCTTGCTGGGTTAGCTGGCCAGCTAAAAGGCGCGCAAAAGTAGTGCCATGCTCTCGACCTTCCCCTGTAAAGGGCTGAATTGAAACAGATTCCACAGCTATCCCTTTTTGCGACGGCTCCATGGCATCTACGCGCCACTTGGTATAACTCGCGCAACCCTGCATAACCATAACGATGAGAGCCAACAGCGGGATGCAAGCTCTTGTGTACTTGGAGGTCAGGTTTGAGGGGATTTCAGCTTTTGTATTCATTGAGGTTCCTTTTTTATTCGGTGTTCAAACGCATCGAGCCAGACTTTTCAGCTATCGGTTTTAGAAGAGAGTAATTGCTCATATTGGCTTAAGCGCCCCGTCACTTTTCGGAGGTAGTTTACAGTCTCTTCGTAGGGTAAATTTTTCAGCAAGTGGGTATAGACCTGCTCAGGAGACATGCCGTTGGCAATGGCAATCGCAGGGGTTAGTCTCATTTCTGCGCCTGTTAAAGCCGCCGAAACATTGCCAGGCCCGGTATTGTAGGCTGCAATGGAGCAATAAAGCCGCGATAGAGGGTTTTCGATGCCTCGAAAATACTGGTAATACAAAATATGAAAGTAAGCTGCCCCGATACGGATATTGTTATCCGCATTGTAAAGATAAGATGGCGCCAATATGCGAGGCTCGCCGAAGATCTTTTCCGTGGCGTCCTGGCCTGCACTTTGCGGCACAATCTGCATAAGCCCAAACGCCGGGATAGGTGATTTGGCCATAGGGTTGAATGCAGATTCGGTCTCGATGATTGCCAGTAGCAGCTCAGCAGAGAGGTCAAATTCGCGATGTTGTTTGTTAATGGCCTTGAGGAATGGCCTAGCTTGAGCTGGGAGGCTTTGCTGACTATCGGGTCCTATTGGGCGTGATTGCAACACAGCTCGCGCCCGCTTTTCAGCCGCGATTTGTGGTGGGCTAACGGTCTCTACAGGACGCTGCTTGGGTTTCTCTAATGATTTACCAGATGTGATCGGGAAGACCCAAGCTATCACAGACTGCCCGTTTTGCTTAACAGTGCTTTTCTCACCAGCGGCCATCATGGCATCAACCGCCATGTTGAGCTTTGCTTCCGAGACGTTACTTTCACCAAAAATGAAGCCTGATAGCAACTGATCAGAATCATCTATAGAGTCTGTTTCTAGGTGCCTGAAGTTGCGGCGGCTTTCTTCTTCAACTTCCTGAGCAACTTCATCTTGATCAAAAGCGTCTTGACGCGTCATGACCAATAAATTCGCTAACATCTCGCGAGCACTTGCACGGCTGAGCGTCGAAGAGCTAGCCAGACTCTCGGGTGTGGACCAGATAATTTGCTTCTTCTCGAAGTCCACAACCCGTTTAAGCTGGTATCCCTCTTGATAGTGTACCCAGCGAGTTTGTGACGATGTCTCTGGGTCTTTCCATATTTCAGATATGCGACCGGTGTATGCCTCGGATACCCGGTCATGCAAACCAGAGAACTCTGCAAACTCCTCCTGGACTGAGCGTTTGTAAGAGTTGAAGGCCTTCATTCTCTTCGCTTTGTACTCCGAAAAATCTTTGGCCGAGTTCTTCCAGGACGCTGACGTGTCATTGCCTGCGCCATAACTTTGCTGGCCAGCAACCAGCAATGGCAAGCTTAGCGCAAGCGCTGAGAGCGCAGAACGAAAAGGGATCACAGATTAGCCCCCTAAAGCGTTTTTAAGTTCATCGGCTGCGCGCTTGGCGCGGAACTCTTGATAAAGCAGAGCTTCGTTTTCGGGTGACATCTGACGGTTGGAACGATCGATAATCTGTTCAAAGATTTTACGATTCTTCTCAGGAGCCATCACGACCATGCTGCAGAACAATGTCGTATCGTTAGGTCCTTTTATGTAGTCAACACGCTCAGGAATGGCTCCACTCAACATTTGGTCGGTAACCTGCTTGGTGACACTGGAAAAGGTCGAACCGGAACCTGACTGCCCACCGTTTTCGGTTAAATCGCGGTAGGTATCGTCCATTGCTTGAACATTAACCTGAATTTGTTGTGCCAAATTTCCCCGTGCCAGAGCAATAGATTTGGCTTTTAAGATAGACATACCGGCATTGGCTGATACGCACTCAGTTGCTACCAGCGAGCCATCATCAACCAAGTTGCCAGGGGTGATAACCCACGCTGGAAGCCCGCTAGTGGCGCTGGATTGATCAGATGGTTGGGTGCTGGCACATGCGGCGATCAGGCTGGCTGAGCCAAGAACGGCTATGAATTTTGCGGTTAATTTGATCATGTTAACTCCTGAAACCCAGTTTATTGGTAAGCTGACAGGTAGTGCGCAAGGTCTGTCGGCCCTAGTATGGTTTTGCGAATTTCGGAAAGGCTAAGATTACCCCAGCCGTACAGATTGGGGGTTAAGGCCTCGCGGACATCTGAGCGAGCTTTATTCGTGTTTCCACCGGTGAGCTGTTGCTTGTAGAGTTCGCTTAAGCCAGTAGAGTTCTCGCCCGTGCCGTAGTTAATCCAACCCGCATAGGCGCTCTGGTTAAGTGAGCCTCCACCAAGATTGACGTTCTCCAGATAAAAAGCGCTGTTTTTGGTCCAATCAACGGCAAAGTCTTCTGGCATGCCTTTTAGGTCTGCAAATGTAACCTCCCCAAGAGGGCCTCCCCAGTCTGCAAAAGCGTCTGGGGCAAAGCCCTCTGCAAGGCTAATCACCGTAAAAGCACTTACTTCTTGGTCTCGGACGACTAAGGTTAGAAGGTATTTAGCATCGAAGTAATAAACTGCGCTGAGCCCATTACTAAGTTCTTTGCTCACCTGAGGGGTACCAAAAATTTCTCTCGCGTACTCCAAGTTGATGCCAGCCCGGAGATAAGATAGGTCTTTGTACTCGGGAATATTGGTAAAGGTTGAGACCACCCTGTCCACTGCGCTCTCAACAATCATGACGGCTTCGGAGAAGTTGCCCAATGCAATCACTGGCAGGGATAAGGCTGCCACCCAAGTGACTACCCGCTGGCGAACGCTGGACTTTGGAGTGGTTTCAGTTTGTGGTTTTGGTTGGCTCATGGGCAGCGATCCGAAATATGATAATGATGCTCAATACGCTGAGAAGTATAAAGAAATAGTGGTTTGGGACTCTCTCAGGATAAACGATGTGTAGCTTGATTGTTCATGATTTTGTTGGTGAATTGTAACCAATCTCCAGAGCGTGATTTGTTGGTATTGATGGCAACGCTTCTCCCAAAACCCGGCACTAATTAAGCTCACCACAGGTGCAGAGCTGCTGAGTTATTTCCGTTAGTATGGGTGTATGCCCCTGCCGGTGCATCGTGAGAAACATACAAAGCTCACGGCTTTAATAGAAAACAACCCCAGTGAAGGAGAGTTTTAATGACACAGTTTCAGGAGCAGCCTGAGGATCTCTATTTTGGTGAAGAGCCGGTAGACAACCGAATTGGCGTTTCTCTTCAAGAGAGTGAGAGATCTCTGCTAGATGCCGCCAGCCGTATTCTTGCTGCAAAAATTACGGCTGGAGGCAAAGCATCAGGGCCTATCGAGGGAGAGGATATAAAGGAGTCAGTCGCCACCGCGATTAAAATGGCGAGATTCATAGACAAAACGGTCCGAGCCGACAAAGAAAGGTAACCGGTAAATCATTATTTAAGGCCAAACCTTTTGGCTGAAATCGCATCATGAGCTGTTCTGATATTCTTGTCGGTGATGCAGTGCCTGCCGCCTAGGCAGGCCGGAATGTCGTAGCTTCTTCAATAAGCTGACGCACTCTGGCTTGAGTTTTGCCCAACGCGTTGGCGAGTTCCTCACAAAGAAATTCCATGCCAAGGTTCAGGTGCCTGCGGTCAGTCATGCTCAACGCATTTTGTTCTTGCATCACGCTTAGTCCTTTCACTACTTCAGCGTAGCCGTATGGGTCGCCTTTATCGATAGCAGCCTGATTTGCTGTTGACCGGGTTTTCCATTGCTCGCTTAGCTTGCCTTGCCAGCTCTTCAAATGATTAATGATCTTTTTTGCCTCTTTGGCACTCATTGGCATGCGAATCGTGCTGGGGATGTCGCTAGCGCGCACCAGCCAAGTGAGATCGTCACGCTCGAAATAGAATTTAACGAACTTGGCTTTGTCTTCGCCAAAAAAGCTCTTTTTGCGAATAGATTTAACAATACCGATGCCGTGCCCGGGGTGATAAATGCGGTCACCTTGATTAATAGTGATGATGTTCTCCTTGTTTTAGTTGTAGAATCCATTTTGATAAAAAAATAAATATAATCAGCATGTTACATTATTTTTGGTATTATCTCAAGGCGAGCTGCCTTGCAAGCTATTTTAGCTTGTGAAGCCTCCGCAGATCACCGAGATGACCTGAGCGAATCTATCTGAATAGATCGATTTCAATCTCGTAGCTGGGCTCAGGCTTCTTAAACAGGTACTCCCCATTACGAATCGATGCCAGTACATCTGCCCTCTGGCGAACGGCTTCAAATGGGTTGCTGGCATCCAGCACCAGAAAGTTGGCTGGCTTGCCCACATCCAGACCGTACTGGTCTTCAACGTTTAATGTTTTGGCGCCGTTGAACGTGATCAGGTCAAGGCAGGTATCAAGTTGCGGTAACGACATGGTTTGCGCCATATGAATACCGTTATCCAGAATATTCATCAGGTTTCCATTGCCAACGGGATACCAAGGGTCGTTAATGGAGTCTTGACCAAAGCATACATTTATATCGCTCTCCCAGAATTCCTTTACGCGAGTCATGCCCCGGCGTTTGGGGTAGGTGTCTTGCCGCCCTTGGAGGTAGGCGTTTTCAGTTGGCAGGGCAATAAAGTTCAGGCCAGACTGCTGAAACAGCCTCATCATGCGAAACGCATAGGCGTTATCTGCAGAACCGAAGGAGCAGGTATGGCTGGCGGCCGTACGGGGCCCGATGTCTTCGATCATGGCTAGGGCGTTAAGAAGCTCCACGAAGCGGCTCATCACATCGTCTGTTTCATCACAGTGCACGTCGATAAGCTTGTCATATTTGACGGCCAGCTCAACGGTTCTATGGATGGATTTCTCTCCTATTTCACGGGCCCATTCAAAATGCGGGATACTGCCTACGCAGTCGGCACCCATCTTCAACGCTTCTTCGACCATTTCGTCACCGCCTTTGTAGGCGTACATTCCCTCCTGTGGGAAGGCGACAATCTGAATGGTCACTTTGTCCTTTAATTGCTCACGAACCTCCAGCATGGCCTTTAACCCTGTCAGGTTCGGGTCGCACACGTCGATGTGGGTACGGATGAACTGCACACCCTTGGAGACTTCCTCGTGTATGCCTCTTAATGCACGAGCTTTGGCATCCTCAATCGATTGGTTCTTCTTTACATCGTGCCAGCGGGCTATGCCTTCGAAAAGAGTGCCTGTTTGGTTCTTGGCTCCTTTGCTTCCAGCGGTGTACACGTAGTCAAGATGCAGATGGGCGTCCACATAAGGCGGCACAACGAGCCGGCTTTTCAGATCGATGACTTCGTCTGCCGGAGGTAAGTCAGTCCCAATATTTCGAATAACACCATTTTCTACGAGGATTTCAGAAGCGTCGCTGTTGCGATACAGGTTTGCGTTGATAAATTTTTTCATTGTTGGGTCCTCGTGTGATGGATTGAGTGTGCAATGCTGGTCTCGCTGTAAAGCATCTCGCTGCGATGGTGCGCATGCAATAGTAGTTTAGACGCAGGGTGGTACTGGTGCAGTAAAGGGCGATCGAGCGGTTACATGTGCGCTTGAGCGTAGCAGACTTGCCTGAGTTGGGCTCAAAAGGCAACGTCAGCAAAATCCTCAACGGAGCGGAAGGGAAGAGGCTCACCCGCAAACACATGGAAGCTTTGGGAGAGCGCTTTAAAGTTTCTCCGGCTTTATTCTTCTGATTACAAGCCAAAAATCAGATCTTTGCTGCGTCCTCACTGCCAAGAAGTGCAATCAGGCAAAGGTCATAATTACCGTACCAAAAAAAACAGTTTAAATTCGTGGACACACCAGAGGCACTTTTTAGACACCGGAAATTAAAAAGGCCCTACGCTTTCACGTAAGGACTTGAAAAGTAGGGCGCGCCTGACAGGGTTTGAGCGTGTGCCCCCTGCCTTCGAAGGAAACCATCCGAAAATGGACAGCGTGCGTTACCAGATTTTGGGGGGTGAGTGTTCACTGAGCCTCACGCTCGCTTCAACAATGCAGTATTCCGTCATCCGCATAGCGACAGAATAAGATTCCCGCTGATGAACGATCAGCCAAAGGAGCTTGGTTCCTGCGCTCCGAGCCTATTAAAGACACTCTATCGCTACTACGAGCCAATCTGTCCTCAAATCATGCATTGATATTCTGAGGGGGCGAGGTCGTGGGTAGGCTAAAGCACTGAAAACTGGTTGTCGCTTGAGCTACGCAAAAAGTCGGGGCGAGTTATCTAAGCAAACTACGCGCGAGCATTGGTTTACAGTATTTTTCATCCAAAGTTGGATTTTGGATATTTTATCGGTGTAGACTGTCGAAGAAAGCCATGAGGGTGCGTCGAAACAACGACCACTCGGTGGTGTTGGGTATTGCAGAGGCCGAAACACTGTTTCGACCTGGATAAATAAAAAATACAATCCGGAGAAAACAAAAATGAAAGCAATCCTAAAGACACTGGCAATCGGTACTATGGCTGCAAGCTTGGCATTTCCTGCTATTGCCGATGACGTCAAGTTGCGGTTCGCAGGTGTGTTCCCGATTGATCATCAAGGCACAAAAATGATGGAGCAGGTCGCCGCAGAGGTGAATGCAGCGAACGTCGGTTTGGACATGACGGTGTTTCCATCTAGCCAGCTTGGTTCTGCTGAGGCCTTATTTGAAGATGTGGCGCGCGGCAATATCGATTTTGCGTCAGCCTTCATTTACTCAGACACGGATTCGCGTCTTGAATTTCTAAATATGCCGTTTTTGGTCAGTAATTTCGACGATCTAGAAAACGTGCTGTTAGATATGGACTCGGCTTACAACCAAATTTTGCAGAGCATTGCTAACGAATATGGGGTTCAGGTCATGGCCGCTAACCCCGAAGGTTTCGTCGGCATTGTTGCGACTAAAGAGCCTGCGAACTGGAGTAACTTCGAAGACAAAGACATGAACATTCGTGTTTGGTCTTCAAACACGGTTAAGTCGACGGCTGAAAGCTTAGGCTATCGTGCCACCACAATGTCATGGGGCGAAATTTTCCCGGCGTTGCAGTCAGGCATCGTAGACGGTGCGATTTGCTGCACAAAGTCAGCGACTTACTCAATGTTCGCTAAGTCAGATGTGGGCAGCCATTTCATCGAGTACAACGCTTTGCTCGAGCAGACGTTTTACTATGGCTCACAGCGCACTTTGAACAAGTTAAATGACGAACAGCGTAGAGTCATTCAAAACGCCATGTCTCGTGCTTCTGCCGATTTCTTTGCGTTTAACCGGGCTAGTGATGCTGAGTTCACACAAAAGCTTTTGGATAGTGGATACACCATTTTAAAACTCAATCCTGAAGAGCAAAAAGCCATGACTGAGCACGTTCGTGCCGAGGTTTGGCCGATGCTTGAAGACACCGTTGGTAAAGATGTGGTTGAGCAGGTTTTGACAGCCGTTCAACAATAATCAACCCCCAAAAGGCGGCATTCGTGCCGTCTTTTTGTTTGGTCTTGTATCCACTCTAATACCTCCGCAGGTGTGTCTTATGGTCCGAGTCACAGACGAACTGCCACGATTTATCGGTCTTCCGCTGACATGGGTGCTCTGGATCATGAAAGTTTTCGTGATTTTCTCGGGTGCCTTAATGGCCGTGACCTTCTGTTTAGTAGTCATTATTCGTTATGGTTTTGGGGGCGACCTGTTCGCTTACGAGGAATGGCTGCTTGCGATCAGTTTGGTTGGATTCTTCGCGGGCGCCGTCTTGGCGTCCGAACGCAAGCTGCACATCAACGCAGACATTCTGGACATGGTCATCAAGGACAAACGCTGGTTATGGCGACGTGACCTGCTGGTGCAGGTGATCGAGTTGATGGTCATTTTATTTATCGTGTACGCGTGCTTTGTGTCGTTGGCGGACGACTTCTCCTTCCCGCGTTTGCGCGCAACTTCGGCGCTACGAATTCCGTTTGTGTCATGGCGAATTGCCATTATGGTTGCCTTTGGTTTTATGGCTGTGTTTTCTGCAGCCCACTTATATGTCCACATCCGTATTGGGTTGGGCTTGCCCTTAAAATCTGAACTGGCACAGGGAGCAAGCCGATGATCATCATTGGTAGTCTAATCATTGTTTGTCTCATGCTGTTGCTTGGCGTCAGCGTTTTTGTCTCGTTTGGTGTGGTTCTAGCTTTTATTGCGTTGGTCGGCGACCAGTCTATTTCAGGTTACTTGCCGACCGGTGAAACGGGTTTGCGCTCGTTGGTCTTGTTGGCCATACCCTTGTTCATGCTGGCGGGTGGCATTATGGAGCGGGGCAAAATTGCCGCGCCTCTGGTGTCATTGTCGGCCATGTTCGTCGGCCATTTAAAGGGAGGGTTAAGTGCAGCGGCCGTGATGGCTTGTGGCTTGTTTGGTTCAATCGCCGGCAGTGCCAATTCAACGCTGATGTGCATTGGCAGCATTATGATGCCTCACTTGCGCAAGGCAAATTATCCACAGGGTAAATCCGCTGCGCTGCTGGTGTCGGCGAGCCCTCTGGGGCTGCTTATTCCACCCAGCGCTAACCACATTTTGTATGGCTGGATTGCTCAGCAGCACGTCCTTAAGTGTTTTTTGTCAACGGTCATCCCTGCATTTATCTTGTTGACCTTGCTAATCATCGTCAATCAGTTTTTGTTGCGTCGCCACGATGACATTAAGTTGTCTGACTTTCCTCGGCCTTTCTTGCCGGGCTTGATTGCTCAGGGGCGCGCTGCAGGTCCAGCCTTAATGATGCCGCTAATTATTTTGGGAGGGATTTACGGAGGCATCATGACTCCGACCGAGGCGGCTGGAGTTGCGGTGGTTTATGCGATCCCGATCGCTATCTATATCTATAAAGGCCTGACTTGGAAAACTTTGGCCGAGAGCCTGCACAAGTCAGGCATTACGATTGGCGTGGTCATGCTGATGATCTTTATGGTTTTGATTGTTTCCGACAATTTGATCGCACAGGGTGCGCCACAGATTGCCCAAAACCTCGTTTACGCGGTGTCCGATAACCCGATTGTGATTTTGTTGATGATTAACGTTGTGATGATTTTGATCGGAATGTTGATGGATGATATTTCTGGCTTATTGCTATCGACCCCGATTTTGTTACCCATCGCGCAAAGTGTGGGGATGGATCCGATCCATTTCGCGGCAGTGATTGCGGTCAACTTAGGCATGGCAAACATTACGCCGCCGACAGCACCACTGCTCTATCTCGGTTCACAGATTACCGATACCCCTATTGCAAAAATGTTGTGGCCTACACTGGTCTTTATTGTTTTTGCGTGGCTCCCGACCTTGATGTTAACCACCTTCGTGCCCTCTTTGTCGATGTGGTTGCCCGAATTTTTGATGGGCTAATTCCTAAACAGGCCCGCTGGTCCAGTGGGCTGAACGATTCCCCTAAAGATATATTGGATTTTGGATACAATCGTTGTATGGTGTCACCAAGCATCTGTAAAAGAGCTGTGTGCAATAAAAACTGACCGATTCAGGGTAGTCGGGCAGAACCTTAACGAGGAGGAGTTTCTTTATGTCTACAAATATCTTCACCGGTACCATGCCGGCGCTTATGACGCCCTGTAACGCTGATCGAACCCCTAACTTTGACGCGCTGGTCAAAAAGGGTAAGGAAATGATGGAAGCGGGCATGTCGGCGGTCGTTTATTGCGGTTCAATGGGTGATTGGCCTTTACTGACCGACGCTGAACGTATGGAAGGTGTTGAGCGTTTGATTGAGGCTGGCATTCCAACCATCGTGGGTACCGGTGCAATTAACACCAAATCGGCCGTTGCCTTAGCTGCACATGCGCAGAAGGTTGGTGCCGCCGGTTTGATGGTAATTCCACGTGTTCTGTCGCGTGCCACTTCAGTGGCTGCGCAAAAAAATCATTTTAAGGCCATTTTGAACGCGGCTCCGTCAGTTCCCTCGATTATCTACAATAGCCCGGTCTACGGCTTCGCGACTCGTGCTGATCTCTTTTTTGCACTGCGTTCCGAGCATCCGAATTTGATTGGTTTTAAAGAGTTCGGAGGCAAAGCGGATCAACGTTACGCGGCTGAATATATCACCAGCCAGGATGATGATGTGACTTTGATGGTGGGTGTGGATACTGAAGTTTACACAGGCTTTGTTGATGCCGGTGCCACCGGCTCGATTACAGGCATCGGTACTGCGTTGCCCAAGGAAGCGCTGTTGTTGGCCGATTTATGCCGTCTTGCCAGTGAAGGCAACGCAGAAGCCCGCGCTCGCGCACTCGAGCTGGAGGAGGCTATCTATGTGTTGGCCCTTTTTGACGAAGGAACGGATCTGGTTCTCTACTATAAGTATCTGTTGGTTCTGAATGGTGAAGAAGAGTACCGATTGCACTTTAACGAAACGGACGAACTCAGCACCGCTCAGCGCCGCTACTGTGAGCAACAGTACACGCTATTCCGGAACTGGTTTGCCGATTGGTCAAAGCAAGGCGGAGTGATCGACCAGTGCATGTAGTTGATAGTCATACAGGTGGTATGCCCACCCGCGTGATTGTGAGCGGAGGGCCCTCACTGTGTGAGGGCCCACTGGAGCAGCAGGCGAAAGATCTGGCTGACAATCATAAATCGTTCTGCGATGCCGTGCTGCGCGAGCCCCGAGGGCAACCGGGCATGGTAGCCGCATTACTCGTCAACCCAACTGACCCACAATGCACCACAGGCGTGATCTATTTTGATGTCGATGCTGTTTTGGGCATGTGCGGTCATGGCACCATCGGATTGGCGGTCACCTTGGCCGACATGGGGCGTTTAAGCTTGGGTGTTCATAAAATTGAAACACCCGTGGGCATTGTTACTGTTGAGCTGCACGACGCCAACACTGTGTCAGTGACCAACGTAGACAGTCGGCTGGTTAAACCCGATGTCGCGGTTAAGCTGAACGATGGGACTTGGGTAACTGGCGATTTTGCGTACGGTGGAAACTGGTTTTTTATCGCCCCTGCGCCTATTCCTGTAGAAGCCACCAACATTGACGCGCTAACGGACTTGGCCATTTCGATTCGATCAGCCTGTCATGCCGCATTAATCCAAAGCCCCGAAGGTCAGCCGGTAGATCACGTGATTTTAGTTGACCAGAATAACCATGGCTCGGCATGGAGTCAGAATTTCGTTTTGTGTCCGGACAACGAATACGACCGATCCCCGTGTGGCACTGGCAGTTCGGCACTTATCGCGTGTTTGGCAGCCAAGCAAGAGGTCGAGGAACGCCAGACCGTAACCTTCAAAAGTGTGATTGGTAGCAACTATCAAGTGTCGTATCAATCAAACGGCGACAATACAATTCGCCCCACTATTAAAGGTCAAGCGCATGTGATGGCGAAAAGCGAATTGGTGTTCTCTCCAAGCGACCCCTTTATTAGCGGCATTCGGTAAGACCTGTTATTTTTCGGGAGGTTTAGGTGACTAAAAAGATCTGCGTTATTGGTGCAGGTATTGTCGGAATTAGTGTCGCACTCAAGCTATCTCAGCAAGGCCATCAGGTCACTGTGCTGGATCGTGAAGGTGTCGCGTCTGAGGCCTCCCAAGGAAATGCCGGGGCGTTTGCATTCACCGATGTGCTGCCGCTGGCTTCACCTGGAATTATGCGCAACGCACCAAAGTGGCTGCTGGATCCTTTAGGGCCGTTGTCAGTTTCGCCCAAATATGCGCTTCAGATTGCACCCTGGTTGTTTCGGTTTTGGCGCGCCAGTTGGCCTGACCGACACGAGGCCTCGTTGCAGGCGCAAACCCAGTTGATGGCTCTGGCCAAAGCAGCTCTGGAGCGCCAGATTGCAGATAACAAAGCTGAACACATGATTCGTCGCGAAGGTCAGCTGCAACTTTATCAGGGTGAGTCCTCTTATAAAGCCAGTTTGCCAGCCTGGGAGTTGCGCCGTGAACGTGGCATTCGGTTTGAGTTGCTGGAATCGCCGGGTGCGATTGCCGACATTCAACCCGGTTTGGATTCGTCCTTTACCCATGCCGGTTACACGCCAGACTGGATGAATGCGACGGATCCTAAAGCCTGGACTGACTTTCTGGCCGAGCGCTTTCTGGCCTCGGGGGGGCGCATTGATATAAGGCAGGTCGAGTCCCTCGAAGGTACGGAGTCCGGGGCTCGTATTCAGTGTCAAGACGGGGACGTGGTTTGTGATCATGTGGTGGTCTGTGCGGGTGCCTGGTCACACCGCTTGGCAGCGACGGTTGGGGACCGGCTTCCGCTCGAGACAGAGCGGGGGTATAACACAACCTTGCCGGATCATGAGCTGGATTTACGTACACACCTGACATTTCAGGACCATGGTTTCGTGGTATCTAAAGTAGCTCAAGGCGTACGAGTTGGAGGGGCAGTTGAGTTTGGCGGGCTGACTTTACCTCCGAACTACAAGCGGGCGGAAGCGTTGCTGAAAAAGGCGCAGGTTTTTATTCCTAAGTTAAAGGTGAGTGGAGGCCAGCAATGGATGGGTTTCCGTCCATCTCTCCCTGATTCGCTGCCAATCATTGACTGCTCTCCCAAGGCGCCTAATATTTTTTATGCGTTTGGCCATGGGCATTTGGGCCTAACTCAATCGGCGGCGACCGCAGAATTGATTAGCGATTTAATTAGTGGTGAGGCTCCATCGATATCGATGAAGCCTTATGCAGCAAGTCGCTTTGTTTAATCAGCCTTCAAGACTCTTCAGGTCCTCGTACAAAGCTTGAGGGATCTCTACGTAGCCACGCGCGAGGTTGGTCGCGCGTGCTGCGAAGCGTCGTTGTGAGGGTAGTCGCGCGCCTTGGTCGACAATTTCATTGAACAGGTGCTCGGCAGCGTCGTTGTCTGTGTCTTCGGGGTCGTAACCAAAGCGTGCCGGATCAAAGGCCAAAACAATTTGCCCGTGGTAAGGAGCAACGCCTGGTATCTGATCGGAAAAGTCAAGGCTGCCAAGACTGGTTAGATCGTTGATAAGCGGGCCTGCCATTAATTCAATCATAATCGCTAAAGCCGACCCCTTGTGACCTCCAAATGTGAGCATTGCGCCCTCCAATGCTTCATCTGGGTCGGTCGTGGGCTGACCGGCGGCGTTGATCGCCACGTGGTTCGGCAAGGGCTTTTGAGCGCGTTGGTACAGTTCGATTTCGCCTCGAGCAAAGGCACTGGTAGCAAAGTCGAAGGTAAAGGGGTGGCGCCCCGGCCTCGGCCAAGAGAACGCAATGGGGTTTGTGCCGAGCGCACCTCGCTTGCCACCGGCCGGCGCGACCCAAGCATGACTTGGGACCATCGATAGGCCGACTAAGCCTTGGGCAGACAGTTTTTCGACCTCTGGCCAAAGTGCTGAGAAATGAAAGCAGTGGTTGATGGCCATCGCGGCCAGGCCATACTTTTTGGATTTTTCAACCAGCAAAGGAAGGCCGGAATTAAACGCTAGCAGAGACATGCCGTCTTGAGCGTCGACCTTAACGATGGCGGACTCGTCGCTGCTAACTTTGGGTTTCGCCGCCCCGTTTATTTTGCCGGCCTGCATCGTGCTTTGGCAGCTCAGCAATCGGTATACGCCGTGCGATTGGCAGTCATCCAGTTGGCAGGTATACAGCATGTCGGCGATGGCCTCGCTGTGTTCTCGGTTATAGCCTGACTGAATGAGTATTCGATAGCTTAAGTTACGGACTTCATCCAGCGACACTTTAACGGTGGGGGTCATGTCTTGCTCTCGTCAATATTGTATATTGTATATTGGATATTTTGAGCTAGATGATACATAAGTGGGTTGAGATTACAATGCCAGCTGCTTCGCCTTAAGCAAAAAAAACGGTTATTATCCGCTGTTAAATAAATGGATCCAAAATTCGAGCGAGAGTATATGCCAGTCAAACGACTCATAAAAAAAGAAAGCCTACCGGAGATAATTGCCAATGATCTGCGCCGGCGCATCTTGTCTGGCGAGTTATCGGAAGGCGAGGCGATTCGCCAAGAAGCTCTAACCGAGGAGTACGGAGTGTCTCGAATGCCGGTGCGCGAAGCGCTTAAGCGTCTAGCGGCTGAAGGACTGCTGAACTGGGAAAATAATCGCGGTGGGTCTGTCGTTAAGCATTCATTGAGTGAAATCGGCGAGATATTCGATCTACGGGCCTTGTTGGAGGTCGATCTCTATCGTCAGTCAGTGCCTTTGCTGGAGTCTTCAGATTTTGCCTTGTGCGAGCGCTTGTTAGACGAGATGGAGATGTCCTATGCGGCTGATAACGTAGGCGACTGGGGGGATCTAAACCATGCGTATCACGGTGCTCTGTTCGCGAAAGCCAATCGACCGATGACCATGGAGTTTCTCAAGCGCTTGAGTCTTCACTCGGACCGTTACGTGCGAATTCACCTGAGTGTTATTAAGCAGCGCGAGCCCGCAAAAGCTGAGCATAGGGCATTACTCGAACACGCTAAACACGGGCGGATTGAGGATGGAACTCTGTTGCTGGAGAGCCATATCCGTCGAACACGAGACGAGTTGCTGGAAATGGTCGCAAAACAACGCCAGCAGTAGATGGGGTTTGATTTTCGCTTTATATTGGATACAGTATACAAATATGAGTTGGTGTATAACATCTATCGAGTAGAGTTGTCCTGACTCCCATCATTTGAAGCGAAGAGAGCTTTCACCATGCCCCCATTTGATAATCTTTCCCTAAGCGGTCGCCACTTAATCGAGGGCCGCTGGCTCGACAGTGATCGTACCTTTGACGGTGGCCAAGGTCGCCGTGTCTTTGTCGGCACAGAAGCCATCGTTAAGGCCGCCGGTCTAGCCGCTGAGGCCGCCTTTGAGCGTTTTTCTGCAACTTCTCGGGCGGCACGCGCTGAGTTTTTGCGTGCGATTGCGGAAGAACTGGACGCACTGGGCGACGCCATAACCCAAGCTGGGGTGGCAGAAACCGGATTGCCTCAGGCTCGGCTTGAAGGTGAGCGAGGACGCACAACGGGGCAACTACGCTTGTTCGCTAGCCACATTGAATCCGAAGACTATTTGGATCTACGCCACGACCCAGCCATGCCGGAGCGCACGCCGTTGCCTCGGGCAGATCTAAAACTGATGCAGCTTCCAGTCGGTCCCGTGGCCGTATTTGGCGCGTCAAACTTTCCGCTGGCCTTCTCGGTAGCAGGCGGCGATACAGCCGCTGCGTTGGCGGCAGGTTGTCCGGTGGTTGTGAAAGGACATGAGTCGCACACAGCAGTGGGTGAGTTGGCGGCTTTGGCCATTCATAACGCCATCAAACGGTGCGAGATGCCCTCGGGCGTGTTTTCGTTTGTGCAAGGTGGTGGCCACGAGACTGGCGCGAACCTAGTGCAGCATCCGGCGATTAAGGCCGTCGGGTTTACCGGTTCTTTGAAAGGCGGTCGTGCGTTGTTTGACCTATGTGCCGCGCGGCCAGAGCCGATTCCCTTTTTTGGGGAGCTCGGCAGCGTTAACCCCGTATTCATGTTACCAGGGGTGTTGGCGGATAAAGCCAGCTCGTTGGGAGCAGCTTGGGCTGGTTCTCTGTTATTGGGCGCAGGTCAGTTCTGCACTAACCCAGGCGTCGTTTTGGTGCCCGAAGGCCAAGATGGCGATGCCTTCGTTGATTCAGCAGTCTTGGCCTTAAGTCAGGCTGGAGCACAAACCATGCTTTCACAAGGCATTGCCGACAGCTGTGCCCGAGGGGCGCAACAGTTACAAGCAGCCAAGGGCGTCGAATGTCTAGTCGAGGGCATGGTTAATGAGCGTGAAGTAACGCCGTCGGTGGTTGCCTGTGATTGGGCGACTTATTCGGCCAATCCAGAATTGTCCCATGAAGTATTTGGCCCGGTGGGTGTGATTGTCCGAGTCAAAGACGTGAACGAAATGGAGAAATTTTTAGATGCCTGTGTCGGGCAGCTTACGATGACCCTGCATTTGACAGACCGTGACCACGACGCGGCGCGCAAATTAATGCCAAAACTGGTTCGTAAAGCGGGCCGAGTTTTGGCAAATGGCTTCCCGACGGGCGTGGAAGTGTGTGACTCTATGGTTCACGGTGGCCCCTATCCGGCCTCCACTAACTTCGGCGCGACGTCGGTCGGTACGATGGCGATTAGACGCTTTTTGCGTCCAGTCTGTTTCCAAGACATCGACCGCGCACTGTTGCCCGAGGAACTGCGCTAACGGAGCCTGTCAAGGGGTTGGCTGATACCTGTCGGCCGCCCCTATACCCATCAGGGTGACGCCCATTAATTTCTTGAACATCGCAATGGATGAAGACGCACTACCATAGCCTAAATCCAGAGTAATGCTCTCTACCTTGATACCTGACTCAAGACGTTTCATAGCTGCAACTATTCTGAGCCCTTGACGCCACTCAGAGGGAGGCCCCCCCCAATCCCTCTTTGCCCTTCGCATAACGGTTCTTTCTGTGGTGTGGAAGAGCCTCGCCAATTGAGAGAGATTGAGTATCACCCGGATTTCACTCAATGAAGTCCAGAGCCCGTATTGTGACGGCACGAGGTAACGGTGTTTGCCAATCTTCACCTCCTTTACACCTATGTACGAGTATACAAATTCACCGGAGGTAAACGATGGAACACAGAAAAGCACCAGATGCTCAAGCATTTGGGCTTATGGTTTTATTTTGTGTGATGCTTAGCATGCAACAAGTCGCCCTTAAAGCCGCTTCCGAGGACGTGGTTCCTATTCTTCAGATTGCGATCCGTTCCGGTATTGCAGCTATTCTGGTTTGGGTCTACATGCTAGTGCTACGCGAACGTGTATCGCTTAACAGTGGAAACTGGAAGCCGGGCCTATGGGTAGGATTACTATTTGCCCTTGAGTATCTGTTCCTGGGCGAGGCACTACGCTTCACTTCTGCTTCCCATGCCGTGGTGTTTCTATACACAGCACCCGTGTTTGCGGCTCTAATTCTTCATTTCTTGATTGCATCGGAGCGTATGAACCGCATGCAATGGGGTGGTATTGTATTGGCAGTTTCAGGGACGGCTCTAGCCTTTCTCGGCAACAAATCTGGTTCGTCGCCAGAAGACCTTTCAGATATTCTTATCGGTGATGCACTAGCCATACTCGCGGGCGCTGTCTGGGGCGCAACTACTGTGGTGATTCGAACCTCTCGATTGTCCGAAGTGTCGCCACGAGAAACTCTGTTATATCAGCTCTTGATGGCGTGTTTCCTGCTCTCAATTGCTGCCTATGCAACAGATCAGCTTGGTTTTGTTCCGAGCACGGTTGCTATCAGCAGCATTGTATTTCAGGCTGTCTTTGTCGCATTTTTGGCTTTTCTGATCTGGTTCTGGTTGCTCCGAAATTATCACGCCTCGCCAATCGGCATAATGTCGTTTATGACTCCTATCTTTGGCGTTTTACTTGGTGCCTGGCTGTTATCCGAGCCGTTAGAGCCGAGCTTTTTGGCAGGGAGTGCTCTGGTTATTGCGGGCGTGATTCTCGTCAGTGGTGAGAACCTTATAAGGAGGTCTCTGAAGCGACTTGTAAACTGACAAACTTCTCACGGTGTCGACCTACTGACTAGAGCCTGCGCTTTCAAAAAATGAAACAAAGGGAAGACGGTGCACGTAATTTCACGAAAACCGTTCAATGGTGCTGCGCAGCAGCACCCGAACGACAGGGATGCTCTGATCAACGTCTATACAACATTGCGTGACGGGTAGTTTGAAACGCCCGCTCAGTTACGCCAGGTATTCCCTTCACTGGATAACTTCAAATACAGGGATAAGTGGTGGGCAATCGACATAGGCGGCAGCAACCTTCGCCTGATCGCTTCCATCGAATTCCGTGACAAACGCATGTACGTGAAACATATTTGCAGTCACGCCGAGTATGACCGGCTAACTGACAAGTACCGCAGAACCAAGGAGTAGAGCCATGTTAAACACCGCTTTGATTCAGCAGCTCCGCACTGTTCTGGGTGAGCTGCCATTCATGGCTCACATAGAAACCCAGAAGGACTACGAAAACGCCTTGGCGATGATGGATGACCTTATTGAAGATTACGATACCAATAAGCCGCTCATCGAGATCCTCGCTGTTAGCATCGAGCGCTGGGAAGACCAAGCAGAAGAGTTCAAGGACTTTAACGCCGCAATAGCGGGCGCTGACAATGGCATTGCTGTCTTGAAAACATTAATGGATCAACACAATCTAGGCGTAGCAGATTTGCCAGAACTGGGCTCAAAGGGCAATGTCAGCAAAATCCTCAACGGGGCGGAAGGGAAGAAGCTCACCCGCAAACACATGGAGGCCCTGGGGGAGCGCTTTAAAGTTTCTCCGGCTCTCTTCTTCTAGCCACAAGCCAGAGCCGGGCTATTTCTGCGCATCAGTGATCAATTCATTATTCCTTAACTGGGCTGGTCACATCCATTCAACCACTTCAGTTATTCGAATTCGGCTTATGGTAAGGCTCGGAAGCTACTTCGTCCATTAAGCTCTTAATCTCACTTTTGTTGCTGCTACCCTAAGCAAAGAGCATTCAAGTGGAAGTTGCGATGTGCCCGAATAGGCTGAAGTGAAAATCTAGGCAGGAGTCATGTGATTAGGGTGCTACCGATATGCAAAAAAATCTTGGGCACACCCAAGGCACCATTTGGGCACAGCCAATTAAAAAGGCCCTACGCTCTCACGTAAGGCCTTGAAAAATATGGCGCGCCCGACAGGATTCGAACCTGTGACCACCGCCTTCGGAGGGCGGTACTCTATCCAGCTGAGCTACGGGCGCATTCGAATGCGACGGCTGTGCGTCAATTTCGAGTGCGCAATCTTACGTGTGCGAGCCTACTCTGTCCAGCCCCGGCACGCTGGTCGGGGCAGCCGTTCATCACGGGAATAGCGGGGCCGGGGTAATGCTTGCCAGTGCGCCCTCATTACTGAAAGACACTTCACCATCCTGAATAGTCACCTGGAAACTCATGTTGCGTTCAGCCAGTCCAGCAAGGACTTCTGTGGACTCACTCGGCAATTCAACAATTCGCAGGTTATCGAAGCGGCGCAGTTTGCTCTGGTTTTTTTCCAGCCATACGGGTACCGCGCGTGAACCATAAGCGTACAGAATAACCTGACGTGCGCGGCTGCAGGCTTTGCGTAGGCGGCTTTCGTCGGGCAGGCCTAGTTCAATCCACAGTTCAATCTCGTCACTTAAGCTTTTTTGCCAAAGCTCTGGCTCATCGTCTGTGCTTAGGCCCTTGGTGAACTCCAGATTTTCATGTGCATTCAGGGCGAACGCCAGCAGGCGAATCATCATGCGCTCGTTATTCTCTGACGGGTGTTGAGCTATGGTGAGCTGATGATCTGCATAATAGTGCCTGTCCATGTCGGCAATATTGAGCGTGGCTTTTAAAATGGTTGCTTTGAGCGCCATGGCCGTCCTGCATTGGTATCAAGATGTTGGTTTGCGCTAGTGTAAAGCAATTCTTCAGAGGGTGAGCAGGGCGATATGTCGATGTTGCGTGGTTTTCTGATATTGGTTCTATTTTTTCTGTTTGGCGAAGCCCTGAGGCTGGTTTTTTTGATACCGGTCAGCGGCGGTGTGCTAGGTATGATTTTGATGACATTAACGCTAATGCTGCGAGGTCGAGTTAGCGATGCGTTGGCGTCGGCCAGCCAAGCGCTCGTTTCCGTTCTGGTGTTGCTGATCATGCCCGGTGTGGTTGGGGTGTTCTTTATGGCCTCGCAGTTTTCCGGGCAATGGCTGGCGGTATCGGCAGCCTTGTTGCTGGGCACTTTTCTGAGTGTGTTGACGACTCTTTTGTTGATGAAGCAGATGGTGCGTTTGTCTGCGCGGAGCCGAACACATGAATGAGCTTGCGGGTCGCTTTATGGCTATTCCTGATATTTTGTCAGCTAGCCCAATATTCGCAATCGGTCTTACGCTGAGTGCATTTTTTGCCGGTAACTGGCTGTTTTCGCGCCTAGGCAAGCCCTTATGGATGCCGCCGGTGGTGCTCTCTGCGGTTATGTTAGCGGCAGTCATCGCGGTTTTTTCGTTGGACTATGTTCGTTATCAGGAAGGAGCCCTTTGGATTACTGTGTTGCTTGGCCCTGCCACCGTAGCTTTGGGGATTCCCCTGTATCAGCAAATTCACCATATCCGAGCCATGTGGAAGCCGATTGTGGTTACGCTGCCGCTGGCGGCAACCATGGCTGCTGTTTACGCGGTTGTGATCGCTTGGGCGATGGGTGCCACGCCGGAGGTGTTGGCGTCGCTGGCGCCTAAATCTGTAACCGCCCCCATTGCTATCGGTATTACAGAACAGTTGGGTGGCTCTGTGCCGTTAATGATGGGTGGGCTGCTAATTACCGGTGTTGTTGCTGCCCTGTTTGTCGACCTGCTAGCACAATGGCTCAAGATTGATGATGAGCGCATTGTTGGGTTTGCGCTGGGTCTCAATGGTCATGCCATAGGTACGGCCAGAGCCTTCGAGATTAGCCATACCGCAGGCGCCTTCGCCTCTTTGGGTATGGGGCTGACGGGTGTTTTTACGGCACTGATCCTACCTTTGGTATTTCGTCTTTGAGAGGCTGGCGCAAGCCGCTATTCAGCTCACGAATAACCGTAAGTTGTAATTTCGATTGCGGTAGGTAGTTTCCGGGACTAGTTTCTATGGAAGACGTCCGGGGCGCCTGAGTGTCGGTGTGCCCGAAAAAAAGTGCCGAAAAATTCTTAAAACAACGACGGGAAACGCAATGAAAAAACTACTTGCAGCTTTAGTTGGTACCATGGCTCTTGCCACGGCACCTGTTGCTCTGTCAGCGGAAGCGACGAAAGAGCTTAAGATGGCGTACGATGCCGACCCGGTAACCCTCGATATTCACGAGCAGCTCTCGGGAGGCATTCTGCAGTTGTCTCATATGTCTTTTGATCCGCTTGTGCGTTGGACGAAAGACCTTGGTTTTGAAGGCCGCCTAGCAGAAAGCTGGGAGCGTGTTGATGACAAAACCATGCGTTTCAAACTCCGTGAAGGTGTGAAATTCCATTCGGGTAATGAGTTCACCGCTAAGGATGTGAAGTTCACTTACGATCGGCTAAAAGAAAGTCAGGACTTTAAAGCCATCTTCCAGCCGTTCAGTGGCATAAACGTTATTGATGATTACACCTTTGAACTGGTCACTAGCGAGCCTTTCCCGCTGCTCCTCAATACCGCCACTTACATTTTTCCGCTCGACAGTCAGTTCTATTCCGGCGAGACAGCCGATGGCAAAAAGAAGAGCGCAATTGTGAAGCACGGCAACTCGTTTGCCTCGGATAACCTGTCTGGTACCGGCCCCTTCGTGGTCAAGTCCCGCCAGCAGGGCGTGCGCATGGAATTTGAGCGTTTTGCGGATTATTGGGATGAAGAATCCCCCGGCAACGTTAAAAAAATTGTTCTAACTCCGATCAAGGAAAACAACACTCGGGTATCAGCACTGCTCTCTGGCGGCGTTGATTTCATTGCCCCTGTGCCACCTACGGATCTTGATCGCATCAAGCGCGACAAGAATTCGGAGCTGGTCACCATGAGTGGTACCCGTATTATCATGTTCCACATGAATCAGGAACGAGTGGAAGCCTTCAAAAATCCTAAGGTTCGTCAGGCTGTCGCTTACGCCATCAACCAGGAAGGCATTGCAGCCAAGATTATGAAGGGCTTTGCTACACCCGCTGCCCAGATGTCGCCAGCTGGCTATCAAGGCCACAACGAGTCTCTAAAGCCCCGCTATGATGTGAAAAAAGCTCAACAGCTGATGAAAGAAGCGGGTTATGAGGATGGCTTCACCATCACCATGATGGCGCCCAACAATCGCTATGTTAACGATGACAAAATCGCACAAGCTGCCGCTGCCATGCTGGCACGCATTAACATTAAGGTAGACCTTAAAACCCTGCCGAAAGCCCAGTACTGGCCCGAGTTTGATAACCGTTCAGGCGATATGATGCTGATTGGTTGGCACGCAGACACCGAAGACTCTGCCAACTTTTTTGAGTTCCTAACCTTTTGTCCAGAAGCTGGTAGCGGCGCAGGCCAATACAATGCCGGTAACTACTGTAACCCGGAAATCGACGCGCTGGTTGCCAAAGCCAATGTAGAAACCGATTTAGAAAAACGCAGTGCTATGCTGCAAGAGGTAGAGAAGCGCTTGTACGACGATGCCGCTTTCGTTCCGCTGCACTGGCAGGATTTGGCATGGGCCAGCAAGAAGAACGTAAAGATCGAGCCGATTCTTAACGTAATGAACTTCCCCTTCTTGGGCGATCTGGTCATAGAGTAACTAGGGGCTGCCCCCTCTCTCCAACCTCTCTCCCGCAAGGGGAGAGAGGCTTTAATGGCTCATCATCGGTGAATTTTTCATGCTAGCGTTTTTGGTTCAGCGCATATCCCAGGCCGTGCTGGTCATGTTTGTGATCAGTGTGATCGCGTTTGCTATACAAGACGGCCTTGGTGACCCGCTTCAGGAAATGGTGGGCATGTCTGTCTCTATGGAGGAGCGGGAGGCTCTGCGTGAGGAGTTAGGGCTAAATGACTCCATGGTGGTGCAGTACCTGCGCTTCGCGGGCAATGCACTCCAAGGCGACTTGGGTAACTCTTATTTTTACGGCAAGCCGACTCTTGAGGTTATTGCTGAGCATCTACCAGCCACTTTGGAGCTGGTGATTGGGGCCAGCTTAATCATTATGTTCTTGTCTGTTCCTATTGGTGTCTACGCCGCCATAAGACCACAGGCATGGTTGGCCAAGTTTTTTATGGGCGTGAGTACTGTGGGTATATCCATCCCGGTATTCCTCACGGCCATTGTTCTTATCCAGATCTATTCTATCGGTGTGACCATTGAGTGGTTCCCCGAAGACACCGGTTGGGGCCGGTGGTTAAATGGTGCTTTTACAACCGAAGGCGGGTTGCCGTCGTACGGGCGTGGTGATGAGCTCACCCACCTGTTTGGTACTTGGTACTCCGGCTTTTTCTCCACAGACGGTCTCATGCATCTGGTGCTGCCCTGCGTATCGCTGGCGTCCATTATGTTGCCGTTGTTTATCCGCTTAATCCGCGCAGAAATGATGGAAGTGCTACAAAGCGACTACATCCGCTACGCTCGAGCCAAAGGTTTGAGCTCAATGCGAATCAATTTTCTCCACGCCCTCAAAAACACCATGCTGCCGGTTATTACCGTGGGCGGTGTGCAGGTGGGCGTTATGGTGGCCTACACCATTCTTACAGAAACCGTTTTCCAGTGGCCTGGAGTTGGGCTGATGTTTCTGGAGGCCATCACTCGCAGTGATATTCCTTTAATCGTTGCCTATTTAATGGTGGTGGGCCTGATTTTCGTGATCACTAATACGCTGGTGGATCTGGTTTACGGGCTAGTGAATCCCACGGTGAAACTGACAGGTAAGAAAGCATGACAACAGCGACCCTTTCACGCTGGAATCGCTTTCGCGAGTCCTTCCTCTGGTACAGCTTCAAGCGCGACAAAGTGGCGATTGTTAGCTCCATCGTGCTGCTCTTGATGGTTTTTGCAGCTGTTTTTGCACCTCTATTTGCCCCAACGGACCCTTACGATTTGGCGCAAATTGACATCATGAACTCGGAACTGCCGCCGGTAGGAATGTCGGGGGCTGATGCGGCCTTCCCTCTAGGTACCGATGCTCAGGGCAGGGACATGCTCTCCACCATTCTTTACGGTACTCGCGTATCCCTATTGATCGGTTTTGGTGCAGTGGTGCTGCAGGCAGCCCTCGGCATACTCTTCGGCCTATTGGCGGGTTATTTGGGTGGCCGGGTAGACTCAATCCTGATGCGCATTGCCGATGTTCAGCTCTCCTTCTCCACCTTGATGGTGGCGATCATTGTGGGCGCGGTGTTCAAGGCAAGCTTCGGCAACCTGATGTTTGGTGAAATCGCCATTTATATGCTGATTTTCATTATCGGTGTGGCGGAATGGCCGCAGATTGCCCGAACCGTTCGAGCGTCTGTGCTGGCGGAGAAGAAGAAGGAGTACGTGGATGCGGCCAAGGTGATGGGGTTCCGCACTAACCGCATTATGTTCCGCCATATTCTGCCTAATACCCTGTCTCCTATTTTTGTTATTGCCACCGTGCAAATCGCCAATGCGATTATTTCTGAAGCGGCTTTGTCGTTCCTAGGATTAGGCATGCCGGAAACCCAGCCGTCGCTGGGCTCTTTAATTAAATCCGGTTTTGACTACATCCAAAGCGGCTCCTGGTGGATTACGCTGATTCCCGGCCTGGTGCTGGTCGTGCTCGTGCTAGTTATCAATCTATTAGGTGACTGGTTACGGGATGTTATGAACCCACGGCTGTACAAGGGCTAAACCACCATGAAAAGCGATACACCACTGCTGGAAGTAAAGAATTTGGATGTGCGATTTGCTGTTCGTGGCGGCGACCTTACAGCCTTGCGCGGCATTAGCTTTAGCCTAGATAAAGGCGAGCGGCTGGGCTTGGTGGGGGAGTCGGGTGCGGGTAAATCTGTAGCGGCCTTTTCTATTCTCAATCTGATTGCACGCCCGGGATATATTGCCGGTGGGCAAATTTTGTTTGAAGGCGAAGATCTCGCGGCTATGAGTGAGCGGGAGCTGCGTAAAATTCGCGGCAATCGTATTGCTATGATTTTCCAAGATCCCATGATGACGCTCAACCCAGTGCTCAGCATAGGCACGCAAATGGTTGAAGCTATCAAGGCACATCGCCGGATTGGCACCAAAGCAGCGCGTGAAATTGCCGTGGGCAAACTGCGTAAGGTCCAGATTCCATCGCCGGAGAAACGTCTCGATCAATACCCCCACGAGTTGTCTGGTGGTATGCGTCAGCGTGTGATTATCGCCATCGCTCTGTTGCTGGATCCCGAAATTATTGTAGCGGACGAGCCCACAACCGCGCTGGACGTGACCATTCAGGCGGAGATCATGGCTTTGTTGCTGGATTTGTGTGAGCAGGAAAACGTGGCATTAATGCTGATTACTCACGATTTGGGAGTGGTCTCGCAAGTGACCCAGCGCATGTTAGTAATGTACTCCGGCCGCATCATCGAACAAGGGCCCACACGGGAGATCATCAACGATGCCCAGCACCCCTACACCCAAGGCTTAATCAACGCTTTGCCGCAGATGGGCGAGCCCGGCGCGCGGTTGTTCCAGATACCCGGTTCTATGCCGTCTCTAAAGAACGTACCCTCCGGTTGCCCTTTCCACCCACGCTGCGATTTCGCCACCGATCAGTGTCGGCAAACCATGCCCGAGTATGTTCGCTCCGGAAATGTGGATGTGGCGTGTTACGAGGTAAGCAACTTGATCGAGCAGGAGAAACGCATGCAGGAGGCAGGATCATGACCTCCCCATTAGTCGATATTCGTGGTCTGGAGAAGCGTTTCGATCTCTCTGGCAGCTTTTTGGAGCAAATCACGTTTAAAGGTGGCCGCTTCCAGCGTAAACAAGAGGCTGTGCATGCTATCAACGGCGTGGATTTACAGGTGCAAAAAGGCGAGGCTCTTTGCGTGGTGGGCGAATCTGGCTGTGGCAAGTCCACGGTGGCCCGCACAGTTATGGGCTTGCTATCGCCCAGCGCGGGCGAAGTTCATTACGGCGGTCAGCGCATTGATAATCTGAAAGGTGGGGACGTGCTGCCGTACCGCCGAAAAATGCAGATGATATTCCAAAACCCCTACGCCTCTCTGAACCCCCGGATGACGATCCAGCAAACGCTGGAAGAGCCAATTCATTTCCATCGACCGGAGTTGGCCCGCAGCGAGGTGCGCGAAAAAGTTCAGGAAGTGATGCAATCTGTGGGAATAGACCCGGAGTGGGGTAGCCGCTTTGGGCATGAGTTCTCAGGTGGTCAGCGTCAGCGTATTGCGATTGCCCGAGCTTTGGCAGTGGATCCCGAGTTTATTGTGGCGGATGAGCCCATCTCGGCACTGGATGTCTCCATTCAGGCGCAGGTGCTGAATCTGCTGATGGAGGCGCAGGAAACCCGAAACCTGACCTACCTGTTCATTACTCACGATCTTGCTGTGGTGGAACATTTTGGCACCCGCGTTGCGGTGATGTATCTGGGGCGGGTGTGTGAGTTGGCAGAAACTAAAACCCTATTTGCCGAGCCTCGCCATCCCTATACTCAGGCGTTGCTCTCGGCAATCCCTAGGTTAGAAGACGACAGGCCTAACTACATAAGGCTGCAGGGCGAAGTGCCAACACCGGTAAATCTGCCATCCGGCTGTGTGTTCCATGGCCGCTGCCCTTATGCGAACGAGCGCTGTCGCCAAGAAATACCCCGGCTCATTGTCACGGATGGTGGTTCGCAAGTGGCTTGCCATGCTGTGGAAGAAGGGCGGTTGTAAGAGTACAGGTTTTAAGAGTGTGGATGCGATAGGCTATGATGCTTGCAGTGAGTAGCCTATGAAATACCATCACCCTTCACCTGTTCTCTTTACCGTTGTTCGCTGGGGAATCCATGGAAATACGTTGGCTGGAAGACTTCATGGCACTGGCCCGCGCGCGCCATTTTTCTCGCGCAGCTGAGCTGCAACATGTCAGCCAGCCCACATTCAGTCGCCGCATCAAACTGCTTGAAGAAGCCATGGGCGCCACTTTGATTAATCGGCAGACCCTACCCTTATCTTTGACCCCCGCTGGCGAACGTTTTTTTGAATTGTGCCAACGGGTAACGCGGGATGTTCGTGATGTGCGAAGCCAGATTGCGGATATGGAAGCGGAAGTCTCTGCACGTATTAGTGTGGGATCCACTCAAGGGCTCTTTTCTCACTTCTATCAGGGCTGGGCTAGCGAAGTAGGTGTTGCAGACCGCCTTCAACTTAACCTCAAGGCGACCAGTTGGGTGGGAGAGCAGTTTCTAGATGCCCTTGATGGTGGTGAGTGTGATTTGGTGCTGTGCTATTGGCATCAAGACTTGCCGTGGGCTGAGCGGCTGGGCCGTGGCGAGTATGAGTCCATCGTTATCGCCCGCGAATGGCTTGTGCCGGTGAGTGTTGCTGCCGAAAGCGGTGAACCAAGATTCCCCCTGCCGGGAGCCGCGGGGCAAACTGTGCCGCTAATTGCCTACCACTCACGAGGCTTTTTGCAGTCTGCTATTGAGGCGCATTTGTCGCGCAGCAAAGAGTTTGTAAACCTCCTGCCGTTGAACGAGAACACCCAGTCGGCAAGCATTAAAGCGCTGGTGAAACAGGGCTTTGGCATGGGCTGGCTGCCCAGCCGGATGACGGAAAAGAGCGAGCATTTTGGCAGCCTTACAAGGGCTGGCGACGAACGTTGGGATGTGCCGCTGGATATCCGATTGATCCGCTTGCGAGAGCCACGTACAGACGATCTTCTAACTCTCTGGAAAACACTGGAAAACCAACATGCCTGACACTGAGCTTTTAACTCTCCAGATTGATCATGTGGTTATTCTGCAGAGCCGCTATGAGAAGGTTCTGGAAGACCATGGTTACGACGGTTTACTGATAAGTTCAGGCGCAGCCCCAATGCGTTATGACGACGATCAGTCGTGGCACTTTCAAGGTTATGGCCCGTTCCTGCACTGGACCGGGTTGGTCGGGTACGAGCATGCTTGGTTGCTGATTCGCAAAGGCCGAAAGCCTTTGCTCTCGCTGTATCAGCCGGTTGACTTTTGGCATGCAAGTCTAGAATTAGCCGAAGAACCATGGCGCAATGAATTTGAGCTCCGATTCAGCGAAAGCCGCTCGGCGCCTGAGCTGGATGGCCTGAGCCAGTTAGCCGTTCTCGGTGATCCGTCTTTGCTGGCAGGCATTTCGGGCGATGAAAACCCGGGTGCCCTTTGCGCGGCACTCAATGAAACCCGAGTGCACAAGACCGCTTATGAAATTGCTTGCTTGGCACATGCCAACAAGCTGGCCGTGGCTGGTCACCGCGCTGCTCGGGATGCCTTTTTGGCCGGTGCTAGTGAGTTTGAAATCAACTTGGCCTACCAGCGGGCAACGCAACAGCGTGAAGCTGACGCGCCTTATAACAGCATTATTGGGCTCAATGAGCACGCTGGCACGTTGCACTATCAATATTACGATACGGCGGCACCAGCCAAATCCCGTAGCTTACTCATAGACGCTGGCGTGCGTTACCGGGGCTATTGCTCTGATATTACTCGCACTACAGCGGGTGTTGGGGAAGGGCGGTTTGCCGCACTCGTGCAAGGGCTTGAGCAGCTGCAATTCCGGCTTTGCAAAATGGTGGCGCCCGGCGTTGATTATGTGGATATACACCGTAAAACCCACATGGGCATTGCTGCGTTACTGGATGCGGCGGGGCTGGTAAGCGACCTGAGCGATCAAGATATGGTTGCTGAAGGCGTTACCCGTGCCTTCTTTCCTCATGGAATTGGCCACTTCCTTGGTGTTCAGGTGCACGATGTTGCAGGAAAGTCTGTTGCGCCTCCCGCTGATGCGCCCTTTCTACGCCTGACGCGAACGCTGGAGCCGGGCATGGTGGTGACTATAGAGCCGGGGTTGTATTTCATTCCCTCGTTACTTGAGCCGCTGCTGTCTGGCCCTCTTGGGCGCCACATTAACCAGCCATTGCTTGATGAGTTACAAGGCTGTGGTGGAGTTCGCATAGAAGATAATCTGGTGGTAACAGACTCCGGCTACCGAAACCTAACGCGAGAGGCCGAAGCCTGAAACAACCTGTTGCACAAAATTAACACAGAGGGCTTGCAATCCTTGATGCTAATGACAATAATTATCACTAAGATTGTTGTCGTTGGTGGAGTTGCGTTATGTATGTATGCCTTTGCCACGGAGTCACAGACCGGGACATCCGTGAAGCTTCAGAAAATGGTGTTTCATCCATGCGCCAGCTTGGTAAAGAGCTCGGCGTGGGCACGCAGTGTGGGCGTTGTGCCTCAATGGCACGCGGCATACTGCGCGAAAGTCGTTCACCGGACTATTTGGCCCTTGCAAACATGCTAGCAAGCCCTGCCTGATACGATTACGGTTTATTTCCTTTCCGCATTTTTGTAATGCGCCCTAACGCGCTATCCTTGTCGAGTGATGAGAGAGCTTTGAAAGCTCACCGAACCCGAACCAATCAGCCAGACAAGCCTTTGTTAGAGAGGGTTGAGTTGGTTGGCTGAGATCAAGGAGTGCTGCAATGAAAGGCGACAAAAAAGTCATACAATTTTTGAATAAAGTTCTTGCCAACGAGTTGACCGCAATCAACCAGTATTTCTTGCACTCGCGCATGTATAAAGACTGGGGCATCACTAAACTTGCGGCCAAGGAATACGAAGAATCCATCGACGAGATGAAGCATGCGGATCAATTGATCGAGCGTATCTTGTTTTTGGAAGGCCTGCCCAACCTGCAAGATCTCAACAAGTTGATGATCGGCGAGAACGTTGAGGAAATGATTGCCTGTGACCTCAAAATTGAACACATCGCCCACGTGGACCTGAAAGAAGCGATTATATATTGCGAAGAGGTTCAGGACTTCACTAGTCGTGAACTGTTCCGCAGCATTCTCGACAGCGAAGAAGAACACATCGACTGGCTGGAAACCCAGCTTGAGATGATCAATCAAATGGGCATTCAAAACTATATTCAGCTTCAATCAGCTGCCTCGGAGTAAGTCAGACAATGGATCTGTCCTGTTTTAAAGCCTATGACTTGCGCGGTAGCGTGCCAGAGCAGTTAAATCCTGCTCTGGCCGAGCGCATTGGGCGAGCCTATGTGGAAATCACGGGCGCAACAAAAGTCATCGTCGGTTACGACATTCGCCTCTCAAGCCAAGAAATCACCGAAGCTCTAAGCTCCGGCCTAATGGCAGCGGGTGCAGACGTGTTCGATATTGGCTTGTGCGGCACGGAATACGTGTACTTTGCCACCAGCCACTATGGAATGGATGGTGGCATCATGGTCACTGCCAGCCACAACCCCAAAAACCATAACGGAATGAAAATGGTAGGGCCGGAATCCCGACCCATCAGCTCCGATAATGGTTTGAATGATATTCGGGACAGGGTACGGGAGCCCTTTGCAGACGCGCCGGTGCAGGGCAGATACGAGCCGCTAGAAGTCACCAGTGCTTATATAGACCACTTGCTGGGATACATCGAAGCGAGCGCTTTGGCGCCGATTAAAATCGTTGTTAACGCTGGCAACGGCGGCGCAGGCTTGGTCATCGACCAACTCGAAAAACACCTGCCGTTCGAATTCATCAAAGTGCATCATCAGCCCGACGGAAACTTCCCCCACGGAGTACCCAACCCCATCCTCGAAGAAAACCGGGAAGCCACTGCCAACGCCGTCATCGAACACGGCGCCGCCATGGGCATCGCCTGGGACGGTGACTACGACCGCTGCTTCTTCTTCGACGAAAACGGCCGTTTTATTGAAGGCTACTACATCGTCGGCTTGCTGGCGGACCAATTCCTACGCAAAACCGGCCCCGGCAAAGTCATCCACGACCCAAGGCTGACGTGGAACACCCAAGACCTAGTAAAAGCCGCCGGCGGCGAAGCCATCGAAAGCAAAACCGGCCATGCCTTCATCAAACAACGCATGCGCGACGAAGACGCCGTATACGGCGGAGAAATGAGCGCACACCACTACTTCCGCGACTTCGCCTACTGCGACAGCGGCATGATCCCGTGGCTGCTGCTTGCAGAACGCCTCTGCCAATCCGGCAAGCCCTTCTCATCCCTCATCGACGCTCGAATCGAAGCCTACCCGGCCAGCGGCGAAATCAACCGCACCATCAACGACCCGGCGAAAGTCATCGCTGCGATTGAAGAAAAATACGCGCCCGGTGCAAAAAGCGTTAGCTACGTCGATGGCTTGAGCATCGAATTCGACAACTGGCGATTTAACCTGCGCATGTCCAACACTGAACCTGTGGTTCGTTTGAACGTGGAATCCCGTGCTGACATACCGCTGATGAAAGAGAAAACGGAAGAACTTCTTGCGGAAATGGAGCGGTTGAATAACTAAAAGCGAAGGGTAGTGGAAGGCTATTCCAGAGCAGGGGCCGGGGTGCCGGTATAAGTTGCGAAAACTGTGCGGAGCCATGGATGGCGGAGCCAAGCGTACATGGAAGTATTCACAGCGTGTTTTCGCAACTTATACCGGCATCCCGGCAAACTCCGAAGCTAAAGAAAGCTCAGAGCCAATCGTTCAACATAATCCCAATCCCGAATCGCTCAATCCGATGATTGTAATCAATCAAACTCTCCCCATACCCATTGTAGTACTGGAAAAATCCCTTAATCGTACCCCCCAACGGAAAACTATAGCCAAACTCCAGCGATGTGCGATTATCCGAGTGCAAGTTATTCATTAGCCTAAGCGAAAAAGTCCGATCCTCCGCCAGCTTATAAACAACATTGTAATCGGCATATCCAAGGTAACGATGAATATCTTCATTATCATTTTCCTTGTCCTCCGGAATCCGATACCAAGGCTGCAAACTGAACAGCCAGCGCCCGCGAGTAAAAGCAGCGCCCGCCATAATGCGGTTCCAACTCCTTGAACGAGGCTCCGACTGACCGTTCGATTGGTGATTGATGCCAACCGACATACCATTGAACGTTACAAAACCTAAATCCCAATTGGCCAAATGGCGCAAAAAAATCTCCGGCTCATAGTTCGTCTCACGAAAAGGTGCTGAATCATCCTGATTGAAAACCTGCCAAAACGAACGCTGGGTATACCCAAACCACAGAGTCGTATCGTCCTCCAGCCACCCAGTCAGCAGCGGAACTTTAAAGCTAATTTGATACTTGGCCTCCTCGTTTTCGACCTCATAGTCGTAGCCTGTAGTCCCCAGTCTGGGGCTTGATGGTTGTTGATTCTTATCGTCCATTCGGGTGACGGGCAAGATGTAGGAAGGGCGATGGCTGATAAAACTGCCCGAAAAAGAAAACAGCGCTTTTTCTGCCTTTACGCTACGCTCCACCATATTCGTCATCACGCCTGCGTCAGGGTCATCTCTGTCCAGCGCTTCAGCGGCACGATTTTGTTGCTCACTCGAGGGAGCCAAGGTTTCAGCGTTTTGCTCCGCTGCCTCAACATCCTGCTTGGATGCGTTTTCTCTTGCTATTTTCGGGTTGTTGAATGAGTCATAGCAAGCAAGCCGTTGCACACCTTCACGTATTAACGCGCAGTCTTCCGGGGAGGAGGCCTGAATGTCATCGGGTGATCCACCCTCCTTGGCGAGAGTTAGTGCTGGCCATAGCAAAGCAAGCGTAGCTGCCGTTGAAAGCCACGCGCAGGGGCGTTTTTGCATTCTTTGGATCTCTCTATGCCGCATTAAGGCTAAGCCACGTACTGGCAATGCCGTAAACCCAAACGCTGATCAGGGTAAGTGCCAGCAGTGAAAAAACGAATTTATGCCGAAGTTGGTTGGCTGCGCTTGCCGCCACAACCCAGCGTAAGTACATAAGGCCAATAAAACTGATAAAAACCCCGAGGCTTGCAAAGGCAGGTATCAGCAGCCACGCCGGGTTGATAGTATGGCCGGTGTTTGTTTGGCTTGAGAACCACCCCATAGATGCCAACAGCAAAGCCAGCGAGCTAAACTCTGTAATCAATAGCGCTTTGCGTAAGGGCTTTGGGGAGGGTTTCTCCGAGTTATTCATGGGTTGAATCCTGAAGTTCTGGGGTAAGCTGCAACATGGTAACCGGATGTTGTAAAAGAGTCTCCAAGCATACCAAATGGCAATAAAAATGGTGGAAATCAATTTATGATTTTGCTATTCGGTTTTTTTGCCGGGATTCAGTCGCTATAATGCGGCAACCAAAGATTATAACGCTCAAATGCGAGGTGCATTGTGAAGATGAAGAGAGTCCTGGCTGTTGTATTGCTCGGTTTCGGCATTACTGCCGGTGCCGTCATGGCAAATGTTGACGACGAAATTCGTGCGCGGATCCAGCCGATTGGCGAAGTTTGCCTGCAGGGTGAGGAATGCGGTGAAGCCGCTGCTGCCACTGAAACTGCCAGCTCTGGCCCCCGTTCAGGTAGCGAAGTGTACGATGCCGTATGCATGGCGTGCCACACCACCGGCGCTGCAGGTGCACCGGTAATCGGTGACTCCGCAGCATGGGCGCCGCGAATCGACCAAGGTATGGAGACTCTGTTCAGCCATTCTCTCAACGGCTTCAACGCCATGCCGGCCAAAGGCGGCTGTGCAAGTTGCCCGGATGAGGAAATTACAGCTGCGGTAGAGCACATGGTGGCAGAGAGCCAGTAATCCCGGAGCTCCCATCGTTAAAACCCCGCCTATGTAGCATACAGTGCGGGGTTTTTGCGTTTTTATAGCCCCAAATCGCCAAGCAGGGCACTCAATGTCGCCTTGCCTTTTTTCTGGTTGGCCTCAACATCTAAATCTCCGGTGCCTTCCCAGCGTACATCGTCTTGCGGCAACTCATCGAGAAATCGGCTAGGGATGGTCTCGATCTTTTCTCCATACTGCCTGCGTTGGGCGGCATAGGTTAGGGTTAGCGTTTCTTTTGCGCGGGTAATTCCCACATACATCAGCCGTCGTTCTTCCTCAATGTTACCTTCTTCAATACTGGATCGGTGGGGCAGAATTTCTTCTTCAAGCCCAAGAATAAATACATGAGGGAACTCCAAACCCTTGGATGCGTGTAGCGTCAGTAGTTGCACTTTGTCGCTGTCATCCTCTTCTTCCCGCTGCTCCATCATGTCGCGTAGAATCAGTTTGGTAATCGCATCTTCTATGCCCAGCTCATCCGCAGTACCTTTGCCATCGTCCAGCATGCGTTGAATGGAATCCACCAAGTACCAGATATTCTCCATGCGCCGCTCGGCCTGCTTCGGGGTGCCGGAGTGCTGATGCAACCATTCCTCGTACTCAAGGTCGGTGAACAGTTGTTTTATAACGGGCACAGGGTTCTCGCTGTGCAGGCGCTCGCATGTAGTGTCCACCCAGTGGGCAAAGCGTCGCAGCCGGTCTAGTCCCTTTTCAGTTACGTGGGACTCCGCCCCCATATCACCCAGCGATTTAAACAGGCTAACGTTACGCGCTCGGGCATAGTGGCTGAGCTGCTCAAGGGTGCGCGGGCCAATTTCCCGCCGAGGCACGTTCACCACACGCAGGAAAGCAGCATCATCATCCGGGTTAATCAACAGGCGCAGATAGGACATGGCGTCTTTGATCTCGTTTTTCGAGAAAAACGACTGACCGCCCGAAATACGATAGGGAATCTGGTAGGCCTGCAACTTCATTTCCAGCAGGCGAGCCTGATGGTTGCCCCGGTAAAGTACAGCGAAATCCCTGAATGCCAGGCCCTTTTTCAGCTTTTGGTCAAGAATTTCTGTGGCCACACGTTCGGTTTCGGCGTCTTCGTTACGGCAGCGCACAATACGGATTTCGTCGCCAATGGTGTGGTCACTCCACAGAGATTTTTCGAACACATGAGGGTTGTTGGCTATAACCGTGTTAGCGGCCCTCAGAATGCGTGATGTGGAGCGATAATTCTGCTCAAGCTTTACAATCTTCAGGCTTGGGAAGTCTTCTTTTAGCTGGGCAAGATTTTCCGGCCGTGCCCCGCGCCAGGCATATATCGACTGGTCGTCATCGCCAACCACGGTAAACGCAGCGCGCTCGGCAACCAGCATTCGCACCAATTCATATTGG
This sequence comes from Marinobacter sp. S6332, assembly GCF_023016045.1. GTDB lineage: Bacteria > Pseudomonadota > Gammaproteobacteria > Pseudomonadales > Oleiphilaceae > Marinobacter. The sequence goes on along the minus strand of NZ_JALKAP010000001.1, from coordinate 77,773 downwards.
CAAATGTTGGTGTCTTGATACTCGTCCACAAGCATGTAGCGGATTTTTCTGCGCCACTTTGCCAGCGCCTCCGGGTTATTCCGAAACAGTTGCACTGGAAGCAGAATTAGGTCGTCAAAATCGACGGCATTGTAGGCTTTCAGGTATTCGCTGTAGTGCTTGTATACGATGGCAATACGTTGCTCCCGCTCATCGGCGGCTTTGCTGTAGGCTTCCGCTGGTCCCCGCATGGCATTTTTCCACGACGAGATGGTCACCTGTACATCGTTCAATTCATCGCCTGCGTCGGCACTGGCCTCCCGCAACATCAAGTCTCTTAAAAGAGCTTTGGCGTCTTCCGCATCAAAAATGGAGAAGCCGGGGTGATAACCTAGATGCATGTGTTCTTCGCGAATTATGTTCAGCCCAAGGTTGTGGAAGGTAGAAACAATCAACCCCCGCGTTAGCTTGCGGTCCACAATCTTGCCCACCCGCTCTTTCATCTCTCTGGCAGCTTTGTTGGTGAAGGTAACCGCAGCAATGTGGCGACCGGGAATACCAAGATGTTCAATCAGATAGGCGATTTTTCGGGTGATTACGCTGGTCTTGCCGCTGCCGGCACCGGCCAGCACGAGCAAAGGGCCGTCCGTGTAGCGGACAGCTTCATTTTGTCGCGGATTGAGTTTATTCACGAATACAATGCCAGAATGATTTGATACGGAGGTTCTCTCACTAAGGTATTAGTCTACACCAGCCAGACTTACTGTACCTTGTCGATCTATCAGCTATCCTTTTAATTGAAGAGGTTTGTTGCTCACGCACACATGGACTTTGCTCAATGACCCTGCCACAGGAAACCCCCGAACACGACCAGCTTCGCCTGTTGGTCCTGACGCCAGATTACACTGATTTTCTCTGGGTCAATGCGTTACTAGCGAAGGATACGGAGATCACTGCGGATTCAACCTGGTGTCCAGATCTTTTGGATTGTGACGATCTTATCCACAATGCGAAATTCGACATTGTGGTGTGGAACTGTGTAGTTCATGGCGGCTCAGAAACCGCTTTTTTGCAGTATTTGGCCGTTGCCACTGGCGATTGTCCGATTTTGGCACTAAGTGCCGAAACGCCAGATGAGCGAGCGAGTGATTTGCTAACCGGTGGCGCAGCGGATTACTTGAGTCGTCAGGAACTTGATCACTGGAACTTTCGTCGGGCAGTAAAGTGCCTGTGGTATCGCGAGCAGTTGGCAAATTCAACCCATACCCAGTTAGGCCGTGGCGTCGCCAGCGGCTTTATTAACCGGGATCTATTTTTTGATAGGTTGCAGCAAGCCTTGCATCGAGCAAAGCGGGGCAACCATCGGCTGGCGCTTTTGCATCTCAATATTGACGATTTTCGCAGTATCAACGAGTCTTTTGGCTACCAAAAAAGCGACCAACTGATGATAAAAGTGGCCGCTCAGGTGCGTCAGGGGCTGCGCCGCGTGGATTCTCTAATGCGAATAGGTGGTGACGAGCTCGCCATAATCGTAGAAAAGATAGAAGACTCTCTGGATATCACCCAAGTTATACGCAAGATTGTTAATGCGCTAGACGAGCCGATAGCAATTGATGGCCAAAGCGTAGTTGTCAGTGCCAGTCTGGGTGTTGCCACCTACCCTGAAGCAGGAAATAGCCCTGAAAATCTTATGCGCCGCGCAAACCGAGCAATGTTTGAGGCAAAGAGGGACCCGGGCACCAGTTACCGATTTTACGATCGGCAACTTCATATATCTGCAGGCTATCAGCTCAGGCTGGAAGCGGATCTCCGCAACGCCCTTCGCGGCAATGAACTAGAACTCTATTACCAGCCAAGAATTGATCTCGATAGCAATGACGTGCGTGGCGTTGAATGCTTGTTGCGTTGGAATCACCCGGAGCGGGGCCTTGTTGGGCCAGACGAGTTTATCCCGGTTGCTGAGCGCAGTGGTTTGATCGTTCCTATCGGCTACTGGGTGTTGGAACAGGCTTGTAAGCGGCTAAAGGAGTCCGCTGAGATTGGGTTTCCGGAGCTGGTGTTTGCGGTCAACCTTTCGTTTCGCCAGTTTTATGATCGCAAGATGACTGAGACCATATTCCGCATTATCTTCAACGCCAATGTTGATACCAGCCTGTTAGAGTTGGAGCTAACGGAAAGCGCCATGATGCATGATCCTGAATACGCCCAGCGCTGCCTGCGAGAGCTTAACCAGCTTGGTATCAGCTTTGCGCTAGATGATTTTGGCACAGGCTTTTCCTCCCTCAGCAACCTTCAGCATTTACCGATTTCGCTGGTGAAAATCGATAAGTCATTCGTGCAGGCGCTGGGTCAGTCTGCAGATGCAGAGCACATTATCCGCGCGATTATCAGCCTGGCTCATAGCCTTGAAATCAGTGTGGTAGCCGAAGGCGTCGAGACTGAAAGCCAGCTGGAATTTCTGCGACAGCAACACTGTGATGAAATCCAAGGTTTCTTTTATGCCCGCCCCATGCCTTGGCCTGACCTTGTGCAATTCCTGAACAAGCGTGGCCAGTCCGCTTGCCTGCAACAGTAAGCCGCTGTACCTTTGCTGCTTTACCAGAAACGTATCAGACAGAGGTTGCATGAACAGTATCTTCAGGCGCATTGCGGACGAACTCGGTGTACGCGAACAACAGGTTAATGCCACCGTCGCCCTGCTGGACGAAGGCTCCACGGTTCCGTTTATTGCCCGTTACCGTAAAGAGGTAACCGGATCTTTGGATGACAGCCAACTGCGCACGCTTGAAGAGCGCCTGCGTTACCTTCGGGAACTGGAAGATCGTCGTGGCACCATCCTCAAGAGCATTGAAGAGCAGGGCAAGCTGACAGACGAACTGCGCAATAACATTCAAGATGCGGACACCAAAAACCGGTTAGAAGATCTGTACTTACCTTACAAGCCCAAACGTCGCACCAAGGCTCAAATTGCGCGAGAGGCGGGCTTGGAACCTCTGGCCGATAGCTTGTATAACGACCCGACTCAGGACCCGGAGGCGACCGCGAAAGTCTATATAAACGCAGACGCAGGCGTTGCCGATACCAAAGCCGCCCTCGACGGTGCCCGTTATATCCTGATGGAGCGTTTCGCGGAAGATGCCGAGTTGCTGGGTGAGCTGCGTGATTTCATTTGGCAGCAGGGGCAGCTAAAAGTCACAGTTATAGAAGGTAAAGAAAACGAAGGCGCCAAGTTCCGGGATTATTTCGATCATGTGGAGCCTCTGAAGAAGGTGCCCTCGCACCGGGCGCTGGCCATACTGCGTGGGCGCAATGAAGGTATTCTCTCCTATACGCTTGTAGTGGGCGACGCTGACGACGATCGTCGTCAGCCACACCCTGCCGAGCAACGCATTGCTGCGCGCTACAATATTCGTGATAACGGGCGCGCTGCCGATAAGTGGTTGTCGGATGTGGTGCGCTGGACTTGGCGGGTAAAGCTGTCTACGCAGATAGAAACAGACCTTATGGCGCAGGTGCGCGAGGCGGCAGAGACCGAAGCGATCAACGTGTTTGCCGCTAACCTGAAAGATTTATTGTTACTGGCCCCTGCTGGGCCTCGCCCAACCCTCGGCTTGGATCCCGGGCTGCGCACAGGCGTAAAAGTTGCCGTTATCGATGGCACTGGCCAAGTGGTTGGGCATGGTTCTATTTTCCCCCATGCGCCCAAAAACCAGTGGGATAGCTCTATCGAAAAACTCGCTGCCTGGTGTCGCGAATACAGCATTGAGTTGGTGGCCATCGGCAATGGCACCGCCTCCCGTGAGACCGAAAAATTGGTTGGGGATCTTAGTAAACGCTACCCGGAACTGAAGCTGGCGCGGATTGTTGTCAGCGAGTCCGGTGCCTCGATCTATTCCGCGTCGGAGTTTGCCTCCAAAGAATTGCCTGATCTGGACGTAACCATTCGCGGTGCCGTCTCCATTGCCCGCCGATTACAGGATCCCTTGGCCGAGCTGGTGAAAATCGAGCCCAAATCCATCGGTGTTGGCCAATACCAGCACGATGTGTCTCAGGTTCAGCTTTCCCGCAGCCTTGATGCGGTGGTTGAAGATTGCGTTAACGGTGTCGGTGTTGATTTGAACACTGCGTCCGCACCTCTGTTGTCGAGGGTGTCAGGCCTCAATCACACCATCGCTCAAAACATTATTGAGTTCCGCAATCAAAACGGCGTCTTCCGTAACCGTAAGCAGTTGTTGAAAGTAGCTCGGCTGGGTAACCGGACGTTTGAGCAGGCCGCAGGCTTTCTGCGTATTGCCAGTGGCGAGAATGCGCTAGACCGCTCATCGGTGCATCCCGAGGCCTACGGTATTGTTGAAGCCATTGCGGCGAAGAATAACCGCAAGGTTGAAGGGATTGTCGGAGACGCAGCGTTTCTGCGTGGTCTGAATCCTCAGGATTACGTAACAGACCAGTTCGGCTTGCCGACAATTCGCGACATTCTCTCCGAGCTTGAAAAGCCGGGCCGGGATCCACGTCCCGAGTTCCGCTTTGCTAGTTTTGAAGACGGTGTGGAAACCCTGAGCGATCTGGAACCCGGCATGATCTTGGAAGGCTCTGTCACCAACGTCACAAATTTTGGCGCGTTTGTGGATATCGGGGTCCATCAGGATGGTCTGGTGCATATCTCTGCACTTTCCCATACCTTTGTAAAAGATCCCCGGGAGGTGGTTAAGGCCGGGGATATTGTTAAGGTGAAAGTGATGGAAGTGGACATCCCCCGCAAGCGAATTGCGCTGACTATGCGGATGGATGATCAGCCCGGTGAGAAAGCAGAGTCGAAAAGAGGCACTTCAGCACCTCGTCCCGCCGCTAAATCAGCGCCTCGGGGTCAAAATAAAGGTGCGGACCAAGGTGCTATGGCCGGTGCTTTGGCGCAGGCGTTTGCGTCGGCGAGTAAAGACAAGCGTTAAGCGGTTTCAATTATTTCCATCAGCCAGCAAAGCCCATAAGGCACCGCTGGCTGCAGCAGGAGTCAAACATGGCCGAATCCCGGCACTCTATTTTTCGTCAATTCGCCGCGAGCGACTGGAATGGGTTTCTGAAAGGAGTCGAGAAGGAAGGTCTGCGCGTTGACCGCAATGGTTTTATCGCTCAGACGCCCCATCCGGAGGCTTTGGGCTCAGCGCTGACGCACCCGTCTATCACAACTGATTACTCAGAAGCTTTGCTCGAACTGATTACGCCGGTATGCAGCAGTACATCCGAGATGCTGGAATCTTTGCGCAATACCCATCGCTTTGTGCAGCAGAATCTAGGTGATGAGGTTTTCTGGCCTGCGAGCATGCCCTGCGAACTGGACGGCGACGCCAGCATCCCCATCGCGGAGTATGGCTCCTCCAACACCGGTCGGCTAAAGCACGTATACCGGCAGGGGCTGGCGGTGAGGTACGGGCGCATGATGCAAAGTATCGCCGGTACCCATTACAACCTCTCGCTGCCGGACAGCTTCTGGGGTATCTGGCAGAACGCGCTGGGCGAGCAGCAAAGCATGAAAGACTTCAAGTCTGAGCAATATTTCTGGCTAATTCGAAATTTCCGTCGCAGAAGCTGGTTGCTGATGTTGCTCTTCGGCGCCTCGCCAGCTTTGGACGCAAGCTTTGTTGACGGTGTGCGTCATGACCTTAACCGGTTTGACGAGCGTAGCTGGTTTGGCGACTATGCAACCTCACTGCGCATGGGTGACTTGGGTTATCACAACAATGCCCAGTCGTCGTTGAATATCTGCTTTAACAAGCTCAGTACCTATACCCAAACTCTGGATAGAGCCATTCATACCAATTGGCCAGCCTATGAAGCTTTAGGTACCCAGCGTGACGGCCAGTTTATCCAAATCAACACCAGCGTGCTGCAGATTGAAAATGAGTACTACAGTGCCGTTCGGCCTAAGCGCACGGCTCAAAGCGGAGAAAAGCCGATTCATGCTCTTGAATCTCGCGGTGTGGAATATATTGAAGTGCGTTGTTTGGATCTCGACCCCTTTTCGCCGGTAGGGGTTAATGAAGCTCAGGTCGATTTTCTGGACCTCTTCCTATTGGATTGTTTGCTCTCAGAATCGCCTCGAATCGACGACGCAGAGTGCAGTTTGTTGGATGACAACTACAAAGATGTTGTGTCCAAAGGGCGTAATCATGAGCTGACCCTTTGCAGGGCTGGCGAGCGTACGCCCATTGGGGAAGCGGCTACGGAAATACTTGACCGCCTAGAGCCGCTGGCAGACCTGCTGGACGGCTGGAATGGCGGTGACGTGTATCGTCAGGCTCTTTCAGCTCAGCGGGGTGTTCTGTCCGGCGATAACCAAGTGCCGTCTGCCCGGGTTATTGATGCTATGCGGGCTTCCGGGCTTGGCCACAAGGACTGGACCATGGATATGGCGCTAAAACATCAGAGCATGCTTCGTAAAGAAGGTATGGATGCCAGTGTAGAGGCGGCCTTTGTTGCGGCAAGTAAGGACTCGATAGCCGAACAGAAACGAATTGAGGCATCGGACACTCTGACGTTCAGTGACTTTCTTGAACAATACCTGCGCTCCTGAAACGGGGCGCAGAAAGTGTCGTTATGTTAGGTGGTTTCAGGTGGTTCTCATCATTGACGGACATGCTTCACAGAAGCAGAACAAAAATTTGTCACTTTCTGACGCTGGTGCTAAGTTCAGTAGCATCAGTTTAAGGGAGAAGCGATATGGTAAAGGATATGAAACTCGGCTTGGGCATCGAGGCCTTGAACAAAGCCTATCGTCAAGGCCACTTGGCTGCTTCCATGGGCATGGATAAAAGCCGTTGTCCCTATCGTGGTGAAGTTGTTGTTGCTGCCTGGGAGGCAGGTTGGGATGACGCCGGTGAAATTCTCCGGGAAGAAGCAGCTACAGCGGAAAATGATCTGTTCTCCCGGATTGCTTAATACGATCTGGTTCTGCCCTACTTTTGCACTACGAATTCTGTAAACAGCACGCCGGTTATTGCTTCGCCGGTTTGCTGTTCCTCCAGCACTGCATTTATTCTTGATTTGGCTTCCTCACGTAGCGCCTGTTGGCCATCCATAGTGGTTAGTTGGTCTGTATCTGTCTGCTCGCCAAACAGCATCACCAGTTCATGGCGTAGCCTTGGCATGTGGGCGTCCACCGCGGGCCGTGTGGTCTGCTTTGAGGCCCTGAGACTGATGGTTGCTTTCAGGTAGGTTAATTTGCCGCCCGGGCTTCCAACGTGAGTTACGAAGGCCGGTTCCATGGCAATATAATCAGTAATGCCCGATTTTTCTGCGTCTCCGTTGTCGCCATTTGCGGCGTCTTCTGCCCAGGCGTTAGGCAGCTGGAAAAATAGTAATAAGATAAGGAATAAAACGAATTTTGGCTGAGGTGTCATAAGCTTGCAGTTCGTTGTGGTTTAGGGTTTAGTGACAAATTCAGCAGCGTTTCCGCCGGATAAACCGAGAATAGCAGGCCAGGCAGCGCATTTGTGTAAAACTGAGGAAACTTTGTGAAAGTAAGAGCACTCTTTGCACTCGTTTTTGTTACCTGCGCCGGGTTATTGGGCGTGGCATTTTATATGGAGCACGTTATGGGGCTTGAACCTTGCCCGCTTTGCTGGCTCCAGCGCTTCGGTTTTATGGGGGTGGGGCTTGTGAGCCTTGTGGCGGCTCTGCATGGCCCCAAATCACTAGGATTGCGTGTGTACGGCTTTTTGCTGGTAGCAACAGCCGGTGCTGGGCTGGGCGTTGCAGGCCGACAGCTATGGCTCCAGAACTTGCCACCGGATCAGGTGCCTGCCTGCGGGCCCTCGGTGGATTATATGCTGGAAGTGCTGCCGTTTATGGATGTGCTGACGACGGCACTTAAAGGGACGGGCGACTGCGCCGCTGTTGTTTGGCGATTTCTGGGTTTGAGCATTCCCGGCTGGAGCGCTGTATTTTTTGTGCTTTTGGTGATTTTGGGTTTGATCATGCTTTTCCACAGGGGAGCATCGAAAAACCAAATCGCGGGTTGAAACGGTTGCGGCCGGAAGCCAGCATGGGGTAAGTTGATCCGGACTTAACAAAAATCAGCACCAAGCATCAGCACTATGGCTGAACAGTAGGATTTTCAAGCGGAGATCAGGCGTTATGTTGGAAAACTGCCGAAATGCCAGGGAGCGCTGGGGTGGCGTCAGCGAACTTATTGATCGTTGGCTCAAGGATCGTCAAGAGCTTCTAGTTCACTACTGCGATTTGTCCGGCGAAAGCGATTTCTCGCAAACAGAAGCCCTCAAAAACAAGTTTGTGCGGTTATGTGAAGTGTTGGTTGACTATGTTTCGACCGGCCACTTTGAGATTTATGAGCAGCTAGTCAGAGAGGCTCGTGAGTTCAACGATGGAGGGGTGGAGCTGGCAGCCAAGGTATACCCCCGTATTGAACAAACCACAGAAGTGGCGCTTAATTTTAACGATCAGTTGGGCGAAGCTGACTTGTCTGAAAAAGATGTGAAAGCACTGTTTGAGCAGCTTTCCCATCTGGGTGAGACGCTGGAAAGCCGCTTTGAGATGGAGGACTTTTTAATTGAGCATCTGCACAACGTGCATGGGGATAAAGTAGCCCCAGCGTGAGTTGATTTGGTTTAGGCGATCACGAAAAAGCCTCAGCACCTACAAGGTTGCTGAGGCTTTTTTTGCTTCAGGCGGGCTGAAGTTTGCGCCCTAGATTGCTTTCTAGATTATTCGGACGCAGAGTCTTTTTCGTCTGCGCCTGGGTTCACTGCCAGTAGCTCCACATCGAAAACCAAGGTTTCGTTGGGGCCAATTGAGCGGTTTCCGCCCGGGCCGTAGGCTAGATCAGAAGGAATGTACAGCTTATAACGGGCGCCTTCGCTCATGAGCTGCAGGCCTTCGGTCCAGCCCGGGATAACCTGATTCAGGGCAAATGTAACTGGCTCGCCGCGCTCGCGGGAGCTGTCAAAAACCTCACCTGAAAGCAGTTCACCGGTATAGTGGACTTGTACAGTATCGGTTGCACCCGGCTGCTCGCCGTTACCCTCTTCTAAAATTTCGTACTGGAGCCCGGAATCGGTTGTTTCGACACCATCGCGCTCAGCGTTCTCAGCAAGGAAGGACTCACCGGCTTCACGGTTTTTCTCTGCCAACTCTTCTGCTTGCTTGCTCTGCTCTTCTTGCAGCGACTGTTGGTATTCCATCAAAGCCTTCTGGATCTCTTCGCGGCTCATGCGCTTGGCTTCCTCGTCGCCTGCATGTCCGTGCTGAATCCCTTGAAGGAATTGATCCATTTGAAGGCTTGGCAGGTCGTTACCCATCCGCTCACCTAGCACAAGACCCATGCCATAACTGACTTTTTCGTCGGTAGAGTCTAGCTTCGGGTCTGCTGGAGTCTCAGGGGGCGTTGAGCATCCAGCAACCACGCCAGTCATCGCCAGTGCAAGTAGCGTTTTTTTCATTACATCATCCTTTCGGGTTGGTACGGAGTGGGCTGAGACCCACATATTGTGTTTGTCGAAGGGCAAAAGGTAGCGGGTTAAGAGCGCAGATTCCACTGAACATCTGTTAAGGCGCTACAGATTGTTCTGTGGAGCTGCGAATAGGCCGTTAGCTGCCATTGCTGCCGGCATTTGGGCTGAGCGTGAAGGGCGCACTATAGGGGGATTGCCAATCGGTTTCAGGATTCGAGATTCTCGCCGGCGCCCAGTTTTTATCAGCTCTCTCGATAGCAAGCGTATTCCATGGGCCTTGCTCCGGCGGCTGGTCAGCATAGTGCCAGTTGCCATCGGTATCTTTCCATTTGAAAACTATGTCGGGGCCTTCTGTCGGGATCGGCGAGGGGACCAGCCCCTCGAATGCTGGAATTTCCGACTGAGTTTCTTCCGCAACAGGCTCGGATATTTGGTCTGGCTCATTTAGGCCGAAGACTATAAGTAGCATCAATAAGCCGAGAGCTGGGAACGAGAGCCGAACAAGCCATTTGATCAGCATGGCGTCGCGCCTCCGGGTTGAAGGGTGGAGATGATGTCGCGCAAAATACCAAGCAATTGTTTGGCTTCCGGGCTTGTACCTGCTGCCGGTGCTGCAGCCGTTAGATTAGACTGGATAAGCTCGTCACTTGCATACATAGTGCTTGGTTCCGGGTGGGGGGCTTTGGAATTCCGCCAGACTAAGGCTAGTTCAATTCGTTCTGCCTCCAGCTCAAGATTGGCGAGGTTTGTGCGCAGAGGTAAGTAAGCTTTCTGCGCTTTCGGCACAGATCTGCGAATGCTGCGTAGGCTGCCGGTTACACGGTTACGCCACTCTGTTACCGTAGCCACCTCGATTCCGGTGTAGGCTCTGCCGTTGAGGGCAAGCCATCCGGCGCATAAAATTCGTGTTACGCTCCAGCCCTCATCCTGAAGTGCCAAACAGGCTTCTTGCGCCGCTGGGTGCTGCCAAATTGCCAGTGCAAATCGCCAAAGAGGATTGTCCGGTTCTAAGTCTTCCGGTAACTCTATGGTTTTTAACGGTAAATCTTGGGAGACGAGCGAGCTGGCTGACATGAGCATTGAACCGTCCCTGACAATTTCACCTTGATTATATGACAACATGTTAACGATAACCGATCTCAGTTTACAACGGGGTGGCGCCTGGTTGCTAGATTCCGTCGCCCTAACGGTTCAATCCGGCCAGCGTGTGGCGGTTGTTGGTGCCAATGGTGCTGGCAAATCCAGCCTCTTCCAGTTACTGCTAGGACAACTAGCGCCGGAGCAGGGCAGCGTGTCACTTCCTGGCGGCTGCCGTATTGCGCACATGGCGCAGGAAGTGGCGGCGACAGAGCGAAGCGCCAGAGACTTCGTTCTTGATGGAGATCTGGATTTACGGCGGCTTGAGCGCGAACTTGAGCAGGCGGAAGCCCGGGGCGATGACAACGCCGTTGCGCACATACATGGTGAGCTAGATGTACACGAGGCTTGGTCTGCCGCGCGGCGTGCAGAATCTTTGCTCCGGGGCCTAGGATTCCGGAATGAAGACCCAGACCGGCCAGTCTCCGCATTCTCGGGCGGATGGCGTATCCGTCTGAACCTTGCTCAGGCGCTCATGCGGCCTTCCGATCTTTTGTTGCTCGACGAGCCAACCAACCACTTGGATCTAGATGCCTGCCTTTGGCTAGAAAACTGGCTGCGCCGTTACGATGGAACCCTGTTGTTTATTTCCCACGATCGTGACTTCATGGATAGAGTGGCCACCCACGTAGTGCATTTTGATCGTCAGAAGCTAGAGCTGTATACGGGTAACTACTCAGCGTTTGAAGGCCAGCGCAGCGAACGAATTGCGCAACAGCAAGCTGGCTTTGAACGGCAGCAAGCGAGAATTGCCGAAATCCAGCGCTTTATTGATCGCTTCAAAGCGAAAGCCACAAAGGCTAGGCAAGCACAAAGCCGAGTAAAATCTCTGGAGCGGATGGAGAAAATTGCCCCTGCGCACATAGATTCGCCGTTCAGCTTCGAATTTCCTATGGCAGACAAAGTATCCAACCCGTTGCTCTCGATAAGGCATGGACAGGCAGGGCATGGTGACACCACGATACTTAGTGACATTAACCTGACCCTTTTGCCCGGAAGCCGTATTGGATTACTGGGTCCCAACGGTGCCGGTAAATCAACGTTGATGGATGCGCTGCTAGGGCAGGGCGAGCAAGGTACAGCTAGCACCTTGTTATCCGGTGAGCGCACCTGTGGCGAGCATCTGGCGATAGGGTACTTTGCGCAACACCAGCTGGAATCACTCGATCTTGATGCAAGTCCCTTTCTTCACTTGCAACGCTTAGCTCCCAGAGCGTCTGAGCAGAGCGTTCGCAACTTTCTCGGTGGCTTTGATTTCCATGGTGATGAAGCCCTGAGCCCCATTCGCTCATTCTCTGGCGGAGAAAAAGCCCGTGTTGCTTTGGCGGTTATCGCCTGGCAAAAGCCCAACCTGCTTTTGTTGGATGAGCCGACCAACCACCTTGATTTGGAAATGCGCCAAGCCTTGACTATGGCACTGCAGAACTTTGAAGGCGCTATTGTGGTGGTGTCTCACGACAGGCACCTGTTGCGTAATACCGTTGACGAATTCTGGCTGGTGAATGATGGCCATGTTGTGGAGTATCAGGGTGATCTTGAAGATTACGAGAGCTGGTTGGCGGATCGCCGTAAAGACGATGCCGAACCACCAAAGCGACAGCTAGGCAGTGCCGCTGGTTCCGCAGGCGCAGCATCGGCACAAGCAGACACAGCTGTAGGGGAAAGTGCTGAAGACAGAAAGGCCCGCAAACGCGCGGAAGCCGCGCTCAGACAGAAGCTGAGCCCTTACCGTAAGAAGCAGGCGACACTAGAAAAACAGATGGAAACTCTGCATGAGACGCTGAGCGATTTGGAGTCGGAGCTCGCCGATCCTGTCCTTTACGGTGATGAGTCCAAAGGCCGCTTAAAAGACCTGCTAGGTAGGCAGTCTGCGGCAAAGGGTCAACTTGAAGATGTCGAAGCTCAGTGGCTTGAGGTCAGTGAAACAGTTGAGGCAATGGAGGATGAGCTGGCGGGACAGTGAAGCGAAGTGCTCCGTCAGCCGCCAGCCAGCTCAAGCACAAAGTTTTGCTTGGCTAGGTAGTCTTGTTCATTCATCAGGTCGGCATAGGTTAGAGGGCGCTCATCAAACCAGCCCTCGGGAAACGTCACTAAAAGGCCTTGCTCCCTAGGTTGGAGAGTGAAAGCCGGTGGCGGTTCCAGATTGCGGGAGTGCTGAATCAGTACGGCCAAACGTACCAGTATGCATAAGTGCCGCAGGCGCCCTAGATCGCCTGGGTCGACGCCATCGAAAATGGATGAGCTGAATTTTCGGCGATGACCGCGCACCAAAATGGCCAGTTCCCGTTGCGCCTGCTGCGTAAAGCCAGCGAGGTCAGAGTAGTGCAATAGGTAAGCGCCGTGCTTGTGGTATTGGCTATGGGAAATCGCCAAGCCGATTTCGTGTAACCTGCAGGCCCAGCGCAGGGTCTCCTCGTCTGTAGGTGTGTCCAGCCCCCAGTGTTCTGCAATTTGCTCCCAGGCTGCGACCGCCGTTGCTTCTACGGCAGCCCCGTGGTTTTGATCCGCCTGATACCGCTCTTGTAGCGCTGAAATACTGCGCTCACGCACATCCTCATGCTGAATTCGCCCGGCTATTCCGTATAGTAGGCCCTCTCGAAGTGCTCCGTCGGTATAGGTCAGTTCCTGAATGTTCAGAGATTGGAACGCCCCCATAAGAATGGCAAACCCGGCGGGGAAAATATTCTGTCGATCTGGCCGCAACCCCAACTCGCCCAGCTTCTCGACACTGCCCATATCCACAAGCCGTCGGCGTAGCTCCTCCATAGCACTCCAGGTAACAGTGCCATCGGTGATTTTAAGCGTCGCCAAAACGTTGCAAATGGCCTTGATAGAGCCGGATGCACCTACCGAGCTTTCCCATCCTATAGAGCGGAAGCGCCGGCGAATGCCTAATAGCTCTTGCTCTGCGTGGGTAATGGCTTTGTCCATTTGTTTGCGGGTAATTCGGCCATCGGAAAAGTACCGGTTCCGAAAAGACACGCAGCCCATGTGCAGGCTTTCCAGCTCCTGTGGCTCAAACCGCTCGCCAATAATCAGTTCCGTGCTGCCTCCGCCTATGTCGATCACCAAACGCCGTCCGGCATCATCTGAGAGCGTGTGCGAAACGCCCAGATAGATCAATCGGGCCTCCTCCCGCCCGGCGATGATCTCTACCGGATAGCCCAGCACCTCTTCTGCCCGTGCGATAAACTGATTGGCATTGCGTGCCACCCTGAGCGCATTTGTACCTACAATCTGAACACCCTCGGGAGGCGTACCGTTAAGGCGTTGGGCAAACCGCCGTAGGCAGTCCAAACCCCGCTGCTGCGCCTCTTCTGTTAGATTGTTTTCAGGATCAAGGCCGTCGCCTAGCTGAACTTTTTCGCCCATTCTTTCCATGGTGCGGATTTCGCCCTGCACAAGCCTGGCCACAACCATGTGGAAACTGTTTGAGCCCATATCGATGGCCGCAAGCATATCCGGTGGCGTAGCTGCGATTTCGGCGGAAGAGGTGGCCGTCACGGTGATCTGAATCCTGTGGTGAGAATCTGCGCGTACTATAAGCCATAATCCCGGGATATGTCAGTCAATGCGCGGCTTTGACTCTAGTAGAAAGTCGACCGAATTGACCGGGGTCAGAACATTGAGCAATGAAACTGGTGGATCTACCGCTTCACATACGCGGGATCAATCGCGTAAAGTAGCAACCAAAGCACTAATCAGGAAAAACGAAATGAGCGGAAATATTGTAAACGTAACAGATGCCTCCTTCGAACAGGACGTACTTCAATCTGACGTTCCCGTACTGGTAGATTACTGGGCGGAGTGGTGCGGCCCCTGCAAAATGATCGCACCCGTACTCGAAGAAATCGCCGACGAATACGATGGCAAACTGAAGGTCTGCAAGCTCAACATCGACGAAAACGAGCAGACCCCGCCCAAGTTCAACATCCGTGGTATTCCGACGTTGATGCTGTTCAAGAACGGCAACGTTGACGCCACCAAAGTTGGCGCACTGTCCAAATCCCAGCTCGCGGCCTTCTTGGACAGCAATCTCTGATTGCATCCTGAAAGCCTGAAAACCGCCCCTGGGCCCTGCTCTTGGGCGGTTTTTTTAGGCCTGGATTCACCATGACCGAAACAGCCTCCAAAAACACCTGCGCCCTTCTACTCGCTGGCGGTGCAGGAACCCGCATGAACGGCAAAGACAAAGGCCTAATGCACTGGCACGACCGCCCCATGGCCCACTGGGTAGCAGAAGCCCTCAGTGCTGTGACCACGCCATTACTCATCAGCGCCAACCGATCCCTAAAAGACTACCGTCTGCTCGGCCACGTACTGCAAGACGCCCCGGATCTAAAAGGCCAAGGCCCCCTAGCGGGCCTACTAGCGGGCCTAACTGAAGCCCAAAAACAAGGCTTCGACGCCGTACTCGTATGCCCCTGCGATACCCCGGGTATACAACCAGAAGTATTCCGGCAATTAATAGACGCGTGGCACGAACAGCCTGAATACCCCGTTATCGCCCAATGCGCCGGAAGATCCCACCCCTTGCACGGTGTTTACCCGGTGTCACTTATTAGTCTGCTGGAAACCCAGTTACGAGACGACAACAGAAGGGTAATGGTATTCGCTGAAGCCGCAGCAGCTAGAACTCTGGATTGCCCAGATGCTGCTGATGCGTTTAAAAACCGAAATCGGCCAGAAGATTTGGTGACCTGAGGGGTAGTTGCTAGAGGGACTTGCACTATTCAGGGCTTTGGCGTGGACTGCTCCGCCGAAAATGTGCGGAGCCATGGATGGCGGAGCCAAGCGTACACGGACGTATCCACAGCGTTTTTCGGCGGAGCAGTCCACGCTAAAGACCGGCCGTCAAACGCCAGAATCTAGGTCTTCCAGACCTCCCCCCGAGCAACATCCGAAGCCTTCTGCTCCACCCAATGCTCCCCGGCCTCCGAAAGCTCCTTCTTCCAAAACGGCGCCGACGTCTTTAAAGCGTCCATAATAAACTCGCAAGCCGCAAACGCATCCCCCCGATGGGCACTGCAAACACCCACAAACACAATTTGTTCCTGCAACAACAACCGCCCGACTCGATGAATCACCCGCGCCTTGCGCACATCCCAGCGCCGCGAAGCCTCATCAATCAGCCCCGCAATCACCTGCTCCGTCATCCCCGGATAATGCTCTAAAAACAACCCGGATACGTCTTGAGTATCGCCGTTATCCCGCACCAGTCCCGTAAACGTAGCAATAGCCCCCGTACCGGCACCGCTATCCCGCAGTGCCGAATACTCAACACTCGAATCAAAATCCTCAGATTGAATACTGATCATTTTAGCCCCCCGTTACCGGCGGGAAAAAAGCCACTTCATCTCCGGCCCTAACCGGGGTGGCAGGCTTCGCCATCGCCTGATTAATCGCAATCATCACCGGCTGACCGCTTTGCAGTTGCGCCCAAGGGCCGCCGCGGCTAGCCAGCTCAGCCAGCAAATCACCGGCGGTCTGATCCTTTTCTGCCGGCAAGGTGAGTTGCTCAGTGCCCAACTCCTCTCGGAGGCGGGCAAAAAAACGAACAGTTAGGGTTTGGTTAGTCATATCAACT
Source organism: Marinobacter sp. S6332 (assembly GCF_023016045.1). Taxonomy (GTDB): domain Bacteria; phylum Pseudomonadota; class Gammaproteobacteria; order Pseudomonadales; family Oleiphilaceae; genus Marinobacter. The sequence goes on along the minus strand of NZ_JALKAP010000001.1, from coordinate 61,603 downwards.
CAATAGCTCTGTGAATGGGTAATAGGTTATCAAGTCGCCCTCTGCAACCATCTCGTGTTCCGGAACCACAGCCAAACCTCCGGCCCAACAGGCGGAACTGAGAACGCCCGAGCTTTGGTTAGGGTAAGCGGTTACCTGAACCTTACCCTCAATAAGCTCGGTGCGGGCACGCAAGAACTCCCTGCGCACCGAGGGGGAGGTCACATTCAATGCAGCAGGCACTTGTTGCCCCACAGGATGAACCTGAATGCGCCCCTGACAGGTGCGTATGTAAGGCATACCCACAACCAAAAACGTAACCAACACTGCCGCCGGGTTGCCAGGTAAGCCAAGCACCGGTGTGCCCTGTATTGAGCCGAACGCCAACGGCTTGCCGGGCTTGATCGCCATGCGCCAAAGTGTCAGCTCACCAGACTCTTCCAGCACCGCCCGAACGTGGTCTTCCTCACCTACAGAGACGCCCCCGCTGGTAATGATCAAGTCTGACAGTGCTGCCGCGCGCTCTAGTTTCTCGCGGGTAACAGAGCGAGTGTCTCGAAGGGTCTCGCACAGCACCACCTCACAGCCAGCCTCGGCCAGAAGACCAAGCAGAGTAAAGCGGTTGGTATTGTAAATCTGCCCCGGGCCCAACGGATTGCCGGGGTCGACCAACTCATCACCGGTGGACAGAATCGCAACCCGGAGCTTTTTCACCACAGTAACGTCGGCTACGCCCATAGACGCCAAAAGGCCCATTTCCTGAGCCCTGATTTTTGTGCCCTTTGGTAGCGCAAGGCTGCCTTCGGCAAGATCTTGGCCACGTCTGCGGATATTTTGATCGGGCTTTACTTCTGCGTTGATCAGGATGCCATTTTCAGTAACATCCACTCGCTCCTGCATAATCACCGTATCGGCGCCCTCGGGAACCTCTGAGCCGGTAAAAATGCGCGCAGCCGTACCGGGCTTTAACGGGCCGGGAGCAGAGCCAGCAGGGATTCGGTCTGATACCGACAGAGTTTGACCCGGCGCATAATCCTCAGCGCGAAGGGCGTAGCCATCTACCGCGCTGTTATCCGCTGGTGGTACATCTGCGGGCACTTGGTAATCTTGCGCCAGTATTCGCCCCAGACTTTCAGTGAGCGGCAAGCGCTCGTTTTCTGTCACCACCGGAGCCCCGCTCAGAAGGTGGGCAATAGCCTCTTCAACCGGTGTCAGGTTGGCTGCCATGTCTTTCTCCGTATTCAGAATTAACGAGCGGCGCGAGTGCCAATACCCTGCTGCAGGCGCTCTATAGCTCGCTCTGGCTTGCGGCCGACCAGTGCGGAAAAATTGCAAGGGCCATGGCGGCTGTCGAGTTGCGTCTTCAAAATGCCATTCCATCCCGTACGGCATGCTCCGGTGGAGCCAGGCAGGCAGAAGATAGCCGTATGATTGGCAAGGCCGCCAAAGGCTCGGGATTGAATGGTTGATGTGCCGATCTCGGCAGCTGACTGTCGGCGGAACTCTTCGCCAAACCCTTCAATCGTTTTGTCCAGCAGAGGTGTAACGGCTTCTGGTGTGCTGTCGCGTTCGTGGAAGCCGGTGCCACCTGTAATGATCACTGCATGAACATCCGGATCTGCTATCCAGACCGACATGGCCGCGCGCACTAAGTAGACATCATCCGGGAGAATGCGCCGTGAAATCAGCGTATGTCCGGCTTCAAGAACACTGTCTTCAAGAAACTGACCGGAAGAGTCCTCGTTCGGGCCTCGAGTGTCGGAAATCGTAAGGATGGCGATATTGAGAGGTTTGAGTTCGCTGGTGCTTTCACTGCTCATGGGTGGGCTCCGAAAATCACAAAAAGTCTATGCATCAGTATCCTTGTCAGAGGTAGGGAATGGAAGGGAGTAACCCATCAGGGGGAGGCCAGTAACCTCGCCTGTAGGCGTTTTTACCGAAAAATTGGTTCTAATTTCGCTACTACACTTGACATTGGCCAGCAAGGTAGCAGATTATCGGTCTCGCCCTACGAACGATTGTACCCACTCTACTGGCTTCTGTTATTTTCCGGATTAAATCCGCACCGGTTGCTCCATCTGGCCAGCATCTGTTTTGACAACGAATTTTATAATCTGTTCAGGGGCACCCCTGTCATACCAACTTCCGTTTAATTCCATTCCTGAAAAATCTAATAACCTATGAATCTTACTGAACTCAAGCAGAACTCCATGCCCGAATTGCTCGACATCGCGCAAGAGATGGGCCTCGATAACCTGGCACGTTCGCGTAAACAGGATGTTATCTTCACCATACTGAAGAAACATGCCAAAAGCGGCGAAGACATTTACGGCGACGGCGTACTGGAGATTCTGCAGGATGGTTTCGGCTTCCTCCGCTCCGCGGACGCCTCCTACTTGGCCGGGCCAGACGACATTTACGTTTCTCCCAGCCAAATTCGCAGGTTCAACCTGCGTACCGGTGATACCGTTGCTGGCAAGATTCGCCCGCCGAAAGACGGCGAGCGCTATTTTGCTCTGCTGAAAGTCGCAGAGATTAACTTCGACAAGCCGGATAACGCCCGCAACAAAATCCTGTTTGAAAACCTGACTCCGCTGTTTCCCGATGAGCGCATGGCGCTTGAAACCGGCAACGGCAGCACGGAAGACTTGTCTTCCCGTGTGTTGGACCTGGTTGCACCTATCGGTAAGGGTCAGCGTGGTTTGATTGTATCGCCACCCAAGGCTGGTAAAACCCTGCTGATGCAGAGCATTGCGCAGTCTATTACGCGCAATCATCCGGAGTGCCACATCATCGTTCTGTTGATTGATGAGCGTCCGGAAGAGGTCACTGAAATGCAGCGCACCGTGCGCGGCGAAGTGATTGCCTCCACCTTTGATGAGCCGCCTGCGCGTCACGTTCAGGTTGCTGAAATGGTCATCGAGAAGGCCAAGCGTTTGGTTGAGCATAAGAAAGATGTGGTTATCCTGCTGGATTCAATTACTCGTCTTGCTCGTGCTTACAACACGGTTATCCCATCTTCAGGCAAGGTGCTGACCGGTGGTGTAGATGCCCATGCGCTGGAAAAGCCTAAGCGCTTCTTTGGTGCGGCCCGAAATGTAGAAGAGGGTGGCAGCTTGACCATTCTTGCGACGGCTCTGGTGAGCACAGGTTCCAAAATGGACGAAGTGATCTACGAAGAGTTCAAGGGCACAGGTAACATGGAAATCCACCTTGATCGCAAAATTGCGGAGAAGCGTGTGTACCCTGCCATCAACATCCGTAGCTCGGGCACGCGTCGTGAAGATTTGCTGATGACGGAAGCGGATATTCAGCGTGTGTGGATTCTGCGTAAGCTTCTGCACTCAATGGACGACGATACCGCAGCCATTGAGTTCTTGCTGGACAAGCTGAAAGATACCAAGACCAACGATGAGTTCTTCCAGTCTATGAAGCGCCGTTAAGAAGTCGAGTCTATGCGCCTCTGGGATGTTGAGCTTGGCCGTACCGGGGACACCCTCCCCGAACACGCCGTGAATACGTCCCTGTAGGCTTGGTCTTGCCATCCCTGGCAAGACACAGTCCGGGGAGGGTGTCCCCGGTACTGCTGATCTAATTTTGGGCGCGCGCCTTTATGGGGTTACGGTTTAGCTTTTGTGCTTTTGCCTTGAGTTAACTGGTGATTTCGTGAACGCGGTGAGGGCCTGCTTTCCCAGACTGTGTCTTGCCAAGGATGGCAAGACCAAGCCCCCATGGATGGGTTTACGGCGTGTCTGGGAAAGCAGGCCCTCATTGCGTTCTGGCACTGGGCAAGAAGTCTGGAAGGCAGCGAACTCCGTATTAAGAAGCTAACCGGAAACGGAGCCAACGATGAAATACAACGATCTGCGGGACTTCATTGACCAGTTGGAAAAACTGGGTGAGCTGAAACGCATCTCAGTGGAAGTGGATCCCCATCTGGAAATGACCGAAATCTGTGACCGCACGCTGCGGGCAGGTGGGCCTGCGTTGTTGTTTGAAAACCCGAAAGGCTACGACATGCCCGTGCTTGCCAACCTGTTTGGCACCACCAGAAGAGTCGCCTTGGGCATGGGGCAGGAAAACGTAACCGCGCTTCGGGATATCGGCAAGCTGTTGGCTTACCTCAAGGAGCCGGATCCCCCTAAAGGCTTCAAAGACGCTATCGAGAAGTTGCCATTGCTTAGGCAAGTTATGCGTATGAGCCCAAAAGTGCTCAGGTCTGCGCCTTGTCAGGATGTGGTGATTGAAAAAGACAATGTCGATCTGTATCAGATACCCGTACAGCACTGCTGGCCGGGAGACGCCGGGCCGCTGGTGACCTGGCCTTTGGTGATTACCCGCGGTCCCCACAAAGAACGACAGAATCTCGGGATTTATCGGCAGCAGGTGATTGGCCGCAACCGGCTGATCATGCGTTGGTTGAGCCACCGTGGTGGCGCGTTGGATTTCCAAGAGTTCCAGAAACAAAATCCAGGCAAGCCCTACCCAGTTGCAGTCGCCCTCGGCGCCGACCCGGCCACGATTCTTGGTGCCGTAACGCCAGTGCCCGATTCGCTCTCCGAGTATGCGTTTGCAGGCTTGCTGAGGGGCAGTCGCACCGAGCTTGTAAAGTGCGGGCTCAGTGATTTACAGGTTCCGGCCAGTGCAGAGATCGTTTTGGAGGGGTTTATTTACCCCGACGACTACGCGCCGGAAGGCCCGTTTGGAGATCACACGGGTTATTACAACGAAGTGGACGAGTTCCCGGTGTTCACTGTTGAGCGGATTACCCACCGCAAAGACCCTATTTATCACAGCACCTACACCGGCAGGCCACCGGATGAGCCTGCCATTCTGGGAGTCGCGCTGAACGAGGTGTTTATTCCCATCTTGCAGAAGCAGTTCCCTGAGATCGTGGACTTTTATCTTCCGCCGGAAGGCTGCTCCTACCGTATGGCGGTAGTAACCATGAAGAAGCAGTACCCCGGCCATGCTAAGCGTGTGATGATGGGTGTATGGTCTTTTTTACGCCAGTTTATGTATACCAAGTTTGTGATTGTCACCGACGACGACGTGGATGCCCGTAATTGGGAAGATGTAATCTGGGCTATTACCACCCGCATGGATCCTGCCCGCGATACGCTGTTGGTGGAAAATACGCCGATTGATTATTTGGACTTTGCCTCGCCTGTTTCTGGCCTTGGTTCCAAAATGGGTCTGGATGCCACCAATAAATGGCCGGGTGAAACGACCCGCGAGTGGGGCGAGCCGATTTCTATGACAGACGCGGTAAAACAGCGAGTGGATGAGCTCTGGGGTAGCCTGGGCATTGAAACCCCGGTTAATCGCTCCGACTGATATGAGTAGCAGGCGTTGGAAGATTGGTCTTGAGCCATCTGGCATTCGCTATGCGACAGCTGCTGATGAAGATTTACTAAGCGCGGCAGCAGGTGCAGGCGTTGCTGTTCCATCTGCCTGCAAAAATGGCGTATGTGAGCTCTGTGAAGCGCGTTTGCTCAGCGGCTCTGCTTTGAACACCCGAAACCAACAAACGATTCCGGTCGGCGCTCGGCTGATGATGTGTAGAACCGCAGCGCTCGATCACCTTGAACTGGAGATAAGTGCCGTTATGGCCGCAGGAAACAACCAGCCCCGCAAGTTTCAGGCAAACGTGGTGGATGTAAGTTCTATAAATCACGATGTATATCGGGTAGAACTTCAACTACCACGGCGGCGGGAGTTGTCTTTTCATGCTGGTCAATATTTGTCGGTTAACCTTCCGGATGCTGAGCCTTGCTACTTTTCCATTGCCAGTAGCCCTGCAGAGCAAAATCTGGAACTGCATATTCAGGCTTCTCCCGAGTGGGTGTCGGCGCAAAAGGTTATTGATGCACTAAAATCTGGCCAAGCAGTCAGTTTGGAGCTGCCACACGGTAAAGCGTGTTTGGACTGCGCTCCGGGTAAACCATTGCTATTGGTTGCTGCAGGTACCGGATTCGCCCAGATGAAAAGCTTGGTGGATTATTTGCGAGGTACCTCTTATTCCCGGCCGGTAAAGCTATATTGGGGCGTACGTCGCCATGAGGATATGTACCTCAGGTCTATGGCTCGGCAGTGGGAGGAAGAATGGCCGGAATTCAGTTTTCAGCCGGTTGTTGGTGATGATGATGACAGCGAGTGGAGTGGTCATCACGATCAGCTCGTGCGGGTTGTGTTAGCCTCCGGCATGGATTTGAGTAACGTGGAAGTGCACGCCAGTGGTTCACCAACCATGGTATATACGCTGATGGATGCCTTGGTGGAGGCCGGGCTACCACCTGAGGCATTCTTTTCTGATGTATTGGAGTATGCACCTCGTAATTGAGGTGCTGTTGCCGACTCTGAAAAGAAACTGCCGAAGAGAAATTACCGAAGCGAGTTAGGCTCTGGGCATGGGCAGCTTCGGGAGCCCATTGTCGGTTGCTAGTCCCTGCATCATAAGCTTGATGCTTAGCTCTTCTTCGCCCATGTGAGCACTTAAACGGCTTAGCTCTGCTAGAGCTTCCCGGCTGCGACGTAACTTCAAGCTTGTTTCGAAATACTCCCGGGCTTTGCCCCATAGCTCATTTCTGAGGCTTAGGCGGCCCAACGCTAAGAGCAGCTCTGCATTGTTGGGGCGGTCTTTTAGCCACTGCTCGGCAGTAAGAAGCTGCTCATCCGGTTTGCGGCCCTCTATACGGCCATACAGATTAACCAATTCATCGCTCCAGTGGCTTTGCAAAACCTTGCGTAGCAACGTTTCGGTCTGGGCTTCATCGCCAAGACTGGCCAGCTGGCGTGCATAGTCACCGATGGTTTTCTCATCTTTACGCAAAAAGCTCGGCAGCTCGTCCCAAAGGCGGGTGAGTGGTTCTAAAGATGCGTTGGTGTCGTCCTTTTGCTGGCGCCGACAGTCTTCAGCGGCTTTCTCCAGCAGGTTGTGCCATACCAGACGCTCTAACTCGCTGAGTTCAGATTCTGGCATCACACTGCGTTTACGCAACTCAGGCAATAGCTTTGAAAGCTCGCGCCAGTCTTCTAGGCGAAGGTAAGTATTTTTCAGAAGTTTGAGTACAAAAGGGTGATGCGGTGATTGCTTGCGTAAGCGCACCAATGTTGCCAAAGCCTGTTCCAGACGGTTGCCGGAAAGCTGCAGCTGGGCCTGAGTGATACCCACGGCCATATCCGACCCGGGTGTGCTCTCATACGCTTTTCTCAAAAGCTCATCGACAGCCTCGTGATCGCTGCACTCAAAAGCTGCCTGAGCGGCTGCCAAGTAGTTTATTAGAGGTGTGTCTGCGTGGCCAGCTGCCGATGTAAGCATTTTGCGGGCTCTTGGCCAGTTACCTTCTGCCAATGCAAGCAGGCCCTTGGTAGTTCGACGGCGGGCACGACGTGCCTTGCTGCGGGATAGCCAGTTGGCCACCAGCCCGGTGCCTTCCCGCATGCGACGGAACATGTTAATCGCGAGCACAATGAGTGCAACCACCACGATAATGAGGGCAAGCCCCACCCAGAAATTGGTTTCTACCAGGTAATTGCCGAGGCTGATGCGAATGTACCCGAGATCATACTGCAGACCGAGGGAGAGCGCGGTGCCGATAAGCAGGGCGAACAGAACGATCAGAAGCAGGCGGATCATGAATCGCGGCCTCCATTTGCTTCGCTGTTGCCGTTGCTATTGCTGAGACGGCCTGAAAGCCGCTCTTTGAGCAGATCCAGAGATTTGCTGATATCAGGTAGGTCTGGGGCTACGTTGCGGGTGCTCAGTTCACCAAGGGTTTTAGTGAGGGCGCTTACCCGTGGATTGCTTGCATCGTACCAGTCTTCAACCGCAGCTTGCGCTTTGACGAGGGCTCGCTCATACAATGGTTGGTTGCCCCTGAGCACTGCCATTTCGGCTTCTTCGAGCATCAGTTGCAGGTTTAGGCGAGCGTAGGCACTCTGGTCTGGCGACAGCAGCGGTTTTACCGACTCATCAAGGCGACGAACGACAACGACCTGCATCAAGGTAGACTTGAACTTTCTCCAACCTTTTACCAGCATACCCGGCTCTCCGCCTTCTTCGGGTTCTGCTCCGGGCTGTGAATGACCGACAAACCCGGGCGCTTGTTCGCTGATAAGTGCCTGATCGGTGAGCTGGTGTACGCTGTCGATGGCGGCTTCGAGAGTAAGGTAAAGTCCGGTTCTGTCGACGCTACTAATGCCTTTAAGGGATAGTATTTCTCGCGCCAGCTGCTGGCGTACAGGGTAGACGCCGATATCGTCCGATTCAGTCAGCACGTCGTCTGCGGCTTCAAGGGCAGACAAAGCTCCGCGAATGTCTTTCTCGATCATTAAGCGCTGGTTTGCAATGCGTAGCAGATATTCCGCCTCTGCCAACAACCAGTCGGTGCGAGTGCGGTTTCCAGCTTCAAGCAGCTCGCGGGCATTGTGATCGATTTGCCGCTGTTGGGTAGCAATCAACTCGCGTTGGGACGCCAGTTTATCTTCCAAAGCTTGCAAGCGTTGGCTCTGCTGGCCGCCCCTATCGCCATAAAGGCTTTCGAGTTGCGCGGTATCCTGTTGTAGGCTTTTCAGCGCCTGCATTGTCGTTTGGTTTCCGTTCCATTGTTGCCAGTTCCACAACGCCAGTACGGCAACACTGATCAATGCAATGATGGCGATAACCCAGATTGGCCAGACTTTCTGCCGTGTGGGTTGTTCTTTGGCAATCGGTGCGGGTAATTGTTTTGTTGTTTCAGTCACGGGCGTCCTTACTTAGCTCTTCCGGTGCCACCGTCGCGGCCGGTCAACTGTTCTGCTACGGCGGCCACAATGTCGTTGTCGGCAAGGCTTTCTGGTATACACGGAGCATTGAATCCCGCTGCACGGGCCTGATCGGCAATACGCCGGGCGGGTACAATAACGGGGCTATCGTATAGATTATGGCTGCAATTCGAACATAGTGCGATGAGATTGTTTAGGGTTTCTCCAGAGAGCGCAATAATGGCGTCTGGCGCAAACTCCTCCAGTGCATTGTGTATCTGTGCAGGCGTGTAATTTGGACAGAACCTGCGATAAAGCGGCATCACGGTGACACGTGCACCGCGCGCCTCAAGCGTTTTCCGGGTTAGCTCCCGGCCTTCCTCGCCTCTGGCAACCAGTACCCGCTCCCCCTCAAAATGCGCCAAAGAGGGCAGTTTGAGCAAGGCTTCACTGGTCCAGCCTTCATCTGGTTTGCGGGGATTCACCCCATACTCTGAAAGAGCTTTAGCTGTGCCAGCCCCCACGCCATACCAGTTTAGCCCAACAGGTAGTTGAGGCCACCAGATATCGAGTTCGTCTAGTAAAAGGCGGGCTGCGTATGGGCTAACAGCAATGACGTGGGAGAATTCATCAAGGCTAAGGAGAGTGCTGCGCCGTTCCGGAGTTTCGGGGAGGGGCTCTCTCTCAACCAACGGAAATACATGCACTTCAGCACCGGCAGCTTGGAACTGCCGGGCCAACCGGGACGCTTCCGGCTCTGGCCGACATATCAGAACGCGTCGGCCAGCCAGACTGGAGGAGTCAGCGGGGAGTGTGACCATAAATTTCAGCCAGCACTTTGTCTGCGCCCAATGCTAAAAGGTCTTCTGCCAGTTCACGGCCCAAGCGCTCGCCTTCAGCACGAGGTGCCCGGCCTTCAACCCGGAGTATTTGAGTGCCGTCAACGGCGCCAACCAATCCACGTAGCCATAGAGTGTCGTCGTCTTCCAGCAGCGCATAGGCAGCGATAGGCACTTGGCAGCCACCTTCAAGGCGACGGTTAAGGGCTCTTTCTGCTTTTACCCGATCGGCTGTGTCCGCATGGTTCAGCGGCTCAAGCATCGCCCGAAGCTCGTCATCATTGAGCCGACATTCGATACCAAGGGCACCTTGACCTACGGCGGGTAAAGATACGGTGTCTGGCATGGAGTAACGAATCCGGTCATGAAAGCCTAGGCGTTTTAAGCCAGAGCTGGCTAGCACGATGGCGTCGTAATCACCGGCGTCCAACTTTGCCAGACGGGTATTAACGTTGCCCCGTAACACTCGAATTTCCAGATCGGGTCTGTAGGCACGGAGCTGGGATTCCCGGCGTAGGCTGGCAGTGCCAACTATTGCGCCTTGGGGAAGGGCGTCAACGTTAGCGTATTGGTTGCTAACGAAGGCATCGGTGGGGTCGTCCCGTTCACAGATTGCAACCAGCCCCAGGCCCTCGGGGAAGGCCATGGGCACATCCTTCATCGAGTGCACGGCGAGGTCTGCACGGCCATCAAGCATGGCTTCCTCCAGCTCTTTCACAAACAGGCCTTTGCCGCCGATCTTGGCGAGTGGCACATCAAGGATTTTATCGCCCTGAGTTTTGATCTTTACCAGCTCAACAACCACGTTGTCGTGGAGTCGTTCCAACTCGGCCTTGATAAATTCTGCCTGCCACAGCGCCAAGGCACTGCTGCGGGTTGCGACACGAAGGGTTCGTTTAGACATGATGCTCACTGTCGATTCTGAAAAATGTTCGCCAAGGTTACCCTGTGGCGCCGAAAAAGTCCCGTGGGACCCTAGCTCTGCAGACCCTGAAGCCATTGGCGCACGTTGCTGGAGTGTCGGCGGCTTACTGGTAGTTCGCCCAGATCATCTCTTAACTGTAGTAGGTTGTGGCCATCTGGTGTTCGGCGCAAGGCCTGTATGAAGCGCACACCCACCAGCGTGTTGCGGTGAATCCTAAGCAGCTGGCTTGGGTAAGCGCTTTCCAGTTCTTTTAAGGTGTAGTCGGAAATAGTCTCACCACGGGAATGGTGAATGGTCACGTATTTCTGATCCGCCTGACAATAGCGGATCCCGGCTATATCAATCAGCTCGGTACCCCTGTGAGTACGCACTGCGAGTTGCTCATCTTCGGTTGTTTCACGATCCGTGTTATTCCCCGCGATGCTGGCGGACAGTGTTTGTATTTGTACCCGATTGACCCGACCAGCGCGCCCCAGCGCCTCAGCAAGTGCGTCCTTGCGCACAGGCTTGAGCAGGTAAGCCACGGCTTGCACATCGAATGCTTGAATAGCGTAGTTGTCGTAGGCGGTGCAGAAAATAATCGCTGGTGGATTGTTGTGTTGGCTTAGATTTGCCGCAGCCTCCATTCCGTCCATGCCGGGCATTCTTATATCCAGCAATAGAATGTCCGGGTCCAGTTCGACAACCTTCGCAAGTGTCGCTTCACCATCACCGGCTTCACCGCATACCTGATATTCCGGCATGCTCTCTACCAAACGCCTGAGACGTTGCCGGGCCAAAGGCTCATCATCGGCGATGAGTATCTTCTGTTTAGTCATGAATGCTGTATGGTTTTTGGCAGCCTTAAGGTCACCGTATAAACCTCTCCCTGATGGCTGTGTTTCAAAACGGAAGCCTCTCCAAATAGTGCATGCAATCTTGCCTGAATGTTACTTAAGGCCATGCGGTTGCCCTTGTGCTGGTCGCAATCGTCTTTGGGTTTGGGGTTTTGTACCAATAAATACACAAAGCTACCGCGCTCTTCTGCTTCGATGCGCACGATGCCGCCCTCCGGCCGCGGCTGAATGCCGTGATATACCGCATTCTCAACCAGTGGTTGAAGCGTTAGCGGAGGAATTGCCTGTCGCTCCAAGCCGTCGGCAATATGCCATTCTAGTTTCAGGCGCGGGCCAAGGCGCAGAGACTCAATGGCGAGATAACGTTTGCAGAGGTCTAGCTCCTTTGCAAACGGTATAAGCCGGTCGCCGGTGCGTAAGCTGGCGCGAAACAGCTCAGATAAGTCCAGAACGGCATCTTCTGCCAACTCGGGGTCTGTGGCGATAAGGCTGGCGATGGTGTTCATGCTGTTGAATAAAAAGTGCGGTTGTATACGCGCTTGCAGCGCTGTTAGGTGCGCTTGCATTTCTGCTTCTCGCTGCTGTTGCCATTGGTGCTGCAAATAGAAATAACGCAGTACCATCAGAACAATAAGTAGCGCCAGAAGTAGCTTCTTGGCAATAGCTTGCCAGCCGATGATACCCGGTTGCGGATGCAAAACACTGTCGGCGAACAGACTGAATGCCAACACATCCAACAGCACGATAAATGCAATGGCAAGGGTAGCCCGGGCTACAGACAGCTTGGCTAGCCGCGAGCGCAAAAGGCAGATCAGCGCAGCGCTGGTAAGGGTTGTCCACTGCACAAATAATGACAGAAGCGCAAAATAGTTCCAGTCAATCCAGCCGTCGCTCGCCTGAACAATGGCCAGAACCAGCACCATTAATTCGCTGGTGATGAGCAGCATAAATACAGAGCGCACCCGGCACAGATCCGGCACGAAAAAATCCCGCATCACGACGGCTTTGGATCTGTTTAGAGGAGTCTCTTTTCTCCGAATCAGAATGTTATACTCCTGCAACGTTCAATGTACCCAGTTCCCGCAGATAATGCCGGGCTGTCAGCAGGAAATATAGACCATGTTTTGTACTCATAAAACTGTAACCACCACTTTATGTCTTGTCTGATGAATGTGGACTAACGTTCGTCTATTGCTTTCTGATCAGCTGAAAGGGCACTAGGTTTGTTGGCTAAGTGTGATTGGTTGAACCTTTATAAATGTTGTAACAGCCTCATTTATTCAATGGTGGTTTATTGGGCACGAGATCACTCGGCGCACATTGTAGTTGTTCAGCTAGTAAATAAATCTTTTCGATTGTGATGTTAACTTCCCCTCGCTCAACCTTTCCCAGATAGCTTCTATCGACCCCTGCTTCATGCGCCAATCGCTCTTGTGAAAACCCCTTCGATTTTCGAATAGCCCGCAGATTCTGGCCAAACGCCTCACAAATTGGTGAGCCCATATCTTGCCCTCACAAAAAGCAAGACTATGGTTTCTTGAGGCATGACAGGCCACGGCATATACTACCCATTTTTCAGGGTCGACCAAATCGACCCAAAGACCAAATGGGCCTTCGGATGGAAAAGTCACAGTCACTGCAAGTCGATAACACACTGATCGAACTATTACGAAAGCAAGCAGGCACCCCTTTCTCTACTACCGATATTCGGGATCTCTACGTCCTTCAAATTCCCGAAGGGCAGCGACCGGGTCGCAACCAACTACGCAAGCATGTTTATAGAGAGCTTCTGCGGCTTGAATTGGCCAAGATGATTGAGCGGCATGGCGGATCCACAGGCCGTGGGTGCAAGTTTATCTTCTGTCCAGAACATTCAAGTGTTGAGATCGAGGCCAGGCCCTCGCCGTTCGAAACCAGTGACCCTCATGTTGAGTCACCGATGGATGTTAAGACACAGCGAGCACTGCAAGAAGAGCTCTCTCAAAGGCGAATCGAGCTTGTCGCCAGCATTGGTGAAGCGGAAGAATACCAACGACTTTATAACAAATACCCAGCGCTTCGAGGGGCCGTGAAGGAGCAATATCTGGAGTCCAGAGAGAAGAGCACGAAACTCCTGGGTCAACTGCGCGCTGTCGAGTCCGTGATCACGAAAGTTGGCTTTCCCTCATGATGCAGTTGCGCGCGTGGCAGAGTGAGTGTATTGCTCAGGCTCTGAAATCTTTTAAACGCCAGTCCCACTTTCTATGTCATGCGACACCCGCGGCCGGGAAAACTGTCATGGTTGCGTCTGTCGCTAAGGCCCTTTTTGAACGGGGCAACATCGATTTTGTCGTATGTTTTTCACCTTCGCGAGCAGTAGCACAAAGTGTCGCCACAACTTTTAGTCAAATTCTGGGAAAAAGCTTTAACGGGCAGATTGGTGCTGCGGGTGGGTCATACACATATCAGTCAATGAACACGTTACCCAAGGAGCTTTGGCGTGTATTGCGCGACCATCGCGTACTCGTGGTATTGGACGAAATTCATCATTGTTCCGGGGCTGGCTCGGATGATTTCCTCGTTGGCAACAGTTGGGGGAGAACCATTTTAGATAGAATTCAGGGGAGAGCATCCTACACAATTGCACTATCTGGAACGCCATGGAGAACAGACGACACTCCTATCGCTCTGGCACGATATACCCAACCCGATGGCGAGCTGTATTGTGATTATGAATACGGCTTGCGTCGGGCGATCTCAGATGGGGTATGCCGGGAACCTAGAATTGTGCTTACCGATAACCGCGAGATTCACTTGAGTTCGTCGGAGCGCGGCGTTCAAACCTACTCCAGTATCCGCGATACCATTAAGCATGGTCACATTTCTTATCCTGAGTTTCTTTTCCGAGATGAGGTAATCGACCATACGCTTTCAGAAGCATCAAAAAAACTATCAGAGATCCGACAGCACATCCCCAATGCGGGTGGTTTAGTTGTCGCAGCGACAGTCGCGCATGCCGAGCATATTGCGTCCAGACTCGCTGGCCTGGGTGAACGGTCTGTCGTTGTAAGTTGTCGAGCACCAAACGCACACCAAACAATCGAGAATTTCAGGGCATCCAAGGATCGCTGGATCATCTCAGTGGGGATGATTACTGAAGGAACAGACATCCCGAGACTGCAAGTATGCTGTCACCTCAGCAGAATCAGGACAGAACTTCATTTTCGGCAGGTTCTCGGAAGAATCCTTCGGCGCCAAGCCGGAGAGCCGTCCCACATAGGTGGCTGGCTTTACGTCCTTGCAGAACAAAATCTAACTGAATTCGCCCACAGAATTGGTGACGACCTTCCGGAACAAACAGTGGTTTCACTCTCACCAAAACCGCTAAAACACAACTTCGATGGCCTCAACGAACGGATTAACCTCACCCATAACACCGATACTTCGCAGAGTGACATTAAGCTCGATATCGGCGGCACATGGGGTGCTGACAAAGGTATCGCCCCACCTAGCGAATCGACGGCCCTCACAATCAGCAATCATTATTGGAACGAGATATTATCTTTATTCGAGGGTCAGGTGGTGTGACCCTTTACTCAGTATATTTTGGGCAAAACACTTAACCTGCTCAGGAGTTTCTAGGCCAGTACGGTCTGAACTCACTGCCGGCAAGGATGCCAGGCGAGCGCGACACCTGCATAGTGGTGTGACTGCCAGGGAGAGGCCTGGCTTCGTCGCCTGTAACACAACTAGACAATCCCGCCCTTCTCAAGTAACCATGTTCGCAACCTTTCGAGCCCGCCCGTTGGAAGCACCAATGCTGTTCGATGTGGTGCTTATCCGGGGACGTAAAGGATATCGAAGGTAAACCCATTACAGAGAGAAAACGCTATAACCTGGACGAGCTAATAGCTCAATGTGACACGAATACTCCGGCGTCCGAAGCATTTCAGGAATGGGAGCAGGCACCAATGATTGGTGCTGAGCAAGCCATCACCCGTTACGCTCTCGATGTCATCGCTCAGGCGATCCGGGTTTGGGAGTCACGGGAGCAAGCATTGGAGTGGCTTCAAGGCAGGGTTTCAGCACTCGATGATGAACGCCCTTGCGACCTGCTAGGCACGCAAGAAGGCTGTCGCCGGATATGCTCGGCGCTTAGTAAAATTGAGCATGGAGATTTCAGTTGAGAGCAGTCTCGCACTATTCCTGATCTTTAAGGGGCTGGTCACGATCTTCCATAAAGTCCTCACTAACGCCTTCCTCAGAATAAAAGAATTCATCCCAAACCGGATCAGTTGGTCGATCATAGCGTTTTACAGAGCCTTTAAGACGCTCCAGAGGCATTAACTCCTGCGGCAGCGGCTGGGCTATCTCATCCGCATGAGCCGTATGGGCATCTAGCCCGTCCAGCAACTCTGTCTCGGTCAGATGATTTTTGCTCATAGTGATGCACCCCATAGTTACCAAAATCAACCCTAAATGACGACGCTGATCGTGATTCAAGCTGACCCAGATCGAATCTGGCGCACCAGTTCAATCAGTTTCTCGGTGCTTGGCTCATCAAGAATATGCGAACGAATCGAATTTCCGTTGAGCCCCCACAAATGTATAGGCTTCTTGAACCACTCGTCGGCCAATTCTTGGTGGCCAGCTGGCGTCAGACAGACCAAAGCTTTATGCAGCCCCAAAAGGAGGCCCATACGCTCGATCACCGATTCAGCAAACTCGGGACTTTGGTCATCGGTGCTTTGAACTGCTGCTCGCCAATTCTTCAGTGTCGTCTCTGTCACTCCGAGAAGACTTGCCAGTTCGCTATCAGCAAGGTGCCAACGTTCGGCTTGATTAACAAGCCACAGTAGGCCGGCTTTGCCATGGTTGTTGGTGATGTTCGTCGATGGATTCATTGCTACTCCGGTCCATTATCCGAGCCTTCCTAACTTATAGCACTCTTTGAGAGAGCCTTGGCGGACAGTAGTCGGCATTCGCAGCTGCTGACAGCAACTAGAGAAAAGTCATTTTAGGCTTACCCGCTTTTGGCGGCAATCTGCTAGAAAAGACTTATACCAAGACGACTCATGCAGTGCTGGCTTCAGGCCGTAGAGCTTCATGATCCGAACGAACCTCGCCACATAGCCGCATTGGCCAGCGGGGGGCAGCCACTCATCCGGCCCTTTTGCGCCTTTGCTTCCTATAACAATATAAACTATCCCAAATGATCGTGTGAGTGAGTGAATAAGCACTTTTAGGTTTAGTAAGCATACCAATCTAAAATCCTAAAAGTTAGCTGAAAGAAACCATGGCGTGACTTCTGTTCATGTAGTAGCACGCAAAAAAATCACCCCACGTTTTCAAAGCGGACCTTTCTGGACGTTCAGTTAAGCTCAAGCTCTTAAACAAAAGCGGACATTCAAGTTAGCCTCCGCTCAGGGCCGACGAGCAAATCACTTATGCTTCATACAGCCTAATTGATGGAGCAAATCACGGACGCCAGACGATCACATGGAAAGGAAGCTGGGTGCAGGTCAGGGGTTTCAGCTAGCTTTGGGATGCCTGAACCAGTCTAAACTGTGGGGCCGATCTAATCTCAGCGTTCGTTCTTTAATCGAAACCAAAGGGCATAAAGCGCCGGCACAAACAATAGCGTGATCAGAGTGCCGACCGCCACGCCACCGATAAGGACATAAGCCAGCGGCCCCCAGAACAGGTCAAAGGTCAGAGGTACAAACGCCAGAACGGCCGCCAGGGCGGTGAGTACCACGGGGCGGGCACGTTGGACTGCCGCTTCGACAACGGCTTCCCGGGCAGCCATTCCTGCTTTGAAGTTGTCCTGCACCTGCTGCGTCAGAATCATGGTATTTCGCATCAGGATGCCGCCCAGGCCAATCAGCCCCAGCAGCGCGGTAAAGCCAAAGGGTTGATTAAACAGCAGCAAAGCCAGCACAGCCCCAATCAGCCCCAGTGGCGCGGTGGCAAGAACAGTCAATGTGCCGATAAAGGAACGCATCTGAAGCATGATAAAGATCAGCATCAACGCCAACATCACCGGTTGTAATGTCTGGATTGAAGCATTGGCTTTGGCTGATTGTTCCACCGTACCGCCGATTTCAATACGGTAACCCTCCGACAACTGTTCGCGCAGGCCCGTCATCGCACTCCATATCTCCTTGGTGACATCCGGTGGCTGGGCACCTTCTACATCGGCCTGAACGGCCAGGAAGGGGTCACGGTTGTAACGCTTTATGACGGGGTCCTCGTAACGAACCTGCCACTTGCCCAGTTGCTGTACGGAAAGTTTGCGGCCGTCGCGGGTTTTGATCTCAAGATCTTCCGGCATGATCACTTCGCCACGTGCATTACGCGCCACCAGTTGAACGCTCCTTATGCCCTGGCGCAGTTCGGTGACGGCCACTCCGCGGAGTTGGAACTGCAGTTGCCGGGCAACCTCTGCCGGAGTCAGGCCCATCCAACCCAGATTTTCCGGATCCATATCAAGATAGAGAGTGGGCACACGCTCATCCCATTCGAGATGCGGCATGACGATGTTCGGATGCCCGGTCATGAGAGTGCGGATCTGGTGCGCGATCTCTCTGAGTTGATCGGATTCCGGACCCAGCACACGAAAACTGACCGGCCAGACCACCGGGGGACCGTACAGCAAACGCGTCACCCGCACTCGTGCCTCCGGAAATTCACCCGCCGCGATTCTGGTTTCCAGCGCCGAGATGATGCGATCGCGCCCTTTAACGTCCTGCCCAATGGCAATCAACTTGGCAAATGCCGGGTCCGGCTGCTCGGGGTTGGCCGATACGAAGAATCGGGGCGCACCGGCACCGATGTAAGCGGAAAGGCTTTTCACCTCCGGCATGTCCATCAGAATCGCTTCCAGGCGTCTGACACTTTGATCCGTGGTGGCAATAGCGCTCCCCTGCGGAGCGTAGACACTGATCAGAACTTCGGGGCGATCAGAACTGGGAAAAAATTGCTTCTGCACCTGGGTTGCCATCCCGAAAGCACTGATCGCCAGCAAACCCACTGTGATAAAAACGACGGTTTTCCGGTACTGAACACACGCTGTGATCACCCCACGCAACCGCTGATAAAACGCGCTTTGGTAAAGGTCCTGGCCCATATGCCCGGTGTAATCGGGCAAGAGCTTGACGCCCAAATAAGGCGTAAAAGTTACCGCCACCACCCAGGAAATCAACAACGAAAAAGCCAGCACCCAGAAGATGTTGCCGGTGTATTCTCCCACTCCGGACTGGGCAAATCCGATGGGGACAAATCCGGCCACCGTCACCAGCGTACCGAACAGCATGGGCGCGGCGGTTACGCTCCAGGCATGACTGGCTGCCCGTACCCGGTCCCAGCCGCTCTCCATCTTCACGATCATCATTTCAATGGCGATGATCGCATCGTCCACTAACAGACCCAGTGCGATAATCAACGCACCCAGGGTGATGCGGTCCAGGTTTATGCCCGCCATTTTCATCAACAAGAAAGTCAGGCCGAGGGTCACAGGAATCGCAATGCCCACCACCAAACCCGCGCGCAGACCGATCGCCAGTATGCTAACCCCCATCACCACGACCAACGCAACCAGAAACTTGACCTGAAAAAGATCAACCGCCTGAGTGATGGCTTCCGCCTGATCGGTCAGGGTCTGTATTGACATTCCCAGCGGCAGCCTGCCCTGTTCGGTACTGACAAACTCGCGCAGCCGCGCGCCAAATTCCAGGCCATTTTCACCCGCACGCATGACCACACCCAGGAGGATCGCATCCTCACCGTTGGAGCGGACGATGTAGCTCAAAGGATCTTCATACCCTAAACGCACCTCGGCCAGATCAGATACGGTAATAAGCTGGTCGCCGATACGGAGAGGTACTGAGGTGAGGCGCTCAAGGTCAGACAGGTCGATGTTGCTGCGGACATAAACCCGCGGGCCGGCAAGATCAACAAAGCCAAGAGGCTGAAGACGGTTGTTGGCCTCTATCGCCTGCAACACCTCTTCTGCCGACAAACCGAGGTTGTTGAGCCGGTCCTGATCAAATTCGAGATACACCCGCTCAGGACGCTCCGCCAGGAGCTGTGCTTTTTGCAAGCCGGGCAGCCGTTGCAGGCGATCCCGTATCGATTCTGCCTCGCGGGTCAGTTCACGCATTGGCATCCCGGGTGCCGTCAGCGCCAGCAGGGAGAAATACACATCCGCGAAATCATCGTTGACGATGGGGCCGATCACACCCTGGGGGAGGTTGGGTCGCTCATCGAGCATGCGCTTGCGGACTTGATAGAAGAGGTCCGACACTTTTTCACTCGGAGTAGAATCCAGGAATCGGATAACCATGGCGGCCTGCCCGGGCCGAATGGTTGTCTCAATATTATCGAAATACACCACCTCCTGGATTCGCTTTTCCAAACGATCCACGACCTGGTTCTGCAGCACCTCGGGGGTTGCCCCTGGCCAGACGACAGAAACCACCATCGCCCGGACGGTGAACGCAGGGTCTTCCGCCCGACCCAGGGACGAGAACGCGTAGAAACCGGCAACAACGGACAGCAAAAGAAAAAAGAGGGTGACCGAACGCTCGCGCACTGCCAGCGCGGAAAGATTCGGTAAGCTCATTGAACCAGCTCCCGCACTGCCATGCCAGGCGTGAGCAGGTGTGTCCCCAACGCGACGATGGGCGTTCCCGCCTTGATGTCGACCTTGATCTTCGCATACTCCTCACCCAGATCGATCACCTCGACCGCCAGGGGCGTTACCGTGCCGTCGGAAACCAACCAGATCTGCGGCGTTTGCCCTCTCTCATCCAGGGCACCCAGCGGTACGCGATGGCTGGGGGCGGTTTGCTTCTGCGCTAACCGCACACTCACCACCGACCCCAGGGTTAAAGACGAGGGGTAGGGCCCCTCCAGGCTGTATCGGGCACGCCAGCTCCGGCTTGCGGGGTCGGCAGCCCCGGCAATCTCTCTCAAGCTCACAGCAAGCTGTTCGCCATTGGGTAAAGGGACATAACCGCGCATGGACGGGTTACTGCCCTCTGGTAAAAAAACCTCGACTTCCAGCGATTGATCTTCGGCCAGAACGGCAAGGGTTTGTCCGACACCCACAACCTGGCCAGGTTCAACGATGACCTCAGTGACCACGCCTGCATGGGCGGCTTTCAGTTCCGCATACCCCAGGGCATTCTGAGCCTGCTGATTGCGTGCAGAAGCGGTTTGCACCTGGCTGCGCGCCTCACGCTCTGCCAACTCAAGGCGTTGCAGGGTTTGTTCGCTGACAAACTGATGCGCCACAAGTTGCTGCTGGCGCTGGAGTTCATTGGTGGCAATTGCCAGGGCCGCTTTTGCACGCTTAAGATCCACGGCGGCGACCCCTGCGGCTGCCACCAGGTCCCGTGTATCGAGCTTGAACAGTAAGTCGCCTTTTTCCACGCGCTGACCGGCATCGATATAACGATGCTGAATCCGACCGGCGATCTGAAAGGCCTGAGGAACTTCGTGGCGGCCTCGCAGGGTTCCTGAAAATCTCTGCGCTGTTGGGCCGGCGTCCTTTAGTTCAACTGTTTTTACCCAGGGGATAGGGGCGCGGGCATCTGGGGGCGGTTCCGAAGACTGCTGACAACCAGACAGCATGAGCAGCGAGATAAACAGGGTCAGCATACAGCGCATGGCAGGTGTCCCGATTGGCAAAATCCAGATTTGAGTATCAGCTCTCACGGTAGCCGGACAAAACAAGTTGCAGGATGGCATCGCGAACGGTTTCCCTCCGCTCCATAGGCAGAAAATGAGTCGCCTCGCCGAGGACATTTACGTCAGCCTCAGGCAGCAGGATCTGCAGGCGTTTTCGCGCGGCCGGCGAGAAGGTTGACCCGCGTTCCGCCGCCAGCACGATAACCGGGCACCGCAACTGACGAATACCGGGCCAGGGGTTGTGTTCGGTATGGGCAAAAGTGGTGCTCTCCCACTCCGGCGCACACGCCAACTGAACTTGATCTTCCTGCGGTTCGAAGGCGTGCTGGATATAGGCTTCCAGCCATGCTTCGGGCCAGGTCTTGAAGCCACCGCGGCCCCGATAGTTGTCCAACGCAGCAGCGTGCGAGTCGAATACCGGGCGCCGACGTGCGGCTCCGGCGGCCAGTGACAACCGATGTGACTGGCGTAGCAGCTTGGCCAGCCACAACCTCAGGCCCTGCCCCGGATCCATGATTACGGGTTCCGCCAGAATCAGGCCCAGCACTTTGTCTGGCCGTCGGGCAGCGGCCATGATGCTGGTGGTGGCCCCAATGGAGTGGCCGGCAAGCCAGACCGGCTCATCCAGGCTATCCAGCAGAGCGGTCATGTCGCGATAGTAGGTTTCCCAGCCCCGGAATGTCGAAAAGTTCGCCGCACCGGCGCTGGCCCCGTGCCCCCGCATGTCCCAGGCCAGGACATTGACGTCCGTGGCAAGCTCATCAAGGAGGGGGCGGTACAGGCGGCCATGGAAACCCGTTGCATGCGCCCAGTGCAACGTGGGGCGCGCTTTGGATTGCGGCCAGCGCCACAGGGCGATCTCCGCGCCATCCGGCGCCTGGAATTGGTCGCGTTCAGGGTTGTTGTGCTTATTGTCCATGAAGATCTGCTTCTTTGGCCGCCATTGTCGGGAGCAACAACTGAACCTGACCGCTGGCGATCGGCTTGCGCTTATCGCCCTGCCAGCAGGTCACCCGGACCAGGCTGCTCCGCCTGCCTTGCCGGACAATTTCGGCGCTGGCGAACGTCGATCGGGCCTGCGCGGAGCGGAGGTAGTTAATGTGGCTGTCGAGAATGCGTGGGCAACGTTTGTCTGTATCCTGGCGTTGCGCAGCGACCCGCGCGGTAAGCTCCATCAGGGCGCCAAGCACGCCGCCATGGAGAGCAGGTAGCATAAAGTTGCCAATCAGCGCTTCACGACACGGCATATGAACCACTAGACCTACATCGTCGCGTTGAACCTCAAGACCAAGGTGCCGTGCGTAGGGAGTGCGCTCCAGCAGGGCCTGCCAGTCGGAACATTCTTTCCCGCTTTCTTGCCCGCTTTCGGAAGGGCCTGAGATGGGTTGTGCCGAATCGCCAGTCGTACTCATGCGCCCTCCTTTTTTCGTCCACCGGCCTGAAATTGCTGGCCCTGGGTGTTGCGCATGAAGGTGGCGCTTGCCGTCGCTAACAGCTCACTGTCACTCTCGCTGAGGATGTCGCAATGGATGAACGCGACCTCGTCCGTTAAATGACGACAGGTGGCCACCGCTACCAGGGCACGGTCGCCGCTGGCAGGCCGCAGATAATCCATGCGCAGATCCAGCGTGGCAATGGGCATCAGCTCCAGGGCCCCCGCAAATACCGCCAGGCCTCCGGCGGAGTCTGCCAGTGAGTAGAGCACGCTGGTGCAGATTTCTTTTGTATCCTCTTCGGCGAACATCCATGGCTGTGGGGTCAGGCGCATACAGACCTGGCCCTTATCGACAGAGACAACCTGCATACCCAGATCCCTGCCGTGGGGAACCTGTTCGGTGAACTGCCACGCCGTCGTCACAGCGTCACTGTGCTGAGCTCTGTTCGACTCCGTCATCAGATCTGCCCACCCCGGTTTGCATTTCGCGCAGGGGTGGAAGTGGGGGGAAACAGCTGATTTTGATAGGTCATTGCCATGTCAGTTTCTTCCGAATAACATTGTTGCTGGATTTTGGTTGGTTAACCAACCAAATGTCAAGAATCTGTTGTGGCAAATGGCACGCCACCCGTGCGATGGCGCACCACCAATGCAATGAGTCAGGTGGTTGCCGCTCTGATGAACAAATAGCTGGCTTGCTGAGGAGATGTTTAAGCCATGGTTAACAGACAGATGACTCCTGCAAGCAAACTGGGCGACCAGGGCGACGTTTTGTCTAACGCAGCCCGGCTTTTTCGTGAGAAAGGCTTTGAAAGGACGTCGCTCAAGGAGATTGCCGAGGCCTGCAATATGCTGCCCGGAAGTCTGTATTATCGTTACAACAGCAAGGAAGCGCTGCTTGTCGAGCTGATGCGCCGGGGGGTGGACCTGGTTACCGCAGAGGTCGAGTCGGCTTACGCCAGTTCGGATGACCCGGTTGAACGGTTGCGTCTTTGTATCAACGCGCATCTGCGAGCCCTGTTGGTCGATTCGGACGCGGTTTACGTGCTGCTGTTTGAATGGCGAGCGCTGGGCCCGGAGGCCCGCGAGGAAATCATCGAACTGCGTGACCAGTACGAGTCCTTGTGGGCCGATATCCTCGAAACGATGATTGCACAGGGCGTGATCCGGAAGAATGTTGACGGCCGTTTGCTCCGCCTGATCGGCCTTGGGGCGCTCAACTGGGTTGCAACCTGGTTCGACCCGAACGGGGCTCATTCACTCGACGCCATTGGCGACTTGATCTGGCAGATCGCGATGGACGGTGTGATCAATAAAGGGGGGCAGGCATAGGTTCTGGCTTCACAAACGCAAGCAAGTAGCCTCTGTTTATGATCGCTAATCATGCGGATGCACGGTTTGTCATCTGACATTTTGCCTGAACTGCTCAGGCGACTGGTCAAACCAGCGCTTGAAGGCGCGTCTGAAATTGGCAATGTCGTGATAGTTCATCAACGCGGAAATGGCCTCGATTGACAGTTGGCTTTCACGCAAATAGGTCGCTGCCTGCTGGGACAGAATCTCGTCGCGAACTTTCCGAAAACCGCTGCGTTCCTGCTTGAGTTTGCGTGCCAGAGTGCGTTTGCTCATGAACAACGAGGCCGCTGCTTCGTCTTCACTGAGCGTTCCGGGCGGTCGGGACAACATCATCATCTTCAGCTGGGTCTGATAGCTCGGTTGATCCGACTGAAGTTGCACAAGCATCGATTCACACTGTTGCAAGGCCAGACGATAGTTTTCGTGATTGGCGGACGCATTCGGTTCCCGACACAATGACATCGGCAACGTAAGTTTTACCTGATCGCAATCATAGTGAATCTGCCCGGATAAAAAATCGGCATACATTGCCTTATACTTTGGTTCAGGATGAGCGAAGTATATTTCAGCCTCATGCAAAGGGCGACCAATTATAAATTCGCCAAATTCAAAAAGGGCCTTAATCATCGCATCCGACAGGCACTGCTGTATGTCATCGTCCAGCGACTCCTGATAGTCCAGAATACACTCCAGGCGCTCGTTGACTTGCTGCAAATGCAGGTGGATGAAGCTAGCACGCGTGGGCAGAAAAGTATGAATCGCCTGCAGCGCAGTGAGAAAGTCGGGGCTGCTGTAAGCAACGAACCCCATTGCTCCATGGGTTGCCGGTGTCAGTCGCTTGCCGAGCCGCAACCCGAATTCCGGCAGGCCGGACAAGTCCAGTGCGTTGCGCAGAATCCGCATCTGCTGAGCTGCGGTAAGCAGGCTTTCCTCACTCAATAATTGCGCCACACCAAGCCCGGTGCCGAGCAGCAGACGTGGCAGTTGTTTGGCTGTTAAATCAAGCTCACGCGCAATTAGCCGTGAGTAATTCGATGGAATACCTGGACCGGTTTTTTGCAAATCACCCGCCTTCTGCGTCGTCATCATTGATCATCTCCGTCCTGAACGACCACTATTTTGTCTTTAAATGACTCTATGTTGTCAAGAAATGACCTGACAGAAGTATCGCCAGACAGCCAATATCTATCGGTGAATACTACGGGCAGGAGAACAACAATGGGTAAGATTACTTTTATAGAACATGATCAAACTAAACATGTCGCTGAGTTCAAAACTGGTTCCTCGGTAATGCAAATCGCCGTTGACAATCTGATCCCCGGTATTGACGGGGACTGCGGGGGGGAATGTGCCTGTGGCACCTGCCACGTCATCGTCTCGGACGATTGGTTCAGAAAGACAGGTACGCCTGGTGGTGAGGAAGAGCAAATGCTGTCAATGACCCCGGAGCGGGAGAGCACTTCGCGCCTGGGCTGCCAGGTGGTCATTACTGATGAAATGGACGGCATGACCGTGCATTTACCCGAGTTCCAGATGTGAACATAGGAGGACGCATGCCAACACTGTCTAAAACATTTGACGACATTCAATCCCGAGTGATCAATGCTACCTCCAGGGTGGTACCGATGCACAGGCAGATCCAGGGGCTGAAACTGTTAATGAGCGCCAAGAAGAAGGCCTTCGGCCCACGCCGGCCGGTGCCCGAATTTGTTGAATCAGTCATCCCGGACGTTAACACGCTGGCCCTTGAGGACATCGATGTCAGCAATCCATTTTTGTATCGGCAGGATCAGTGGCGCGCCTATTTCAAACGGTTGCGCGATGAGGCTCCGGCGCATTACCAGAAGAACAGCCCCTTCGGCCCCTTTTGGTCGGTGACTCGCTTTGAGGACATCATGTTCGTAGACAAGAGTCACGACCTGTTTTCCGCCGAGCCGCAAATCATATTAGGCGACCCTCCAGAGGGGCTGTCGGTGGAAATGTTCATAGCCATGGATCCGCCAAAACACGATGTGCAGCGCAGCTCGGTTCAAGGCGTGGTGGCACCGAAGAACCTGAAGGAAATGGAGGAGCTGATCCGATCGCGTACCGGCGATGTGCTTGACAGCCTGCCTCTGGGCCAGCCCTTCAACTGGGTGCCCACTGTATCGAAGGAACTCACCGGTCGCATGCTCGCAACCCTTCTGGATTTTCCTTACGAGGAACGTCACAAGCTGGTTGAGTGGTCGGATCGGATGGCCGGGGCAGCATCGGCAACCGGCGGCGAGTATGCCGAAGAAGAGATCATGTTTGACGACGCGGCTGACATGGCCTGGTCCTTCTCCAGGCTCTGGAGGGATAAGGAAGCGCGCCGCGCGGCGGGCGAAGAGCCCGGTTTCGATTTGATCAGCCTGCTACAGAGCAACGACGACACCAAAGATCTGATCAATCGCCCGATGGAGTTTATCGGCAATCTGACGCTGCTTATCGTTGGCGGCAATGATACCACTCGCAACTCAATGAGTGGTGGCCTGGTGGCCATGAACGAATTCCCAAAGGAGTTCGAAAAACTGAAGGCAAAACCGGAACTGATTCCGAACATGGTGTCGGAAATCATCCGCTGGCAAACGCCGCTGGCCTATATGCGCCGAGTCGCCAAGCAAGATGTTGAGCTGGGCGGCCAGACCATCAAAAAGGGCGATCGCGTTGTGATGTGGTACGCCTCGGGCAACCGTGACGAGCGCAAGTTCGAGGACCCCGATCACTTCATTATCGATCGCAAGGACGCACGAAACCATATGTCATTTGGCTACGGTGTTCACCGTTGCATGGGCAACCGCCTGGCCGAATTGCAACTGCGTATCCTATGGGAAGAGATTCTCAAACGCTTTGACAAGATCGAAGTCGTCGGCGAGCCGGAGCGCGTGCAGTCCAACTTCGTGCGGGGCTATTCGGAGCTGATGGTCCAGCTGACACCAAAAAGTTAATGAACAGGCTAACCAGGATGACGACCGAACAATTTGACTATGTCGTGGTTGGCGCGGGCTCGGCCGGATGTGCTGTCGCCAGCCGCCTGTCGGAGAGCGGTCGCCATTCTGTGCTGCTGCTTGAAGCCGGTCCGGAGAGCCGCCGCAACCCTTTCGTGAACATGCCGCTGGGTTTCCTGCAGCTAATGTTCAGCCGCCGCTACAACTGGCAGTTCAATACCGAACCGCAGCGTCACATGCACGACCGGGCGCTTTTTCAGCCGCGGGGCAAGATGCTTGGCGGTTCCAGCGGCATGAACGCGCAGGTCTATATTCGCGGGCATGCCCGGGACTACGACGAGTGGGCACGGCTGGGGTGCAAAGGGTGGTCATACGCCGAGGTGTTGCCCTACTTCCGCCGATCGGAACATTTCGAGCCCAAACTTACGCCGAATGAGGCAGAATTTCATGGTCAGGGTGGTCCGCTGAACGTTGCCGAGCGCCGCTATACCAATCCGCTGAGCACGGCGTTTGTCGAGGCGGCGACCCAGGCAAAGTACCGGCTCAATACAGATTTCAACGGCAGTGAGCAGGAGGGCGTGGGCTTCTACTACGCCTACCAGAAAGACGGCACACGCTGTAGCAACGCGCGGGCCTATCTCGAACCCGCCACGGCGCGTTCCAACCTGACGGTTTGCAGCGGCGCGTATGTCACCCGGGTGCTACTCGAAGACACCCGCGCCACCGGTGTCGAATACCGCGATACAAAGGGGCTGACGCAGGTCCGTGCCGGGCGCGAAGTTGTGCTCTGCGGCGGCGCGTTCAACTCGCCGCAACTGCTGATGCTGTCCGGGATCGGTCCGCGGGAGGAACTGTCCCGGCATGGCATAGAACTGCGCCATGCGTTGGGGGGCGTCGGGCAGAATCTTCAGGATCATATCGACGTGTTCGTGCGCGTCAGCGCCCGCAGCCGCCAAAGCATCTCGATGCATCCGAGTTACTGGCTCAAGGGGCTGTGGGGCGCTCTGACGTATCTGAGCGGCCGGCGGGGCGTGCTGTCGAGCAACGGCGCCGAGGCCGGCGGGTTCATCCGCTCCCGGCCCGAGGAGCCGGTACCCGACCTGCAGCTGCACTTCGCGCCAATGCTGTACGACGATCACGGGCGAGACCTGAAGACCGCGATGAGCGGTTATGGCTACGCGGTGATGATCTACGGGCTCAGGCCGTCGTCGCGCGGGCGCGTCGGTCTGCACAGTGCCGACCCGTTTGCCGCGCCGCTGATCGACCCCAACTACATGGCCGAGTCCGCCGATGTCGAGCGACTGGTGCGCGGTGTCCACCTGGTGCGCAAGATCCTGGCGCAGGCGGCGTTTGCCCCGCACCACGAGGTTGAGGTCTTGCCCGGGCCGGCGCTGCAGAATGACGACGATCTCGCCGCATGGGTACGGCGCAGCGGTGAATCAGCGTACCACCCGGTTGGCACCTGCAAGATGGGTGTTGATCCGATGGCGGTGGTCGATCCGCGCCTGCGCGTGCATGGCCTGCAATGCCTGCGGGTGGTCGATGCCTCCATCATGCCGACGCTGGTCGGCGGAAACACCAATCAGCCGGCAACCATGATCGGCGAGAAAGGTGCCGCGATGATACTTGAGGATGCCGGGGAGATGGTCGGCTGAGCTCCGCGCGCGCGGGCGTCACAGGGCTCAGTTGGCATCTGGACTTCTGATCAATCTGATTCCAAAGAACAGTAGAAAGAGACAGGCTATGGCAAACCAACAGAAAGAGACGACAGTCATCGTTGGCGGCGGGCACGCAGCAGGTGCGCTCCTGACAACCTTGCTGCAAAAGAAATATCAACATGAAGTGGTCCTGGTGGGCGAAGAGCCACATCCACCCTATCAGCGGCCGCCCCTGTCCAAGAACTACCTGGCAGGCGAGGTGGATCAGGAGTCGCTGTACCTCAAGCCGCGCTCGGTGTACGAGAACGCCGGCCATCAGTTGCGGCTCGGTGTACGTGCCGAACAAATTGATCGGGACAACAAGACCATCAGTTTGTCGGACCAGAGCACATTGAAATACGATCGACTGGTCCTGGCCACGGGGTCACACGTTCGACGCCTGAACGCACCCGGGGCTGACTTGAAGGGCATTCATTACCTACATGACATAGCTGACTCGGATGCCCTGCGTGAACAACTGGTTCCGGGGAAACGCTTGGTCATCGTGGGTGGTGGTTACATTGGCCTTGAAGTGGCATCCAGCGCTACCAAAAAAGGCGTTGATGTCACGGTACTGGAAGCGGCCGAGCGTCTTATGCAGCGTGTAACAGGCCCGGAAATGTCGGAGTTTTTTTACACCAAACACAGTAACGCTGGCGTGGATCTACGCCTGAACACGGCGGTAACCGGTTTCGAAGCTAGCGATCAGGGGCATGTGGCTGGCGTGACATTGGCGAGCGGCGGCACTGTACCGGCCGACATAGTGCTCGTTTCAGTGGGTGTGGCGCCAGAAACCGCCCTGGCTGAGGCCGCCGGCCTGCCCTGTGATGACGGCATTATTGTTGACGAGTTTACCCGCACAGAAGATCCAGCCATCCTGGCGATCGGCGACTGTACCCGCCACCGGAATCTTTTCTTCGAGAAGATGCAGCGCCTTGAATCTGTCGCCAACGCGGTTGATCAGGCCCGGACAGTGGCGGCAACCCTGATGGGCGAGAAGAAACCCTATAATAGCGCTCCATGGTTCTGGTCGAACCAGTATGACGTGCGTCTGCAGATGGTGGGGTTGTCGCAATATCATGATCAGCGTGTGCTGCGCGGAAGCCCGGAAGACAAGGGATTTGCGGTGTTTTATCTCCGCGACGGCTGTGTCATTGCTGTTGATGCGGTTAACCTGCCCATCGCTTTTATGGTCGGCAAGACCCTCGTTCAACAACGCAGGCAGGTCAATCCTGAAATGTTGAAGGATCCGGATATTGAACTGAAGTCCTTGGTGAGCGGTCAGTCCATAAATTGAAATTGACGACCGAGTAGAGCTGTGCCCTTAGTTTGCCCAAAATTGCGAAAGCAATGCACAACTCATACGGCCTATGGATATCATATCCTACGACCGACAGCTTTCAGTGAGCGCAAAGAATGCGTGAGCCACAACCGGCGGAATTTCCCGTAGCCAGACACATTACTGTTGCTCTGGTAAACCGAGAGCACCATAGCGGTGAAATAATTCTCTATATATCCCACTAATAACCTCACCTTGCAATTACCGACGAAAATATGAACTTGATTTTATCCACAAAGATAAAGCGAAGTCTCTATCGGCCATTATGGGTAGAGGTTCCGATCACTCAATCCTTCATAAGCAACATCGCCCATTCGGTGTCGACCTCTTGTTTTGGTTCATCTGAGCATATGCTTTTTCATGCGGATGGGTGGTGGCAGCCAAGACAGGGCTTTTCAGACTGCAAGCTTCAAGCGGTGTGTAAATCAAACACAGTAAGATTCCGGCTTATTGATGGTGGACATCAAGAACCGATAGTTACGAGCGGTATTAATGTTAAGACACTTGCTCGATTAAATGAAACTTGCGGGACTACTGAAAAGGTTTTCTATAGTAAGGACGTGCCGGTCCTGATGGCTATATACTACTCGACTAAACGATACGAGACCTTTAAATGATGTATAAGGCTGGGGCTATATACCTAAGGAAGATCTGAATAACCGCTGGTTTTTGCCCCTTTTCCGCAATCTTGGCGGAAAAGGGGCGCATTGGTCTTACGCTGCAGGTTTTTTATCAATCAGCAGGTTGCTGAAAGCGACCAGCAAATGCAGACGGTTGGTATACTTGGCATTTAAAAGCGATATGCGACTCCGATGCTCACGATAGTGGGGTCCACTTCCACTTCTGCCTGAACAGGGGCCGGGCCCAGGTTACCGGTGATATCCGCCTTGAAGGGTGCATATCTAACGTCAAAATTTGCCGACCAGTTATTGTGTATCTTCCAGCGAAAACCAGCCTGAACCGCAGGGGCCCATGTATCTTCGACGTCGAAGTCGGTTAGTGCGCGATCCTTTTCATCTAAAAAGAGAATCCGTCCTACACCCGCTCCAAAGTACGGAGAGAAGTTGCTACCCGTCAAGACATGATACTGAAGCGAAAGAATTACCGGACCATAATCTGTTTGACCAAGAAAAAGACCGGAGAGAGACTCTTCGCCCTGGAGGTCCGCACTAGCGGGAATGCCGCCAAAAATGTTGAATGCCAGCTGATTACTCAGAAAATACGACACGTCGAATGATATGGTCGTATCGTTGTTAATAGACAGGTTGGAATTTGGAACGGGGGCACCCCCCGCAGAGGCTGATCGCAAATCTTCATCGGTTAGAACTCTAGTGGCATTCAGCCCAACCACCCAGTCGCCTCTACTGTAAACCGGCTCAGATTGAGCGTTGGCCAGGCTCGCAGCAAGTGAAAGTAAAAGGAACGCCACTAACGAGACTTTACTAATTATTTTAGGTTTCATTTTTTTATTATCCTTTTTGGTATTAAAACAAATTGGCTTTAGGTAAAACTGCAATTTTTCGTAACACAAATGTCACTCATTGATGCTAGCTTGCCGGTTTACTGACTAATACTTCCCCATACTCAGAACGCAGCTTGTTTTTTAATACTTTCCCAGTGGCATTGCGTGGCAATCCTTCCACAAAGATCGCGCGATCCGGGATCTGCCACTTGGCGACTTTCCCCTGATAATGAGCAAGAAGTTCCTCCTCAGTAATATTTGCGTCGGGTATTTTTACTGCCAACAGGATCGGTCGTTCGTCCCATTTATCATGGGAGGCCGCCACTACGGCAGCTTCATTGATGGCAGAATGGCCCATTGCGATTCCCTCCAATTCGACTGTAGATATCCATTCACCACCAGATTTAATAATATCTTTTGAGCGGTCACGTATTGTCATAAATCCATCATCATTGATCGAAGCAACATCACCTGTCTCGAACCAACCGTCTTCCTCAAGAGTCTGATTTGGTTCAACACCGAAGTAATCGGCTACCACCCAATGACCACGGATGCGGAGATTTCCCTGAGCAATGCCATCTTCGGGCAGTTGATGACCGTCTTCTCCTACAATTTTGAGCTGCACCCCGTAGGGAGGCCGTCCCTGGCTTTCACGGATTTTGTTTCTTCCTTCCTCCGAAAGAGTATTGTGTTTCGACAGCAGTGCGTTGACGGTCCCGATCGGTGATGTTTCTGTCATTCCCCATGCATGGACAACTTCTACGCCATACTTACCACGAAACTCCGACATCATTGAGGGCGGACAAGCGCTACCCCCTATCACCGTCCGTTTAAGCGACTGTGCCGAGGAGCCAAGCTCGTCCAAAGCCGAGAGAAGTCCCTGCCAAATCGTAGGCACACCCAGCGCAATCGTTACGCTTTCTGAATCGATCAGCTTGACCAAACTTTGCCCATCCAGGCCAGGACCAGGCAACACCAGTTTGGCTCCAACCATCGCCGTAATGTAGGGTACCCCCCACGCATTTACGTGAAACATAGGAACAACCGGCATCACCACGTCCCGTGCCGATAAATTCAGTGCGTCGGGTTGAGCAGCTACCAGCGCGTGCAGAACGGTGGAGCGGTGTGAATAGAGCACCCCTTTGGGATTTCCGGTGGTGCCCGATGTATAGCAGAGGCTTGAGGCCTGGTTTTCGGCGATTTCAGGCCAATTCGCGTTAGGCGTTCCTCGCTGGAGAAACTCTTCATAAAACAACAAGCCTGGAAATTGCGCTGCAATTTCTTCGTCCGGTTCGGACATCAATACAAATTTCTCAACCGTCTCCAGTCGGTCTCGGATATTTGAAACAATGGTAAGGAACGTTTTGTCAAAGAATATGACTTTGTCTTGAGCATTGTTGATAACGTAAACGAGTTGTTCTGGAAACAGTCGCGGGTTAATGGTGTGACACACCATCCCGCCACCAGAGATGCCAAGGTAACATTCCAGGTGCCCCACGTTATTCCAACAAATGGTCGCGCACCGATCCCCCTGGACATAGCCTGCCGTTCGAAGCGCTGACGCAAGTTGTCGCGACCGCTCCGAAACAGTTGCCCAGTCAGATCGACTGGGATTTCCATCCGTTCCTATCGACACAATCTCAGCGTCTCCATGGTAGCGAGCAGCATGGTCGATCAAGGAATTCACGGTGAGCTCCATGTTCATCATTTGGCCAAGCACGTTTATCTCCTGTCGTTTTTGTAGTTGGTTGACGCGAGTATCTGGCGTCATTAAGGTCCAATGTAGAAGGCATAATCCGGGTTTGAACCTAAACATTTCCCAAGAGGATGTCGGCTGCATTTTCGGCAATCATCATGGTGGGTGCGTTGGTGTTACCGGCAACCAAACTGGGCATTATCGAGGCATCGACAACTCTTAGCCCTTCAA
Source organism: Marinobacter sp. S6332 (assembly GCF_023016045.1). Taxonomy (GTDB): domain Bacteria; phylum Pseudomonadota; class Gammaproteobacteria; order Pseudomonadales; family Oleiphilaceae; genus Marinobacter. Next base: position 28,425 of record NZ_JALKAP010000001.1, on the reverse strand, counting down.
TCCCTCTGACTTTTAATTCCGGATCAACGACTGAATCCGGATCCGCGCCCATACGACAAGTGCCAACGGGGTGGTAAATAGTCTCTGCATTTTCCCGGATAAAGTCCGCAATCTGACTGTCCGAAGACACCGAGTTTCCGGGCTTAATTTCTCGTTTACTATGTAAAGCCATTGTTGGTGCCCCGAGTATCCGTCGTCCAAATTTAACGGCCGAGATCATTGTTTTGATGTCTTCGGGGTTACTGAGATAATTGGGTTGAATCAACGGGTCGGCCAATGGGTCAGGGCTTTTGAGACCAATAAAACCGCGGCTTCTGGGCATTAGATCGCAAATATGCAAGGTGTACCCATACCCGGCCATCACTTTTCGTCCATGATCCTTCAGGTAAGTTGGCAAAAAGTGGAATTGCACATTTGGCCGTTCGCACGAGCGCTCGGATTTAACAAAGCCTCCGGACTCGGCAACATTACTGGTAAGAAATCCACGTCGCGCAAAGATATATGAGAATAATGCGCTCACGCCCCGAAACAGGAAACTGGGAGCAACGCCAATGGGCAAACGTGAGTTTGCCGCGTGCATGATCGTAATATCCAAATGATCAACCAGATTCTGGCCGACCTCAGGAAGATGATGCACAAGGGGGATCCCGTGTTTTCCAAGCTCTTCGCTATCACCGATTCCCGAAAGCATAAGTAGTTGTGGTGAATTAACCGCACCACCAGACAATATGACTTCACCGCCGTTATTGAGTCTAAGCTGGCGATATTCGCCCCCCTGGTTCAGTGTCACGCCGACTGCCCGCTTACCGTCCATTACCACCCGGGTTACCCGCGCGTCCGTTAGCACATCAAGATTAGGCCGGTTCTCCGCGACACGCAGAAATGCCTGCGCTGAACTCCAACGGCGACCATTTTTTTGTGTCACCTGGTAGAGTCCCAATCCCTCTTGCGTCTCTCCATTAAAGTCCGTGTTTATCGGGAGCTCTACATGAGGTGCCGCTCGAACAAAATCTCGACTCAACGGATTGACTGATTTGAGTTCACTTACGGTGAGCTCACCGCCCTCCCCATGGTAAGAATCTGCGCCAAAACGTTTATTATCTTCCAGTCGACGAAACAATTTTAAAGCGCGATCCCATCCCCAGAGGTCGGTCCCGGCAACTTGACCCCAGTGGTCATAATCGGCTTTGTGACCTCTGATATAGACCATGGCGTTGATAGAAGAGGACCCGCCAAGTGTTTTCCCACGAGGCCAAAACAGGCGGCGCTCCTTCAGATGTTCTTGAGGTTCGGTTTCAAGAGCCCAATTCAGCTTTTTACTATTGGAAAGGAGTGCTATACCTATAGGCATATGTATGAGTGGATTTTTATCCTTTGGGCCCGCTTCTAGCAACGCTACTCGCTTTGAAGAGTCCGCCGTAAGCCGATTGGCCAATACACAGCCCGCCGATCCCGCACCGACAATAATGTAATCGTACATAATAACTCTCTTATTATTTGATTATACTCAGCCCAGAATACGAACAGCAGCCTCTATAAGACGCCGGACCCAGGCTGTATAGGGTGGAAAAAGAAGATGCATAAGAGAATGTTTATCCTCCATCAACGCCTTTTCATGCGAAAAAGCGCGGAAACCGTATTCACCGTGTGCCGCCCCTATCCCGGAATTATTAACTCCACCAAACGGCAGGCCCGGATGTAGAAAATGCACAACTGTAAGGTTGACTCCTACAGCGCCGGAGCTCGTTCGCTCGATAATATCCGTGGCAAAAGCCTCGTTTTTGTCGAATATGTAAAGCGCAAGCGGTTTAGGGTTATCGTTGATTTTCTTGATAACCAGATCAATATCGTCGAATTCAATAACGGGTAAGATCGGGCCGAATAACTCCTCACGTGAAATATCCATGTCGCTCGATACATTTGAAATCAACGTCGGAGCAATAAAATTCTCTTCAGCATCTGTAACACCGCCTTCAAAGACTCTTGCACCTTTGTTTTTGGCATCATCTATCAGGTTTGAAACTCGCTGGAAATGACGTCGATTTACAATCCGGCAATAGTCGGCGGTCGATTTCTGGGCTTCTGGTGTTTTTCCATAGACTCGCCCAATTTCCGTTTTAAGTGCTTCATTGAATTGATCTGCGATATTAACGTGCACAAAAACATGATCTGGGGCGATACAGGTCTGTCCATTATTGGCAAACTTACCCCAGACAATGTTTCTCGCAGCCCTCTTTATGTTGGCATCTGGGCCAACAATGGTCGGGGACTTACCCCCCAATTCCAGTGTCACTGAGGAAAGGTTCTTGGCGGCAGCCTCCATGACCACCTTGCCTACCGCAGGACTGCCCGTGAAGAATATGTGGTCGAAGGGTAAGGCCAACAGTTTCTGCGCTACCGCGGCATCACCCTCAATCACGGAAACCAGATCGGGAGGGAAGGTTTCGGCGACAATGTTGGCAATCACCTTTGAGGTATGTGGTGTCATTTCCGAGGGTTTAATGATGGCTCCGTTCCCTGCAGCCAACGCTGAGACGAGAGGTCCGAGCGCAAGATTGAGCGGATAATTCCACGGTGCAATAATCAGGCACACTCCCTTTGGTTCTGGCCGAACATAAGATTTCGTGCCCAGAACACCAACGGATGCAGCCACTCGCTTCGGACGCATCCATTTACGCAAGTGTTTTTTAGTGTGTCGAATTTCCTGAAGCACCGGCAGGAGTTCAGTTAATTTGACTTCTGGAGCGGGTTTTCGAAAGTCCGCCGCGCAAGCCGCAATGATGTTTGATTCGTAGCGTTTAATTGAATCCCGCAGCTGGTCGAGCTGCGCTATTCGAGCCTCCAAGGTAAAACTTCCGCGACGCGCAAGTTGTGCCCGCTGTAGGGCCGCGAACGTTGAATCAATCGTATCGCTGGTTGACACATTGGGCAGCCCAACCTTCGCCAGACTAGCAATCTGCATTATAAAATCACCTCTTGCCGAACGAGACTGTTGTTATTTTCCATCGGATTACTAGTCTTCATAGAGGACATAGTCCTCTTTTGTGGCACCACAGTCCGGACAGCACCAATCGTCTGGAATATCTTCAAAACGAGTGCCGGCAGGGAAGCCTTCGGCTTCATCTCCGAGAGCTTCATCGTAGATATGGCCGCAAGTGATGCAGACCCACTTCCGATAGGTATCTTTTTGAGTCGAGTCTTTCGGCGATTTTGAAGAGTTAGGCTTGGGTTTCGCTTTGGGCTTTGTTTTATTTTTAGCTGAAGGAGTAGATGCGCCCGTTGCTTTCTGCGATGCTCCCTCGGTCTTAGCTTGGCTGGCAGGGCGGACCGCTGTATTGGTTGCGGACACCGAAAGTTCCGGGTTCGCTTCTTGAAGCGCAACGAAGTCAACCTTATCCCTGACGGCACAGTCTGGACAGGACCAGTCTTCAGGAATTTTTTCCCATGTCGTTCCTGCAGGAAAGCCTTCGTGCGGATCACCAACCACTTCGTCGTATACATAACCACAATCAGGGCATTGATACTTAGCCATTTAGAGCACCTTTCAAACGATATTATTGTCTTTGTTTTGGTAGCGCCCGACGCGCACCCTCTTTCAGGTGCACGTCAGAGGCTCTTTTTCTGCAACGTAAATAAAGTAAACGAGGTATATAAGTTCCGATTAGCCGATCATTTAGCCGCGGCGGTATCGACTGATTCAGAATCAGTCCCACCAAATTTACGCTCATAGAATTCACGCTTGCCGGGTTGAATCTGAATCTTATCGAGATCTCCTTTAGCCCAATCCAGCACCCGGTGGTCCATTATCGAACGAAACCATGAGGGAAACATTGCGGCCAGGAACATCCCGGGATATCCCGATGGTAAGGAAGGCAGGTCTTTGAAGTCGCGAAGCGATTGATAGGACCTTGTAGGATGGGCGTGATGGTCGGAATGTCGTTGCAAATGAAACAGAATCAGGTTCGACATAATATGGTTTGAGTTCCATGAGTGGTGCGGTTGTTGACGCTCATAACGTCCATCCGACATCTTCTCGCGCAGCAATCCGTAATGCTCAATGTAGTTGGCGCTGGTCAGCTGCCACCAGCCAAAGGCCATTTGAATGGGCAAAAAGATCAGCATTAAGGGACCAAAAAACGCCAGCAATCCCGCATAAAGCACAGCGGTCAAAATCATAGGCTGAAGAACTTCGTTCTCCAGGCTCCAGACACTTTTTCCACAACGACTGAGGCGCTGTTCCTCTAAATCCCATGCCCGCTTGAAAGCACCGGGAATTTCACGCAGTGAGAATGAGTAAATGGACTCACCCATGCGGGATGTCGCCGGGTCCATCGGCGTAGCCACATCACGGTGATGCCCCTTATTGTGCTCAATGAAGAAATGACCATATCCGACCACGGCGAGGACAAGCTTCGCCATCCAACGGTCAAACGTTTCTTTTTTATGGCCAAGTTCGTGGCCTGTGTTCAGAGCCAGACCATTCACGATTCCCAGGGAAAGGGCCAATGCCAGAAACTCGAAAACATTCATTGGTTGCGTGGATACCCACCAGGCACTGACAATCAAGGCCGCATAATGAATAGGAACAGTTAAGTAGGTCAGTACCCGGTAGTAACGATCCTGTTCAAGCCGAGGCACGGCCGACTCGGGGGGGTTGGAAAAATCCTCTCCAAACATGGCATCAATCAAGGGAACTGCGCCATACCAAAGGATCAACACCAATCCGTACCAAATGCTCCATCCAGTTTGGGATACCAAATAAAGGCCAATAAGAGGCGTCGCTGGCCACAGCACAGAAAGGACCCACAGGTGGCGTTTTCTGTCCACATAACCTTCGGCATCAGGGTCTCTCTGAAGAGACTCTGTTGTTAAGACATTTTCTGACATTGACATTAGGATCACCTTATTGTTTTTCAGCTTGATCATTTTTCTACATTGTGCGAACACCGAGTCCCTCAGGTGAACGGACAAGTTGTAGGCATGAACAGGTTTGGCCAGAACCGGAGATCAAACAACTACTCTAAGGGGTAGTTTTCGCACTAGACATCTATCAATATGCTTTCACCCCATAGCGCCCTCGCGTTTCGGGGAGACGAAGCAGGAGATCGGATTGTCATGACCCGCCATAGCTTGGAAGACTGGTGTCGGAGGATGTCTGAAAGGATGTGGGCTCGTCAGTGTTTCATTACTCAAGGGTGTTTAGACCGCTATTGCCTGAGCGCTTCTGCTACGCCTGAATCAAAGGTAGTTCTGTATCGGGCCCCGCCAGGCTATGGAAAATCTGTACAAGTGGCCTTGGCAGCAAACACTCGCGAACTGGAACTTGAGAGCGCCGTTTATATCAATACCCGGTCGTGCCCTGACTCATGTGACGTTAATGGCAGTTTGTTTGCAGCGTTAGTTTTATATCAACTCGAAGGAGTTGAATCCTGGCGCACGATAAAAAGTGACATCGACACCATCGAAGTTCTTCGAAACGCACTGTGTAATGCAAAAAAGACGATAAGAATTTGCCTTGATGGGGTTGGCGAGGCTAAACATACCGCGGATTTGATTGAGGATTTAATCTGTGAAACACCGAGCAATGTGAAATTTTTCATTGCACCGAGTCGCGTCGGGGCGTTGCCACGTTTGTCTATGATGGCGGGTGTTGTAACGTATGGTGCTGATGAACTTGTATTTACAGAAGAGGAGGTTAGTGAATTATCGGGTATGGGTGGCCCCGAAGCCAGCAACATCATAAAAGCGACCGGTGGATGGCCAGCACTTGTCAGGCTTATGTGCCGAACCCCAAACCCAAATCTCCCCGCAGCGACTTGGCCGGAAACTCGCTCGTATTTCAGGGACAACCTCTTAACTGCGTTACCCAATAGTACGAGGACCTTTCTTTGCAATGCAGCGATGCTCGAAGTAATCAGCGCTGAATGCTATGGCTATGTCTATAAGACAGAAGAGGCCGACCGGGAAATTACGTTTCTTAACGAACATTATGCTCTTTTAGCTCCCACCGGGACTTCTGCTGATCGTATGGATATGCACCCTGTGCTGCGAGAGTATTTGCGTAGTTTATTTAACACCACCCAACGAGAACGTCGCTCGTATGTACTGAAACGGGTCGCGTTCTGGCATTGGCGTAGGGGAGAGTACCTCCATTCAATCAATGCAGCTCTGGAAGCCAGTGACCATCGATGGGCTCGCGTCGTAAGTGACAGCATTATCCTGGACGTGGCACTCAGACAGGGTGAAATCGAAGTACTTCGTACCTGGTTTGGAAAAGTACCGGCTCGTACGATAAAAAAAATCGCTGCCTTGAGCATAGGTTACGCGTGGATTTTGTATTTCAGCCAACAAGCTCGTCAAGCAGAGGAAATACTGGTTAGTTCGCTTCATCCGAGCTCCAGGGGGGTGGGCGATCTTGATGAGGAAGGATGGCGGGAATTGGTTAATGCGATAGGCAAAGCTACACAGGATAAATTACTGGAGAGTCAGGTTCTCTGTCAAAAATGGATAGACGCCTTTGGCGACCGTAACATGGTTGGCAAAGGCGCAGCACTTACTTGCCAGGCATTCATTGCCTCCAGTGGACGCCATTTTGAAGAGTTGGAGCGATTGTCCCATCGAGCGGCTGTGGCCATCCAGTCATCCAATCAACATTACGCTTTTATTTGGCTTAAAACTGCAGAAATTCAGGGTGAACTGTTCAAGGGGGACATCGCCCGAGCAAGGAGTGTGTTGCTTCAAGCGAATAAAACAGCAGAAAAGATTCAGGTGCCAAAAACTTTTTTAAATAAAATGTTTGGCACCCTTGAGTTACAAATCCTGCACGAACAGAACCATCACCTGGTTACCCAGGAATCTGCACAGGCTTCGTTCGATTTCGCTTTGAACTATGGCGTTACAGATATTCTGTGGGGGTGTACACAGGCCTACAGCCGTTTTCTGTACCACCAAGGGTTCCGAGATAGAGCCATGGCCTTGTTGGAACAATCCCGCTTAGCCTCCTGCGAGCGAGAGCTCTCTCGTCTAAATATCCTGACTAAAGTTCAGTTAGCTGAGTTTACTCTCCTGAACAACGAGGAATTGGGTCCACCTATACTCCCCGATGAATGTGAGCTGACGTTCCTGCCAAATCAAAACCAGGCCATTCAAGCACGTATGGCCCTGGTAACCTCAATGTATAGACTACGGCTTGGGAAACAGTTTGGTGTCGCCGAAAAATATGCCAAACAAGCACTACAAAGCGCCAGCGCAATTTCAGACGCTAGAACCAGGATCGCCGCCCACTATTGTCAGGCCCTGGCAGCGTTTGCCCTCGGTTCATCAAAATCGGCGAAGCGCATGATTCTTGATGCAAACCTACTTTCGGAACATTTGAACTGTCACTTCACACGGCTCTGGATCAAAGAAGCGCTACTTTCTCTTAGCCCCCTTGCTCAGGATCTTTTTAACGATCTGCCAGACGACTCTGAAGCTAAAGCTACGAAGGATCCCGATGTCAGAATAGAAGACTCCAGCGTGCCACCTGTGCCCGGCAATGCCCACTCAACTATCACGATAAAGCAGATTTCTCTGTTGAAATGCGTAAGCAACGGAATGACCAACAGAGAGATCGCTGAACGGCTTCTTGTGACGGAGGATACCGTCAAATGGCATATGAAGAAGATTTTCAGCGAACTTAAAGTAACCAACCGGGTTCAGGCAGTCACTGAAGCTCGACTGCGCGGACTTTTATAGTGCTACAAAAACAAAAGAGGAATCGAGCGAATATGCAAAAAATAGTTATCATTGGCGCTGGAATAGCCAGCCTGACCGCCGCAGAGGCTCTCCGCCAGAATGGATTCGACGGAACGATTACCATTTTGGGCGAGGAAAACACGCTGCCTTACCAGCGTCCCCCGTTGTCCAAAGCCTATTTGACCTCAGATGAGTTGCCCTCGCCAACTCCGATCCGTTCTCCTAATTTCTTTCGGGACAACAAAGTTGAATTTGAACAAGGCGGTAAAGTAATAGCGCTTGAACGATCGGCAAAGCAAGTAGTGATTCAAGGCGGCAGGAAAATTAAATACGACACGCTGATTTTGGCAACAGGAGCGAGGCCACGTCCTATTGATTTACCTGGTGAGAGCGCAAAAAATGTTTTCTATCTCAGGAATCTTGACCACTCCACCGCATTACGTAATGCCCTGTTAGCCCCGGAATGCGAGAAGGTGGCCATTCTCGGCGCGGGTGTTATCGGGCTTGAAGTCGCCTCCGCTGCCAATCTACAGGGAAAACAAGTCTCTGTGTTTGAGGCCAACAGCCGAGCGATGTGTCGAGTAGCGTCACCATTAACAAGTAATTTTGTCAGAAACCGCATGGCCTCCGCCGGCGTAATGTTCTACTTCAATGCTAGCGTCAACCAGATTCTCACTGAGGGAGACCGAGTTTCCGGTATCCGTTTGTCCGACGGCACTACCAAACCCGCAGACGTCGTTGTTATCGGTATAGGAGCCATCCCCAATGCCGAACTTGCGCAAGACGCAAACCTGGATTGCGACGGTGGTATTATAGTAGACAGCGGCATGCGTAGCTCCGACCCTGACATATTTGCGATCGGAGATTGCGCTAAAGCCGTCAACGTTTCCACCAATACACCCATCCGAATAGAAACTATTCACAATGCCATGCTTCAAGCACAAATTGCGGCGGCTCATATTTGTGGTAAACCGTCTCCGCCTGCCTCTCCTCCTCGTTTTTGGTCAGATCTCAACGGCATGAAAGTCCAGTGTATTGGAATCGCCACTGGATACGACCGAATTCAGCGGCGTCCCACAGAGAGTGACAATGCCTGTGAATTCTGGCTCTTTTCCGGAGACCGGATGATCGCAACTGAAACAGTCAATCTTCCCACCCGGCAAGCCAAGCTATCTAAAGCTCTCTCCGGGTAAGTGTAAGAAAGATGGGATCCCCCTCTGTCAAGGTAGTTGGAACCCCACCCGATGTTAGACTTTCTAAATGAAGTGGGGCGAGACAGAGGTTTTCATGAAGTATTCACCGGAGCGCCGCGAAGCTATTCTGCGCAAGTTACTGCCACCGAATAATTCGCTTTCACCTTGGTGCCATCCAGAGCGATCCGGCCTAGCTTCACCAGACTCATTTCCCACGCCAGCAGCAGAACCTGGACAAACAGAGCCTCAACCTGAGGAAGGAAACGACGGCGGAAGGTGACAATCGTGTCATCATCCGGATGCGTGTTGGCCGCCAGATAACGGAACGCAATCGAGTCGTGGGTGGCGCGTTCAATCTTGCGGCTGGAGAAGACACCGGTCGCGTATCCATAAATCAACAAGCTGAGCAATACGGCAGGATGATGAGCCCGCGAACCGCGCCCCGTATATTGCTGGGTGAGCTTAGACAGATCGAGTTGATCAACCACTTCAACGACAAACCGGGCCAGGTGATCCTCAGGCAACCAATCCTGAATGGAAGGAGGAAGCAGAAAGTCAGTGTCCCGATCAGCGAGTACAAAATGTCCCATCATTGAAGTCCGGTTGCGGCCCATGGTGTAAGGATTATCTCATTTCGATGCGGCTTGATTAAGTCCGACAGGCTGCTAGAGCGGGTATAACCAGTGGCGGGAGGAAGGGGCCGCTTGAAATATATAGATGTCTAATGTTAAGACTGTAAGCCTAGTTCACCCGATTCTGGCCAACCAACCATGAGATTCGCCCATGAAAATCGTTAGAGTTCAGGACATCATTGGTACCGAGCGTGAAGTCAGCGACAAGCAGTGGACCAGCCGCCGTCTGCTGCTCAAGAAGGACGGAATGGGATTCTCCTTCCACGAAACCATCATCAAGGCAGGCTCCGAGCACACTTTCTGGTACAAGCACCACCTATAAGCCGTTTACTGCGTTGCGGGTAACGGGCGCATCAAGGACCTCGCCACGGGTGAAGTTCACGAGATTACCGACGGTACCCTCTACGCCCTGGACAACCACGACAAGCACATCCTGTACGGTGGCAGCGAGGACATGCGCCTGATCTGCGCCTTCAACCCGCCGGTGACCGGCCAGGAAGTCCATGACGAGGACGGCGCTTACCTGCCGGACACCAGCGATAGCTGATCCGCCCTGATATGGCGGCTGACCTGGCCGCTGGCACTGCCACCAGCGCGCCTGCTGCCGGTGGCAGTGCTTTGGCTGGCACGGTTATCCGGCCTCTGCCAGGGCACTGGTACATAATGAGACGGGCTATGACCACAACATGGCTGCGGCTAGCATGTGAAGGCGCTATCGGAAGCACACAAGTGAGGTAAACAGAGTTTCCACAGAGGTCGATACCACCACAATAGAGGAGGGGTCCATACACGTCCAATAATTTCATATTGTGACATGGGCCCGTGCAAGCTGCTGTAAAGCGCGTTTTCAAAAATGAAGGGATCTCAACGGCGGAAGTAACCACCTAGAGATTAGTGGCAAAGGATCGTTAAGACCAATTATGGTTTTGCGCCCCGACTGAATGTTCGCTTTGCGACCTCAGCATGCTTAAGCTCCCGGAATCTCGGCGACAAAAAAGGTCCGCTTTTTATCAAGAACAGTCAGTCTGAAAAGGTCCCGCTTCTATCAAAAAAACGGACGTAGCCTCGATTTCAATTGAGGGCTCTGCCCTCTCGCCGCAAGCGGCGATTCGCCCGAGGTATTTAAGGACCAGCGATTTTATCGCCGGATTCTGGCGCACGGCGCTCTTTCCGATACCGATAGCGTTGGCGACTTCGCCACGGTTTAGCTGGCCCCGAAAGACGATTTGCTTTAAATCGTCCTCGGTTTTCGTAGCGGCCCAACGCTGAAAGGCAACAAGGTTTTCGCGAGCTTTTTCTTGTCCGTTAGCCATTCTCGATACTCAACGCTTTTTCAAGGGCATCCACAAAACCGTTTCTGAGGACAACCTTGCCGTTTTGGTCCTTGATGCTGCCGCGTTCTGTTTTAGTCCAGCCCTTTAATTTAAGGGACTCCTCAGAGATGGCGTCTCTCAATGCATCAATCTCGTGACTCAACAGGCTCGGTAACCTCGATTCAGATTTGTCTTCAGCACCCGCTCGGTAGTCAATTTCCAATTTCTTGATCGATGCAAACCTTTTATTTTCGGCCCTCAATTTACGGACCTTCGAAATCAGGTCGAGTATGAGGAAGCGGTGAGTTTTATTGCTTACCTCATCAACCCAATCGTACTCGCCCGAGGGCGTGGTCTGTGCTTTGATCGCTTTCTTTTTCTGGTCTCCAAGCGCCTGCCAAGCCTCAATGACCGCTCTATAATGTTCTCCGGTTTTGTTTCGGATGGTCTGCTCGCTAGGAGCGCCACGACTGGCTCCTAGCTTCGCAATCGTTGAGATTCTGAAATCAACCGAGCCTGACTCATGATGTTCCTTGCAAACGGCGTGAAGGGCCTCCAGGGACTTCCTGGAACGAGAATTTTTCAGTTGGCCCAGTATGGCCTCGTAGACTTCGTTCGGTTCACTCATTGCAACTCTCGATTTCTAGCGGGAATTTCAAAGACCCGTTCATGGCTGACTCGATCTCTTGGCGCACATCACCTAGCTGTAGTGGTTCGGCGAGATCTTCCAAGGTGATTTGCCCATTGATCAACTGGTCAGCGACGTGCCAGTTATTCTGTGTCACTTGCATAATCAGCCGGACGACCTGATTGGCAGCTTCGAGCTGCTGATCCTCGGTCAACCGAAATATCGCGGGTGCAATCCCATTGGTGTCCGCCAATTTGTCGAGCATCTGACTGAGCAGGGGGCGTGCCCTGGAGGCACTGGCGCTCTCGTAAATTTCAGCGTTGGCACAGACCTCAGCGAGCAACCGAAACTCGCTGCTTTGCTCCTCCAAATGCATCTCCATTTCCACGTAATTGTCGCTGACGATCAGTTGGTGCTGGCCTGTCTCGGAGGTCTTCAGCAGTTCGGTAGATTGAGAAATCAGGCGGTATAAGTGCTGGAGATCCGTGAGAAGCATGTCGAGCTTTTTGGCTTTTTCCTCATACGCCGAGGTGATCTTTTTCAGCGTTCGCTCTTTACCAAAAACCTGTCCCGAAGACTCGGTATCGTACCGCTCGTCATCGAGCGTCTGCCTTTTTTCTTCGAGTTCGTGGTATTCATTGCGGGCGACATTGATTTCCAGAATGATTTCGTTGGCAATAGCCGACAAACCGCCCAGAAACGCCGGGCCGGTAATGAAGAAGCGGCATTGGGGACAATTTCGAGTCCCAAGGTAGCCATTGGGCACCGGCGCGTACTGTGCTTCAACCTTTCGCTCAACCAGCGCCATGCCACCTTGGTCACACTTGTTGCCGCTCATGGGGCAGATTCCGAAACTCATAAGTTGGAAGGCTCCAGAGGGCCAACTAGGTGTCAGACACTGATCCATGATGCTTCGGTCTGTGGCGATTAATTCCGGACGCGCCTCTTCGATTTTCTTCTGGAGGATGAGGTCTTCGTAACGATAGTGACTCTGCTCAAGTGCCCGTTTTTCAGCCGCCGCCATCTCCAGCCGCATTTTGCTGGCTCCTACCTTTGTGTAGTAAATCGTCATCACCAGCGAGGAATGACCAACCAGCTTTGAAATCACGGCTATGGGCGCTCTGCCGTCGACAATGTAGGCAGTGATAAGGCTGACGCGGAGAGCGTGAGGGGTAAATTGGCTCTTGTAATCCACGCTGTTCTTATTTTCGATTTTCTCAGCGAAGTCCTCACCGGGCCTCTGACTATGAAACAACAGAGCAGGCAGCGTTCGTGTAAACGCGGTTGTCGTAAATATGGGCGACACCTTCTCATCACAGGTAATTGACGCCGGATCGCGAAAAAGGAACGCTTGTTTACCACGCCGTTTGAGGATGTCTTTGTTGGTCTTTTGCTTCAGCTTGATTTGCGTCCACGGTGTGAGTGCTTCGATAGGATTGTATTTGGACTGCCACTCCCGAAGCTGGATAACCCAATACGCCAGGTCTTCCGGCATAAAGGGAACTTCGTAGCCGCCAAGCTTCTTTCCGGTTTTGTTCGTCGTGATGTAGGCACTCAACTCACCGTCATCGTTCCCTTTCCGAATAAAGCCTTGGTTTCGCTTTCGGGTTGCAATCGGGTTTAAATTCTTGATCCAGTGGACCTTCCCATCACGCCATACCGGAAGGAATTCATCCCCCTCTCCGCTATCGAGCCAAAGGATCTGTTGACTGCGCAATGGAATGGACAGCAACGTGTAGAGAGCAACAATTTTCACGGGCGACCATAACTCGTACACCTCTTCAGAATAGCGCTTGCGACCTCGCTTCCGTTCTTTTGTCACTACTCGACAAACGCAGTTTGGGTCGTTCTCATCGATTAACTGAGGATCAACCTCGAACCAGCAGTCTTCGAGGAAGGGATGCAATTGATATAGATCGCGAAACGACGTCGCCTCTAGCGGAACAAGATGCTGCTTGGCTCGTAAAATGGCATCCATGGGTAATGCGGGCTTGTTTGATTCACTGCGCCTGTAGCTGGGCAACTGGTCTAACAAGCCCTTGAGAACGGTTCTCAGAGGATTGCGGTAGCCGGGCAGAACTATCAACTCACCGTTATCGTCCTCGTCAGAGCAATAAGTCTCCAAAATCCACTCGAAAAAAGCGGAACAGGCGTTATGCCTTGATTTTTTTACAGTATCTGCGGTGGCATTTATAAAGTTTTCGTACGCTCGCTCATTAAACGGGATATCCCTTGACAGCATGGCTCCCGGATCGTCAACCAAGCCCAACTTGTCGACGTAAAATCTAAGGAATGCTCTCAAATGTGAGTATTTGTTGGATTGGCCTGTACCAGCCTCTACATAACACTGAATGGCTTTCCAAAACTCGGGGTATTTGCTGGTCAGTTCTCGATTAATGGCGTTTTCGTTGCCCAGGAAGTGAGGCCAACTTATCCAATCTTCGGCATAAAATTGGTTTGGGGTCGATACCAGCTTCGGGTCTTTTTCGTAGCCCCTGAAGTATTCCGCCCCTGATTTAAACCCCAAGCGTTGAGCGGCTTCGGACGCCTCGGCGACAGTGGCGTACCTCTTCACGGGGCGCTCAATGCCAAGGTAGCTGTACCAATCATCCCAATCTTCGGCATAAAAGTCGTTGGGAGATACTGTCAGCTTCGGGTCTTTTTTGTAGTCCTTCTGGTATTCCTTGATTGATTTGAATTCCAGGCGCCGAGCGGCTTCGGACGCCTCGGCGAGGGTCGCGTACTTTTCTCTGGGGCGCTCATTGCCAAGAAAACTGTACCAATCAGCCCAATGTTTGCCATAGATTTCGTCGGGATGGGATGGCAGCTTCGGGTCTTGTTTGTAGCCCTCTTTGTATTCTGTGGACGTTTTGAATCCCAAGCGCTGAGCGGCTTCGGACGCCTCGGCGAGCGTCGCGTACTTGCCGTCGGGGCGTTCAGTGCCAAGGAAGCTGTACCAGTTACTCCAATCTTGGGCATAGAATTGATCGGGAGAAGCTGGCAGCTTCGGGTCTTTTTGGTAGTCCTCTAAGTATTCCGTCTGTGTTTTGACCCCCAAGCGTTGAGCGGCTTCGGACGCCTCGGCGACAGTGGCGTACTTCTCACTGGGGCGTTCAGTGCCAAGGAAGCTATACCAATCATCCCAATCTTCGGCATAGAAAACTGCGGGTTGTGATGGCAGCTTCGGGTCTTTTTGGTAGTCCTCAAAGTATTCCGTCTGTGTTTTGAACCCCAGGCGCTGAGCGGCTTCGGACGCCTCGGCAAGCGCCGCGTACCTCTCGGGGCGCTCAACGCCAAGGAAGCTATACCAATCATCCCAATCTCCGGCATAACTTCGGTGGGGATTCGATGGCAGCTTCAGGTCTTTTTGATAGTCATCAAAGTATTCGGTGCGTGTTTTGAAGCCCAATCGCTGAGCGGCTTCGGACGCCTCGGCGAGCGTCACGTACTTTTCTATGGGGCGCGCATTGCGAAGGAAGTTGGGCCAATCAGCCCAATCTTCGGCATAGTGTTTGTCGGGAGCTGCTGGCAGCTTCGGGTCTTTTTTGTAGCCCTTGTTGTATTCATCTCTTATTTTGAATCCCAAGCGTTGAGCGGCCTCGGACGCCTCGGCGACAGTGGCGTACTTCTCACCGGGGCGCTCAGTGCCAAGGAAGCTATACCAATCACCCCAATCTCCGGCATAGAATTGGTCGGGATTTGCTGGCAGCTTCGAATCGTTTCGGTAGCTCTTCTTGTATTCCGGCTGCGTTTTGAATCCCAAGCGCTGAGCGGCTTCTGAGGCTTCGGCGAGCGTGGCGTACTTAGTTGTCATGAATGAGTTCTTTCTTGATTGGAGAAATTAAGCCGTGCTCGGGCGACAATCTGCTCAAATGCGCCCGCATCTGCTTATCAGTGAGTTCGGTGTAGACCTGCTGACTTTCTATCGATTTATGGTGTAGGGCGTTTTTAATGATCAGAGAATCAGCGTTTGCATCAGCCAGAGCTTGCCCATACGAGTGTCGGTGGGCGTGCGCTGTCGTTCCCGCTTCTTTTGAAAACGGTAAACCAATTCTTTCAACGGCTCTTTTAAGCGATTGGTTATAACCTTTGATTGAGTGCGGAGCGCCTGATTGCGTCGTGAATGCAAACGGATGTTTACCGCCATCGGGGTATCGCTGGTAGGTCAGGTAAAGCCGCCAAAGGTCGTTAAAGGTTTCACCAGCACTTCTTGGAAACCACCAAACCTGAAGAAAGTGGCGACTTTCATTGTCCTCTTTGGGCGCTTTCCAACCTGCATGCAGCGTATGGGATTTCGAATATTCAAATCGCGGTTGCATCCCATACTTGTTGAGCAACTCTTCGCGCCTGCTGGGGCCGTTTGGACGGGGCCGCCCTTTATCGGGATGAAAAATTTTGACCAGTGCGGTTCCGTCCTCCCACGGCACGACATCTTCTACCCAAAGGTGAAAGCACTCGCTGAGCCTGAGTCCGCCGTAATGCATCAGCATGGTAATGAGCACATTCTTCAGGTCCAGGCGCTCATGAACTACGTCGCTCGTTTCAAAGCCATATCGCGTAAGGCCACTCCACAAGAGGTCGTCAATTCGTCCAGGAGGAAAGCTTTTCTTACCCTCATTGCCGTTAGAACGCGACACCCTCCTGGGCATAACCTTCCGGAAATAAGCAGGGGCTGGTTTGTTAGCCCAAAGGTGGGAAAGAAAAGCCCGCCGTTTCTTTTGGTAGAAGGCTGCGAGGCCCATCCACTCCTCGTAACGAGTAGGTTTCACCGTTGGGTTTATCTGAAGCTTTTTCTCTTCATACTGCTCAGAGAGCCAGTCTGTGTATTGTGTTATGAGGCTGATTAGAAAGTTCGCGTCCTTATCCTCGCGTGGTTTCCACCGCAGCCAACTCGGATCGCTACCGTCCTCGCCAATCGTTCCGGTGTAGAGGCTGTTTGAAAACTCCTGAAACAGTTGGTGAGGAGTTTCAAAGCAGTCTTTATTCTGATTCGTGTAATCGATGAGGAGTCGAACCGCAAACGCGCTCCTGTCTTTCCAGCTCCGAGACTTGTATCGATGAACGATCAAATAATCCAAATAACTTTTCAGCAAACCATCTTGGGTGACGATCACCGGAAGACTTATCTTCGTCCCCGTGTTGTCTACTTTGATATTTGCCTCTATGCAGACGCTGTTCAGCACGCAATTTCCAATTGGTAAAATAGTATGTTCTTAATTCCACTATATATGCGTGTATGCTCAAAAAAAACCAGATTTCGACTTCTGGCATAGGTTTTTGATGCTTTTTAGGATATTTTTTCTATTCCACTAATGCTTCGGTTAAGGCTCGCCTCAACCGGCAGTAGATTTTTCGGATCGTTAGCAAAATGTTCGCGCTTCTCCTTAGACCAATTCTTTGCTCCGCGCTCCCAAGCCCAAGCTAGTGGCACAACGTGATCAATGTCGACATTTGACGCATTCTGAAGTACCTCACCGGTGAAAGGACTAATCCAGCGGCCAGTCACGACTCGACAACCCTTTGCGCTAGCAAATCGGACACGAGTGGTCGAGGTATTAATCAGAGCCTCGGCTCGGCTATCACGACAATCGCCATCGGCATCATCCCAGCCGTGGCCAAAGGCAGATCGTTGATATTGGCTAGAAGCAGCTTCAGCGCCCTCTTCGAGACTACCCAAGGCCACCCCTTTAGGCAGCCGACCACCCGCTTTCAGGCAGGCCTGGAGGCCGTTAAAAGGCTTGTAATTCTGGGTTCTGTCGTACCAACTGCTTTGAGGCGGATGACAAAGTCCACTGGCTGACATTTTTACGGTACTGGCGAAAACGGGCGTTGTCGCCTCAATAAGCACGATTACTAGAAATGTTAATAGAATCAGGTATTTCATCGAACGCTGGCTTGGGATAAAGGACACTGTGGGAAGGCCTAGTGAATTAGAACCACTAAGGCTCGCTGTTGAAGGCCGCGAGGGTATCCGGTTAACACCTAAAAATTCAAGCTCGAGGGGCCATACAAAACCCAAACGATTTCGTTCAGAGTTGACCCCCTACCGAAGCCTCATCACAACATCAGAGTATGCGTAGCGGAGATGACTTGGATTTAGGAGGATGAAAGAGTCGCCATTAAACAAAAGCGAACGTTCGCGCACCTCGGTTCGATAAATCTGCCTATCTTTTCGTAGTGTCCGCAGTGACGGGGTAGAGCCTCAAGAGGTCGATTGGTTCAGAAGCTAATCCCTTTGGCTTTTTGTTCCAATGTCTCCCTCATGTAGAGATGCAATGAGCGGGCACGCGATGCTGTCCGGCCGTGCGTGGCATTGACTGACCATGTCGCTCAGAGCCTTCTCAATTTTGACCAGCCTTTCGATCTTTTCACGCACATCCTTCAGCTTGTGCTCGGCGAGCGCACTGGCTTCCTGACAGTGAGTGCCATCTTCCAACCTTAAAAGGTCGCCGACCTCGTCGAGACTGAAACCCAGCTGCTGCGCCGTTTTAACAAATGTCAGCCGATCAATATCGGCGGAACCGTAGCGTCGAATACCACCTAGAGGTCGTTTGGGTTCCGACAACAGACCTCGCCGCTGGTAATAGCGGATCGTCTCGACATTTACATTGGCCGCCTTGGC
Organism: Marinobacter sp. S6332; assembly: GCF_023016045.1. Classification (GTDB taxonomy): domain Bacteria; phylum Pseudomonadota; class Gammaproteobacteria; order Pseudomonadales; family Oleiphilaceae; genus Marinobacter. Next base: position 10,303 of record NZ_JALKAP010000001.1, on the reverse strand, counting down.
CAAGCCGCCAATAGTCAGTGAACTGGCTTTAACCGACATACTGCTTGACTCCGTACTTGACTACGGAAGTAACCTTATCGCATCGAGTCCATGGGCAACAGGTGTCAGCGTCATGTCGAAATTCAAATCTAAATCCGGAGGTGCTTCTCTCGCTGTCGGGGGCATGGCTGGACTTCTCGCCTCGGCGTGCTGTCTCGGGCCATTGGTGCTTATCACTCTGGGCGTTTCCGGTGCCTGGATCGGCAACCTGACAGCTTTGGAGCCCTATCGACCGCTGTTCATTGGCGCGGCCACCGTCGCCATGTTCTTTGCCTGGCGACGAATCTATCGCCCTGTAGAGCAATGCTCACCCGGTGAAACGTGTGCGATCCCTCAAGTCCGAAAGACCTATAAGGTGATCTTTTGGGTAGTTACGGCTCTGGTACTGGTCGCATTAGTGTTCCCTTACATTTTGCCTCTATTCTACTAAACGGAGATTTTTCTCATGCGTAAACAGTTTGTACTTGCCATGTTCCTCACTTTGCTCAGCATGTCCTCCTGGGCTGCGTCTCAAACAGTAACTCTCTCGGTGCCTGACATGACCTGTGCCGCGTGTCCGATCACCGTCAAGTTGGCCTTAAGTAAGGTGGAAGGGGTGTCGCAAGTTTCCGTGAGCTACCCTGATCGAGAAGCCGTCGTCACCTTTAACGATGCGCTCACTTCCATAGAGGCGCTCACCGAGGCCACGAGCGACGCTGGTTACCCCTCCACTCCCACGGCCTCAGAGGCGACTCCGGAGGGGCAATGAAGAATCCGAAGAACCTGCTCAGGGTCGGCATAGTAGGGACTATTCTGGTTGCACTATGCTGCTTCACACCGATTCTGGTCATTTTGATGGCCACCGTGGGACTGGCCGCCCTGACGGGCTATCTCGACTATGTGCTTCTTCCGGCACTGGCGGTATTCATCGGCCTGACGGTTTATGCGTTCTGGCGGAAAAAGCACTATGACGCCAGCTACGAGAGCAACTTCAAAGCTCCAAGGAGTTTCCCGAGTGAAAAATGACAACAAACTGCATATTGCGGTAATCGGCAGTGGTGGTGCCGCCATGGCGGCTGCCCTGAAGGCAACAGAGCGCGGTGCCCGCGTCACCCTGATTGAACGTGGGACTGTCGGCGGCACCTGCGTAAATGTTGGCTGCGTGCCCTCGAAGATTATGATTCGTGCAGCACATATCGCGCACCTGCGAAAAGAAAGCCCGTTTGACGCGGGCATCAGTGCTGAGGCTCCTCAGGTAGACCGAGCAAAACTGCTTCAGCAACAGCAGGCACGAGTGGAGGAGCTGCGTGACACCAAGTACGAAAAGATACTTCGAGAACACAAGGACATCACAGTCCTGAACGGTGAGGCCCGGTTTGTCGATACCAATAGCCTGGTAGTCACGCTGGCTGAGGGTGGTGAAAAACCGGTTCATTTTGATCGCGCCTTTATTGGAACCGGAGCCAGACCGGCAGAGCCGCCAATAACGGGGCTGGCAGACACTCCTTACCTGACATCAACCAGTGCCTTGGCGCTGGATACCGTTCCCAAACGGCTGATCGTGATTGGTGCCGGTTTCGTTTCCTTGGAATTGGCTCAGGCATTCGACAGACTCGGCAGCAAGGTTACCGTTTTAGCCCGGAGCCGTGTGTTGTCCAGCGAAGATCCTACGATCGGAGAGGCCATAGAGGCGGCTTTTAAACGGGAAGGGATTGAGGTGCTTCGCCAGACCACGCCCAGCAACGTGGACTATAGCGACAACGAGTTTATCGTCGAGACGCCTGCCGGCACCTTGCGAGCCGGCCAACTACTGGTGGCGACCGGTCGAACGCCCAATACCGAGGCCCTGAACCTGGCGAGCATTGGCGTGGAAACTTCACGCGGCGCAATTCAGGTGGATGAGCATCTGCAAACCACGGTCACCGGAATATACGCTGCTGGTGACTGCACCAATCAACCGCAGTTTGTCTATGTCGCAGCTGCCGCAGGCAGCCGAGCCGCCGTCAACATGACGGGAGGCGAGGCCAAACTCGACCTCAGTGCCATGCCCGGGGTCATGTTCACCGATCCTCAAGTCGCCACCGTTGGCCTCACTGAAGCCGAAGCAGTTGCTCGGGGTTATAGCGTGGACACCAGGCTGCTCGACTTGGAAAACGTGCCGCGTGCGCTAGTAAACTTTGACACCCATGGATTTATTAAAATGGTAGCAGAGCGCAGCACAGGCCGTTTGCTCGGGGTGCAGGTTGTCGCAGCGGAAGGCGGTGAAATTATCCAAACGGCAGTGATGGCGTTACGAGCAGGTTTGACCGTTCAGGAAATCGGCGATGACTTGTTCCCTTATCTGACCATGGTTGAAGGACTCAAACTCTGTGCGCAAACGTTCACCAAGGATGTAAAGCAGTTGTCCTGCTGTGCCGGTTAATCGCTCCGGCTCTGGTCAACGCGAGCACTGTCCAAAATTTGAACGTTCGCTTTGCGACCTGACTGTCATCCCCTGCTCAAAGGCCCGAAACAAAAGCGAGTGGTCGCGTTGCTCCACTTCCTCCACCTATTCATTGGAATAGCTGACGCCATCGCGTCTCTAGCGCAATATGCACGGTTGGAAGGCTCTGATCAGCGGTGCAACCAAAGCTGGGGCAACGCGTCAGCATAGTAACCTTCGGCTAAACTCATTGAATCAGCATATTGAAAGGACTCGGGGTGAGGCATGCTCAACTTCCAGATTAAATTTTTCTTATCCTTGGCTTTGTTCCTGGTTTTTAATAGTCAGGCCACCGCCATTACAAAATGCACTGCTCCAGACGGCTCTATTTCTTACGTGCAGGGTAATTGCCCCACTCTTGGACAAGGCAGAGAAGAGGTAAGAGTTTGGGACTCTGGAAAGGGCATGAAAATTGGCCCGGATCAAACGCCCCCTCTGAACCAGCCGGGGCGCTCGATTTCAAATGACCAAGCCATAAACGTCGAGCCGGAGCGACGAAGAAATTCTCGACACCCGTGTAATTCCACGTCAACGAATCCCGTCCAGTCGCGATTGGCAACACAAGCATGTGTCGTTCTAAATGGTCCACATGACCCCGATAACCAAGCATGCCGATTGTTAGCGAGCGGGGATTGGGAGTTTAATATCGAAAAAATGACAGTATCAAGATATCGAAGTCTTACAGAGAGATGCCGAGCCACCAGTGGCAATATGGGGTACGGTGGTGTGCAAGCTCCGGACTGTAAAGAGATGACGATCGTAAAACCGACCCCATTCCTCGGCAATCGTGATGAGATATTTCAACTCAGTGATAGGTCAGTTTGGGAGGTTACTGATGGTTTCCGTTATCTTCATGAGTTTCGCCCAGATGTCGTTATATGCCCCAGAAAGGAAAAAATGATGGTAGATGACGAAGTGGTTTCGGTCCGTCGCATAAATTGAAGCGGACTTACCCTGACGCACTGGGCAACCGGATGTGAAAACTGGACTTATCCCGATATACATGACATTTCACACCCAATACAGCGCCTAGCGTTCGCTCGTGTCAAATGGACATTATCTAATTCGTATTGACCGGCCGCCCCAAATGTCCGCTTTGCGACCTTAACGTAACGCCGATTATGCGCAGTGTACTTGGGAGACCACCAGAGCCTGAAGCGGGTTCCAGGGCACGTCCTTGTGCCGACTTCGTTATTTTTTCTTCCGAGACGGTTTACTCTTTTCACCGACGGTTTCCCGCGGGTGTTTCTTGGCAAAGGTCTCGGTTACATAACGGCCTGTTACAGCGCTTCGGTATTTTTTGGACATGCGTCACCTCACATCAATGAAAAGATTCTAGCGATGCCGAGGGATGTCCTCGGCATCATCCTCATTTAGCGGTTTGGCCAACTCCGGAAATGGGCGCAAACACGCTGAAGCGTGCCGTTGACCATTCGGAAGTAGGCTCGAACGTAGACAGCGGGTCTGATGACCATGGCTGATCTCCTGTACGAGATAGCCAGTGAGGTGACGGTAAGAGGCGTAACGATCACGGGACGATAGATCCAAAGGGTATTGGCATACAAGCGCCTCGTTTTGTACAGCCGGTGTAGATGGCCAGACGATTCAGGACTTTGATCGAGACTTAAGTAAGAACCTCTATCTAATTTGGAATCGGATGTCGTCCGGCAGCTATTTCCCACCGTCCGTCAAAGCAGTTCCAATTCCGAAGAAAAGTGGAGGAGAAAGATTGCTCGGGGTACCCACGGTTAGCGATCGTATAGCGCAAACTGTGGTTACTATGACGCTGGAACCTATCCTGGAACCTGTCTTTCATGTGGACTCGTACGGGTATCGGCGCGGGAAATCCCCGCATGATGCGCTTGCGATCACGCGAAAGCGGTGCTGGGAAAGGGACTGGGTGCTGGAGTATGACATCCGTGGCTTGTTTGATCATATTGATCATGAGCTATTGCTCAAGGCCCTTGACCACCATTGCTCTGAATCCTGGGTGCTGCTGTATGTGAGGCGCTGCCTAACGGCACCGATGCAGACGAAAGATGGTAAGCAGGAACGACGGAACGTTGGCACACCACAAGGTGGCCCGTTATCGCCAGTTCTGGCAAACCTGTTTCTGCATTATGCATTGGATCGTTGGCTGACCGTTCGTCATCCGGATATCCCATTCTGCCGATATGCAGATGACGGAATACTGCGTTGTCGAAGTGAGCGTGAGGCTCAGTATCTGCATTCCCAGCTAGATATGCGTGAGGTGGACCCAATAGCTATTCACAGAGATGCCCAACAAACGAGTATACTGGCCTGTGTTTGTCCAGGCTGCTCGGATAAATCACCATCAGCTCCTTGCTAAGGCCAGGCTCACTCACGGGAATAGCCACCAGACTTCCATTTTGGACCTCCTCCCGTACAGAACTTTCAAGCACCAACGATGCGCCAAGTCCGACCTTAACCGCTTGCTTGACGGCTTCGGTGCTACCCAGCTGCATAGATACCGTCGGAAATGGCCCATGCTCACCGAAGTAGGTCGCCAAAAGCCGGCCAGTGCCGGTGCCGGGTTCGCCGCCGATCAGAGCCATGTTAGACAGCGTATCGCGGTCGATATCGGTTCGACGGGCTAACGGGTGACCAGGCGGAACGATTAGAACAACGGGCTCGTTACGCCACGCCTGAGCATGGAATCCGGGTAGATCATGCCACCACTCCATAATCGCCACGTCCAGCTCACCGTCCGATAAATGCCGTGCAATAGTCGGATTGGAATCTATTACCACATCCACCTCGGGCCCTACGCCCAGCTCCTTGTAACGACGGATGTAGGGCTGGAGCATATAAATCCCAATATTGGAGCTCGCCCCAACGCGAAGTCGAGCCTCCATAATGGAAGATCTCGCCTGCTCCTCCAGCCGGAGCAGACTTCGGGCAAAAGGCAACAAGGTTAAGGCAGCCCGGGTTGGCTCACAGCCAGAGCGCCCCCTGTGGACCAATAAAACGCCATGTTGGTTTTCGAGTTTTTGAAGGTGCTGGGACAGTGTGGGTTGTGCGATGTCCAACTGGCGGGCTGCGGCCTGAAACCCGTTGTGGTCCAGCACCGCCACGAAACTCTTCAGCCAGACAAGATTCAGCATGGGCCGCTCTCGCGGCCACTGGGATCATTGATCGCATCACCCGGCCGCTCACCCCGAAGCACTTGCAGAATGTTCCGAGCAGCGCGTTGCTCGATAGCCAGACGCACCTGGCTGACTGCCGATCCGATGTGAGCAGTAAACAGCGTGTTGGGGTGGGCCCTGAGCCCCTGGGCGATCTCCCTCGGACGATCTTCTCTCGCCCAATCTTCCATCTCAAACACATCAGCGGCGTACCCCCCCAACTGACCGGATTGAAGCGCTTGCAGAACACTACCCTCATCCACCACAGATCCACGGCAGGGATTGATAAGGAATGCGCCCGGTTTCATTCCTGTTAGCGTTTCGCGATTAATGGTGTGGAGGGTTTGCTCATTGAGCGCCAGTGCCAGGATCACAATATCTGACTGGGCCAGCAGCATCTTGAGGGGAGTATGGGACAAACCCAGTGCCTGCTCATGCTGCACGGGTAAACGTTCCGGCTGGGAATAGATTAAATCCGCTCCCCATCCGTTCAGGCGCTGCGCCACCGCTTGGCCGATGGCCCCCATACCCACAATACCAATCCGTGAGCCTTCGATCCCCTGCCCATAGAAGCGTGGTGTCCAGCCAGTAAATTCACCGGATCGAACGAAGTGGTCCGCCGCCTTGACTTGTCGGGTGAGACTGATCGTCAGCCCGACCGTTAGCTCTGCAGTAGGCACGGTTAGCAAATCCGGTACAAATGTCAGCCAAACCCCATGACGCGTGCAGGCATCCACATCAAAGTTGTCATAGCCTTTCAGGGCTGCACCAATCACCTTCAAGCGCGGACACCCCTGTAGGAACTCCACTCCAACTCGGTCTGGCATGAACGCCATCATCGCATCAGCGTCTGCAACGCGCGCAGCCACTTCCTCCTGGGGCAACGTGGCGCCGGATTGGTTGGTGACCAGCTCGCAATCTTGGGCAAGTTCATCCAGAACACTGTCATGGACCTTATGGGTTATCACAACCTTGGGTTTCATCGACGCTCCTTATTTGAATTTCTTACGAAGGCGGCCACTGAGACTGTCCACGACGGTGACCATCAACAAGATGACAATGAGAATGGCGCTGACTTCCTGATACTGCATGATTCTCAGCGAGCCCATCAATTCGAAGCCAATACCACCGGCACCCACCATGCCCATTACGGTCGAGGCACGGAAATTGTATTCCCAGCGATAAATGGACACGTCCGCGAATTGAGGAAGTACTTGTGGCAGCACGGCGTGATAGAGCACCTGCAAGCGAGTAGCGCCGGCAGCATCGGCCGCTTCCACTGGCGCCTCATCTACATGCTCAATCGCTTCGGCAAAAAACTTTCCAACCATGCCAATGGAGTGAAGACCGAGCGCCAGTACGCCAGGCAACGCCCCAAAACCAACAGCAGCCACGAAGATGATGCCCATGATCAGTTCCGGGACTGAACGCAAACCGTTTAAAAGGGTTCGAGTTACTTGGAACACCACCGGATGTGGAGAGGTGTTGCGCGCAGCCAGGAATGCCAGTGGCACAGACAAGGTTACTGCAATGGCAGTACCGGCAATGCTCATCGCAAGCGTGTCGATTAACGGCGACACCCAGCTGGCCACATTGGTGAAGTCAGGTGGAAGAGATTCGCCAATGAGTGTGCCTATGGCTGGCACGCCATTGGCAAGTGTATTGAAATTGAGCAGCCCTACGTACCAACTTGCGACAAAAATGATGAGCAGCACTAACAGCGACTGTCCGAGTTTTTTCCGCCAGCCTTTCGCGTGCTCATCCAGCACGGAGGCCGACGGGGCCGGCGACAGAGTCGCCGGTTCCGTCGTTGTATAGTTCATGGGGCACTCCTCACATTTTTGCGAAATCAAGATTGAGCAGGCCACCCATAGCGCGGATGACATCGTAATCTTCGTCGGTAATTGCCGCGAATCCCTCAGCCTTCAGGTTGTCGAGAATCTCCGGGTCATCGATCTGCAGAAAGGCTTTCTGAATGTTGCTCTTCAGCTCAGGGGCCAGGTTCGAACGCATGGCCCAGGGGTATTGAGGAAAGTCACCGCTGTAGCCCAGCACTTTGACCTTGCTCCGATCAATCAAACCGCGGTCCATCACATGCTCGAAGATAACTTCGGACAACCCTCCGGCGTCGGCATTGCCATTGGCGACGTTAACCGCAACAGCGTCATGGCTACCGACGAAATGAGCCTCATAGTCCTTTCCGGCTTCGAGCTCTGCCTTCTCAAGGAGTACGGTCTTGGGGATCAGGTGGCTGGAAGTGGATGCGCGGTCACCGTAGGCCATTTTCTTGCCTTTGATATCCGCGAAGGAGCCAATGCCAGAGTCCGCATTGGCAATAATGATGGAGCGATAAGTCGGCTTCCCGTCTACCACCATGGCGGCAAAGGGTTCAATGTCACTCTTACTCTTGGCCATCACATAGGACAACGGACCAAAGTAAGCCAGGTCAATTCGGCCAAAACGCATGGCTTCGATCATGGAGGAGTAATCGGTGGTAACAATCAGTTCTACTTCCTTACCAAGAGTGGTTTCCAGGTAATCCTTCAAAGGTTGGTTTCGCTTGATCAGTTCTGACGCGTTCTCATCCGGCAGCAAGGCAACTTTCAAAAGATCAGGGTCTGTATCTGCGGCATGGGCTGACCAATGGATGCCGAGCATCATTATCAGAGCCAGCAAAGAGTGAATCATTGTCTTCATTGTGCTATCTCCAGTACGTCTGTCGTTATCGGGGTGGTCTTAGGTTTATGGATGGCTGGTTTGCCTTCCGCAGCTACCACGCTGGGTGAACGGTGGTAAATCTCGTCCAGGTGTTTCGATTTCAGGTTTTCAGGAGCATCGTCAAAAACGATATGAGCGTTCGAAAGGCCGATGATCCGGTCTGCAAAACGCTGGGCGTATTCCAATTGGTGCAAGGAAATAACCGCGGTGATTCCATCTTCCTGACAAATATCGCGCAGTAGGCCGAGTACCTTTTCAGAAGTGGCCGGATCCAGGCTGGCAACGGGCTCATCGGCAAGAATCATGGATGGTTGCTGCACCAATGCTCTGGCGATTCCAACCCGCTGCTGCTGGCCGCCGGACAACTGATCTACTCGGGAAAGCGCTTTGTCAGCCAGACCTACGCGGTCGAGGCATTGCAGAGCCAACTCCAGGTCCTGCCGGGGCAGGGGAAGCAGGCTTCGCCAAGTACCGTGATACGCAAGTCTGCCTGTCAGCACATTCTGTAACGCGGTGTATCGTTCGATCAGCTGGTGATGCTGGAACACCATGGCGGTGCGGCTGCGGTGCTGTCGCAGGATTCTACGGTTGGTCAGTTCACCAAACTCGCCAGACACAACCTTCCCGGTTGTGGGCTTAACCAGGTGATTCAGTGAACGAAGCAGAGTGGATTTACCCGCGCCTGAAAGTCCCAGTAGCACGGTGAATTCGCCCTTGTGAAAGTGAACGTTGGTGGGTTTGAGCGCGAGGACGTTTCCCGGGTAGGTTACGCCCATACTCTCGACTCGAAGCATCACATTGGTTGATTGAGTTGGCGCCACAGGATCACCTTTTGCAATAAATAAGCTCGCCGTATTGCGAGTTACAATTGAACGGTAAAGCTGAGAGATGACACCGTCGTGTCACTGACGTGACAGGTTGATGAAGTGCTTTTGGTTCGCAAGGATTTTCCGAAGGGCTCTGTGAAATACATGGAGCTCAGCCAAAGTGGAACGAGCCACCCAGGAGCTTAAGCAACAAAAATTGCGTTCCACCGTCAGTCGGCGAATCTCACGGTACAGTTCGTCCGTGCTGAGTTCATCGAATTGCTTACCGACTATACTCTTGCCTTCGAGGAGGTCGGACGCGCTCTCCAATAGGTCGCGCTTCCAGGTGCTGACTATGGTGGGGTGGATCTGGAAACGGGCAGCAATTCAAGGTGTGGCCTTAAGGGTGGGCAAGGACAGCCTTGCACTTAAGTGATGCGCTGTGTTGTTTGCGTCACTTTCTCATGATTCTCCTCCTTGTGGAGCTGGTGAATCAGAACTCAGGCACCTGTCCAAAATTTGGGGTTAACTTTGATATGTGCAAGCCGAACAGATTTGTCCAAGAGGGTGGGGCAAATAAATGAATATTCGATACAGTGAGGAGCTGATCTTGGTCTCGGTTACGTATGAATTTTGAATACCGACTGTCCCGCTCACGCGCCTTGTAAGATCGATAGCTTTTCCAGTGCGATTTGTTTTTCGCATAGCAAAAAAGATAGCTAGATGTGCTAACGACACCTGGGTTTATCGCCTTCGGCCCAGACACCGAGCTTTGCTTAAATGTGCAAAGGCTTACACGATTTTTTCTTCCGAAAATTTCGTCCATCAAAACTATGGCGTAAGCCAGTTCTTCATCGTCCAAGTGCACAACGATTGTGCCGTCCTCCGCCAATAGCTGATGCAAGAGGACTAAGCGTGGGAAGATCATTCCTAGCCATATGGAATGCTCCAAATTGTCATCGTAATGCTCGAATGCTTGGCCTGTGTTGAAGGGCGGGTCGATGTAGATGCATTTTACTTGGCCAGCGTAATAGGGGGCAGCTCACGAAACGGAAAAAATCGTACGCTAAGACCTCTGCAGTGTTCGTAACGATCGGTACTTTCCTTGTTCGACCTGTTTGTCCTGCTGCCAG